>JANQKC010000017.1 GCA_028281325.1 Alphaproteobacteria bacterium
ACAACGCGCTCTCGTAAATCAACGGAAAGAGGTCGAGCCATAGCCGCTGGCCTCCTGATCCAGCAGATAGCTTGAATCACATCCAACAAAAAAGGGGAACCCAAAAAAACGATTCTAGCTAAATAGGGAATGCTCTAGATCAGCGTGCGTCCGCCTTCGCGGCCTGCCACCGTTCCTCCATCTCCTCCAAACTCGCCTCGGCGATGTCGCGGTCCTCGGCCGTGAAGCTGTTCTCGATCGCGCGGAAACGGCGCTCGAACTTGCGGTTTGTGCGGCGGAGCGCTTCTTCGGGGTCGACCCTGAGATGACGGGCGAGGTTGGCGACGCAGAACAGCATGTCGCCCAGTTCGTCTTCCAGCCGGTCGGCGGGCGCGCCGCTGTGGATCTCGGCGCGCAATTCGCCGATCTCCTCGGCGAGCTTGTCGAAGACCTGGCCGACATCTGGCCAGTCGAAGCCGACGCGGGCGGCGCGTTTCGTCAGCTTCTCGGCGCGGGTCAGTGCGGGGAGGGGAAGCGGTACGCCGTCGAGGGCGCTCGGCCGTTGTCCGCCGGCTTCGGCTTTCTTCGCGCGTTCGGCGGCTTTCTGCGCTTCCCAATTCGCGGTCTGCGCGTCCGCGGTCGCCACGCTGTCGTCGCCGAAGACATGCGGATGCCGGCGGATCATCTTGTCGGCGATGGTCTTGGCGACCGCGTCGAAGTCGAAATGCCTGTCTTCCTCGGCCATGCGGGCGTGATAGACCACTTGGAGCAGCAGGTCGCCAAGCTCCTCCTTCAACGCCGGCATGTCCCGTTGCGCGATGGCCTCGGCGACCTCGTAGGCCTCTTCGATGGTATACGGCGCGATGGTCTCGAAACTCTGCTCGATATCCCAGGGGCAGCCGGTCTCGGGGTCGCGAAGCCGGGCCATCACCTTGATCAACCGGGAAATTTCAGCGCTCATCGGGCAGGGCCTCGCGATGTTGTGTGTTTGACCGGGAGGGGCGTCGGGCTTACCATCACCGCTCATTTCCTACTCTTAACCCGATTCTGTGGAGCGCTGCATGCGTAATCTGGACCTTCCAGGCCGCTCACCCGTCCGTTCGCTGAACGGCATGGCCGCGACCTCTCATCCGCTGTCGACGATGACCGCGATTCAAGTGTTGCAGGACGGCGGCAACGCGATGGACGCGGCGGTGGCCGCCTGCGCCGTGCAATGCGTGGTCGAGCCGGAGTCGACCGGCATCGGCGGCGATTGCTTCATGCTGTACGCGCCGGAGGGCGAGGAGGAGATCGTCGCCTTCAACGGGTCGGGCCGCGCGCCCGCCGGCGCCGACCCGGACTGGTATGTCGAGAACGGCATCACCACGATCGAGCAGCACACGCCGCACGCGGTGACGGTGCCCGGCGCGATCGACGCCTGGCAGACGCTGATCGAGAAGCACGGCACCAAAAGCCTCGGCGAGTTGCTGCAGCCGGCGATCCGGTTCGCGAAGGAAGGCTATCCGCTGTCGTCCCGCGTCGCCTACGATTTCGCGGGCAATGTCGCGACGCTCAGCCACGATCCGGGCACCAAGGCGGTGTTCCTGCCGGGCGGCAAGCCGCCGGCCGAAGGAACCATGCACCGCCAGGAGAAACTGGCCGCGACGATGGAAGTCATCGCCGAACAGGGCCGCGACGGTTTCTATTCCGGCTGGGTCGCCGAGGATATCGTCTCGCATCTGCAGGAGCTTGGCGGTCATCACACGATGGAGGATTTCGCCGCCGCCAGGGGGATGGGCGAGTATGTGACACCGGTGAAGACCGACTATCGCGATCACACGGTTTACGAATGCCCGCCGAACGGGCAGGGCATCGTCGCGTTGGAAATCCTCAACATCCTGTCCGGCTACGATTTCTCGGCCATGGACCCGCTCTCGGTGGAGCGGCTGCACTTGGAGATCGAGGCGTCGCGGCTGGCCTATGGCGACCGGGATACGGTGGTGGCCGATCCGGCGCGCGCGCAGGTGCCGATCGACTGGATGCTGAGCGATGAGCACGCGGACGAGTTGCGCGGGGTCATCGCGATGGACCGCGCCATGTCGGAGATTCCGCCGGCGGTGCTGCCGACGCATCACGACACGATCTATCTGACCGTGGTGGATAAGGACCGCAACACGGTCAGCTTCATCAATTCGCTGTTCAGCGGCTTCGGCAGCGGCATCATGGGCCCGAAATCCGGCGTCATGCTGCAGAACCGCGGCTGCGGTTTCGTCGTCGAGCCGGGCCATCCGAACTGCATCGAACCGGGCAAGCGGCCGCTGCACACGATCATCCCCGGCATGATGGCGAAGGACGGCAAAGCGTTGATGCCCTTCGGCGTGATGGGCGGCGCGTATCAGGCGCTCGGCCATGCCCATGTCCTGTCGAACATCCTGGATTTCGGCATGGATGTTCAGGAAGCAATTGATTTTCCACGGTTTATGTCCGCACCGAACACCAAGGACGTCGATGTGGAAACCGGCGTGCCGGCGGATGTGCGCGATGGACTGCAGCGGCTGGGCCACACGCTTGTCGACGCGCCGCGGCCGATCGGCGGCGGGCAGGCGATCCAGATCGACTGGCGGGAAGGGACCCTCGCGGGCGGTTCCGATCCGCGCAAGGACGGCTGCGCCCTCGGCTACTAGTAGGAGGATGGAGGGTGACGGCGCTTGGCCGTCCGGCTACAAAGGGTGCGGTGCAACCCGTTCCGTTGACTCGTCCGGCATGGTGCCGGCCCTGGCGTGGTGATCGACGGTCCGAACCGGCGGTCCGCATGGACCGGCCGAAAGGGGAGTGGGCCATGGCCACGGCGAAGTCCCAACGAAAATGGCGGAACAAGAACCGTTTCGTCAAAACCCAGCTCAACGTGATGGCGCGGCGGCTCGTGCATGACGATCTCGACGACATCGCCGAGCATTTCGATCTGCGCGGCAAGGCGGAGGCGGTGAGCTTCGCGTCCTTCATGACCAAGGGTCTGATGCAATACGCCGAGCATAATGTCGAAGCGCAGCGGCTCGTTGCGTTGTTCGCCGAAGCCTTCGAGCGCGACCGCGATCTCTATAAATAAAAATGATCGGCGCATTGCGTTTTGGAATTCGCCCCGCCGGGCGGAAAAGGTTAAGATCGCGCCGCATCACATCACTGCACCGAGAGACGATATCCCTTCATGACTGAAACCGCTTTGGATTGGCACGCCGAGGTCTTTGCGACCCTGCAGGCCGAAGGCATCACGCAGGTCTGCCACGTGCCCGACGCCGGGCATAGCCGCCTGATCAAGATGTGCGAAGAAGACAACGCCATGTCCACCGTGACCTGCACGACGGAACAGGAAGGCATCTATGCGCTGGCCGGCGCGTATCTCGGCGGCGCGAAGGGCGTGATGCTGCTGCAGAGCAGCGGCGTCGGCAACATCATCAACGCGCTGGCAATGCCCAATACCTGCCGCATCCCGCTGCTCATGGTGGCGACGATGCGCGGCGAATGGGGCGAGTTCAATTCGTGGCAGGTGCCGATGGGCCAGGGCACGCCCGGCAGCCTGGAAGCGATGGGCGTGCGCCTGATCCGCGTCGACAACCCCGAAGAGGTGCCGATGGCGGTCAAGGCGGCCGCGCGGCTGGCCTTCGACGGGGAGCAGATGGTGGCCGTGCTGATCTCGCAGAAGGTCATCGGCTTCAAGGATTTTCGGGAGTTGGCGAAATGAGCGACTTGCATCGGCGTGACTTGGTGATCGAACTGTTGAAGGATCGCCCGAAAGACCTCTTGGTGGTGTCCGGGCTCGGTTCGTCCTGCTGGGATTTGGCCAACGCGGGCGACGTGGCCGAGAACTTCTATGTTTGGGGCGCCATGGGCGGCGCCGCGATGATCGGTTATGGCCTTGCGCGCGCGCAGCCGCAGCGGCGCGTGCTGGTGCTGACCGGCGACGGCGACATGCTGATGGGCATGGGCGCGTTCGCTACGATCGCGAACAATCCGGTCCAGAATCTGGCGATCGTGGTGCTCGACAACGGCCGCTTCGGCGAAACCGGCGGCCAGCCGACCCACACCAGCGGCCCGGCCGACCTGGCCGGCATCGCAAAGGCGGCGGGCATCCCGACGACCGCGACGATCGCCAAGCAGGCGGAGGTCGAGCCGCTGAAGGAGTTGGCGCTGAAGACGCCGGGACCGGTGGTTGCGGTGGTGAAGGTGGTCTACGAGGACCTGAAATTCGTCTTGCCGGCGAACAGCGGCAGCTACCTCAAGGACCGGTTCCGGACGGCGATCCTGGGCGAAGACGCGGCGTAAGAGACTTCCGTGGCGATCATGGCCGGACGCGCGTCGGATCGACATGCGTCCAGCCTTTTGCGTTTCTGATGGGACGGACTCATCAACTCGAGTTGAAGATTGGTCCACGGATACAGTTCGCGTGGGGGCACGCTCGTGCGCAGGGGAGACGCTGGCATAGACGACACCGCACTCATATTAGAACACATAAATGTCGCATAATGTATATTATGGAAAATTTAGATTGGGCCGAGAGGGCGGTTTTGTGGGGTTCCGCGCGGCCCTTTCGCTGTTAAGGAAGGTAAACGCGACAACGAGCCACTCTTGCCGTTACGCCTCCAGCACCATCCCGTCATAGGCCGGCTCGATCCCGTCCGGCAGGTCGGCGCGCAGCGTCGCGTAGTCCAGGCTTGAGCCCATATGCGTGATCACCGCCCGCTTCGGCTTGACGCGCTCGATCCAGTTTAGCGTCAGGCCGATGTCCGCATGCGTCGGATGGTTCGGTTCGCGGCGGAATGAATCGACGATCCAGGTCTCGACGCCGTCCAGCGCATCGAACGCCGCGTCGTCGAATGCGACGACATCGGTCGAATACGCGATCGGTCCGAACCGGAAGCCGAGCGTGGTCGAGAAGCCGTGGTCCTGTTCGAACGGCACGACGTCGATGCCGCCGATGTTGAACGGCCCGTCGATCGTGTGCGGCTGCAGCACCGGTTTGAAGTACCGTCCTTCGCGCAGCGCGTTTTCGGGCAGCGGCTCGAACGCGTATCGGAAGCGTTGATCGAGTTCGCGCAGCGTCTCGGCGTCGCCGTAGGTCGGCACCGGCGCGGACATGGCGACGTTGATCCATCGCAGGTCGTCGATGCCGTGGCAATGGTCCGCATGCGCATGGGTGAACAGCACGGCGTCGAGTTTTGAAACGTCGGCGTCCAACAGCTGCACGCGGCAATCCGGCGAGACGTCTACTAGTAGTGTCGTGCCGTCCTGCTCGACCAGGATCGAGGCGCGCCGCCGCCGGTTGCGCGGCTCGGACGGGTCGCAGTCGCCCCAGCCGAGCCCGACCATCGGCACGCCGCCCGACGAGCCGCATCCGAGGATCGTGACCTTCATGCGGGTTCTGGCCCAAGGGTCTTTGGCTTGAGAGTCTTTGGCCGGTCCACTTGGTTGAACAAGGTGAAGAAATTCTCGGTCGTGATCTCGGCCAGCGCTTCCGGGCTCAGGCCCTTCAACTCGGCCACGGCCGCCGCCGTATGCACCACATAGGCCGGCTCGTTGCGCTTGCCGCGGTTCGGCACCGGCGCGAGATACGGCGCATCGGTTTCCACCAGCAGCTTTTCGATCGGCAGCGCCCGCACGGTTTCGCGCAGGTCTTCGGCCTTCTTGAAGGTCACGATGCCCGAGAGCGAGATATACAGGCCGATGTCGATCGACTTTTTGGCCAAGTCGCGGCTCGTGCTGAAGCAGTGAATGACACCGGTGAACGGACCCTTGGCGTATTCGTCCTGCAGGATGCCGACCGTGTCGTCGTCGGCGTCGCGGGTGTGCACGATCAGCGGCAAGCCGGTCTCGCGCGAGGCCGCGATATGCGCGCGAAAGCTGGTCTGCTGGGCCTCGCGCGGGCTGTGCTCGTAGAAATAGTCGAGCCCGGTTTCGCCGATCGCCACGGTTTTCGGATGTTGCGCAAGCTCGATCAGCCGTTCGGCGGTTACTGCCGGTTCGCTGTCGGCTTCGTGCGGATGGATGCCGACGCTGCACCAGACATCGTCGAACCGGTCCGCGATGCCGGAAATCGTGTCGAATTCGGTGATCTTGGTGCAGATCGTCAGCATGCGGCCGATATCGGCGCGCCGGGCGCGGGCGACCACGTCGTCCAAGTCGCCGTCGCGGGCGAGGTAGTCGAGATGACAGTGGCTGTCGACGAGCATGCCCCTACCCCTTCTCTTCCGCCTCTTCGTCCACGTAGCGCGGAAACACCGGCTTCGGCTTCGGCAGCGCCGTACCGCCGGTCAGCCGCGCGCCGAGTGCATCGAAACCGCGCGCGTCGTCCGGCACGGCGAGCTGGTCGAGAATCTTCGCGCCGGAGTCCGGCATGAAGGGTTGCACCAGGATGCCGAGCTGCCGGATCGTGTCGGCCAGGACGTAGAGCACGGTGGCCATGCGCGCCGGGTCTTCCTTGCGCAGTTTCCACGGCTCCTGCGCGTCGACATAGCGGTTCGCCTCGCCGATCACGTCCCAGATCGCGATCAGCGCCGTGTGGAACTGTTGCGCGTTGAAGGCGGTGCGCGATTTGTCGAGCAGCGCATCGGCGGCATCCAGCAGCGCCGCGTCTGCGTCGGTGAAATCGCCCGGCGCCGGCACCGCAGCGTCGCAATTCTTGCCGACCATCGACAACACGCGCTGGCACAGATTGCCGAGGTCGTTGGCCAAGTCGCTGTTCAGCCGGTTGATCATCGCCTGGTTCGAAAAATCCCCGTCATTGCCGAACGGCACTTCCCGCAACAGGAAATAGCGCACCGGGTCGAGACCGTATTTCTCAACCAGATCGAAGGGGTCGATCACGTTACCGACTGATTTCGAGATCTTCTGTCCTTCGTTCGTCCACCATCCGTGGGCAAACACGCGTTTCGGCGGCTCGATGCCGGCGGCCATCAGGAAGGCCGGCCAGTAGACCGCGTGGAACCGCAGGATATCCTTGCCGACCATATGCAGGTCGGCGGGCCAGAATGTCGTAAAATCCCCGCTTGCGGTATCCGGATAGCCGGCCGCCGTGACGTAATTGGTCAACGCGTCGAGCCAGACATACATGATGTGGTCTTCGTCGCCGGGCACCGGAATGCCCCATTCGAAGGTGGTACGCGAGATCGAGAGATCCTTGAGGCCGCCTTCCACGAAGCTGGTCACCTCGTTCCGCCGCGATTTCGGCGCCACGGCGTCCGGGTTCGCGGCGTAGAAGTCCAGCAACGCGTCCTGCCAGTCGGACAGACGGAAGAAATAGCTCGGTTCTTCGACCCATTCGACCGGCGCGCCGCTTGGCGCCAGTTTGCCGCCGTCGGGTCCTTCGCTCAGTTCGTCCTCGGCGTAGAACGCCTCGTCGCGAACCGCATACCATCCCGCGTATTTGTCGAGATAGATGTTGTCGTTGCCCTTCGGCGACGTGTTGGCCGCGATGGCTTGCCAGATCGCCTGGACCGATTTGCGATGGCGCGGCTCGGTCGTGCGGATGAAGTCGTCGTTGCTGAAATTCATTGTCTCCGCAAGACGGCGGAAGTTCCCGGAAATCTTGTCGGTAAAACTTTGCGGGTCGAGGCCGGCGTCGGCGGCGGCCTTTTCGACCTTTTGGCCGTGTTCGTCGGTACCGGTCAGAAAACGGACATCGTAGCCGTCCAGCCGCTTGAATCGCGCCAGCGCGTCGCAGGCGAGCGTCGTATAGGCGTGCCCGATATGCGGCTCGTCATTGACGTAATAAATCGGCGTCGTCACATAAAAGGCTGGTTTACCGGCCATTTTTCGTCTCCGCTGACCGACGCCTTCAGCGGGCTTGTCCAGGGCCCGGTTTCAGCACGGCCGCCAATGTCAGAAAGGCGCTTACGACGGTGTGTTTTCGGTCGAGATTAGCGCGATCCGCCTGATCGAGCAGGCGAATGACCTTTTCCCATACCTCCAGCCATTGTTCAAGCGATGCCCGCGCGCGCAGACGGGCGGCGATTTCCGCCTCGCCGGGTACGACTTCCGGCGCGTCCTGCTGCCGGGCGCCCGACAGCACGAGTTGGCCGAGCCAGCGCCCGATCAGCCGCCGCAGGGTCGCGAAGGCGGCGGCCCCCTGCCCGGCGCGCGCCACGGTATCGCCGAGCGCATGGATGGCCTGGATATCGGGGTTGTCCAACCCGTTCAGCAGCCGCAGCATGGCGCGGTAGAGGTCCAGCCCGCCGGACTCCGCCAGCGCGATGGCGTCGCCGATACTGCCTTCGGTCAACCGGGCCAGCGCCAGACGGTCGGCCGGGTCCATCGCTGGTTGATAGCGGGACAGCAGGTCGACGACGGTATCCGTGTCGAGCGCGTTCAACGACAGCCGGCGGCAACGCGATCGGATGGTCGGCAGCAGGCGCCCCGGCGCGTTGCTGACCAGCAGGAACAGGACCATCGCCGGCGGTTCCTCCAATACCTTGAGGATCGCGTTCTGCGCGTTGGGATTCAGCTCGTCCGCCGGGTCGACCAGAACGATCCGCCAGCCCTCCTCCGCCGAGGTCAGGCCGGTGAAGCGCACGGCCTTGCGCACCTGCGAGACGACGATCTGTTGCGTCGGCTTGCCGGTATCCGGGTGCAGCATGCCGGGTTCCAGCACCCGCAGATCGGCATGGCCACCCGCCGCGATGCGTGTCGAGACCGGATGGTCTGCGGGGATTTCCAGCGAATCCGGCGTTACCGGCGGCAGGGCGTCGCCGAACAGGCTGTCGCCGGCGTCTGCCGCGCCCTGGGACAGGACGAAGCGGGCGATCCGGTAGGTGAGGCTCGCCTTGCCGATGCCGCGCGGCCCGGTGATCAGCCAGGCATGCGGCATGCGCCCGGCATTCCAGCTCTCGAGAAAGATCTTCTCGGCGCTGTCGTGGCCGATCAGGTCGATGGGATCGCTGGGCTTCGGCGCGCTTTCGGGGTCGTCGCTCATGATGCCGGTCCGGTCAGTGCCAGGCCGAGACGCCGATTCATCGCGCCGGTGATCTCCGCGTGGACCGCGTCGGCATCGGCGGTGGCGTCGATCACGACGCAACGCTCCGGCTCGCGCTTGGCGATGTCGAGGAATCCGTCGCGAATACGCTGGTGAAAATCGCGATCCATCCGTTCGTATCGGTTGGTGTCGTCGCCGTCGCGCGCCTGCGCCCGCGCCAGGCCGACATCGAGCGGCACGTCGAGAATCACCGTGAGATCGGGGCGCGTGTCGCCGACCGCCAAGGCATGCGCGTGTTCCACGACGGCGCGGCCCAGCGCCAGGCCGTAGCCTTGATACGCCATGGTAGAATCAGCAAAGCGGTCGCAGATCACCCAGCGTCCCGAGTCCAGCGCCGGAAGGATTGTTTGCGTCAGATGATCGCGCCGCGCGGCGTAATGCAGCAATAACTCGGTGATCGCGTCCCAACGGTCGACCGCGCCCTCGACAAGAAGCGACCGGATCGCTTCCGCGCCGGGCGAACCGCCCGGTTCACGCGTTGTGATGACGGAAAGGCCGCTATCGGCCAGGGCAGCGGCAAGGCGCTGGATTTGAGTGGACTTCCCTGCCCCCTCGCCTCCTTCCAGCGTGATAAAGCCGCCCTTTGCCGTTTCAGCCATGTCGGCATTCTACGCTTACGATCCGGAATCCCATACCAGATAAGAAACCGCGGCCCTGAGGCGGCCGAACATGCCGAGCGGGCCGACATCCTTGGCGGCGAACAACGGGTGTTCGATCGGCGGCATGTCGGGTGCGGTGATCTTCAGCGTGCCGATCTTTGCGCCCTGCGTGATCGGCGCGGCGACCGGTTCGTCGAACTGGGCCACCACTTTCATGGATTTACGGGCGCTGCGCTTCATTACCGCCACGACGTCTTTGTCGATCACCAACGGAACGCGGTCTTCCTCGCCGAGCCAGACTTTGGCTTCGGCCACGGCGTCGCCGGCCTTGAACAGCGGATAGGTATTGAATTCGCGGAATGCCCAGTCCAACAGGCGCTGGGTTTCCTGGGACCGCTCGCGCACCGATTCCATGCCGTGGGCGACCAATACGAGCCGGCGTTCGCCGCGTTTCGCCGAGGCGGTCAAACCATACCCGGCCTCTTCCGTATGGCCCGTCTTCAAGCCGTCGGCGCCCATGTTGCGGTACAGCAGCGGGTTCCGGTTCCCCTGCTTGATATTGTTGAAGGTAAAGGATCGTTCCGCATAGTACGGGTAGTACTCGGGAAAATCGCGAATCGTTGCCGCCGCCAGGATCGCGAGATCGCGTGCCGTCGATATATGCTCCGGGTCGGGCCAGCCCGACGCGTTGCGGATGGTCGTGTTGCTCATCCCCAACTCGCGGGCTTTCTTGGTCATCTGTTCGGCGAAGGCTTCCTCGCTGCCGGCAAGCCCTTCGGCGACCACGATCGAGGCGTCGTTGCCGGATTGCACGACGATACCGCGGACCAGGTCCTCGACCTTGACGCGTTTACCGACCTCGACGAACATCTTCGAGCCCTGCTTGCGCCACGCGCGCTCACTGATCGGCAGCGTGTCTTCGAGCGAGACGGCGCCCGATTTCAGGGCGTCGAACAGCATGTAGATGGTCATCATCTTGGTCATCGATGCCGGATGCATCAGTTCGTCGGCGTTTTTCGCATAGAGTTCCGCGCCGGTGGCATAGTCCAGGATGATCGCCTGCTTGGCGCGCGTCTCGAACGCCTGCGCCGCCAAGGGGGCGACGAGGACGATGAGGGCGATGAGCGAAGCGTGGAATGGATTTCTGCGCATTGCTGTTGTTCCTGCCTTGCTGCTATCGGGGCCGGGAATGCATTGGACCGGCCGGCTGTCTGTCGTTTCGGATGTCGCTATGCCGTGTAAAGTGGGCGAAACTTTGGCGTTGTCCCTAGTCGACCACGATGCGGGCATTGGGTAAGCCGGAGGCCACGACCCGCGCCAGCAGGGCGTCCGCCTCGTCAACCGTGGCGACCGGACCGAGCCGCACCCGGAATATCCGGGAATCCGTCCCTTCCTTCTGGGTAATCGCCGTCGGCGCCAACCCGTTCAGCATGACCTGCAGCCGATGCGCATTCGCGAATTGCGAAAAGGCGCCCGCCTGGACGAAGACGGTCGGCGTCTTGGCGATCGGCACGCGGCTGACCGTGCCGTCGACCTGGGCCAGCGGCACGGGTTCTCGGATCTGCGGCGGCAGCGGCGTTGCCGTTGTGGCGACCTGATGATTAGCGGACGGCGGCGGCGCGGTGCGGCTGCCCGGCGGCGGGTCCAGCGGCTTGCTGGTCACGGCGACGCGCGGGGCGGCATCCGGGACCGGGTGGTCATCCAGTTTGGCGACCTGCCCGGTCGCCTCGCCCGCCAGCTTCCGGCTCTCATAGGCCAGGATATCGACCCGCACCATGGCTGTCCCAGCGCGCTCGAAGCCCAGCAATTGCGCGCCCCGGCGGGACATATCGATAATCCGCCCGCGGGCGAACGGCCCGCGGTCGTTGACGCGGACGTTGAGCGTGCGGCCGTTCTCCAGGTTGGTGACCCGCACCATGCTGGGCAGCGGCAAGGTCCGGTGCGCGGCGCTGATTTCGTTCATGTCGAATATCTCGCCATTCGCCGTGTCGTTGCCGTGAAAATCCGGCCCGTACCACGATGCGATACCGGTTTCGGAGTAATTGTAGTCGACATGCGGGGTATAGAGCGTGCCGTTGATGCGGTACGGCTTGCCGATCTTGTAATGGCTGCGGTCGGAGCCGGACCCGACGCCGAGCGATTTCACCGAACTGGCGACGAATTCGGTTTCGGCGCAACCCGCGAGCAGGCCGCAGACGAACACGGCAAGGCAGACATTGCGCCCCAGCCGTGCGACCGGAGCATGGATGATCTTGTGACTGCGTACCATTATGAACACCGCATGTTGATAATAGGGATGCCGCCCCAGATCAACCGGTACCTGGCTATCCGTCGCGCAGCCGCGTCAATAAGTCAAATGTCGGAAAACCGTCGGGCGGAAGCTGCACCGATTTTTGGAAAGCGCGCAGCCCCGCCCGGGTCATCGGCCCGACCACGCCGTCGGGCGTGCCGACGTCGAAGCCGCGGGCCGCAAGGTGCTCCTGCATTTCGCGGATCATGTCCCGGCTGAGCGGCTTTTCGCTTGCCGGGCGGACGCTTTGCAACGGACCCGCGCCGACCAAACGGTCCGATAAATGGCCGACCGACACCGCGTAGAGGATCGACCGGTTCCAATTCAGGATGCGGCGAAAATTGTTGTAGACGACAAAGGCGGGTCCTTGATGGCCTTGCGGCAGGATGATCGAGCCGGCGATGTCCGTTGTCGGCAGCGGCTGGCCGTCGATTCGACGGACCCCGAGCGCCTGCCACTCGCCAAGCGGTTTCTTCGTGCGCAAGGATGCGAGTTGGACGTCGAAGCCGTCCGGTAGTTTGACCTCGCGGCCCCAGGTCTCGCCGCCGCGCCAGCCGATTTGGGACAGGTAGTTTGCGGCGGAGGCGAAGACGTCCGGCAGGCTGTTCCAGATATCCCGGCGTCCGTCGCCGTCCTCGTCGACGGCGTATTGGACGAATGTCGACGGGATGAACTGGAGATGGCCCATGGCGCCGGCCCAGGAACCGCGCATCTGTTGCGCGGTGATGTCCCCCCGGTCGAGGATGCGCAACGCGTCGAATAATTGGCTTCGGAAGAATCGGCTGCGCCGGGGATCGTAGGCGAGCGTCGCGACCGCCTGCACCACGGGATATCCGCCGAAATGGTCGCCGAAATTGCTCTCCAGGCCCCAGAATGCAACGAGGAAACGCGGCTGTACCCGGTATTTCTGTTCGATCGCCTTGAGCAGGTCCGCGTGCTGCACGAGAAGCGCCTTGCCGCGTGTGATGCGGGTCTCGCTGACCCGCAGGTCGAGGTATCGCCAGAAAGTCTGCGTGAATTCCGGTTGCCGGCGGTCGAGTTCGATAATGCGCTCGATCGGCGTGATGCCGGTCAGGGCGCTGTCGAGGGTTGCATTGGAGATGCCTTTGCCGAGGGCTTCCCGGCGCAGTTCCGAAACCCAGGCCGCGAAGGCCGGGTCGGCCTTCGCGGCGGGTTTCGATGGCGTCTGGGCGACCGCCGTATGCGCGGCCGCCGCAAGGACGAGCCCGGTCAGCAGACCGAGCGGTCTTCGTATTCGTTGGTTTCGATGCGGCTTGCCCTCCTTGCTGTCGACACGGGAGGAGTCTTCAGAGAAAGCGGACAAGCTGCGCATGAATAATCGCCATATAGCCGTTAAGGGGACGAACGGGTGTCCGACTTAGTTGAAGTAGTCGTACTTGCCGTTCTGCCACTCATACATGACATAACCGGGCGCCGTCACGTCTCCCTTTTCATCGAAGCCGATTTTTCCGAGCACGGTATCGAACTCCATCGTGCGCAAGTTTTTGATCACGTCGTTGAGCTTCGTATTGCCGGCCTTTTCCGTCGCTTGCTTCCACGCCTGGATCGCGCCGTAGGTGTACAGGACATAACCTTCCGGCTCGATATTCTTGGCGCGGAACGCCTTCACGGCATCCGCCGCCGCCGGATTCTTCCGTGGATCGGGGCTGAACGTCATCAACGTGCCTTCGCCGGCGGTGCCGGTGATGTCCCAATACTCGTTGGTCACCAGCGCATCGCCCGAAACCAGACGCGTCTTCATGCCCTGGCTGCGCATCTGGCGGACGATCAAACCGGCTTCGGTGTGGTAGCCGCCGACGTACAGAACGTCGACCGACGCGCCTTTGAGCTTCGATACGAGCGCCGAGTAATCCTTTTCGCCGGCGCTGTAGGCCTCGTACATCACCTCCTTCACGCCCTGCGCATTCAGCGTCTTGCGGGTTTCGTCCGCGAGGCCTTTGCCGTAGGCGGTCTTGTCGTGAATGATGGCGACTTTCTTGCCCTTGAACTGCTCGGCCAAAAAGCGGCCCGCAACGTCGCCCTGCTGGTCGTCTCGGCCGCAGACGCGGAAGACGTTGTCGCCGCCTTCTTCGGTCAGCTTCGGATTGGTCGAAGCCGGCGAGATTTGCAACACGCCTTCCTCCTCATACACCTTGGACGCCGGGATGGAAGAACCGGAGCAGAAATGTCCCGCGATCAGCTTCACGTCCCTGCCGACCATCTGGTTGGCGACCGCGACGGCCTGTTTCGGGTCGCAGGCATCGTCGCCGATCAGCAGCTTGACCTTCTGGCCCAGCACGCCGCCCTTTGCGTTGAGATCGGCCACCGCTTGCTCGGCGCCCGCTTTCATCTGCGCGCCGAAACTGGCGTATTGACCCGTCATCGGACCGACAACCGCGATCGTCATTTCCGCCTTCGCCGCCGACATACCCAGCGCCAGCGCGGCAGCGGCCGCTGTAATCAATAGTTTGCCCATGTGAGGGAACTCCTTGTTACATCGTTGAATTAACGAACAATAATCTACAACCGGACGGGGCTATCCAATCGCCTGAAACTCTAGCATCGCGACGCCCCGCATCAATTGATTTTTGGCGTCCCGATGCTTCATTCCTAGCCGAGACGCCGCCACCCGAACAAACCGCGTCGCCGATACAGCCATGGGTACTGCTGGACCATCTTTCGGGCGACGGTAAGACGGTAGGCAGCAAGGCCGATCGCGGTCAGGGTGGCCGCGTCGATGAGATAGCCGTTGATCGACAGAAGGTCGCGGCCGAACAGCGACCAAACGATGAAGCGGTCGGCGAAGGTGAGCAGCAACATGTAGAACACGACCCAGCCGGGCTTTCGCCATGTCGCCGCCAAGGCTTGCCCGGTCATGAATGCGGCAAACCCGAAAAGAATAATTGTCACGCCTATATAGACAGCCCAGCTCATATTCCACATGACCTATTCGTTGCTTGCCGGTTGGGACGGATCACGATGCGGGTCAATGGCCGCCCTCCAGATAGGCGGCGCGCACCTCGCGGTTCGCCAGCAATTCCCGGCCGGTTCCCTGCAACGTGATTCGCCCGTTCACCATGACATAGGCCCGGTGCGCCAGATTGAGCGCATGAAAGGCGTTCTGCTCGACCAGGAAGATCGTCATCGCTTGCTGCTCGTTGATCTCGCGGATGACGTTGAAGATTTGTTTCACGACCATTGGCGCGAGCCCGAGCGACGGTTCGTCCAGCAACAGCAGACGCGGCCGCGCCATCAGCGCTCGTCCAATGGCCAGCATCTGCTGCTCGCCGCCCGACAGCGTGCCGCCGCGTTGGCTTTGCCGCTCCTTCAGGATCGGGAACATGTCGAAGACGATTTCGAGATCCCCCTCGTAATGGGCGGGATCGCCGGTGATCGCGCCCATCTGCAGGTTTTCGAGAACGGACATGCGCGGGAAGATGCGGCGTCCTTCCGGCGAATGTGCGATCCCTCGGCGGATGATGTCGTAGGTTGCGCTGCGGGTGATGTCCCGGCCGTCGAAACGCACTGTGCCGCGCGCCGGGCGGGGGTTTCCGCAAACCGTCATCAGCAAGGTCGATTTCCCGGCCCCGTTCGCGCCGATCAGGGTGACGATCTCGCCTTCGTTCACCGTCAGGTCGACACCGCGCAGCGCCTCGATATTGCCGTAATAGGTATGAACGCCGGAGACGGAGAGCAGGCTCATGCGGTTTGGCGGACCGGGCCGGTCAGGCCGGGTCGGTTGCCCCTCCTCCATTCGATTTTTTCTCTTCGGCGAGGTCGGCGACGACCTCGGGCGGAAGCGCGTCGCCCTCCTCTTCGCCGAGATACGCCCGGATGACGGCCGGATCGTTGCGCACGAAAGCGGGCGAACCGTCGGCGATCTTTCGGCCGTAGTCCAGCACGACGATATGGTCGGAGATTTCCATGACGACGGTCATGTCATGCTCGATCAGCAGCACGCCGATCTGGTGCTCGTCGCGGATGAACAGCAGCAGTTCGTTCAGTTCGAGCGATTCGGTGGGGTTCAATCCGGCGGCGGGTTCGTCGAGACAGAGCAGCACCGGGTCGGTGCACATGGCCCGCGCGATCTCCAGTTTGCGCTGTTCGCCGTAAGGCAGGTTGCCGGCGTCGGCATCGGCGCGGTGGGTCAGGTTCACGCGGTCGAGCCAGTAGCGGGCATGCTCCACCGCCGCCGATTCCGCCTTCCGATACCCGGGGAAGCCGAGCAGCCCTAGAAAGCTCATGCCGGAGGCACGCATCAGTTTGTTGTGTTGCGCGACCAGCAGGTTTTCCAGCACGCTCATCTGCGGGAACAGGCGGATGTTCTGGAAGGTCCGCGCCACATGCGCCTTTTGGGCAATCTGATACCCTTCCATCCGTTCCAACAGGTAGGTCGAGTTCCGGGCGTTGAGTGTCAGTTGGCCGACGGTCGGGCTGTAGAAACCGGTCAGGCAGTTGAAGACCGTGGTCTTGCCGGCGCCGTTGGGGCCGATGATCGCGGTGATCTCGCGATGATTGGCGGCGAAGGAGACATCGTTGACGGCGGTCAGGCCGCCGAACCGCATGGTCAAATGCTCGACGTTCAGCAGCGGGGCACCGGCTGGCATGGTCTGCGATCCGGTCATGCTCATGCGCCGCCGCCCCGCTTGGTGTCGTTCAGCCGGATCGTCGGGTCACGGTGCGCCAGCAACCCCCGCGGCCGCCAGACCATGATCGCGACCATGCCGGCGCCGAAGGCGAGCATGCGAAACTGTTCCAGTTCGCGGAAGAATTCGGTCATGCCGATCAGGAAGATGGCCGCCAAGACGACGCCGAGCTGACTGCCCATGCCGCCCAGCACGACGATGGCCAGGATGATGGCAGATTCGATGAAGGTGAAGCTTTCGGGGCTGATGAATCCTTGCCGCGTGGCGAAGAACGACCCGCCGAAGCCGGCGAACATCGCGCCGATGGCGAAGGCGGTGAGTTTGGTGTTGCGCGGATTGATGCCGAGCGAGCGGCAGGCGATTTCGTCCTCGCGCAACGCCTCCCAAGCGCGGCCGAGCGGCAGTTTCCGCATGCGCAGCGTGAAGAAATTGGTGATCAGCGCCAGGATCAGGATCACGTAGTAAAGGAAGATGATACGGTGCGTCGACGCGAAGTCCAGATCGAAGTACTGATGGAAGGACGTGACGCCTTCCTCCGGATTGCGCTTGAACGGCAGGCCGAAGAAGGTTGGGCGCGGTATACCGGAAATTCCGTCCGGCCCCTTCGTGACTTCATACCAGTTGAGCAGGATAACCCGGATGATCTCGCCGAAGCCAAGCGTCACGATGGCCAGGTAGTCGCCGCGCAGTCGCAACACCGGAAATCCGAGGATGATCCCGAAGAAGGCGGCGAACGCGCCGGCCAGCGGCAGGCATTGCCAAAAGCCCAGGTCGAAATGGATCGCCAACAAGGCGTAGCTGTAGGCGCCGACCGCGTAGAAGGCGACGTAACCGAGGTCGAGCAGGCCGGCGAGCCCGACGACGATATTCAATCCCCACCCGAGCATCACATAGGTCAGCACCAGGATCCCGAGGTCGAGCAGCCAACGGTCCACCCACGGAAAGGCGGGCCATAAAGCCGCGGCGACCAAAAGTTTGATCAGCAGCACGAGTTTAGCGAATCGAAGGACCGTCTGGATCGTTTCGGTGGCTTCCGCCGAGCGCTGGCCGCGCCGTTCCCGCAGCCAATTGGAGACGGCGCGAAGCGCCGGCATCAGGATCAGGCGTCCGACGAACACCGCGGCCACGGTGACCGCGACCAGGTCCCAGCGCTGTTCCAGGCCGAAGCCCTGCCCCGTGCCGAGGCTGGAAACCCGAAATCCGAACAATGGGATCGCCAGGGCAAGCGCCAGCAGCGCGCTGATCGCGGCGTCCTTGAGCATCGCGGGGATATCGGCGGCGGCGATGCCCGTCGGTTTGTCGCTGGTATCGACCGCCATGCAGCTCAGACCTTTTCGATTTCCGGTTTTCCGAGCAATCCGGTCGGCCGGAAGATCAGCACCAGCACGAGGATCGAGAAGGCCGCCACGTCCTTGTACTCGACGGTGAAATAGGCCGACCAGAAGGTCTCGATCAAGCCGATCAGCAGCCCGCCGAGCATGGCGCCCG
The DNA here is from genome assembly GCA_028281325.1 of Alphaproteobacteria bacterium. Lineage (GTDB taxonomy): Bacteria > Pseudomonadota > Alphaproteobacteria > UBA8366 > UBA8366 > JAJFJD01. Next base: position 18,004 of record JANQKC010000017.1, read on the forward strand.
GCAGCGACCCGATACCGCCGAGGACCGCCGCCGTGAAAGCCTTAATCCCCGCGAGGAAACCGATGTAGAAATCGATCACGCCGTAATACAGCACAAACATCAGCCCGGCGACGGCGGCCAGCGCCGCGCCCATCACGAAGGCCAGCGAAATCGTGCGGTCCACGTTGATGCCGAGCAGCGCCGCCATGGTTCGGTCCTGCTCGCAGGCGCGCTGCGCCCGGCCGAGCGACGTGCGCGCGATAATCAACGAGAAGGACGCCATCAAGACCACGGTTACCGTGACAATGATAATCTGCAGGTAGCTGAGCGAGACCACGAAGTCGCCCTTTTGCATGACGTTGAACCCGCCTTCCACCACCGGCTGCAACGGCTTGACCCGCGCGCCCTGCAGGATCTGCACGTAGTTCTGCAGAAAGATCGACATCCCGATTGCCGAGATCAGCGGCGCTAGCCGGAACGATCCGCGCAACGGCCGGTAGGCAAGCCGTTCAACGGTCCATCCGTAGACCGAGGTGAACACCATTGCGATCAGAAGCACAAGCAACAGCGCCAGCGGGATCCAGGTGATGCCCACCAACCCCATCAGCAGGAAGGCGATGAGCGAGACGAAGGCGCCGATCATGAAGATTTCGCCATGGGCGAAGTTGATCATGCCGATGATGCCGTACACCATCGTGTACCCGATGGCGATCAGGCCGTAGATAGCCCCCAGCGTGACACCGTTAATGAGCTGCTGGAGGAAATACTCCATACAAGCCCCGACCCCCTTCCCTATTTCTTCTTATTCAGCCAGTTCAGCCTCCGCGAACGACCCTCCGCAGGGGTTGTGCGGAACGTCCATTTCACTCCACCATATCGAAACGGCAGGCGCAACAGCCGGATACCCGAAACCGCGATCCTATACCGGCGGACGGCTAGGCAGGGGGTCACGGGCCGTGATACAAGGCAGGCAAGTCTTTACCCAGCCGCAACAAAAGCGCCCCGGCGCCATAATCGACTTCAATAATCGACCAAGGGAATCAGGATATGCCCCACCAACCCGCCTCTTCGGCGTTGTCCCGCTTTACGGTGCTCGATTTGACCCGAGTCCGCTCCGGCCCCACCTGTGTCCGCCAGTTGGCCGACTGGGGCGCCAACGTCATCAAGATCGAACTGCCGGCGGCGCTGGACGCGGCGGAAGGTCTCGGCGGCAACCGGCACGGTCCGGACTTTCAGAACCTTCACCGCAACAAGCGGGCGATCACGCTCAACCTGAAGGATGCGGACGGGATCGCCCTTTTCAAGAAACTGGTCGAAAAGGCGGATGTCGTCGTCGAGAACTACCGTCCGGACGTCAAGAACCGGCTCGGCATCGACTATGAATCGTTGGCGGCGGTCAATCCCGGGATCATCCTCGGCAGCATCTCGGGCTTTGGCCAGGACGGTCCGTACAAGGGACGTCCGGGCTTCGATCAGATCGCCCAGGGCATGGGCGGATTGATGTCGATCACCGGTGCGCCCGGCGAAGGCCCGATGCGTGTCGGCATTCCCATCGCCGATCTGTGCGCCGGTCTGCTTTGTGCTCACGGCATCATGGTGGCCCTGTTGGAGCGCGAGGCGTCCGGCAAGGGGCAATGGGTGCAAAGCTCGCTGCTGCAGGCGCAGATATTCATGCTCGACTTCCAGGCGGCGCGCTGGACGTTGTCCAAGGACGTCGCGAAACAGGCGGGCAACAACCATCCGACCAGCATTCCGACCGGGGTATTCGAAACCTCGGACGGCTATATCAACATCGCGGTCGCCGGCGGGGCGATCTGGGACCGCTTCTGCACCGCCGTCGATGCGGAGCGCTGGCAGAGCGACGACCGTTTCAGCACCGCGGCGGCCCGGTCGGAGCACCGCGACGCGCTGAGCGACGAGATCAACGCCATCACCAGCACCAAGACCAGCGCGGAATGGATCGACCTGTTCAATGACGCGGGCGTGCCCGCCGGACCGATCTATTCGATCGACCAAGTGTTCGGCGATCCCCAGGTGCAGCATCTCGGGATGGCGCAACCGGTGCATTCTGCCGAACTCGGCGATATCGAACTGGTCGGTCAGGCGATCGGCCTCAGCCGTACGCCGAGCAGCCTTGCCGTGGCCCCGCCGGAACGCGGCGAGCATACCAAGGAGGTGCTCGCCGATCTCGGGCTTACCGAAGCGCAAATCGCGGAGTATCAGAAACGCAACGTCATTTAGGCCGCGAGCGCCCGCTGCGGCCGGCGCCGATTTGGTGGATGAGGGAGTTAAGGAATGAGCAGCGAAAAGCTGATCGCCGAAAAGGACGGCTCGATCGGATGGATCACGTTCAACAATCCGGAAAAGCACAATGCCGTCTCTCAGGAGATGTGGGATGGCCTGGCGGACGCCGTCGACCGTTTCAACGCGGATGACGACGTGCGCGTGATCATCCTGAAGGGCGCCGGCGACAAAGCCTTCGTGGCGGGCGCGGATATCTCCAAATTCGAGGATGAGCGCGCCTCCGAGGCGGCGATCAAGGCGTACGGCGATTCGGTGACCCGGGGCTACGATACGGTGATGGAGTCGGCCAAGCCGACCATTGCGATGATCCGGGGCTATTGCATCGGCGGCGGCACCGGGATCGCGATCTGCTGCGACATGCGCATCTGTTCCGAGGACGCGCAGTTCGGCGTGCCGGCGGCGAAACTCGGTCTCGGATACGCCTACAATCACATCCGGAAACTGGTCGATCTGGTCGGCCCGTCGGCGACCAAGGAAATCTTCTATACCGCCCGGCGGTTCAGCGCGGACGAGGCCAAGACAATGCGTCTGGCGAATCGTGTGGTGCCAGCGGCGGAGCTGGAGAGCTATGTCCGTGACTATGCCGAGACCATTGCCGGCAACGCGCCGCTGACGGTGCGGTCGGTGAAGCGGATCGTCGGCGAGATCGTCAAGGATCCGAAAGACCAGGATCTCGACTTGTGCCAACGGCTCTACGACGAATGCTTCGACAGCGCGGATTACGTCGAGGGACGGACCGCGTTCATGGAGAAGCGGAAGCCGAATTTCACCGGGCGCTAGTCGCTAGAGCATTCCATATTTAGCTAGAATCGTTTTTTTGGATTCCCCTTTTTTGTTGGATGTGATTCAAGTTCCTTTACCGTCACACCGGTCGCGCTTGCCGGGTTCCTCAAGGCGGAACTGCCGCCGATCCGGCCCAGCGCGGACGCCGACGTGTTCCCGCAGATTGCCGACGGCCGTTTCCGCGACGCGCGGTTCATCCGGGTCGGCGTGACGGACGCCGAGGGCGCGGAGGCGGACAGCGCGCTGGTCGAGGGGCCGGAAGGGATCGCCCATGCGCACCTGCACCTGCCCGAGACGCTCGACGGCAGCCGGCTCTGGGTCGAGATCGAAGGCTGGGACGGTATCAAGCACCGGGCCCACTGGCCGCTCGTCGACGCGCAGTAGCGACGACGGGATTCCCGGGTCGTGTCGCGACCGCCGTCGATCACCGCCGATAAAGTCGCCCGGGGCAAGGGCACGCAGCACCGGAGGCATATATGAGTAGGTACGCCGCCTCGGCTCGGCTCAACGCGTGGCGGCCGATGCCCACGTCCATATCCGCAGCGGCATGGCATGCGTGTCCGGCGCCGAACAGGAAACCGAAGCGGCGTACTGGACACGCTCGGAACAAATTGATAATGATTCGCAATAGCAATTCTTCCGGGTGGAGCATGCCGAAATACGTGTTGCAAGACAGCGCGGCGCCGCGTGGGGCCGGCCCCATGGACGTCGGCCAGCTCTACCGGCGCCACCACCCCTGGCTCCTTGGCTGGCTCCGGCGCAAGCTGGCCAATCGACAGGACGCGGCGGACCTCAGCCACGACACGTTCCTTCGCCTGCTGAGCCACGATGGCCTGGACTCGTTGCGCGAACCGCGAGCCTATCTGCTGGTGATCGCGAGCCGGCTGCTGATCAACAGATACCGTCGCAAAAGGGTCGAGAACGAGGCGTTGCGGCAGGTGGCGGTCCTGATGCGCACGGCCGAGGATCGCACGCCGGCGGAGATCGCGGCCGCGCAGGGTCTGCTGCGCCGCCTGCTTCTCATGCTGGCGGAGGAACTGCCCGATAACGTCCGCCGGGCCTTTCTGCTTTCCCGCATCGACGGGCTGACCTACACCCAGATCGCCGGCCGGCTCGGCGTGTCCGAAAGCAGCGTGAAGCAGTATCTGGCGCGCGCGCTGGTCCATTGCCACAAGCGCTTCCACGCCGAGTTTCGCGAGCTGCCGCGATGAGCAGCCAGGCAACGGAACAGCCGTGGCCGGACGAGCGCGATCATGTTCGCGAGCAGGCAGCGCAGTGGCTGATTCTGCTGGACGCCACGCCGGAGCCGGAACCGGAACAGCAACGCGATCTCGACGCTTGGCTCGCGGCGGACCCGCTGCATCGCCAGATGTTCGACGAGATGCGGCAACTCTGGTCGACCGCGGGCCGGCGCAAAGGATCGAAAACGCGGCGGCGCAAGGCCGGGCTTGCGGCTCTCTGCATCGGGCTCGCCCTGGCGGCAACGCAGTTGCCCTGGACCTACTGGACGGCCGACCACCGGACGGCGGTCGGCGAGGTGCGCGCGTTCGCGCTGCCCGACGGCAGCATGGCGACGCTGGATTCGAACAGCGCCATCGACGTGCATTTTGACGACGCCGGACGGCGGATCGAACTGATCCGGGGCGCGGTGCTGGTCGACGTGCCGCGCTCGGAAGGCGGCCGTCGCTTCATCGTCACGACCGAGGAGGTTGGCGCCGAAGCGCTCGGCACCCGCTATGCCGTCCGGGCCGGAACGCGCCTCACCCGCGTCAGCGTGTTTGAATCTGAAGTGAGGGTCTACGTCAGAAAGGACGCGGGCATCGACCTGAAGGCCGGCCAGGGAATCGACATCGAGGCGGCGGTGCCGGGCATCCCCTATGCCCTCACGCGCGAGACGCCGGATTGGGCCTCGGGCCACCTGATCTTCAATGATGCGCCCTTGTCCGAGGTCGTGGACAGCCTCGCGCGCTACCGGCCCGGTCTGGTGCGGCTGTCCAATGCCGTGGCCGGGGCGGACCGGCGGTTCACCGGCGCCCTGCCGGCCGACGACAGCGAAGCCGCCCTGGCGTTGCTGGCGCGTTCGCTCGGCCTCCGGATTCACCGCTACACGGACTATCTCGTCTGGATCGAGTAGCGCGGCGGCACCGTTCGGGCAGAAAGTAAAAAAACTCTGCCCGATCTCGCGTCTGCTTTGTCATTACCCACGAAAGCCAACGCAACAAGTGGGTAGGTCTATGGGCAAGAACCAGTTCCGATCGCCGTTACGATTCGCCGTGGCGGTCGCCGGCACATTATTGGCCGCGCCGGCGGTTTCCGTCGCCGCATCTGCGCCGCAGTCGGTCTCGATGCCGGCGATGTCGCTCGATCGCGCGGTCACCGAGCTCGCGGCGCAGACCGGCCTGAACGTGGGCGGCGACGCCGGCCTGCTGCGCGGTAAGACGAGCCCGCCGCTCGACGGGACCTACACGCCGACGGAAGCCCTGAACCTCCTGTTGCGAGGGTCGGGCGTGACGTTCGAGGTGGTGGGCGACAACGCCGTGACGCTGCTGCGCCAGAATGCCGACGGCGGCGGCGGCGGTGGTCCGCTCGCGCTGGAGCCGCTCATCGTGGAGGGCTGGCGAACGTCAGAGGTCGAAGGCTTCCGATCGCAGGAGATTTCATCGGCCACGAAAACCAACGAGGCAATCGCCGATACACCGGCCTCGGTCAATGTCATCACACGGGATGTGATTGAGGCGCAGAACGCACGGTCCGTGCAGGATGCGCTGCGCAACGTGCCGGGCGTCACGCCGGGCCCGAACCAGGGCAACATCTCCGTGCAGCAGGAATTCAGCATTCGCGGCTTCGAATCTTCCCTCGTCAGTGTCAACGGCGTCGAGCGCCGGTCTACAGGCTCTCTCTCGCTCGCCAATGTCGAGAGCGTGGAGGTTCTTAAAGGGCCTTCCTCCGTTCTCTATGGCGACCTCTCGCCGGGCGGCTTCGTAAACGTCCAGACGAAACGCCCGCAACGAGAATTCGCCGCCGAATTGAGCGCCGGATTTGACCAGGTGCTGATCGAGCGTGGCACGACGGGCAATGGCGCGGCCGACGTCACCGGGCCGGTGAACGAAGACCGGACTCTCCTCTATCGTTTCGTCGTATCGGCGGAAGGCGGATCGTCATTCATCGACGACGTCGACAGCGAGCAGTATCTTGTTGCGCCGTCGCTGTCCTATATCGGCCTCGGCGGCGACCTGCGCATCGATTTCGATTTCAGCTACCTCCTGAACGACGAGAGTTTTGAGTATGGTGTGCCCGCCTTCAACGGCCGCCCCGATACGCGCGCCGACTATTCGACCTTCTTCGGTTCGAAGTTCAGCACGAAAAAGTCGGAAGACTATACCGCGGAACTGCGCGGCGACTGGCAGATCGCCGATGCCACCTCAGTTGACGCGGCCTTGAGCTGGCATCGTTATGACTTCGACGCGGCGGCGCTGCGTCCCGGGGAGGATCGCGTCTCACCAGACAATACCATTGCCCGAGATCTGTTCTTCGTTGAACAAAGCACTACCGACAAACAGTTCGAGGCGAACGTTATCCAGGGCGCATCCTTCGCGGGAGCAGATTGGCGATTTCTCGCCGGTGGCGATATCCGGCAATCAGTCGTCGACCGTCCCAATTTTTTCAGACAAAGCGGATTTAGCGTCACAAACGTGCTCAATCCCGACAACGACGTCCCGTTGCCGCCGACGATCCAGGGTAATACTTTTGACGAAACGATTACGGCCTGGGGCCTCTACACCCAGACCGAGGCGTGGTTGTTCGACGATCGTTTGAAACTCCTGGGAGGATTTCGCTACGACGACATCGAGGGTGAGTCTGAATTTGCTGGCGGCACTGCGACGCGAAGCGACAGCAAGATCAGCCCGCGCGCCGCGGCGCTGTATAAGGTGATGCCGACGACGTCCCTCTATGCCAGCTACTCGACCTCGTTCCAGCAGGAGGTCCAGTTCAATCCCGACGAACCGCCGTTCGAGCCAACCGAAGGCGAACAGTTCGAAGTGGGCGTGAAACAGGAGTTTTTCGATGGTAAGGCACTGGCGACGTTCGCAGCCTTCCAACTGACGCAGAAAAATCTGGTGCAGCCTGGACCGACACCCGACACCAGCGTGCAAATCGGCGAAGCGAGGACCCGAGGCATCGAAGTCGAAATCTCCGGCGAAGTATTTGACGGGCTCAACGTGATTGGCGGCTACGCTTATCTCGACACCGAGGTGACGGAGGCGACAGATGGGACGAAAGGCAACCGTCTCCGCAATACGCCCGTGAATTCGGCGAGCCTGTTCGTGACCTACGACATCGTCGATCGAAGCGCGGACCGGTTGACCGTCGGCGGCGGCTTCTTCTACCAGGGGAATCGCTTCGCCAACGTTGACAATGAAGTGGTACTGCCGAACTTCGTGACCGTCGACCTGATGGCGGAGTACGCCTTCGCTGCGGCAGGCGCCGACCTGCTGGCGAGGGTCGGCTTGAAGAACGTCTTCGACGAGGAGTACTTCCCGAACGCGCTCGGCGGCGGAGCGGCATTCCGCGGCCAGCCGCGGACACTCAGCGCCGGTCTGAAAATGCGCTTCTGAAACGCTCGTGCGTGAGGGTGGACTGTTTTCGGCATGACCTTCTGATGGCTCCCGGGTCAAATCACGAGAGGTTTCTTCGAAGCGCCGGCGGGGTTCGATAAGTGGTCCGCCACGTCGACGGGCGCCGACTTCGGAAGGCGATAAACTTGATCCACTTGTGGCTTGGGCTCGCCTCCGGACTGTTCCTCGCCTTCGTCAGTCTGACCGGAAGCCTAATAGTCTTCGAAGAGCCGCTCGATCGCCTTATCTCTCCCTCGTTCTTCGCAATGAAGAGTGAGAGTGATCGGCCGCCAGTGCCGCTTTCGGAGGTGGTCCGCATTATCCAGGGCGAGAGGGAAGGCTTGAAAGTAAAGAGAATTGATTTCCGCCATGCGCCGCGAGGACCGTACATCGTCCACGTGATCGATAGTGGCACTGACGGAAACGATGTCGAACGGGAATTTTCGGTCGATCAGTATGCCGGGGTCGTGATCGGCGAGCGTTCCTTGCTCAATCCCATGGGCCTGATTTGGAGGCTTCACGTCGACTTGCTGCTCGGCGAAACGGGCCGCACTATTCTCGGTGTTGCCGCTATCGTGCTAATCGTATCGTCGGTGACTGGCCTTGTACTTTGGTGGCCGAAGCGCGGCAAGGTAAGACAGGCATTCACCGTCAAAAGCAAGGCGAGCCGGCATCGCCTCCAAGTGGACCTTCACCGGGTGACGGGGGCCTATCTCGTCATCCCGCTCTTTATCGCTTCATTGACCGGAGTGATGATCATTTGGCCACAATACACATTTCCCGTCATCGCGAAATTTCTCGAGATACCGGAAAGGGCATTCCCCGCACCGCGTGACGTGAATGCAGCGCTGGACATCGGCCCTGACGCGATTCCGGGGCTCGTGAGAGCGGCCATACCGACCGGCCAAATTCGGAATCTGCACTTCCCAACGGAGCAAGAGCCATACTATTGGGTATCGATTCGCAGTTTTGAAAACGGGCATCCGCGCGGACGGTCATATGTTGCGGTTTACAAAGACGATGGCGAACGCTGGCACATATCAGAAACGCGAGGAGCGCCACTCGGCTATCAACTTCGATGGGAATGGCTCGTTCCGCTCCATTCCGGAGACATACTCTATTTCGCTGGCAAATCTGCGATGTTGCTGGCGGGGCTGGCCCCGACGGTATTCTTGATCACGGGGTTCTTCATATGGCGGAACAAGTCACGAGCGCGAAGGAAGCGCGCTGGAAGGCACGCCTGAATATCGACAAATTCGTTGATGTCGACTGCATCGAATCCGCCACTGGAACCAGGATTTCCGGTAACTTCCCCGGCGCGACGTTCACGATTCGCGGGTCGATCTCGAAACTGACTCACGCCGCTCTTCGCAAGACGCGTGTTGCGCCGTTGCGAGGCGATGACGCATACTGACTGCGAACTGTTCGCAACTAGAGCATTCCATATTCAGCTAGAATCGTTTTTGGATTCCCCTTTTTTGTTGGATGTGATTCAAGCTATCTGCTGGATCAGGAGGCCAGCAGCTATGGCTCGACCTCTTCCCGTTGATTTACGAGAGCGCGTTGTTGCCCGCCAACTGTCGGGCGAGAGCATCCGTACGGTGGCGTCGGTATTTGGGATAGCGCCGTCGACCGTGTCGAAATGGGCGCGGCGTCGGCGCGAGACCGGGAGCGTGAAGCCGGCGAAATTCGGCGGCCATCGCCGCCGGCAGTGGCGGGCGCGCCAGGCAAGCATCGACCCCAGGCGACTGGTCTTCATCGATGAAACCTGGACCAAGACCAACATGGCCCCGCTGAGGGGCTGGGGGCCGCGCGGCCAGAGGCTGATCGGCAAAGCCCCGCACGGCCGGTGGCGCACGCTCACCTTCCTCGCCGCTCTGCGCCATGACCGGATCGACGCTCCCTGCCTGTTCGACGGCCCGATCAATGGCCAGAAGTTCCGTGTCTATGTCGAGCGCTTCCTGGTCCCCACCCTTCAGGTCGGCGACATCGTCGTGCTCGACAATCTCGGCAGCCACAAAGGGAAGGCCGTCCGCAGTACAATCCGAGCCGTCGACGCCAGGATCCTGTTCCTGCCGCCCTATAGCCCCGACCTCAATCCTATCGAGCAAGCTTTCGCCAAGATCAAACACTGGATGAGACACGCACAGCCCAGATCCGCCGAGGAAATCTACACATCCCTCCAACGCATCCTCGAAACCTTCAGGCCATCCGAATGCGCCCAATACCTCAAAAACTCAGGATATGCTTCCGCCTAAATATGGAATGCTCTAG
>JANQKC010000008.1 GCA_028281325.1 Alphaproteobacteria bacterium
GATGGTGATGCCGGGCGACAACATCTCGATGGAAGTGTCGTTGATCGTGCCGATCGCGATGGACGACGGGCTTCGTTTCGCGATCCGCGAAGGCGGCAAGACCGTCGGCGCCGGCGTCGTCACATCGATCATCGAATAAGGAAAGATGCCGGATCAGGGCGCCCTTAACTGGGCGCTCTTTTTTGGAGGACAGTTGAATGGATAACCAAAATATTCGGATCCGGTTGAAGGCGTTCGATCACCGTGTGCTCGATCAATCGACGCAGGAGATCGTAAATACCGCAAAGCGGACAGGTGCGCAGGTGCGTGGCCCCATTCCCATGCCGACTCGCATCGAGCGGGTCACCGTTCTGCGGGGGCCGCATATCGACAAGAAAAGTCGCGAACAGTTCGAGATCCGCACGCATAAGCGGCTTCTCGACATCGTCGACCCAACGCCGCAAACGGTGGATGCCCTGATGAAGCTCGATCTGGCATCCGGCGTTGACGTTGAAATCAAACTCTAACGGCGTTGTTTCCAGGGAATGGTGAGCGTTATGCGTAGCGGATTGATCGCACGGAAAAAGGGGATGACCCGGGTCTTTACGGACGACGGACGGCACATTCCCGTGACGGTGTTGGCCATCGACGAATGCCAGGTCGTTTCGGTGCGGACGGATGAGAAAGACGGCTATTCGGCGGTTCAGTTGGGCGCCGGAAAGGCCAAGGCCAAGAACACGACCAACGCGATGCGCGGCCATTTCGCGAAGGGCAAGGTCGAGCCGAAGATGAAACTGGCGGAATTCCGGGTCAGCCCGGATGGACTGCTGGATGTCGGCGCCGAACTCTCGGCCGAGCACTTCATCGCCGGCCAGAAGGTCGACGTGACGGGCACGAGCATCGGTAAGGGATTTGCCGGTGCGATGAAGCGGCACGGTTTCGCGGGCCTTCGCGCCAGCCACGGCGTGTCGATTTCGCATCGTTCGCATGGCTCTACCGGTCAATGTCAGGACCCCGGTCGGGTGTTCAAGGGCAAGAAGATGGCCGGCCAGATGGGCAACAAGCAAGTCACGGCGCAGAACCTCGAGGTCGTCTCGACCGACGGCGATGCGGGGCTCGTTTTGGTGAAGGGCGCGGTGCCCGGATCGCGCGAGGGCTGGGTTCTCGTGCGGGACGCGGTCAAGCGGCCGCAGCCGGACGACGTGCCGTTCCCGGGTGCCCTTAAGGGCGGGGCCGAGGCCGCGGCCGAGAGCGACGCGCCGGAAGCGACGCCCGAGGGCGATGCCGCCCCGGAAGCGAAGACCGAGGATGTGAAGAATGAAGAGTAAGGTCATCACCCTCGACAATAAGGCCGCGGGCGATATCGAGTTGAACGACGCGGTTTTCGGTACGAAGGTCCGTAAGGATATCCTGTCGCGTATGGTGAACTACCAGTTGGCCAAGCGCCGTGCCGGTACGCATAAGGTCAAAACGCGCGGCGAGATTTCCGGCACGACGGCGAAGCCGTTCCGTCAGAAGGGAACCGGCCGGGCGCGTCAGGGGACGATACGGGCGACGCAGATGCGCGGCGGCGCCACGGTGTTCGGCCCAGTTGTGCGCGACCACGGGCATAAGCTGCCGAAGAAGGTCCGCCGATCCGCCATGTGTTCGGCGCTGTCGTCGAAGCAGGCCGACGGTAAGCTGATCATCGTGGACGAAGCGACGCTGAAGGAAAGCAAGACCAAGGCCTTGGTCGACAAACTTGGCAAGCTCGGCGTGTCGAGCGCGTTGATCGTCGCGGGCCCGCAGGTCGATGAGAATTTCGCCCGCGCGGCCAAGAATATCGTCGGTGTCGACGTTTTGCCGACGCAGGGCGCCAATGTTTACGACATTCTGCGGCGCGACACGCTGGTGCTGACGCGTGAAGCGGTTGAGACGCTGGAGGCACGTCTGAAATGAGCTGGAAATATCTCAATAGGCAAACGGTCAGCAGCGAGCGCCGGTACGAGTTGTTGCGCTTCCCGGTGATCACGGAAAAGGCGACGCTCGGGTCCGAGCATAATCAGGTCACCTTTCGCGTGCCGCTCGACGCCAGCAAGCCGGAGATCAAGTCCGCCGTCGAACAGGTCTTCGACGTCAAGGTGGTGTCGGTCAACACGCTGCGTCAGAAGGGTAAAACGAAAGTCTTCCGCGGCCGCAAGGGGCGCCGGAACGACTACAAGAAAGCGGTCATACGGCTTGAAGAAGGCCACTCGATCGACGTGACGACAGGGATCTAATCGCATGGCGTTGAAGAATTTCAATCCGATCACGCCCGGCATGCGCCAGTTGGTTCTGGTGGACCGGTCGGCGCTCTATAAAGGTAAGCCGGTCAAAAGCTTGACCGAGGGTCTTACGAAAAAGGGTGGGCGCAACAATACCGGACGCATCACGGCGCGCCGGCGGGGCGGCGGACACAAGCGGCGCTATCGCGTGGTTGATTTCAAGCGTCAGAAATACGATATGCCGGCGACGGTCGAGCGGATCGAATACGATCCCAACCGCACGGCGTTTATCGCTCTGGTGAAATACAACGACGGCGAATTGGCCTACATCCTGGCGCCGCAGCGCTTGCGGGCGGGCGACACCATCGTTGCCGGCGATCGGGTCGATGTGAAGCCGGGCAACGCGATGCCGCTCAACAATATTCCGGTCGGCACGATTATCCACAATGTGGAGATGAAGCCGGGCAAGGGCGGTCAGATCGCCCGCTCCGCCGGAACCTACGTTCAGTTGGTGGGACGCGACCAGGGCTATGCGCAGTTGAAGCTGTCGTCGGGCGAGTTGCGCATGGTGCGCGGCGAGTGCATGGCGACGATCGGCGCCGTGTCCAACCCGGATCAGTCCAACATCAATCTGGGTAAGGCGGGACGGAAACGCTGGGAAGGCAAGCGGCCGGCGGTGCGCGGCGTCGCGATGAACCCGGTCGACCATCCGCACGGCGGCGGCGAAGGCCGCACCTCAGGCGGCCGTCATCCGGTGACGCCGTGGGGTAAACCGACCAAGGGCAAACGCACCCGGGCGCCGAAGAAGCCCAGCAACAAGCTGATCATCCGGCGACGCCGGTCGAGAAAGTAGAGACAGGAGTAGACAGTCGTGGCGCGATCCGTATGGAAAGGTCCGTTTGTAGACGGGTATCTGCTGAAAAAGGCGGAAGTGGCCCGCGGTTCCGGCCGTAACGACGTGATCAAGACATGGTCGCGCCGGTCGACGATTTTGCCGCAGTTCGTGGGGCTGACCTTCGGCGTGTACAACGGCCAGAAGTTCATTCCGGTGCTGGTCACCGAAAACATGATTGGTCACAAGTTTGGCGAGTTTTCGCCGACCCGGACCTTCTACGGCCATGCGGCCGACAAGAGGGCGAAGAGAGGCTGAGGCGATGGGTAAACCGAAGGGCGAGCGGCAGTTGGATGACGACGAGGCGCGGGCGATCTCGCGGCACATCCGGACGAGCCCGCAGAAGCTGAACGTGGTTGCGGCGGCAATCCGCGGCAAGAATGCCGATGCGGCGTTGGCCGAATTGACCTTTTCGAACCGGCGTGTCTCGAACGACGTGCGGAAGGTTCTGGAATCGGCCATCGCCAACGCAGAGAACAATCATCAGCTCGACGTCGATCGTCTCTTCGTCAAAGAGGCCTTCGTCGGCAAGACGCTGGTGATGAAGCGGTTTCGCGCACGGGCGCGGGGGCGCGTCGGCCGAATTCAGAAGCCGATGAGCAATTTGACCGTCGTGGTCAAGGAACGCGAGGAGGCCGAATAATGGGCCATAAAGTCAGCCCCGTCGGGCTTCGGCTCGGGATCAATCGGACCTGGGATTCACGGTGGTTCGCCGGCCGCGAGTATGGCGAGCTTCTGCATCAGGACCTCAAGCTGCGCGAGTACATCATGGATCGGCTCAGCCAGGCCGGCGTGTCCCGCGTGGTCATCGAGCGTCCGGCGAAGAAGGCGCGCATCACGATCCATACGGCGCGGCCGGGGGTCGTCATCGGCAAGAAGGGCGCGGATATCGAAAAGCTGCGCCAGGACGTCGCCAAGATGACCAAAGGCGAAGTCGCATTGAACATCGTGGAAATCCGCAAGCCGGAGATCGATGCGAAGCTGGTCGCCGAGAATATCGCGCAACAGTTGGTGCGGCGCGTCGCGTTCCGCCGTGCGATGAAGCGGGCGGTCCAGTCGGCCATGCGGCTCGGCGCCGAAGGCATCCGGATCAATTGCGGCGGCCGCCTCGGCGGCGCGGAAATCGCGCGTACGGAATGGTACCGCGAAGGACGGGTCCCGCTGCACACGCTGCGGGCGGATATCGATTACGGCACCGCGACGGCGAAGACGACCTATGGCTCGTGCGGCGTGAAGGTGTGGGTGTTTAAGGGCGAAATCCTGGCGCACGATCCGATGGCGCAGGACAAACGCCTCCAGGAGCAGCAGCTTCGCTAGGCGTTTCGCCGGCGACGCGATGAAGGTGAGATAGGGACCGATGCTTAGTCCAAAGAGAACGAAGTTCCGCAAGCAGCATAAAGGCCGTGTCCGTGGCATGGCCAAAGGCGGCACGGACATCAATTTCGGCAGTTACGGCCTCAAGGCGATTACGCCGGGGCGTGTGACCGCGCGTCAGATCGAAGCCGCCCGCCGGGCGATCACGCGTCACATCCGCCGCGCCGGCCGCGTGTGGATCCGGGTCTTCCCGGACGTGCCGGTCAGCCAAAAGCCCGCCGAAGTCCGGATGGGTAAGGGTAAGGGCTCGCCCGAATATTGGATGTGCCGGGTCAAACCGGGCCGCGTCATGTTCGAGCTGGACGGCGTGGACAAAGAAATCGCCCGCAAGGCGTTCGAATTGGCGGCGGCGAAACTGCCGCTGAAGACGAAATTCGTCACGCGGTTGGGAGGCTAGGAGCATTCGATGAAAGCAGAGGATGTCCGCCAGAAGACCGACGACGAATTGGGCGAGATGCTGCTCGACCTGCGGAAGGAAGCGTTCAACCTTCGTTTCCAGAAAGCGAGCGGCCAGCTTGAGAATACGGCGCGTATGCGTGAAGTGCGTCGGGATATCGCACGCATAAAGACCACGCTGCACACGCGCAAACCGGCATCGTAGAGGATCGGCAAAATGCCAAGACGTGTATTTCAGGGAGTTGTCCAGAAGGACGCGAAAGACAAGACGGTCGTCGTCAAGGTCGAGCGCCTCGTGAAGCACCCTTTGTATAAGAAGTTCATTCGCCGGTCGAAGAAGTACATGGCGCATGATGAAGGCAATGCGAGCAAGGCCGGTGATTTGGTCCGCATTCGCGAATGCCGGCCGCTTTCCAAGCGTAAGCGCTGGGAAATTCTGGGCGAGACCGCAGGTTAACGCGGGCGCAGAGGAAGTTTAGTCATGATCCAGATGCAAACAAATCTTGATGTCGCGGACAATTCCGGTGCTCGCCGTGTCCAGTGCATTAAGGTTCTCGGCGGATCCAAACGGATGACCGCGGGAATCGGCGACATCATCGTCGTGTCCGTCAAGGAAGCCATACCGCGCGGCCGCGTGAAGAAGGGCGACATCCACAAGGCGGTGATCGTCCGGACGGCCAAGGAAGTGCGCCGGGACGACGGCACCGCGATCCGTTTCGATCGCAACGCGGCGGTGCTGATCAACAATCAGCAGGAACCGATCGGCACTCGTATTTTCGGGCCGGTGACCCGCGAACTGCGGCAGAAGCAGTTCATGAAGATTATTTCGCTAGCGCCCGAGGTGTTGTGATGGCGGCAAAAGTGAGAAGAGGCGACCGCGTCGTCATGCTGACCGGTAAGGATAAGGGCAAGTCTGGCGAAGTGTTGCAGGTGTATCCGAAGGATAAGCGCATCATCGTGTCGGGCGTGAATATGGTGAAGCGCCATACCGCGCCGTCGCAGACCAATGCCGGCGGAATCGTCGAGAAAGAGGCGTCGGTGCACGTGTCGAATGTCGCGCATCTCGACCCGAAAGACGACAAGCCGACGCGTGTTGGATTCAAGATGCTCGATGGGGACCGCAAAGTGCGTTACGCGAAGCGGTCCGGCGAAATCATCGACAGTTAAGAAGGCAGTGCGAGCTGATGGCTGAGACCCAATATACACCGCGGCTGAAAGAGCATTATCAGAGCGCCGTCCGGCAGACTTTGATCGATGAGTTCAAATACGCGAATCCGATGTCGGTTCCGCGCTTGGACAAGATCGTCGTCAATGTCGGTGTCGGCGAGGCGGTCGGTGATTCGAAGAAGATCGATGCCGTGTGCGGCGATATCGCAGCGGTCAGCGGTCAGAAACCGATCGTGACGCGGGCGCGGCAGTCGATCGCGAACTTCAAGCTTCGCGAAGGCATGCCGATCGGCGCCAAGGTCACGCTGCGGCGCGACCGGATGTATGAATTTCTGGACCGGCTGGTCACGGTGGCCTTGCCGCGCGTCCGGGACTTTCGGGGATTGTCCGCCAACAGCTTCGACGGCAACGGAAACTATGCCTTGGGGTTGAAGGAACAGATCGTGTTCCCGGAAATCGACTACGACAAGGTGGATGCGATTCGCGGCATGGATATCGTGATTTGCACCACGGCACAGACCGATGACGAAGCACGGGTGCTTCTCAAAGGTTTTGATTTACCGTTCCAGAATTAACCGTCTGGCGGAGGAGCAGGTTACACATGGCCAAGAAAAGTGCGATCGAGAAGAACAAGCGTCGAGCGCGGATGTCCAAGAAGTTTGCGTCCAAACGGGCGCGGCTCAAGGCGATCGCGAGCGACCGGGAGCTTCCGGCTGAGGAACGTTTCGATGCTCGATTGAAACTCGCCGAATTGCCGCGGAATTCCGCGCCGAACCGTATTCGGAACCGGTGCGAGTTGTCGGGACGCCCGCGCGCCTATTACCGAAAGTTCAAGATTTCCCGTATTGCACTACGCGATCTCGCGTCGTCGGGGCACATCCCCGGCATGGTCAAGGCCAGTTGGTAGGAGATAGACTGTAATGTCGATGAGCGATCCTATGGGCGATATGCTCACGCGCATCCGGAATGCGCAGCGGGTCGGCAAGAACACCGTGAGCTGCCCGGCGTCCAAGTTTCGGGCCAATGTCCTCGGTGTGCTGGAACGCGAGGGATTCATTCGTGGGTTCAGTTGGGCGGAATTGCGTCAAGGCATTCCCGAACTGACGATCGAACTGAAGTATGCGGAAGGCGAGCCCGTCATTCGCGAGATCAACCGCGTGTCGCGGCCGGGCCGGCGCGTGTATTCCAAGATCAAGGATCTGCAACGGATCTACAACGGTCTGGGCATTTCCATCCTGTCGACACCGCGCGGCGTGATGTCGGATGCGGAAGCGCGCGAAGCCAATGTCGGCGGCGAAGTGCTTTGCCGGGTGTTTTAGGAGAGAGCCATGTCACGTGTTGGCAAATATCCGGTTGCGGTTCCCGACGGCGTCGAAGTGTCGCTGGCGGGCAACGTACTGACGGCGAAAGGCAAGCTTGGCGAACTTCAGGTGCCGTTCACCGATGAGGTGACCGTCGAGTTGAAGGACGGCAAGGTCAACGTCAACCCCGTCGGCACGACAAAGAAGGCGCGGGCGCTGTGGGGCACCATCCGAAGCTTGGTGGACAATGCTGTCGTGGGCGTTTCCGAAGGGTTCACGAAGCGGTTGGAGATCAACGGCGTCGGCTACCGTGCGCAGGTGCAGGGCAAGAAGCTCAACCTTCAGCTCGGGTACAGCCACGACATCGGCTACGAAATCCCGGAGGGCGTGAAGATCGCGCTCGAAGGCGACCGGCAATCGATCATCGCGATCAGCGGGGCCGATAAACAGCGGGTCGGCCAGGTGGCAAGCGTCATTCGCGGCTATCGCGGGCCGGAGCCGTATAAGGGCAAGGGCATCAAATACCAGGACGAAATCATCCTGCGTAAAGAAGGCAAGAAGAAGTAGGAGCGGCGGCGATGAATTCACGAAAGCTCTTCGAGCGTCGCAAGCGGCGGAATCGATATAACCTGAAGCGCCGCGCGCTGGGTAAACCGCGCTTGTCGGTATTCCGCTCGAGCAAGCATATCTACGTGCAGATCGTTGACGACGGCGACGGCCGCACGTTGGCTGCCGCATCGACGGTCGAGAAAGACCTGCGCGGCAAGTTGAAGACGGGAGCGACCATCGAGGCCGCGACCGCCATAGGAAAGGAGATCGCCGACCGCGCGTCCAAGGCGGGCGTGTCGGATGTGGTGTTCGACCGTGGCGGGTACAATTATCACGGCCGGATCAAGGCACTGGCCGAAGCTGCCCGCGAAGGTGGGCTGAAGTTTTAGGAAGGGACGCGGGTAATGGCTCAACCACCGCAAGGACGCGGACAAGGTCCGCAAGGGCGCGGACAAGGACGCGGAAGAGGGCGCGGACGGGACGATCGTAACGAGCAGGAATTCATCGAAAAGCTCGTCGGCATCAACCGTGTCGCCAAGGTCGTCAAGGGCGGCCGCCGCTTCGGCTTCTCCGCCGTTGTCGTGGTTGGCGACGGCAAGGGCCGTGTCGGCTTCGGCCTCGGCAAGGCCCGGGAAGTACCCGAAGCAATCCGCAAGGCGACCGAACGGGCGCGGAAGTCGCTCATCCGGGTGCCGCTGCGTGAAGGGCGGACGCTCCATCATGACGTGACCGGCCGCTTCGGCGCGGGCCGCGTGGTGCTGCGGAACGCGCCGTCGGGAACCGGCATCATCGCCGGCGGGCCGATGCGCGCGGTTTTCGAGGCGTTGGGCGTACAGGATGTCGTCGCGAAATCGGTCGGCACCTCGAATTCGCACAACATGATCAAGGCCACCTTTGCGGCGTTGATGAACTGCAATTCGCCGCGTCAGGTCGCCAACCGCCGCGGTAAGAAGGTGGGCGAGATCGTTGGCCGTCGCGACGAAACGCCGGCCGAGCGGGAGCAGACGAATGCCTGAGTCGAAGAAAACGGTGCGGGTGACCCAGATCGGCAGCCCCATTCGGCGTCGTCGGGATCAACGGGCCACCTTGGTCGGGCTCGGCCTGAACAAGATGCATAAGACACGCGAACTCGAGGATACGCCATCGGTTCGCGGCATGATCAACAAGGTTCATCACCTGGTGCGCGTCGAAGACGCGGACTAGGCGCCGCGTTGGCGCCGGTAGGACAAGGGTTTACGGCATGAAACTCAACGAAATTTCCGACAACGCGGGCGCTCGGCCCGTCCGTAAGCGCATCGGCCGGGGCACCGGATCGGGCACGGGCGGCACCGCCGGGGCCGGCCATAAGGGTCAGAAATCGCGGTCGGGCGTGTCCATCAAGGGCTTCGAGGGCGGTCAGATGCCGATCTACCGGCGTGTCCCGAAGCGAGGGTTTAAGAATGTTTTCCGCCTCCGTTTCGCGGAGTTGAATGTCGGGCGGCTGCAGCAGGCGATCGACGACAAAAAGGTCGATCCGAAGAAGCCGATCAACGGTGAAACGCTGGTCGCGGCGGGCGTGCTCCGCCGTGTGCACGATGGCGTGCGCCTTCTTGCAAAAGGCGAAATCAACGCCAATGTGACAATAGAGGTTGCCGGCGCTTCGAAACCGGCGATCGAAGCCATTGAAAAAGCGGGCGGCAAGGTCACGGTGATCGCCCGGCCGAAGCAAGACGGCAAGCATGTGAAAAAGACCGACGGTAAAGGCGGTAAGGGCGCGAATTCGGAGAAGTCCGAGGGCGCGGGCGCTTGACCTCAGGCGGTCGCGTTTAGCGGCAAACAGGACATACTGGCATGGCATCAGCGGCCGAACAGTTAGCGGCGAACTTCAACCTCGGGGCCTTGAAAAAGGCGACGGAGTTGAAGAAGCGTATCTGGTTCACGTTGGGCGCTTTGGTTATCTATCGTGTCGGTACGTATATCCCGCTTCCCGGGATCGATACGATCGTGTTGCAGGACCTGTTCTCGCAGCAGGCGGGCGGCATCATCGGCATGTTCGACGTGTTCGCCGGCGGCGCGTTGAGCCGTATGTCGATCTTCGCGCTGAACATCATGCCGTACATTTCGGCCGCCATTATCATGCAGTTGATGCAGGCGGTGTCGCCGAAACTCGAAAAGATGAAGAAGGAGGGCGAAGCCGGCCGCAAGAAACTCAATCAATATACGCGGTATGGCACGGTCTTCCTGGCGACTTTCCAGGCCTACGGATTGGCGGTGGGGCTCGAAAGCATGCAAAGCAGCGTCGGCGCCGCTGTCATGTCGCCGGGCGCCTTCTTCCGGGCGACCACGGTCATTACGCTGGTGGGCGGCACGATCTTCTTGATGTGGCTCGGCGAGCAGGTAACGAACCGCGGCGTCGGCAACGGTATCTCCCTGATCATCTTCGCCGGGATCGTGGCGGAACTCCCGTCGGCCTTGGCCGGCACCTTGGACCTGGGCCGCACCGGCGCGTTGCCGACGATTGCGATCATCGGTTTCCTGCTGCTTTCGATCATCGTGATCATGATCATCGTGTTCGTCGAGCGGGCGCAACGGCGCATCGTGGTGCAATACCCGAAGCGCCAGGTCGGCAACCGCATGTTCGGCGGCGAATCCTCGCATCTGCCGCTGAAGCTGAACACCTCCGGCGTCATCCCGCCGATCTTCGCCAGCTCACTGCTGTTGCTGCCGCTGACGGTGGCCAACTTCTCGGGTGGGCAAGGGCCGGAGTGGCTGAACACCGTCAACGCCCTGTTGGGCCGCGGCCAGCCGCTCTTCCTGTTCATCTATGTCTCGATGATCGTGTTCTTCGCTTTCTTCTACACGGCGATCGTCTTCAACCCGAAGGAGACCGCGGATAACCTGAAACAGTATGGCGGGTTCATCCCGGGCATTCGGCCGGGCAAGAACACGGCGGATTACCTGGACTTCGTCCTGACGCGCTTGACGACCGTCGGGGCGATATATCTGTCGATAATCTGTATCATCCCGGAATGGCTGATATCCCAGTATTCCGTACCATTCTATTTCGGCGGGACGAGCCTGCTTATCGTGGTGACCGTGACGATGGACACGGTCGGTCAGGTTCATTCGCATCTGCTGGCGCATCAGTATGAAGGGCTGATCAAGAAGTCCAAGCTTCGGGGACGGCGCGGATGAACATCATCTTGTTGGGACCGCCGGGCGCCGGCAAAGGCACGCAGGCGCAGCGGTTGGTCGATAAATTCGGTATCGTTCAACTGTCGACCGGCGACATGCTGCGCGCCGCCGCGGCGTCCGGATCGGACATCGGCCAGCGCGCCAAGGCTGTGATGGAAGCCGGGCAACTGATGCCGGACGATGTCATGATCAAGATCATCTCGGATCGGATCGACGAGCCCGATTGCGCGAAGGGCTTCATTCTGGACGGTTTCCCGAGGACGGTGCCGCAGGCGGAAGCCCTGGATAGCCTGCTCGCGGACAAGGGTTTGCCGCTCGATCATGTCATCGAGCTTGCGGTCGAGGACGACGCCTTGGTCGCGCGTATCACCGGCCGCGCCGCGGAAGAGGCCGCCGCCGGCAATGCGCGCGCCGACGACAATGCGGAGACGTTGAAGAAGCGGCTTGCCGTCTATCATGAGCAGACGGCGCCGATCCTTCCGTATTACCGCGACAAGGCGGTGCTCAAATCGGTCGACGGCATGGCCGATATCGAGGCCGTGGCGGCGCAGATTGATGCTCTGGTGCAGGGCGGGTAGGAGAATTGACACGATGTTGAATTCCCCTATAATCCGCCGCCCCGGGGCTGAATTTATGGTTTCCGGCGTTGGGGTTGTCCCGGCAAACCGAAACATCCTGGCAACTACGTGCACGGTCGGCGGTATCGAGCCGGCCGGTGGCGATTTGCCTATCGTAGTGTCTGACAAGGAGTACTCGGCGTGGCTCGCATAGCTGGCGTGAATATTCCGACGCAAAAACGCGTCGAAATAGCGCTCACATACATTCATGGAATCGGTCGCACCAAGGCCAAGGAAATCTGCGCCAAGTGCGACATTCCTGGCGAACGGCGCGTGAATGAAATGAGCGAACAGGAAGTGATGGGCGTCCGCGAGGTGATCGATCGCGACTACGTGGTGGAGGGAGACCTTCGCCGGGAAGTCGCGATGAACATCAAGCGGCTGATGGATCTCGGCTGTTACCGCGGCCTGCGCCATCGTAAGGGCCTCCCCGTGCACGGGCAGCGGACCCATACGAATGCCCGCACCCGCAAAGGGCCGGCCCGTCCGATTGCTGGCAAGAAGAAAGCGGTTTAAGGAGCGGCACGGATGGCCAAGGCAGCGACAACGCGCGTACGTCGGCGCGAACGGAAGAACATTACGTCGGGCGTCGCGCATGTGAATGCGTCGTTCAACAACACCATGATCACCATCACCGATGCGCAAGGCAACGCGATTGCTTGGTCGTCGGCTGGCGGCATGGGGTTCAAGGGGAGCCGGAAATCGACCCCCTATGCCGCGCAGGTCGCGGCGGAAGACGCCGGCAAGAAGGCGCAGGAACACGGTATGAAGACCCTTGAGGTCTGCGTGAAAGGGCCTGGGTCGGGCCGCGAATCGGCGCTTCGGGCGTTGCAGGCGGTTGGGTTTACCATCACCGCCATCCGGGACGTCACGCCGATTCCCCATAATGGGTGCCGTCCGCCAAAACGTCGGCGGGTTTGATCCGCCGCCGGACGTGCGGACAGGAATTACGGAATAACGCCGCTGCCGCCGGCAGCGCGGGTTTTGAGAGAGCGAGGTCGCAACGGTGATCCAGAAGAACTGGCAAGCATTGATCAAGCCGAACAAGCTGAATATCGAGCCGGGGGCCGATTCGTCGCGCACCGCAACCGTGGTTGCGGAACCGTTGGAGCGCGGTTTCGGTCTCACGCTGGGCAACGCCATCCGGCGCATCCTGCTGTCGTCCCTCCAGGGCGCGGCGGTGACGTCGATTCAGATCGAGGGCGTGCTGCACGAGTTTTCGTCGATCCAGGGCGTTCAGGAGGATGTCACCGATATCGTTCTGAACATCAAGTCGCTGGCGCTGCGCTTGCACAGCGAAGGGCCGAAGCGGATGGCGCTGACGGCCAAAGGGCCGGGCGAGGTGACGGCGGCCCAGATCGAGACCGGACACGACATCGAGGTGATGAACCCGAACCTCGTCATCTGCACCTTGGACAAGGGCGCCAGCATCAATATGGAACTGACGGTCGATACCGGAAAAGGGTATGTCGCGGCGTCGTCGAACCGGCCGTCCGATGCGCCGATCGGGTTGATCCCGGTCGATTCGGTGTTCAGTCCGGTCCGCAAATGTTCGTACAAGGTCGAGAACACGCGTGTCGGACAGGTCACCGACTATGACAAGCTGTCGATGACGCTGGAAACGAACGGCACCGTGACGCCCGAAGACGCCGTGGCGCTCGCCGCGCGCATCCTGCAGGATCAGCTTCAGCTCTTCATCAATTTCGAAGAGCCGCAGCAGCGCGTGGAGCAGGAACAGGCGACCGATCTGCCGTTCAACAAGAACCTGCTGCGCAAGGTGGACGAGTTGGAATTGTCCGTTCGCTCGGCCAATTGCCTCAAGAACGACAACATCGTCTACATCGGCGACCTGGTTCAGAAATCCGAGGCGGAGATGTTGCGGACGCCGAACTTCGGACGCAAGTCGCTGAATGAGATCAAGGAAGTCTTGTCGCAGATGGGATTGCATCTCGGCATGGAAATCACCAACTGGCCGCCGGACAATATCGAAGACCTGGCGCGCCGGATGGAAGAACCGTTCTAAGAACGGCTTAACGACAAAATTCGAGGAGCGGCGGACAATGCGCCATAGAATGAGCGGGCGGAAGCTCAACCGGAAGAGCCAGCACCGTAAGGCCATGTTCTCGAACATGGCGGCGGCGCTCATCAAGCATGAGCAGATCAAGACGACCCTGCCGAAAGCGAAAGAGTTGCGGCCGATCGTGGAGAAGCTCATCACACTGGGCAAGAAGGGCACGCTGCATGACCGTCGGCGGGCTTTCGCCGCGCTGCGCGACGACGCGACGACGGCAAAACTGTTCGAGACGCTGGGGCCGCGGTACCAGGACCGCAATGGCGGTTACATCCGCATCATCAAGGCGGGTTTTCGCTATGGCGACGCCGCGCCGATGGCGATGATCGAACTGGTGGATCGCGACGAAGACGCCAAAGGGCTCGATTCCGGCCCGGTTGAGGTAGACGAAGATATCGAAGAGACTGCCGCTGCTTAGGCTGTCCTCGACGCAGACCGTTTCGAAGAGGGGGCGGCCGTTGGGCCGGCCCCTTTTTGCGTTATGGGCGGTTGCCTGACGAAACCCGGAGGAGTACATGCCTTCCATGGTTAGGTTCATTATCGCGATTGCCGTGATACTGCTGCCGCTGATCGGACCGGGCGTCGGGTCGGCGTTGGCGCAAAAGCGCGCGGTTCCTGCCGACGGGGCGGAAATCCGTTTGAGTTTCGCGCCGATCGTGCGCCGCGTCGGCCCCGCGGTGGTCAATATCTACACCAAGCGCGTTGTGCAGCAGCGCCCAGCGTCGCCCTTCTTCGACGACCCGTTTTTCCGGCGTTTTTTCGGCGACAGTTCGCCCTTCGGCGGCAGTCGGCAGCGGATGGAGAATTCGTTGGGCTCCGGCGTGATCGTCGGCGGCGACGGCGTGGTCGTCACCAACCATCATGTCATCAAGGGGGCGGATAGCATCACCGTTGTCTTGAACGACCGGCGGGAATACGACGCGAAGGTGCTGGTGACCGACGAGCAGACGGATATTGCCGTGTTGCGCGTGGCCGTGAAGGGAGAGACGCTGCCGACGGTGAATTTCGGCGATCCCGACTCGCTGGAGGTCGGAGACTTGGTGTTGGCCATCGGCAACCCCTTCGGACTGGGGCAGACCGTGAGTTCCGGGATCGTGTCGGGGCTGGCGCGGACATCCGTCGGGATCACCGATTTCCGGTCCTTCATTCAGACCGATGCCGCGATCAACCCGGGAAATTCCGGCGGCGCGCTCGTGTCGATGGACGGGCGGCTCATCGGCATCAACACGGCGATCTATTCGCGCAGCGGCGGCTCGGTCGGTATCGGCTTTGCCGTGCCCAGCAACATGGTTCGCACGATCGTTCGCAGCGCGATCAGTGGCAAACCGCTGGTCCGTCCATGGCTGTCGATGCGCGCCCGCGAGGTGACGTCCGACATCGCGGCGGCGATGGGCCTCGAACGGCCCGGCGGCGTCCTCGTCGAATCCGTGACGCATAGGGGCCCCGCCGCGCGTGCTGGGATACGCCGCGGCGACGTGATCGTGGCGATCAACGAGAGACCGGTCGATGACGTGCAAGGCATGCGGTTCCGCTTGGCCACGCGCGAGATCGGCGAACGGGTCGACGTTTCCGTACAACGCAAAGGAAAGCTTCGGCGTCTGCCCTTCGAGTTGCAGGCGCCGCCGGAAGACCCGCCGCGCGATTTGACGGAATTGCGCGGTCAGCATCCTTTCTCCGGCGCG
This sequence comes from Alphaproteobacteria bacterium, assembly GCA_028281325.1. GTDB lineage: Bacteria > Pseudomonadota > Alphaproteobacteria > UBA8366 > UBA8366 > JAJFJD01. The sequence goes on from JANQKC010000008.1 coordinate 15,446, forward strand.
CATGTCGTGAACCTCTCGCCGGCGGTCGCGGGCGAGATCGGGTTGGACGATTCGGCCGAAGGCGTTCTGGTCGTGAATGTGGCCCGTGGGTCCTGGGCCTCTCGCATCGGCCTGCGCAAGGGCGATATCATCCTCACCGTGAACGGGGCGGAGATGAAGCTGGTGGACGATGTCGAACGCGCCACTGGGGGCGGGGCGAATCAATGGCGTCTGGAAATCCGCCGCGGCAACCGGACACTACGGGTAGAAGTCGGATAGAAGGCAGAGGCAGTGAGCGGGCCAGCCCAACACGGTCTGTTTGAGAGTTCGGCGCCGCGCCCGTTGGCGGCGCGGCTTCGCCCGTCGACACTGGACGATGTCGTCGGTCAGGATCATCTGCTGGGACCGGACGGCGCATTGCGCCGAATGCTTGATTCCGGCGCGCTCGCCTCGATGGTCCTGTGGGGGCCGCCTGGCTGCGGCAAGACGACCATCGCGCAATTGCTGGCGGATGAGGTCAAACTCGCCTTCGAGCCCTTGTCGGCGGTGTTTTCCGGTGTTGCCGACCTTCGCAAGGTGTTCGAGCGCGCCAAGCAGCGGCGTGCCGCCGGTGAATCTACCTTGCTGTTCGTCGACGAAATCCACCGGTTCAACCGGTCCCAGCAGGATGGTTTCCTGCCCTACGTGGAGGATGGGACGGTGATCCTCGTCGGCGCGACCACGGAGAATCCGAGCTTCGAGCTGAACGCGGCGCTGTTGTCCCGCTGCCAGGTCTTCGTGCTGCACCGGTTGGATCGGGCGGCGCTGGAAACGCTGCTGGCCCGCGCGGAGGCGGTTGAGGAACGACCGCTGCCCTTGGATAGCGAGGCCCGTGACAGCCTCATCGCGATGGCCGATGGCGATGGCCGTTTCCTGCTGAACCTCTGCGAGGAACTGTTTCGCCTGCCGGGCGACGATATCCTGGACCGCGCCCGCCTCGCCGACACCGTGCAACGGCGCGCGCCAGTCTACGACAAGGGACAGGACAGCCACTACAATCTGATCAGCGCGCTTCACAAATCCCTGCGAGGGTCTGACACCGACGCCGGGCTTTATTGGCTCGCGCGCATGTTGGCGGGCGGCGAGGAGCCCCGATACATCGCCCGGCGGCTCCTGCGGTTCGCCTATGAGGATATCGGGCTGGCGGATCCGAATGCGGCCGTGCAGGCGCTAACAGCGTGGGAGACATACGAACGGCTCGGGTCGCCCGAAGGCGAACTGGCGATCGCGCAAGCGGTGATCTACCTGGGCAGCGCGCCGAAATCCAATGCCGCCTATCGCGCCTTCGGGGCCGCCTCGCGCTCGGCCAAGGAAACCGGCTCGCTGAGTCCGCCCAAACATATTCTGAACTCGCCGACCAACCTGATGAAGGATCTGGGGTATGGCGCCGGGTATCAGTATGACCATGACGCCGACGACGCATTTTCCGGCCAGAACTACTTTCCGGACGACATGCCCCGCGAGAACTTCTATGCCCCTGTCGACCGTGGGTTCGAGCGCGATATCCGGAAACGGCTCGACTATTGGCAACGGTTGCGGTCGGATCGGCAGGACGAAAACGAAGGGTGAACAGCATGACGCTGCAGCATATTACGATAGACGGCGATCCGTTTGAGTTGGGCGTGGCGCTGGGCCGGCAAGGCGCTCCTGCGTTCCGCGATATCGTCCGTTCTTTGGATCGGTTCAAGGCGTTGCAGGGATGGCGGGGCCGCGGTCGGCTGGCGGCGATCGAGGCGGCGTCGCGTGTTGCCTTTCCCGACTTGATGCGCGAGATGGAGGGCATCGCGGCCGGGGCGGACACCGAGTTCGAGGACATCCTGTTGTGGAACTGCCGGGGCGATTTGCCGAATAGCGCCGAGATCATGGGCGAGCAGGGCTGTACCGATGTCATGATCCCGGCCGGCGAAGACGGCGCATTGCCGGCGGTCATCGGGCATAACGAGGACGATGCCCCCTCCTTCGACGGGCATTGTTTCGTCGCCACGGTACGGCCGAGCGATGGCCGGATGGGCTTCACCAGCTTTTGCGTACCGGGATTGCTGCCCGGACATACCTTCGGCGTGAACGAAGCCGGGCTGGTCCAGACGATCAACAATATCCGGCCGCGCGATCACCAGGTCGGGATCGGCCGGCATGTAGTGACGCGCGCGGTCCTGGGGTGCCGGAGCCTGACGGACGCGGCGAAGATTCTGGAGCGTCGCGACCGGGCGGCCGGGTTTCATCACAACCTGGGGCAATGCGGTGGACCGTTTTGGGCGGTCGAAGCCCCCGCGAGCGGGTGCGAGATCGTTGACGTCGAGGCGCCCCGGGCGCATGCGAACCATTTGGTCTTCGACGGCTTCCGCGGTATCGATCAGCGTATCGCCGACTCCTCCCGCGACCGGCAGTGCCGGGCGGAGCAGCTCTTGGCCGAAGGTGGGATCGGCCGGAATCCGCTTGCCGTCTTGGGCGACCGCGACGGCGATGGCCTGCCGATATGCCGGAAAACGCGCGGCGGGCCCGATGGCGGGTATACGCTCGCCACGGCCGTTTTCGAGATCGCGCGGGACTCCGTCACATGGCGGATCTACGACGATCCCGCTGGTCCGGCGCTCTTGGAAGGCCGGCAAATCGCGACATCGATCGAATGAACCGGAACACCGGCGACCGTTGGCGCGCATAGCGCTTGCAGCTAGTATGAGCCCGCTTCCGGGGATGGCAAGGGGCGCGCGGAGCGGCCTTTCCCGACGGGTTTCCGCAACGAGAAAAACGACGAAGAACAAAAGGGGACTTTCTAAATGGCGCATTGGGGAAGGGGTGCGGCGCTTGCCGTTCCGTTGCTCTTAGGGGCGGCCGTAGGGGCGTTGATGCCGTCCGAGGCCGCAGCACAGGTGACGGCGACAATGGACGGGGCGAACACTGCGTGGATTTTGACGGCGACGGCGCTGGTTCTGTTCATGACATTACCGGGCTTGGCGCTGTTTTACGGTGGGTTGGTCCGGGCCAAGAACATCCTGTCCGTTTTGATGCACTGTTTTTCGATCGCCTGCCTGGCCTCCGTGCTCTGGCTCGTGGTCGTCTACAGTCTCGCCTTCAGTGATGGCGGACCGGCGAATCAGTGGATCGGCGGGTTGGGCAAGGCGTTCCTCGCCGGTGTCGGTCCCGACGCTCTAATCGGCGATATCCCCGAAAGCGTGTTCTTCATGTTCCAGATGACCTTCGCGGTCATCACGCCGGCGCTGGTCGTCGGCGCCTATCCGGAGCGCATTAAATTCCTGCCGGTCCTGATGTTCAGCGGCTTGTGGTTGATCTTCGTGTATGCGCCGGTCGCGCATTGGATCTGGGGCGGAGGATGGCTCGCCGGCTTGGGCGTGATGGATTTTGCGGGCGGCCTTGTCGTGCATGCGACGGCCGGGATCTCCGCCATCGTACTCGCCAAGATGCTGGGCAGCCGGAGGGGGTTTCCCAACGAACTGCGTCCGCCGCACAGCCCGGCCCTGACGATGATCGGCGCCGCGATGCTGTGGGTCGGGTGGTACGGTTTCAACGCCGGTAGTGCCCTTGCGGCAAACGGCAGCGCCGGAATGGCGATGGTGGTGACGCATATCTCGGCGGCGACGGCGTCGCTGACCTGGATGACCATCGAATGGATCAAATTCGGCAAGCCCAGTCTGGTCGGCATCGTGACGGGCATGGTCGCTGGATTGGCGACGATCACGCCGGCGTCCGGATTCGTCGGACCCGCCGGCGCGCTGGTCTACGGGGTCTTGGCCGGCATGGTCTGTTATTGGGCCGTCGGCGCCATCAAGCACAAGCTGAAAATCGATGATTCACTGGACGTCTTCGCCGTGCATGGCGTGGGCGGCGTGCTGGGTATTCTTTTGGTGTCGTTTTTCGCACTGCCGGCGCTGGGTGGGCTCGGCCTGGCGGCCGGCATGACGGCCGGCAAGCAGTTCGGCGTCCAATTGCTGGGCACGGTGGCGGTCGTTGTGTGGAGCGCGGTCTTTAGCGTCGTTATCATCAAGGTGGTGATGGCGATTGCCGGGTTGCGCGCCAGCGAAGAAGCGGAGACCGAAGGGCTGGACCTCAGTGAACATGGCGAACGCGAGTATAACTTCTAAGCGCCGTTGCCGGGTGGGCCGGCCGTCGGCGCCAACAGATAAGGATGCAATGCCATGAAAATGGTGATGGCGATCATTAAGCCTTTCAAACTAGACGAGGTGCGCGAGGCGCTTGGCGCGATCGGCGTGGAAGGGCTCACCGTTTCCGAAGTCAAGGGGTACGGCCGGCAGAAGGGGCAGACCGAGATATACCGCGGTGCGGAATATGCCGTCAGCTTCGTGCCGAAGGTGAAACTCGAAATCGCCGTGGACGACGGCCTGACCGAACGGGTCGTCGAAACCATTCGCGAAACGGCGAACTCCGATAAGATCGGCGATGGCAAGATCTTCGTCATGGATCTTGGCGCGGCCGTCCGGATACGGACCGGCGAGACTGGCGCGAGCGCACTGTAACGCGAGTGGTGCATGGCGGGTTTCGCCGCCGATAACGATCTGGACGGACACGGTGAAGCTGATTCTTGCAATTGCGATTGGCGGTGCGGTGGGGGCGGTGGCGCGGCATCTCGTCAATGTGCAGGCCGCGGCCTTGCTGGGTTTCGGCTTCCCTTGGGGAACGCTGACGGTCAACATTCTGGGGTCATTCCTGATGGGCGTGCTTGTCGAGACGTCCGCTTTGATATGGTCGCCGGGCGCGGCGTTGCGGGCGATGCTGTCGGTCGGCGTGCTGGGCGCCTTCACCACATTCTCGACTTTTTCGCTGGATGCGATCGTTCTGTACGAACGGGGGCAGGTGGCGTTTGCGGCGGGCTATGTCGTGGCGTCGGTCGTCCTGTCGATCGGCGGCTTGTTCGCTGGGTTGGCGGTGATCCGCGCCGTGGTCCAATGAGCGGTGTCCAGATCCGTATTGTCGGCGACGACGAGGCGGATCTGCGTCTCGACCGATGGTTCGGGATCCATTTTCCCCAGCTTGGGCATGGTCATTTGCAAAAGCTGTTGCGCAAGGGGCAGGTGCGGGTCGATGGCCGCCGCGCCAAGGCCGGACTGCGGCTCGCCGCCGGGGCGGAAGTACGGGTGCCGCCGCTCGGCGTTCGGCCGGCCGACAAGCCGCGTGAAAAGGCGTCGCCCGCGATCGGCAAGGCCGATGCGGCGCTGATGCGGTCGCTCGTTTTATACAAGGACCAGGATGCGATCGCGCTGAACAAGCCCCCCGGGCTGGCGGTGCAGGGCGGCACCGGGACTCACCGGCATATCGACGGCATGCTCGAAGCGTTGCGCTTCGACGGCAAGGAGACGCCGCGGCTGGTGCATCGGCTGGACCGGGACACCAGCGGGGTGTTGCTGCTCGGCCGGACGCGCAAGGCCACGGCGACGCTAGGCAAGGCGTTCCGCAGCCGCACGGCCCGGAAAGTCTACTGGGCGATCACCGTCGGCGTGCCGGAAACCCAATCCGGGCGCATTGACCTGCCGATTGCCAAGCTGCCCGGTCCCGCGGGGGAGCGCATGGTCGTCGACCGCGACAAAGGGCAGCGTGCGACGACCGTGTATCGCGTCGTCGACCGTATCGGCAGCCGGCTTGCGTGGGTCGCGCTCTGGCCTTGGACCGGCAGAACGCATCAGCTTCGCGTGCATTGCGCCGCGATCGGCTGTCCGATCCTGGGGGATGGCAAATACGGCGGGGCGGATGCCTTCGTGACGGGGCATCCGGTATCCCGCAAGCTCCATCTGCACGCGCGGTCCTTGACGGTGCCGCATCCGTCGCGCAAGGCGGATCTCTCGGTTACCGCGCCGCTGCCGGATCATATGAAGGACACGTGGGCCTTGTTCGGGTTGGACCCGAATGACGCGGAAGATCCGTTCGCCGAGGACAGCATACCGTAGTGGTCTTTGGATTGCCGGCAAGACAGCGGCGTTGTGTGGCGTGTCACAGTCGACGGGTTGTAACCGACCTATTATATGGTTAACGAGGAACACCTATTGCGGGGGGCCGCATGATGGCGAGGACGCCTAACCGGTTGGTCGTGTTCGATTGCGACGGCACGATCGTCGACAGCCAGCACAATATCGTCACGGCGATGACGCGCGCGTTCCGTCGGCACGACCTGGACGATCCGGTACCGGCGGCCGTTCGCCGGACGGTCGGGTTGAGCATTCTAGAGTCCGTGGGCCGCCTCTTGCCGGATGCGCCGCACGAGACGCTCGAAAGCGTCGGAGAGGCCTATCGGACGGCATCCTATGAATTGCGGCTGGAACCCGGGCACGAAGAACCGATGTTTCCCGGCGTCGGCGACATCATCCGGGCTCTGGCGGATACCGACGCCATTCTTGCCGTCGCGACCGGCAAGTCGCAGCGGGGTCTTAGGAGAACGCTGCAGAATCATGATTTGAAACAGCATTTCACGATATTGAAGACGGCTGACGATGGGCCGGGCAAGCCCGATCCGACGATTTTGCTCGACGCCATCGCCGAAGCGGGGGCCGATCCCATGTCGACCGTGATGATCGGCGATACGGTGTTCGATATCGCCATGGCCCGGTCGGCGAAGACCCATGCCGTCGGCGTTACCTGGGGATATCATGAGCCGGATGAACTCGACGCCGCCGGTGCCCATATCATACTTGATGAAATAACCGCGTTACCGAATTTCCTGGAAACCCTCTGGGGGAAAAATTGATGCGCCTAGTCAAAATCCTCTCGATCGTCGGCCTCGTCGTTGTCGTCCTGTTGGCCGGAGCCGCGATTATCTTGAGCACGTTGGATTTCAACGAATATAAGCAGCAAATCGCCGATGAGGCGAAGAAAGCCACGGGCCGTGACCTCGCCATCGAGGGCGATCTGCGCCTGAACGTCTTTACGCTCAACCCGGGTCTCGTTGTCGATGGGGTGCGGTTCGCCAACGCGCCCTGGGGCTCTAGGCCCGATATGGCGTCGATCGATCGGTTCGAGGTGAAGGTCAGCCTGATTCCGCTGTTTAGCGGGACGCTGGATGTCGATCACGTCATCCTGAGCGGGGCGGACATCCTGCTTGAGCGCAACCAGGCGGGGAAGGGCAATTATGAATTTGCGGCGGCGGAAACGGCCAAGCCCGCCGAGACGGGAAGTCCGGGAGCGCAAGGCCAAATGCCGAGCGTGGCGCTGCGCGAACTCAGCATTGTGGACTCACGACTGACCTACAAGGACGCTCAATCGGGACAGACGCTTGTCGTTGCCGTTGACGAACTGGCGCTCGGCGACGGCTCGGATATGCCGCTCGACCTCATGCTCAAGGGGTCCTACAACGACGCGCCGTTCAGCGTGACCGGCGGCATGGGCAGCATTGCGACGTTGCTGGGCGGCGAGACACCGTGGCCGTTGTCGATCAAGGCCGAAGCGGGCGGCGCTGTCGTCGCGCTAGAGGGCAAGATCGGCAATCCGGCCGCTGTTTCCGGTCTGGACCTGTCGGTATCGGTCACCGGTCAGGATTTGTCGGCCATGAGCGCGATTGCGCAGGCGCCCGTGCCGCCGCTCGGGCCTTATGCGATCGCTGCGAAAATCACCGGCGCGCTCGACAAGGCGATCGACGTCCCGTCCCTGAGCGTGAAGATGGGCGAAAGCGCCTTGACTGGTAAGGCGACGCTGCAACTCAAAGACCGTCCCGTCCTTACGGCCTCTCTCGGGTCCGATCTCGTCAACCTGTCGGATTTCGTGAAGGCGCCGCAAGGCGGAGCGTCCGCGGAAGGCGATAAGGGGGCCGGCACTCAATCCGCCGCCGGCGGTGCGACTGACAAACGGGTTTTCCCGGCGGACCCGCTGCCGGTCGACGGCCTGAAGGCGGCGGATGCGACCATCGACCTGACTGTCAAGAAACTGCTGGCGAATGGGGTATCGGTCGACGATATCGACGTTAATCTCCGTCTACGCAACGGCGACTTGATGGTGAAACCGCTGGCGGCGCAAATCGCGGGCGGCGTTATCGACGGCGCCGTGCGCTTGAATGCCGCCCGGGGCACGCCTGCAATCGATGTCGCCGTTTCGGGCAAGAAGATCGATGTGGGCAAGCTTCTGGCCGAGATGGAGATCACGGACCTGCTGTCCGGCACCGTCAACGCGGATGTTTCGCTGAAGGGACAAGGGCAATCGGTTCGGGCGATCATGGCGAGCCTGAACGGCAACACCAGCGTCGTGATGGGCAAGGGCCGGATGAAAAGCGACGCGCTGGATATCTACGCCGGCGGCGCGGCCAAGCTCCTGACGGAAGTTCTGGTGGGCAAGAAAAGCGAATACACCGTGATCAATTGCTTTGTGAACCAATTCGATATCCGGCAGGGCGTGGCGAATAGCAAGGTCCTGCTTTTCGATACGGAATACACCACCGTGACCGGGAAGGGATCGATCAACCTCGGCACCGAGCTGATCGACTACCAAGTCGATCCGCGGCCGAAATCGGTCACCGTCAATACGGCGGTGCCGGTTCAGATATCCGGCATGATCGGCGATCCGTCGATCTCCCTGAACAAACTGGCCGCGGCGGCGAAGGTCGGCGGCATTGTCGGATCGGTTCTCTTCCCGCCGGCGGCGGTCGTGGCCCTGGGCGATTTGGGCACCGGCGAGGATAACCCGTGCGTGAAAAAGGCGGCCGCGGACGGCAAGGGGGGCGGTCAGAGCGCCGCGCCCGCCACGAAGGGGGTTACCGACGCGGTGAAAGGCGTCGGTGAGAATGTTAAGGAGACGCTCGATAAAGGGCTGAAAGGACTGTTCGGTCGGTAATGGCGTTAAAGCGTTTCTATAAGGTCTGCGCGGTCGAAACGACCGACGACGGGCATGCGGTCACGCTGGACGGGCGGTCGATCCGGACGCCCGGCAAGGCGGTGTTGACCTTGCCCAGCAAGCCGCTGGCGGATGTCGTCGCCGCCGAATGGGACGCGCAAGGCGACGAGGTCGAAACGGACAGCATGCCGATGATGCAGCTTGCGAGCACCGCGGTTGACCGGGTCGCGCCGCGCCGGGATGCCGTCGTCGACGATATCGCTGCCTATGGCCGAACCGACCTTCTGTGCTACCGGGCCGAACACCCGGCCGCCCTGGTCGAGCGCCAAGCGACCGTATGGCAACCTTTGCTGGATTGGGCCGCGCTGCGCTACGACGCGCCATTGATGGTGACGGGCGGCGTGATTCCGGTGGATCAGCCGGAAAACAGTTTGGCGGCGGTGCGCGCGGCGGTGGCGGAAAGCGACGATTACGGCTTGTCCGGGCTGTATTCGCTGACGGCGGCCTGCGGTTCGGTTGTGCTGGCATTGGCGGTCCGGGAAGAGGAGATCGAAGCCGAAACCGCCGTCGCGGCCAGTCAACTCGACGAGGTATGGCAGGCGGAACAGTGGGGCCGTGATCCGGAGGCCGATTCGCGGCGCGAACGCCTTCGGACGGACATCCACGCCGCGGCCCGGTATCTCGCTCTCTTGCGGGTGTGAAAGCGGGGTGCTATGCCGGATCGCGACGACGGAGGGCCTGAATGAGCGATATCCTTAAGCAGTTGGAAGAAAAACGAGATGCGGCGCGGTTGGGCGGCGGCCAGCGGCGCATCGACGCCCAGCACAAGAAGGGCAAGCTGACCGCGCGCGAGCGGCTCGAAGTGTTGTTCGACGAAGGGTCCTTCGAGGAGTGGGACATGTTCGTCGAACATGACTCGCACGACTTCGGGATGGACGAACAGCGTGTCCCCGGCGACGGCGTGGTGACCGGGCATGGCACGATCAACGGCCGGCTGGTCTTTGCTTTCAGCCAGGATTTCACGGTTTTCGGCGGATCGCTCTCCGCCGCGCATGCGCGGAAGATCTGCAAGGTCATGGACCAGGCGATGCAGGTCGGCGCGCCGGTGATCGGGCTCAACGATTCCGGCGGGGCGCGTATCCAGGAAGGCGTGGCGTCGCTGGCGGGCTATGCCGACGTCTTCCAGCGCAATGTCATGGCCTCGGGCGTGGTGCCGCAGGTTTCCCTGATCATGGGACCGTGCGCGGGCGGCGCGGTGTATTCGCCCGCGATGACCGACTTCATCTTCATGGTGAAGGATTCCTCCTACATGTTCGTCACCGGTCCCGATGTGGTGAAGACGGTGACGCATGAGGAAGTGACGGCCGAGGACCTGGGCGGCGCCGTCACCCATACGACGAAATCCGGCGTCGCCGATCTCGCCTTCGAAAACGATATCGAAGCGCTTATCGAACTGCGCCGATTCATGGATTTCTTGCCGTCCTCGAATCGCGAGAAGGCGCCGGAACTGCCGACCGCCGACCCGTTCGACCGGCCGGAGCCGTCGCTCGACACCTTGGTGCCTGAAAACCCCAACCATCCCTACGACATGGGCGAGTTGGTTCGGAAAATCCTGGACGAGGGGGACTTCTTCGAGATCGCGCCGACCTATGCCGGTAACATCCTGACCGGGTTCGGCCGCATGGAAGGACAGACCGTCGGCATTGTCGCCAACCAGCCGATGGTCCTGGCGGGGTGCCTCGACATCGATTCGGCGCGCAAGGCGGGCCGGTTCGTGCGCTTCTGCGACTGTTTCAACATTCCGATCCTGACCTTCGTGGATGTCCCGGGGTTCCTGCCGGGCACGGGGCAGGAATACGGCGGCATCATCAAGCATGGGGCGAAGCTTCTGTTCGCCTATGCCGAAGCCACGGTGCCGAAAATCACCGTGATCACGCGCAAGGCCTATGGCGGTGCGTATGACGTCATGAGTTCCAAGCATCTGCGCGGCGACCTCAACTACGCGTGGCCGAGCGCCGAAATCGCGGTGATGGGGCCGAAAGGGGCGGTGGAGATCATCTTCCGCGCCGATCTGGGCGACGAGGAAAAGATCGAAAAGCGGACCGAGGAATACCGGGAGAAATTCGCCAATCCCTTCGTCGCGGGATCGCTCGGATTCATCGACGACATCATCCGTCCGTGCAACACGCGGCGGCGCATCTGCCGGGGCCTCCGCATGTTGCGCAACAAGCAGTTGGAAAATCCGGCGAAGAAGCACAGCAACATCCCGTTATAGGACTGAACGCATGGCAGATCGTGACCCCAAGGCGGTGCGCGCGGCGCAACGGAACCGTGGGCTTCGCATGCATTTTGTCGCCTATTTTCTGCTCATGGCGGCGCTGGTCCCGGTCAATTTGATCGTGACTCCCGAGACGCCGTGGTTTATCTGGCCCATGGTCGGCTGGGGGAGCGTTTTGGCGATTCATACTGCCTGGGCGATGGGTTTGTTTGGTATGATGTCTTCCAGGGACTGAACATCGGCGCAATCGAGAATTGGGGTACCGTTCATGACTGATATCCGCATCGAACTGCATAGCGATACGCAAACCCGTCCGACCGCCGGCATGCGGCAGGCCATGGCGGACGCCGTCGTCGGCGACGAGCAGAAGGGCGAGGATCCCAGCGTCAATCGCCTGCTGGACATGGCGAAGGAGCTGTTCGGCAAGGAAGACGCGGTGTTCATGCCGTCTGGCACCATGTGCAACCAGATCGCGCTGATGGTCCATTGCAAGCCCGGCGACGAGGTGCTGTCGGATAAAACCGCGCATATCCTCAACCTCGAAGGCGGGGGCGCCGCGGTTTTCGCGGGCTCGCTGATCCGACCGATCGACGGCGAGCGGGGCATCTTCAGCGCGCAGCAGCTGCAGGACAGTATCCGCGTGGTGCGTCGGCATACGCCGAAACCGCGCATGGTCGCGATCGAGCAGACGTCGAATCTCGGCGGCGGCACGATCTGGCCGTTGGAGACGATCCGCGAAGTCGGCGCGGTCGCCCGCGAGAACGGCTTGGCGATGCATATGGACGGCGCGCGGGTTTTGAACGCGGTGGTCGGCAGTAATGTGTCCGCGCGGGATTTCGCCGAGCCCTTCGATACCCTGTGGCTCGATCTCAGCAAGGGCCTGGGCTGTCCGTTCGGCGCGGTGATGCTCGGCGGCAAGGACGACATCGAGGCGGCGTGGCAGTGGAAACAGCGGATGGGCGGCGCCATGCGGCAGGCGGGCGTGATCGCGGCCGCCGGTGTCTACGCGCTGGAAAACCACGTTGATCGGATGGCCGAAGACCACGCGAACGCCAAATTCTTCGCCGAACGCATCGCCGAGATTCCAGGCGTCGAGATCGACCCGTCATCGGTCGAGACCAATCTGGTGTTCTTCGATGTCGAGAAAACGGGCCTCACGGCGGCGCAGGTGCATGACCGGTTGTTGAAACACGGGGTTCGCATCGGGGCGTCGGCCGGGGCTTCCATGCGCGCAGTGACGCATCTCGATGTGAGCAAGGAACAGCTCGCCGAAGCGGCGGAGGTGCTCGGCACGGTGGCGGTGGAGGCGGCGGCCGCGTAGGGGCGCGACCGCGATGCCGGATCGAGGGGACGGCGATAGACGGATGGCCCCCGAGGATTTGCAGGATCGGGTCGCAGCGTTTCCGTTCTGGTACCACCGGATCGAACTGCCCGGCGGGGTCACGACTCCGGGTATCAACCCGCTGAGTCCCGAGACTTACGGCATCCCAGAGGATTTGTCGGGCAAACGCGTTCTGGATGTGGGGGCGTGGGACGGTTACTGGACCTTCGAAGCGCTCAAGCGCGGGGCGGCCGAGGCCGTCGCGATCGACGATTTTTCCGATTATCTCGGGCAGTTGGAAACCCGCGACCGGCCCGGCTGGGAAACCTTCGACTTTTGCCGCGAAGCGCTCGGTCATTCCGAGGATGTTTGCCGGCGTGCGGAATTGTCCGTCTACGACGTCAGCGAAGAAGAGCTGGGGCGCTTCGACATCGTGTTCTTCTTCGGCACGCTTTATCATCTGCGGTATCCGTTGCTGGCGTTGGACCGGCTGGCGGCGATTTGCGACGGCACGCTGATCGTGGAATCGCAGATTGCGGACGACTACAGCGCGTTCCAGGGCGGTTTGGGAAAAGGATATCCCGGCGAGCAGATGGTGATGGAGTTCTTCCCCGGCGACGAATTGGCGGGCAATGACACGAACTGGTGGGCGCCTACCTTGTATTGCCTGGGACACATGGTGCGGGCCGCCGGGTTTCCGTCGGTCGATGTCTGGAAGCTGGTCCGCGGAACCCCCAACAGGATCGGACATTGCCGCGGTTTTGCCCGAGGACAGCGAGGCTAGGGAGACATGGGGGTAAGTCCTCCGCGCATCCGGTGCGAAGGGTGGCGGTTCGTGCCCCAGTCTTTTGCGATCGTGCATCAATTCCAGGCGTTGGCCCTTCAAGAGGCCGGCGTGGACGTTTTCGTTCGTGATCTGCCCTATTTCGGGGATTGGTCGCCGGTGTCCGGGCTGCTGCCGCCGGCCTTGGAAGACCGTCTTAAACGAATGCCGTCGGAGGAGCCGGATGAGCCGGTATCGGGCGTTATCCGCGTTGCCGTTCCGTATGACTTTTCCGCGTCTGGCGATATCCCGACCCTGGTCATGGCGACCGCCGAGGCCGGCGAAATCCCGACGGAGAACGTCCTGGGCGGGCAGACGGCTGGCGCGGCGGTGGCCGACTCCGAGGCCCGGTTCTATGCGCCATCCCGATGGTCGCGCGACGGGCTCGTGTTGAGCGGCATCCCCGAGGATCGCATCGATATCGTCGGGCACGGCGTCGACCCGTCGATTTTGGGTCCGCCGTCCGGGCCGCAGCGCACGGATTTGCGCCGCCGTTTCGGCTGGGATGACGATTTCGTCTACCTCAATATCGGCGCGATGACCGAAAACAAGGGGATCGACCTGCTGCTGCGGGGATTCGCCGCGATCCTGCCGGCCTACCCGCGGGCCCGGCTTGTCCTGAAGGGCGCCGACGCGATATTCCGCTCCCGCGATCTCGTCTCGGGATATTTGGCCGATCTTCCCGTCGGTCTGCAGCATGCGGTGGCCGAGCGGCTGACCTATATCGGGGACAGCTACAGTCTCGATGACATGATCGCGCTGTATCACGTTTCGGACGCCTATGTATCGCCGTATCGCGCCGAAGGGTTCAACCTGCCGGTGTTGGAGGCCGCGGCCTGCGGTTTGCCCGTCATCTGTACCGCGGGCGGCGCGACCGACGATTTCACGACAAAGGACTTTGCGTTATATGTCGATGCATGCCTCGACGAGGGACGGCGCATGCTCCGGCCATCCCCGGACAGCCTGGCCGACCGAATGCGGTGCTGTATCGAAGATAGCGATTGGCACGCGCAGGCGACGGGAGCCGCGACGGGCTATGTCGCGGAGCACCATACCTGGCGGCAGGCGGCACAAGGTTTGCTGCGGGCGCTTAAGATCGATCCACCGATGGATATGTGCGAGGCCGGCGTGGTGACGGAGACCGAGGACGAGCCGTTGCGGTTGCATATCGGGGGCGAAGCGCCGCTCGACGGGTGGAAGGTGTTGAATATCGAACCGGGGGATCATGTCGATTATGTCGGCGACTGTTCCGACCTGTCGCAGTTTGCCGATCAATCGATTGCGGAGATTTATGCGTCGCATGTATTGGAGCATCTCGGATACCTGGACGATTTACCCAATGCTTTGAAGGAATTTCATCGTGTTCTTCAAGTCGGTGGACGGCTGCGGCTGAGCGTGCCCGACCTGGAAACCTTGTGCCGCCTGTTCCTGCACCCGAAACTCGACATGTCGTCGCGGTTCCATGTCATGCGCATCATGTTCGGCGGGCAGACGGATCCGCATGATTTCCATAAGGCGGGCATGACCGAGGAATTCATGACCGATTACTTGGAGGTCGCGGGTTTCCAGTCCATCGAGCGTGTCGAGGCATTCGATCTGATCGCCGACACCAGCACGCTGAAACTCGCCGGCGTGGCGGTCAGCCTGAACATGCAGGCGACGAAATAGGTCCCGTGGCGCACAACTTGTTTTTGCAGCGGCGAATAGCCTATAGACTGTGCGTCGAAGCGGGCGCGGCGCGGTCGTTTAGGGGCAATAAAAACAACGGGTTTACGTGACGTGTTCTCAAAGATTCTGATCGCCAACCGGGGCGAGATCGCTTGCCGGATCATGCGCACCGCGAAACGCATGGGTATCGCCACCGTGGCCGTCTACTCCGATGCCGATGCGCGCTCGCTCCATGTCCGCATGGCGGACGAGGCCGTGCCTATCGGCGGCGACGCGGCGGCCGACAGTTATTTGGTGATCGACAAGATCGTCGACGCCGCCAAAAGCAGCGGGGCCGAGGCGATCCATCCCGGTTTCGGGTTCCTCTCGGAAAACGCGGGTTTCGCGGACCGGCTGGACGAGGAAGGCATCGTGTTCATCGGCCCGAAGCAGCGGGCCATCGCGTCGATGGGCGACAAGATCGTATCCAAGCGCCTGGCCCAGGAAGCGGGCGTCAGTACCGTGCCCGGCCACCCGGATATTGTCCCCGACGCCGACACGGCCGTGCGGATCGCCGCAGAGGTCGGCTTTCCCGTCATGATCAAGGCGTCTGCCGGCGGCGGGGGTAAGGGGATGCGGATTGCCCGCGACGAAGCGGAGACGCGCGAGGGATTCTTGCTCGCCGCCAGCGAGGCCAAGTCCAGCTTCGGCGACGACCGGATTTTCATCGAGCGGTTCATCGAGGAGCCGCGGCATATCGAGATCCAGGTCCTGGCGGATTCCCAGGGCAACACCATCCATTTGGGCGAACGGGAATGCTCGATCCAGCGGCGGCACCAGAAGGTGATCGAGGAAGCGCCGTCGCCCTTCCTGGACGAGGAAACGCGCCAGGCGATGGGCGCGCAGGCCGTCGCGTTGGCCAAGGCCGTCGATTACCAGTCCGCCGGGACCGTCGAATTCATCGTCGACAAGGACCGTAACTTTTATTTCCTCGAAATGAACACCCGGTTGCAGGTCGAACATCCGGTCACGGAGTACATCACCGGCCTCGACCTCGTGGAGCAGATGATCCGCATCGCCGCCGGGGAACCGCTTCCGTTGTCGCAAGACGAGGTGACTCTCAGCGGTTGGGCCATCGAAGCGCGCGTCTATGCCGAAGACCCGTACCGCAACTTCCTGCCGTCGACGGGACGGCTCGTGCGGTATCAAGCGCCGGCGGAAAACGCGCATGTTCGCGTCGATACCGGCGTGTACGAGGGCGGCGAGATTTCGATGTTCTACGATCCGA
The DNA here is from genome assembly GCA_028281325.1 of Alphaproteobacteria bacterium. Lineage (GTDB taxonomy): Bacteria > Pseudomonadota > Alphaproteobacteria > UBA8366 > UBA8366 > JAJFJD01. The sequence continues at coordinate 31,605 of JANQKC010000008.1, forward strand.
TGATCGCCAAACTCATTGGCGGCGGTACGACGCGCGGCGCGGCCATCAAGGAAATCCGGGATGCGTTGGACGCATTCCACATTCGCGGCATCTCCCACAATATTCCCTTCCTGTCGGCCGTTCTGGCGCATCCACGGTTCATCGAAGGCCGGCTGTCGACCGGGTTCATCGAGGAGGAGTTTCCCGATGGGCTGCAGCCGCGGGCGCTGACAGATACGGAAACGGCGCTTTTCGTTGCCGTATCGGCGGTGCTGCAACATCGCAATATGGTGCGTTCGCCAGACGCCGCCGGATCGGCCTGGGTCATGCGCATCGGCGACAACGACTATCCGGTCGACGTTGCGGTGGATGGCGACGATTGCATGGTTGCGATCGAGATCGGCGACGCGCCGGTCCGGCAAAGCATATCGAGTGGTTGGCGTCCGGGCGAGGCGGTGTTCGCGGGGTCGGCGGATGGCGAAGACATCCGCTTCCAGGCGGATCGGCTGGGTATCGGGTGGCGCCTGTTCCATGCCGGGATGCAGGCGGATGTTCAGGCCATGCCGCGGCGCGCCGCCGAGCTGTCGCGTCTCATGCCCGTGAAAGAGCCGCCCGATCTGTCGCGTTTCCTGTTATCGCCGATGCCGGGATTGCTGATCCGCGTGGCCGTCGGGGAAGGGGACGAGGTGAAGGCGGGCGAGGAACTTGCCGTCGTCGAGGCGATGAAGATGGAGAATGTCCTGCGGGCCGAACGTGACGGCGTTGTGCGCGCGATTCACGCGGCCGCCGGGGATAGCCTCGCCGTTGATCAGTCGATCCTCGAATTCGAGTAGGCCGGACCGACGGTTCGGGCGGGCGGAATGACCGATCTAACGCTCCGACTCAACATCCGTGGCCGCGTGCAGGGCGTGGGGTTTCGCTATTGGACGACCCGCGCGGCGGAGAAACGCGGGTTGAGCGGTTGGGTCCGAAATCTCCCGGACGGCAGCGTCGAGGCGCTGGTGTCCGGACCGGAGGCGGCGGTACGGGACATGGTTGAAGCCTGCCGGCACGGCCCGCGGCTGTCCCAGGTCGAGGCCATCGAGCAAGCACCGGGCGACCCGCCGGCCGAAACCGGATTCCGGCAAATTCGCTAGAATGCAAAAGACGGCGGGCCGTTTTCGCGCCGCCGTCTCTGCATGGTCACGTCTGCCGCCGCGGTCTAACCGAGAGCCGCGACGTCCGCGACCGTCTTGTCGGGCTCCGGCCGCCGGGTATAGTCCGGATCGATATCGGCCGCGCGGATAACGCCGCCGGTGTCGATCACCAAACGCGCCGGAATCGGTAGAGTCCAGCTATCCTCGCCGTGGTGTTTCGGCAGGTCGATGCCGAAGCCCAGGTAGATTTCCTGGATCTTGGCCGGCACCGTGAAGGTCAGGCCAAGCTCGCTGGCGTAGGCATTGCCTGGATCGGAAAGCATGTCGAAGCCGAGGGAATGCTTCTCCACCATCGTTTGATTGTGCTCTGCCGGTTGCGGGGTCAGCGCCACGAGGCTGGCGCCGTGTTCTTTCAATGTGTCGGTAACTGCCTGCAAAGCATACAGCTCTGCATTGCAGTAGGGTCACCAGCTTCCGCGGAAGACGGTGAGGACGAGGGGTCCTTGCGATAGGAGGTCGGCGGACCGGACCTCGTCGCCCCGTGAGTTCAGGAGGGAGAAGGCGGGAAGTGAGTCTCCGATTTTCGGTATGCCGTCCATAATCGCCGACTCACGCAATTCCTGCGTGGCCTGGCCCATGATGGCGCGCGTTTCTTCCGGAATCCGCTTTGCGGACCCTTCACGAAGCGCATCCAGTTTTGCAGCTAGCGTCATTATAGTCTCCAGATTGAAAACCCGTGCGATTCCGCGCGATTGTTAACGGGTTTCGCGCATTCGGGTCACTTTACCGGGAGTTAGTATGTCGCCTGGGCGGGTCAATGAAATGTCACGATGACGTGTACCGGTTGCCGGGCTTCTCTGTCGCGGGGCCTTAGGGTTCGCCGAAGACCTTCTGAAAGGCCTCGGATAACGCCACGTCGAGGTCGGCTATCGTGACCGGAAGCCCGAGATCCACCAGGGATGTCACGCCGAAGTCCTGGCCCGCGATGCCGCAGGGGACGATTCCGTCGAAATGGCTGAGGTCCGGCTCCACATTGATGGCCACGCCATGGAAAGTTACCCAACGGCGGACCCGGACGCCGATTGCGGCAATCTTGTCCTCGCGGCCGCCGCCGCGGTCGACCCAGATGCCGACCCGATCGTCGCGCCGTTCCCCTTTCACGTTGAAGGCGGCGAGGGCGTGGATCACCCAATCTTCGAGATTGCGAACGTATTGCCGAACGTCGGGCGTGCGTTTCTGAAGGTCCAGCATCACGTAACATACCCGCTGGCCGGGCCCGTGATAGGTGAATTGGCCGCCCCGGCCGGTTTGGTGGACAGGGAATCGGTTGCCCTCCAGCAGGTCTTCGGGGCGCGCGCTTGTCCCGGCGGTATAGAGCGGCGGGTGTTCGAGCAGCCAGACCATCTCGGGCGCATCGCCGGCGCGGATGTCGGCAACGCGGGCCTCCATCGCGGCGACGGCCGCCTCATAGGGGACGGGACCGTCGCTCACCCGCCACTCGACCCCGGATATCCGGGGGTTTTCGGCCGCTTGGGAGATTGCCTTATGCATCTCTTGATAACCCCTCGGGGTTTTGGTATCCCCGCGTCGACGGGTGTTCTCCGTGGTGTCCGGTCATAAAGCCATTATGATCAAGATTCGAGGGAGCGCGCACTATATATGCGGTCGTGGCGGAATTGGTAGACGCGCAGCGTTGAGGTCGCTGTGGTGGAAACACCGTGGAAGTTCGAGTCTTCTCGACCGCACCAATTTTCAAGGCCCGCTGACCAACCGGCGGGTCTTTTTATTTTCGGCCGTTCGCCAGGGCGGACGCCGAGTAGCCGGGGGTGAGCATGGCTGACGATCGTATTGACGAAGATTCGCTCGACTATCACCGCAGGTCGCCGGCCGGCAAGCTTGCCGTCGTTCCCACAAAACCGCTGGTCAATCAACGGGATCTCGCCCTGGCCTACTCGCCGGGCGTCGCGGCGGCGTGCAACGCCATCACCGAAAACGCGGGCGAAGCGGCGACCGTGACCGCCCGGGGCAACCTGGTCGGCGTCGTGACCAACGGAACGGCCGTGTTGGGGCTCGGCAATATCGGGCCGCTCGCCTCCAAGCCCGTGATGGAAGGCAAGGCGGTTCTGTTCAAGAAATTCGCCGGTATCGATGTGTTCGACATCGAAGTCGACGAACTGGATATCGACCGCTTCGTCGAAGTCGTGGCCTCGCTCGAACCGACCTTCGGCGGCATCAACCTCGAAGATATCAAGGCGCCGGAATGCTTCGAGATCGAGGCGGCCTTGCGCAAACGCATGAAGATTCCGGTCTTTCACGACGATCAGCATGGCACCGCGATCATCGTCGCCGCCGCGATTTCCAATGCGCTGCAATTCGTCGGCAAACCCCTGAAGGACGCGAAGCTCGTCACGTCGGGCGCCGGGGCGGCGGCAATGGCCTGTCTTAACCTGCTGGTCGACATGGGCATGCCGCGCGAAAATATCTGGGTCACGGATATCGTCGGGCTGGTCTTCAAGGGACGCCAGCAGGAGATGGACAAGTACAAGGAGCCGTATGCGCAGGACACGTCGGCACGCACGCTGGACGAGGTCATCGGCGGCGCAGACGTTTTCCTCGGCTTGTCGGCGCCGGGCGTGCTGACGCAGGACATGGTCAAGAAGATGGGCAAGCAGCCGATCATCATGGCGCTGGCCAATCCGAAACCGGAAATCTCGCCGGAAGAGGCGCGTGCGGCGCGTGCGGACGCGATCATCGCGACCGGGCGGTCCGACTACCCGAACCAGGTCAACAACGTGCTGTGCTTTCCCTTCATCTTCCGCGGCGCGCTGGATGTCGGGGCGACCGTCATCAACGAGGAAATGAAGATCGCTTGCGTCGACGCCTTGGCATCCTTGGCGCGCGCCGAGATATCGGAGATCGTGGCCAAGGCCTACGGCGATCAGCCGATGCAGTTCGGCGCCGACTATCTGATTCCGAAGCCGTTCGACCCCCGCCTGATCCTGGAGATCGCGCCGGCCGTGGCGAAGGCCGCGATGGACAGCGGGGTCGCGACACGGCCGATCGACGATCTGGAGCATTACCGGCAAACGCTGTCGCAGTTCGTATGGAAGACCGGTCTGGTCATGAAGCCGGTCTTCGATCAGGCGCGCGCCCATCCCAAACGGGTGGCTTATACCGACGGCGAGGACGAGCGGGTCCTGCATGCCGTGCAGCAGGCGTTGGACGGAGGCCTCGCCAAGCCGATCTTGATCGGCCGCCGCGCGGTCGTGCAGTCGCGGATCGAGGCCCTGGGACTGCGCATCAAATTGGACGACGAGGCGGAACTGGTCGATCCGGAGCAGGACGACCGCTATCACGAGTATTGGACGAGTTATTATCAGTTGATGGCGCGAAAGGGCGTCTCGCCGGATCTCGCGCGCCGCGTCATGCGGACGCGGACGACGGCGATCGGGGCCATGATGCTGCGGCGCGGCGATACCGACGCGGTGATCTGCGGCGCCATCGGGCAGTTCCAGACCCATCTGCGGCATATCCGGGATATCATCGGCATGCGCGACGGCGTTTGCGATGTGTCCGCGCTGACGCTGCTTGTGCTGCCGAACGGTCTTTATTTCATCGCCGACACGCATGTGACGGCGGACCCGTCGGTCGACGAGATCGTGGAGATGGCGATCCTGGGGTCGGATCAGGTGCGCCGCTTCGGCATCGAGCCCAAGGTCGCCTTGCTGTCGCATTCGAATTTCGGGACGTCCCGGCACGGATCGGCGGAGAAGATGCGCGAGGCGGCGGCGCGACTGCACGAGGCTTATCCGGACATGGCCGTCGAGGGCGAGATGCATGCGGATGCGGCCATCGATATCGAAATACGGCGGCGCATCTTTCCCGACGCGCGGTTGGACGGCAGCGCCAACTTACTGATCATGCCGAATCTCGACGCCGCCAACATCGCCTATAACCTTGTGAAGGTGTTGGGGGACGGGTTGATCAGCATCGGCCCGATGCTGTTGGGGGCGGCCATGCCGGTCCATATCGTGACGCCGTCGATTTCGGCCCGTGGTCTCTTGAACATGACGGCGTTGTCTGTCCTCGATGCGCAAGCGTTCGAGACCCAATCCAACGGTTGATGGGAGACCCCGTGACCGACGCACCGGAAATCGCCGCCGAAGCCCGTGACGAGTTGGAGGGCCTTTACGGCGCGACCGACGCGGTGGTCCGCGAGGTCAAGAAGGCTCTCGCCGAGACGCGGCCCGATGCGGTGACCGCCCTGATCGAGCCGATGCATGCGGCGGATGTCGCGGACCTGTTCGAGCAACTGACGCCGGATGAACGCGACATTCTGGTAACCCTGATCGGCGGCGATCTGGACCCGGAGTTCTTTACCCATCTGGATGAAAACGTCCGTGAAGAGGTTATCGAGGATCTCGACACCGAACAGCTTGCCGAGGTCGTCCACGAACTGGAAACGGACGATGCCGTCGACCTGATCGAAGGGCTGGACGAAAGCGATCAGGAAGAGTTGCTGAGCGCCGTCGCGCCGGCGGAACGGGCGCTCTACGAAGAGGCGCTTCGCTATCCGGAGGACAGCGCCGGCCGGCTGATGGATCGCGAAACGGCGACCGTGCCGTCCTACTGGAGTATCGGCCAGACCATCGACTACATGCGGTCCGACGCCGATTTGCCGGCGAACTTCTACGACATCTACATCGTCGGTCCGACCTATCGCCCTGTGGGTCTGGTGCCGGTCAGCCGGCTGCTGCGGACGGAGCGCCCGGTCGGTATCGGCGACATCATGGACACCGAACTGAAGTTGATCCCGGCGACCATGGACCAGGAGGATGTCGCCTTCCTGTTCCGGCAGTACGGTTTGGTTTCCGCGCCCGTGGTGGACGAGAACGGCCGGCTGGTGGGCGTGATCACCGTCGACGACGTGGTCGATGTGATCGAGGAGGAACACCAGGAAGACATGCTGAAGCTGGGCGGCGTCAGCGAGGACGACTTCTACGATGCGGTGATCGCCACGACCCGGTCTCGGTTTTCCTGGCTGTTGGTCAATCTGGGCACGGCGATCCTGGCGTCCATGGTCATCGCCTTGTTCGACGCGGCGATCGATAAGGTCGTCGCACTCGCGGTTTTGATGCCGATCGTCGCGTCGATGGGCGGCAATGCGGGGACGCAGACGTTGACCGTCGCGGTGCGGGCGCTTGCCGTGAAGGAACTGACGCCGACCAACGCCCTGCGTATTGTCGGCAAGGAAACGCTGGTCGGCGGCATCAACGGATTTCTTTTCGCGGCGGTGATGGGGTTCATCGCGTGGTTCTGGTTCGGGAGCGTGGAGATCGGCGGCGTCATCGCGGCGGCGATGGTCATCAACCTGTTGGTGGCGGGGCTCGCCGGGACCCTCATCCCGCTTACCTTGGACCGTTTCGGGATCGATCCGGCCGTGGGCTCAAGCGTGGTTCTGACGACGGTAACGGATGTGATCGGATTCCTCTCGTTTCTCGGTCTCGCCGCTCTGGTACTGTTATAGGCTGCGGACATGGCCTGAAGGAGCGTATCGCATGATATCCAACGACATCCCGGGCATGGATTTCGGCCTCGGCGAGACCGCCGACATGATGCGCGATACCGTGCGCAACTTTTCCGCCGATGCGATCGCGCCGCGCGCCGCGGAGATCGACGAGTCCAACGAGTTTCCGCGCGACTTGTGGCCGAAGCTGGGCGATATCGGTCTTCTGGGCGTGACCGTCGAGGAGGAGTATGGCGGCGCCGGGATGGGTTATACCGAGCACGTCATCGCGATGGAGGAGTTGAGCCGGGCGTCGGCGGCGGTGGGGTTGTCGTATGGCGCGCATTCGAACCTGTGCGTCAACCAGATCCGCCGCAACGGGTCCGACGCGCATAAGGCCAAGTATCTGCCGAAGCTGATCAGCGGCGACCATGTCGGCGCGCTCGCGATGAGCGAGCCTGGCGCCGGGTCGGATGTCGTGTCGATGCGTACCCGGGCGGACAAGAAAGGCGACCGATACATCTTGAATGGCCGCAAGATGTGGATCACCAACGGTCCGGATGCCGATGTCCTCGTCGTCTACGCCAAGACCAATCCCGATGCCGACAAGCGCGGCATCAGCGCCTTCCTGATCGAAAAAGGGATGAAGGGATTCACGACCGCCCAGAAGCTGGACAAGCTGGGGATGCGCGGATCGAATACCTGCGAGCTGGTTTTCGACGACTGTGAGGTGCCGGCCGAAAATCTGATCGGCGGCGAGGGCAAGGGCGTCAACGTTTTGATGAGCGGCCTCGACTATGAGCGGCTTGTCCTGGCCGGCGGGCCGCTGGGCATCATGCAGGCCTGCCTCGATGTGGTCGTCCCGTATGTCCATGAGCGCGAACAATTCGGCCAGCCGATCGGCTCGTTCCAGATGATCCAGGGTAAGCTTGCCGATATGTACACGACGATGAACGCGGCCAAGTCCTACGTCTATATGGTCGCCTTGGCCTGCGATCGGGGCGACGTCACGCGCAAGGACGCGGCGGGGGTCATTCTCTACGCGGCGGAGAAGGCGACGTGGATGGCGCTGGAAGCGATACAGTGTCTCGGCGGCAACGGCTATATCAACGAGTATCCGACCGGCCGATTGCTCCGCGACGCCAAGCTTTACGAGATCGGCGCCGGTACGTCGGAAATCCGGCGCATGCTGATCGGTCGTGAGTTGTTTGACGAAACCGCATGAACAGGAGCTTGGGACGACGATGCCAACGGTGTTGATCACGGGTGCGAGCAGAGGGATTGGACGGGAATTCGTCCGCCAATACGAAGATGCCGGCTGGCGCGTCATCGCGACCTGCCGCGATCCGGCGGGGACCGATCTTAGCTGCGAGACGCATGCGTTGGACGTGACCGATCCCGCGAGCGTCGATGCGGTGGGGGCAACGCTTCGCGATGAGGCGATCGATGTGTTGATCAACAACGCGGGACTCTATGGCCCGCGTGACTATGGACCAAACTCGATTCCCTACGACGATTGGGAAAGCGTGCTTCGGACGAACCTGCTCGCGCCGATGCGGGTGACGGCGGCGCTGATGGAGCCGGTTGCCCGCTCCGATCGCAAACTCTTTGTGTTCCTGAGCAGTATTATGGGAAGCATCGGCGGCGGTGGCGGCGGCCAGTACATCTACCGGTCGTCCAAGGCGGCGCTCAATGCCGCGGTCGTGGCGCTGGCGCAGGATGTCCGGCCGAAGGATATCGGGTGCCTGCTGCTGCATCCCGGCTGGGTCCAGACGGATATGGGCGGGCCGAGCGCGGCGATCGACGTCGTCACCAGCGTCACCGGCATGCGGCAGGTGATCGAAGGCTGGTCGATTGATGAGACCGGCGTGTTTCGCGACTACGCGGGTGAGCCGTTGCCCTGGTGATGCCCATTCGCAAGCAAACTCGGATACGGTGCGGTGCGGCGTGGGGCATCTCTCCGGTGCGGCACGGCCGTTTGGCTTTGCGGTTGGCGGTGTAGGGCGGGAAGCGCATGTCCGGAATTGCCGGTTTCGTCGATACCAGTTTCAGCATGTCGGAGGAAAGGCTAACCGGGGTTGTCGACCGGATGACGGCGCAACTCGTCCATCGCGGCCCCGACGACGGCGGTTCGGCGGTCGACGCCCCGTTCGGGTTGGCCTTGGGATGCCGGCGTCTGGCGATCCAAGACCTCAGCAAGAACGGCCGGCAACCGATGGAGTCGGTCAACCGGCGCTACATGATCGCGTTGGATGGCGCGATCTACAATTTCCAGGAATTGAAAGCCGACCTGCAGGCCGGCGGTATGCGGAGTTGGCGGGGACGGTCGGATACCGAGGTGTTGTTGGCCGCGGTCTCCCGCATCGGCATCGCGGGCGCCCTGGATCGAATTGACGGCATGTACGCCATTGCCTTGTGGGATCGGCAGTCGAAACGGCTGCACCTCGCCCGGGATCGGTTGGGCGAAAGGCCGCTTTACTACGGTTGGTGCGGCAATGCGTTTCTTTTCGCCTCCGAACTCAAAGCGCTGGTCGAGCACCCTGCCTGGCAGGGGGCCATCGATCGCCAGGCGGTCGCGGCGTACATGCAGGCCGGTTACGTGCCGGCGCCGCTGTCGGTTTACCATGGCATTTACAAACTGCCGCCGGCGCATTGGCTGACGCTAAGCCTGGAGGCCCCCAAGCCCGGCGTGTTGCCGGTGCCGCGTCAGTATTGGAACCAGCGCGCCCTGATCGAACATGCCGTCGATACGCCGTATGAAGGCGACCTTGACGCGGTGGCGACGCGTCTCGACCGGATCTTCGGCAAATCGTTGGAACGGCGCACGATCGCCGATGTTCCGGTCGGCGCGCATCTGTCCGGATCGGTCGCGTCGGTTGTGATCGCGGCGATGATACAGGAAACCGCCGAAACACCGATCAGAACATACTGTGTCGGATACGGCGACCGGGATCGCGGCATCGTAGACCGTGCAAGCGAGACGGCGCGATGGCTGGGGACCGAGCACACGACGCTGGAGGCGCCCCGAGACGTTCCGATGCATCTCGTCGCGCGGTTGCCGCGTCTTTTCGACGAGCCTTATGCCGGGAGGGATCAGCTTCAGGCCGTCCTTTTGGCGGAACTGGTGCGCGAGCGCGTCGCCGTTATTTTGTCCGATGTCGGCGGCGAGGCATTGTTCGGCGGGGGTGCGCGCCGGCGATCTGCCCTGGATCACTGGCGGCGCATCCGGGATAAACCGGTTCGCCGGAACCTCGCCGCCATGGCGTTGCGGTGGTGTCCTTTCCGGCTCCTCAATCGACTATCGCCCAGCGGCGCGCGCGATGGCGCGCTGGGAGACCGGCTTTACGCGGGGTTGTCGAAATCGGCGGGCGAGACGCCGGAGTTTCTTCTGATGCGTTACCGGTCTTTTTGGCAGGGCGTTGACCGGCCGATGACTCCCATTGAACCGTATTCGGAATTGCAGCGGGCGGTATCACAGCGGGTGTCATGGACGCGCAAGACGTCCGCCGCGGCGCGATTGCTGAATGCCGATGTCGCGACGACCTTGCCGAACGACAGTCTGGTCGCCCTGGATCGGGCCGGCATGTCGGTGGGACTTCAGTTGCGCGCACCTATGTTGAGTCGCGAATTGATGGAGTTCGTCCTATCGTTGCCGGCTGCCGAAAATGGCGGCGTCGGCATGGCGGCGCGTGCGCTGCAACGGCTGGCGGAACGATATGCCGGCGGCGGCGAAGAGCTCGGCGGTGGTGCGGGCGAGCACCCGCCCTTGGCCGATTGGCTGCGCGGACCGCTCGCCGACTGGGCCGACGATCTTCTGTCGCCGGCGCGGTTGAACGGCGACGATATCCTGCGCGCTGAGCCGATCTTGACCGCGTGGCGACAGCATCGCGACGGCATGGTCGACCGCAGCGGCGATCTTTGGACGATCCTGATGTTTCAGGCATGGCGGTCGGAATGGCTTTGAGGCGAGGGCGGTGGGCCGCCGGTATTCTCGGCGGCGTCGCTCTCTGTCTGGGCGTTTGGGCGACCGTCATCGAACCCGACATGTTGCGCATCCGTCATGTCGAGATCACGTCCGACATGTGGCCGGCCGCCATGCCGCCATTGGAAATTGCCGTGATAGCGGACTTGCACGTGGGCGCGCCGCATGTGGGCTTGACCAAGCTGGAGGAGGTGGTCGCGCGGTCGAACGCGCTTCGGCCGGACTTGGTTTTCCTGCTCGGCGACTATGTCGTTCACGGCGATCTATTCGGCAAGTTCGTGTCCCCGGAGGCGACCGCACAGCGGTTGTCGAAGCTGCGGGCGAAACATGGCGTGTACGCCGTCTTGGGCAATCACGACTGGTGGTTCGATGGCCCCCGGGTAGCGCGTGCCTTGTCGGGGCAGGCCATACAAGTCCTGGAAAACGAAGCGGTGCCGGTCATGCTGGCCGCCGGCCGGGTTTGGATTGCCGGGGTCGCCGATGACACGACGCGGACCCCTGAGGTCGTGCGGACCATCGCGCCGTTACCGGCGCGCGAACCTGTTCTGTTGATGACCCATGACCCGGCCGTTTTTGCGGATGTCACGGATCGCGTTGCGCTCACACTGGCTGGGCATACCCACGGCGGTCAGGTATATCTTCCAGGGATTGGAGCCCTCATTGTGCCGGGCCGTGCGCCGCGCCGCCACGCCTATGGGCTGGTTCGGGAAAACGGCCGGACGATGTTTGTCACCGGAGGGGTCGGAAGCAGTATCATGCCCGTGCGTTTCAATATGCCGCCGGAGATCGTTTTTCTGACGATCAAGTCTCGATTTGCCCCGGCGCAGGGCGGCAAAGGTCAATAGGTCCGTGGCTGTCATCACGACATCTCTCGACGTGAAATCGGATGGGTTCCGGGAGAACGCCGGCGCGATGAAGGCGGGACTCGACGATCTGCGGCAAACGATCGCGGCGGTGGAGCAAGGCGGCGGCGATGCGGCGCGAGAACGTCATCTGTCGCGTGGGAAACGCCTGGTGCGGGATCGCATTGACCGACTGCTCGATCCCGGCGCGCCGTTTCTGGAATTGTCGCCGCTCGCCGCCCATGGGATGTACGACGACCGGATCGCGGTGGCGGGGATCGTGACGGGCATCGGCCGGGTCTCCGGCGTCGAATGCGTGATTGTGGCGAACGACGCGACGGTGAAGGGCGGCACGTACTATCCGGTCACGGTGAAAAAGCACTTGCGGGCGCAGGAAATCGCGCTGCAAAACCGGCTCCCTTGTATCTATCTGGTCGATTCCGGCGGCGCGAATTTGCCGAACCAGGATGAGGTCTTTCCCGACCGCGACCATTTCGGCCGCATTTTCTTCAACCAGGCCACCATGTCGGCCCAGGGTATTCCGCAAATCGCCGCGGTGATGGGATCTTGCACGGCGGGCGGCGCCTACGTGCCCGCCATGTCCGATGAATCGATCATCGTGAAGGGGCAAGGAACGATCTTCCTGGGCGGCCCTGCCTTGGTGAAGGCGGCGACCGGCGAGGAGACGGATGCCGAGGAATTGGGCGGCGCGGACGTGCATTCCCGGACTTCCGGCGTCACGGACCACTATGCCGAGGATGACGATCATGCGCTGGCGATTTGCCGCCGCATCGTCGGCAACCTGAACTGGCGCAAATCGGTTTCCTTGCGGCTGACGGAACCGTCCGAGCCACTTTTTGACCCGGAAGAACTTTACGGTGTCGTGCCGGCGGATATCCGCAAGCCGTATGACGTGCGCGAGATCATCGCACGCATCGTGGACGGCAGCGACTTCGACGAGTTCAAGCAGCTCTACGGCACGACCCTGGTTTGCGGCTTTGCCCGGCTTCACGGGTATCCGGTCGGGATCATCGCCAACAACGGCATCCTGTTCTCCGAATCCGCGCTCAAGGGGGCGCATTTCATCGAACTGTGCTGCCAGCGCGGTGTGCCGTTGATCTTCTTGCAGAACATCTCCGGCTTTATGGTCGGCAAGAAATACGAGGCGGGCGGCATCGCGAAAGACGGGGCCAAATTGGTGATGGCGGTGGCCTGCGCCAAGGTGCCGAAACTGACCGTGATCATCGGCGGTTCGTATGGGGCGGGGAACTACGCCATGTGCGGCCGGGCCTATTCGCCGCGTTTCCTGTGGATGTGGCCGAATGCGCGCATCTCCGTCATGGGCGGCGGGCAGGCGGCGAATGTCCTGGCGCAGGTGCGGCGGGACGGATTGGAGCGCAGCGGCGAAAGCTGGAGCGACGAAGACGAAGAAGCCTTCAAGAAACCGATCCTCGACCAGTATGAGCGGCAAGGGCACCCGTACTATGCGAGCGCGCGGTTGTGGGACGATGGAATTATCGATCCGGCCGAGACGCGCACCTATCTCGGCCTCGGATTGTCGGCGGCGCTGAATGCGCCGATCGAAGAAACGCAATTTGGTGTGTTCAGGATGTAGGGGAATGACGGAAAAGACAGTATTGGTGGATATAGACGGGCGGGGCGTGGCGACCGTGACGCTCAACCGGGCCGAGGTGCATAACTGCTTCAATGAAGCCGTGGTCATCGGTCTGCGGGACTGTTTCGACGACCTCGCCGGCCGCGACGACCTGCGCGCCGTCGTGTTGCAGGCCGAGGGCAAGAGTTTCTGCGCCGGGGTCGATCTCAATTGGATGAAGGAAATCGGCACGTTTACGGAGGCCGAGAACGTCGCCGACGCGAAGCGCATGGCGGGCATGTTCGACAAGTTGAACACCCTGCCGGTGCCGACGATCGCCAAGGTGCAAGGCTCGGCCTTTGCCGGTGGCCTCGGCCTGATCGCGGCCTGCGATATCGCGGTGGCCGCGGATCACGCCAAATTCGCCGTCACCGAAGTCCGGCTCGGCCTGATCGCCGCGGCGATCAGTCCCTATCTCATCGCGGCGATCGGGGCCGGCGCGGCGCGGCGCTATTTCCAGACGGCGGAACGGTTCGACGCCGCCGAGGCAAAGCGGATCGGTCTGCTGCATGACGCAGTGCCCGCCGCCGCGCTGGATGGTGCGGTCGATGGCATCCTTGCAAATATCCTGAAGAACGCGCCGGCGTCGTTGCGGGCGTGCAAGCGTTTGATCGGCGAGTGCGCCGGTCCGATCACCGAGGATATCCAGAACGACACGGCGGCGCGTATCGCGGCGATCCGGGCGACCCCCGAAGGACAGGAGGGGATATCCGCCTTCTTCGAGAAACGGCAACCGGCCTGGATGGCCGGAACGGAGGGCTGAGCGATGGCCGAGCCAATCATTCTATGCGAGACGGATTCGCGCGGCGTCGCGACGATTACCTTCAACCGGCCCGAGGTCAATAACGCCTATAATGCCGAATTCATCCAGAGCGTTCTCGACACCGCGGGTAAACTGGCCGTCGATGACGCGGTGCGCCTGGTGTTGCTGCGCGGCAATGGCCGTCATTTCCAGGCGGGCGCCGACCTGAAGTGGCTGAAACAGGTGTCGACGATGACGCCGGAGGAGAACCTCGAAATCTCCCGCCGGACGACCGACGCGGTGCGGGGGCTGAATGAATTCCCGAAACCGACGATGGCCTTGGTCCACGGCGGTTGCTTCGGTGGCGGAACGGGGATCATAGCCGCGTGCGATATCGTCATTGCGTCGGAAGACGCGATCTTTTCGATCACCGAGGCGCGGTGGGGTGTCATGGCGGGGCCGATCTTCCCGCAGCTCAACGCCTGCATGGGACAACACAACGTGCGCCGCTATGCCTTGACCTGCGAACGGTTCGGCGCGCACGAGGCCCATGCGATGGGGCTGGTGAACGCGGTCTGCCCGGTCGGCGCGCTGGACGCGACGGCGGCCCCGTTGATCGAGGCGGTCCTGTCGGGCGGACCGGCGGCGCTGCGCGAGACGAAGAAGCTGATCAAGGATGTGGCGGGGCTTGCGGTGCCGGACGATACGGCCGAAAGCCTCGCCGTTCAGCACGCGTTGAAGCGGCAAACCGATGAAGCGGACGAAGGCCTTCGCAGCTTCGTCGAGAAACGAAACCCTAGCTGGTATCCGGGGTAAGCAATAATGAGCAACGAAGTATTGGTGACCGTTGACGATCGCGGGATCGCGACATTGACCTTGAATAGGCCCGACGCATTGAACGCATTCAACGCCGACCAGATCGCCGGCTTCAACGCCGCGATGGCGCAGGTGACGGCCGACCCTGCGGTCCGGGTTATCGTGATCGCCGGCAGTGGACCGGTATTCTGCTCGGGCGCGGACGTTCGTTACCTGAAATGGGCCGGCGGCCTGTCCTATGAGGAGAACAAGGTGGATGCCCGGAAATATGCGGCGATGGGCGAGTCGGTCTACGCGGCCTCGCAGCCGGTCGTTGCGCGCGTCCAAGGGGGCGCCTACGGTGGTGGGGTCGCCGTGGCGGCGGCCTGCGATATCGTCATCTCCGAGAGTTCGGCCAAATTCGCGATCACCGAAGCGCGCTATGGCTTTACGCCGTCGTTGATGGTGCCCTATCTGCTGGGGCGGATCGGCCAACGCGAGTGCCGCCGCTGGTGCTTGAGCGGCGAAACGATGCCGGCCGCCGACGCGTTCCGTATCGGATTGGCGGATATCGTCGTCGATGACTCGCTCGACGACAAGGTCGCGGCGGTGGTCGATAGCCTGTTGATGAACGCCCCGGTTGCCCTTGCGGAAAGCAAGGCGTCGGTTGGCGAGAACGGCTACCCGCCGATCGATGCGGCGATGATCGAGCGCACGCTGGACGCGTTCGTCGCCGGGCGCGGCAGTGAGCAAGCCTCGGAAGGCGCCGACGCGTTCATCGCGAAACGGCCGCCGCGTTGGGCGATGGAGGCGGATGCGTGACGCCGAAGCAGCCGCCCCGTCTGGTTGGAACCGGGTTTACGGTACTTCTGCTCGGCCTGATAGCGCTCGCCGCGGGGGAGATTGGGACGATCTTCCAGCTCGTCATGCTGCTGATCCTCTCCTTTGCGGTTGCGACCTTCCATCTTGTGTTTCGCGGCAGCGGGTTCTTCGCGATCTCATTGGCCAACTTCCTCGGCGTGTACGCTTGTTTCTACGTTTTCTTCGTCGTGACGAATTTTCCCGATGCGAGTCCGTGGTCATTCCATCTCGGCTTCAGCTTTCCGATCCTTGCCTTCCTGGGCGGCGCGGTCCTCAAGCGGACGGAACTCCAATCGATCGTTCAGTCCGAGCGGCTGCGCGACGAACGTCATCTTGGCCGCACGTTTCTGTGGCTGTTGCCGGTGTCGATCATCGGCGCGTTGACCTTCCTGGTGCCGGAACATCTGTCCGAGCAGCAAACGGTCACCTTCGTCTTTCTGGCGGCGATGGCGTCGCTGGCCGTCATCGTGTTCATGGCGAGCCGGGACATCGCTGTCTTCCTGCTCGACTCCGGCCTGTTGTTCGAGGAATTTTTCCAGAGCGCGGCGAAGTTGCTGGTGCCAGCCTTTGCCTTCTTCACCTTCTATTCATTGCAGGTCATCGTCTTCGGCTGCATCTATCGCATCCTGGATCGATATACCGATGATCCGCTTTTCCTTGTCGCCGATGTGCCGACAACCATCACTTTCTCGCAGGCCCTATACTTCTCGGTCATCACGTTGAGCACGGTCGGCTACGGTGATGTGGTGCCGTTGTCGGATTCGGTTCGCGTGATCGTGTCGATCCAGATCGTCAGCGGCGTGCTGTTGCTATTGTTCGGCTTCTCCGAAATCATCGCCTACACGCGCAACCATAAGGGAAGATCCTAGCGGCCCATGTTCAGACGGCTTCTCATCGCCAATCGGGGCGAGATTGCCTGCCGCGTCATCCGCACCGCGCGGAACACGGGGATGCGCACGATCGCCGTTTATTCGGATGCCGACGCGGACGCCCTGCATGTCGATATGGCCGACGAAGCCTATCGCCTTGGCCCGGCCTTGGCGGCGGACAGTTATCTTTCCATAGACCGCGTCTTGGCCGTCGCCCGGGAGAGCGGGGCCGAGGCGATCCATCCCGGTTACGGTTTCCTTTCGGAGAATGCGGCGTTCGCCGAGGCCTGTGCCGCGGCGGGGGTCGTTTTCGTCGGGCCGCCGCCGTCGGCCATCCGGGCGATGGGCTCGAAGATCGAGGCGAAAACGGTGGCGCAGGACGCCGGGGTCCCGGTGGTGCCCGGCTACAACGGTCAGTCGCAAGGGCGCGGTGATCTCAAGGCGGCGGCGGACGAGATCGGCTATCCGGTGATGATCAAGGCGTCGGCGGGTGGGGGCGGGCGCGGCATGCGGATGGTGCGCGAGGCGTCGCTGTTCGACGATGCGCTGGACAGCGCGAGCCGCGAGGCTAAGGCCGCCTTCGGCGACGGACGGGTCCTGATCGAGAAATTCATCGCCCGGCCGCGCCATGTCGAAGTGCAGGTGTTCGGGGATAGCCACGGCAATATCGTTCATCTGTTCGAGCGGGACTGCTCGGTACAGCGCCGTCACCAGAAGATCGTGGAGGAAGCGCCGGCGCCGGGGTTGAGCGACGCGTTGCGGAAGGCCATGTGCAAGGCGGCGATCGATGTCGCGCGCCGGGTCGATTACGTGGGCGCGGGCACGGTCGAGTTCATCGTCGACCGGGATGCGGTAACCGAAGACGGCGGTTTCTATTTCCTGGAGATGAACACGCGGCTGCAGGTCGAGCACCCGGTAACGGAGATGGCGACAATGGCTGCGGACTTGGTAGAATGGCAGCTTCTCGTCGCCGCCGGTGAGCCGTTGCCACTACCACAAAAGGGCATTCGGCAGTATCAACACGCGATCGAGGTCCGGCTGTATGCTGAAGATCATCGGCGGGATTTCTTGCCGTCGACGGGACGATTGGACCACCTATCTTTTCCGGAACAAGGTCTTCTACGGATCGATACGGGCGTTCGCGAAGGCGATACGGTGACGCGGCACTACGATCCGATGATCGCGAAGATTATTGCGTCAGGGCGGACCCGCAGTCAGGCGATTGCGAGTTTGCAACGAAGCCTCATGAAGACCGAGGTAGTTGGGCCGGCGACGAATTTACCTTTTCTCATTGCAGTACTCGGGCATCCGTCGTTTCAGGACGGCGATGTCGATACGACCTTCGTGCATCTGCATCGCGCCGAGTTGATGGCAGCGTCGGAGCTGACGGGTCCGGATGCGCTCATTCTCGCCGGTGTGTACGAGGCGCTTGCCGGCCGGGAGGTGGCGGTGCGGGGGCCGGATCCGTATTCGCCGTGGCGTCGCCGCGACGGATGGCGGGGATTCGGGCGTGCACCCGTTCTCCATCGGTTCCAAGATGGCGATGCTGACGCCACCGTGTCCGTGACGTGGGATGAGGACGGATTGGTGGTCGGCTTGCCCGACAACACCTACCGGGTTTCCGGAGAGGTTATGGAAGACGGTGCCGTCCGGGCCACGCTCGGACGCCGGACCCTCAAGGGGCGAGTCATCGAGCGCGGTTTGGAGCGCCATGTGTTGATCGACGGCCGCGCGCGCGCCTTGGTTCTGCGCGATCCCGATGCGCCGTCCGCGCAGGGGGATGCGGGGGGCGGCAAACTGACGGCGCCCTTGCCGGCGGCGGTTGTGCAAGTCCATGTGGAACCCGGCGTCAGGGTCGCGCGCGGTACGCCGTTGATGGTTTTGGAAGCCATGAAGATGGAGCACGTCATCATCTCGCCGCGGGACGGCGTGGTGACCGCGGTCCATTTCGCCGTGGGGCAACAGGTCGACGAGGGTGCGGAACTGGTCGTTCTCGACACGTCGGACGGTGGGGCGGCGTGAGGATTCGACGGCGATGACGGTGCATCTGATCAAGCTGTCGGTCGGGATCGAGAATATCGACCATCTGGCGCGGGTCCAGGAAGGGCGGCTCCGGCAGGCGGCGGCCGAGGGGCGCGAGGGACGGTTGTTCCATCGCACACGGCATATGCCCCGGCGGAGCGAGGAATTGCTCGACGGCGGGTCGATCTATTGGATCATCAAGGGGCGGACGCGGGCGCGGCAGCGCCTGATCGGCTTCGAATCCGACGTGGACGAGGAGGGGCGGAAATTCTGCCGTCTCATGCTGGAGCCGGGCCTCGTACCGACCGAGCCGTGGCCGCATCGGCCGTTCCAGGGCTGGCGCTATCTGGAGGCCAAGGACGCCCCGCCGGACCGGTCGCGCAGCCAGGCGGATCAGGAGATGCCGGAAGAGATGATCGAGGAATTGCGGGATCTCGGCCTTCTGTAGGGGGCCTGTGGATAAGACGGTGGATAAGAAAATTGCCGTTGGATGCCATTAGGCCGTTGCCGAATGGGATTGGCATCGCTATATTCAAAAACAGCGACCGTGCTGGAACTGGCATTTGGTTCGAAGCACGATCTCCTTGAAATAGGAAGATACGGCAGGGCAAATCGGGCCCCGCATTGTCGTCTGTTGTTTGACAAGTGAATTGATTGGAAGGGATGCGCGGGCGGCGGTTTGTGCTGTTTTTTTGCACGGATCGTTTTTGTTTTGCAGTCTGTGTATCTCTTTTAAGCGAGCCTTTATGTGTCCTGGCTGGACTGCTTGGTCTGGTTGGGACGTGAAGCGAGCCAAAGAGTAATACTTTGAGTGTAAGGATCCGTGTTTATTGGGTGTGTTTCGATGCGCCTGATTTAACATGAGAGTTTGATCCTGGCTCAGAACGAACGCTGGCGGCAGGCTTAACACATGCAAGTCGAAGGAGAAGCAGGGCTTCGGTTCTGTGGACACTGGCGAACGGGTGAGTAACGCGTGGGAACCTACCCTGGGGTGGGGGACAACCACTGGAAACGGTGGCTAATACCGCATACGCCCTCCGGGGGAAAACTTTTGTGCCCTGGGATGGTCCCGCGTCGGATTAGCTAGTTGGTGGGGTAACGGCCTACCAAGGCGACGATCCGTAACTGGTCTGAGAGGATGATCAGTCACACTGGAACTGAGACACGGTCCAGACTCCTACGGGAGGCAGCAGTGGGGAATATTG
>JANQKC010000013.1 GCA_028281325.1 Alphaproteobacteria bacterium
CCAGGCATCGGCATAGGCGATGTAGCGGTCGAACAGGTTCTGGCCGTATTCGGTATAGGATTCGAGATAGGCCTTCTGGATCTCGTTGCCGATGAACTCCGCGTATTTCGGCGCGAGTTCGGACTTGATGAACTCCATATACCTGGCCTGGACGTCTTCGGGGAACTGTTCCCGCTTGATCGCCATTTCCAGAATGTACATCAGGTGGACCGGGTCGGCCGCGACCTCGAGCGTGTCGTAGTTGAACGATTCCGACAGCACCTTGAAGGCGAACCGCGTGCTGGTGCCGGTCATGCCTTCGTCGACGCCGGCGACGTCGCGGTATTCCTGCATGGTTTTCACCTGCGGGCCGGTATCCTTCAGGTTCTCGCCGTCATAGACGCGCATCTTGGCGTAGAGGTTCGAGTTCTCGTGCTCCTTCAGACGCGTCAGGATGCTGAACCGGGACAGCATCTCCAGCGTTTCGGGCGCACAGGGCGCGCTGGCCAGTTCGCTCTCGCGCAACAGCTTCTCGTAGATCTTGGTTTCGTCGCTCACCCGCAGGCAATACGGCACCTTGACCACGCAAAGCCGGTCGAGGAAGGCCTCGTTGTTCTTGTTGTTCTTGAACTGCTGCCATTCGGACTCGTTCGAATGGGCCAGGATAATGCCTTGGAAGGGTAGGGCGCCGAGCGATTCGGTGCCGATATAGTTGCCTTCCTGGGTCGCGGTCAGCAGCGGGTGCAGCACCTTGATCGGCGCCTTGAACATTTCCACGAATTCCAGCAGGCCTTGCGTCGTGCGGTTCAGGCTGCCGGAATAGCTATAGGCGTCCGGGTCGTGTTGGCTGTAATGCTCCAGCTTGCGGATATCGACCTTGCCCACCAGGGTCGAGATGTCTTGGTTGTTCTCGTCGCCGGGTTCGGTCTTGGCGATGCCGATCTGACGCAGCTTGGACGGCATCAGACGCACGACGGAGAATTTGCTGAGGTCGCCCTCGAACTCGTCGAGCCGCTTGACCGCCCAGGGCGAGGCGAGGCCGGTGATGCGGCGGCGCGGGATGCCGTATTTCGATTCGAGAATGTCGCCGAACTTCTCGCGGCCGAACATGCCGAGCGGCGATTCGAAGATCGGGCTGATCTCGTCGCCGGCCTTGAGGACGAAGATCGGCGTCAGTTCCATCAGGGTCTTTAGGCGCTCCGCTAGCGTCGACTTGCCGCCGCCGACCGGTCCCAACAGATAGAGAACTTGCTTGCGCTCTTCGAGGCCCTGGGCGGCGTAGCGGAAATAGCCCACGATCCGTTCGATCGTGTCTTCCATGCCGTAGAATTCGCTGAAGGCGGGATACCGCTTGATGGTGCGGTTCATGAAGATGCGGCCGAGCCGGGGATCGGTACTCGTGTCGACAACCTCAGCCTCGCCGATGGCGGCGACCATGCGTTCAGGCGCGCTGGCGTACATAATCGGGTTATCACGGCACCCCAAGAGATAGTCTTGGAGGTTCATATCCTCCTGCTTTTCCCGCGCGTAGACTTCGGAAAAAACGTCGAAGATATCCATGGCACTCACCTTCCGATATGCTGTTGACTGTCGATCTAGTTCCGTTTCACCTTTTTTCTCTTGGGTCCCCTGTGGGCCAATTCGGCTCATCTATATTTGGTGCAGAATGCTCTCCGCCTCGCAAAGGACGGGCTGCGACATTCTTGGTTGCATTGCGCTATAAGTTTGCCCTTTATAATTTAAGAAAAGATTAGCGCAACGACTTTGTTTGCATTATCCAAACTTTCATTTCGGAATACTAGTAGTTAAAGATAGTATTCGTGACGTACGCTTCAAAACACTTTTTTATGAACCTGCCGTTATTGTGGCTGAATGATCGTCGAAAAGGGTTCTAAGACTCTTTCGAACAAGGATATTTTGCCCTCTTAAAATTCTGTTGGGCCGTGCGGGAATTGCGGAGGGGTGGTTGCCGCATCGCGTCACGTTGCCGCAGTTCGCGAATCGTCACGCGCAAGAAAGACAACGTAGCGGCGCGGGTGTCAGTTCATACACAGACATCGCTTTCAAAACATGAATGCGTTTCGTAACGTGATTGAAGGACGCACACGGTTTGCGATGGCGTTGGATGAAGCAGGGAAAGCGTTGGCGGCATGGCTTGGTTTATCGGCGTTGACGTCGGCGGAACCTTTACCGATCTCTACGCCTTCGATCAGGTGTCAGGCGCGGAATACGCCTACAAGACACCGTCCACGCCTGACGATCCGTCCCGCGCCATCCTGTCCGGCCTGGATGCGCTGTGCGACGAGGAGGGAATCGCTCCGGGCGACATCGGGCGGCTCGGGCATGGCACGACCGTCGCCACGAATGCGTTGATTCAACGCAGGGGCGCAACGGTCGCCTTGGTGACGACGGACGGTTTTCGCGATCTGCTGGAAATCGGGCGGCAGACCCGCCCGAAGATGTATGACCTGAAAGCCGACTATCCGCCGCCGCTCGTCCCGCGCGAACGCCGGTTCGAGGTGGTCGAGCGCGTGGGGCCACGGGGCGAGGTGTTGACGGCGCTCTCGGATGCGGCGGTACAATCGGTCGTTCGGGCCGTCGCGGCAGCAAATGTGGAGGGCTGCGCCGTCTGTTTCCTGTTCGCTTTTCTCAATCCCGCGCATGAACGACGCGTCGGCGATGCCCTTCGGGCGGCGTTGCCCGATATCCACATCTCCCTGTCGTCTGACGTACAGCCGGAATTCCGGGAATACGAGCGTTTCTCCACGACGGTGCAGAACGCGTATCTGCAACCGGTGGTGACCCGATACATGACAAACCTGCGCAACGGTTTGACCACCCGCGCGCCGCAAGCCGCCATCGGGATCAACCAGTCGAGCGGCGGATTGATGTCGGTCGAGCGGGCCGGCGACTACCCGATCCGCACCGCGCTGTCCGGGCCGGCGGCCGGCGCGGTCGGGGC
Source organism: Alphaproteobacteria bacterium (assembly GCA_028281325.1). Classification (GTDB taxonomy): domain Bacteria; phylum Pseudomonadota; class Alphaproteobacteria; order UBA8366; family UBA8366; genus JAJFJD01. The sequence continues at coordinate 2,942 of JANQKC010000013.1, forward strand.
GGTTCACATCGGCCGGCTGGCGGGACGGCCGAATGTCATCACTTTGGACATGGGCGGGACGAGCGCGGATGTCTGCCTGATCCGCGATTATCAAACCGACATCAGCAACGAGCAGGAGGTCGCGGGCTTTCCGGTGCGGCTGCCGATGGTGGACATCAATACGGTCGGCGCGGGCGGCGGGTCGATCGCCTGGTTCGACCGCGACGGGCTGCTCAAGGTCGGGCCGGAAAGCGCGGGCGCGGTGCCGGGGCCGGCGTGTTATGGCGCAGGCGGCGACCGGCCGACCGTGTCGGACGCCAACCTGCTGCTTGGTCGCTTGTCGCCCAAGGGATTGCTCGGTGGGACCATGGCGTTGGACCGGGCGGCGGCCGCCGCCGCGGTCCAGCCAGTGGCGGACCGGTTGCGCTTCACGGTCGAGAAGGCGGCGCACGGCATCCTCGGCATCGTTGTCGCCAACATGGTGCGGGCCATCCGCGCGATTTCGGTCGAGCGGGGACACGACCCGCGCGATTTCAGTCTCATGCCGATGGGCGGCGCGGGCGCGCTGCATGCGCCGGATGTGGCGCGGTCGCTCGACATGCGGGAAATCGTGGTGCCGCCGTCGCCGGGCATTCTCTGCGCCCAGGGTTTGGTGGTCTCGGATCTGAAAGAGGACTTCGTCGTCAGTGGACGATATCCCGTGCAAGACGATGTTCTGGATGATGTCGCGCGCTCGATCGGCGACTTGGTGGCGGATGCGCGGCGATGGGCGGAGACGAGCGCGCGCGACGCGGTCCGCCAGTCGCTCGAATTGAGTTTCGACATGCGCTATGTCGGCCAGAACTTCGAATTGCGGGTATCCGCGGGGGCGGCCGACGGCCTGGAGGCTGGACCGGCGGCGCCCGACGCCGATGCGTTGCGCCGCCTGTTCTTCGAGGTCCATGACCGCAACTACGGTTTCTACAATCCTGATGACCCGGTTGAGATCGTCAACATTCGTTTGACGGCGCGGGGCGTCCTGCCGAAGCCCCAACCCGCGGCAGCGGAGAGCCGCTCTGTGGACGGGCCCGGGGCGGTGGCGGCGAGGCCGGTCTGGTTCGCCGCGGACGCAGCGGTCGACAGCCAGGTTTTCGACCGGACGGCGCTGCAACCGGGACAGACGATCCCCGGTCCGGCGGTGATCGACCAGTTGGACGCCACGGTATTGGTCTTTCCCGGCGATACGGCCCGGGTCGACGAACAGCGCAATCTCATCATGGAGCTGGCGTTATGAACGGCCGATCCGACCCGCTGGACCCGGTAACGCTGGAAATCCTGTTCAATGCGCTGCGGTCGGTCACGGACGAGACCTTCGTCGCCCTGATGCGCAGCGCCTATTCGACGAACATCAAGGAGCGCCGGGATCATTCGACCGCGATCTGCGATCCGGAGGGGCGGCTGGTCGTCCAAGCGGACAGTTCGCTGCCGATTCACCTGGCGTCGATGGTCGGCATGATGGATGCGCTCCGGGTCAAGTTTCCGCTCGACAGCATCGCGGAAGGCGACCTGTTCGTGGCCAACGATCCGCATGTCGCCGGCGGAACCCATCTGCCGGACATCAACATGGCGATGCCGGTCTTCGTCAACGGCCGCTTGGTGGCTTTCGTCTGCAATATCGCGCATCACGCCGATGTCGGCGGCATGGCGCCGGGGTCGATGGCGGGCGGCATGTCCGAGATCTACCAGGAAGGTCTCCGCATACCCGTGGTGCGCCTGATCCGGGCCGGCGAATTGCAGCAGGATATCTTCGATCTGTTGCTGTTGAACGTGCGGTTGCCGGAGGAGCGGCAGGGCGACTACTACGCTCAAATCTCATCCTGCCGTCTCGGCGCGCGCCGGCTTGACGAAATCGCCGAACGCTATTCCGCGGACGTCTTGAGCAGCGCCTTCGCCGAAATCATCCGGCGGACGGAACGTCGCATGCGGGACGCCATCGCCGATGTGCCCGACGGCGTCTATACGTTCGAGGATGTGATGGACGACGATGGCCTCGGCGCGGTCGATATACCAATCAAGCTGCGGGTCGATGTGTCCGGCGATCGGGTGCGTTTCGATTTCACCGGGACCGCGCCGCAAGTGCGCGGCAACGTGAACGTCACCTTGAATGCGACGCAGGCCTCGGTCTGTTACTCGCTGAAGGCGTTGCTCGACCCCGACGTGCCGAACAATCAGGGCGTGCTGAATGTGTGCGAGATCACGACGGAGCCCGGCACGCTATTGGATTGCGAAGCGCCGTCGCCGGTGGCCGCGCGCGCCAACACCTGCCAACGGATCGTCGATGTCGTGATCGGCGCGCTCAAGGACGCGCTGCCGAATGCGGCGGTCGGGGCGGCCAACGGTGCGAACACGACCGCGGTCTTCTCGGGCCGGGATCCGGAATCGGGGCGCGACTATCTCTACCTGGAAACGCTGGGCGGCGGGTTCGGCGGGCGGGACGATCGCGACGGCAAGGACGGCGTGCAGGTGCACATCACCAACACGTCGAACCTGCCGGTGGAAGCCATTGAGATGGAGTATCCGCTGCGGGTCGTTAGCTACAGCCTTGTGCCGGACTCGGGCGGGGCCGGTGAGTATCGGGGCGGCCTGGGACTGCGGCGCGTGGTGACGCCGGTCGGCCACGAATGCGTGTTCAACGGCGCGGGGGAGCGCTTTCGGAATCCGCCCTGGGGCGTGTTCGGCGGCGGCGACGGGGCGATGGGCCGATTCGCGCATATTCACGCGGATGGCGCGGAGCGCGGCCTGGAGATCAAGCCGAGCGGTATCGTCGTGCGGCCCGGCGAGCAGGTCGTGGTCGAGACCCCGGGCGCGGGCGGCTACGGTCAACCGGACAATCGCGCTAAGGCGGCGTTGCGGGCCGATCGCCGAAGCGGCAAGTTCAGCGACGCTTACATGGCCGAGCATTATGGGGAGGCGACGTCGGAGAAGGATTAGGCTGGGCGGTCAAAGCCGAGTCGACAATCGGCGGCCTAACGCCGGATGCGGGCCGCCGGCTATGGCGTATGGGGGACGATCAGGGTGATAAACGAATGATTTGCGTTGAATGGCATCGTTGATTGCGGCGGCGGTTTTCGGTCGGGATATCGGTGGCGAATGTGCTTCGGCTAAGGCTTCGTTAACCATTCGAGCCTAGTATCGGGACTTGGCGGACGGCCGGTTGGAACGGCGTTTCGACATTGCGTGGGCAGGCGTTTAATGCGTTTTGCCGGTTCCAGTTCGGTCGTCCGCCGATTTCCGCGACAATTTGCCCTAACGTGCCACCGTGATTCCCGAATTGCAGAGGGGGGTCGCGATCGCCATTTTTGCATATAGGGCAGACTTCTGCCTAAATTCGAAACGAAGACTCAACAAGAAGGCGACATCCCATGCATCGGGGTACGATTCTCGATCTGCCGAAGCGGCACACCGGCGATGTGCAATCGCCATGCGCGGCGTGCACGGTTCGAGATTTGAGCATTTGTAGCGTCCTTGACCCAGCACATGTCAAATGTCTGACGGATATCGTCAGCGACGTCTCGATCTCGCCCGGACAGTCGGTCTTTTACGAAGGCGATCCGGCGGAACATCTTTTCGTCCTGCGGGATGGCTGCGCGCGGGTCTGTAAGGTCTTGGCCGACGGGCGGCGGATGATCACCGGGTTTTTCTTCCCGTCGGATATCATCGGATTAGCGGAAGACGTGACCTACGCCTATTCCTGTGAAGCGGTGACCCGCCTCAGCCTTTGTCAGTTCCCGCGCAAGGAGCTTCAGGACCTGTTCGTAGAGCATCCGGTGCTGGAGCAGCGCATCCTCCGCGTTGCGACGAACGAGTTGGCGGCGGCGCAGGATCAGATGGTGCTGCTGGGTCGCAAGACGGCGAGCGAGAAATTGGCCTCTTTTCTCTTGTTGCTGTCTTCCCGCGCGGGACGGCGCCGCGCCCGCCAAGACGAACTGTTTCTGCCGATGAGCCGAAACGACATCGGCGATCATCTGGGATTGACGACCGAATCCGTCAGTCGATGCTTCACGCGGTTGCGCAAGCAGGGGATAATCAGTTTGGACGCGGCGCACACAATCCGCATCCTTGACCGCGATCGCCTTCTGGTCCTAAGCGGCTCGGGCGATTACGAGATCGAGCCAAGCGTCGCCGCTCTCTGACGCGGCGGCGGCTTCCGGCAGAAAAGCAATGTTTTACCGGGGCTTGAGGCAGATCAATGTGGCGTGTAGGCCGCTCCTCGATAGTGGCGCACGAGTTTTCTGAAGGGCCGGTACTCGGTTCTGTCGAGAAAGGGTGAACTATGTCATTTCGCACGATCCTCACCGTATTGAACGGCGGCAAAGGGGATGCCGCCAGTCTTGAAACCGCTTACGCCGTCGCGAGCCTGGCCGATGGCCATGTCGACGTGATGCATGTACGACCGGACGCACGCGGTTATGTCGACCTCGGCGGCGATGCCATGACGGGGGATGTGTATGTAAGCCTGATGGAATCGTTGGAAGCGGAGATCGCCACCAACGCACGGACGGCGCGGGCCACGTTCGACGCATGGATCGAGGGCAACGGCATTAAAGTCGTCGACGGTCCCGGGTCGGCGGGACAGGTTACCGCGACATGGCGTGAACGGTCCGGCACGGAGGACAACGTGGTCGCCGGCGAGTCCCGATTGCGCGACGTCGTAATTCTCGCCGCCACCGGCGAGGAAGGCGATTCGGTGCGCAGCGGCGCCATCGAGAAGGCGATTTTCGATAGCGGCCGTCCGCTCCTCTTAACGCCGAACGCTAAGGCGTTGAAGGATATCGGGCGTGTCGCCGTGTTCTGGAATGGCGGTGCGCAGGCCGCCCGCGCGGTCGCCTCGGCGCTGCCTCTTCTGCAAGTCGCCGACGCGGTCGATATCATGTGGGTTGATGAAGACGTCGAGGAGGACTATGTCCTCACGGGTCTGGTGGATTATCTCGCATGGCATGGCGTTACGGCGAGCGTGAAACGCTTCCAGCCGGACGAACGGCTGATCGGCGAGCTATTGATGGACGAGGCGGTTCGCGGCGGTGCGGATATGGTCGTGATGGGCGGTTATTCACACAGCCGCTTGCGTGAATTCATTCTGGGCGGCGTCACGCAGCAGATGCTGGATGAGTCGCCGATAGCGGCCTTGATCGCCCATTAACGAAATCAAAAAGGAGAGCGCATATGGCGTTGCGACACGTCCGACTGGAACTTGCCCGAACGCCGGATCATCCGGAAGGCAGCATTAAATGTGGTTACGAGTTGAACCTGCCCCTCACGGAGGAGGGCGGATTCGACATGGCCGCGTGGCCCGAGCGGCAGGACGAGTGCACGGTACGCCGTTTCTGGGAAGGCGAAGACGACGAGATGGGGCAATTGATCCAGGTGGAGAACGGTTGGGCGCTTTCCTACGATCCGGATACCGATGAAGACGACGAGCCGCTGTTCAAGTTGGAGAACCATACCTTCAAACAGGGCGAGTACATATCGATCACCGAACATGACGGCGTCCAGCGCACCTTCCGCGTGGTGTATGTTCGCTAACGCCGGGCGGGGCGGGCGCGGCTAGAGGTCGTCGACGTAGTGTGGTTCGGGTCGGCGGTACAGATCCTCGTAGTGGACCAACGCGGGCTCGCCGAGGGCGCAGGGCCGCCCGCCGCGAAACGCCCATTCGCCGCGGTCGCAATCCGGCGCCGACACATATCCGTTCAGATAAAACCGCCGATCGCCGGCGCTGAGGTTGATCCCCGATCCGTGCACCGTGAACAGGTTCCAGATCGCGACGTCGCCCGGGTTCATGTCCAGCGTGACGGTCGCGTCCTTTGACAGCCCGAACTGGGCAAGATCCGTGGCCTTCATGTCCCGGTCCATCACGCGGCCCCGATCGTCGATCGATAGCTCGCCGAGCCTGTGACTGCCCGGACAGAAGGTCATGGCGCCGTTGGCGCTGGATTGCGGGTCGATGGCGATCCCGCTTTGAACGAAAGCCGTGGCCGGGTTTCGGTAAGCCTGCCGGGGTCGGCGGAACCATATGTCCTGATGGTATCCGAAGCTGGATTGCGCGGCCCCGGGCGGTTTCCAGTGCATTTGGTTAATGATCTGTTTGACGTCGCGTCCGATCAGCGGCTCGATGATGGCGAGCATCCGGTGGTCGACGCGGTAGTGGTTCAGGACATCGTTGAAATAGGACGGCCATTGGACCAACCGTAGCGTCTTGCCGAGGTTGGCGTCCTGCGACAGGCGAAACAGTGTATTCTGATGGCGATAGCTGGCGCGGCGTCGCGTGCCCTCGGCCTGTACTGCCTCGAAAGCGGTTTCGAGGGCCGAAATGTCGTCTTTGTCGAAAACGTTGCGGATCACGGCGACGCCGTCGCGGCGATAACGCTCCAGATACTCCTGATTCATGGTCCCTGCATTGTCGCAGCTTCGTGAATAGGGTCGTCCTCTTCGCTTGTACCTTATCCCTAGGATGTTGCTAATTGTGCTTTGGGACTAGGGTGCGCACCCCTAAGGACGAAGCATTCCGGTGCATTTTCGACCCCGGCGGTGTCGGGCGATTCAGCACCCGCACCTCGACAACTATGGGGGGTAGCCCGATAGGGCCGCTTGAGGGATTTCGATGCTCTCTGTATTAGTCCATGGAGGGCAAGGGCTCAGTCGCTTCGGGGCACGGCGTGGCATCGTCGAACGGCTGATCCCGCCACGCTAGGTGGAGGCATGATGCGGATAGCATCGCAATCGCTGGGGACCGTTACCGACCTCATTTCCGGAGAGCGTTGGACGCAGGACGACTTGCAGGCGGCGGCCGTCCGGACCGCGGCGCTGATCGGCGGCGTCGGCGGCGTCGGCGGCGCGGCGGCCGATCATGTGATCATTGCGCACGGCGGCACGCCGAACTTCTTCGGCGATCTGTTCGGTGTGTGGCGGGCCGGCGCCTGCGCGGTGTGTATCGCGCCCGACCTGACCGCCAACGAGCTTGATGTGATCTGCGATTTCGTCTCGCCTGCGGCGATCCTGACGGGGCCGTCCGGGGGACCGGACGTGACCGGGATCACGGTGCCGATCGTCCAAAGCGCGGTCGATCGGCCTACCGGCGAAGACGGCGCGGGGACGCCGGCCGTCGACGCTTTGGACCGTCCGGCGGTGATGCTGTTCACATCGGGCACCACGGGGGAACCCAAGGGCGTCGTCCACAGCTTCCGGTCGCTGTTGTCGCGGGTGGCCCTCAATCGGGCGCATATCGGCCCGGCGGCGCTGCGGCGGTCGCTGTGCGTCTTGCCGACCCATTTCGGACACGGCCTGATCGGCAACTGCCTGACCCCGTTGCTCGGCGGAGACGACCTGTTTCTGTATCCGGATACGAGTCTGCGCGGCATTCAGGGAGTCGGGGCGGCGGTCGCCGAGAATGACATCAGCTTCATGAGTTCCGTGCCAGCGTTTTGGCGGATGGCGTTGCGGGTGCTGCCGCCGTTGGAAAAACAAACGCTGCGGCGGGTTCACATCGGTTCGGCACCGTTATCCGCCGATTTGTGGCGGGATATCATACGTTGGTGCGGTACCGGTGATGTCGCGAACATGTACGGCATTACCGAAACGGCGAACTGGGTAGCCGGTGCACTCGCCAGCCAGCATGCGCCGGAGGACGGTTTGATCGGCAGCATGTGGGGCGGCACGGCGGCGGTCGTCGACGACGCGGGAGAGATCCGGACCCGCGGCCAAGGCGAAATCCTGATCCAGACGCCCTCCTTGATGGCCGGATACCATGCCCGCCCCGACCTCAGCGCCGAGGTGCTGCGGGATGGCTGGTACGCGACGGGCGATATCGGCGAGATCGCGCCGGACGGCGTCATGCGGTTGACGGGACGGCAGAAAGCGATGATCAACAAGGCTGGCATGAAGGTGCACCCGGAAGAGGTGGACTTGCTGTTGGAGCAGAATCCCCACGTCGCGGAGGCATGCTGTTTCGCCGTCGCCGATCCCGTTCAAGGGGAAGCGGTTGGCGCCGCGATTGTGCTCGCCGATGCCGACGATGCACCGGCGGCAAAGGATTTACGGGCGTGGTGTCAGGCGCGTATCAAGCCGCAGGCCGTACCCGACAAATGGTATTTTGTTTCATCGATCCCGAAGACCGATCGCGGCAAGATCAATCGCGATGCGGTCCGGGATCACTGTATGAAGGACGGAGCATAGCGATGGCGTGGGCGCCGGGTAAGCCGTTACGGCTGGCAACGGATAACTATATCATGCGGTCGATGCGGTCGTTCCAGATCGACGACTATGTCTTCAACTGGATCATGGATCGCGAGTTGACCAATTATTCCGGGCTGCCGAGGTTCCCGAACCGCAAGGCGCTCGAACAATGGCTGAAACGGTTCGATAACAGGCACCGGTTTCTCCTGAACATCACCTGTCGGGAAACCGACCGCGTCATCGGATTGCAGAAGCTTGACTATTACCCGAACACCGAATCCGCCAAGGCCGATGTGGTGATCGGCGACCGGGAATACTGGGGCCGCGACGTCGTGCTGGAGACGCGGAGCAAGCTGCTGGACTTTGCCTATTACCGGCTGCGCTGCCATAAGGTCTACGGCATGGTTATGGCGCGGAATGTCCCGGCCATCTTCAACTACAAGGCCCTCGGGTTTCGCTGCGAGGGCGTTCTGAAAGATCATGACGTCTCCATGCTCGGCGAGCGCTGCGATATCTTGATGTTCGGTTTGCTGCGCAATGAATGGGACGAAATCCGTAAGGAAAAACAACTATGACCGACACCGTAGCCAAGGCGCGGCAACTCATTGCCGACGCGCTGGAAATCTCCGCCGACGAGGTGGACGGCGACGCATCGATTGAAACCTTGGATGCATGGACGAGTCTCGGCCATATGCGGCTGATCCTGGCCTTGGAGGAGAAGCTGGGAAAACAGCTCGAGCCAAGCGCGATCGTCGAAATCGCCAACCTCGACGACGTTGCGGCGATCTTGAACGATTAGCGGTCGAACGGCTGCCGGCCCGGTCGACGACATCTGGCGATATTCAGTGCAGCGACTACTTCTTGCGGCCTCGGCGCGTGTGGCGCCATAAGGCAAGCATCGTGCTGCGCAGCTCGATCGGATGCACCGGCCGGCGAATCACCTTCATGCCCACCGAGTCAGCGAAAAGTTCGGTTTCCGGGGCGATATCGTCCGCGACCAGGGCGGCGGGAACACCGGGACCGTAGCGTTCCCAAACGGCCCGGACGACGCTGTCGCCGCTGACGCCGATGGCGGCGTCGAGGTCGACGATGACCATATCGGGCAAACGGCCGGATTTCTGCAACGCGGGCACCGTCTCACCCGGTTGTTCGACCGCCACCGCATGGCATCCCCAGCTCCGTAGAAGATCGCTTAGGCTGGCGCGAAGGATCGTGACCGGTTCGACCACGGCAATGACCAGGCCTTGCAGTGGGGTCGTTTCTTCATAGTAGCTCGACGCGGTCGAGAGTGTCCGCCGTTCGCCGCCGAGAAGACGCAACGCGTCGTCGAGCGCCTGATCGGCCTTGTCGACGATCTCGGCGTCGTCGCCCTCGGGATGATGATGCGACAGGATCGAGAGCCAGACCCGCGCCGCGTGGAGGGTTTCCTTCAAAAGGCGTTGCGCCGACTCTCCCGCCGCCGGCCTGCCGGCGGCTTCGGTCGGATCGGGCGCATCCGGAGATGGCTGATCCGGATTGGAGGTTGCTTCGCTGCCCGCCGGGGACCCGGCATCGAGACCGGAGATTGGCGTCACGACGGAAATCAGGCCGGTGATCGCGCCCCCGGGGCTGCGGTCGTGCGACCAATCCAGCCGCAGGGGGATCGGCGCGCCATCCTTACGACGATATGTCGTAAAGATGGGCGTCGCTTTCGGATGGTTCGCGACGATATGCCGGACATAGGATTCCAGGGCGCGCGCATGGGTCGGATCCTGCAGGCGTTCGAAGACGTTTTCACCGATCAACTCGTTTTCGTCGTAACCGAGGAAATCATGGTAGATCGGATTCGCGTAGAGAATGCGGCCGGACGTATCGATCCGTTCGACCCCGAACGGGCAGGAGTCCAACTGATGTTGGAAAGCGAGTTGAGCGTCTACCAGTTCTTCGGCGAGGCGTTGGTTTTCCGCGCTTTCGCTGCCGTTCGGGCGACCGAAGGAAAGTATGTTGCCGCGACCGGGGCGACGCCAGGCCGATTGACCGGGGTCATGGGGTGCATCGCCGACGCCGGCGATCGCGGCAAGGAGGTATTCCTCGCCATCCTTTGCGATCCGGACCGGCCACATTCGGATATGCACGTCGAGCGGGTCATTCTTTTTCCGCGGACAGGTGAGGGCGCCGCTATACGGGTTTCCGTCCTTCACGACGTTTCGCACGTCGTCGAACTGCGCGGCGTCGCGTTCGTCGGCGAACAGGATCGAGTGCGCCGGACGTCCCAGGACTTCGGCGGCGGTATAACCGGTTAAATCGGTCCAGGCGGGATTGATGTGGAGGATGACGCCGGCGTCGCCGCGCCAGTTGCCGATGACGACAAGCGGCCCCGGCAACTGGTCCAGTCCAGACGTCAGCTGCTGCCACCGCTCTGGATTTCGGCCCGTGCGTGGAATCACCAAACCGCTCCCGATCGCCCGTCCCAATTCACCGGGCGACGTGACGGGCCGGATCATTTGATCCGCCGGCCCTTCATTGTGCAATGCCGGGGGGTAATCGGGTGTCCGGCAAGTGCTGTCAGCAGGACAGCGCTCGACAGTATGGGTGGTCTGCCCCCGCGTTGAAAGTAGTCCGAAGGGTGTAGGCTGATTGGAATACTGCAACGGTGCACGGGCATGTGCCGTGCCGTGTCGGCAATCGATCCCCACCATAAGGTTAGCCCGTCTTCTCCGCCGTTGCCTCTCTTGGAATTTTGTGAAAACCCGTGCGGTTAGAGTAGGTTATGGGAGTTGTGACGAATAATGGCGGTAGGCAGTGGCGGAACGAGACAGTCAGGAAAACCATCGGTTGACGGCAGACGACGTACAACTCTTCGAACGTGTGGCAGACGGCATGATCAGGCATTCTGAATGGGCCCAGGTTACGCGTAATCATGATGAACAAACGGATTACTTCCAGGTTCGCCCGGTTGGCGCGGAGGATGTCGCCTTCAGCGTCGGGCGATGCGCGACGGGGAGCTATATATTCTTGAACCATCGAACCGGCGATGTCCGGTTTGCGGGTGAATTCTCGGCATTGTTGGAGAAAGTCGATAGATTGCAGCAAGCGTAGCTGCTAGGACGGGGACGACTCAGGGCATGGGCGTGCCGCGTCGATGTCCGCTATGAGGTATGACGCGACCGTTCGGAATGGCGCCGTTGGGATAGCGTCGGCACGGTTTATTTAAAGGTTTGCATTATGGGGCGGAGGCCGAGATTGATGGATTTTTCACCGAAGACTCGCCGCACTGCATCTAGGGTCGGGCTCGGCACCCTCGCGGCGATTGCGGCTCTTGTCGGGTTGGCGGCGACGTCACAATCCGCGTTCGCGCAAGGCGCGGCGGGCTCGAAACCGGCGGGCTACAACGAATGGCGCTTGTTGTGCCGGGAAGAGGCGTGCGCCGCCGCGCATCGGGGCACGCGGGCGGTCATACTGTTCGGGTACAACCGGTCGGATGGCAAGATGGTCATGGAAGTTCGGCTGCCGCCGGATGCGGCCGAAAATCGGCCGATGGCCCTGCGGCTGCATCGAAGCGGTGCGATCATGCATCTGCGCGTCGACTCATGCAACCAAGCCTATTGCAGGGCCGCCGCCGCCGCGGATCGGACCGCCCAGGTGATCGATTTGCTGAAGAAGGAAAAAGGCGGCAGCATGGCCTACCAGCTTGGCCAGCAGCTCCAGATCGAGGTTTTCTCGCTCAGCGGTTTCGCCAAGACGATGGACGAGTTGGCCAAACGCAAGCCCTGACGTCGCGCATGATCTGCAAACAACAAACCCGGCGCTTTCTGCGCCGGGTTTGTTGTTTGCGAGGCGCCATTGCAGGCGTCGCGCTTTCGATGCCGGTTAGCCGGTTTGCGTTTCCGTGCCGACCGGATCGCCAAACCCCGCTTCCATCCCCCAAATAGCGGCTTGGGTGCGGTTCGCGGCGTTTATCTTCCGCAGCAGGCTCTTCATATGAACCTTCACCGTGGATTCGGTAATCTCCAGACGGCGGGCGATCGCCTTGTTGGAACTGCCGTCCACCAGGCAGTGCAGGATCTCGCTCTCGCGGTTCGACAGCTTGTCGGCAATCGCCTTTGACGCCGAAGCACTGGGGCGTGTGGGCGTTTGCGTCCAGAAGGATGCCATCTGCGTCGGGAAGACCTTTTCTCCCAACATCACGAGTTGTAGCGAATAGGATAACGCGTCAGTGGAGATGTCACTCAGCAGGTATCCGCCGACACCGGACGCCAGGCATCGCGTCACATCCTCGAGCGAAAGGCTCTCGGCGATCACGACGACGGGCGTGTCGGGGAAGGTTACCCCAAGGGTTTTGATCGATGCCTCATAGTCATCCTGACCATGTGACAGGGCAAAGAGGATCAGCGCCGGTGGCACTTCACCTTCCGTGCGGCTCTTGGCGTCGCTTGCGTGCTCGATGTCGCGCACCGCTTCGAACGGTGTGCCTTCCAGATAAACACGCAATCCCTGCCGAAAGAGTTTCGATCCCCCCACCAGATATACAGGTGATGGAGCCATTTTTTTATACTTCCTCTTCTTTGTATTTTTTCTTTGTTTGAGTACTGCTTGTTATTTTCAAGCGATAATAGACTGATCAAATTAACTTGATTATAGTACTTAGGGTTTATCTAAAATGCCCCTAAGTACTAGTAATACATTACGAAATACCCGCGACCCCGATGCCCCGGCGCGGCGCTGGCTCCGCCTTTGGTCGAAGGGCTGAATATAGTCATAAAGGGGTAACTCGAATTTTCTCTTTATTCGACGATTGGATAGGCTTACATCTTCTCAAGCTAGATTTATCTCGATTTTCCATAATGTTAACCAATATTAATAAAGTCAGATATACAGTTGGTTAGCGGCGAATCGGGCGGGGAAGGACAGCACGGAAGTGGCAATCAGAGAGGAAGCCATGACCAAGAAAGTCTTAGAAACTGATCTTCGAACCAATCCGGCGGCGGGAGGAGACACCGTGCAACTCGATACCGCCGTGATGACCGATAGCTGGGATAATGTTCAGGAATGCATCCTCGTCGCGCAGGTCCTGGTCGATCAATACGGCAGCGACGCCCCCCTGAAAGCCGAAGCCAGCGCCAGCAAGCTCTTACTCGATTGGGCCGACCTGGAAGCCTGGGCTTATTGGAAGCGGGCAGGACGGGCTGCGCAGCAATTGCTGCAGACGGAACCCGCCGGCACCATCCATTAAACGATCCATTAGACGCCGAGGCGTCATCGCGGCATATTCACGCGATGAGTATGGTTGCTAAGACGTTAAGCATGGCCGCCCTGATCTTTTTGGGCGGGGTGATGCCGGCGCTGGCGCAGGATTTCTCCGTCAAGTTCGGGCGCGGCGCCGGCGAGCGCCTGGATGTCCGTTTCAACGATATCCAGGCGTCGGAATCCTGGTATCTGCGGCGATGTCAGAACCAGGTGACGCCGGACTACCATGTGATGATCAGGCAGCATGGCGAGGCGCTGAGCGTCGAACTGGTGAACTCGGCGCTTGAGGCCGATAAGACCGTTTGCGTGATCGGTCGAATTCCGGATCTGCTCAAATTGTATATGCGGTGAGGGCTCATAACCCTATTGGTGGCGCATCGGAGCCTCGTATCAAAGAACTACCCCTTAATCGCGAATATTCGGCCGTTTGCACAGCGGCGTCGAGGACGTGTTCGCGATAGTCTCATCATGTTGTGGCAATAGTCCCTCAACACACCCCCCTCGGGGGCGGCAGTCCTCTGGCTGCCGCCCCACCCTCACGCGGGGGCTTATACCTAACCTCCTGATATTTCAATGTATTGCCGGCCATACTACGAGCGGGCTACGCCAATTGCGCCGTTCCCTTACGCGGCCACTTGGCGCAAGTTGGGGCCATGTCGGGGTTTCGAACAATTCTCGTTGCGACCGCGCTGTCGATGAGCTTGAGCGGCTGCGTCACCGCTGGAATAACCCTTGCGGCCACGGCGGTGAGCATGGTGGGCGGGGGCGGGGCCCAGCCCCGCGGTGCGGGTAACCCGATCGATAAGCCGATGACCGGGCGGGAAATCCGCGAAGCGCTCAGCCGGATGAACGACAAGGTCGATCCGGCCTGCCAGAAGATACTGGACGAACGCCAACAATCCGAGGTCGGCGGCCAGACCCCGATCCAAGCGAACGCATCGGACAGCGGCGGCTTCTATGGGCCGCCGGCGCATCCGCCTTCGGGCGACGGCGCAGACGGTGCGGTGCAGCCGGCGTCTGCGGCGATCGACCACGGTCCGGGTGGATGCCGTCACAAGCTGGTTTGCCTGCCGGGGACGCCGAAGCCCACGCTGATGCTCATGTGCGGCGGCAAAAAGCCGGTGGAGACCCCGTCGGAAGCCGGCGTCGCCGTTGTCGACCCGACTATGGGCGCGGCCGACACGAATGACGTCGGCCCGAATTTGGTTCCGGCCAAGCCGACGGGTGGCCAGGCGGATTGGAACTGGGAACAGGATCCGTCGAAACAACTTTGACGCAGCAACCGCCGGACGCATTCCACGCCACAGTCATGACAAATCATGCCGGCTGCCTTAAGCAGTCGTTCAGCTTCGAACAGTATTTTCGTCGAATTACCCGTTATGCCCGGGAGGGAGAAAAAGATGGTTAGACAAAAAATCTTATCGATTGCCTGCGCGGCTGCCCTGTGCCTGGGCGCGGCGGGCGCGGCGGCGCAAAAAAAGCCGGCGGAGAAGAATAACAAGTTAAAGCCGGCGAAGATTATCGGACTCGTGTGTACCTGGTCGGCTTATAGCGTTAACAAGGAGACGATCATCGTCGATACGGCCAATAAGGGCGCGTATTGGGTGAACGAGAACCAGAACCTCAAGGTCATGCAGTTCAATCCCGGGCGCGTGGTCGTCGCTGGGGTCCGGGCCCGGCTTCAGGTGTCGCAAAGCCAGGTCGAGAAGAAGGTTCCGATGCGCATGACCATCAATCGAATCAGCGGCGAGTTCATCGTGGCGCAGCAGGTTCACCCTTATCAGGGCCCCGGTTCCTGCCGAAAGCAGCGACTGTTTTAGCGGTATCGGGTTTTCCCCGAGCGGGGGGAGGACTGAACCAAAAAAAGGCCCGGCAGGCTGTGCGCCATTGCCGGGCTTATTCCTATGTGGCGGCCATTCTCATGGCGACCGCTCTTGTACCCCGGTCTTCGTGACCGGGTATCGCATCAGGCGAAGGCTCCTAGGCCTCGTGCCGCCGTTTCCGGCGCTGCCGCCTCGGCTTCGCGTAACCCTGTTCCCGACTCGTTACTGCGTATTCAGGATGTTGCTGACTTCGTCCGCGGTCGTCGTGGAGTTATTGGTCGTCGATTCGGTCGTGGCGTCCGCATCCTGATTGCCGTCGGAATCCTGGCCGATCCCGAGGGAGGAGGCGTCCGAATTGTTCAGAATGATGCAGGACGAGTTTGCCGTCGCAGACGATTGGCCGCCGCTGCCGCCGCAGACCAAAAAGGTCGAGTCACCGCCGCCCGTTACGGTATTCGACGGGGTGCCTTGTAGATTGCGCATGAAGACGGCCAGACCGGCGCCGTCGCGCGCCTTGAACTGGCGCGGCTGCTCGAACATTTGCGCCGACGCGGTACCGGCGACGAGGCTGATGCCCGCTGCCGCGGCCGCGATCAAGCTGGCTTTCCGAATGAGTTTGGTCTGAAACATCTCTTCTTGCTCCTGACAGGGTTGATGCGATTAAAGGAACTAACGAATAATGTCGGATTTCAATTGGTTAAATAGCGTTTCTTAAGGTCTGAGCGGGGCCGGGGAGCGGATAAATCCGCTCCCCTTTCCCATGCCGTGCCGACAAAAGACACGTCATCTCTTGGTAACCGTCGTCAACCTTACGGCGTTCCCGGGCCTTGGCCGGAATCAACCGTGATGTTGAGCGAGTTACCGATCGCCGTAGCAGTCGATTGGGCGATCGCCCGATCCAGCTTGCCAAGGTTCGTGTAGTTCACGACCGTGATGCCATTTGCATTCGCGGAGGAACTCACGTTGGCGATCGACAACTGCGTCACGTCAGCCATGACGAGGCCGTTGTTCGGGTTGTTGGTCTCAACACCGATCGACTTCAAGTTGCCGAACGCCGTTGCGGAGGCCGAACCCGTCGCCTGATAGATGTCGTACACCTCGGATTTCGCCGAAATGTCAGCCTGATCCACCAAGCCCGCGCCCGCGGCCAGGCCAAACATAAGGGCTAGGTCGTGGAAGTGGTTCTTGGTGTCGAGACCGATTTTCTTATCCTGCAAGAGGTAATCCGCATCGAGGTCGAAATCGGCGTCCTCGAAGTTGACCTTTCCGGGCCCGCAGTCCTCGCCCTTTTGGCAGGCATCACGCCCGTCGAGCGAGTCGAACAGAATCTGCGCGCTGTGCTCCTGCACTGCGACATCGCTGTTGACCGACACGACGTTACCGATCGCCGTTGCTTGGTCGATGACTTCCGGCAACTCGTTCAGCGCGTTCTGAACCTTCGGCGCCAACGCGTAGTAGGTCGTGATGTCATACGACGTCGCTGCGATATCGAAGCCGCCGCGACCTTTGCCGTTGAAGGCGTAGGTGTAGGAGTCCGTCTTCGTGCTCGAGAAGTTGCTGTCGACAATCGTCTGATTATCCGACACTTTCGTCGTCGCATTGGACCCGGACGTGGTTGTCTTCGTGCTCAGTTCGGCATCGAAGGACGCATCGCCATTCGTGGCCGCGCCGCCGATGGCGCCGATCGCGAACGGTCCAGAACCGCTGCCGCTAACAGTGGCCCCGCCGGACAATGGCGGGAAATCTGCGCCGCCACTGACGTCAAGGCCGCCGGTTGCAAAGCCAGCGCCGCCGATGAAGCCGGCAGGTCCGCTTTCGCTCTTCGTGGTGACTTTGCCGTCGATTTCACCCTTCCACTTGTCTTCCGTGGCATAGGTGCTCGTGCTGGAGTTGTTGATGCGCGTCCGATCGACGGTGCGCAGCACCTCGCTCTTCGACGACGTGATCTCACCGCCACCACTGAGGTCGTAGTAGAAGCCGCCATCGACGGTCAGGCCGGACCGATTCCGCCAGCCTTCCTTCCATTCAACCTGCTCCAGCGGGCTCAGGTTCTCGATGCCATACGTGCTGGAATTGGCGCGGACGTCGCCGATCTGCATCTGCAGAACCTGGTCGGTGATGTCGCCAATCGGGGCGATGTTGATATCAATGTTGATGTTCTTGGTGACGATCTCGTTGATATCTTTGTCCCATTTCCAGCTTACATCGTCGAAAGCCTCCGCTTCGACGCCGAAGCCCGCGGTACCCACGCCAAGCGCGAGTGCTGCGACGCCTCCCAATAAGGCTGTCTTACTAAGCCTCATATGCTCTCTCCTTTACTTTTTGAGATAGTTGGCCATGTGATCGGTCCTCACTAGGTTGCATCCACCGGACACGGGAAGACCAAGAAAATCCGTCATGACTTGATAGACACCCATTTCCACGACGGACCTGACACCGAGTTGCAAGGGTTCATTCTGAATTTGCCCGGCATCGAATTCGACCAGCCTGTCGCCAAAGAAGCGGAAGATATTCGCTTCCACTTCGTAGCCGTAAATTTGCTTCTGCAGGCTGGTTGAATACGCGACTGAGAAGTTGCGTGCGTTAATGACACGCATATCCAGTGCGACGTTGATGACAACGGTCCGCGCACCGCCACCGATCCCTTCGATGAACAGCTGCGCACCACCGCTGGTGATGTTGTAGTTCAATTCCGTAAGCGCGCCGACGACGATGAAGTCGCTCGCCGGCAGTTTGTATTCGTCGATGTTCCGCGCCAGCTTGCGCTGTTCCGCGAGCTTCATCTCCGCGAGCGGGATCCGCAGATCCAACCTCTCGACCAGACGGACCTTGCCCGATTTGTAAAGGGCGCTGATGACCATTTCCGACACGCCTTGCGTCAGGGCATGGCCGTTGTCGTCGTAGTTGATCTGTCCTGTCTTGTCCGCGACCTCGCCGACCGAAAAGACCGGCTTGTTCTTGCCGCCGACCTTTTGCAGCGCCGTCAGACATTGCGTGTAAGGAGTTTCATTGCTGGTAACGGGGAAGCTGAATATCGGGCTCACCCCTTCACTCGGGTAAGGCCCAGTCGATTGGCAGGCTGCAAGCCCCACCACGGCTCCAGCAAGCACAAACGCTTTACGCAACTTCATATATCTCTCCCCTCTCAGGCTTTGCGCCTTATTGGACTGAAGGCCGCGCTTTCCACCCAAGCGGTCACGACCGGTAAACCTAAGAAGACCGTCTACTCGAAAATTGATTGCTCGTTGAAATAGAGGCCTGACGCAATATTAGATTTGCAGTGGTGATTTCTTGAAGCAAACTTGCGTATATGTTTTGGGGGATGTGAGGTACCCCATTTAGTGCTTTTGCGCTGGTGTGGTCTTTACCTTTACTTTGTGGGTACCGCGCTTTTTCTTGAATACCGAATAAGCAGTGCTTGACCACCTAGGGCGGACGGGATGGGTAAGCGTCGATTGCCTGGTCGGGCGCGGTCGTAAGCGGTCGAATTTGAACGAAAAGCGAGTAAAACCGAGGCTGCACAGAGCTTCTTTTGACCCCGTCACATCACGTATTACGAATGTTTATCAAAAGGTTTTCGCGTTTTGAGACTACACCCTTTGTTCAGTTTTCCCCGGAAAGCCGCGGGATGACGGTCCCTTGACTCTTTTGTAACAGGTGGCCGAAACTCACGCTCATGCCAGTTGCCGCGTGTCCCGTAGAGCCGATTGTGCAAGCAAGGCTGCATACGCATTACAGGTCGTGGAGCTGACATTGGGGTGGCGTCGTATGAAGGGATCTAGCCGATTTTCACTGATCGAAAGGGGTATGGTGCTAGCCAAATGCGGGAGGATATGTCAGCAGTTGACCGGTCGGGGCCCGGGAATCTAATGCCGTCGGATGAACGGTGGCGAGACGGAAGCATGTCGCTTGACGCGGCGATTGCGGCGCAGGCGCAGGGGCGGGCACGCTTTGGGCGGCCGACCCGAATTCTGGTTTCCATCGGGCCGAGTTTGGAACGCGAGCGGATGATCGAGGCGCTCGAGCATTTTCCGAATTATGAGACAAAAGTGGCGAAAGGCTTGGATTTTGCGTCGATCAACGACGCGAATCGCGTCGACTATTTGATTGTTTGGTTCGAAGCGCTTCAGAAGCTTCGGGAAGGCGATGCCAATGCCTTCGTCAAGATGTCACGGCACGCGCGCGTGATCATCGCGCTTACCAGTGACCGCCTGTTGGAAGCGGCGAGTACGCTTCACCTTGCCGATGCGTGGTTGTTCACCGACCTGGTGCTCGATCAGATCGGAAAGCAAGTGGGGTTGAGCGATAGCGGCTACACCATCGTGCCGTCCGATGTCGGCAACGATTTCGGCTTGGACAATCTTCGCGTACAGCTGCTTCATAAACTCGACGATTCCGAGCGCCAGGTTCTGGAACAGCTCGGCATCGGGCACAGCAATCGCGATATTGCGATGCAACTCGGCATCTCCGAACCGCAGACCAAGGCGATTGTCCGCAATATCCTCGGCAAGCTTCATTTCCGGAATCGCACGGAGGCTGCGGTGTTCATCGCGCGCCGTCGGCGGGGCGGCATGGGGCTTCCGATCGGCAGATCTTGAATAGCCAAGCGTTGCGGCAGCGCCGGCATCGCGGGGAACCGGGCGAAATCCGCCCGGTAACGCGCTTTTTCAATGCTCGTATTTGACGGAAACACGCCGGTGTCGATGGGGCGGGGCGTTTTATCTATTTAGGGTTAATCTGATCTTAAGGGGACGAAGCCTATCAATTAGCGGTACCACGCGCCGTTCATCTTTAATAACCGATTGCGAAACGCCCGATCTGGGTTATGTAGTAGTGAGGTGCGCCGGGCATTTCGCGACAGCGCCGTTTTAATGGAGTGGGGAAGCATGGGGTCTAGTATTCGGGGTGGCTTGGTCTTTATGGCTATGTTCGCTTTATTTGCGGCGGACGCCGTGGCCCAAATGAACAATAGGCCTTTTTCTTTCGGCGGCGGTCCGTCCTTGGGCATCAGCAACGCCGGCAAACAGGCGATTCTTCAGCAGAAATTGGACGGCAGCACGCCCGACAACATCCGCAGGAGCGCCTCCGGCTTGATTACCATCACCCGGGGCCCAGGCAATAATGCCATCGCCCGCGGTGCGGATGGCGCGACCATTCCCGGTTTCAGAGGAACCAGCCGCGCGGTCAGTGGCGGCGTCGGCATCTTTAACCCGTTTTTCCTGGGCAGTTCCGGGCGCAGCAGCGGGTCGTTTTCCTTCGCCAGCCGGCATACCAGCAACGCCATTTCCGGATGGACCAGCATGGTAACCGGCAGCCGGTATCGCGGCGGCAACTCGGTCGATGCCTGGACCAGTCAGGTCGGCGGCTAGGTAAAGGCGATCGGCGGTTCGCCGCTCGACACGCTCCTTATCGTTTGGGATCACGCGCTCGGCGTTTCGCCGGGCGTGTTTTTCTTTGCCGCAGGCGCTTCTACAGGTCGGGCGTTCGAAATACGGGCTCGGTGCACTCAGGGCGAGCGACCGCGCGCGACGGCCGCCGTTCTGGTCATCGAAGCTTTACCGGGATTGCGGCGTGTCCGTCTCGTTCGGCGTTGCGGTGCCGCCAGGAAGCAGGCCGTTGTTGAGCGCCCAGATGGCCGCTTGGGTCCGGTTGCTGACATTGATCTTCCGCAGCAGGCTCTTCATGTGGACCTTGACCGTCGCTTCGGTGATGCTTAGCCGGTTGGCGATCAGTTTGTTCGAGTCGCCTTGCACCAGACACTGCAGAATCTGCATTTCGCGCTCTGACAGGCCGAACGTGTTGTCGGCCGGAATGTTGGCCGGCACGGCGTTCGCGACGCCGTTGACCAAAAGCGCGGCCAGATGCGTCGGGAAAACCTTCTCGCCGAGCACGACGAGCTGAAGCGAGATCAGCAGGGCGTCGAGCGAGATGTCCTTCATCAAGTATCCGCTGGCGCCGGCCGCGAGGCAGGAGGCCAGGGTATTGGAACAAAGATTGTCGTTGAGGATCACTACCGGCGAATCGGGCAGGATGTTGCCCAAGTGATTCAGGTCGTCAACGATGTGACTGGGATTCGACGAGAGGTCGATGAGTATCAGACCAGGGACGACATCCGGATCGAGATCGATCATACCGACATCGTCCGCTTCGCCGACGACGTCGAACTGCGATCCTTTAAGTAAGCTCTTCAGGCCTTCACGAAACAGTTTGTTTCGCCCGAAAAGCAGCGTTACCACCGTGTCCATCTCGATATCCCCAATAAGGATTACCCTAAAAAACCGACCAACAGTCAGTTGTTGATCATTTAGGCTAAGGCGTTGTTATGATTGTTGTTCATGGTAATCCTAATTTGTGACACGAAATATCGCCCGTATGGTGAAATTTAGAACTCAAGTGTCATACCTCCTTAGATACTTAATTCTGTTTATGATTAACCATTGCGTTGTGCAATAGGCAATTCCGGTTAAAGCCGATCCGGCGGCGCAAAAGAGACAGGGACACCAGTAACTGTCTGGAATGAAATACTAAAATAAATTCAGCAATATGACGCTCGTGGTTAACCTCGGCGGCCGCATCGTAACGACTTGTTTACCCTCTCATGCTATCTGGTTCGAATCACCCTTCCGACGATGTCTTCGCCGGTCTGGAATCCCTAGCCCGGTTGGTTCGATCGCGCATACGGGAGTGGCTTCCCGAGTCACGGTGCCCGTGGAGGTAAGATGTGCGAGTCCTGACGATCGATGATCACGGCATGTTCCGTCATGGCTTGCGTCTGACGCTGCAGCAGCAGTTCACCGATATCGAAGTCCTCGAAGCGGCAACCATCGAACAGGGCATGGCGTTGGTTGCGCAAGCCGCGCCGATCGACCTTGCCCTGATCGACCTTTTCCTGGTCGGCGAGGATGGGGTCGACGCCATACAGCGACTCCGCACGCTCTCGCCCGAGACGCCCACGGCCGCGCTTACCGCGTCCGAGGACGTCGGCGACGTTGCCCGCGTCATGGCGGCGGGGGCGATGGGCTACATCAAGAAAAGCTTCGGGCCGGACGTGTTGAAGAATGTCATCCAGCTGATTCTGTCCGGTGAGCGGTTCTACCCGGTCGTCCCGGTGGAGCCGTTGGCGGCGGGCGGCGTCCGGGCGGAGACGGCGGAGGGGTCCCGAGTCCCGACCGCGGACGGGTCCGTTCAACTGACGCCGCGCCAGAAGGAGATCTTGCAGGGGTTGGTCAACGGCCGCTCGAACAAGGAGATCGCGCGCGACCTCAATATCATCGAGGGCACGGTGAAGGCCCATATCCGGAACATGATGGGCAAGCTCCGGGTCCGGAACCGGACGCAACTCGCCCTCATGGCGACCCGGCTGGGGTTCATCGACGAAGAGGGCCGGTGGCGGAATTAGGCTTGGCGCGCCGTGTGCCGGGTTTGCCTAGACGTGCACCAATCCTTGCCAACCGGGATCGGGCGTCGTATCGGCGCCGGTTTTCTCCAGGATCGCGGTCCACTTGCGATGAAGGGTTTCGGCATCGCTGGATTGCAGATAATGGATCGGGCCGCCGCGGAACGGTGCAAACCCGGCCCCGAAGATGAGGCCCGCATCGAGCAAATCCGCGTCATCGACGATCTTCTCGCGCCAACAGGCGATGCAGGTATCGAGCAGCGGCAGGATGAGGCGCTCCTGGAGGTTGCTGGCGGCCGACGGGCCGTCCGGTTTCGGCTTGATCGGTTTGCCCTTTCGGTACCGATAGAAACCGCGCCCGGTCTTCTTGCCGAGGTCGCCTTTCTCGACGAGGCGTTTCAGCGCCGCCGGCGGGTCCCACGCGTCGTTGCCGGCAAGAATTCGGCCGACATGCAGGCAGATATCGAGGCCGACGGTGTCGGCGAGTTCGAGCGGTCCCATGGGCATGCCGAACGCTTCGGCCGCAGCGTCGATCGCGGCGGGCGCGTTCCCTTCGTCGAGCAGGTCGACCGCGGCGAGCAGATAGGGCGTGAGCACCCGGTTGACCAGGAAGCCCGGCACGCTTTGCACCGGCAGTGGCAGTTTGTCGATCTGCCGGGCGAAGGCGAGGCCGTCGTCGATGGCGGCGGTATCGGAAGTCTCGCCGCGCACGACTTCCAGCAGCGGCATCTGTGCGACCGGGTTGAAGAAATGCAGCCCGATCAGCCGTCCCGGCTTCTTCAGCACCGTGGCCAGCTCTTCGAGCGGGATGCTCGACGTGTTCGTCGCCAGCAGCGCGCCCGGCTTCATCTGAGGTTCGAGCGACCGGTAAAGCGTGTGTTTGAGGTCGAGGTCTTCCGGGATCGCCTCGATGATCACGTCCGCATGGCGCGCGCCATGGCCGTCGATATCGGGGATCAGCCGGTCCATGGCCGCGCGGCTTTCATGCGCCGCTTTGAGCCGCCGTTTGAACAGCTTTGCGGCGCGTCCCATGGCCGGCGCGATGAATTCGGCGCCGCGGTCCTGCAGCGTGACCCGCAACCCGCGCATGGCGCACCAAGCGGCGATGTCGCCGCCCATCGTGCCGGCGCCGATGACGTGGACATGCTCGAACGGCTTGTCGGATGCCTTGCCGAGATCCTTCAGCCGTTCGCTCAGGAAGAACACGCGGACGAGATTCTGCGCCGTGGCGTCGGTGATCAGGTCGGCGATCGACCGGGCTTCCTGACGCATCATCCGGTTCCTGTAATCGCCGTGGCGGACCCACAGGTCGATCAGGGCGAAGGGGGCGGGGTAGTGGTCGGGTCGGGCCTTCTTGCGCACCTGCGCCTTCATGATCGGCGACAAGGCCCAGCGAACCGGCAGCAGGTTGCTGGCCGCGACGGTAAGCCGCCGCCGCTTGACCCGCAGCTTGCCGCCGATGGCCATGTGCGCCGCGCGCTCGAAATGCCGGGGCTGGGTGACGGCGTCGACGACGCCCATCCGCTTGGCCGCCCGGGCGCGCAGGCTGCGGCCGGTTAGCATCAGGCCCATGGCGGCAGGGGCCGGGATCAGGCGCGTCAGCCGCGCGGTGCCGCCGAGGCCCGGATGGATGCCGAGCCGGACTTCTGGCAGCCCGAGCCGCGCGTCGTCGCTAGCGATCCGGTAGCGGCAGGCAAGCGCCAGTTCCAGGCCCCCGCCGAGGCAGAACCCGTGGATCAGCGCAACCGTGGGGAAAGGCAGTTTCTCGATCCGGTTCAGCACCGCATGCCCGCGCAAGACCAACTGTTCGACATCATCCGGATCTTTGAGCCGGCGGAATTCGCCGACGTCGGCTCCGGCGATGAAGCCGTTCGCCTTGCCCGACCGGATGACAAGCCCTGCCGGCCTATCCTTGTCGAGATCGTTGAGGACCTCATCCAGCGCCGCCAAGACATCTTGCGACAGCGTATTCGTGCTCGCGTCCGACCGGTCGAGCGTCAGCCAGTGGATGTTGTCCTCATCGCGATGGATGTGCCAATGCCGCGGCGTCGCGACCGCGGCGCTTTCGACGGGCTTCGGTTCATTCGGCGTCGCCGTGGGCGCGATGTCTTGCCGGGGGGTGGAGTTGGTTTTTTCGGCTGCCGGTTGGGTTGTCGTCGTCATGCTACGCAGCCTCCATCAAGAGGGCGCCGCCCTGGCCGCCGCCGATGCAAAGCGACGCGATCCCGCGCTTGGCGTCGCGGCGCTTCAGGACATGCAGCAGGTGGAGGGCGATCCGCGCGCCGCTTGACCCGACGGGATGGCCGATACTGATCGCCCCGCCGTCGACGTTGAGGCGGTCGGGGTCGACCGCGCCGAGCGGGCCGTCTAGATCGAGTTGATCCCTGCAGTAGTCGGCATCGGTCCAGGCCGCGAGGCAGGCCAGGACCTGCGCCGCGAATGCCTCGTTGATCTCCCAGGCGTCGATATCGTCCAGCTTGTAGCCGTTGCGCATGAGGATCGGCGTCGAGGCGTGCACCGGGCCGAGGCCCATCTGCGCCGGATCCAGGGCCGCCCATTCGCTGTCGACGATCCGGCCCATCGGCGTCAGTCCATGTCGTTTGACCGCCTCCTCGGACGCCAGGATGAGCCAGGCGGCGCCGTCGGTGATCTGCGAGCTGTTGCCGGGCGTCACCGTTCCGAACGGCCGTTCAAAGACCGGCCGCAGCTTCGCCAGCTTCTCGATATCGTTGTCGGGCCGGACCCCGTCGTCCTGCTCGTAGTGCTTGCCGCGCGTGTCGAAGATCGGTTCGATCTCCTCGAAACAGCCGTCGGTTTGGGCTTTCGCGGTCCGCTTGTGGCTCTCCAGGGCGAAGGCGTCCATCGCCTCCCGGGTGATTGAGAACTTGTCCGCCAAGACCTCCGCCGTCTGTCCCATGTTGAGGTTGACCACCGGGTCCGTCAGGCCCTTCAGGAGCCCGATCACCGGGGCCAGGAAGCCGGGGCGCCATGCCAGGGCGGCCTTGGCCTTCGCGACCGTGCTGCGCGCGCCGTTCAGGTCCGCCAGCCAATTCACCATGCGGGCGTTGAACAGGATCGGTGAATGGCTCAAGGCCTCGGTGCCGCCGGCGAGGATCAAATCGGCGCGGTCGTCGGCGATGTAGCGCGCGGCGGTCTCGACCGATTGCAGGCCGGACGCGCAATTGCGCTGCACGGTCCACGCGGTGACCCGTTCGCCGCAGCCGAGCCGCAAGGCCGCGATCCGCGCCGGATTGACCTCGTCCGCCGTCGGTGAGACGCAGCCGAGGATGACTTCGTCCAAATCCTCCGGCGCGAAGGGCTGGCGCAGCAAGAGGGGACGGCCGGCGGCGACCGCGAGGTCGACCGGCGAGAAGGGCCCTGGACGGCCACGCGCCTTCAGGAAGGGCGTGCGGCTGCCGTCGACTACATAGACAGGGCGACGGGCGGCTGAGGTGCTGATCGCTCCACTCCTTTGTTACCGGTTTCGCCGGCTCTCCCGATTTCACCCGGCGCGAAGTCATCGACCATGATGGCCGTCCGGGTCGCGTCGGCCGCGTCGTCGAGAAGCGCCGCTTCGGCTTCCGAGATGACGCCGTGTGCCAGGGCCTCGGCGGCGGTTCGAATCTTGCGGTCCCGCAGTTTGCGCTCGACCGGTTCGGCCGCCAGCACGCGCTCCAGCGCGTGCTCCAGGCAGCCGGTGATATCGGCGGGATCGCGGGACACGAAGATGCCGCCGGTCAAGCGGTCGCGGGCTTCCGACGGTTCCATCGTCAGGGCCGCGCACTGGGCGGCGAGCTTGTCCGACGGCGCCTTGCGGCGCATGCCGAGGGGAAAGACGATCGCGCGCAACGCCCAGGCCATCGGCCGGGACGGGAAGTTGACGAGAATCTCGTCGAGCCGCCGTTGGATTTCAAACAACGCGTTCTGACAGCACCAGTGCAGCAGCGGCTCGTCCGCCTGCGGCCTGCCGTCATGCTCGAACCGCATCAGGACGCAGGCCATCAGATACATCTCGCTGAGAATGTCGCCGAGCCGCGCCGACAGGCTTTCGCGACGCTTCAGGCCGCCGCCGAGCAGCACCAGCGCCGCCTCCGCCACGACGGTGAAGGACGCGCTCGCCCGGCCGAGTTGCTTGTAGTAATGCTTGGCGACCCCCGCATCGGGCGCATCGGCCCATTCCCCGCCGGTCGCGTTGTGGAAGAGCGACCGGCCGATGATGGAAAACTGATGCCGCAGATGAGCGAACAGCGCCGCGTCGAAGGCGTCGAGCCCCGCTTTCCGGTCCGGATCGTGCGCCGCCGCCATTTCGCGCTGCAGCCAGGGATGGCACCGGATCGCGCCTTGGCCGAAGATGATCATGCTGCGGGTCAGGATGTTCGCGCCTTCGACCGTGATGCTGACCGGCAGCGCGTAGTAGACGTTCGCCAGGTAATTGCTCGGACCGTTGCAGATCGCCCGGCCGCCGTGAACATCCATCGCGTCGTTGATCGTGTCGCGCAGGCGGTCGGTGGTGTGATACTTGACCACCGCCGACAGCACTGCCGGCTTTTCGCCGAGATCGACCGCCGCCGCCGTGATGGCGCGGGCGGCTTCCAGCAGGTAGGCGTTCCCCGCGATCCGCGCCAAGGCCTCCTGGACGCCTTCGAACTTGCCGACCGGCATGCGGAACTGTTTGCGCACCCGCGCATAGGCGCCGGTGGTGCGGGCGCAGAATTTAGCGCCGCCCGTGCTGGCCGACGGCAGCGAAATCGACCGCCCGGCGGCGAGGCAGTTCATCAGCATGCGCCAGCCCTGGCCGACATAGTCCTGGCCGCCGATGATCCAGTCCATCGGCATGAATACGTCGGCGCCGTGTGTCGGGCCGTTCTGGAACGCCTGGTTGGCGGGGAAGTGCCGGCGTCCGATTTCGACGCCGGGCGTATCGGTCGGCACCAGGGCGAGGGTGATGCCCAGGTCTTCCTCGTCGCCCAGCAATCCTTCGGGATCGAACAGACGAAACGCCAGCCCCATGATGGTCGCGACCGGCGCCAGCGTGATGTAGCGTTTCTCCCAGCTTACCCGCATGCCGAGAACGCGCTCGCCGTTGTAATCGCCGTAACAGACGACGCCGCGGTCGGGCAGGGAGGCGGCGTCCGAGCCCGCGTCGGGGCCGGTCAGCGCGAAACAGGGAACCTCGGTACCGGCGGCGAGCCGGGGCAGGTAATGCGCTTTCTGCGCGTCGGTGCCGTATTCCAGCAGCAGTTCGGCCGGGCCGAGCGAATTCGGCACCATGACCGTCACCGCGGCGGCGAGGCTGCGGGTCGAAATCTTCATCACCACGGCGGAATGCGCGAGGGCGGAGAAACCGAGCCCGCCATGCGCCTTCGGGATGATCATGCCGAGGAAGCCTTCGTCCTTGATGAACTGCCAGATGTCCGGCGGCAGGTCGCCCCGTTCCGCGGTGATTTCCCAATCGTCGAGACGGGCGCATAGCGCTTCGGTCGGTCCGTCGAGAAAGGCTTGCTCTTCCGCGGTCAGGGTCGGGCGCGCCAGCGCGCGCATCGATTCCCAATCGGGCTTGCCCGAGAAGAGGTCGGCGTCCCACCACACGGTGCCGGCCTCGATCGCATCCCGCTCCGTGTCCGACATCGGCGGCAAGACCTTGCGGTACCAGTTGAGCACCGGGGCGCTGATGAATTGCCGTCGTAATCCTTGGAATAGACCTGCCATGTCCGACCTTTCTGGAGTCCGCCTAGGCGGAAACGCTCTTCGGGCTGTTGGTGTCTTCCGGTTCCTGCGTGTCTTTCGTATCCGCGGCGTAGCCGGCGCTGCGCCGTTCCTCTTCCGCCATCAGATCCTTGCGCGACGGCTTGCCGATCAGCGTGTGCGGCAGGCTGTCTCGGAATTCGACCTGGGACGGTATTTCGAACGGCGCCAGCTTGTCCTTCAGGAAGGCGCGCAGTTCCGCCTTGGTCAGCGCCGAGCCGGGGTACAGCTTGATATAGGCCTTGACGATTTCGCCGCGGTGCCGGTTCGGCACGCCGCAGACGACCGCTTCCTCGACGGCCGGGTGCAGGTAGATCGCTTCCTCGACCATCCGGGGATAGACGTTAAAGCCGCCGCTGAGAATCAGGTCCTTGATCCGGTCGATGATGAACAGATAGCCGTCCTCGTCGATATAACCGACATCGCCGGTATGCAGCCGGCCGCCGCGGAAGGCATCGGCGTTTTCCTCGGGCCGGTCCAAATAGCCGGCCATCACCTGTGGCCCGGAAATGCAGATTTCGCCGTGCTGGCCGAGCGGCAGCAGCTTGTCCGGGTCCTTCCGGTCGGTGATCTCGATCAACGTGCCGGGCAACGGCAGGCCCACCGAGCCGGTCTTGTTGACGCCCTCGAAGGGATTGACCGTGCACACCGGGCTCGCCTCGGTCAGGCCGTAGCCTTCGACCAGGGAGCAGCCGGTGATCGCCTCGAACTTCTCCTTGACCTTGGCGGGCAGGGGCGCGCCGCCGGAAATGCAGAGAGTCAGGCTCGAGAGGTCGAATTTGTCGATCGCGGAATAGCCGTTCAGCGCCGAGAACATGGTCGGCACACCGCAGAAGACGGTGGGCTTGTGTTCGTCGATCGCGCTCAGCACGTCCTCGGTGTTGAAGCGCGGCAGCAGCACCAGCTCCGAGGCGCAGTACAACGCGTTGTTCATGACGCCGGTCATGCCGAAGACATGGAACAGCGGCAGGATACCCAGGAATTTCTCCTGGCCGCGCGTCGCCGAGGTCGCCCACAAACTGGTCTGGACCGCGTTCGCATACAGGTTCGCATGGGTCAGGATCGCGCCCTTCGGCGTGCCGGTCGTGCCGCCGGTGTATTGCAGCACGGCCATATCCTGGGCAGGGTCGATCGTCGGCGCCGCGAAACCGCCGTCGTTGCCGATCAGTGAGTCATAGGCGATATGCGCGTCGTCCGACGGGATCGACGCGATCTCCTTGCGTTTCATGAAGGCGAACAGCAGGCCGCTGGAAAACGGCAGGATATCGCGCATCCGGCAGGTGATGATCTTCTCCAGCGCGCCATCCTGGATGCGATCCGCGATCTTCGGATACAGCGTCTTCAGGTTCAGGGTCACCATGATGCGCGTATTGGAATCGAGTATCTGGCGCGCGATCTCGCGCTTGGCATACAGTGGGTTGTAGTTCACCACCACCGCGCCGATCCGCAGGATGGCGAAATAGAAGACCACGTAATAGGGGCAGTTCGGCAGCAGCAGGCCGATCCTATCGCCCTTGCGGACGCCGAGGTCCTGAAGGCCTTTGCCGACCCGGTTCACCAGGTCGTCCACGGTCTTGTAGTCGTAGCGCTTGCCGAGGAATTCGAGACAGGGGTTGTCCGGAAAGTCGGCGACGGCGTCGTCGAGGATTTTGGTGACCGGATGGGGCTCGATCTCCGCGGCCCAGGTCAAGGAAGCCGGATAGGAGTCCTCCCAGGGATAACGGTCGGGCGGCACGATGCGATGCTGGCCGGCCCGTTTCGGGCCCAGCGACGCGAAAGCGGAGCGGACCGCCGCGCCGATCTTTAGTAGGTTATCTTTATTGATAAATTTCAATTGCATAACCTAGGTTCTTTAAGGCGAATGCGAGCTGACGCGAGCGTGCGAGACCGATTCGCCGGATATCAATGAATATATGCCGTTTGCAGGCGTATTTATCCCTTGAGAAGGTTGCAGAATTTTTAACTCGCTTCCGCTTGGACCGGCGCGGAAACCGGCTCGACGCCTGGGGTTTCTCGCCGCGCCAGCATGCCGATCACTTCCATCAGTTCCGGTACGATCCGGTCGACCGCCCTGGCGCCTTCCTCGATGGCGTCCTCGGCGCGGTGAAAATCCAGCAGCCCGATATGCCCCATGCGCGGCGCGATCGATACATCCGGCGGATCGCCCGCCAAGCGGCTGCGGGTGATGCGGTCGAGCAGGATGGTGAAACTTGCCGCCATCGTGCCTAAGAAATTGGGTTCTTCCTGCTCGGCGGCAAGCAACTGGCGCATCGCGGGACCCAACCGCTCCGGGGTGCAATTGCGACGGTCCTCGCCAGTGTACGGCGCTTCGCCGGGGATGGCAGCCGCTTTTCGCTGGTCCTGGTCGGCCATGCCGCCCATCGTATCGCCGGTCAGGGTGACGGCGATGACGACCCGCGCGCCCATGGCCCGGCAGACCGAAACCGGCACCGGGTTGACCAGCGCGCCGTCGATCAGCCAGCGGCCGTTGATCCGCACCGGCTTGAATATCCCCGGAATCGACACGGAAGCGCGGATCGCATCCAGCAAATGCCCGTCGGTCAGCCAGATTTCATGGCCGGTGTGCAGTTCGGACGCGACGGCGGCGAAACGGGTCGGCAGGCTCTCGATCTGGCGGTCGCCGACCACCTTCTCCAATTCGCGG
The DNA here is from genome assembly GCA_028281325.1 of Alphaproteobacteria bacterium. GTDB lineage: Bacteria > Pseudomonadota > Alphaproteobacteria > UBA8366 > UBA8366 > JAJFJD01. The sequence continues at coordinate 33,984 of JANQKC010000013.1, forward strand.
AACATCCGCTTTCCGCCGATGATGCCGTTATTGGGCACCATGAAGTCGAGCAATCGCACCATGCGGAACCGGGTCAACGTGCGCACGAGATCGGTCAGGGTGTCCATCTGTCCGGCGAGATAAAAGCCGCCGACCAGCGCGCCCATCGAGGTGCCGCAAACGATGTCGGGGGCGAGGCCGAGTTCCTTGAGGCGCTGAAGCACCCCGATATGGGCCCAGCCGCGGGCAATGCCGCCGCCTAGGGCGAGTCCAATCGTCGGGCCGGTCGTCATGCTCCGTCAGACCCCTCCAATCCAGCCGCGCAAGCGAAATCGGACCGGTGCCCCGGTTTTCGGGGCGGGCCGGCCCGATACGGCATGTCGGCGTCGTGAGCCTAATGCCCCTTTGATTGCAAAATGGTTAAACATCTCTCGTTAAATTAGGGCGGTTCAAAGAGGTCTGTGGTTGATCTCGTTCACCTTGGTTAACGAGTGTGGCATGGGATTATTCCCATCCGGGCCAAAAAACGGGCAAATCTACTAGTAGAATTCGCGGATAGGTTTTCCTCCGCAATCCTGCGCGGATTTGCTACCCTTGTTGCGGTTTCATCGGGGCAAGCGTCCCGAGCGGCGACAGAGGGGATCGCGCCATGGCGTCGTCCGCACCGTCCAAGACCGAAACGCGTACCGATACGCATAGTGTCGAGAATCAACCGCCGGTGCTCGAAGGCTATAACGCCTTCGAGAGCGACCCCGTCCTGTTCGACGCGCTCCTGCGCGAAGGCGGCGCCTGGGGCGCGGACCGGGCGCGCACGCTCGGCGGCGTGGTCGGCAGCGCCGAGGTGATGCAATGGGCGCGCGACGCCAACCGGCACACGCCGGAGCTTCGCACCCACGACCGCGCCGGTAACCGCATCGACCGGGTCGACTACCACCCGGCCTGGCACAACCTCATGGCGCTCGCCGTGGAGCATGGGGTGCACGCGCTGCCCTGGCGGTATCCGCAGCCGGGCGCGCATGTTGTGAAGGCGGTGCTGGCCTACCTGATGAACCAGGGCGAGAACGGCGTCTGCTGCCCGATGGCGATGAGCTTCGCCGCCGTGCCCGCGCTGCGCGCCGCGCCGGACCTGTCCGCCGAATGGGAGCCGCGTCTCCTGTCGCTCGACTACGACGCCCGCTTCCTGCCGGCGTCGCAGAAGCGCGGCGCGCTGGTCGGCATGGCGATGACGGAGAAGCAGGGCGGCTCGGACGTCCGCGCCAACACCACCCGGGCGGTCCGCGCGCCGAACGACGGCGCCGCCGCGTATCGGCTGACCGGGCACAAGTGGTTCTGCTCCGCGCCCCTATCCGACGCCTTCCTGACGCTGGCGCAAACGGATGCCGGGCTGACCTGCTTCCTGCTCCCGCGCGTCCTGCCGGACGGGGCTCCGAACCGGTTCCTGCTGCAACGGCTGAAGGACAAGCTCGGCAACCGGTCGAACGCGTCCGGCGAGGTCGAGTATGACGACACGCTGGCGTGGCGCGTCGGCGGCGAGGGCGATGGGGTGCGCACGATCATCCCGATGGTGCATCACACGCGGTTGGACGCGTCGATCAGCGCGGCGGCGGTGATGCGGCAAGCGGTCGTGCAGGCGCTGCATCATGCGGCGCATCGCAGCGCCTTCGGCGCGCGGCTGGCGGACCAGCCCTTGATGCAGAACGTGCTCGCCGATCTCGCGTTGGAAAGCGAGGCGGCAACGACGATGGCGATGCGGCTCGCCCGCGGCTTCGACGACGCGACCGCCGATCCCGGCCAAGAACCTTTCGTGCGGCTCGCCACGGCGGTCACAAAATTCTGGATCTGTAAACGCGCGCCGGTTGTAGCGGCGGAGGCGATGGAATGCCTCGGCGGCAATGGCTATGTCGAGGAGTCGACGATGCCGCGCCTCTACCGGGAAGCCCCGGTGAACGGCATCTGGGAAGGGTCGGGCAACGTCATCTGCCTCGACATCCTGCGCACCCTCGCGCGCGAGCCGCAGGCGCTCGCTGCCATGGTAGACGAATTGCGCGCCGCCGAGGGCGGCAACGCCACGCTGGACACCTATGTAGCGAGTCTCGAAAAAGACCTGAAATCCTCGACGATGGCGGAGGGGCAGGCGCGCATTCTGGTCGAACGCTTGGCCTTGGCCTGGCAGGCCGCGCTCCTGGTGCAACACGCCCCAACCCCGACCGCCGACGCCTTCTGCGCCTCCCGCCTGGACGGCGCGGGCGGCCGCACGCTCGGCACGTTGCCCGGCGGCGTGGAGGCGAAAGCTATCATCGGCCGCGCGTGGCGGGTATAGAGATTATCTACCAGTAGTTAAAGGGCTTGAGTTGAGAATCTCACTGACTCACGCAATCCGGCTGCAGCCGCTACCCCAACTCCCGAAACGCCGCCGGATACTCGACTTTCTTCGGCATGCTCTTGAAGGCGTCCGATTTCAACGCCAGCGCCATGAAGAACTCGCGCGGATAGTCCGTCTCGAAGGATTCCGCTGCGTCCAGCGAGAAGCCGAAGCGGGTGTAGTAGGCCGGGTCGCCGAGCAGGAATATGGCGGACCAGCCGGCGGCGGTGGCGCGGCCGATCGCGTGGTGGATCAGGCCGGAGCCGATGCCTTGGCGTTGATGGTCGGGTGCCACCGACACCGGGGCCAGCGCCAGGACACCGGGCGGCGCGGCGAGGGCGGAGAGGAGGACATGCCCGACGATATCGCCGTCCATCTCGGCGACAAGATCGAACACCGAGTCATCGGAGGCGCGCAAGGCTGCGATGAGATGCGCCTCGGCATCCCAGCCGAAGGCGGCTTCCGTCAGTCGATGGATGGTGGGATGATCCCTGGCTCCCGCCTCGCGAATCATCATAATATTTCAATGATATAGATCGGAGAACCGCAGTGCAGTGATGCCGGTCACCCTCTCGATCCGGCGGGGCGGTCTGGTTACCCCGCCACCTGCGCCACCGCGTCCTGCAGGCTCACCGGGTCTTCGCCCAGCGCCGCGTCGGTCATCCCCGTCGTGTCGTCGCCGAGGGCGAGCGGGTCCTGCGGGCGCAGGCGGTGGTCGATCACCATGCGCGACAGCAGCAGCCGGCGGGCGTCGCCGCCTTGCGCGCCGAGCGCCACGCCCTCGCAGGCCATCAGCACCGCGCTCGCCGTGTGATACAGCGCGTCGGCGGCCTGCCGGGCCATCGGCTGGTTGTCGCTTTTCGCGACCTCGTCGGCGAAGGCGACCGCGCGGTCGACCGTGGCCGCCAGCTCGCCGCGGAACTGCCCCGGCAGGGCGGGGTTGTCCTTGAGCCGTTGCGCCAGGTCGTCCCGCAAATCCTCATGCGCGCCGACCTTGGCGATGGCGCGGGTGGTGACGTCGAGCGCGTTGATGTTCGACGTGCCCTCCCACAGCACGCCGAGATGCGCGTCGCGCACCAGCTTGGCGTTGATCCAGTCCTCGATATAGCCGTTGCCGCCGCGCACCTCCATCGCGCCGGTGGCCACCGTGATGTTGTCGCGGCAGGCGCGGAACTTCAGCAGCGGCGTCAGGATGCGCAGCAGCTTTTGCGCCCGCGCGTCGCTCGCCTTGTCCGGGTGGATCTGCTGCGCGATCAGCAGCGCCACCGATAGCACCTGCTCGGTCGGCACCATCAGCTTCAGGAGTTGGCGGCGCAGCAGCGGCTTGTTGATCACCTTCTCGCCGAAGGCGATGCGGTTGCGGGCGACGGCCATCGCCTCGTTCAGGCAGCGCCGCATCATCCCGGCGGCGCGCACCCCGTGCGACAGGCGGGACAGGTTCACCTGATCCATCATCTGCTTCAGGCCGCTGTTCACGTCGCCCAGCGGATACGCGACCGCGCCGTCGAAGATGATCTCGCCCGATGCCATCGACTTGCTGCCCATCTTGGGTTTCAGCCGCACGATGCGGTAACTGTTGCGGGTGCCGTCGTCGAGCCGGCGGGGCAGGGCGAACAGGCCGAGGCCCCGGCTGCCCGCGGGCGCGCCCTGCGGTCGGGCCAGCAGCAGCGCCACGTCGCCGTCGGCGCAGGAACAGAACCACTTCTCGCCGTAGAGCCGCCAGGCGCCGTTCTCGTTGCGCGCCTCCAACTCGATATTGCCCACGTCGGAGCCGCCGGTCTTCTCGGTCATGAACTGCGCGCTCTTCAGGATCGTGCTCATGTCCTGGGTCATCATGCCCGGCAGGAAGCGCTCCTTGGTCTCCGCGTCGCCGTAGCGCTCGATGAGCATGGCCGAGGTGTCGGTCACCGAGATCGGGCACATCAGCGCGAATTCCGACTGGGTGAAGAGATACTGGAAGACGTATTTCGCGATCGGCGGCATCTTCTCCGGCCAGCCGAACATGCCGGGCTTGTGCGTCATGCAGTGGATGCCGAAATCGCCGAAGCCGATCTGCTCCATCTCGCGGTAGGACGGGTGGAACTCGATCCAGTCCTCGTCCAACCCGCGCGGGTTGCGCGTGTGCAGGATCGGCTCGTGCCGGTCGGCGAGGCGGGTCAGCTCGTCCAGCCGCCCGCCCGCGATTTCGCCCAGCCGCTGGTAGTGCGGGGTGAGATGGTCGAGCAGCGCGCCGTCCATGTAGAGCGGCAGCAGCGATTGCAGGCTCTTGTCGAGCGTGAAGAAATTCTCGCCGTGGCAATCGGGGGCGATCCAGTCGTCGAGGGTCTGCGGCAGTTCGAGGGCTTCGGCGTGGCTCATTATAGGCTCCCGGTCGGCGGTCTGAGACGTGGGTGGACACTATCCTAACGGCTGATCCCAGCATGCGGGCCACGGGGTATCGCCGCAACCGATTTATCGGTATCTTTTGATTGCGTTTTACTCAATCAAGGACTCACGCCATGTCCCAGATTCCGTCAATGAGGGCCTTAAGCGCCTTCGAGGCGTCGGCGCGGCATTTGAGTTTTTTGCAGGCTGCGGCGGAGCTTCACGTGACCCCGGGGGCGGTCAGCCGGCAGATTCAGGCGCTCGAATCGCTGCTCGGGCGGCCGCTCTTCGTGCGCCATCACAAGCGGGTGGAACTGACCCGGACGGGTCGGGACTACCTGGAGGATATCCGGGCACCCCTGGCCCGGATCGGCGAGGCGACGGCCCGTATCCGGGGCGGGGACGCCGAGGCCGCGCTGTCGATCTGCGCCTATCCCACCTTCGCGATCCGCTGGTTCATCCCGCGCTGGGGCCGCTTCTACGACCGCAACCCGGGCCTGGTCGCCCATAAGGTGATCGAGGTCGATACGCTGCCGGTGTGTTCGCCCGAGGTGGCGGCGACGCTGCACGACCCGTCGGACCTGAAGACCGCGACGCTGCTGCACGGCGAGCCGCGCCCGCAAGATTGGGCGCGCTGGCTGGAGACGGCGGGGATCGAGGGGGTGGACGCGGCGCGGGGCCTGCATTTCGAGAGCCTGAACCTGGCGATCCAGGCGGCCATCGAGGGGCTCGGCGTCGCCATCGGGATCGAGGCGCTGGTCCGCGAGGATCTGGCGGAGGGCCGGCTGGTCCAACCCTTCGCGCCGGTCCGCCGTTCCCGCCGGGCGATGCACCTGCTCTATCCCGAGGCCAAGGCCGCGAACCCGAACCTCCGCGCCTTCCGCGATTGGCTGCTGGACGAGGTGGGGTAGGGTTGATCTGGGACCGGCGCAAGTCATGCTTCGACAAGCTCAGCATGAGGGAGAATTCACCGGACCATCCTCACCCTGAGCTTGTCGAAGGGTCTTTGCGCTCGCCGAATGCTTCGACAGGCTCAGCATGAGGCGGTTGCAAAAGAGCGCGGTCATCCCCGTGCAAACGGGGATCCATGTGCACCGGCGTAGGTGGATTCCCGCGTGCGCGGGAATAACGGGAAGAACGGAATGCAACCACCCTCATCCTTGTCTGTCGAGATTGTGTGATTGTAGGAATGTGCACAGGCGGGAGACCGTCTCATCCTGGGTCTTTTGAAGACCGTGGCTCAGCT
>JANQKC010000015.1 GCA_028281325.1 Alphaproteobacteria bacterium
CGGTGCGACCGGATCGCGATTGCCGAGCCGGGCGGCACGGACGTTGCGATCGCCGCCATCGGCGTCTGGTCTCACGCAGCGGCGGTGCCGCTCAACCCGAATTTCACCGACGGCGAGCTGGCCTTGGCGCTGCGGGACTTGGGGGTCAAGGCCCTGGCGGTCACCAATCCCGACTCCTCTCCCGCTTACGCTGTCGCGCGTCGCCTTGACCTCCCGGTTCTCAAAATCAGTCGAGACCTAACGGCAGGCCAGTACAGGATCGACGTCGAGGGCGCCCCCCTCGGAAACCCCGGGCCCAGCGAAAGGGCCCAGGCGGACGATCCGGCGCTTGTCCTGGCCACGTCGGGCACGACATCGCACAGCAAGATCGTGCCGCTGCTGCAACGCCACCTGCGCGCCCGTGGAGAATTGAATGCGCGGTTCCTGGAACTGACGCCCGACGACCGCGCGCTCAATCTGATGCCGTTGTTCCACGGCGGTGGGTTGAGCGCCGGGATCGCCACCTGCCTGTTCGCCGGCAGCAGCGCTTGTCCACTGCCCAGCTTGGACGCCGACACATTCTATCGCCACTTGGAAACCCTCAAACCGTCCTACGCCATGGGCGCACCGACGGTGTTTTCGGCAATTCTCGATCAGGCCGAACGGTTCCAGGCCGCCATCGCCACCGCGCGCCCGCACCTTCGAATGATCCGAACCGGCGCCGGCAAGCTCGACGTCGATTTGGCCCACCGGCTTGAGGAAACCTTCGGCGCGCCGGTGGTCCAGGTTTACGGGTCATCCGAATCCGGCTGGCTGGCCTGCGACCCGATGGAGTCCGAACGCCGCAAACCCGGCAGCGTCGGCCTGCCGCGGCCCAACGAGGTCGCCATTATCGACGAAGATGGCGACCTCGCACCGGACGGAACCGTCGGCGAGGTCGCGGCATGCGGCGACGCTGTCTTCGAAGGCTACGAGAACGGAGACGGATCGAATGTCCCTGTTTTCGCGAACGGATGGTATCGGACCGGCGACGCGGGCTACTTCGACGAAGACGGATACCTGTTCCTGACGGGGCGGCTGAACGAAGTGATCAACCGTGGCGGTCAAAAAGTCGCGCCGAACGAAATCGATGAAGCATTACAATCGCATCCGGCGGTTCGCACCGCGGCCGCCTTTCCCATCCCGCATGCCACATTGGGCGAGGAAATCGCGGCAACCGTCGTTGCGGCGGAAGACGAAACCGGCGATGAGCGGCTTTTGCTGCGGTATCTGCGCAAGCGGTTGGCGCCTTACAAAATTCCCCGTCGAATCGTGTTCGTCGACGACATCCCGAAAGGGCCGACCGGCAAGGTGCAACGTCACAAACTGGCCGAGACACTCGGACTATCCTCGCCGGACCGGGACCCTCCCCGCCAAGATGCCGGCAAAGACCGGGAAGCCACGCCGATGGAGGAAACGCTCCGCACGCTCTGGGCCCGCGCGCTCGGCCGCTCGGCCGTGGGGCTGCATGACGACTTCTTCATGCTCGGCGGCGATTCCCTGCAGGCGGTCAACCTGTTCCTGGACATCGAACGCCATCTGGGCCGGCGTCTGCCCCGCGCCGTTCTTTTCGACTCCGCAACGGTTGCCGAAATGGCGGCCGCGATCCAGGCGGCGCTGCCGTCGCGTTGTCTCGTGCCGATCCAGCCCCAGGGCGACCGGCCACCGTTTTTCTGCGTGCACGATCAAGATGGCCACGTGCTGAATTTCCGCGCCCTCGCCCAGCGTCTGGGCGACCGGCAGCCGTTCTACGGCTTGCAGGCGCGCGGGCTCGACGGCGATGAAGTCCCCTTTGCCGATGCCGACGCCATGGCGGATCATTATATTCAGGAGATTCGCCGAGTTTGGCCGAGCGGACCGTATCTGCTGGGCGGCTACTCCTTCGGTGGACGGATCGCCTATCTCATGGCGCAGAAACTCAGCAGCGCCGGAGAGGACGTCCCTCTGCTGGCGTTGTTCGACACCTACTATCAAGGCGGCAAGAAACGGGCGGGCATCGGTCCATGGCTGCGGCTGCATGCCCATCGGTTGCGCCGACAATCCCCTTCAGGGATGGTGGCTTACATGGCCCGGCGCGTCATATCCGCCTGGGAAGTCTTTACCGTCGCTCTGCGCACGGCCCTCTTCATCCGGGCGTGGCGCTACTACGCGAGTCGCGGCAAAACCGTACCGAAGCCATTGCGGAATCCGTCAGGGGCGAATGACATCATTTCGAGCAGCCTCTCCCTCGATCCGTACGAGGGCAGCGCCGTGCTGTTCCAAGCCGAGCGACCCGCCTTGCTCGATCCGGAAGTGCATGACGGTTGGCGCAAGATCGTTAAGGGCGGGGTGGAGTTTCGGCCCATTCCCGGACGCCATTCGGACGTGATGATCGAGCCGGCCGTCCACGACCTCGCCGACGCACTCAACGATTGCATCGAGGCACGGCTCGGATCTGCGTAGCCTGCCGCCAAGCGCTGGAATCGATTGATCCAAATCAAGGCCGTGTTAGTTTTAACATGCCTCCTTGGCGAGAACAGGTGCCGGTTTCCGGCCTATCCGCCATGCGGAGGGGTTGTGCAAATTAGATGAGAGGGTCGATCGTGCAGCAATCCTTACGGCTAATGATCAGCGGCATCGCCGCGGCAATCCTACTCGCGGGGTATTCGGCGAAGGCCGCCGAAGGCGACGCGGTAGCGGGCGAAACGCTGGCGAAACGCTGGTGCGTCGAATGCCATGACATCGGCCAGAGCGCGACCGTAAAAGACGGTGCCCCCTCCTTCATCGAAGTCGCAGGCCATCCGGATTTCAGCGCGGACCGTTTGAAAGTTTGGCTGTCGGATCCGCATCCGCCGATGCCGAAATTGGAGCTGTCCCGCCGCGCGATCAAGGATCTCATCGCCTACATCGGTAGCCTTAAGTAAACGACCCTACGATACCGCGCCGGAAGCAATTGAAATTCAAACGTTATTCCGGCCTACCCTGCCCGCGTCCCGCTGGCGGGGTTTTTATGTTAAGGTTTTGTGGCAATGGCAATTATTGATTAACGTATAAGCTGTAGCCTTGAAGCCTTACAACCCTGACCTGAGAAGCCGATGAAAAAGAATGCTGGGACACGCGGAGCAAGCGCCACCAAACTCTCAACTGCCACCGAATCCGACGCTCACGTAAAGAAATCGGCTAAGGCCGACAAGGGATCGGCGAGCCCGAAGGACGCGTCGGTCGCGCCGCCGAAGAGTAACGGCAACGGCGCAGCCGCCAAGGACTTGGCCGCGGGGAACGGCGCCGCCGCGGAGAGCGAGAGTTCACCGACCCACATGCTGTCGGAGTTGCGGCATGACCCGAACGCAATCCACCGGCTGTTCGAAACCGGTGAGTACCCTTACAAGACGAAACTCAGCCGCCGCCGCTATGAAAAACACAAGGCGGAACTGCAGATCGAGTTGCTGAAAGTTCAGGACTGGGTCAAGGCGACCGGGCAAAAAATCGTGCTTCTGTTCGAGGGCCGGGACGCCGCCGGCAAGGGCGGCACCATCAAGCGGTTCATGGAACATCTGAACCCGCGCGGCGCGCGGGTCGTCGCGCTGGACAAACCGACCGACCGCGAGCAGAGCCAGTGGTTCTTCCAGCGCTATGTCGAGCACCTGCCGGCGGCCGGCGAAATCGTGCTGTTCGACCGGTCCTGGTACAACCGCGCCGGCGTCGAGCGCGTCATGGGATTCTGCAACCCGACCGACTATCTCGAATTCATGCGCCAGACGCCGGAACTCGAACGCATGCTCGTCCGCAGCGGCATTATCCTGTTCAAATACTGGTTCTCGGTCACGCGGGAGGAACAAATCCGCCGCTTCAAATCGCGGGAATCGGAACCGTTGAAAAGCTGGAAGCTGTCGCCGATCGACAAGCTGTCGATGGATAAATGGGACGACTACACCGAAGCCAAGGAAGCGATGTTCTTCTACACGGATACGGCGGACGCGCCGTGGACGATCGTGAAGTCCAACGATAAAAAGCGTGCGCGGCTCAACTGCATGAAGCATTTCCTCCGGACGCTGCCGTATCCGAAGAAGGATCTTCAAGTCATAGGCCGGCCCGATCCGCTGATTGTCGGTTCAAGCGTCCACGTGGTCGAGAACAGCGAGCATATCCTGGGAAAGAGCCTGCACCCGGAACACCGGCGCAGCCGGTAGAAACTCCCGACGGGCAACGGCCTTCGGCGGCGTTACGCCGGATTCTAAGGCTTTCGTGAGCGAAAGACAGGCTCTTGCCCGTCCCTGACCCCGCGCCTATGGTTGCGGCGGAACAGCAGGGACGACCGGCATGCATGACCTGATCATCCGGGGCGCATCGCTTATCGACGGCCTTGGCGGGGCGCCGAAAACCGCCGATTTGGCGGTGAAGAACGGCCGAATCGCCGAAATCGGGTCGGTATCCGGGACGGCGACGGAGTCCATCGACGCCGCCGGCTTGTCCCTTATGCCGGGCATCATCGACGTCCACACGCACTACGACGCACAGCTGACCTGGGACCCGCGCTGTTCGCCTTCGCCGGCCCTCGGCGTAACGACCGTCGTCATCGGCAATTGCGGCTTCGGGATCGCCCCGAACGCGCCGGACACGCGGGATATTCTGATCAAGAACCTGTCCGAGGTCGAAGGCATGTCGCTGACCGCTTTACGCGCGGGGATCGAGTGGCGATTCGACGATTTTGGTGGCTATCTGGACATGCTGGCGGCCCGCGGCGTGGTGCCGAACGTCGCCGCCTTTGCCTGCCATTCCAGCATCCGGGTCGCGGTGCTCGGCGATGGCGCCTCCACGCGCACCGCGACCGACGCCGAGGTGGAGACGATGGCGGCGATCGTGCGAGACGCGCTCGACGCCGGCGCCATCGGGCTCGCCTCCTCCACCTTCGAGAACCATAACGGGTATGGCGGCCTGCCCATGCCGTCCCGGCTTGCCGACGAATCGGAATTCGAGCGTTTGATCGATGCGCTTGGCGCGGCCGGCCGCGGATTGTTCATGATCACCGCCGGCGCGCGCACCACCGTCGACACCCTGGCCGGCTATGCCCGACGCAGCGGACGGCCGATGGTCTACGCCGCCCTGCTGCACAACAGCCAGGTGCCGGAGCGCACACGCAACGTCCTGTCCGGATGCCGGCGCGCGCAGGAAGCGGATATTCCCGTCTATGCGCAGGTGTCCTGCCAGCCGCTCAGCATGAATTTCTCGCTCGACGCGGCCTATCCGCTCTACGGCGTCGACCCGTGGGGGTCGCTGCCGATCGACGATCCGGCGGCGCTGCGCACGGCCCTCGCCGATCCCGGTTTCCGCGACCGCTTCCGGCACAGCCTGACGCAACCCGTCGGCGGCCGCTTGTTCAACGGCGATTGGGACCGGGTCGAGGTCGCGGTCTGCGCCACGCATCCGGACTACGAAGGCCAACCCATTCCGACGCTCGCAGCGCAGGCCGGGGCCGATACGGTCGATTTCTTCTTCGACCTCGCGCTTTCGGAAGACCTGGCGACCGTGTTCAACGCGAAACTGCTGAACGTGGACGAGGACGCCGTCGGCGAGATCCTGAAACATCCGGACAGTCTGATCAGCCTGTCCGACGCCGGGGCGCATCTGACCTTCCTCTGCGACGCGGGTTATGGACTGCATCTGTTGGGGCATTGGGTCCGGGAGCGCGGCGATTTCGAGATCGGCGAGGCCGTACGGCAGATCACCAGCCGGCCGGCGGCGGTTTACGGCATCCGCGACCGTGGCGTGCTGACCGAAGGCGCCTGGGCCGACATGCTGCTGTTCGACCCCGAGACAGTCGGCATCACGGCGATCGAGCGCCTGCACGACCTGCCCGCCAACGAAAGCCGTCTCGTGCGCCACGGGCTTGGGGTGAAGGGCGTCTGGGTCAACGGCGCGCTGGTGCACGACGGCACGGACTATCGCGACCATCGCCGCCCACCCGGTCAGATCCTCACCGAATTCGGCGCGTAGCGCGGCGCGGACCGGCGGGCACAAGCGATGCGCAACGGCTTTTCCTTGTGGCGGCTCCTGCGCCGGATCGCCCTCCTGGTCATTCTGATCGTGTTGGTGTTGCCGGCCGGTCTGACGCTGCTGTATCGCGAGGTCGCCCCGCCGGTCACCCCGCTGATGGTCATCCGGCTGTTCGAGGGCGAAGGGATCAAGTCGGACTGGGTGCCGCTGCGGCAAATATCGCCGCACCTGATCCGATCGGTCGTCGCGTTGGAGGACAGCCGGTTCTGCAGCCATAACGGCGTCGACTGGGTCGAGATGAGCGACGCGGTCAGCGACCATTTGAGGGGCGAGCGGCTGCGCGGCGCCAGCACGATCTCCATGCAGACCGCGAAGAACCTGTTCCTGTGGCCGGGCCGCACCTTCCTGCGCAAGGCAATCGAAGCGCCCTTGACCTTCATGATCGAAGCGATCCTCGGCAAGCGGCGTATCCTCGAAATTTACCTGAACGTCGTGGAATGGGGGGCCGGCATCTACGGCATCGAAGCGGCGTCCCGCGCCTATTTCCGGAAACCCGCGGCCGCCCTGACGCCGTGGCAGGCCGGACTGCTCGCCGGAATCCTGCCCAACCCGCGGCGATGGTCGCCCCGGAACCCGACCGATTACATCCGGGACCGCGCCCGCACCGCGATGGCCCGTTCGAAAGCGGTGGCGCCCGCGCTGAAGTGCCTCAGGAAAAGCGGCTAGCGGGACATCAAGTCGTCTGGGGCACCGCCGAGATGATGACGGTGACATGCGCCAGCGGATACTCGTCGGTGATGCTGACATCGATCTGCGCTGCCATATCGGCCGGCACCAATGTCTGCAGATGCGCCAGCGCGCCGCCGGTCAGTTCCATCGTCGGCTTGCCGGACGGCAAGTTGACCACCCCCATGTCGCGCCAGAAGATGCCGCGCCGGAAGCCGGTGCCGAGCGCCTTGGAGCAAGCCTCCTTGGCGGCGAAGCGTTTGGCGTAGCTTTCGGCGCGCCGGTGGCGCTTGTCCGACTTCGCCCGTTCGATATCGGTAAAGCAGCGCTCCTCGAAACGGCCGGGGAACCGCTTGAGGGTGCTTTCGATCCGCCGGATGTCCACCAAATCGCTGCCGACGCCGATGATCATCAGGCGCTGCGCTCCCCGGACACGTCGGCGCGCGCCTTGTCCATCAGCGACCGCATCCGTTTGATCGCGCTTTCCAAACCGCCGAAGATGGCCTCGCCGATCAGGAAATGCCCGATGTTCAGTTCGACGATGGTCGGAATCGCCGCCACCGGACCGACGGTATCGAAGCTCAACCCGTGCCCCGCGTGGCATTCCAGGCCCACCGCCTCCGCATGCGCGGCGGCCACGGTGATGCGCTCAAGCTCCGCGTCCTGCTCGTCCGCCTCGACCTCGCAATAACGGCCGGTATGCAGTTCGACCACCGGCGCGCCGAGCGAGACCGCCGCATCCAACTGCGCCGGCTCCGGATCGATGAACAGCGACACCCGGATGCCGGCCTTCGACAACTCCGCCACATAGTGCTGCAGATGGTTGTGGCCGCCGACGGCATCCAGGCCGCCCTCGGTGGTCAATTCCTCGCGTTTTTCCGGCACGATGCAGGCGGCGTGCGGTTTATGGCGCAGCGCGATCTCCAGCATCTCGTCGGTCGCCGCCATCTCGAAATTCAGCGGAACGCTGATCGCCGCCATCAGACGCTCGATATCATCGTCGGCGATATGCCGGCGATCCTCGCGAAGATGCGCCGTGATGCCGTCGGCGCCGGACTTCTCCGCCAGGATCGCGGCCCGCACCGGGTCCGGATGCCGAATTCCCCGGGCGTTCCGCACCGTCGCGACGTGATCGATATTCACCCCAAGTCTGAGAAAGCGTTTCATGGTCCCTGCTCCCGCTAGGTCGCGCCGAGGTCCGGTCAGACGCGCGCGCGTTCGACCGAGTTTATCACCGACGTCGCCCGAAGGGCCGCCACGATGTCGGTCAACTGCTTGATGTCGCCCACCTCGATATCGATGAGCATATCGAAAAACTCCGGCGATCGGTCGATGATCTTCAGGTTGCTGATGTTGCCGCCGTCGCGGCCGACCACCGTGCACACCACGCCAAGACTGCCCGGCGTATTGCCGACGATCACCTTGATCCGGGCGGTATGCGGCATGCCCGATTCGTCGACGTCCCAGGCCAGGTCGATCCAGCGCTCGGGCATGTCGGAAAAGCTTTCGAGCGTCTCGCAGTCGATCGTATGGATCGTGACGCCCTTGCCGGTCGTCTGAATCCCCACGATCCGGTCGCCCGGGATCGGATGGCAGCAGCCGGCAAGATGCACCGCCACGCCCGGCGTCAGCCCCTTGATCGCGACCGGCTCCTTCTTACCCTTGCGGCGATGGGGCAACGCCATTCGAGCCCGCCAGCCCTTACGTTTCTTGCTACCGGGATAGACCGCATGCAGCACGTCGATGCCGGTCACGTCGCCCTGTCCAACCATGGCGAACAGATCGTTGTTCACCCGGCAGTGGAATATCTTGAGCACGCCTTCGATCGCCTTGTCGGTGAATTCGTAGCCTTCCTCGCGGAAGATATTCTCGACGATCTCTCGGCCGAGGCGGATGTACTCCTCGCGCTGCTGGCTGCGCACGAAGCGGCGGATACACGCGCGCGCCTTGCCGGTGACGGCGAAACTCTCCCAGCCCGGCGACGGCGTCTGCGCCTTCGACGTGATGACCTCAACCTGATCGCCGTTCCGCAGCTGCGTCCGCAGCGGCACGATCCGGCCATTGACCTTGGCGCCGACGCAGGTGTTGCCAATATCCGTATGGACCGCATAGGCGAAGTCGACCGCGGTCGACCCGACCGGCATCGCCTGCAACTCGCCCTTCGGCGTGAAGCAGAACACCTGATCGGCGAACATCTCCAGCTTGGTGTGTTCGAGGAACTCCTCCGCCCCGCCGGCATGATCGAGGATTTCCAGCAATTCGCGCAGCCAGCGATACTGCATGCCTTCGGTGCGGCCGGTCGGCCGGGCGCCCTGCTTGTACTGCCAATGGGCGGCGACGCCCAGTTCGGCGACTTCATGCATTTCGTGGGTTCGGATCTGCACTTCGATCCGCTGGTTTTCCGGCCCCATGACCGTGGTGTGCAGCGAGGTGTACCCGTTCGGCTTGGGCAGCGAGATGTGATCCTTGAAGCGGCCCGGCACCAGCCTGTAATTGCTGTGGATCACGCCGAGCGCACGGTAACAATCCTCGGTCGTGTCGACGAGCACGCGGAACGCCATGATGTCGGAGAGCTGTTCGAAACCGACATTGTCCCGCTGCATCTTGCGCCAGACCGAATGCGGGCGCTTCTCGCGGCCCGAGAGTTCCGCATTGAGCCCCTGCTCCGCCAAGGTCGATTTCAATTCCGCCAGCACCCGGTCGATCACGTTACCGCCTTGCTGGCGCAGAAACTCTAACCGGCTCAGAATCGAGGCGCGGGCATCCGGATTCAATTCGGTGAAAGCCAGGTCTTCCAGCTCTTCCTTCCAATCGCGAATCCCGATCCGCTCGGCGAGCGGGACGTAGATATCCATGGTCTCGCGCGCGATGCGCCGCCGCTTGTCCGCATTGCGGATGAAGCCCAGCGTCCGCATGTTGTGCAGCCGGTCGGCCAGCTTCACCACGAGGACGCGAATGTCCTGCGACATGGCGAGCACCAGCTTGCGGAAATTCTCCGCCTGCTTGGCGCGGTCCGACTGGGCCTGCAGGTCGAGCTGCGACAGTTTCGTGACCCCGTCCACCAGGCGCGCAATCTCGTCGCCGAACTGCCCTTCGATATCCTCCAGCGTCGCAACCGTATCCTCGACCGTGTCATGCAACAGGCCGGTAACGATGGACGCGGTGTCGAGCTTTTTGTCGGACAGAATGCCCGCGACCTCGACCGGGTGCGAGAAGTAGGAATCGCCGGATGCGCGCTGCTGATTGCCGTGCGCTCGCATAGAGTACACGTAGGCGCGGTTGAGGGTGTCCTCATCCGCGCCCGGATCGTAGCCTCTAACCTTTTCGACAAGTTCGTATTGCCGCATCATGCCCGGTCACTCCTGGCGGCATGATGCGCCGGCGCCCCATCTTCGGCGCCGGTGGTCGGTCATTCCGTCCCGGTCTGTCCGCCGGTCGGCGCCGCAGCGGCGGCGTCAGCCGCATCGCCGCCCGTGGCGCCCATTTCCGCATCTTTCGCGGTCATGATGCTCATCCCGGCCGGCAACCCTTCGGATCCGTCTTCATGGCCGGCCATCGCCGCCGCCATATATTCCATCGGTTCGTCTTCTTCCGGCTCGTCGATTTCCGGAACCTTTTGCAGGCCGCGCACGAGGTCGTCCTTCAGCTTGTCGAGCGGCACGGTTTCCTCCGCGATCTCGCGCAAAGCGACAACAGGGTTCTTGTCATTGTCCCGCTCAAGCGTGATTTCCGCGCCGGCGGAAATCTCACGGCTTCGCTGCGCCGCCATCATTACAAGCTCGAAACGATTCGGCACCCGTTCTACGCAATCTTCCACGGTGACACGCGCCATGCTCTACCCTACTCCACTATTGGCGCCTCCCGGGAAGCGCTCTCTTAAAGACAACCGTTCGCGGCAGAATATAGGGGCGGACAGACCCCGAATTCAAGGATATTCCATCCAATAAATATTATACCGGATCGACTGATTGAAAACCGTTACTGCGGCAATATTTCGGATGATAACCCGTTCGAATTTGCCGCAACTGCCACTTGCGAAAAATTAGCAAGCCATCTAAGTAATGATACGGTTTAGTAATAACGTGCAATAAATCGGCCGCACGTTCCTCAACCAAAAAAACAAACGTTTACCGAAGGTTGCAATCTCGATGTTAGACAACATCTATAGTAATGAAAAGATGGGGCTGTTTATTGATGGCTCTAATCTTTATGCGGCTGCACGAGCACTTGGGTTTGACATCGATTACAAGAAACTGCTCGACCTTTTTGCTAATAAAGGCCGATTAGTACGCGCGTATTACTATACGGCACTTGTCGAAGACCAAGAATACTCTCCGATCCGCCCGCTGGTCGATTGGCTCGATTACAACGGCTACACCATGGTCACGAAGCCGACCAAGGAGTTCACGGACGCCTCCGGACGCCGCAAAATCAAAGGCGATATGGACATCGAACTCGCGATCGACGTCATGGAAATGACGCCGCATCTGGACCATATCGTGATCTTTTCGGGCGATGGCGACTTCCGCCGCCTCGTTGAAGCTGTTCAACGCAAAGGTGTTCGGGTGAGCGTCGTCAGCACGGTTCGTACGCAACCCTCCATGGTAGCCGACGAGTTGCGCCGGCAAGCCGACTGCTTCATCGAGTTGCAAAGTCTGGCCGATGAAATCGCGCGTCAGCATACCGAGCGCCAGTACACGCCGGATGATGGCGAGAACGGCGACGATTTCGATGACGAGGACGACTATGACGACGATGACGTGATCGTCGAACGCGCGTAAAAATCCCCGAATCGATCCAGGATCGCATCGATTTGATCCCGGAATAGCGATCTATTCCCAACAAAAGTGTCGAAATACGACAGGAGGTACCACCCTCCTCTACCCATTTCGCGCCGCATTTGCCGGTGTATAGTGAGCGCATGACGATCCCCCATTCCTCGGACTCGCCGGACGGTCAGCCGGCCGCACCGGCGCTCGACTGCGGCATCTGCGATCGGCTGGTCGCGTTCCGCCGCGACAACCAATCGAAATTCCCCGCCTTCCATAATGCGCCGGTGGCGAGTTTCGGGCCGCTCGACGCGCGCGTGCTGATCGTCGGCCTGGCGCCCGGCCTGAAAGGCGCGAATCAGACCGGCCGTCCCTTCACCGGCGACTATGCGGGCGACCTGTTGTATCCGACGCTGCTGCGTTACGGCTTCGCCGAGGGCGACTACGGCGCGCACCCGGAGGACGGGTTGCGTCTGGTCGATTGCCGGATCACCAACGCGGTGCGCTGCGTCCCGCCGCAGAACAAGCCGGTGGGCGCCGAGATCAAGGCCTGCCGCCCCTTCCTGGCGAGCGAACTGGCGGCGCTGCCGCGGCTGCATACGGTGATCGCGCTCGGCGTGGTCGCCCACAACGCGGTGCTGGCCGCCAGCGGGCTGAAGCAAAACCACTGCAAATTCGCCCACAACACCCGCCATGCGCTACCCAGCGGCCTGAACCTCACCGACAGCTACCACTGCTCCCGCTACAACACCAACACCGGCCGCCTGACCGAGGCGATGTTCCACGACGTGTTCGCGGGCGTGAAGGCGGGGTTGGCGGCGTAGGCGTCTCCCAGGGTCCGCCGGGCCGGCGTTCTATTTCCCGGTCCTGAAGCGATAGCCGTAGCGCAGGCCGAGGGTGTCCATGCCCTCGTTTTCGTCCGCGGTGTAGGCGTTGGAGATGTGGTCGAAATAGACCGATAGGGCGTGCGGGCTGTCCTTGAACCGGTAGCCGATCTCGACCGGGATGTGAAAAAGAACGCGACTGCCCAATGCCTTGCGGTCGCGGTTCGTCAGGTCGAGATTGCCGTCGTGGACCGCGCCGCCCAGGCCAAGCCCGACGAAGAACCCGATCGTCAGCTCATACTGCCACCGGATGCCGACGTAGAGCTTCGATGTGTCGCCCGCCGTGTTGACGGAGCCGCCGAGCGCCGGCCGGATCGCGCCGCCGAGGATGTCGAGCTTCGGCGCGAAAATCGCTTCGAGGTTGATGTCGATACCGGATTCACGGCGAAACCCGCTCCACAGGTCGGGCGTGTCGTGATGCAGGATGCCGACTTTGACCTCATGCACCCATCGCGCAACGGCGGCTTCCGCCGCGTGTTCGTCCGCCGCCGCCTTCCCGGCCAGCGCTTGACCGAACAGCAGGACGGCAACCGCCGTCGAGAGAAATCCAAGTCGCCGCGCTGTTTGCATAGGAAGCCTCCCCTACCGCGCCTCGCGCATGGGCCGATGCCGATTGATCGACACAAGCTTTTCGACAACCACTATGGCCGATCGGTCGGCCTTTCGGATATCACCCCTTGTCCCGCATCAAGCGGGCCTTCTGCCGTTGCCAGTCGCGGGTCTTTTCCAACTGGCGTTTGTCGTGTTTCTTGCGGCCTTTGGCGAGGCCGATTTCCAGCTTGGCGATGCCGCGCCGGTTGAAATAGATCTTCAGCGGCACCAGGGTCACGCCCTCGCGTTTCACCGCGCCCAGCAGCCGGTCGCGCTCGCGCTTGTGCACCAATAGCTTCTTGGGCCGGCGCGGTTCGTGATTGAATTTACCGGCGTTCGGATATTCCTGAATCGTGCAGTTCAGCAGATAGATATCGCCGTCCTTGGGGCCGGCATAGGCCTCCCCGAGGCTCGCCTTGCCCGCGCGCAGCGACTTCACCTCGGTCCCCTGCAGGGCAAGGCCAGCTTCCAACGTCTCCTCGATGATATAGTCGCGGCGCGCCCTTCGGTTTTGCGCCACCGGCGGGCCGCCGTTCAATCCTTCGGGCATGGCAGTATCGTGTCGCGGTCTCTATCGGTCGTGTTGTGTCCAGGCACGCGCCATCTCCGGCACGCCGGCGCCGGAGACCACATCAAAAGCATCGAATGCGCGCGGTTTCCGCCCCTAGTTGATCAGGCCGCAATGCACCATCGCATCCCGCACCGTCGCTTCGCCATCCGGGGTCAACGGCGTGATCGGCAGGCGCACCTTGGGGTCGCATTTGCCGAGCAGGCTGGCGCCGTATTTGGCGGGCGCCGGGCTCGGCTCGCAGAACATCGCGTCATGCAACGGCAACAGCCGGTCGCGCAGGGTATCGAAGGTGTCGAAATCCTTCTCCTGCCACGCCACATGCAACTCGGAGCAGAGTTTCGGGGCCACGTTCGACGTCACCGAGATACAGCCGACGCCGCCCTGCGCCAGGAAGGCCGCCACGGTCGCGTCCTCGCCCGAGAGCTGGCAGAAATCCTTGCCCGCCGTCAGCCGCGTCGCCAAGGGGCGCGCCAGATCGGCGGTCGCGTCCTTCACGCCGACGATATTCGGAATCTTCGCCAGCCGCGCCATCGTGTCGACGTCGATGTCGACGATCGACCGGCCCGGGATGTTGTAGACGATCACAGGGATATCGGCCGACTCCGCCACGGCCTTGAAATGCTGGTAGAGCCCTTCCTGCGACGGCTTGTTGTAGTAGGGAGCGACGCTCAAAACGCCGTCCGCGCCGACGGATTTCGCATGTTTGGTGAATTCGACGGCTTCGTCGGTGCTGTTCGAGCCCGCCCCCGCGATCACGGGCACCCGCCCGGCGGCGGCCTCGACGCACAAGTCGACGACGCGTTTGTGTTCGTCATGGTTGAGCGTCGGCGACTCGCCGGTCGTTCCGACCGGCACCAGACCATGCGTGCCCTCGACGATCTGCCAGTCCACGAAGGCCTGGAAACCGTCCTCGTCGATCCCGCCGTTCTTGAACGGCGTAATCAGGGCCGTGAGCGAACCCTTGAACATCATGCGTTCTCCGCAGAATACCTACTGTTGCGGCCACCATACTGCTAAGCCAGGGGATGCAGCAAGCGGCTTGACCGCCGTGCGGGCGAACCAAAGGAAAGAGTTTCGGGATCAGCCATGTTGTTGGATTCCGGGATTTCAAATAAGCTCCCGCCTCGATTGGTGAATGAATACTATTCGGTGATCCGACGTGCGGCGAATATTACGCCTTTACGTTCCGTATATTGCGGTTTTCGGGATATTCGGCGGGGTGCTGACGGCAACCGTCCCCTCCGCCGCCGAAACCCTAACCAAGCAGCAGCGCGCCCTTTACCTCAAAGCGCTCGACCTCGCGGATCGCGACCAATGGGCCGAGGTCAAGAAACTCACAGCCCGCGGCGGCAATAGCGCGGC
Organism: Alphaproteobacteria bacterium; assembly: GCA_028281325.1. GTDB lineage: Bacteria > Pseudomonadota > Alphaproteobacteria > UBA8366 > UBA8366 > JAJFJD01. The sequence goes on from JANQKC010000015.1 coordinate 14,895, forward strand.
CGACAAGATCCTCGAATGGATGCGCCTGCGGTCGGCGAAAGTACGGGCCGGTTTCCCCGAGGTCTCGGCCTTCATCAAAGCCAACCCGGCCTGGCCCGATCAGGACAAATTGCGCCGCCGCGCCGAAGAGAGGATGGGCGGCCTGCCGACCGCCGACGTGCTGGCCTGGTTCGATGAATACCCGATGGAATCCCCGGACGGCGCCTACCATTGGGCCAACGCGTTGGAGGCCGTCGGCCGCGACGACGACGCCGCCAAGGCCGTCCGCCGCGCCTGGATCACGATGGAGCTGGGGCCCAAACAGGCGGCGGATTTCAAGTCCCGGTATCGAAAGTATATCGGCCAGAACGAGGAGATCGCGAAACTCGAATACCTGCTGTGGGAGCGCGAGGTTCGCGCGTCGCGGCGACAGATGCGCAAGGTGCCGCCGGAATGGCGGCGTCTGGCGCAAGCGCGCATCGCGCTGATGATCCGCGCCGGAAATGCGTCCTCCCTGCTGCGCCGGGTCAAGCCCGACATGGTGAAGAACCAGGGCATCGTTTTCGAGCGTGTGCGCTGGCGGCGACGCGCGAAACGCATGGACGACGCGATCGACATGCTGCTGGCGAACCGGCCGGTCAATCCGAGCCGGCCGGACCGGTGGTGGCGCGAACGGAATTTCCTCGCACGGTGGGCGTTGAAGGAAGAGCGGATGGATCTCGCCTACCGCCTTGCGAGCGAGCACGGGCAAAAAAGCGGCATCGGGTTCGCCGGGGCGGAATGGCTGGCCGGGTGGATCGCCCTGCGGAAGCTGGACAAGCCCGGCGCGGCGTTTCGACATTTCAAAGCGCTGTACGACAATGTGCAATTCCCCGTCAGCCGCTCGCGCGGCGCCTACTGGGCCGCGCGGGCGCTGGAGGCGAAAGAGCGGCACGGCGACGCCACGACCTGGTATCGCACCGCCGCCCGGTATATGACCCGCTTTTACGGCCAGGTCGCGTCCGGGCATGTGCTAGCGGCCGAACGGCCCACGCTGCCGCCGGAACCCGAGCCGGACGATGCCGACCGCCGCCGCTTCGAGGCGCATGACGCGGTGCGCGCGATCCGCGTGCTGGCGCAGTTGGACCGGCGGCGCGACATCAAGCGGTTCCTGCACGGTTTGGCGGAGGATGCGACAACCGCCACGGACTGGGTGCTCGCCGCCCGCCTCGCGCAAGAGATGGGCCGGCACGACGTCAGCGTCTCCATCGCGAAGCGCGCGGCGCGCGAGGGCGTCATTCTCAGCGTGACCGGCTATCCGGCCCTGGAACCCGTCAGCGACGGCGGCGAGGATTTCCCCGATCCGGCGCTGATCTTTTCGGTGGTGCGGCAGGAAAGCGCGTTCGACACCAAGGCGGTCAGCCACGCCGGCGCACGCGGGCTGATGCAGATCATGCCGCAGACGGCCCTGCGGGTCGCCCGCAAGCTCAAGCTGCCCTATTCGCGCAACCGGCTGACCCGCGACCCGGCCTATAACCTGCGGCTCGGCCAAGCCTATCTGGCCAACATGATCCGCGATTACGACGGATCCTTGATTCTTGCGCTCGCGGCCTATAACGCCGGCCCACTGCGGGTCGAGCGTTGGCTGCGGCGCAATGGCGATCCGGGACCCAGCATCTACGACGCGATCGATTGGATCGAATCCATTCCGTTCACCGAGACCCGGACCTATGTCCAGCGCGTGCTGGAGAATCTGACCGTTTACCGGGGCCGCGCGGATGGTCTAAACATGGCGCTCACCTTGGCCGCGATGGAACCGGGTCCGTTTGAGGATTCGGCAGGGCGCACCGACCGGATCGCCGGCGATCCCCTGCAAGACGGAGAGGATTTTGCCGGACCCTAAACTACGCGATATCAAGGCCTGCGTCTTCGACGCGTATGGCACCTTGTTCGACGTGTTTTCCGTCGCCGACGGCGTTCGCGCCGCGATCGGGGACGACGCCGACCGCGTCACCGCCCTTTGGCGACAGAAGCAACTCGAATACACATGGCTGCGCAGCCTGATGAAGGCGCACGCGGATTTCTGGCAAGTCACCCGTGAGGCGCTGGACTTTTCATTGAGCACGGTCGGCAACGACGATCCGGCGCTGCGTGACGACCTGTTGGACCTGTATCTCAGCCTCGACACCTATCCCGAAGTCACGGATGTATTGGCGGCGTTGCGCGACAACGGCATTCCACGCGCCATCCTGTCGAACGGCGCGCCGCCGATGCTCGACGCCGCCGTCCGGTCCGCCGGGATAGCGAATCTACTCGACGAGATATTCTCGGTCGAGGATGTCAGCATCTACAAGCCCGATGATTCCGTATATCAGATCGCCGTCGACAGCCTGCGGTGCGAGCCGGCGCAGATTTGCTTCATGTCGTCGAATGCATGGGATGTCGCGGGCGCCGCGCATTTCGGCTTTACGGTCGTCTGGATCAACCGGTTCGGCCAAGTGCCGGAGCGCCTGCCCGGCAAGCCGGTCGAGGAACTCAACAGCCTGGAAACACTGCCGTCGATTCTCGGCCTGACGTAATAGAAAAGGTAATTGAGGCCGTATCCCCCGTGCGCCCCTTTCGCGAACATCGCTATACCACCCACGACGGTCTATCGTTGTACTATCGGGAGTACGGCGATCCGCTGTCGCCCCAAACGCCGATCCTGTGCCTGCCCGGTCTCGCCCGAAACTCGAAGGACTTCCATAGGCTTGCGTCACGATTGTCGGCGGACCGGTGGGTCGTTTGCCCGGACTACCGTGGGCGCGGGCAAAGCGACTACGACCCGAATCCCGATAACTATCAACCGACGATCTATCTTCAGGATATTCGCCATTTGCTGGCCGCGACCGGCATGCACCGCGCGGTGGTCATCGGGACATCGATGGGCGGCCTGTTGGCGACCGGTCTGGGCATCGTGCTGCCCAGCCTGCTGGCGGGTGTCGTGCTCAACGATATCGGACCCGAGTTCGAGGACAACGGCATCGAACGCATCATGGACTATCTCGGCGTCGACTGCCCCCACCCCGATTGGGAACAAGCGGTGGCCACCTTCAAGGAGCGTTTCCCGACGCTATCGTTCGACACCGAGGAGTTATGGCGCGAGGCGGCCGAGGCAACATGGCGGGAGCGCGAGGACGGCCTGCTTCACGTGGACTGGGATGTGAAAATCGTGCTGCCGATAGCGCAAAACCGGGAGTTGCCCGACCTTTGGGCGCTTTTCCGCACGTTGCGCAACGTGCCGACCCTCGCCGTGCGCGGCAGCGTCAGCGACGTGCTGTCCGCCGAGACGTTCGACCGCATGGCGGAGGAACACCCGAAGCTGGACCGGTTGTGTCTGGACGGCGTCGGGCACGTCCCGTCCCTGTTCGAACCCGAATCGACCGAAGCGATCGACCGGTTACTGGCGCAAGTTTGATCCCGACTGCGAGATAGCCGGGATCGGCCCGATCAACGGAAGACCTTCTTGGCGGCTTCCTGCCCCTTGGCGGCCGCCGCGGCGACACCGCTCTTGGCCTTCGGCGCAGCGTCCTTCTTCGTCTGCTCCTTCTCGTTCTCATAAACGAGATTCGGCGCGGCCTTATCCTTGGCGCCCGCATCGCCGTCTTTCGCCGACTGATCGCCATTATGGGCAGACACGTCGACATGACGGCACAGCCCCTGAATGAACGCGCCGGCCTCGATGGCGAGGCTTTCGTGGACGATGTCGCCGGTCACCTTCGCGGTCCGGGCCAATTCGACCTGCTTACCGTTGATCTGTCCCTTTACCGTGCCGGCGACATGAACCGTCGCGGCGACGATCGCCCCGCTGACGATCGCATGTTCACCCACGGTAACGGAGCTGCTGCGAACGTCGCCTTCGACCGCGCCATCGATCTGAATATCCCCTTCGGATTCCAAATCACCGGTCACGCGCAGATTCGCGCTGACGATCGACGGCGCAACGCCGGGAGAGGTCAATTTTGGCACTGTCACACTCCGGCTCGAGCCGCTGTCACTCTTCGTCTCGGTTTTACTACCCTTTGAAAACATAGCGACCTGCCTTGATAAACTTTTCAGGATTTATGGGTTTCCCATCGAAACGCACTTCGTAATGCACATGCGGCCCGGTGCTGCGACCGGTGCTGCCGAGAAGCCCAATTCGGTGCCGATGCCCAACTTCCTCGCCCCGTTTCACGAGGACCTTGAGAAGATGGCCATAGCGCGTGCGAATACCATATCCATGGTCGATCTCGACCATCTTTCCGTAGCGGCCTTTCCGTCCGGCAAAGACGACCTTGCCCGGGGCCGTGGCGAACACCGGCGCGCCGCGCCATCCCGCCAGATCGACGCCGTAATGCATCGCCTTCTTCTTGGTGAACGGATCGCGGCGAACGCCGAACGGGCTGGCCTGATGATAGAAATCGACCGGCGAGACCAGCGGAACCCGCTTCAACAGCGAGCGCAAGCCAGCCCATCGGGTGAGCTGCGTATCGATTTCGGAGACGCTGCCCGGCAACCCGTTGCCGTCTTCGGTCGCGCTGGCGACCTCAAACAACGGCCCGCCCTGGCCGGGCGCTATACGGGTCGCCCGTTCGAGGACCTTGTCGAGTTCCAGCCCGGTCATCATGATCAGCCGTTCGGCTTCCTCGATATTCTTGACCGTGCGTTCGCCCAGGCGATCCAGGACATTGCCTTGGGCCGCGTGCAAATCGTTCAAACGACCGAGCAACGCGACGGTCCGTTGGCGTAACCGAACGGTCGCGCCGTCATGATTGATATGACCATCGAGTTCTTTGCTGTCCTCGCGATCCATGCCGTTCAGGGAAACACCTTCCGACCCGGTGGCCTTCTCCAACCGGTCGAGCACTTTCTCCAGATCGACTTCCGCCAGTTTGGCGCGCTTGCGGGCCGTTTCGATCCCGCTTTCGAGACCGCCGACACGCGACGCCAACGCATCGCGCTGGTCTTCGACCTGTTCCTTCGATTCGCGGTTCAGCGCGAGCGAATCGCTCAACTCGGCGACCCGGCGTTCGAGATAGGCGCCATCGGTCCGCGACCGGATCAGTTTTTCCTCCAGTTCGGCGACGCGTTCGCGTAGCTTCGTCCGCGTCTTGATGATTTGGTCGCGCTCGTGGCCTGCAAGCTTGAGTTCGGTTTTGATTTTTTTCAGCGACCCTTCGAGCAGCACGTTCGTTTCGGTCATCTGCTGCACTTTGTGGTCAATGTCTTTGAGATGACCGCGCAGACTTCCCGACGGCTGGTCGGAGGCGTCGAGTTCCGAGACCGACAGGTTGGGAGACTTTTTCGACGGTTTGCGGGCCGCCTTTCCGCCGCGTTTCGTCGCCGCATCCGCCGCGTTTACGGCTTCGCTGACTTGCGACAACAGGTTTTCCTGACTCTCGCGCAGATTCGACGTAACCGACGCCACCTTTTTCTGGTAGCTGAGGACTTCTTCGAATAAGTCCTCATAGGCGACGCGCGCTTCGCGGATTTCGTCATTCTTGACCTGAATGACGCCGCTTTTGACGGTCGACATCAAGGTCATGCCAATTCCCCAAACGCCAACGGCCATCGCGACCAAGAAGGCGCTGATCTGCAAGCGGCGGGTCAGGGGAATGAAATGGACACGTCCTTGCGACCGGAGAATAAGCTCGCGTTCGCGGAACAGCTCGTCCATGAATTCAACTACGGAACGACCGCCATGAACTAGACGGTGTATGAAACGATCCACCGGCAGCATCCCAACCCAACCTCGGAGATTGTGTTTTTAATCGTTGAACGAATAGATGTCGGATGTCGCCGTGCGGCAAAGGATGATGTGGACCATCCTGTCGACTCAGTCACCATGCTCCCTCCCAAAATTCGACGCCTACTGGACCCGTTGCGTCAAATCCCCCTCTCAATCACTCCGCGAAGTTATCGGCTGACGAGAGCAAAAACAAGGTCCACAAAATCGCCGCGGCATGAAACTAATGCATCCGACCCAGCCGCTAACGCGTTGACCAGGGCGAGTTTCCTAGATTTACCTTAATGAACGGTTAAGCTCACCCGTCAAGCGGTGTTCGTAGCCCCTGGTAACAGAAGGGTTTTCGCGAATCTTAACGCGTGCAAGATGCCCCCGCCGGTTAACAGGGTAAACGCAGATTCACAAAGGACATCGACCCGACCGGACCAAACGCCTGTTATGAAAAGGACTTCCCCAGGAAATCCACAAGCTGGAACAGGACGAAACCCAAACAACTCACCAATGCAAGAGCCGGCAGCACAATCGCCGTGGCCGGCGTCACGCGGACTCCATCGGACGAAACGTTCAGTCGCAACAGCGCCAAGTTGACGGCCGCGAAGATGAGCAATGTCAGCGTGGAGGTGAATCGCGCCAGCGCTTCCAGCGGGACGGTAAAGGCCAGCGTCAGCAGGATGCCGGCGCTGACGCCCGTGGCGAAAACGGGTGTCAGCGTTCGGCGCGATACCGACGCGAAGATCGCCGGCAACGTTCCTTGCCGGCCGAGGCCGTACAACACACGCGACGCCATGATGATCTGGACCAAGGCGCCGTTCAAGACGGCGATCACCGCAAGTCCATCGATGGCCAAGGTTGGCAGCCCGGTCAGCCGCACGAAGATATCCGACAACGGCGCGGTGCTGGCGCTCAATTGCTCGATCGGCATTGTCGCGACCGCGACCCAGGACACCGCGGTGTAAATGATCAGCGTCGCCGCCAGGGTGATGCCGATTGCGCGCGGGAAAACCCGCTCGGGACGACGGACCTCTTCCGCCACATTGACCATATCCTCGAACCCGATGAACGCGTAGAACGCCAACACCGCCCCCGACAAGACGCCCAACACGGCGAAACCGGAGTCGTCAGGCCGGCGCGCGACGACCGTCGAGATCACATCCGCGCCGAACGCATCCCGGCCGACCCACACGATGAGACCGAGGCCGCCGATTTCGAGAACGGTCGCGATCCCGGCGATCAGAACGGATTCGGTAATTCCCCAAACCGCGACGCCGGTCAAAAACAAGACGGTCGCAAGAATGATCACCCATCCGGGCGCGGCGACGATGTTCTGAAGATACCCCACCGCGCCGGACACGATTGCCGCGCTGGACACCAATCCCACCACGACCACGGCAAGACCGACCGCCATCGACAAGGCCGGCCGACCGAACGCCTGCTCGACATAGACGGCTTCGCCGGCGCTGCGCGGAAAGCGGACGACCAATTGGCTGAACGACAAAGCGGTCAGGCCGGCCAGGACCGCCGCGACGATGAAGGACACCGGCGCCAGAACGCCCGCGACGCCCGCGACCTTACCGACCAGCACGTATATACCCGCACCAACCGTCGTGCCGAGGCCATACAGCGTGAGTAAAGGAAGCGACAAGCTGCGCTTGAGCGGTTGGCCTTGCATCCAATTAGGTTAGGAATAAAGACGCCAGGGCGCATTGACTTGCCGCAATAGGCCGCGAGCCGACATCGTGTCGCCCCGCCTTCCCCCGCGCCGCAAGCGCGAACCGTGTCAGCCTTGGGACCAGGGCAGTCCGGCTTGTTTCCAGCCGCCGACGGTGCCGCGATGACCGCTGGCGTCCTTGTCTCCTTCGAAACCTTCGGCGACATTGATGCACCGCCCGAACCCGGCCTCCGTCAAGGCGATTGCCGCATTTCGCGACCGGGCCCCCGACCTGCAGATCAGCAGAACGGTCTGATCGGGCTCCACGCCCGCTTGTTTGACCTGGTCCACGAAACCGGGATTGACCCCATTCGTCGGGTACACCTGCCACGATACGCACAGTGTTCGTTTATGGAGGTCGTCAAGCTTGGGCAGTCCGACATACTGCCATTCCGGCGCGGTCCGTACGTCTATGAGGCACGCATCCGGTTCCCGCTGTAGCAAGTCCCACGCTTCTTGCGGATTCAGATCGCCCGCATAACGCTCATCCGCCATGAAATCCCTCTCAATTATGGTTCGATTTTCACTGTTATCGATGTCGGGAGGCGATGCAAGGCGTTCATTCAGAAGGCGAATCGACGAAGTTAACAAGCTTGCTAAAGGAAAGTTTGCTTAAAAAAAGCTGGCTAATAATGAGCAGGCTTACTATATATCTGTCATGACTCAATACGACCTGGAAAAAAATCTAGGTTTCCTTCTCAACGACGTTTCCCGGCTGATGCGCCAACGCTTCGACGAACGCGCGCGACGGCTGGGTCTGACGCGGGCGCAATGGCGCGTTTTGGGTCATTTGCGTCGATACGAAGGCATCTCTCAAAGCTCGCTCGCCGAGATTCTCGAGGTCGAGAATGTTACGCTCGGCCGGCATATCGACCGGCTCGAAGACGACGGTTGGGTCGAGCGACGGCGCGACCCGGCGGACCGGCGCGTCTGGCGGCTGCATCTTGCGGAAAAATCGCGCCCCATGATCGACCGCCTTAACACGCTGTCCTCCGAGGTGCGCGAATCCGCGCTAACGGGCCTATCAATTCAGGACAAGGACAAATTGATCGATACTCTTCAATCGATGAAGAACAACCTTTTCACCATGAACCACACCACACCGGACGGCAGCGACGAAACGGCGCTTGGCTCGTCAACCAACAGCAAGACTAGGAAGCAAAATGTCGGCTAGCCTCAAATACTCCATGCGGGTGCTTTTCTCTCGGTTCAAGCGTCCCGGCTTCATCCGATACGGTCTCCTGATCATCGGCCCGTTGGCGCTCGTTTTGGTCGGCGCCTACTACTACGCCATCGGCGGCCGTTTCGTTTCCACGGAAAACGCCTATGTGAAGGCCGACAAAATCGCGATCAGCACGGACGTGTCGGGCCGCGTGACAAAGGTCAACGTCAAGGAAAACCAACTCGTCAAGCGCGACGCGGTCCTGTTCGAAATCGATCGCGAGCCCTTCCAGATCGCCGTGGATAAGGCGGAAGCCGACCTGCGGGCAATCCGCAACGAGATCGAAGCGACCCGCAAGCTCTTTCGCGAGAAAGAGTCGGACCTAGAGGAAGCCGCCAAGGACGTCGCCTTCTTTCGCGAGGAGTTCGATCGACGCCGGTCCTTGATGAAGCGCGGCGTGGTATCGCAATCGCGATTCGATACCGCGGGACGAAACCTGGAAGCGTCGCGCAACCGCATCGATAGCATCCGCGAAGAACTGGGCCGCATGATGGCGCGATTGGGCGGATCGCCCGAAGTGGCGACCGACCTCAACCCGGAGGTGTTGGCGGCCGAGGCAAAGCTGAACGAAGCAAGGCTCAATCTCTCGCAAACGATCATACGGGCGCCGGCCAACGGAATCGTTACGAAGAACGACCTGCAGGTGGGCGAGTTCGTCACCATGGGCCGCCCGGTCTTCAGCGTCGTCGCCTGGGACGACATCTGGGTCGAGGCGAACCTCAAGGAAACCGAACTTACGCATGTAACCGAGGGGCAGTCGGCAACGATCACCGTGGATGCCTATCCCAACGTCAAATGGGAGGCCCGTGTGAAGAGCATCGCCCCGGCGACCGGCGCGGAATTCTCGATCCTGCCGCCTCAGAACGCCACCGGCAACTGGGTGAAAGTGGTGCAACGCGTGCCGGTTCGTCTGGAACTCGACCAAACGACGTCCGGGCCGCCGTTGCGCGCCGGGATGAGCGTCGTGGTCTCGATCGATACGGAACACGAACGCGACCTGCCGCCGATCGTCGCGCGGGCCGTCGCCTTCATCAAGGGCGACGGCGGGCAATAATGCGGATGCCGGCGCGGCCCAGTCAGGCCTGCCGGCCGCTATCCTGTCGTGCCTGGACCGCAGGACAAATACCGTCGCCATAAGGCGACGCCCGCCGCCGCGGCAAACCGTCGGCGTGCATTGGTTCGCGCATTGCTCTAGGCTTGCGCCGACCGCATTCGCCGGTCCTCACCTCTAACCACCATTCCGCCGCGGAGGACCGCCCATGTCCCATGAACGCCCATTTGCCGGCCTCAAGGTCTGCGACATCTCGCAGGGTATCTCCGGTCCTTACTGCGGCATGATGCTGGCGCAATACGGCGCGGACGTGGTCAAGATAGAAGGCCTGAACGGCGACTGGATCCGAAACATGGGCGGTCGGATCGAAGGCGACCATTCGGCCCAATCGCTCGCCATGAACCGCGGCAAGCGCAGCATCGCGCTCGACCTGAAGAATCCGAAGGGTCTCGAAATCGCCCGGCGGTTCGCCCATGAAGCGGATGTGATCACGCAGAACTTCCGGCCCGGCGTCATCGAACGGTTGGGACTGGGGTACGACGACGTCGCCGCCGCCAATCCCGAGGTGATCTATCTCACCGTCACCGGGTTCGGCACCGCCGGCCCGCTGGTCAACCGGCCCGTCACCGACCAAATCATGCAAGGTTTTTCCGGGCTGCAGTCGATCACCCGCGACCGCGAAGGCGTGCCGCTGGGCGTCGGCACCGCGATCATCGACTACATCACCGGCATCTACGGCTATCAGGCCGTCGCGACCGCGCTCTACGCCCGCGCCATGGGATCCGGCGGCCGGCATGTAAAGGTCAGCATGCTGCAGGCCGCGCTGGCGGTGCAGGCCGGACAGTTCATCCGGCATCACACGCAAGGCAAACAACCGCCCGCGGTCGGGGTCCCGGTGGGGGTGTTCAGCACCAAGGACGGGTATCTCAGCCTCAGTTCCAACAAGCCGACGCATTTCGCCGAAGTCTGCGACCTGCTTGGCCTGAACGACCTGAAGAACGACCCCGACTACGACACGCATCAGAAACGCATCTGGAAGTCGACGGAGATCAACGCCGAATTCCAGACCGCGCTCCTCTCGAAGAGCGCAGCCGAGTGGGAAGAGAAATTCAGCGCGTTGGGGCTGATGTGCACCCGGGTGAACGGCTACGGCGACCTGCTCGACCACGCGCAGGTCAAGGCCGAGGAAATCTTCACCTGGGCCGAACAGGCCGATACCGGCGCCATCCCGGTGCCGAACCTGCCCGGCGTCGATCCGGCCACCCCGGACGACGCGCGCGCGACGTCGCCCCGAATCGGGGAGCATACCCAAACCTTGCTGGCGGAACTCGGATACCAAGCGGGCGACATCGCCGCCCTCGCCGCCGAGAAGGTTATTCCGCCCAGCGAGACATGACCCAAGGAAGAACGATCACCACAGAAGGATCACCCGAAGAATGAGCGACAATCTCGTTACCTATGAATCGAAAGACAACATCGCCTTCATCACGATCAACCGTCCGGACAAGCTGAACGCGCTCAGCAACGCGGTCGTGGTCGAAATCCGCGAGGCGATGATCCAGTACCGCGATTCCGACGACCGCTGCGCCATCGTCAGCGGCGCGGGGGACCGCGCCTTCTCGGTCGGCGCCGACCTGAAGGACCCGCCACGCGACCCGGATCTCTGGGAATGCATGCCCGGTGTCGGCGTCGACGTGGACAAGCCGCTTATCGCCGCCGTTTCCGGCTACTGCGTCGGCGGCGCCTATGTCCTGGTCCAGTTCTGCGACCTCGCCGTCGCGTCCGAGACCGCCGATTTCTTCTACCCGGAGGCCCAGATCGGTTTCTGCGGCGGATTGATCGCCGGCTGCGCCGGGCGAATCCCGTACAAGATCGCCATGGAGTTCATGCTGACCGGCAAGCATTTCGACGCCCAGCGCGCCTATGAGGTGGGCATGGTCAACAAGGTCGTGCCGGCGGGCCAGCATATCGAAGGCGCGATGGAATATGCGGAAATCCTACGCGACAGCGCCCCGCTCGTGATCGGCGCGTTGAAGCGTTTCGTGCGCAACACCGTCATCCCGCGCGGACCGTCCGAACAATCCGGACTGGCCCAACGCGACCTCCTCGCGATCCGCCGTAGCGAAGACCAGCAAGAAGGCGGTCGCGCGTTCCGCGAGAAGCGCAAACCGGTCTTCACCGGCCGCTAACCGTCGTTGAAGCGCGGGCGTCGGCGGGCGTCCGCGCTTTCCCAATTTCGGCGGAACGCCGTTGTCGCGTATCCTGGGCCGGCAACCATGCGCGCAGGAAGAAAACACGATGAAGCTCTATATCACCCCCGGTTCGCCCTACGCTCGAATGGCCCGCGTCGTCGTCCAGGAGAAGAAGCTGGAAGACCGCGTCGAGATCATCGAGGCCCAGACCCGAACCGAGAACTCGCCCTACTACGAGATCAACCCGTCCGGACGGGTGCCCTATCTTGTGCTCGACGACGGCAGCGGGTTGGAAGAGTCGGCCTTGGTGTGCCGCTATCTGGATGCGCTCGACGGCGCGCCGACGCTCGACTCGGCACCAGACGCGCCGGATTGGGAATTGCCGCGACTGGAAGCGATGGCGCGCAGCTTGTTGGACGGCATCGGCGTCTGGTCGCGAGAGTTTGTCTATCGGCCGGCCGAAATCCGGTCGGACTTCATCATCGGCCACGAAACCGCCCGCGCCATGCGGATGCTGGATGTCTTCGAACGGGAGATCGATAACCCCGTGCTCAACGGGCCGCTCAACATGGCGCAATTGACGCTGGCCTGCGCCCTGCATGGCCGGGACCTGCTCGCCGGCGGCGTCGACTGGCGCGGGGACCGACCGAAACTGGCCGCCTGGGTCGACCGAATCGGCGAGCGGCGGTCATTCGCGTCGACCAAACCGCCGCCCCGAAAGCCGCATTAGTCCGACGACGCAAAGGATTCCCGCCATGCCCAAGATCGACGTGAACGGCGTCAACATCTACTACGAGGAGGCGGGCAGCGGCGTACCGATCCTGTTCCTGCACGAGTTCGCGGGCGATTACCGCAGCTGGGAGCCGCAGATGCGTTTCTTCGCGCGCCGCAACCGCTGCATCACCCTGTCCTATCGCGGCTACCCACCGTCGGACATCCCGGACGATCCGGACGCCTATTCGCAGGATATCTTCCTCGACGACATCCTCGGCGTGATGGACGCGCTGAAGATCGACAAGGCGCATCTCTGCGGCCTGTCGGTCGGCGCGAACAGCGCCGTCTTCATGGGCATGCGCGCGCCGGAACGCTGCCTGTCGCTGGTCGTCGCCGGCGGCGGCCACGGCAGCGTCAAGGGGGCGGAAGACCGCGAGGAATTCGAGCAGGATTTCTCGGTCCGCGCGGAACGCCTGCTGAAGGAAGGCATGGAGGTGATCGCCCGCGAACAGGCGGACAAGCCGAACCGCCGCCCAATGAAGGCGAAAGACCCACGCGGCTGGGCCGAATTCCGCGACCAGCTCATCGAGCACGACGCAAAAGGCTCCGCCTACACCGCCGTCGGCGTGCCGCTGAAACGGCCGAACTTCCAGGACATCGAGAAAGACCTCGCCGCCATGGACGTTCCGACGCTGATCATCGTCGGCGACCAGGACGCCAACTGCATCGAAGGCAGTCTCTTTCTGAAACAGGCCCTGCCCCGCGCAGGCCTCGCCGTCTTCCCGATGAGCGGCCATCTGCTGCCGATCGAGGAGCCGGACCTGTTCAACCGCATGGTCCTGGAATTCATCACCCAGGCCGAGGCCGGACGATGGGAAAAGCCGTAGGGACGCGTAAATCGAACGGCCAGTAGACAGACAAGCCGGGCGCAATCACCCTTCGAGACGCTCAGGGTGAGGCAATATCTGTAAGCGTCCAACAAACGTTCCACCAAACACGGAACCTCATGCTGAGCCTGTCGAAGCATGTGCGCGGCAGGGAATTCATCCGGAATCCATGCAGCAAAGGTTACCCTGTTTAACGCCACACAAGCTCGTCACTCCCGCGGACGCGGGAGTCCAGAGATCACGGAACTGGATTCCCGCGTGCGCGGGAATGACGTTAGGAGACTGGCGGTAAATCGGGTTCTACCGCCCCTTGAACACGGCCTTGCGCTTCTCGACGAAGGCGGTCACGCCTTCCACGTGATCCTCGGTCGTCATGCACTCGGCGAGGCTACGGGTTTCCAGCGTCATCTGCTGCTCGATCGTGTTGTTCAGCGACGCGTTGAACAGGGCCTTGGTGTTGCCGAGCGCCTTGGTCGCCGAACTTGCGAGCCGCTTCGCGATCTTCTCGGTCTCCTCCGCAAGCTTGTCCTGCGGGACCACCCAATTCACTAAGCCGATCTCTTGCGCCGTGTCGGCGTCGAACAGGTCGCTCAGAAACGCGAGTTCGAAGGCCTTCTTCATCCCCATCATGCGCGGCAGGAAGAAGGACGAGCCGCCGTCCGGGCTGATGCCGATTTTGGAGAAGGCGAAGGTGAACTTGGTGCCTTCGGCCGCGATCGCGAGATCGCAGGCGCCGACCAGCGACAGCCCGCCCCCCGCACAGGCCCCGTGCACGCTGGCCAGCACCGGCTTCGGCATGCGCCGCAGCGCCTGGATGCGATAATCGGTGACATGCATCGAGTGCAGCCGCTGCTTGTAGCGCTCCTCCGCGGTCATGCTCTGGGTCGCCTCGTACATCGTCTTCACGTCGCCGCCCGCGAGGAAGCTCTTGCCCGCGCCGCGCAGCACGAGGCAACGGACCGCATCGTCCCGTTCCAGATCGGCGAGGATGCCGAAAAAGGCCTGGCGCATTTCCAGGTCCAGCGCGTTGCGCGCCTCGGGCCGGTTGAAGGTGATCCAGGCGATGTTGTCGCTGATGTCGACGAGGATCTTGTCGGTCATGCCGGACTTCCCTTTCGAATTCGTGTCGTTCTAAAGATTGCGGCGGCCGCGCATAGGAGTCACGCGGCCGCCGCACCCGATCATGGAAACCGTCTCAGGCGTTACCCGACATACTGCGCGAACATTTCCATGGTGCGCTTGTGGGATAGCTCCGCACTTTCCTTGTGGTAGGACTCGCGGTCGTCGCACATGAAGCCGTGCCCCGCCGGATAGACGAAGGACGCCACGTCGGGGTGCTGCGCTTCGACGGCGCGCACCTTTTCCATCGGGATCGACGCGTCGGTCTCTCCCCAATGGAATTCCAGCGGGCATTTCGGCTTTTCGCTCATGAAATCCGGAACACGCCCGCCGTAATAGCTCGACGCACAGGCCAAGCCCTCGACCCGGCAGGCCGCCAGGAAGGTGACACTGCCGCCCCAACACCAGCCGGTGACACCGACCTTGCCGGCCTCGGCCAGCAGCGCCCGGGTGGCGTCGATGTCCTTCATGACGTCATCGAAGTTGGACGCCTGCATCGCGCCGATGCCCTTCTCGCGGTCTTCGCCGGTGTAGCCGACCTCGATGCCGCGCTCGACCCGGTCGTACAGCGCCGGCGCGATCGCCAGATAGCCGGCGGCCGCGTAGGTGTCGGCCATATGCCGGATATGCGGATTGACGCCGAAGGCTTCCTGCACGACCAGGATCCCACCTTTCGGCGTTCCGCTCGGGTCGGCCCGATAGGCGGCGAATGTATGACCGTCCGACGCGGTGATTTCGATATCGGTTCCCATCTGATACTCCCTCATTCGGTTGTGGCGGCCGGATATCGCCGCTTGGTGTTGAGACTGACTTTACCGCATCCGCCCCATCCCCTGTCCAGCACCACTACCCGATACCAGGGTCTGGGGCGGCTTTTTGCAGTCTGCTGGGCACATTTGCTATATTTGCGCGGACAAATCGTGAAATCGTGGACGTCGCCCGTTGTCCCGCCGAAATCAGGCTCTTCCTGATGCGCGGGCCGCCCTGCCGCACAAAGGCGACACGGAAAAGAGGACACAGCATGTCGGAAGCGCGCCAAACGATACCCAAAGACCAGTCCTACGAAAAAATCCAGGTCAAACCCGTCGCCGGCGCGATGGGCGCGGAGATTAGCGGCGTCGACCTGTCCCAGCCGCTGGACGATGCCACCTTCGCCGAGATTCACCGGGCCTGGCTCGACCACAATGTCGTTTTCTTCCGCAATCAAGATCTGACGCCGCAGCAGTATCTGCGCTTCGCCAAGATGTGGGGCGGGATTCATCTGCACCCTTACATGAAGGGCATGGACGACTTCCCGGAGATCTTCGAGATCATCAAGAAGGAAGGCGACGTCCAGAACTTCGGCAACCGCTGGCACACGGACCAGATGTTCTGCCCGGAACCGGCGAAGGCAACCATGCTCTACGCCAAGGAGGTGCCCGAGGCCGGCGGCGACACGATGTACAGCAACCTGTATCTCGCCTACGAGAGCCTGTCGGACGGTATGAAGGAAATGCTGGGCAGGATGCAGACCCACAACATGGGCGACCAGAAATACGGCGGGAAATCCCGGTCCGAACGCTACCGCGAGGGCGGCAGCATGGGCGACAAGGTCGCGCCGCCGAACCAGGATATCAATTCCGATCATCCGCTGATCCGCACGCACCCGGAAACCGGACGCAAGGCGCTGTACATCGGCTCGCACACCGCGCGCTTCACCGGCCTGACCGACGAGGAAAGCGCGCCGCTGCTGAAATACCTGATGAACCATGCGCGCCGGCCCGAATTCACCTGCCGCTTCAAGTGGGAGGTCGGCTCGATCGCGCTGTGGGACAACCGCTGCTGCCAGCATTACGCGGTCAACGACTACCATGGCCAGCGCCGCCGGATGCACCGCATCACCATCCAGGGCGACAAACCCTTCTAGCGGGAGATTGTAGGATGCCGGACAGCGCAGCACTCGAAACGACGCCCCAGAACTACCGCACCATCGGCGTCAGCCGTCTTGCCGGCGCGCTTGGCGCGGAGGTTACGGGCGTCGACCTCGCCGAGCCGTTGAGCGACGAGTGCTTCGCGGAACTCCACCGCGCCTTCCTCGACCATCAGGTGCTCTATTTCCGTGACCAGAACCTGACGCCCGAGCAATACATCGCCTTCGCGAAGCGCTGGGGCGGCATCCATCTGCATCCGTTCAACGCGCCGATGGAGGGCTACCCGGAAATCATCGAGATGACGAAGCGCGAGCAAGACACCTTCGCGCATGGCGCGCGCTGGCATTCGGACCAAATGTACACGCCGCAGCCCGCCATGGCGACGATGCTGTACGGCCGCGAAATCCCGCCGGCCGGCGGCGACACGATGTTCTCGAACCTCTATCTCGGCTACGAGGCCTTGTCCGACGGCATGAAGGAGATGCTCGCGCCGCTCAAGGCCGTGAACAACGGCGACAGCAAGAAGCATCCGACCGGCACCACGCGCGCCGAACGCGCCGCCGCCGGCACCGGCCAGATCGCACAGAAAGACCCGAGTGAGATCGACATCCAGACGATCACCAGCCACCCGATCGTCCGCACCCACCCGGAAACCGGCCGCAAGGCGATCTACATCGGCTCGCATACGGAACGCTTCGACGGCATGACCGACGAGGAAAGCGATCCGATCATCAAGTTCCTGATGGAGCACACGCACCGGCCCGAGTTCACCTGCCGCGTGCGCTGGGAGGTGAACACCCTGGTGTTCTGGGACAACCGCTGTTGCCAGCATTGCGCCATCAACGACTACAACGGCCAACGCCGCCGGGTGCAGAAGATCACGATTTCCGGCGACACGCCGTTCTAAGGCTCCTTCGGCGGCCGACCGATACCGGGGCTACGCGGCCAGCATCTCCAACAACAGCGCATTGAAAGCGTCTGCCGCTTCGTATTGCATCCAGTGGCCCGCGCCCTCGATCACGCGCAAATCCGCATCCGGGTGATGGCGGCGGACTAGGTCCAGGCGCTCCGGTACGGACTCGCCGGCGAAGGCGTCGTGGGTCGACCAGATGCCTTTCACCGGTGCTTGGATCTGCGGCAAGGCACGGCCGAGG
Source organism: Alphaproteobacteria bacterium (assembly GCA_028281325.1). Lineage (GTDB taxonomy): Bacteria > Pseudomonadota > Alphaproteobacteria > UBA8366 > UBA8366 > JAJFJD01. The sequence continues at coordinate 32,577 of JANQKC010000015.1, forward strand.
CCATCCCAGATATCCTCTTCCGGCCAGGCGGTCATTCGGAAGCGGACCTGTTTCGTGTTGGTCCGCTGGATATGCACCGCAAGCTCGTCGACCGCGTCCGGGTCGGCGATCATCAATCCCGCCAAGTTGGCGCGGTGGACCTCATACACTTCCTCCGGCGACATGCTGGGCCGCAGTTTCGCAAGCGCGGGCCGCGGCGCGTCCTCGACGCCGAGCCCGCCGGGCGCGACCAGCGTCACCGTCGCCACCTTGTCCGGCCGCTGCGCCCCCACCTCGCCGGCAAGCCGGCCGCCATAGGAGAACCCGACGACATCCGCACGCTCCCCCTCGGGCAAGATCTGCGCCAAACCCTCGGCCACGACGCGTCCGTAATCCCGCGCTGTGCTCGGCAGCGGCGGCCGTGCCGACGCCCCGAATCCCGGCGCGTCCGCCGCATACACCGTGTAATGATGCGCCAGCGCCTCGATGTTGCACGCCCAATGCAGCCAGGTGCCGAAGTTACCGTGAAACAGCACCAGCGGCGGCCCCTCGCCCCAGCTATGCCACACCATCTCGCCATCGCCGCAAGGCGTGCCGATCCGCCGCGCCGTCGCGTCGAGGCGCGTTATCGCTTCCAACGGCACGGGGCTTAGATCGCGCCCGCGTCGCGCAGCTTGGCGATCTCGTCGGCGCTCAGGCCCATCTCGCCGAGGATCACGTCGCTATGCTCGCCCGCGTCCGGCGTGGGATAACGCAGCGTCTGCGGCTGCGGCGTCGCGGTCAGGTTGACCGGCTGGCGCACCACGTCCAGCTTGCCGAGCCGTGGATGGTCGACCTGCTTGACCACGCCCAGATGCTTGACTTGCGGGTCCTCGAAGGTCTGGTCGATGCTGTAGACCGGCCCGCAGGGCACGCCGGCGTCGTTCAAGACCTCGATCCAGTGTTCCGCGGGCTGCTGCTTCAGGACCGCGGTCACCTCGGCATTCAGCGCCGCCCGGTTCGCGGACCGCGATTCGACGCTGTTGTAGTCCGGATTCTCCAGCAATCCTTCGGCGCCCGCCGCCTTGCAGAACCGCTCGAACATGGTGCCGGAGGCAGCGATGTTGATCAGGTCGGTCCCGGTCTCGAAGCAGCCCATCGGCACGTTGATCGGGTGATCGTTGCCCGCCTGGGGCGCGACCTCGCCCTTCTGCAACCAGCGCGACGCCTGGAAGTCGAGCATGAAGGTCATCGCCTCCAGCAGCGACGTATGCACCCACTGCCCCTTGCCCGTCTTCTCGCGGTCGAGCAGCGCGATCAGGATGCCCTGCGCCAGGAACATGCCCGCGCAAAGGTCCGTGATCGGGATGCCGACGCGGACCGGGCCCTGCCCCGGCAGGCCGGTGATCGACATCAGGCCGCCCATGCCCTGCGCGATCTGGTCGACGCCCGGGCGCTTGCCGTAGGGACCGTCCTGCCCGAAGCCGGAGATGCTGCCGTACACGATGCGCGGGTTGACCTTGCTGACCGCGTCATAGTCGATGCCGAGGCGATGCTTCACGGCGGCGCGGAAATTCTCGGTGATCACGTCCGCCTTCTCGGCCAGTTTCATGAACAGCGCATGGCCTTCCGGGTTCTTCAGGTCGATGGTCAGGCTGCGCTTGTTACGGTGCAGGTTCTGGAAATCGAATCCGTCGCGTTGGCCGGTCAGGGCGGAGCGGTTCTTTCCCGAGGTCGCCGGCGGCTCGACATAGATGACATTCGCCCCCCAGTCGGCGAGCACGCGCGCCGAGGTCGGCCCCGCCCGCGCCTGGGTAAGATCGAGTACGGTATAGCCTTCAAGCGGCAATCTATTCTCGGACACGGTCATTTCCTCCGTCGTAAAGCTGCCATCCCCACCGCGACGCTGCGATTCCCGATCCGGCTTTACCGGATTCAACGGTGTCGAGAGAGGCGATCAGATCGTTTCGGGCCGAGGACCGGCCCTGGTGGACGCGTTCAGCCCAGGCGCGGAAGATAGCCGATTTTCGCCGAAATATCGAATCAGGCAAGCGGTTTCGAAGGCTACGCCACGTCCAACGGCGCGCTCAGCGTCACGCCCGGCATGTGCATGCCTTGGGGCCGGCCATCGTCATCGGCCGAACCGAACCGCTCGTAATAGGACGGCGGCAGCGGCCAGCCGTTCGGCAGGTTGAGCCAGAGCCGCAGCAGATGCCGCCGCTGCTCCGGGTCCGGCCAATCCTCGAAATCGGTGCGCGAATGGAAGGTGATCAGGTTGTTGATCCACTGGATGTCGCCGGCCTGGAAATCCATGTCGAGCCGCAGCGCATCGCTCTCGGCCAGCTCCTCCAGCAGGTCCATCGCCTCGACCAGTTCCGGCGTCACCGCGGGCACGCCGTCATGGCGCGGCGCGGATTCGACGAAACGCCGGACGAAGGTCACGGTCATGTAGCCCGCGTGATAACAGAAGACCGGCGCCTCGTAGGTCGGCGCCTTGCCCTCGATATACTCGCCGCGCCGGTCGCGGTGGATCGGCTCGGTCAGCAGCCGCAGCAGGTCCGGCCGCCGGTCCAACATCGCGTTATGGATCGCCATGGCGCTGGTGACACTACTCAATCCGCCCGACTTGGCCGGCTGCAGGCACATGAGGCCGACCAGATCCGCGCCCAGGTCCGTGTGGAACGGCAGCCGCGCCCGCGACTGATAGCCGGCGCGCGCGTTCATCGCGTTAAAGTCGCCGCCGATGTCCTTCACATGGCCCAACAAATGCCCGTCGGGATTCTGCGAGACCGCATCGCCAAGATGCGCGCCCAAGCCCCAGAAGGCGATGGCCGATTGCTCGCGCGACCATCGGTCGACCGGCAACCCGCGCATCAGGGTGACGCCGCAGCCGTCGACCAGGTCGTGCCGAATCCGCGCCATCACCGGCCCGAGCGTCGGCAGCGAGAAATCCGCCTGCCTGATCGCCATGATCTCCAGACCGCGCGCCTGCACGGCATAGACGGCGGCGTCGATCTCGGCCACCTCTGCAGCGGACAGTTCGTGGATCCAGTCGTCCCGCTGCGTCATCTCCGGCCCGGTCCACACGAAGGGCCCGGCAATGGGCTCATAGGAGTTGATCGGTCCGGTCATGGGGAATCCTGTCGCGGTGTCCTGGCATAGGTTGGGGCGCGGGCCACAAGTGTACCTATGGTCGGAACGCCATGGCTAGGCGTGATGCGCCGCGCCCTCCACGATCCTGCCGTCCCCGCCAACCCGGAGATACTCGCTCACCGCCGCCCCGCGCTCGTTCCGGTATTGGATGACGACGCTGTCGGGCCCGGCGAAAACGGCCTTGAGATCGAAATGCAGGTCGGGGTGGTTTGGCAACGCCGCGCCCCAATAGCCGCGCAACGCCTCCTTGCCGTGCAGACGCCCGGTCTCGGACAGGCCCATCGCGGCAATATAGGGCGACGCCATCGAGGCGTCTTCGGCATAAAGCGCAAGCACCCGCTCCAGGTCATGCGCGTTCCACGCCGCCACCCATTCCCAGGCCAGGGTATCGAGATCGGCATCCATGATGACATCCCTTTTATTAAGTCAGTAATGCTGACTTAATATTAAAAGCCCGCTCGCTGAAGTCAATGCCACCCCTTGGCGTCACACAGACGACCGCCGGCCTCTCAGTCTCCTCATGCTGAGCTTGTCGAAGCATGACGCCACGCGTTCCACCCTCCCTCATCCTTCGACAAGCTCAGGATGAGGAACATCGAGAACTCCATCCAAGGCGCTCGCGGGAATGACGGGAAAGAGGCGCGAGAGCGCCGGCCCTACTTCCGGTCGATCGCAGCCTGCATGACTTCCAAGCGATCGTTGCCGAAATACATGTCGTCGCGGTCGAGGAAGAAGGTCGGCGAGCCGAAACCGCCGCGGGCGATCAGGTCGTCGGTGGTCTCGAACAGCTTCCGCTTGATCACGTCGTCGCCGATCTTTTCGAAGAAGGCGTCGGTGTCCATGCCGACCGAGGTGACGATCTCGCGCAGCACATCCTCCTGCGAGATGTCCTTGTCGTCGACCCAATATGCCTTGAAGCAGGCGCCCGAGTATGCCGACACCTTGCCCTCGTCGATGGCGACGAAGGCGCCGCGCAGCGCCTTGACGCTGTTCACCGGGAACACGCTCGGCCGGATCATCTTGATGCCCTGGTAGCGCGCCCAATCCTCCATGTCCTTGCGGTAGTAGGCGTCCTTCGGCGGCACCGGGTTCTCGCGGCGCTGATAGACGGTGGGATTCACCTTGTTGAACACGCCGCCGACCAGGAACGGCTTCCACACCAGGTCCGCGTTGTTGCGGGCGCAGAAATCCTCGATCCGGTCATAGGCGAGATAGGTCCAGGGGCTGGAGACGTCGTAGAAGAACTCGATGGTGGTCATGGGGCGTCGGCTTTCTCTTAAAAACAATGATGCAATGCAAACTTGTCTTCGGAGTTACTCTTGAACAAGGAAGATTTGCATCATCAAAACATGCAACAAACCAAAATAAGAATACTGCAGCGCTTTATACTTATAACAAGCGATACGCGGCGAGAACCGAGATTAAGTTATATTTCTAATCCAGCATGAAATGCCGGATTTATCTCGAAGACCGTAACCTTGGTCTTCCCATGTAAGGTCTTCAAGAGCTTAATATCATAGCTCAGGTCGTAAATATAAACTGGGTCTCCATTGTCTCTAAAAATACCGAGGACTCCATACCACAATAAAAGTTCTGTCACTTGTTCCCAATACTCCTCCGTAATGTTGAAATCGATGAATAGAAGTTGAAGACCCTCTTCTGAAATTGTCCTTTCAGCATCCATGAACATATAAATAATGTCTTCTACCATGGACCATATGTCCCGAATTTCGTAACTGATTTCTTGTATCAAATCACGGGAATGAACCTTAATTCCGTCTCGAAAATCCTCCTCTTCGATTTTGTTATGTCCACGATTAATCGCAAATCCGCGGCAATGGTTTAGACAATCAATCAACTCACGCGGTCGCATGAGCGATCGGTCAATCAAGAATTGGCAACTCTCTTCGCCATCAACGTGGGTAGCCGCAATACTGCGCCATACCTGCATAAAATCAGTATCAGAACTTAGATCATTGACGATCAATCGGCGCCTAAGCAGTTCCCTTAAGCTATCGGCGTCTGTCCAATCCAGTAATACCTTTGTCTCTTTACCACGGTCAGGTGTTTCTCCTACTAAAAGCTCGTAAACATCGTTCCTCAAGCAAACTATGCTCTTACAAAAGATATCTCTTGAATTAAATTCCCTCTCTATTTTTCTTGTAGATTCTAATAACGTCCTGATAATAATTAAATCTGTTCTTTTGATTCCATGAGTCTGCCACCCTTTATCCACATTATCTATTATCAGCCACACTTGATCTTTTATTTTCAAATATTCACAAATATTTTCTCTAAGCTCTCGAATATCATGCTTATACAATAGTTCCGTGACCTGAGCTTGTGTCAAACTTGTTACCTTAGAGCCAAATCTCGACCTAAAATCATCCTGAATTCGAGAGATTAGTTGAGACATTCGTTCTGAAAAATCACCTTCACTAACGAACTCGTCGGCATCATATAACTCAGATAGGTCTCTATAGGGTTCGTAAATACTGGGATCTCTCGTATGAACGACACGGTCTTTCTCAAGTAATTTATGGGCAACTTCAAGCAATAATACATATTCCCAGAATGCCGTTATTAAATGATCTAATGCACCCTCAGTAAGAAGTCCGAATATATCTTCTTTGAACTTGATTAATTTGTAACTTTCGGGCTTCAAATCGATTACTATATTTTGTCTATTGCGCCTAAGTACATTTCGCAAATGTGCGAACAACGCACTCTTACCTGAACCTTTTCGTCCAAGAACAACTCGAACTTCGCCTCTCAGCGCTCTACGAAAAGCGTCAGTCTCCACGTAGTATTCTGAAATATTTTGGAACTCATTCTCTGCAGCGGACGCACCAAGGTGCAATCGCTCTAGAAAAGTCCTGGGCTCCGCAATGAGCGCTGGTGCCTCACCTTGAAATGCGAGCGTTACTTGAGGCGCGAACTCCGCAATCGCTTCATCAATCTGTGTTGGATGTCGGCAAACTGTTACGATATCGCGGTAGTCGATCGGTACAGGCTCGTCCCCAAACTGGATAAAGCAGAGATGTTTTCCCATTCCCGCTGCTAATCCAGCGACAAACGCAGCCCGGAGATTGTGATACTCATGATCCACAATCTCGCTTGGCAGCAATGAAACAATTACCCCATGAGACTGAGCTACGTTCGAAACAGCATTCAATGCAGACATTCGTTGCGATTCATTTGGGTCAAAACTTCGAAAAAAGAGTTTCGCCTTCTTGACGCGAGAAACAATTCGAACAAGCGGGTCCGTTTTAAACTTACCATCAAGTAAGTATACTGGTGCTTTTTCATTTATTCTTTCACTGGAGAAGTCAATTGATCCTAAATCTGATACATTCCTAATAACGCCTACTAAATCTGATGAATTTTCATAATTTTTCCAACCAATTGTATCAAATATCCCAAGTTCGCTCAGTTTCTTATTGTCGTCTTCGATCCCAGCAAATCTGACTAATACAATTTTCTTTCTGCTTCCAATTGCAAAGCCCAGTTCATACACAACATTAAAATTCAGGACACTAACATCCGCGATAAAGCAATCGCTGTCCGTAATGCCTCCAAGAACCTCCGTTGCGATAAACCTCCCTGCTACATCAAGCTCTCTCCAAGTTTTAAAAGACGCTATCAGAGCCAACGTTCGAAGTTGCTTAGCCGCCGCCTCAATAGTTTGCCCAACCATTGGAGGATTGGCAGGATATGCAATAAAACCGGAAACTGCTGCCATATCGATTTAACGTCCCACACGTTTTTCCGACTAGATGCCTGTTGAGTGGTCCGAAGAATGAGATTAGCTCAAATCTGTCGCACACAATCAATGCTGTTAACACCTGGATATTAAGAGAATTAGAATACAATCTTATAGAGAATTTTTATCCATAAAATACCGAAATCTTTAAACCTGATTTGTAGCGTATTTGTCCCGCCGCACCCTTATCCCTATCCTGCTTCGATGACAGTTCACGCTGCCCGGCGCTTCCGCCATGGCGGTTCCTTCGGAAAGGATAGCCCCGTGCACCTCTGCATCCCCGCGCAACCCCTTCGACGCTTGGCCCAAGGCCGCTGATGGGGGCGCTCGACAGCATTCGCGTGCTCGATGTCAGCCAGGTGCTGGCGGGGCCGTTCTGCGGGCAGCTCATGGCGGATAACGGGGCCGAGGTGATCCGGGTGGAATCGCTGGACGGCGATCTGTGCCGCCGCTTCCCGCCGGACCGGGGCGGCCAGAGCACAACCTTCCTCGCCGTCAACCGGGGCAAGCGCGGCCTCGCGTTGAACCTGAAGACCGAGGAAGGCCGCGGCGTGCTGCACCGGCTGGCCGAGCACGCGGATATCATGATCCAGAGCTTCCTGCCGGACCGCGCGAAACAACTCGGCCTCGACTACGACACGATCCACGGCCTCAACCGCGACCTCATCCACGTCACCATTTCCGGCTATGGCGCGACCGGGCCGCTGAAGGACAAGGCGGGGCTCGACATGATGGTGTCGGCCTATGCCGGCATCATGGGCCTGACCGGAGAGCCCGACAGGTCGCCCATGCGGCCCGGCACCCCGGCGACCGACATGAGCACCGGCATGATCGCCTACGGGGCGGCGATGACCGCGCTGGTCGCACGCGGCAACGGCCAGGGCGGACAGGCAGTGAACGTTTCGCTGATGGAAACCGCGCTCAACCTGTTGGCGTTCAACGCGACCCACTGGCTGGTCGAGGGAGAGGTGCCGGTGCGCGAAGGATCGGGTTTCGCCGAACTCGCGCCTTACGGTGCGTTCGACGCGGCGGACGGGCCGATCATCGTCGGCGCGCCCAACGAAGCCGGCTGGCAGCGCCTCTGCGCCGCGTTGGGCCGCGAGGATCTGCGCGACGATCCGCGCTTCGCCGCCAACGCCGACCGCATCGCCAACCGGCCCGCGCTCAACGCGGAAATCCAGACGGTCCTGAAATCCGCCACCGTCGCGGAGTGGATCGAACGCTTCGACGCCACCGGCGCGGTCGCCGCGCCGGTCCATTCGATGGATCAGGTGTTCGCCCAGGAACAGGTCAAGGCGACCGGCATGATCGTTCCCACCCAGGACCGCGACGGCGGCACGGTCGACCTGGTCGGCCCGCCCTTCAAGCTGAGCGAAACGCCGCCGGAACCGGGCGACGCGCCGCCCCGCCTGGGGGAACACACCGAAGCGGTGCTGCGAGACGACCTGGGACTGACAGACACGGACATCGCCGCGCTGCGCCAGGCCGGAGCGATTTCCTAAAGGCAACGGCGCGACAATCTGTCCCTGGCGTCCGGTCCGAGCCCTTCACACATCTTTGCAAGGTCTCACGGAAGCGGCGTGCGGCGAAGACCGTGCGCCCGGAGAAAGACGCATGGACCACGCTATATCCCTTACGGATGCCCATGACGCCGTCACGCAAGCGCTCGCCGCCGGCACCTCCCCCGGCGGTCTGCCCGCCGCGCAACTGCTCGAGCGGGAGACGCTGAAACTGTATTTCTACGAGCCGCGCGGGCAGGACAAACAGCCGCCGCACGACCAGGACGAGGTCTATGTCGTGATGGCCGGCTCGGGCACCTTCGCCGTGGGCGACAGCCAGGAGTCCTTGTCCCGCCGCCCGTTCAAGGCCGGCGATGCCATCTTCGTTCCGGCAGGCGCAATCCACCGCTTCGAGGACTTCACCGACGATTTCGAAACCTGGGTCATCATGTACGGCCCCGATGGGGGCGAAAGACCGCGCACATAGAGACCGAGGTCACGGCCCTTCCAGTTCCTCCAGCGTCTTCGGCCAATCGCCCTTGAGCAGGCGAGAGAGCGCCCGGTCGGCGAGCAGTTTTCCCCCGGTCTGGCAGGCGGCGCAGTAATTGGTTTCGTTGCTGGCGTAGCGGATGCGCTGCACCGGCGCGTCGCAAACCGGGCAGGGTTTGCCGTAGCGGCCGTGTACCGCCATGCCATCGCGGAAGGCGGTGACCTTCATGGGAAAACCGTCGCTGGTTTCCTTCCGCAGCCGCTCGACCCAGAGCGTGAGCGTCTCGCGCGCCGCCGTGAACAGCCTTTCGATCTCCGCATCGGTCAGCTTCTGCGTCCGGGTGATCGGCGAGAGCTTCGCCGCATGCAGGATTTCGTCGGAATAGGCGTTGCCGATCCCGCTGAACAGTTTCGGGTCGGTGAGCGCGCGTTTGACCGTGTGGTTGTTCCGCCGCAGCGCCTCGCGAAAGGCCGGCAGGTCGATCTTCAGCGGCTCCAGCCCGCCCGGGTCGAGCGCCGCGAGCCCCGCTTCACCCTCAACCACGTGAAGCGACGCGCGTTTCTTCGACCCCGCCTCGGTCAGGACGAGGCTGCCGTCGGCGAAGTCGAACGCCGCCAGATCGCGCTTGCCCGCCAGCTTCGCGCCCGGGTCTTTCCAATGCAGCCGCCCCGCGATCATCAGATGCAGCACGAGCCAAAGATCACCCTCTAACCCGATGGCGATGCGCTTGCCGATGCGGCGGAACCCGGTCACCCGCTTGCCGTGCGCAGCGCTCAACGGCGGCTGGACGGTCCGCAACAGGAAGGGGCTGCGGCAGCGCACCGCCAACAGGTCGGCCCCGCCGATATGACGGTCCAGCGCGTCGAGATAGAGTTCCACATCCGGCAGTTCGGGCATAAGCTCAGCCTCGCCCGCCGTACCGTTCGCGATCAAGCCTCAAATCGTTTCCCAACAGGTTTCCGCCGCGCAGATAATATCTAAGTCTCAGACAATGGATTGTGAATCGACGGGAAGTGGCCTATGCGACGCGGTTTCACGAATATTCTCAGCGGCGATGTGCAAACGGCCGCCGAATTCTACGAAAAGCTGCTCGGCATGAGACGCCACTTCGAGTCCGACTGGTTCATTATCCTGATCCACGAGGCGATGGACGGATGGGAGTTCGGTATCCTGCAGCGCGACCACGATGTCGTGCCGGCCCCTGTCCGGTCCGCGCCCGCAGGGGTTATCGTCACCTTCGTCGTCGACGACTGCGACCGCCTGCACCGCGCCGCCGTCGACCTCGGCGCCGATATCATCGAGCCGCCGACCGACATGCCCTACGGGCAGCGGCGCATGCTGTTACGCGATCCGGACGGCACCGTGCTCGACATCAGCGCACCAACGGTGCCAATGCGATAGGCCGCCGCTCCATCCCCACGGATCATTCGGTCAGGTCGATGAATTCGTCCACGTAGCCGTGGTACTGCTGGGTCTTCGGCTTGTCCTTGTCCTCGTCCAAGACATAGCGGATCGAGCTTTGGCCCTTCAGCGCGCGCGGCAGGATCATGCAGCGGATGAATCGCGTCGGCTCCGCCGCGTCGGCCTGCGCGAAGACCGGGTCAGGGCCGGATTCGAACCATGCTTCGCCGGGACCGAAGGGTGTCGAATGCCCCTCCGCATCGATGCGGATTTTGCCGTGCAACAGGCAGCGGATGCCCGGCCCCTGATGCACATGGGTATAGGCGCAGCCGCCCGGCGGGAAGGACACGGAGTCGCAGCGCATCAACCACTGTTGCCCGTCGCCGGGATCGAGCGTGTCGACCGCCGCCGTCAGCTTGTGGGCCGTCTCCACGCCCGGCCCCTTCGCCGAAATCGCGTCTGACTCCGCCTGCACCACCTCCCAACGCCAGAGCGTGGCCCCCGCCTCCCCGGCCCGCATGGCGGTCTCGTGCGCACCGGTCAGGATCGCCTGATCCTCGTAAAGGTCATGGTCGCCGATCAGGACGCTGCCCTGCACCACATAGACGATACGGTTGGCCGCGGGCAACGGCGTTTCGAGTTCGGCGCTCGGCTTGAGCGTGTCCTCATATTGCCGGAGTTCCAGGCTCATGACAGTTCCTCCGTGCCGAAGTCGGCCGGGCTGGTGATTTCCAGGATTTGGCAGTCTTCCGACCGGCGCAGCAGGTCGTGCGGGATACCCGGCGCCTGGTTCACGCAGTCGCCGTCCTCCAAATCGACCACGCCATGCGGCCCGTAATCGAAGGCGCAGGTGCCCGACACCACGAACACCATCTGAAAGTCGAGGTCGTGGCGGTGCAGGCCGGTCGGTCCCGGCATCGGTTCCCGGCACCGGCTGACATGGGCATTGACCCGCCCGCCCGTGGCCGCGGCGATGCCCAAATCGCGGCGTTCGAGCCAGGGCCTTAGCGGGTGGCTGGTAAAGGGCGTCTCCGCCGCATGCGATACGCTGTAGCGGGAAACGACACCGGTCGACGGGTCGGGCTCGACATAATCTTCGAGGCCGGTTTCCTCGGTCGGGAAATCGCCGGGCGACACCACTTCGAGGACCATGCAGTCGGCGGTCCGATCGGTCTGCTGATGGACGATGCCCGACGGCTGGTGAATGCAATCGCCGGGACCGACGACGACCTCGCCGTATTGGCCGTATTCGAAGGTCGCCTGCCCCTGCAACACGAAGACGACCTGGACGTCGAGGTCGTGGCGGTGCAACCCGGTGCCACCCGGCATCGCCTGCAGCGAATGGCTGATGCTGGCGCGCCAGCGGCCGCCCGTGGCTTCCTTGATGCCGAGATCGCGGTATTCCAGGAAAGACCGGAGACCGCCGGATTCGAACCGGGCGTCGCGCGCCCGGCTCACGCTGAATTCATTGACCGGATTTCCCATGACGCGGCGACCCCTTCCCGATGCGGTTTATCCTATTCGTTGTCGGTGCGCGCCCGCCGGCCGAGATAGCCGCCGTGATGACGCAGGCCGTAATCGTGTTTCGTAACCCCTTTCCGCTCCATCAGGACCAGCGTCAGCGCGTCGCCGATGGCGTGCATCACCACCGTGCTGGCCGACGGGGTCAATCCGAGCGGACAAGGCTCCACGATCTCGCCCATATCCAGCACGATATCGCTTAAGTCGCGTAAATCCGAATCCGCGTGCGACGTGATGCCGATGATCTTGCCGGCGTGGAGGTGGCGGCTGAACTCCAGCAGTTCCATGACCTCGCGTGTCTTGCCGCTCGTCGAGTAGGCGACGATGCAGTCGCCTTCCGCGATCAGTCCGAGATCGCCATGCGCCGCTTCGCCCGGATGGACGAAGACCGCCGGCGTGCCGGTCGAGCACATCGTGGTGGCGAACTTGCGCGCGACCAGACCGGCTTTGCCCATGCCGGTGGCAACGACCTTCCCCTTGCAGTCGTAGAGCGCGTCGAGCGCCCGTTCGAAGGACTCGTCCACGGTGATTGCGGAAATGGCGGCGGCTTCCGCGGCGAGAATCCGCCGTACGCGCTCTTGAGTATTCATGATGATCGACAGTCCGTTACCGTTGAAGACAAGCCAGCGTCAGCGCAAGCCTAGCCGCCTGCGGGTGTTTAGCGCTTGAACCCTATCGCGACAACCGTCAATTCCCGGCTCGTTCGCGGAGGACGGCGGCCATGGCGGCGCTTTCAGTCACCAGCGTCTCGATGATCTCAGCGACCGGACGGACATCGTGGATCAATCCCGCGACCTGGCCCGCCGCGGTCTGGCGGCGGTCCTCGTCCCGCTCGGGATGCCGCCCCGCCCGCGCTTTCTTGCGAAGATCGGACAGCACGGCCTTGTCCGCGCCCGCGCGCCGCGCCGCCTCGTAAGCCGTGAGTTCCGGGGTCGCTATGCAGCGGACCGGCGCGCCGGTCATCGCCTTGGTCACGACGGTATCGGTCGCCGTCATCCGCACGAGCTGATCGACGCCCCAGGCGTTCAACCCGCTTTCCTCGGACGCCATGAACAGGGTGCCGATCTGCACACCGACCGCGCCGAGCGCAAACGCTGCCAGCATGCCGCGCGCATCGCCGATCCCGCCCGCCGCCAGGACCGGGACATCGACCGCATCGACCACCTGCGGCACCAACGGTAGTGTGGCGACGGTCCCCACATGACCGCCCGCCTCGCAGCCGGATGCGATGATCGCGTCGACGCCTTCCTCGACCATGCGGACTGCGTGGCCGACCGTCGGCACGACCGACAGCACGGTGATGCCGGCGTCCTTGAGCATATGCACCGCGTCCTCGCCCGGATCGGCGCGGCCGGTCGTGACGATGGGCACCGCCATCTCGATGCAGATTCTGGCTCGGGTCTCGGTAAAGCCTCGCCCCATCGGCAGGATGTTGACGGCGAAGGGCTTGTCCGTCCGTTGCCTGGTCTCGATGATATCCGCGCGGAGCTTTTCCTCGGTGCCGCCGAATGTTGGCAGGATACCCAAGCCGCCCGCCTCGCTGACCGCCGACACCAGATCGACGCTGCCGCCGCCCTGCATCGCGCCCTGAAGGATTGGATGGCGGATGCCCAGCATGTCGCACACCACCGTATGCATTGTGGACCGGGCCTGCGCCGGATCGCTCATGCCGCCTTGTACCCGGTAATGCGGGTCAGCACGCCTTCGACGAAGGGCTGCACGGCGACCCCGCGGAACCCGGCGCTCTCGAAATACGCAATACAATCCGCTTCCGAATGCGCGACGCCGGTGGTCTCCGCCAGCGCCTGGCCGAGCCCCCAAAAGGCCGCGCTGACCGGCCCGCGCCGGTCGTCGTTGAGCGTTTCGCCGATCAAGTGCATTTCGCCGCCCGGCAACAAGGCGTCATGCGCCTTGGTGATGACGTTCTGGATCGTCTCCGGCCCGTACATGGGCAAGTTGCTGGCCATGACCACGACATCCGCATCTTCCGGGAAGGGGTCGGCGGTGAAATCGCCGGCGACCGCCTCGACCCGGTCCGACACGCCGTTCTCGGCAATGAACGCGCGCGCGACTTCGGCCACCGGCGGCAGGTCGAACACGACCGCGCGCAGATGCGCCCAGGTATCGGCGGCGACGATGCAATAGGCGCCCGACCCGCCGCCAAGATCCAGCAGCTTCTTGCGCCCCGACAGGTCGACCTGCCGCGCGAAGCGCCGCGCCGCGCCCATGCCGATGCTGTAGGTCGCGTCATGATAGGCGCGCGCCTGTTCCACCGTGTATCCGGCGATATCGGGCAAGAGTTTCAGTTCCGGCGCCCGTAAATGATCGGTCAACCGCCCCCACTCGTTCCAAGCGGGTTTGGTGAACAGCATCCAGTCGCCGGCATAGCGATGGCTTCCCTTGACCAGAAACCGATCGACATCCGGCGCATTCGCGTAGCCGCCGTCCCGAATTTCCACCAAGTCCAGCGCGACGCACATGGTCACCAGGCGTTCGGCGTTGACCGGATGGATTTCGAGCGCCTGGGCGATCGCCGGAATGTCGCGCGCGCCCTCGCTGATCGCGGTGAACAGGCCGAGTTCGACCGCCGCCATCAGCGCGGCGGATTGACCATAGGCCTGCGCGTACGCTTGCAGGCGTGTGGTGTCGAGTTTCTTCTCTTGCGTCATGGCTGTCACGCTACCACAGCACCGCCAGGGCGCGAGAACCGACGCGACATTTTGGCGCGAAACCCGTGGGCAAGGCCGACGCGGGTCAAAGCCTCACACCGTAGATTCGCCCGTCACGATCTTCATACGATCAAAGCTCTGTATCTGCGTCATCAAACCGCTAAAATCGATCCCATTAGGGGATACGCCTACGGCATTCGAACAAGAACAGACAATGACGATGCCTCGAAATGCGCTATCGGCTGGGAGAGTCGGCCGGCCCGGGAACGCGTGAGCGACGGGGCCGATATGCTGTTTCCCAAAACCATCCGCTTCGACGACTCGGACCTGCGGCTCTTCGACAATGCGGCCGAACCGGGCGAATGGGCGGTGTCGGGCGCGTTCGCCTTCGCCGAACTGCCGGACTCCATGGTGACCGGCAGGATCAAGCAGGCGTTTGCGCAGGGGCTCCTCGGCACCGGGAGTTTCGGATGGTCAACCCATGTCTGCGTCGCCGAGATCGACACGGCGACCTATGAAATGGTGATCGACCGGATCGCCCAGCATTTCGTCGCGGCCTACGGCGCGGCGGACCGCGATGCCGCGCTCCCCCTCGCCCGCCGCGAAGCGGAATTCGCCGCCAGCCTTTGCGAACATCCGATCGACACGGTGCTCGCCGTCCGACGCGCCTTCAACAGCGATGGAATCGTCGAACGCTTCCGCATCGTGCAGCCGCCGATTGAAAAAACACGCTCCAACGTCCGAGAAATCGCGGAGAACTGATCGCTCCCCACGCAGGCGTCAGCGGCGCTGGACGCTAACCGCCGGTCACGCTCATGTGGCGGCTGACCGACGGGCGCTGACGCCGCCGGTCGATGACGAAATCGTGGCCCTTCGGCTTGCGGCCGATCGCCTCGTCGATCGCGTCCAACAGCAGATCGTCTCGGTCGCTTAGGCGCAACGGCGTCCGAAGATCCGCTGCATCCTCCTGCCCCAGGCACATATACAGCGTCCCGGTACAGGTCAGCCGCACCCGGTTGCAGGATTCGCAGAAGTTATGGGTCATCGGCGTGATGAAGCCGACCTTTTGGCCGGTTTCGCGACAAACCGAATACCGCGCGGGCCCGCCGCTGGAATAATCGATGTCGTCGAGCGTCCATTTCTCGTTCAGCATCGCCCGCACCATCGACAGCGGCAGATACTGATCGACCCGGGTCTCCCCGCCGATGTCGCCCATCGGCATGACCTCGATAAAGGTCAGATCGAAGCCATGCTTGCCGCACCAGCCGACGAAATCGCTTAGCTCGTCGTCATTCACGCCCTTCAAGGCGACGCAGTTGATCTTGACTTGGATCCCGGCGTCTTTCGCCGCTTCGAGACCCGCCATAACCTTGTCGAACTTGCCCCAACGGGTGATCGAGGCGAATTTCTCCGGCAGCAGGGAATCCATCGACACGTTGATGCGCCGCACGCCGTAAGACGCCAGTTCCGTGGCGTATTTGGAGAGTTGGCTGCCGTTGGTGGTGACGGTCAATTCGTCGAGGTCGCCGCTGTCGAGATGGCGCGAGAGATTGCGGAACAGCGACATGATGTTGCGCCGCACCAGCGGCTCCCCGCCGGTCAGGCGCAGTTTGCGGACGCCCCGGCTGACGAAGGCGCTGCACACGCGGTCGAGTTCTTCCAGCGACAGGATTTCCGCCTTCGGCAGGAAGGTCATCTCCTCCGCCATGCAATACACGCAACGGAAATCGCAGCGGTCGGTTACCGAAACCCGAAGATAATTAACCTCTCGCCCAAAAGGATCGATCAGCGGTTCGCCCGTCATACCCGTGTCACCCTGGTCTTTTTTCCCATCCAAACACACAGTTATCTATGCGCTAAACCAAGCATTTCCAGTCCGGCCGGTCAATGAACCGACCATCGACGCCCAAGAATCGGCCCGACCGGCCATGATTGCGGCCCCTTCCGGCGCGCGCCATTGTAGACTTACTGCTTTAAGGATATTCGCCGAGCGCCCCGCCGCATTGATGCATGTCTATTTTGGCGAATTATATGCGTCCCGCGACGATCCGACGACCTACGAATCCTACACCAGACGGCTCCGCCGCCTATGACGCATCGTGTTCCGTGGCCAAGTCGAGGATCGCGTGGCACAACGCTAGGTGTCCAACCTCGACAAATCCATAAGACGGCGAGTTGATAAACAGGTTCAGGTCGCCAAGGCCACGAAGCGGATTGTCAGCCGCGAAGCCGGAAAGCGTTACGATGTAGAGACGCTGCTGTCGCGCGGCCCGCACGGCGTTCAGGATGTTGTCCGACCGCCCCGAACTGCTGATCGCGACGAGGATGTCGCCGTCGGCGCCCTGCATCTCGATTTGTTTCGCGAACACCTGGTCGTAGCCGAAATCGTTCCCGAGACAGGTCAACGCCGCCCCATCGTTCAAGGCGATCGACCGAATGTTGCCGTTCTTCGCGTAGTCGATCGCCAGATGACTGGCGATGGCGGCGCTACCCCCGTTGCCGACAAAGATGACCTTCCGGCCCATCGCATGCGCGGTCCGCGCCTTATCGACGATCCGCGAGAAGGCCGCCTCCATCGGAACGGATACGTTGCGCGCCTGCGTCGCCTCCGCCCCGTGCAGCAGTTTCGCGAGCGTATCGAAATATCCCGTGACGGATGACGTCGAGATAACGGCCATTCAACTCCCCCCTTCGGTCGCGCCACTATGCCCGAATCTCTCGATACCCGCGACCTTGTTTTGCAACCGCCCGGCAGCGCTATGACGCGCGGCGCAGCCCCGCGTGATGCACCGCTGAATGCAGAAAGGACCGCGCCAACACCGCCCCGATATCCAACGGTTCCGCCGCATCCACCGGCCGGTCGAAACAGACGCGGTTGATCATGACGCGATCGTTCGGCGCATAGTTCGCCGTCGAGAAGAAGATCGACAATCGTGGGTCGACCGCCAATCGTTCGGCCATCCACTCGCGCGCAACGCCCTTGTGCGAGTGCGGAAAGGCGAAGGGGACCTCGTCGAGACCGAATGTCTCCGCCATGAAATCGACGCTCCGGCGCAGGTCCCGCCCGCGATCCGTTGCGTCGAGCCGGGCGAACTTCGTGTGGTCGGTGCCATGCGCCCCAAGCGAGAACCCATCGGACAGCAAGGCCGACGTCTGTTCCGCCGTCAGGAACGGCCGTTCGGCCTCCAACACCGCCCGCCAAGTCACGCCCAGGACCGCCGCGCATTCGTCCAGCCGAACGCAATCCTCGGCCCGATGCACCGAGAGAGCGCGGAGGGCCTGGCATAACACGTCCCGCACCGGATCTTGTGCCGAGAGCCCCAACAATGCGCCGATGGACCGCCGCGCCGCCATCGACATTTCCATGGATTGCATCAGCGTCAGCAGATAGGATCGGCGGTGCCCGTAAAACAGATAACGGTTGTCGACCGCCCGCGCGGTCAGAAAAAACGTCGCCGGGACCCCAAGCTCTTTCAGGATCGGGGCGATGACGTCTACGGTTTCCCGAAGCCCGTCATCGAAACTCAGGAAAACTGGATAGTCCGGCAACGACGCGCCGTCGCGGAAATGCGCGACCACCTGGGACAGCGTGACGAATTCGAAATTCTTCTGCAGGAAAACAAGCGCCCGGCGGAATTCGCCCACCGTCGGGGGCCGGTAGACCTCCGCAATGAACGGGTTCGGCGCATCGGTGACGATATGCCCGAAGACCGAAGTCAAACGTCGCCGCAGGAAGGGACGAACCCGCCCAAAGGTCACGATGGGCGAGAGGGCCGTCTCGAGCCCGTTTCTCACCGCCCGGCGATCCCGCCATCATTGCCTGCCATGATGTCTGCATACTTCATAAGCGGATCGCCTCAGCCGCCCGCGATTTGCGGCAGCAAGTGTACCTCGCTGTCCGGCTCGATCGCTTCGAGCCAGGCGTCCTGGTATATCTGTCCGTCGATCGCGACGGCGAGGCCTTCTTCCAGGTGCGGCTTCAAGGTCGGATGGCGGTCGCTCAACATCGTGAACAACTGCCGGACGGTCCGGGCATCGAGATCGAATTCGGACTCGCCGCCGGTGTATTGCCGCAGATTGCCCATCAAGACGATATGCGCCACGGCAGCCTACCGGTCAGCCGCCATCGCGATCTTCGATCGCCTTCAGCACCTTCGGCGGCGACATCGGCAGTTCGGTGAACCGGATGCCGGTCGCGTTCTCCATCGCGTTGGCGATTGCGGCCATGGGCGGCACGATCGGCGTCTCGCCGACCCCGCGCACACCGTAGGGATGCCGCGGATTGGGCACCTCGACGATCACGGTGTCGATCATCGGCACGTCCGACGCGACCGGAATGCGGTAGTCGAGAAAGCCGGGGTTCTGCATCCGGCCATCCTCGCCATAGATGTATTCCTCGTTCAGCGCCCAGCCGATGCCCTGCACCGCGCCGCCCTGATACTGACCCTCGACATAGCTCGGATGGACGGCCCGGCCCGCGTCCTGCAACACGGTATAGCGCAGGATTGTGACGCGGCCGGTTTCCTCGTCGACTTCCAGATCCACCATGTGGGTGCCGAAGCTGGGCGCGGCGCCCTTGGCGTTGATCCGGGCCGCGCCGCCGATCGGGCCGCCGGTCTTGCCCGCCATGTCGGCGATGTCCGCCAGCGACAGCGGATCGAACTTCCCGGCGTTGTCGCCGGCCGGCTTGGCGTGACCGTCTTCCCACACCACCGCGTCTTCGGGAATCTCCCAAATCTTGGCCGCGCGGGCGCACATCTCCTTGATCGCTTCGTCCGCCGCCTCCACCGCGGCCATACCGCTGGAGAAGGTCGCGCGGCTGCCGCCGGTCAGGAAATTGTAGCCGAGCGAACTGGTATCCGCGATCAACGGCCGGACCTTCTCCGGCTCGATTCCAAGCCGTTCCGCCGTCATCAGCGCCAAGGACGCGCGCGAGCCGCCGATATCCGGCGTGCCGGCCATCAGCGTCGCCGAGCCGTCCTCGTTGATGTTCAACGTCACGCAGGTCTCGCCGCCGATGTTGAACCAGAATCCCGACGCGATGCCGCGCCCCTGCCCCGGTTTCAACGGCGTGTTGTAGTGTTCGTGGGCCTTGGCTTGTTCCAGCGTTTCGACCAGCCCGATCGGCCCGAACTTGGGGCCATAGGCGGCATGCGTCCCTTCCCTGGCCGCGTTCCGAAGCCGGAAATCGACCGGATCGATGCCCAGCATCTTGGCCAGTTCGTCGACCACCGATTCCGTGGCGTATTCGGAAATCGGCCCGCCCGGCGCGCGGTAGGCCGCGACCTTTGGCCGGTTTGTCACCACGTCGTAGCCGACGGTCTTTACGTTCTCCAGGTCATACGGGGCGAAGGCGCACATGCAGCCGGGCTGCACCGGCGACCCTTGGAACGCGCCCGCCTGGTATTTGAGCACCGCTTCCGCCGCGGTGATGCGCCCGTCCTTCGTCGCCCCCATCTTGACCCAGACGTTCGCTCCCGAGGTCGGGCCCGTCGCGCGGAACACGTCGTCCCGGGACATCACCATCTTCACCGGGTGGCCGGTCTTCTGCGACAAGGCCAGCGCCAACGGCTCCAGATAGACCACGGTCTTGCCGCCGAACCCGCCGCCGATTTCGGAGGCCGTGACGCGGATCTTCGAGACATCCAGATTGAGCAACCGGGCGCAGTGGGTCCGCACGACGTAATGCCCTTGGGTGCTGCACCACAAATCGGCCTGCCCGTCCTCGGACATGCTGGCGACGCAGGCATGCGGTTCGATGTAACCCTGATGCACGGGCTTGGTGTTGAACTCGCGCTCGACGATCACGTCAGCCTCGGCGAAGCCCTTCTCGACATCGCCGAGCGCGAACTCCACCCGCTTGCTGACATTCGACGGCGTATCGGGCTTGGGATCGACCCCCTCGGTCATCATGTCGTCGTGCAGCAATGGCGCGTCCGGCGCCATCGCCGCCACCGCATCGATGACATGCGGCAGAACCTCATACTCGACATCGATCAACCGCAACGCCTTGCGGGCGATCGAATTGCTGGTCGCCGCCACCGCCGCGACCGCATGCCCTTCGTACAGCACCTTCTCGCGCGCCATCACATTGCGCACGACATCGCGGTAGTTGACCATCATCTCGCCCGCGGGAACGAATTCGGACTCCATGTCCTGAAAATCGTCCCGCGTGATCACCGCCTTAACCCCCGCAAGCGCTTCCGCCTTCGACGTATCGATCGAAACGATCCGGGCATGCGGATGCGGACTACGCAGCACCTGCCCGGTCAACATGCCCGGCAGATGCAAATCCGCGCCGAATTTCGCCCGTCCCGTGACCTTATCGACCCCGTCCGGGCGAACCGGCCGCGTCCCGACATATTTCAGGTCTTGCTCGTCATCGTCGAGTTTCAGCGCTTGCGACATGCTTGCTGTCTCCCTTACTTGCCACTCCGCATCTCGGCGGCCGTATCGAGCACGGCCCGGATGATCTTGTCGTATCCGGTGCATCGGCACAGATTGCCGGCGAGCCAATATCGGGTTTCCTCTTCGGTCGGGTCCGGATTGCGGTCGAGCAACGACTTCGCCGCCACCAGGAAGCCCGGCGTGCAGATCCCGCATTGCAGCGCCGCGTGTTCGAGGAATTTCTGCTGTAGCGGATGCAGCTCATCCCCGTCGGCCATGCCCTCGATCGTCTCGATCTTCTTGCCGCCCATCTCGGCGCCGAGCGCCAAGCAGGCGCAGACCAAGCGGTCGTCGACCAGGACACTGCATGCGCCGCAGTCGCCCGACGCACAGCCTTCCTTGCTGCCGGTCAAATACAGCTCGTCGCGCAGCACGTCGAGCAGCGTTTGTTCCGGCTCGCAGAGATACTCGACCGGGTCGCCATTAATCGTTGTGGATACGTGATATTTACTCATCGGCCTTCCTTTGCCCGGTCCAGTGCAATCAATGCGGCGCGGCGCGCGAGGACGCCGGCCACCTTCGTGCGGAACTCGATGGTTCCGCGTTTGTCGTCGATCGGCTTGCAGGCCGCGCTCGCGGCCGCCGCGAGTTTCTCCAACGCCGCATCGTCCAGGGTCGAGCCGATCAGGGCGTCCGCCGCATCGGCGACCAGCAACGGCGTCGCCGCGACCGCGCCCAATCCGACCCGCGCCGCCTGGCACACCCCATCATCGTCCAGCGTGATGTTCACGCCGGCGCCCACGACCGCGATGTCCATTTCGGTGCGGGGGATGAAACGCAAGTAGGCGTCGCCCGAATGCGCCGGACGGTCCGGAAATTTGAAGGAAACGACGAATTCGCCCTTCTCCAGCGAGGTCTTCCCGGGCCCAATGATGATGTCCTCGACGGGTACGTCGCGCTGACCGCTCGGCCCGATCACGGACGCGACCGCGCCGGCCGCGATCAGCGCCGGAACGCTATCCGCCGCGGGTGAACCGTTGCACAGGTTGCCACCCATGGTCGCACGCCCCTGAATCTGGGTCGATCCGATCAGTTCGGTCGCCTCGACGACGCCGGGCCATGCCTTGCACATCCCCGCATGTTCGCCAAGTTCCGCGCCGGTCACGGCGGCGCCGACCCGGAAGCCGCCGCCTTCCTCGGAAATCGCCCGGACTTCCGGGATGTTCTTGATATCGACAACCAATCCAGGATGGACCATGCCGGCCCTGAGCTGGACCAGGAGGTCTGTCCCACCAGCAAGTACACGCCCGGCCTCTCCCGCATCGGACAGCATCGCTACTGCCGCGTCGAGTGAGTCCGGCGCTTCATAACGCATTTCTTCCATAATGCTCCTCTGATCCCTTGTTCCGGTAAAATATACCGCGGCGGCCCGGAAGCAACCGACCCGCCGAACCATAGATTACCTGTCCCGCCCATAGCCGGGAAATCCAGTATACCCTTTCCCGCGACACCGCGCGCAAGGCGGCTCATCGCCCGTTGGAGAAGGCAATTTTGACTAGCAATTTTCAGCAAGCCGAAGGATAACCCTGCAATTCAATTTTGGCCGCTTCTCGCGAAGCCGCAAGGAAAAAACACGTGAACCACCAAAGAGACATTCCGCAACCCATTACGCCCAAGGCCCTTGCCGAGCGCGTGCGGACGGCGGCCGCCGACTCCAACCTCGTCTTCCTGCTGGATTACGACGGCACGCTGACGCCGATCGTGGACAGGCCGGGCGACGCCAATCTTGCGGAGGACACCCGGCAAGTCCTTCGCGACTTGAGCGCGCGGCATCCGGTGGCGATCATCAGCGGCCGGGACAGACCGGACGTACAGAACCGGGTCGACCTGGACACTCTTTACTACGCCGGCAGCCATGGCTTCGATATCGCCGGACCGGACGACCATGCAATGGACCATATCGAAGGCGCCGACTTCATCCCCGAAGTGCGGCAAACGATCGCGTTCCTGGAAAAGCGGCTCGCCGCGTTGTCCGGCGTTTTCGTGGAGAGAAAGACTTACTCGGTGGCCATTCACACCCGCCTGGCGGCCGACGGCGACATCCCGGCGGTCGAGCAAGCGATCGCGGAAACCCTCGCGCAGCATCCGCGCCTGCGCACCAAAACGGGAAAACGCGTGATCGAGTTGATTCCCGACATCGACTGGCACAAGGGGCGAGCCGCGACGTGGCTGATCGAAGGGTTGCAGCCGGCGCACGGACCGATCTTTCCGGTGTTCCTTGGCGACGACCAAACCGACGAGGATGTGTTCGCCGCCTTACCGGAACACGGCCTCGGGATCCTCGTCGCACGCGCACCACGCCCATCCAAGGCGTCGTTTCGCCTCACGAGCCCCGGCGACGTGGTCGACTTCCTCAAGAGAATGGCCGCCGCATCGCGCTGAGCCCCCGTTCCGGCCCGTGACGACGTCTCCCGCAGATTTGACTTTCAAACCGCCGGGTCGCAGTTACTATCTTAAAGTGAACAGGAGGGTTTGCATGAAATATCTGCACACGATGGTCCGCGTGAAGGACCTGGAAAAATCGCTCGATTTTTACTGCAATAAACTCGGTTTGGTGGAGATTCGCCGCCGCGAGAGCGAGAAAGGGCGCTTCACCCTTGTCTTCCTCGCCGGGAAGGACGACGTGGAACGCGCCGAGGAAACGCGGACTCCGATGGTGGAACTGACCTACAACTGGGACCCGGAAGACTATACCGGCGGCCGCAATTTCGGCCACCTTGCCTATGACGTGGATAACATCTACGACCTTTGCCAACGGCTGATGGACAATGGCGTCACCATCAATCGCCCGCCGCGCGACGGACATATGGCGTTCGTCCGGTCCCCGGACGGCATCTCCATCGAGCTTCTTCAGAAGGGCGAGGCCCTTC
Source organism: Alphaproteobacteria bacterium (assembly GCA_028281325.1). Taxonomy (GTDB): domain Bacteria; phylum Pseudomonadota; class Alphaproteobacteria; order UBA8366; family UBA8366; genus JAJFJD01. The sequence continues at coordinate 56,348 of JANQKC010000015.1, forward strand.
CCCCGCAAGAACCGTGGGAGTCCATGCCGAACACGGGCGAGTGGTAAGCCGCCCCTCCCGCCAGATTTCACGAACCCCGGGGTTCGTGCCACACTATAAGGAGCCGCCAGCGTTACCGTTGGCGGCTCCTTTGCATTGAACTGTATCGAACCATGTCAGAGCCAGAATAGCGGGGCCATTCGCATGACCGCCAAGCGCCCGTACCGGGACCTCCAGGAACACCTGAAAGCGTTGGATGAGGCCGGCCTGCTGCAAACCATCGACGAACCGGTGGACAAGGACGCCGAGATGCATCCCTTGGTGCGGTGGCAGTTCTGCGGCGGCATCGCCGAAAACGACCGCAAGGCGTTTCTCTTCACCAATATCAAGGACGGTAAAGGCCGCGCCTTCGACATGCCGGTGGTGGTGGGCGCCCTCGCCGCGAACCCCGCCATCTATAGCGAAGGGATGGAGGCGCCGGTCGAGGAGATCGGTCCGAAATGGCAAGCCGCCATCGCCAACCCCATCCCGCCGGTGATCGTCGAGGAAGCGCCCTGCCATGACGTGGTGCTGACCGGCGACGACCTGTTGGGCGAAGGCAATGGGTTGGACGCCCTGCCGATCCCCGTTTCGACGCCGGGATTCGATGCCGCGCCCACCCTCACCTCGACCAACACGATCACCCGCGACCCCGAGACGGGGGTGCAGAACATGGGCACCTATCGCTGCGGCCTGAAGGCGCCCGACCGGCTGGTCGTCCGGATGGCCACGCGGGTCGGCGGCGCGGGCGGCTACGTGCACTACCAGAAATTCAAGCAACGCGGCGAGAAGATGCCGTGCGCCATCGTCCTCGGCTGCCCGCCTTATGTCGCTTTCATGGGGCCGCAGAAACTCCCGGTCGGCATGGACGAAGTGGATGTCGCCGGCGGCCTGGCGGGCGCGCCGATCAACATGGTCAAGGCCAAGACAATCGACCTGCTTGTGCCCGCCGAATCCGAACTCGTGATCGAGGGGCTGATCGACACCGAAAATGTCGAGCCGGAAGGCCCCTTCGGCGAATCGCACGGCCACGTGGCGCTGGAAGAGTTCAACATGCCGATGCGGGTGACCGCGATCACCCATAAGGCGAAGCCGGTCATCCCGTCCTATATCAGCCAAGTCGCCCCCAGCGAATCCAGCGTGATGAAGAAGGTCGCGTACGAACCGCTGTTCCTCGCGCATCTACAAAACACCCTTTCCGTCCGGGGCGTTACGAAGGTTTCCTTGCACGAACCGCTAACCGGATTGCTGCGCGTCAGCATCATCACCTTCGAACGCGGCGTGCCTAAGACGGAAATCTGGCGCGCGCTGTACGGCACTGCCTCCTTCAAGGGCGACTGCAGCAAGATCTGCATCGCGGTCGACGAGGATATCGATCCGGCCAACGCGGACGCCCTGCTCTGGGCGATGGCCTACCGGCATAATCCGGTCGAGGACGTGCAAATCCTCGAACACCGGGGACAAGGCCACGGGCCGAAGCGCGAACACAGCGGCGAAGAGGATTCGACCCTGCTGATCGACGCCACGATGAAGAGCGACATGCCGCCGCTCGCCCTGCCGACCAAGGAGTATATGGAGCGCGCCAAGGCGCTGTGGGACAAGCTCGGCCTGCCGCCGGTGCGCGAGACCAATCCCTGGTTCGGCTATTCGCTCGGCGACTGGACCGATGCCTGGGACGCGGCGGCCCAGCGCGCCGCGGCGGGCGACTACCTGGAGAACGGCCGGATGACGCTGGAGCGCCAACAAAAGAACCTGATCCCGGAAACCTCGGTCCGCGATGTGGAGGATGGCTGGTAGGCGGTCACGCCTTGCCGTCGAAACCGAACAGCTCGGGCTCCTTCCCCGGCACGGGATTGTTGAGGTAATTGCACTTGCTTAGACAGGCCTCGACGCCGCCCATGCGCTCGATCTGCGCACGCTGATCCGCCTTCGCCCGCCGGTCCACCTCTTCCGGGTTCAGGATGGTGCGCAGTTCGGCCTCCAACGCCGCAACCTGACGGCGGCCTGCGTCGGTGCCCGAAAGGTCGTTGGTTTCGCCCGGGTCGGCCTCCAGGTCGAACAGCTGCAAGGGCATATCGACGAAGTACAGAAGCTTGTAGCGCCCGCGCCGGAACGCGAACATCCCGGTCTTCGAGCCATGCCCGTGATATTCGCTGAAGCCGAACCGATCGGACTCGTCGCCAGCGATCGCCGGCCACAGCGAGACGCCTAACAGGTCGGCGTCTTCCGCTTCGAGCTTTCCGCCCACCGTTTCGACGATCGTTGGAAACAGGTCGACGTGATTTACGATCTGATCGACCACGCCGCCGGGCATGATCCCCGGCCCGGCCATGACGAAGGGCACGCTGATTGAGTGGTCGTAGACGATCGACTTGGCGAATAGACCGTGATGACCCGCCGCCTCGCCGTGGTCGGACGTGTACAGGATCCGCGTGGTCGACAATAGATCAAGGTCTTCGGCGACCTTCATGACCGCGCCGATCTGCTCGTCCATATGGGTGATCAGCGCGCAATAGCCGGCCACCGTCCGGCGCACGAAATCCTCGGTCGCGAGACCTTCGAACTCATGCAAACGCCGAATGTGGTCGGCGGCCGGATGATGCGGTTGCTCGCCCGCGCGGAACTGCGGCGGCAGCGGCATGGCCTCTGGCGGATACAGATCCATCAACCGCTGCGGCACCACGAAGGGCGGATGCGGCGCGGCATAGGACACGAACAGCACCCAGGGTTTGTCACTCTGCGCCGAGTGTTCGTTAAGCCATGCAATGGCCTTTTCGGTAATCTCGCGGTCGTAGACCACATAATCGCTGTCATCGCCGATGCCGGTGCGGCTGTATTGCAGCCGCGGCGACGGCCGGGCGCGCTCGCCGTCCGGTGTGGCGCGCAGCAGCCCGAACAATGCGCCCCTGCTCTCCACGATATGCATCGGGATTTGCGATTCCGTGAATCCGTAGTCCGGCCCCTCCTCCCGGTAATGCAATTTCCCGATCGAGGTCACGGTGTGCCCCTGCTCCCGCAGGCGGCGATGCCAGCTCGGTATCTTTCCGTCATAAACCAACGCGTTATCCCAATACCTGGTTTGATGCGGAAACCGGCCGGTCGCGATGGCCGCCCGCGCCGGACAGCAGACCGCCGATGCGGCGTAGGCCTTGGCGAACCGTACGCCGGATGCGGCGATCCGGTCGATCGTCGGCGTCCGAACCGCCGGGTGACCATAGCAGCCGGCGTAGTCGCGGAAATGATTATCCGCCATGAACAGGATCAAGTTGGTCGGCCGCGTCATTTTTTCCTCACAGGCCCGCGCCTTTAACGGGTAAGGGTACACTATAATTCGTGACTGCACCGCGGCGGAGAGGGTTTCGATGACCATGCCATGCTAGTCCGGCGCCTTCGGCTGACGACCGGCCTCGTCCTGGCCGTCTACCTCATCCTTCATTTTTTCAATCATGCCGCGGGGCTGCTGTCGCTCGACGCGATGGAAGCGATGCGCAAGACGGTTACCCTGTTCTGGCACAATCCCATCGGAACGGCGCTGCTGTATGGATCGCTCCTGACGCATTTCCTGCTGGCGTTGTGGTCGCTGTATCAGCGCAGCAATCTGCGCCTTAAGCTGTGGGAAGCGATCCAACTGGGGTTCGGTCTTTTGATGCTGCCGCTCGCCGCCGGCCATATTATCGGCACGCGCGCGCGGCTTGAGCTTCTCGACATCGACCTCACCTATCCGCAACTCGTGACGATCCTCTGGCAAAACCCTGCGGGGACCGCGAAACAGATTCTGCTGATGGCGATCGTCTGGGGCCACATGGTCGTCGGACTGCATTTTTGGCTGCGGCTGAAGACATGGTACCCGACCGCGCAACCCTACCTGCTGCTCGGCGCGGCCCTGTTGCCGACGTTGGCGCTGATGGGTTTCGTGCGCGCCGGTCTCGCGGTGGATGCGGCCAGCCTGGTGCCGGGATGGACCGACGCGCTTCTCGCCCCGCTGCAACCCAGCGACCCGTCTATGGCGGAAGTCCATTCCAGGCTGGAGCCGATCGCCTTGTCGGTGATGGCCGGCCTTTTGATCGTCGTCCTCGCCGCCCGACAAATCCGTCGAATGGTTCGCAGCCGGATCGGCGCCTATCGGCTGCAAATGCCGTCGGGCGCAGTGGTCACCGCATCGGTCGGCTCGACCATGTTGGAAGCGATCCGCGCCGCCGGCATTCCGCATGCCTCGGTCTGCGGCGGCCGCGGCCGTTGCACCACCTGCCGGGTCCGGGTGAGCGACGGCGGGCAGACCCTGCCCCGACCGAACGATACGGAGGCGACGGCGCTGCGCCGCATCGAGGCGCCGGCAAACGTGCGTCTCGCCTGCCAGACACGCCCGCGCCGGGACATTTCGATCGTTCCGTTGCTGCCGCCGACCGCGACGGCGCAAGCGGCGCGCCAACTCGGCAGCGTGCAAGGGCACGAACAGGCCGCGGTCATCATGTTCCTCGACCTGCGTGAGTCGACGGCGCTCGGCGAGCGCCTGCTGCCCTACGACACGGTCTTCATCCTCAACCAGTTCTTCGCCGAGATGTCGGCGGGGTTGCGCGAAACCGGCGGCCACTACGCGCAATTCAACGGCGACGGATTGATGGCGATCTACGGCTTGCGGTCGGGCGTCGACGCCGGCTGCCGCGAGGCCTTGGAGGGCGCTGTCACCCTCCACCGGCGGCTGGACCGGTTGAACGAGACGCTCGGGACCGAACTCGGACAGTCGTTGCGGATGGGGATCGGGCTGCATTGCGGCGAGGCCATCGTCGGCACCATGGGGCCGCCCGACGCGCCGACCCTGACGGCGGTCGGCGATACCGTCAACATCGCGGCGCGGTTGGAAGCGCTCACCAAGACCTACGGCTGCGCGGTCGTCGTCTCGCAAGCCGTTGCCGAGACGGCGGGCCTCGATCTAGGTCGGTTTACACGGCATACCGCGCCCATCCGCGGCCGCGACAAGGAACTTGAAATCCACGCGATCGACGACACGGCCGAATTGGCCAGAGCTTTGCGGATATAGCGTCGCTAGTGAACCCGTTGACCCGCGATCGGTCTCGGCTCGTGCCGGATTTGCGCGTGTATGGTGATTTCCGCATCATCGAAGACGTCGGCGACAAATTGGACGGGATCATACGCCAACCGAACCGCCGCCGGATGCAGCCATTCGCCGAGCAGAATGTAGCCTGTCATCTTGTCTCCCGCCTGCAATGCCGCGACCAACGCCAACATCGTTTGTTCGTCGGAACTCACCGCACGACAGGACGGACAGTTGATCTCGATCTGGCGGCGGGCGCCGGTCACGACCAGGCGCAGAAAATGATCGAATGCCCCGAACGCGGCGCCGACGGCCGCTTCGTCGAACACCGCCCGGATCGGCGAAACGTCTTTCGGCGCGGCGCGCATTTGGTCGACCCATTTTCGGACGGACCAGATGGTGAATTGTTCCGCAAACCGCAGCGCCTGAAACGCGACCGGTGGCGGTTCTGCATCCCCGACTCGGTCCACCGCAAAATCCCGCAAGTCATCCATTCCGTTTTCCTCTCCCACCGTCCCGATCTCGAAAAGACTGTTATTATTTATTGCAATTGCGAGTCATTCGCAATATATAATGCGCATGAAAACTTGCTGATTTGGCGTGGCCTCCCTCCCCAGGGTACAAGCCGCCCACGCGGGCGGGCGGTGTCTTTAACATCGCCCGCTTTCGGTTTTCGATCGTTTTTTGAAAGTTGAAGGACTTCAGGAGTCGAATGACCCACGCTGAATTGGGTCAACGCACGCATCCGGCAAAAAGAGAGATTTTGCCCCGTTCATCCACGTCAGGGCAGTGCAACGAGCCCTTTGAGATTAGGATCCCGTGCAGACTTTTTCGACGCCGCCGATCCAATCGGCAACCCGGTAGTTCGCATCGGCCGGCCCGATCTCAGGATGATGATGCCGATAGACCCGAACGGCCGCCTGGAACGATCCGGCGTCATCCAAGCCGGTTTCCCGGAGGTTCTGATATGCGTTCAAAACTGCCGTCTTACAGGAGAATCCTTTGACTCCCCCAACTTTTTCTCCGATGCCCATGATTTTCCCTGTATTTCCCTTGGCCCGACGAAGCGCGCTATGATTTTGCGACATAAACACCGCCCGATCCACCCTATCTTAAGCGGTAAAAAATGAATATTGCAACTGATAACGACTTGCAAATAAATTTCTGTATAGTTATTCTTTTACCAATCGAGTGACGCATCGCGTCGTAACGGGGCTGCACGCCATATGTATGTGTGTATCTGCAATGCGCTGACGGAAACGCAGGTCGAGGAGGCCCTTGCCTCCGGCGTTTCGTCGATGTCGGCGGTTTACGAGTGCTTGGGCTGCAAGCCACAATGCGGACGTTGCTGTCAGGAGGTCAGGTCCAAGCTTCGCCGTATGCAGGATATCGCCGGCGGCGCGGACTGATCCAGCCGGGCAGCGGTCGCCGAATGCGCCGCTGCTGGGATGTTGTTGAATACACTTGATTCTTGCCGGGACTTCTCGGCGAGACGTTTGTTTATTGTATTTTCTTCTTTAAACGCCAAGGCAATGGCACTAGATTGGAATTGTTAAAATTTCAGTTTCACCTAGTGCTGGAGGCCTTATGAAAGGCGACACTGAGGTTATCAAACACCTCAATAAAATCCTGTTCAACGAGCTAACGGCAATTAATCAGTATTTTCTGCATGCCCGCATGCTGGACGACTGGGGCTTCGGCGAGTTGGCCGAGCATGAAAAGCACGAATCCATCGACGAGATGAAGCATGCGGACCAATTGATCGAACGCATTCTCTTTCTCGAAGGACTGCCGAACCTTCAGGACCTAGGGAAGCTGATGATCGGCGAGGATCCTGTTGAAATCCTGAAATGCGACCTCAAACTCGAAATGATCGCCATTCCAGATCTTCGGGAAGCGATTGCCTGTTGCGAGGAAAAGGCCGACTACGTAAGCCGTGAACTCCTGCGGAGCATTCTCGACTCCGAGGAAGAACATGTGGATTGGCTCGAAACGAAGCTCAGCCTCGTCGATAAGATCGGCAAGCAGAATTTCCTGCAATCGCAAATGTCCTGATCGGTCACATCGCGTCGCGCACTATTCCGCCGAGTCTTACGCGACCTCGTCTTCCATGCTGATCTGCAAGGCGTCGTTGAAGCGGTTGAAAAAGCCGCAAAGCCCGATGCGCAGCGTCAGTTCGACGATCTGTTCCTCGGAAAAGTGCTCGCGCAGTCCATCAAAAATGGCATCGCGCATGTATTGCGGTTTTTCGGTTACCTGGACCGCGTAATCCCGGACGAGCAGATCGACTTCATCGAAGCCAGGCACCACGTCATCCAGGATGCTGTCGGTCGCGGCCGGGTCAAAGCCCTGCCCCGCCAGCCGCGGCGCGTGATGCGCCACGCAATATGTGCATTCGTTCAGCTTCGACACCACGACCAGGGCGATCTCCAAGTACCGCTTCGGCAGCACCGCTTCATCGGCCAGATCGAGCAGCAGCCCCATAATGTGCCGAACCGCCGGCGGCCGATGGGCGAAAACCTTCGCCTGGTTTTCGAACGGGCCGTATTCCGTGCAGTAACGCCGAAAGACTTCGCGCGCGTCTTCCGGCAGCTTCTCCGGACCGATCTCGCTGACACGAGGCATGCTGTTTTCTCCTTATCGGGACGGGAAAGGATAATGACGCGGCCGGCGGCGACACCCCCGCAGTCTATGGCCCTACGGCCGGCCGCAGCAAGGATTTGTCCAACCCTGCCGTGTAGATTCATGCGGCTCAACACCTCATTTTGACTTGACGACCCGGCTTGGCTGGTTCCTTCTAATTCTTCGGAAATTTCGATGAAATCGTGGGGACGCGAACAAGAAGCATCAACGCAAAAAAAGCCAACGCCGATTTCAATCGTCCGAAACATACTCAAGTCCAAGATCAATAAGATCGAGACGATAAACAGGGAGGCATTCGATGCAGATAAAACGGGTAATTATGGCCGGGGCTGTCGCCGCCGGTTTGGGCGCGACGGCGATCGCGCCCGCAGCGGCGGAAGTTCAGAAATACAACTTCGAAGTCGTCGGGACGTGGGGCTTCCTCGAGAACTGGAAGGAATTCGAGAGCAAGTTCTGGAACGAGCGGCTCCCCAAGGCATCCGGCGGCAAGCTGACGGCGAACGCCAAGCCGTATACCGAACTGGGGATTAAAGGCTACGAGGTGATGTCGGGCCTGAAGAAAGGCGCCTATGACGCCGTGCACGCCCTCACCTCCTACAGCGCCAAAGCCAGCCCCGCGCTCGAAGGCATCGACCTCGCCGGGGTCATCCAGGATTTCGATACCTACCGCAAGGCGGTGAACGCCTACCGGCCGATTCTGGAGCGGGAAGTCGCGGACAAGTACAACGCGAAACTCATCAACATCTACACTTTCCCGAGCCAGCAGCTGTGGTGCAACATGAAGGACCGCAGCCTCAAGAACGTCTCGCTGAAGGACCTCAAGGGCAAGAAGATCCGCACCTATAGCCGGACGCTTGGCGACTTCATCGAAGGTCTCGACGCCAGCGCGGTCACCATCGCCTTCGCCGAGGTCGTCCCGGCCCTGCAGAAGGGCGTCGCGGACTGCGGCATCACCGGCACGATGCCGGCCTATAACGCCAAGTGGTGGCAGGTGGTCACGCATAACATCCGCGTTCGCGTGGGCTACGCGGCGACCTTCACCGCGATCAACATGGACACCTGGAAAGACCTGAACGCCGACACGCAGAAGCTGATCATGTCCGAAGCCAAGAAGATGGAAGACGAGGCGTGGGCCTTCACCAAGACGCTCGATCAGAAGGGCATGGACTGCAACGCGGCCGGCCCCTGTGATAAGGGCGAGACCGGCGGCATGGTTCCGATCACGCCCACGGCGGCCGATCAGGCGATGCTGAAGAAGATCGCGCAGGACGTCGTGGTCAAGCGTTGGGCCAAACGGTGCGGTGCGGCATGCACCGCCGAATGGAACGCCACCGTCGGCAAGGTCGTCGGCATCACGGCTTCCGAGTAGGCAGCCCGCCTTTCCGATTCTCATAATGCCGTGCAGATGACGGCAGCATCTGCACGGCGGTCGGAATCGGTGGGCGGCAAACCAGCATGTTCAGCGTGCTCCACGACAAGTTCATGGCGGCTTCCCGCGTCGCCGTTTGGTGCGGCGGCTTGGCGCTGCTGCTGTCCGCAATGATGGTGACCCTGGACGTGCTGTCCCGGAAATTCATCGGCTTCACCATCAGCGGCGCCGACGAAATCAGCGGTTACGTGTTCGCCGCCAGCACCACCTGGGCCTATTCCTATTGCCTGTTGAACCGGTCCAATATCCGCATCGATTTTCTGTACAACCTGTTGAGCGCCCGGCCGCGCGCCTTTCTCGACATGATCGGCCTGCTGCTGCTGCTCTATTACATCTATCTTCTGACGACCAAGGCCTTCGTTCTGTTTCTGGAAAATGTCGAACAGGATGCGACGGCGCAGACAACTCTGGCGACCCCCTTGTGGATTCCGCAGATTTTCTGGGTCTCGGGACTCGGATTCTTCCTGCTTACGCTGATCTTCGTCGCGGTTTACGGGTTCGTCGCGATGGTCCGGCGGGATTGGGCCACGGTCAACCGGATCGCCGGCGTACGGACCGTCGAAGAAGAAATCTCCGAAGAGACCCATGTCTGACTCGCTGTCCGGCCATAGCGAACCGCCGCATGCAGCAATGCCGGGGTGTCGACCATGCCCCTTCTGATCGTCGGGATTCTGTTGCTCCTCGTCGTCGCGGCGGTGCCGATCGCCGCCGTCCTGGGCATCCTCAGCCTGACCCTGGACGAGATGTTCATGCGGGGACGCCGGTCGCTGATGCTCGGCGACTTCGTCTGGGAACAGAGCATCGAGTACATCCTGGTCGCCATCCCGATGTTCATCCTGCTCGGCGAGATCATGCTGCGCGCCGGCATCGCGCTGCGGATGTACAACGCGGTCATTCAATGGTTGTCCTGGCTGCCGGGCGGACTGATGCACGCCAATATCGGGTCGTCCGCGATCTTCGCGGCGTCGTCCGGGTCCAGCGTCGCGACGGCGGCGACCGTCGGCACCGTCGCCTATCCCGAGATCGAGAAACACGCCTATAACGAACGGCTGTTCCTTGGGTCGCTGGCGGCGGGCGGCACGCTCGGCATCCTGATCCCGCCCTCGATCAACCTGATCATCTACGGGTTGCTGACCGATTCCTCGGTGCCGGAACTCTACCTCGCCGGCATCTTCCCGGGACTGTTGCTGGCCGGGCTGTTCATGGGCGTTATCCTGGTCGCCTGCCTGTTCCGGCCGAAATGGGGCGGCGACAAGATCGAAACCAGCTGGGCGCAGCGCATTCGCGTGCTGCCTGACCTGCTGCCGCCCCTACTTTTGTTTCTAGCGGTCGTCGGGTCGATCTACGCCGGGATCGCGACCCCGACGGAGGCCGCCTCGATCGGCGTCGTCTTCGCCCTCGGGATCGCGGCCTACAACCGCGCGCTGACCGTCGACATGCTGAAACAGGCCTTCGAAGGCACCATGCGCTCCAGCGCGATGATCATGCTGATCATCCTGGCGGCCGTGTTCCTGAACTTCGTGCTCGGTTTCATGGGCGTCACGCAGGCGATGCTGCAAACGATCGAAGAGCTCGGCTGGACGCCGATGCAGACGATGATCGTGATCATCTGCTTCTACATCATCCTCGGCATGTTCATGGAGACGCTGTCGATGATGCTGACGACGATCCCCGTCGTCTTCCCCATCGTCATGCATATGGGTTTCGACCCGATCTGGTTCGGGATTCTCATCACCGTGCTGATGGAAGCGGCGCTGATCACCCCGCCGATCGGCATCAACCTGTATGTGGTGCACGGCATCCGGGCGCGCGGCGGCGATTTCAACGACGTGAGCGTCGGGGCGGTGCCGTTCCTGCTCGCCATGTTCGCGCTGCTCGCGCTGCTGCTGATCTATCCGGAAATCGCCATCTGGCTGCCCCAGCAATTCTATTGACCCAGGCCGCAGGCGGTCCCACCGGCTCGAAACGGAGGACGCAGGCGGCTTTTCGACAGAGGACATCGCCCCATGACCGATATCGATACCGGCCTCAACGCATGGCAGTTCGCGACCAACCACAACCGCATGATCGCGTTGCAGGCGGACAAGACACCGCCGGCGGACGGCCCGGTCGAGCTGGCTTATTTCGGCAGTTCGGCCTTCCGGATCACCACGCCCAAGGGCATCACCGTGATGGTCGATCCGTGGCGCAACCACCCGTCGCACAAATGGGATTGGTATTTCCACGACTTCCCCATCACAGAGGTGGATGTCGGCGTCTCGACGCACGCGCATTTCGACCACGACGCGCTGCACCGGCTCGACGCCCATGTCCTGCTCGACCGGCTGATCGGCACCTATACCTTCTCGGACCTGACGATCCACGGCATCGCCGACAAGCACGCGACCGACTCCTGCTGCGCGATCTACGACTTCAAGAAGATCCACAAGCATTTTCACGGGACCGATATCGAACCGCCGAACAATCCTCGCTCCTGGGACCATTGCCTGATCGTCATCGAGACCGGCGGCCTGCGCATCCTGCATTGGGGCGACAACCGGGCCCAGCTCTCGGACGAGATCTGGGACGCCGTCGGCGACATCGATATCGCGCTCATTCCCGTGGACAACTCGCAGCATGTCATCGGTTTCGGTGCGGTGAACCATATCGTGGACACCCTGAAGCCGAAGGTGGTGATCCCGCATCACTATTACATCTGGGACATGGTCCAGCGGCAGAGCACGCTGCAGACGCCCAGCAACTGGCTGGCGAAATACGACAACGTGGACGAGATCGGCGGCCCGACGCGGACCTACACCAAGGAGTCGGTGGTCGGCCTCGACGGCGCGATACATTACTTCGGGGACCACGTCGCCTTCGACAAGAAAGCCTGGTTCGAGGAAGGAAAATGACGCCCTTGGCCGAAGCACTGTTACACGCCCGCCTGCACGGCGGCACCGTCCCGCGTCCCGATGCCCTGTCGCTTGACGACGCCTATGCGGTGCAGCGGGAAATCGCCGCCGCGTCGGGTATGCAACAGGTCGGGTTCAAAGTGGGGTCGACCAGCCGCGAAGCGCAAGAGAAACTTGGTACCGACGAACCGGGCGCGGGCCCGCTGTTCGCCCCGACCGTCCATGCCAGCCCGGCGACGATCGCGATCTTCCCGGAGCATATTCCCGCAATCGAGGGCGAATTTGCCTTCCGGCTCGGCCGCGACCTGCCGCCCCGAAAACCCGACTACTCTCGCGATGAAGCCATCAGCGCGATCGATGCCGTCGCCGGCGCGGTCGAAGTGGTCGGCACCCGCTTCGAGAGGGGTTTCACCAAACTGGGCCGCGCGCTCGCCACGGCCGACGGCAGCGTGAATATCGCCTTCGCGCATGCAAAATGGGCCACGATCTGGCGCGACCTGGACCTTGGCCATCACGAAGTGGTCGCTTCGGTCAACGGCGAGGAACGCAAACGCGGCACCGGCGCCGAAGTTCTCGGCCATCCGTTCAACGTCCTTCAATGGCTCGCAAACAAACTGTCAGCGGACGGACGCGGCTTGAAAGCTGGCGAGATCGTCTCCACCGGCACCTGCACAGGATTGATCGGCGTGAAGCCGGGCGATACGGCGGTCTGTGATTTCGGTGGGCTGGGGGCCGTCGAGATCGAGTTTACGGACGCGGCGCGCTGATATCGACGGCCGGAGCCCCATCGCCCATCCTTCGAGACGCCGCCGGCCGCGGCTCCTCCGGATGAAGTGGTGTTTTGATATAAGGGGCGTGCCTCATGCTGAGGAGGGCCGAGAGGCCCGTCTCGAAGCATCTGCCATCGGTTCGAGCCTTCGCCGCTCCGACCTACCCCAATTCGAAGGTCGTCAGTCCGTAGATGCAATCGATCGGCAGGTCCGGGGCCGTCCCCTTGTACATGCGGGCGGTCTCGAACACCGGCGCCATACCCGCCTGTTCGGCAAAGGCCGTCGCGGCCTTGTTGCCTTCCGGCGGATCAATGGAGATGTCTGATCCGGGCGCGACCGCGCCGACCAAGCCGGCGAACAAGGCCTCGGCGACCGCTTCGGAATCGGCGAATAACGGCCCGATCTTGTAGCCCCGGATGCACTCCCGGATGACGCCATATCCGGCCAAACTACCGTCCACAATCGCGATCTTACCCTGGCGGCGGGTTCCCGACGCCGGGCAGGCCCATACCGTCGCGAAACCGTCGCGCGGCGCACCAAAAAAGGCGCGGTCATACGGCAGGAGCGCCGTAAGGTCGGCCTGCGCCACATCCCGGATGGCGACCCCACCCGCATCAACGGCGCCGAGTTTCGGAACGCCCGTGTAGCGGATGTTGCGGCCCGCCAGGACGAACCCGCTTTTCTTGTAATTCTCCTGCTGGTCGACGACGCCGTCGAGGCCGACGGTCCGGCCGTCGAGATGCGCCATCCCGGCGTTCCATATCGCAATCCCCGCGCCGGTCCCCCGCGCGTCGGGATGCGCGATGTAGAATCCGAGGAAGCCGTAGTCGTCGCCGTAGCGGACGACCGAGATGGAAGACACCGGCGCGCCGTCGCGGAACCCCATCAGGAATCCGTGCGGGTCCGCCGCGTGGAACACCGCTAGATCGTCCAGACCCGGGTTCCAGCCCTCCCCCATCGCCCAATCGATGGCGGTTTGGAATTCATCGGCGCCGACCGCCCGGATCACCAGATCGCTCATCGTCGCTCTCCTCTTCCCACAGCGCCAAGCCCGGCGCTCGCCAGCGCTTCGGCCAGCGTCACGGCGGCGGCCACGCCATCGACCACGGGAATACCGAACCGCATGCGCATGTCCCGCGCCAGATCGGCCATGCCGGCACAGCCCAGCACGATGGCGTCGCAGTCGTCCTCCGCGATCGCACGTTCGGCCTCCTCCGCCACCTTCCGCTCCGCCACCTCCCGCGCGAATTCCAGATCGAGCACCGGCACGCCCGCCGCCCGCACCTTAGCGCAGCGGGAGGCGAATCCGTAACGAGCGATATTCTCTTCGAGCACCGGTACCGAGACGGCGAGCGTCGTCACGACGGAGAACAGGCGTCCGGCCAACATCGCCGCGTGATAGCCCGCCTCGCCGATGCCGATCACCGGGACCGGCGACCGGTCCTTCAGGTCCAGCAATCCCGTGTCGTCGAAACAGGCGATGATCAAACCGTCGTATCCGCCCTTCTCCACCACCTCCGCGTCGAACAGCGCGAACAGCCCGGGCAAGGCGGCGGCGCCGTCCTCCGGTCCCTGGATCGACGCCGGACCCTCCGGCGGGTTCAGGGCGACGATCTCCGTCCCCGGCCGCGCGGCCAGGCGCGCCGCCGCCGCGACGCTTTCGGTCATTTCGGCGGTCGTGTTGGGATTGATGACGAGAAGCCGCATCGCCTAGGCCATGCCGTCGCCGGCGTCCGACCCGAACTTGGCCCGACGCCGCCGCAACAGAGCGACACCGCCGAGACACAGCGCGATGATCACGAAGGAGAAGGTCGTCGTCAGCGTGCCGAGCGCGTAGAGCACCGGCGTGGTGACGTTTGTGGTCATGCCGAAGATCTCCAGCGGCAGCGTGTTGTCCGACCCGGCTGTCAGCAGCGTGCGCGCAAACTCATCATAGGACAAGGTGAACCCGAACAACGCGACGCCGATCAGGCTCGGCGCGATGATCGGCAGCACAACATGCCGGATCGTCTGCCAGGGGGTCGCGCCGAGATCACGCGCCGCCTCCTCGTAGGATTTATCGAACCGGTTGAACACCGCGAACATGATGAGCAGGCCGAACGGCAAGGTCCAGGTGAGATGCGCGCCCAGCCCCGAGGTCGACCAGTGCACGTCGAGGTCGACGATGTTGAAGATCAGCCCGATGCCGAGTGAGATCAGGATCGAAGGGATGATCAGGCTGGCGATGGTCAGGTAGAAGACGACCGACGAACCGCGGAAGTTCTTGCGGAAAGCGAGCCCCGCCATGACGGAAATGACCAGGGTCAACATCATCACGATCAGGCCGAGGACAAGCGAGCGCGAGAAGGATCCCCAGAAATCGCCGACCGCCTGCTGTTCGAACAGGTTCCAGAACCAATGCACCGACACCCCGTTCATCGGAAAGGTCAGGCCACCCTTCGGCCCCTGGAAGGACAGGATGCCGATGGTGATCACCGGCCCGTACAGGAACAGCACGAACAGCGTGAAGAACGCCGCCAGGAAATAGAACCCGCGTCCGCGCTTGTCGCCCATCACAGCTCCTTCCGGATGTTCACGAAGCGCATCATGATGCCGATCATCAGCAGCACGGTGATCAGCAGGACCACCGCGCTGGCGGCCGCCGCCGGATATTGCAGCAGGGAAATCTCATTCTGGATGAGCCGCCCGACCGACGCCGATTGCGACCCCGACATAAAGCGCACGGTGATGAAATCCCCCATCACCAGCGTCACGACGAAGATCGAGCCGATCATGATGCCCGGCTTGGACAGCGGGATGATCACATTGGTCAGCGTCTGGAAGCTGCTGGCGCCCGCATCGCGCGCCGCCTCGATCAGGGACTTATCGATCCGCATCATCGTGTTGAAGATCGGCACGACCATGAACAGCGCATAGAGGTGCACGAAGGCCAGGATCACCGCGAAATCCGAGAACAGCAAAAACTCCAGCGGCTTGTCGATTGCGCCCACCGCGATCAGCGCGTTGTTGGCCAGCCCTTCGCGCCCGAGAAAGGGAATCCAGGAAATCATCCGGATGATGTTCGACGTCCAGAACGGGATCGTGCAGACCAGGAAGAGCGCAATCTGCCAGGTCAGCGACCGGACGTGGAACGCCAGGAAATACGCCACCGTGAATCCGATCACCACGGTGAAGATCCACGTCAGGGCAACGTATTTGACGGTGGTCAGATAGGTCTGCCACGTCACCTTGGCGGTCAGGTGATACTCGTAATTCTCCAGCGTGAAATCGGGGAAGAAGGACCACTCGTTGTAGCCCCAGAAGGAAACGACGGCGATGGTGACGATGGGCACGACGAGGAACAGCGTCAGCACCGTCATCAGCGGCGTAATCTGCAGCCACGCGCCGACGCCGTCGGTCCTTGGCATCCGCGTTCTCGGCGGCGCATCGGAAAGGGCGGGAGCCGCCGGGCTGTGATCGGCAAGGGCCATGGTCACTCGCAACGAAACGGGTCGGCCCGGCGGCGAACCGCCGGACCGGAAATCATCCTATCGCCTGATCAAGCCGCGATAAACTCGTTCCATTTACGGACCATGTACCGATTCTCGTCCATGACCGCGTTCCAGCACGCGACCGCGCCCATGCGATCATAGAACGAGCCGCCGTCGCGCACCGTGCCCGCCTTCTCCATCACCTGGCCGAACGGATTGACGATGTCCTTGGCGGCGGGCTTGCCTTCGAACCAGAAACCCCACTCGTCGGCCGACATGAATTTCTTCGACGTCTCCGGCACCGCCGAGTAATAGCCCTGGCGCATCAGGAAGCCGCCGACCCAGCCGTCGAGATACCAGTTGATGTATTCGTAGGCCGCGTCCAATTCGATGCCCTTGAGGTTGGACGACAATCCGATGCCCCCGCCCCACGACCGGTAGCCTTCCTTCAGCGGCTGGTAGACGCACGGGATGCCCTTGGAACGCACGGCGGTGATCGCCGGCGACCACATCGATTGGATCACCACCTCGCCCGACGCCATCAGGTTCACGCTCTCGTCGAAGGACTTCCAGAAGGCGCGGAATTGCCCGGCCTTCTTCGCCTCGGTGAAGATCTGCATCGTCTTGTCGATCTCCGCCTTGGTCATGTTGCCCTTGTCGCCGTATTTGATCTCGCCCATCGCCTCGCACACCATCGCGGCGTCCATGATGCCGATCGACGAGATGTCGAGGATCGAGGCCTTTCCCTTGAATTCGGGGTTCAGCAACTCGGCCCAGGTGTCGATCGGCCGCTTGATGAGATCGGGCCGGATGCCGAGCGTGTCCGCGTTGTAGATCGTCGGGATGAGCGTCATCCAGCCGGTCTCTTTATCGGCGAAGCGCTTGCCGCCGGGTCCTTCCACGAAGCCGACGGTGTGCGGCGCGGTGCCCTGCGCGATGGTCGATGTCGGCGTCAGCTTCCCGCTTTTGAAGATGCCGACGATCTTGTCGTAATTCTTGATCTTCGACACGTCCATCGCCTGCAGGTTGCCGGCGCCCCAGACCTTCTTGCAGATCCAGTACTCGATATCGGCGATGTCGAAGGATTTCGGCTGCGTCGCCGCGCGCTGGGTCACGCTGTCGGAATCGAGCGCGGTCATTTTCAACGTGAAGCCAAGATCTTCCTTCACTTTCTTGGCGACTTCGTTGAGGTTCGACACGCCGGTGCCGAATTGGCGCAGCGTCACGTCCTTGATGTTCTGCGCCCAGATCGTCGGGAAGCCGGTGATCGCCCCCGACCCCGCCGCCGCCCCGACGGCGACAGCGCCGCCTTTCAATACCGTGCGCCGGTTCAGTCCCTTTTTCGTTACTTTGGTTTTCATGTTTTTTACTCCCTGCTGAGAAGTGATTTGTTGTTCAAGCCGCAAGTTGGTGGGCGTCAGCCGCGTTCCAGGACAGGAACACGGTGTCGCCTATTTCAATCGGGTCGTCGAAAAAGTCGCCGTCCGGCAGCGAGACGGTGATGTCGCCGGCCGCCGCCTCCAGCGCCAGGTTCACGGTCGTGCCGAGGAATTCCACGTCGCGCACGCTGGCCTCCAGGGTCGATCCGCCATCGCCGCGCTTCGCGACGGCGATCCGGTCGGCGCGGATCGCGACGCGGCCGCCGTCCTGGTCGACCACGTTATGGCCGCCGATGAAGCGCGCGACGAATTCGGTCTTGGGCGCGTTGAAAATGTCGTGCGGCGAGCCGTCCTGTTCGATCCGGCCCTCGTTCATCACCAGGATCAGGTCGGCCAGCGCAAGCGCTTCGTCCTGCGAATGGGTGACGTGAATGAAGGAGATGCCGAGTTCGCGCTGCAGTTTCTTGAGTTCGAGGCGCATGCGCAGCCGCAGGAAAGGGTCGAGCGCCGACAGCGGCTCGTCCAACAACAGGATCGACGGCTTGGTGATCAGCGCCCGCGCCAGCGCCACGCGCTGCTGCTGCCCGCCGGAAAGCTGGTTCGGGTACCGGTCGGCATAAGCCGTCATGTGGACCAGGTCGAGCAAGTCGCCCGCCGCGCCCAGCCGTTCGGCCATCCCGATCCCGCGCATCTTGAGGCTGAAGGCCACGTTGTCGATCACGCTGAGATGCGGAAACAGCGCGTAGTTCTGAAACATCATCGCGGTGCCGCGCCGCGCCGGCGGCAGGTCGGTGATGTTCGTGCCACCGAGGATGATGTCGCCGATGCTGACCGTCTCATGCCCGGCGATCATACGCAGCGTGGAGGACTTGCCGCAGCCCGACGGCCCGAGCAGGCAACAGTAGGAACCCGCGTTGATACGCTGGTTGATCGCATCCACTGCGACGGTGTCACCGTATCGCTTGGTGACCGATGCCAGTTCGAGGGTCGCGTTCGTCGTCATGCCATACCGGCCGTTGCGCCTGTGTCCCCAAATCGGGATCGCAAAGCCCGTACCAACCGGCCGAAACCGGTGAAACCCTTGAAAGTAAGCGAAGACTTACTTTTACGCCGGCGGCAACCCTGCCCAAACCTTAGGCAAACCGGCCAAGACCTGCACAAAACTCAACACGACCCGAATATGCCCACATGTTAGGCGGATGACGTCGCGCGACGCAATTGAGAAATCCCCGTTCCGGGCCAACCGTCACGAGCAACGATCCGGTCAGCGCGGCGGCACGACCCGGTGCAGGAACTCGATGGCGGCCCCGGCGAAGTTGTCGTTTCGGTCGCCGGCGACCATGTGGGCCGCGTTGCCCACCTCGACATATTCCGCCTGCGGGCATTGCTTGAGGAAGCTCTCCGCCCCCTCCTTGCTCAGCACGTTGGACAGCCCGCCGCGCACCAGCAGGATCGGCAGCGATAGATTGTCGGCGGCCCGGCCCAACCGGCCGCGATAGTCGTCCTGCGTGCGCCAGGCCTTGCGGCGCGCCGGATCCCAGTGCCAGTGATACTTGCCGTCCGCGCCGAGCCGGACATTCTTGGCGAGCCCGTCCAGCGTGCGCGGCCGTTTGCGGTGCGGCTGGTAGTTGGAGATGGCCTCGGCGACTTCCTCCAAACTGTCGAAGCCCTCCGGCTTCTGGTTCATGAAGGCCTGGATTTCCTCGCGCCCCTTCTCCTCGATCTGCGGCGCGATATCCACCAGGACCAGGGCCTGCCCGTCCACCTTGCCCTCGCCCAACGCAACAAGACTGGTCCCGCCGCCCATCGACGCGCCGACCAGGATCGGCTTGCCGCCGCCCATCGCCTCGATGACGCAACACAGGTCGTCGACCATGAAATCCGTGCCGTACTCGCCCTCGGGCGCCCAGTCGGAGTCGCCGTGCCCGCGCGCGTCGAAGGCGACCGTGTGATAGCCCGCCTTGCCCAGCGTCTCGCCCGCGCCCTTCCAGGCATGGCGCGTCTGCCCGCCGCCATGCTGCAGGATCACCAGCGGCCCGTCCGGATCGCCCCAACTATCGCCCGCCAGCGTAATCCCGCCGGCCCCCGGCCATGTATGCATCGGAACCGGTGTCCCCGGCAGCCGCTCACCCGCGCTCATATACGCTCACTCTCAGTCATTCATCCATTGATCGCAAAAACGGCCCCGGATCCGGGACCGCACGGTCTAACGCGCGCCAGTGTAATGCGGATGGGGGTACGATGGGAAATTGGAAACCACATCGCCGTTGGCCTTCTCGTACACTGATCGTTGCGTTTTGCCAATTTGATGCGCCTCTCCCGTTCCCATTCATGCTAGGGTCCGCGCCCGTCTTCGTTGTCATAAATCTGTCACATGAGCCACCGCACCATCTTCTGGGTCTTCGTCGCGCGCGTGTTCCTGTTCATGCCGTTCATGACGGTTGCGGGATGCCTGCCGCTGCTGATCGAGGAATGGGAGCTCGGCGCGGCGCAGGCGAGCATCATCGCGTCCGGCTTCTTCTTCAGCTACGCGGTGTCGCTGCTCGCCTTCTCGTGGCTTGGCGACTATATCGGCGCGAAACGGTCGGTCATCCTGTCGGCCTGGACCACGATGGCGGCCTGCGCGTCCTTCGCGCTGTTCGCCAACGACTACGTCACCAGCGTGATCTTCTACGGCCTGGTGGGCCTGTTCCAGGGCGGGGTCTATACGCCGGTCATCGTGCTGTTCCGCGAGAACACGCCGCGCGAGCGCTTGGGCGCGGCGATCGGCTGGCTGATCGCCTCCACCTCGGTCGGCTATGCCGCGTCCATCGGCGCGACGGGGCTGGCCATCGGCTTCTCCGGCTGGAAAACGGCCTTCATGGTGACGGGGTTGTTGCCCGTACTCGGCTCCGTCCTGTTGCTGCTGGCGATCCGGCCGCTGCCCAACCTCGTGCATCCGCGACTGCCGGGCGGCGGCTTCCTGCGGGAAATCCGCCAGAACCGGCGCGCCCGGCTCGTGCTCGCGGGATACACGGCGCATAACTGGGAACTGATCGGCATGTGGACCTGGGCCCCGGCGCTGGTCGCGGCGAGTTTCGTGCTCAGCGGCGAAACCACCGCCGTCGCGACCCAATGGAGTGCGTCCTTCATCACGGTGCTGCATCTCGGCGGCGCCTTCGCCTCCTACATCATGGGCCGGTTGTCCGACCGGCTCGGCCGCCGCACCGTCCTGATCTGGGTCGCCGCGGTCGCCGCCGCCTTTTCCTTCGGCGTCGGCTGGTTCGTCGCCTTCACGCCCTATCTGATCGCCGGGATGGTGATCGTCTATTCCTTCTTCGCCATCGGGGATTCGCCGGTGCTGTCGACGGCCGTCGCGGAATGGACCGCCCCGTCTTGCCTCGGTGCGATGTTGGCGACGCGCTCGCTGATCGGATTCGTCTCGGCGGGGATCGCGCCGATCGTCGTCGGCTGGGTGATCGACGTCCTGCGCGCCGGGAATGCCGGGGACACTCTGGTCTGGGGCATGGCCTTCGCGACCCTCGGGCTCGGCGGGTTGCTCGCCGTCTTCTTCGCGACGCGCCTGCCCCGCACGGCCTAGCCCACTCGCAGCACGACCGGCAATGCCGAAGCCGCCCGGACCAACGGCCCGGTCGAGGCGACCACCGCCGTCGACACAGGGGTCGTTCCGCCCGGCAAGAGCAAAGACCGAGCCGACAGTCGCCCGAGAGCGGTACCTCCTCTACCTTAAGGGGCATGAGGAGCCGCCCCGCGCCATGCTATGGTCAGAGCTACCGATGATGAAAAAAGTCAAATCTTTCCTGCGCATGGTTCGGGAGGTGGGGGTCATCTACACCCTGCAGCAGGTCAAATGGACGCTGATCCCCGATTGGCTCATCGAACTTAACATCTGGGACGCGAGCGCGACGGACATACGCCACCTCGCCGACCTGACGACTCACGACCCCAACCTCCGCTGGGCGACGCCGTCCGACGTACCGCGCCTTGCCGCGTTCGACATCAAACCCAACGTCCTGACCGACGCATTGAACAAGACCGTCCGGATCGCAGTCTATGAAGACGGAGACCGGATCGTCGGCTATGGGCAATACGCCATCGATCATTGGGACCAAAGCGACTGGCTCCGATTCCGTATCGGCGACGAGGAGTTCCTCGGCGCGGGCTTATGGGTCGACCCGGATTTTCGCGGCCGGGGCCTCGGAACACGCATCATGAAATTCGGCTGGTCGGAAATGGTCCGATGCGGGCGCCACCGAGCCGTCGGCATCGTCAACCGACTGAACCGGAACATGAAGCAGGCGAGCGCCAACGTCGTCAAGATTCGATATGAACCGATCTTCGTCCTGCGCTTTCTGGGATTCACCTACTATCGCTACGGCAACCAACGACAACTTGGCCGTTGGACGCCGCGTAACCGCCTGACGATCACGTTCTGAAACAACGATTTACGTCTCCCCCCAAAGGACTGCCTCTCCTCACCGATACCGCGCGGGAGAATTGCCCCTTAAAGTGGCGGTATGGGGCAATAAAAGGTGAAGGTTCAGAGACAAGGCTATGAATTGGTTAGCAAAAGCGCAACGCAAGGTATCCGAGGTCGGGCTGCTCTATGCGCTTCAGCAGACGAAATGGACCTTTCTGCCGGAATGGCTGGCCGAACTGAACATCTGGAACGTCAACACGATCGACATTCGCAGCCATGCCGCGATGACGCGGCATGACCCCGCGCTGCGCTGGGCCACGAACCGCGACATCCCCCAACTCCTGGCCTGCGGCGTCAAACCGGAAGTCCTCGCCTACGCCTTCGGAAAGTCCACGACGATCGCCGTCTATGAACGGGACGGTCGGATCGTCGGCTACGGCCAGTACGCGGTCGGCGCATGGGACCTGGGCGATTGGCTTAGATTCCGCTTCGCGCCGCGCGATTTCCACACCGCGGAAGTCTGGGTCGCGCCCGACTTGCGCGGCCAGGGCATCGGACCGAAGATTTTCACCTTTGCCACATCGCATTTCGCCCGGAACGGCTATCACCGAACGGTCGCCATCATAAACGTTCTGAACCGCAACTCGATACGAGCCTGCGCCAAGGTGTGCAGCCCCTCGACCGAACGGTTCTGGTATCTCCGCCTGTTCGGCGTCAGCTACGTGCGCTACGGTGCGGTGCGCGGCGTCGGGCGTTGGGCGCGCCGGAACCGGTTCGACGTCATGCTCGGCGACCGCAATGCCCTCGACCTCGCCACGGAGGAGATCGGAACGCCCACGCCCGCGACGGATTCGCCCGAGACGGACGCCCACGTCATCCCCTTCCCGCCCCGGCAAGCGGTACCGCGCTAGCGCATAACCTCGTAGATGACGGTAACGGATTTCCGGGTTCCAGGACCCCGCCTTTCCAGGTCTTCCCGACATCCCTGAAAAGGCCCGCGTAACCATATCGGTCGCGGCCTTCCCGCCTTTCTTCGCGCGCACGACGCCTCCGGCAACGCGCAATAAGCGGCCAAACCGGCAGCGAATCTGGCCAAACGGCCGCGATACGCCAAATTGTTTACAATTTACAATTCGGCGCTTATAACCATGCCATGCCGTCTGCGATCCCCATTTTCCGTCAACCCTCGGCCCGATAATGCCTAAACCGCAAGAAACGCTCGCGCTTCTGCGCTCCCGGTCGATGTCCAGCGTGCTGCAGGACGAGATCGAACAACGCATCCTGTCCGGCGCGCTGCAGCCGGGCGAGCGAGTTAACGAGAACGCCCTGGCGGCGGAACTGGGCGTCAGCCGCGGCCCAATCCGAGAGGCCTGCCGCGGCCTGGTCGAATCCGGCCTGTTGACCAACATCGTCAACCGCGGGGTCTTTGTCCGCGAAGTGTCGCGCAAGGACGCGATCGACGTCTACAACGTGCGCGCCAGCCTGATGCGGCTCGCCGGGGAAACCCTGGCCGAGCGGATTACCGCGGACCAGGCGGCCATCCTCCGCGATCTGGTGGACCGGATGGACACGGCCGAGGCCGCCAACGATTTCGACAGTTTCTACGCCTTGAACCGCGACTTTCACACCCGCATCGTCGACTACGCGGAGAACGACCGCCTGCGGTCCCTCAGCGACGGGTTGGTCAAGGAACTGCACCTCTACCGGCACCGCAGCATCCTGCAAGGCGGCGGCTTGCAGGTGTCGAACCGGGAACACAAGGAAATCCTCGCCGCGCTGGAAGCCCGCGACCCCGCACGGGCCGGGGCGGCGCTCGAAGATCACATCAAAGCCGGCATGCAGCGGTTTCTCGCCGCGACCGCGCAAGACCTGAAATCCACCGATTGACTCAGCGAATAGAAGGGAAACACCGTGAAATTCAGTAATTTTCTCTTTCCGATGGCCGACAAGCCGGAAAACGACGAACGGATCATCGACGAAACGCTGGCCGAAGCGAAACTGTGCGACGAACTGGGGATGGAAGCCCTTTGGCTCGCCGAGCATCACTTCGACGGCAACTGCGCCTATGTCGACCCGGTGAGCTTCGCGGCGGCGCTGGCCACCGCGACGAAGCAGATCAAGATCGGCTTCGCCGTCGCCCAGATGTCGCTGCACCATCCGATCCGCATGGCGGAGCAGATGGCGATGGTCGACAACCTGTCGAAGGGCCGCTTGATCGTCGGCCTCGGCCGGGGCACCGCGTATAACATCTACGACTATCTCGGCTACGGCATCGATCCGGACGAGGCGCAGGAACGGCTGCTCGAATCCGAAGAGATCATGATCAAGGCCTGGAAGAGCGAGGAGTTCGAACATAAGGGCAAGTACTGGGACATTTACCTGCCGATCCTGCGCCCGGCCTGCTACACCAAGCCGCATCCCTTCATGATCCGGGCGTGCTCCGGCGAGGAATCGATGCTCGGCATGGCGCGCGAAGGCAAGCCTTTCCTGATGAACGTGCAGACCGACGAGGTCACCAAGCACCGCATGGACCTCTATCGCAAGACCATGAGCGAGTCCGGCTTCGACGACGACCATATCGCGAAGGCGGTGGACGACACCTGGGTCTGGCGCAACATCTTCATCGCCGATACCGACGCGGAAGCCGAGAAGCTGGGCGTTCCCCTGTTCGAGCAACAGCGCGACCAGCGCGGCAAGATGCGGGCCCGCATCCTCAAGGAGCGCGGCCAGGCCATGGAAAAGGCGAAGCCCGCGAAGGCCGAGACCGGCACGGCTCCGGCCCGCAACGTCGTGCAGCACAGCCTGATCTGCGGCTCGCCGGAGACGGTCGCCGAGCGGTTGGCGAAAATTGACGGGATCGGCGTCGGTGGTATCATTCTGCAGTTCCGCATCGGCCAGCCCTCCTACGACATCGTCGAACACAGCATCAAGCTGTTCATGGAGAAAGTTGCGCCGGAATTCCAGAAACGCACCGCCGCGGCGGCCGAGTAAGGAGCACCCGTCATTTCTACGCGCCCCCCCTATCGCCTGCGGCTGCCGGGACCGACCCTGGTTCCCGAACGCATCCGCAACGCCCTCGCCTTGCCGGTGGTCAGCCACCGGGGGCCGGAATTCTCGGAAATCGTCCGCGAATGCGAGAAGCATTTACAGACGCTGATGGGCACGAAGAACGCTGTGATGTTCTTCTCCGGCTCCGGCACGGGCATGATGGAGGCGGCCCTCGTAAACGCGCTGAAGCCCGGCGACAAGGCGTTAGTCTTGTCGAACGGGCAATTCAGCGAACGGTTTGCGGAAATCGGCGGCACCCTCGGCATCGATATCGATGCCATCGAGGCGCCGTGGGGAGAAGAGATCAAGGCCAGCGATCTCGCGGCCCGGCTGGACGAGACCGACTACCGCGCGGTCATCGCGGTGCATAACGAGAGCGCCACCGGCGCGGTCAGCAATCTCGCCGATCTCGGCGCGGTCGTTCGTAAAACGCCGGCCATCTTCATCATCGATTCGGTCAGCGGCCTCGGCGGGATCGAGATGCAGCAGGATGCCTGGGGCGTCGATCTGCTGATCTCCGCCTCGCAGAAGGCGCTGATGTGCCCGCCGGGCATCGGCATCGCCAGCATCAGCGACAAGGCGTGGGCGCTGATCGACGAGGAAGACGGCAAGCGGCGCTTCTATTGGGATTTCCGCAAGGCGAGGAAATCGGCCGCAAACGGCCAGACCGCGTTCACGCCGCCCGTCACGCTGCTCAACGGATTGCGCGAAGGACTGCGCATGATCGAAGAGGAAGGCATCGCCAACGTCCTCGCCCGGCACCGCCGCCTGGGCGAAGCGCTCCGCGCGGGCGGTGCGGCCCTCAACCTGTCGATCTTCACCAAGGCGCCGATCCTGTCGGACACGGTCACCGTGTTCAACGTGCCCGAGGGCCTGCACGCGTCGGCCATCGTCGGCAACATGTACAAGGAGTACGGCACGGTCATCGCCGGCGCGCGCAACAAACTGGACGGCACAGTCTTCCGGATCGGCACCATGGGCGCGCTCGACGAATCCGAGATTATCCTCGACCTGGTCCATCTGGAACGCACCCTGCAGGACCTGCAAATGCCGGTGGAATCCGGCAGCGCGGTCGCGGCGGCGAACGAGTATCTACGGCGGGCCTAGCACGAGCCCGGCTGCGCTGGGCCGTCGACGCACCGCTTATCCTGTGTTCCGGTAGAAGGCCGGGTCGGGCCCGCCGTCGGCGGTCACCGCCCTCCATTGCCCTGCATCTCGGCGAAACCCTTGCGAGACCGAATCGAACGGCTTATCCGATCTCGGTAGTGCGTCGTCGTGATATGAAGATATTCCGCACCTGATAATATCCTTGCCATGACTGCCACGTTGCCTCGGACCGATTCCCGCAGATCGCCGCACCCGTGGGCCGACCCATCCGGCGCGCCATGGGCCGTGGTGGCGATGGCGGATTCGCTTAACGGCATCCAAACGGTGCGGATCCTCGCCCGGCATGGCGTGCGGATCATCGGCCTTGTCGCGGATCGCAGCGCCCCGTATGGCCGGACACGCCTGTGCGAGAAGGTCGACGTCATCGACCCGGAAGGGCCGGAATTGATCGAAACCCTGCTGAAGATCGGCGCACAGCTCGGCCGGAAAGCGGTGCTGTTTCCCGTAAACGATGAAATCGTCGGCGCGGTTTCCCGGCACCGCAGCGACCTGACATTCGCGTATCATATCGCCCTGCCGCCCGAAGACATGGTCGACATGATGTTGAACAAGCGCCAATTCCACGAATACGCCGAATCGCACGGCTTTCCCGTGCCGCACACGGCGATCGTCGCCGACCAATCGGAACTGGAGCAAGCGATCGAGCGGTTGACGTTCCCGTGCGTCGTCAAACCGCAGCGGAAGACGGAAGTCTGGTTCACCTTCACGAAACACAAAGCCCTCAAGGTCGCCGACGCGGCCGAATTGCGGGCTTTGTACAAAGCGTGCAGCGGCTTGGTCGGTAACATCATCGTGCAGGAGTGGATCGTCGGCGGCTCGACCAACCTATTCTCCTGCAACCTGTACATGGATGCGGAGGGGAATCCGCTCGCGACCTTCGTCGCGCGTAAGCTACGGCAATGGCCGCCGGATGTGGGCAGCAGCAGTTCCGGCGAAGAATGCCGAAACGACGCGGTGCGGGATATGGCGCTGGCGTTCTTCAGATCGGCCAAATGTCACGGGCTCGCGTATCTCGAAGTCAAATGCGACGCGCGGACCGGACGGCATGTCGTCATCGAACCCAATATCGGCCGGCCGACCGGGCGGTCGCCGATCGCCGAGGCCGGCGGCGTCGAACTTGTCTACACCATGTATTGCGATCTTCTCGGCCTCCCCCTTCCCGACAACCGGATGCAGTCCTACGGCGGCGTCAAATGGATCTATCTGCGCTGGGACATCCAATCCGCCCTGGTTCACTGGTGGCGCGGCGACCTGACGTTTGCCGAATGGTATCGGTCCATGCGCGGAAAGAAGGCCTACGCCCTTTTCTCCCTTGCCGATCCGGGGCCCTTTCTATGGGATATTCACGAGACAGCCCGGCAAGGGATCAGGCGGTTATGGGCGCGCTTTCGGAACTGAACGGCATTGAATCGACAGAATGACTGACATTCCCGCTAAGGACGGCCCGCCACGCGCCGCTCGGAGGCTGACCATCCTCGTCGCCAGCCGGATCGACCCGACCGCCCTCGCCGAGCTAGGGGCGCGGCATCGGATCGTCGAGGCGTGGGATGCGGACGCGTCGCAGCTTCCCGGCCTGGTTCGAGACTGCGACGCGATCATCTTTCGCAGCGGCGTCCAGATCACCGCCGACCTGATGCGGGCGGCCCCCAACCTCGCCTTGTTGATCCGGGGCGGGTCCGGGATCGACAACCTCGACCTCGACTATGTCACCGCCAACGACCTGAAACTGGTGCGGCTGCCCGGTCCGGGCGCCCGGGCGGTGGCGGAAATGGCCTTTTCGATGATGCTCGGCCTGGCGCGGCAATGCCTGTTTGCCGATGCCGAGTGGCGGCAGGGAAACTGGGTCAAGCATCGCGTGCAAGGCCATCTACTCCTGGGAAAAACGCTCGGCGTTGTCGGCGCGGGCAACATCGGCGGTGTCGTCGGCGAGATGGGCGCGGCCTGGGGCATGCGCGTGATGGGATGCGTGGAGAGCCCCTCGCCCGACCGCAAGACCGCCCTCGCCCAGCGCGGGATCACGCTCACCGATTTTCCGGACGTGCTCGCGGAAGCCGATTTCCTCAGCATTCACCTGCCATTGAACGACGCCACGCGCGGCTTCATCGGCGACGGGGAGCTGCGGGCGATGAAACCGACGGCCTTCCTGATCAATCTGGCGCGCGGCGGCGTGGTGGACGAAGCCGCGTTGCGCAACGCCCTGGTAGACGGGCGTATTCTCGGCGCCGCCCTGGACGTTCACGCCAACGAAGACGACGGCGCGATATCGCCGCTGGCCGATCTGCCGAACACCATCCTCACGCCACATATCGGCGCGACGACGGTCGATACGCAGAAAGTGATCGGCCGGCAGATCGTCGAAGCGGTCGAAGCGTTCTGCGGCCCGTGAGCGATACGCCGTAGATCGCGTCGCCGCGGTCACGATAGATGCGTTGACCACAGCTTGATCGCTCGCCCGCCCTGGCTCTGTTATGCGCGGGAGTTTTTAATCTGTCGGTGCGGCGAGCGCGTCCAGCCAAGACTCGACCCGGCGTTTGTTCGCGCCGAAATCGTAATAACCGTATCGGGAACGGCTATAGATCGCGACCGTCGATGTGTCCCGATCGACCGGGATGATCGCCATGTCGATGGTGTCGGGAAATTTGAAGATCAGGCTGCGCTGTTCGGCGACGATGCGCGTTTCGCTCGCGAAGACGACTTCCGTTCGGGGAAGGCCGGCAAGATGATCTTCCGCGCGTTTTTTCAGGTCCGCGGCCGGCATTTGAAGAATTGGCGCGATGCGGTCCGGCTTCGCCATTTTGCAGAAACCGTCCGGACAAACCAAGTAGTCGTTCGGCGACTCACGGCGTTCTAACTCCTGGAAATTCACCGGTTCAGACCCGTCCGCATCTCGCCGTTCCGTATCCGCGGTTGCCGCGCAACCCGCCGTCGACAAAACAAACATAAAGAGAAATAGTCTTAGATACATTTTTTGCTCGTACCTATGGCCACCGGACTGCGGTCGTTGGGCCGACACGATCCCATCATGGCGTCATTCTCGACGCGCCGCCCCCACAGGCCGCTACGGACGACGTATTCCTTTTGGGGGACGGAATCGAAACCCGCCTTTCGCCCCCTAACCCCTCACGATTGCACGAGGGTTCTATTTTCCGGTCAATTCTTTCAGAGCCTTTGTGCCTTTCTTATGATGTTCCATGCATAACTTGAGCTTTACCTTCAGCTTTTTGGCTTCTTTCTTTGATTTCGCGGACTCTAGATCGTTTCTCAGATGATTTTCTTTCTTCTTTAGCTTTTCTATTATTTTCTCCAAAGCTTCTATTTTCTTATTTTTATTTGACCTATCTGAATCGATTACTTCCCATAACCGCTCGACAATCTTTTTCACCCGCATCTTACTTTGCCTTTTCCGCACGGAAACATCCCGACGCCGGGACTCTACCCTTATCTTGGATAAAAATCCGTTTCCATTTTGCGGTACGACAAAAAACGTATTATGCGGGTTCCGGCGTGGATTCCTTCCGGTCTTCGGCAACGGCCCCGCCGGATTGAGACGCTTCGGATAAGGCCTGCCGTTCGTCTTCGTCGAACCGCAGCAGTTCCTCTGCATCGCGATCGGCGGACGCCGTCTCCCGGAACAATAGCCGCCCCGCTTCCGCGAGCAGACGCACGACATCTCTCGCATAGCCATTGTCGTTCATTGCGGATGTCGCCATGGTCGCGGAAATCTCACCCGATCGTATCAACCGGTCCAGCGTCCCATCGCTGACGCTGTTGTCCTCACCGGCCTCAAGCGCGAAGTCGTCGAGGTCGAAGATATCGACCCGCTCGTCGCCCTCGCGAAGCCGATGAATGAGGCGCAAGACGGTCGCGATCCGCAGACGGAATTCGTTGTATTCCCGCCGGATCGCCTCGTTGTCGGAATCGACATAAGCGGTCACGTTCTTACGCAGATGCTTAACGTCCTTTAGGCTTTGAACGATATTCTGGGCCGCGGTTCTCAGGTCGTAGATCGGGCTGGCGAATTCGGACGGAACCTCCGACTGGGCGCGACTCATGAACGCGACGATCGAGGAATAAAGGTATTTCACGCGGGTGGGATAAACCGCGTCGATATCGACTTCCATCACCTCCCGATCATTCTCGATATAGGCCTCAAGATCCTCATCCGAGTGAATGATGTGGCGATGCAGGCAAAGACCATGCGCGATGATCTCCAGCGCATTGTCGTAAAGATAGAGGATTTCGTTGCGAACGGCCGTGACCAACGTCTCCGGAAACTCGATGGTGGAATCGTTCAGGTATTTCGGCTCGACAAGCTGCGGCGCTGTCACCGGGACGAGCTTTTCCAACAGGCCGACGAGGGGCTTGACGAACGGAACCATCACCAGGACGCCGATGGCGTTGAACACCGTATGGAAAACCGCGAGTTTGAGCGTGTAATCGTCGCCCCGGATGCCGGCCCCGGCGGCGATCCCATCGACCGCCCAGACGATTTGCGACATGAAGACGATGGCGATCAGGCCCGTCGTCGCGTTGAAGATCAAATGCGCCACGGCCAACCGCTTGCCCATGTAATTGGCGCTCATCGATCCGATGATGGCGGTGACCGTCGTGCCTATATTCGCACCGATGGCGAGCGCCAAGGCGTTCTCGTATGAAACCTGGCCTACGGACAGCGCGGTGATGATGAGGACCAGCGTCGCATGGCTGGACTGCATGATCACGGTTGCCGCCGTCCCGACGAGCGTGAAGACGAACAGCCCGAGATAGCCGGTCAGGGCGAACCGCGTCAGGTCGATCGTTTCCCGGAACGTCTCGAATCCGACCTTCATGTGATGGATGCCGAGGAACAGCAGCCCGAGACCGGCCAGGACGTAGCCTATGCCTTTCAGGTTCGTGGACTTCTGGAACACCAGGATAATCGCGAAGGCCAACATGGGCATGGCATAGGCGGAGATATTCACCTTCAGGCCCA
The DNA here is from genome assembly GCA_028281325.1 of Alphaproteobacteria bacterium. GTDB lineage: Bacteria > Pseudomonadota > Alphaproteobacteria > UBA8366 > UBA8366 > JAJFJD01. The sequence continues at coordinate 87,608 of JANQKC010000015.1, forward strand.
ACCCGGCAATCAACCACGCACCGGTCGTCGTGCCCAAGTTGGCGCCGAATATGATGCCGATTCCCGCGACAAGCCCGATGAGACCGGCACTCAAGAACGAGATCGTAATCACCGATACGAGGGAGCTGGATTGCATCACCGTCGTGGTGACGACGCCGAACGTAATGCTTTTCGGCAGGGAATCGGTGGTTTTCGCCAGCAGTTTTTCGAGGATCCCGCCGGTGAAGGCGCGAAAGCCGTCCTCAAGAAAGAACATCCCGAAAAGGAAGATCGCCACGCCCGCCGCGATCTGCTGGAAATCCGCGCTAACCCAAAAGCCGGCGGCCAGGACCGCAAGGATGGTGGGAAGGAAAATCCGCCGAAGAATGGTGCCCGCACTCCCAATAATGTGTCAGGAAACAGCACCGGCACGCCGAACATCGAACGCCATGCGGCCCCGGCGACGCCAAATCGTCACAATTTACCATAATATGACGATTTTCTGACAGTTTCGTGACAATACGGGTCCTGACGACCGAACGCAATTCAACTTCGTGAGAACTAGTGATAGTGACATCCGCAACCGGCATCCAAAGCCTCTGAAAAGACCCCCAAGGCCGCCCCTCAATCGGACGGAAACGGCCAAGCAGCCCACGCAACAGCGCCGCAGAAGCGCTCCGCCGGTGTTCGGCCGTCAGCGACGTCCATTAGACAATCCTGCGAAAAGCCGTTTCGGGCCGCCCTTCTCCAAGGCGCCCAGCGCCCGCTTGCGGTTGTTCATCTAGGACGCGATCGGCCTCGGCAACGGTATGTCGTATTTTTCAAGAAATGGCGTCATACGCGGAAGAATTTCCGGATGCAACGCAACACCGGAGACACTCTGTTCGTCATAGAGCGCGGCGGCGCGATCGCCCGGCATCCGAACGGAAGCGTCGGGATCGAGCGGCGGCGTGTCGCGGCAGTGCGCAGCGAAGAAACCGGTTTCCCGCCGAAAAGCCTCAAGCCCACCAAAGGCCTGCGGGTCGATAACTTGCAGGAACAGGTTGCTGCCGACCGCGGCCATGCCACCGGCGCGACCACCCCCGGACAGGCCGGACGTCAACGCTTCGACCATAATGGCGAATGCAAACCCTTTGTGCCCCTGGTCCAGACCACCCGCGGGCAGGATGGCCCCTGGCGGATCGTCGTAGAATGCCTCGGGATCGTCGCTCGGCCGTCCCGTGTTGTCCACGAGCCAGTCGCGCGCGAGCCGGCCTCCCGACCGCCGAGTCCGCTCGATCATGCGGTTGGTCGTGCTCGACGTGCTGGTGTCGATCAGGATCGGCGTGCCATCCGTCGGTATGCCGATGGCGATTGGATTGGTCGAGTATCGCGGCGCACGGCCACCGAAGGGCGCGACGACGGCGTTGCCCGGCGATGACGTCGTCAGCACCGCCATCACGCCGCGTAACGCCGCGCGCTTCACATATGTCGCAAGGCAGGAGATGTTTTCACTGCCGCGGACAGCCACGCACACCACGCCATTGTCGATCAGCCGTTCGAGAGCAAGGTCGAGCGCCCGAACCACGACCCATTGGCCGGGCAATCCCCGGGCATCGAGCAGCAGCGCGCCGGGGTTGTCTTTCAAAATCACCGGCTCGCCCGACGTCGCGGTCCGGCCGGATTCGATCCCGGCGATATACGCGGGTACGAATTGCAGCCCATGCGTGCCATATCCGAGAAGGTCGGCCTCCACCAGTATCTCCGACACGGTGTGCGCGATCGTCTCGTCAAGCCCCGCCCGTTGGAACAGCGTCGCCGTGCAGGCGATGAGGTCGGTATGGCGATATCTGTCGGTCATGACGGGCTCCCTCCTGTCAACGCTGGACCGGTCGACCACGAGGCCTTCGACCGGACCGGAAGCCGGAACCCCTATATCAAACCTACCGTTTTGCGAAGGGTCCGCGGCGTTAACTCGTGTGATCTCTTCCTCGTCATTCTGTTGACGAAGCAAGTCACCCTGAGCCCGCGTTCGCAGTCCGCCGGCCTGCGCGTGTCGTCATGATGCGACGGCTCAGGATGATGACCGGTATGAGGCCGGCGGCGACCAGGACAAGCGATGGGGTCGAGGCCTGGGCGAGCCGTTCGTCCGACGCGAGGCGATAGGCCTGCACGGCAAGCGTATCGAAATTGAACGGCCGCAGAATAAGGGTTGCCGGCAGCTCCTTCATCACATCGACAAAAACCAGCAAAGCCGCCGTCAGCAAACCGCCCGACAGCAGCGGCATGTGGACGCGGCGCAACGTTCCGAATTGCGTTGCGCCGAGAGAACGCGCCGCCGCGTCCATCGACTCCGGGATCGTCGTCAGCCCCGCCTCGACCGTGGTCAGCGCGACCGCCATGAAGCGCACCACATAGGCGAACACCAGGGCGGCCACGGAACCGGTAATCAACAAGCCGGTGGAGATCCCGAAAGTTGCCTGCATGAAGGCATCCACGGCGTTGTCGAAGGCGCCCATCGGCATCATTATGCCGACTGCGATGACGGACCCTGGCACGGCGTATCCAAGATTCGCCAAGCGTCCAGCGATCCGGCTGAGCGGGCCCGGATCGATACGCGCGGCATAGGCGAGAAGCACCGCCAGCGCCACGGCGACGAGCGCGGCGAGGACGCCGAGCGTCAGCGAGTTCAGGGTCAGGACGGCGTAGCGACGTGTGAACAGATCGTGCCCGTCGACATAGCTGAGGTTGAGCAGGATCGCCACGGGGATAATGAAACCGAACAGCACGGGCGCGAGGCACGCCAACGCCGCCAGCCACGCCCGTGACCCGGAAAGCCGATACGGGGACAAATCGCTCATGCGCTGACTTTGGTGAAACCGGGCGCGCCGCCGCTCCGCGCGTTCGACCACGAGGACAATGAGCACGACGGCAAGCAACATGGCGGAGAGCTGGCCGGCGGCCACAAGGTCGTCCATCGAGAGCCATGCCCGGTAGATTCCGGTCGTGAAGGTTTCGACGCCGAAATGCGCGACCGTGCCGAAATCCGCCAGGGTCTCCATCAAGGCGAGGAAGACGCCGCCCGCCAACGCCGGTCGCGCGAGCGGCAGGGACACCTGACGGAAACTTTGAAACGACGTACGGCCGAGCGTGCGGCTGACCTCGGCATAGCAGGTCGACTGCTCTAGAAACGCGGTACGCGCGAGAAGATAGACATAGGGATACAGAACGAAAATGAACATGGCCATAGCACCGCCCAGCGACCGGATGTTGGGGAACCAGTAGTCGCGCGGCCCCCATCCCGTGAGATCACGCAGCGTGGACTGCACAAGCCCCGGATGGGACAGAAGGTCGGTATAGGCGTAGGCGATGATGTAGGCGGGAAAAGCAAGAGGCAGAATGAGCGCCCACTCGAAAAAGCGGCGGCCCGGAAACTCGCACATGGCGACGAGCCAAGCCGTGGACGTGCCGATGATCAGCACGCCGACACCGACCCCCACGATCAACACCAGCGTGTTCCCGACATATCGCGGCAGGACGGTTTCCGCCAAGTGGCCGAGCGTGCCTTGATCGTCGGCAAAGATGGACAACGCGACCCACCCGATCGGCGCGATGAGGACAACCGCGACCGCCAGGGCCAACGGGCTAAGCCAGTTGATGCCCGCCCGGCCGGTTGCCGCCGCGCGGCCTGCCGGCGGTCCCTTCGTCCGGTCGATTGAAATCGCGGTTTTCAAGCGTTCAGCACCGAATAGTCGTTATAAAAAACATGGCCGCTGACAGCCCCGCGGTTGGGGGCCGGCAGCGGCCATGCGGTCCGGGATGGCATATCACCATCCCAAAATCGTGGCTAGGCGTTACTTGTAGCCGACCTCGTTATAGATCCGCTGCGCCTTGGCTTGGTTTTCGCCGAGCTTGTCCAGGTTCTGCGTGTCCGCCTTGAACGAACCGAGCTTCTTGACGCTCGCGCTCTTCGCGACTCCCGCGACCACGGGATACTCGTCATTGCCGGCCGCGAAGTAGTTCTGGGCGGACGCACTGGCGAGATACTCTAGGAACTTAACGGCATTCTCGGCATTGGGCGCGTTCTTGACCACGCCGCCGCCGGAGATATTGACGTGGGTGCCGAAGGAATCCTGGTTCGGAAACACGATGCCGATCTTGTCCGTTTTTCCGGACAGGTCGCGCACGTCCTTCCGGAGCGCCCGGGCGAAGTAGTAGGTGTTGGAGACAGCGATCGCGCACTGGCCCGAGGCAATTCCGCGCAGTTGGTCCGTGTCGCCGCCCTGCGGGTCGCGGGCCCGGTTGTCGTAGACGGCCTTGGCCCAGGCCTTGGCGTCGTCTTCACCCACATGCTCGATCAGCCCTGCCATAAGGGACAGCATGTAGATGTTGGAACTCGACCGAGTGCAAACCATGCCCTTGAAGCGGGGGTCGGCGAGTTCCTGATAGGTCTTGGGCGGATTATCGACCTTGGCCTTGTCATAGAAGATCACGCGGGCGCGGGTCGAGAAGCCGTACCAGTGCCCTTGCGGATCGCGCAGATGCGCGGGGATGGCCTTGTCCAAAGCCGAAGACTTCGTCGGCCGCAGCATGCCTTCCTTTTCGGCCGCCCACAATCGGCCGATGTCCACCGTCAGCAGCACGTCGGCCGGGCTATTCGCCCCTTCGGCCTTGATGCGCTTCATGAGGGCGCTGGCCTTGTCCTCGATGCGGTTGATCTTGATACCGGTTTTCTTGGTGAACTCATCGTAAAGCCGCTCGTCCGTGTCGTAGTGACGCGACGAGTAAAGATTGAGTTCGCCGGCCGCGAGCGCGGGATTGCCCGTTGCAATGAGAATCCCGGCGATCCCCGCCATCAGCCCCGTGCGGGCCCAGGCGAGCGCGGATGTCTGGCTTTTCGATTCGGTTTTCTTCATTTCGGATTTCCTTTCAACTCTGTCGAATAGTTGGCACATGTGGTATCGATCTGTACTGCCGCCGCTCGCACCGCAGAAACCTTAAGCGGGCTCATGATCGGGGCAAAGACCGCCGGGCAGGCTGGCGCGCTGGCGTCCAACCCGCGCGTCCGGCATCGGCGGTTCGGATTTTGGCTAAACGGATCAATTGGCTTGGATTGTTGCAGACCCTTAAATCTTATTTAATAATGAATATCAGTTGCACTCTCAACAACACGATATACGGCTCGAATTCCGCCCAGTCAAGGGCAGGCCAACCCTTCCCCGCGGGCGCAAGCGGCAAAACAGGAGGAAAACCCAGCCGGGCCAATCGGCAAGAGATTGGTATCGAGCCCGGGTCAAAAAGGTCGCTGGGCGAAAGCCCGGCCCGAACCGGTTTCAGTTGCCGTTCGAGACGGCGCGCCTTCGCGGCATCGGCGAAGCCTCGGCGCTGGCGGATGGCGGAGGGAGGGGGACTCGAACCCCCGCAACGGTGTTACCCGTTGACGGATTAGCAATCCGCTGCATTACCGCTCTGCCATCCCTCCGCAGGATGGCCGGCCGCCAGGACAGCGGCGGGGCCGGTGGGCAAGCGATGTAACGCGCCGCCCGGTTCCTGTCAATGTTCGGTATGGATCGCGGGCCGAAAAGCGCCGGTTTTTCCGCCCTCTCCGCCCGTTTCTCCCAGCCGTCGCACGCCATCACCGGGGACCGGCTGCCCCTCCTCCCCCGGTTTATTCAGTAGCCCTGAAACCGGATTTCTGGTTGTCTTATGAAATCGGCACCCCACCGCCCGTCATCGCGGCGGCGGGGTGCCGCCGCCTTCCCCCACCATTTTCAACCAGGGAAATTTTCATGCGCCGTGCGTCCCCGATGCCTATGATTGCGCGGAACATCGCACAGCATAAGGCGCAGGCCGTGGACACGCGCAGCTACCGGACCCGATGCGTCGGTCCCGCCGGCCTCGGACAAGGGCATGGACGCCGACCGGCCTGACGCCATAACCCCGGCCCGCCGTTTCGTGCTGACGGTGGGGCTGATGCTGGCCACCGGGCTGCAGTTCATGGACGGCACGGTGGTGGCCATCGTGCTCAATCACATGCAGGGCAGCCTGTCGGCGACGCGCGACCAGATTTCCTGGGTCGCCACGGCCTATCTGGTCACGGCGGCGATGTTCATGCCGCTCGCCGGGTGGTTGGCCGGCTATATCGGGCGGCGGCGCATGCTGCTGTTCGGCGTGCTGGTCTACGGCATTTTGTCGGCGATCTGCGGGTTGACCGACAACCTGGAGCAGCTTATCCCGATCCGTGTGGCCCTGGGCCTGTGCGGCGCAATCCTGGTGCCGCTGTCGCAGGCGGCGATGCTGGACATCTACCCCCGCGAGAAACACGGCATCGCGCTCGGCCTCTGGGGCGTCGCCACCACGCTGGGTCCCGCCATCGCCCCACTGATGGCGGGTTACATGGCCGAGGTTTATAGCTGGCGCTACGCCTTCTATGCGGTGATGCCTTTCGGCGTCGTGTCCTTCCTGATCATGCTGCCGCTGCTGCCCGAAGGCGAGCGGCAGGAACGGCGGTTCGATTTCCTCGGCTTCTTCCTGCTGACCCTGTCGGTCGGCGCGCTGCAGCTCATGATCAACCGGGGCGAACGCGAAGACTGGTTCTATTCGACCGAGATCATTATCTACGCCGCGGTGTCGGTCGCCGCCATCTACATGTTCATCGTTCACACGAGCTTCGCGAAGCAACCGTTTCTCAACCTGGCGCTTTTACGGAACAAGAATTACCTCGCCGGGCTGATGCTGGTGGCGCTGTCGGGGCCGACGCAGTTCGCCACCGTGCTGATCATGCCGATCCTGGTGCAGGTGGTGTACGGCTACCCGATCCTGACCACCGGCATTATCATGGCGCCGCGCGGCTTCGCCACGATCATCTCGATGGCGATGGCGGGCTGGCTGACCACGCGCATGGATACGCGCGTGCTGATGATCTTCGGGTTTCTGATCCTGGTCGCGTCGAACTACGCGGTCGCGGTCTTCGGGACCGAGGTCGGCATGTGGAACATTATCATCGCGTCCTTCGGCCAGGGCTTCGGCATGGGCTTCACCATGGTGCCGCTCAGCGCGATCGCCTATTCGACCCTGACCCCATCGCAGCGGCCGGAAGCCGCCGCGCTGTTCAACCTGACGCGCGGCATGAGCGGCGCGATGGCGGTGGCGCTGCTGATCGCGGTGCTGACCCGGTCCAGCCAGGTGACGCGCAGCGATCTCGCCGGCTTCATCAACCCACTGCGCGACGTCTTGCAGGACCCGACCACGCCGATCCTGTGGAACATCGAATCCCTGCGCGGGCTCGCCGCGCTGGATAACGAGCTGTCGCGGCAAGCGCTGCTGGTCGCCTTCCAGAACAGTTTCCTGATCATGGTGGCGGTGCCGATCATCGGCATCGTGCTGACGCTGATGCTCGGCAAGCAGAAGACGACCTGACGGCCGCCTCCGGCCGCCGGTCCGCCCTTCGCGCGGTCAGTCGACGGGCTGCGCCACGAACCGCATATACGGTTTTGGCGCGCGCCAACCATCGGGATATTTCTTCTTCGCGTCGTCGTCGGATACGGTCGGGACGATGATCACCTCCTCGCCCTGGGTCCAGTTCACCGGCGTCGCGACCGCATGTTTCGCGGTAAGCTGCACCGAGTCCAGCACGCGGAGGATTTCGTCGAAGTTGCGGCCCGTCGCCATCGGATAGGAGATGACGAGCTTCACCTTCTTGTCCGGCCCGACGATGAAGACGTTGCGCACCGTCTGGTTGTCCGCGGCGGTGCGCCCTTCGGAACTATCGCCGGCGCCGGCCGGCAGCATGCCGTAGGCCTTGGCCACGGCCAGGTCCTTGTCGCCGATCAGCGGGTAGTTCGGCCGGTGGCCGGTCGCGTCCTCGATGTCCTGCACCCAGCGCTCATGGTCGCCGACCGGATCGACGCTAAGGCCCATGATCTTGCAATTGCGCTTCTCGAATTCCGGCTTCATCTTCGCCATGTAGCCGAGTTCGGTGGTGCAGACCGGGGTGAAATCCTTCGGGTGCGAAAACAGCACTGCCCAGGAGTCGCCGACCCAATCGTGAAAACCGATCGTGCCGTCCGTCGTCTCCGCCTGAAAATCAGGCGCGGTATCGCCGATTTGTAGCGTCATTGTCGTGCTCCCAAATACCCATTGGTTGTTTCGCAAACTGCCGGGTTGGCGCCGTCACGCGCCGCAGCGGGTGCTTACCATCTTCAAACTAGGACGGTTTCCCTGACCCGCAAGCGCGGCAGGTCGATCGTGAACAGAAAAAGTCTACACGAAATTGTGCGGCGGCCGACATCGCAATTATCGCTGCTTTTGCTGCCCGGTTGCCGTCCGGTGCACCGACGATGCTACAGTGCGCGAACCACATCGCCACAAGGAAGGCATCACTATGGCAGCGTATCTGATCGCGCAAATCAGCATCCACGACCCCACCACCTTCAAGCGGTATCAGGCGGAAGTGCCGGCGACCATCGAACGATACGGCGGCCGGTATCTGGTGCGCGGCGGCGACGTCACGCCGAAGGAAGGCGATTGGACGCCGGACCGCGTCGTCATGGTGGAATTCCCCAACATGGCGACGCTGAAAAAATGGTACGACTCTGACGACTATCAGGCGATCATCAAGTACCGCACCGACGCCGCCGACGGCGACATGATCTTCGTCGAGGGGGTTTGAGGAGCATAGACCTCTAACGTGTGAACCTCGTACCAAACATTAACACGTCATTCCCGCGTACGCGGGAATCCAGAGACGCCATGCCGCATCCTATGGGAAAGGATGCGTTTGTTTACATACTCGCCAGCGCCCGTAACGGGACGCTCTATATCGGCGTGACCTCAAACCTTATCGCGCGAGTGTGGCAACACAAAGAAGGGCAAACTAAAGGATCCACATCGCGATATGGGGTGAAACAACTCGTCTATTTTGAGCAACACGACACGATTGAGGCAGCAATTGCACGGGAAAAAGCCATGAAAAAGTGGCGACGTGCGTGGAAAATCGAACTTGTCGAGGCTCAAAATCCGGATTGGCGAGATCTATACGAGGAAATCTCTGGATCCCCGCTTTCGCGGGGATGACGGACGTGAATATGTAACGATTTCCAGGAGCTATTTTCCATCATCGGATTACCACTGTCTACATCCATACGATTCAGCGAACAAACGCACCGAACTTTCTGGGAACTCAGATGCGCCTAATGCGGCGTGCCCTTGTCGAACAACGGCACGCGCCGATCGCGAAACGGGATGACCAGGATCGCGCCGGCGACGAAGCCGCCGATATGCGCCCACCAAGCGACCTGCCCGCCACCGCCGGCCCAGACGCTGAAGACCTGAAAGCCCAGCCAAAGGACGAGCACGAAATGCGCCGGCAGGTAGAGCGGGAACCATTTCATCACGAGCACCAACACCTTCACCTTCGGATGCAGCATCACGTAGGCGCCCATCACCCCGGCGACCGCCCCGCTCGCCCCGATGGTCGGGACGTTCAGGTCCGGCATCATCGCCGCGTGGGCGAGGCCCGCCGCCGCGCCGCACAGCAGGTAGAACAGCAGGAACTTCCAATGCCCCATCGAGTCCTCGATGTTGTCGCCGAAGACCCAGAGAAACAGCATGTTGCCCAGCAGATGCCACCAGTCCGCATGCAGGAAGATCGACGTCAGCAGCGTCAGTTCGGCGGTGATCGGGAACAGGCGCGGATCGAGGTTGTCCGGACCGACGAGGACGGACGGGATCACGCCGTAGACCAGCACCGCCCGTTCCGACATGCGCGGCGATAAGCCGAGCTGCCACAGGAAGACCACCGTACAGACCGCGATGATCCCGATCGTCATGAACTGATACGGGATGATGCGCAGCGGGTTTCGGTCGTAGACGGGGAGCAGCACGGCTATGGCCTCACGCGACCGCCGATTCCGAGCCATCTCCGCGCGGCAGCTTGTCCCGGCCCCAGTTGATCAACCCGCCTGCCAACAGGATTTCGATCTGCCGAGGCGTCAGTGCATGCTCGACGGCGACCTCGCCCTTGCCGCCGACGGTAAGCGTCAGAGTCGGCGTGTCGGCGAGCGCCTCATGGATGCCGTCCGCCGCAAGAACGTCGCCCTGGTCCAACCGGTCGTAGTCGGCGGGGTCGGCAAAGGTCAAGGGCAGCACGCCCGCGTTGATCAGGTTCTGCCAATAGATGCGGGCGAAACTCTTGGCGAGCACGATCTTCGCGCCGAGATACTGCGGGCACAGCACCGCGTGGACCCGGCTCGACCCCTGGCCGAAATTCGCACCGCCCAGGATGACGTGGCCCGTGGCGTCCTTTACGGCCATCGCCCGCGCGGCATAGGTTCCGTCGTCGCGCATCAAGGTGAACTCGGCGGTCTTCTGCACGTTGCTGCGGTAGGGCAAAACCTGCGCGCCCGCCGGCGCGATGGCATCGGTCGATACGTCGTCGCCCAGCTTGATCAAAATCGGCGCGGCCACCGTATCGGGATACGGGTCGATCAACGGCAGCGATGCCGTGTGTGCACCCTTCTCGATCGTCACTTCTTGTGCTTCCTCCAGCGGCACCGGCGCGATCAACGCCTTGTCCAACCGGATCGGGTCTTTCGGCGGCACGACCTTGGGGTAGGGCATGCCCAAATCGCGCGGGTCGGTGATAACCCCGGTCAACGCGGCGGCCGCCGCGGTTTCCGGGCTGCACAGGAAGACCCGATCCTCCTTCACGCCGGAGCGTCCGTCGAAATTGCGCGGCGTCGTGCGCAACGAGTTCTTGCCCGCCGCCGGAGCCTGCCCCATCCCGTGGCAGCCATTGCAGCCGGCCTGATGCAGCCGCGCGCCGGCCTGGATGAGGTGCGCGAGCAATCCCTCGTTCATCAGGTTGGCCAGCATCTCGCGCGAACTCGGGTTGATGTCGAAGGAGACCTCGGGCGCGACCTGACGCCCTTCGAACATTTGCGCGGCGATGGCAAAATCACGATAGCCGGGGTTGGCGGAGGATCCGATATAGGCTTGGTAGACCGGCTCGCCCGCGATCTCGCGCACCGGCACCACGTTGCCGGGGCTGGTCGGTTTGGCGATCAGCGGCTCCACGGCCGAAAGATCGATTTCCTCGTGCACATCGTAAGTCGCGCTTTCGTCGGCGAGGATTTCGGTCCAGTCGTCCTCGCGCCCGACCAGACGCAGGAAATCGAGCACCGCGCCGTCGGACGGAAAGACGCTGGTGGTGGCGCCCAGCTCCGCGCCCATATTGGCGATGACATGCCGGTCCATGGCGCTGAGGCAATCCAAACCCGGCCCGTAATACTCGATCACCCGGCCCAGGCCCCCGGTCACGCCGTGGCGGCGCAGCATTTCCAGGATCACGTCCTTGGCGCTGACCCAGTCCGGCAGGCGGCCGGTCAGCTTCACGCCCCAGATTTCCGGCATGCGGATGTAGACCGGCATCCCGGCGAGCGACATCGCGACCTCGATGCTGCCGGTGCCCATGCCGAGCATGCCGAGCGACCCGGCGGCGCAGCTATGGCTGTCAGACCCGAGCAGCAGCGCGCCCGGCTTGCCGAGCCGTTCCATGTGCACCGGATGGCTGATGCCGTTGCCCGGCGGGCTGAAATACATCCCGAACCGGGCCGACGCCGTCCGCAGGAAGGTGTGATCATCCGCGTTCTTGTTGTCGGTCTGCAGCAGGTTGTGATCGACATATTGGCAGGCAACGTCGGTGCGCACCCGGTCGATCCCCATCGCCTCCAACGCCAACATGCTGAGCGTGCCCAGCGCGTCCTGCAACAAGCCTTGGTCGACCCGCAGGCCGATTTCCGCGCCCGGCGTCATCTCGCCCGAGACGAGATGCGCCTCGATCAGTTTTTCCGCGACGTTGCGCGCCGTCTTCTTGGTCATGCTTTCCTCCGTGCCGCGCCGCTAGGCGTCTTGATGCGCCTTATACTGCGCGTCGCCGAACATCCATTTGCGCTCTTCCTCCGTCATCCCGGCATTGGCCGGGCGCTGATGCTCGGCCAGCACCGCGACGCCGCGCTGCACCGTCGGGCGGTCGGCCACCGTATCGAACCATCGTTTTACAGTCGGGAAGTCGTTAATGTCCTGTCCCTGCTTCTGCAGATTGCGCAGCCATGGCCACGTCGCGATGTCGGCGATGCTGTACGCCCCGCCCGCCAGATAGTCCGCCTCGCCGAGCCGTTTGTTGAGCACGCTGAGCAGCCGCCCCGACTCCTTCGTGTAACGCTCGGCCGAATAGGCATGTTCCGCTTCCGCGTAGCCCCGGAAATGATTGGCTTGCCCGAACATCGGCCCGACGCCGCCCATTTGGAACATCAACCATTGCATCGTGTGATAGCGCGGCTCGGCCGCCGCCGGCAACAGGTCGCTGCCGGTCTTCTCCGCGAGGTAGAACAGAATCGCCCCGCTTTCGAACAAGCTCATCGGCCGGCCGGCCGGACCGTCTTGATCGACGATCGCTGGGATCCGGTGATTCGGGTTGATCTTCAGGAAATGCTCCTGGAACTGCTCGCCCTTGCCGATGGCGATGGGATGCACGGTGTAGTCGAGCCCCACCTCTTCGAGCATAATGTGGACCTTATGTCCGTTCGGCGTCGGCCATGTGTAAACGTCGATCATGGAACCCCTCTTCCTTGGTCAAGACGGCGGGTGGCGTATTCTGCGGTATACTTCTTCATCGCCGGGGCATGCACAAGCGCGCTCCAGGGAATGTGATCTGGGGCATGTGATCCGGCGGTTTTCTGACATTATAGACGCGATAGACGCGCCAGGAGAGAAACCCATGCTGCCGTCCCTCGACCGCTTCCCCTATTCGCCGATCCGGAAACGCCCCGACTTCACCTGGCCCGGCGGCAAGCGGGTTGCCGTCCATATCGCCATCAATCTCGAACACTTCATCTTCGGCGGCGGCGGGGTCAACCTGGACCGCGATACGGCGCCGCCGAACCACCGCAGCTATCTGTGGCGGGAATACGGCAACCGGGTCGGCATCTGGCGGCTGTTGGACCTGTTCGACGAGTTGGAAATCCCCATGGGGGTGATCGCCAACAGCGCGATCTACGAACACTGCCCGGACGTGATGGACGCCTTCCGCGCACGCGGCGACGAGGTGATCGGCCATGGCAAGACCAACTCGAAACCGCAGTCGGAAATGGACGAGGCCGAGGAAAGCGCGATGATCGCGGAGGCGACCAAAGTCATCGCCGACGCCGAAGGCGCGATGCCGCTCGGCTGGCTCAGCCCCTACCTCATGCCGTCGAGCGTAACGCCCGACTTGCTGAAGGAAGCGGGTTACACCTATTTTCTCGATTGGGGCCTGTGCGACGATCAGCCGTTCTGGTCGCGCACGCGGGCCGGCCCCTTGCTGACCGTGCCCTATACCATCGAGTTGAACGACCAGCCGGCGATGATCTATCGCCGCGACCGGCCGCGCGACTTCGCCGAGATGTCGATCGATCATGTCGACGAGCAAATCCGCGGCGCAAAGTCCTTCTCGACCGTCTGCGTGATCTCGCTGCACAGCTTCATCGTCGGCCAGCCCTTTCGACTCGGGCACCTGCGGCGGGTGCTGGAACACATACGGACTCGGAAATCGGAGATCTGGCTGGCCCGGCCCGGCGACATCGCGAAACACTACATGGCGCTGCCGGACGCGGTTCAACTGAACGCCGAATAATCTTCGACTTCAACGATTTGGGTCCGTTTCCTCAGAGAATCCAACCGGCCTTGAGCGCGGGAAAATCCGAGATATCCGGCGCTTAGCAATTCACCCGCCCCGCCCGCTGGTGTAATATTGATGGTTCATGCCTCAATTCGTATAGGGGAAGTTCCATTACGAAGCCTTTCACCGAGGACGAGCAGCAGCGCTTCCGCAACCTGCTCGAACTCGCCAACAGCAGCGCGTATCAAGGGGAGCGCGACAATGCGATGGCGGCCGCCGAACGGCTGGCCAAACGCCATGGCATGACCATCGAGGAAGCGGCCGCCGGCGGCATGCAGGCCCCCCGCCCCGAATACGACCGGCAAAGCCCGAACGTCGCGCAGGAACGCGAGCTGGCCCATGTGGTCCACCTCATGGACTATCAAATCCAACTCGACAAGGCGCGCATCGCCGAGGCGACCGAGCGCGCGGTCGAGCGCGGCCTGAACCTGGAGCCGCACCCGACGAAGGCGGCGCCGAAACCGATCCGGAACTGGCAGACGTCCCGCAGCCAACGGCGCATGAACCCGCACCGGCACGCGCGCGTGCTGCTGACGGAAACGTCGCTGCCGATCAAGGAAATCGCTAGCATCACCGGTCTGGATGTCTACAAGGTCGCCGGAATTAAATTGAAACTCCGCGAAGAGGGCAACGGCCGCAGGGCCGGCTGAGTCCCGGCTCGACCGCTAGCATTTACCGGCGGCTTGCCCCGCGGCAAAAACCGCAGGAGAGGGGCGCAGCATGCCGGACCAGATCATCGCCAATATCGACCGGCTGAACCGGTTAATGGACGAGAACGACCTCGCCGCCGTGGTGGCCCGGTCGGGACGCAACTTCACCTATCTTTCCGGCCTCGCCTATCCCGGCACGCTGGCGCGGCTGATGGACCTGACCGATTCCGACCGCGGCGTCATGGTGCTCTGGCCGCGCGAGGGCGAGCCGGTGATCGTCGTGAACGCCACCGCCGCGGGACTGGCCGCACGCGACTCGTGGATCGAACGCCAGGTCCTTTACGAAGGCTACGTGGAATCGCCCTATGCGCGGCTGGCCGAGGTCTTGCGACAGGAAGGGCTCGCCGACGCGCGCGTCGGCTTCGAACGGGACTATGTCAGCGCGCGGGATTGGGCGCTGGTGCAGGACGCCGCGCCCGGCCTCGACATGGTCGACTGCACCGCGATCATGGACCGCGTCCGGTGGATCAAGACCGACGGGGAGATCGAGCGGCTGAAGCGCGGCGCGGATCTACTGGACGACGTCTACCTCGATGTCTTTCCGCAGCTGCGGGTCGGCGATACGGAACGGTCGGCGCACAGCCGGATCATCGCCGGGTGCCTCGACCGCGGCTGCAACTGGGCGCACGGCATTCTCAATTCCAGTTCCAACACGATTCCCTATGCCGGGGAAAGCGATGTCGCGTTCCAGGCCGGGGACGTCATGCGCACGGATTACGTCGCCTATCTCGATGGCTATCCCGGCCATCAATCGCGGAACCTCATTTTCGGGGAACCGACGCAGGCGCAACAGGACGAATACCGCGCGCTCCGCGATATCTATCGCGGCGCGATCGACATGTGCCGCCCGGGGGCGCGGGTCGGCGACATCTACGACGCCACGGTCAAGGCGTTCACGGACGGCGGCTGGACATTCGAATCGCTGTTGATCGGCCACAGCGTCGGCGCCTGGTGGCATCAACAGGAACCGATCCTGCGGCGCGGCAGCGACATCGTCTTGGAAGATGGCATGGTGTTGGCGCTGGAGCCGCATATCGGCTACTGGCACATCCAGGACATGATCGTGGTCCGGCCGGACGGCCCGCAACTCCTTTCCGACAGGATGTCGACCGACGAACCCTTCGTGGTCGCGTGACCGACGCAGCGAGCTAACGCTCGTCCTCGACCGCGCGTATGTGTGTCTCCGGCTTCAGACCGGCGCGCTTCTTCTGGTCGGACCGGCGACCGTTTTCCAGATAATCGCCGGACACCGCGCGGGCGGCGGCCTCGTCCCAACCGTCGCTCCAGTCGCCCAGCGAATAGCCGTGCCACGGTTCCTGCGGGGTCAGCGTCGGCAGGCCCAGCTCTTCCCAAATTTCCTTCGCCTCTTCCATGAACCGGCGCTTCGGCAAGGCCAGCGGCGGCATATCCTCTTTCAGCGTGGCGTCGATCAGCATGGTCGCGTCCTCGCCGCTGCCACGCTCGGATTTCGGCCCGTGCCCCGGGGTGCGATGCGGCAGGATCTGCACGTCCAATGCCGGGTTGGCGCGATGGGCCAAGGCCCAGAACACGGCGTCGCCGTTGTCCGGATCGATATCCTCGTTGACCGCGATGACGTATTTGCCGACCGCCGACTGCAGCATCGCCGCCCCGGTCAACGCGCGCCAGATCTCGGTGCGCGGCACCCCGCGCTCGAACTGGATCATCAACACCTTGCGGATGTTGGTCAGCGGCTCGTGCATCGAGACCTTCTTCACGCCCTTGATCGAGAGCGCGTCGCGCAGATGCGACAGGAACAGCGGCTCATAGGCGACGCGTTTGATGACGCTGGATTCGCTGGGCGTGACCTGCGAGATGATCGACGGGATGACCGCCTTCTCCCGCCGCGTGATCGCGGTCACCTGCATGCGCATGTTGTAGGCCTCCAGCGCGATGTGACCATGCGATTCGCCGAATGGCGCTTCCGGTTCGAGATACTGGGTATCGATCAACCCTTCGACGACCAGTTCCGACTCCGCCGGCACGAACAGGTCGACCGTGCGCGCCTTCGCGATGTTGATCGGCTCCCCGACCAAGCCGCCGGCGACGGCGATCTCCTCCTGTCCGACGCGAAGTTTCTGCGGCGCGGTATAGACCACCGCGGGCGGCGCGCCGACGACGACCGCGATCGGCATCGGCTCACCGCGTTCCTGATACTTCCGCCAATGCAGATATCCTTCCGCGCCGCCGGGACGAGTCGCCATGCGGACGACGCACCGGTCGGACGCCTTCAGCGCCACCCGATAGGTCCCCATGTTCTGCGTCCCGGTGTCCGGGTCGCGCGTGATGCAGGCGGTCATCGTCAGGTAGGGCGCGGCATCGAACCCCGGCGTGGAAATGGGGATCGGCAAACCATCCATCCCCTTCCCGGCCCCCGCCAGATCGTCGCCGGTCAGAACGATATCGTGACAGGGGGCCGTCTCGACCTCGCGCGGCGCGATCGGGTTGGCGATCGCCTTGTCCCATAGGGGGCCGATCTCATCGCGCCCGGCCCGCATCCCGAGGCAGTAGATCGCCGGATTCGCCGCAAGGCCGCCGACCAGCACCGGCAGATCGAAGGCGCGGCCCTTGGCGTCGACGATGTTGGTGAACAGGAACACCTTGCGCTCCGACTCCGGAATCCCGCCGCGAAACTGCCAGCGCACCAGCGCATGCATATGCGCGTCCTTGTCGATAGGCCGGTCGACCCGGACGAGCAAGCCCGCTTCGTCCAACGCCGCCAAATGTTGCTGCAAGTCGCGGTAGCCGCGCGACCCCGGCGTCGAAAACTCCGGCATGATGCCCCCGATGGCTGTTCTTCTCTACAGCCATTCTAGCGGACAGTGTGCGACCCCATACAACCGCGCCCAACGGACACGGCGGCGCCGGCCCGTTCGCTTACAGGATATTGCCGAAACTACCCGCCGCGCGCCGCGACGGGACGCTCAGTTCGATTTGAACCGGCTGACGTAACAGCCGTCCTGAACGCCTTCGAAATATTCGCTGATGCCCGGATGCATGATCGGCTCGTCGCTGTCGTCGGTCAGCAGATTCTGCTCCGAGACATAGGCGATGTACGTCGTCTTGTCCTGGCTTTCGGCCAACAGATGATAGAAGGGTTGGTCTTTCCGGGGACGAGATTCCTTCGGGATGCTCTCGTACCACTCTTCCGTATTCCCGAATTCCGGATCGACATCGAAGATGATGCCCCGAAATCCGTACTTCTTATGGCAGACGATCTGCCCGATCTGGAACCGCGCTGTCGCGTTCAGCATTTAGCCTCTCCGTCTCACTCTCTTCTTCGTATCCACCGCAAGCCGGAAACTTGTTTCTGCGTCTGTTCCAGTTACCAGCGATGCGCCACCGCTACCGTGTGCCTCCCTGGCGCGATGGTCGTTCTGTGATCCTTAGCGAATCCAGAGGTTTTACGAAGCAGTCCCCTCGACGAAATCCTTCCGCTACTACGATCACCGTCATAGTGCCGAAGCAGTTCCCGCGGAGGAAGAGGCAAATGCGGGTTGGCGTCGTCGAAATTGGGCTAATGGTTCGGAACGCCGCCATCCATGTGATTTGCCCCAAACGCGCTTCTTAACCTTCTTGAGTCGCCTCCGTACCCATTGGATCGCGCATAGTTTCCTCATCGCCCCGCCGTCCGGTCAAGGCGGCCAGGCAAATCATTCCGACATTGACGCCGAGGTGTTGCCGACAGCACACGCATCAGGACTCTGTTTGGGTCATGGCATGAGCAATCCACAATCGGCAGGCCAGTTCTCCGCAGAAAATCCGTTTCCCCACCCTTCCCGTTTCCCGATAGTATGGTTGCCGCAGGGCAAGCCGAATTCAGCGTAACGCTATGGAAAAAAGACATAATTCATCCCCAAAACGAATCGCTGTCATCGGCGCGGGCGCCTCGGGCATTTGCGCGGCGAAGTATCTGCTCGACGTTGGAGTCGACGTCACGATCTTCGAAATCGGCACGCAGATCGGCGGCCTCTGGTGCTACCAAAACGACAATGGCCGGTCTTCCTGTTACCGCACATTGCATATCAACACGTCGCGCGGCGTGACCCATTTTCACGATTTCGACTTCGACGAGTCGGTACAGGCCTTCCCGGATCATCGGGATATGCATGCCTACCTCGTCCGGTACGCCGACCACTTCGGGGTGACCCAACGGATACGATTCGAAACGCCGGTGACGGCGCTGCAGCCGCTCTTCACGCCGGGCCGGGACGCCCCGCTGTGGGAAATCGAAACCGCATCTGGCGAAATCCGACAGTTCGATAGCGTCATCGTCTGCAGCGGACATCTCACGAAGCCATTGCACGTGCCGATGTTCCGCGACGATTTCACCGGCGACTATGTGCATTCCCATTATTACCGAGAACCCGAGGATTTCGTCGGGAAACGGATCTGCGTCGTCGGCGTCGGCAACAGCGGCTGCGATATCGTCAGCGACATTTGCGTCACCTCGCCGCGCACGGTGCTGGTCGCGCGGTCGGGCTTGCTGATCCTGCCGAAACTGTTCCTCGGCCTTCCCTTCACCGATATCACGAACGAACTGCAGCGCGGTTGGATTCCCGATTGGATACGCGCGCCGCTGATCCGGTTCATGACCTGGATCGTCCACGGCGACATGCAAAAGCTCGGCTTCAAACCGTTGGACAGCCGCGCGCACGTCACCAGCAACGCGACCGTGGTCAATCACATCGCCTATCGCCGGATCGAGGTGAAGCAAGGAATCGAGAGGATCGACGGCAAGCGCGTCCACTTCGTGGACGGCACGTCGGAAGAGTTCGACACCCTGATCGCGGCGACCGGGTACCTGATCGACCTGCCCTTCCTGTCCGACGACATCGTGCCGATCGACGACAACAGCATCGACCTGTACCAACGGATCGTACCGCCCGACTGGCCCGGCCTGTATTTCATGGGCATGTTCAACACCAACACCGCGCTCAACATGATCTTCGAATATCAGGCACGCTGGATCCGCGACATCGAACTGGGCCAAGCCACGCTGCCGACCCCTGACGAGATGCGCGCGGCCATCGCCGATCAAAAGCAATGGGTGCAGCGGACCTACAAGGCGTCGCCGCGTCACACCATCGAAGAAGAGGTCGTGCCCTACCGCAAGAGCCTACGCCGGTCGATGCGGCGCATGCGGCGGCTCGCGAAACGGCGAGCGCCGGCCGTCGGATAGGGCGACCGGTCAGTCGCGACCGGGGAACAGCGTGTCGGATACCGATCTTGGATCCCGGACCGCCCAGCCGCCCTGCTCCACCTTCGCCAGGAACTCCGCGACCGCGCCGTTGAAGGCGTCCGGCTCCTCCAGATTGCAGGCATGCCCGGTCTTGGGAATCACCACCAATCCCGCACCGGGGATCGTGCGCTTGAGGTAGATGTTCGCATCGAGGCACGGCTCGTCCTCGTCTCCGGTCACGAGAAGCGATGGCGTGGTCATCTCCCGCAGCTGCGGTTCCAGGTCATAGAGCGACGGCCGCACCGCCTGCACGCCGCGCAAGGTATTCGCCGAGCCGGTCGCGGAATGCGAACAAAGCTGCTCCATGAATTCCGCATAGCCGCGCGGGTCCTTGTTCTCGAACTGCACGCGCGTCGGGCCGGCGCCGTAGACCCGCGCCATCGCCTCCATACCCTCCCGTTCCAACTTGTCCGCCGCGGCCTCGGTCTCGGTCTTGAACTGGTCTCGGTGTTCGGGGTTCGCGCCGTATCCGCACCCGGCGATCACCAGGCTCGCCGCCATATCCGGGTACCGCATGCCGAAATGCGCCGCCGCGAAGCCGCCCATGCTCAACCCGATGACATGCGCCTTGTCGACGCCCGCGGCCCGCATGACCGCCGCGATGTCGTCGGTCGCGATATCCTGGCTATAGAGCGACCGGTCCTCCGGCACGTCCGACGGGGGAAAACCGCGCGCGTTATAGGCGATGCACCGATACAACCGCGAGAAATAGCGAACCTGCGGTTCCCAACTGCGCACGTCGCCGGCGAACTCGTGCACGAACACGATCGGAAATCCGCTGCCGGTTTCCTCGAAGTAAAGCGTCGCGCCTTGCGCTTCTGCGTACGGCATTCCGTCCTCCCTTGGCATCGCGAACCCGGCGCACAAAGACCATCTTCGAATTTACAGAACCGACTCCGCAATTATGCTAGATTTTCTAACACGGAAAGGGAATTGGGAGCGAAACGAACACGATGGCACGTATTGGAATTGCTGGTTTCCAGCACGAAACGAACACCTTCGCGCCGGTCAAGGCCGATCTGGAAGAATTCGAGAATGTCGCCGGCGCGCCGCAAGTGCCGCGCGGCGACGACCTCTTCGAAGAAATGAACGGGCTGAATACCTCGATCAGCGGCTTCATCGACGAGGCACGGAAACAGGGGCACGACATGGTCCCGTCGCTCTGGGCGTCGGCGACCCCGTCCGCGCATGTCACGGACCGGGCCTTCGACACGCTGACGGGCCGGATCGTCGAGGATATCAAAGCCGCCGGCAAGCTCGACGGCGTATATCTTTGCCTGCACGGCGCGATGGTGACCGAAAGCTATGAGGACGGCGAAGGCGAAATCCTGCGGCGCGTGCGCGAAACGGTGGGGCCGGACATCCCGATCGTCGGCTCGCTCGACCTGCACAGCAACACGACCGACCAGATGGTCGATCTGGCGTCTGCGCTGGTCGCCTACCGGACCTATCCGCATGTGGATCAAGCGGAAACCGGACAGCGCGCGGCGATCCTGCTCGACAACATGCTCAAGGAACAGACCTTGCCGTCGAAATCCTTCCGGCGGCCGCCCTTCCTTATCCCGCTGGTCTGGCAGTGTTCCATGATGGAACCGGCGGCATCGATCTACGAACGGATGCGCGCCATGGAACGGGTGAATCCGTCCCTACCCTCGCTGTCCTTTACACCAGGTTTCCCGGCGGCCGATATCACCGAATGCGGTCCCGCCGTGTTGGCCTACGGCACCTCGCCGCAGGTCGCGGACGAAGCGGCCGACGAATTATGCCGCATGGTCACCAATGCGGAAGGCGATTTCGCCGGAACCTTGTTCGACCCCGACGCCGCCGTCCTGGAAGCACAGAAACTGTACAACGGCAAACCGATCGTATTGGCGGACACGCAGGACAACCCTGGGGCGGGTGGACCGTCGGACACCGTCGGCATACTCGAAGCGCTGGTCCGCAACGATGCGCAGGACGCCGTTTTCGCCACGGTTTACGATCCCGAGGCCGCTAAAGCCGCCCACGCGGCCGGCGTCGGGGCGACGGTCAATCTCGCCATCGGCGCGACCTCCGGCATGCCGGGCCACCAGCCCTTCCAAGGCGAATTCGTCGTGGAAACGCTGACCGACGGACAGTTCACCGGCACCGGCCCGATGAAACGCGGCGTCCGGTTCCGCATGGGGCCGACGGCCGTCCTGCGGATCGGCGGCGTGCAGGTCATCGTCACGAGCGGCAAGACGCAGGTGAACGACCAGTCGATCATCCGCCATACGGGGATCGAGTTGGAAAAGCTGAAGATCATCGCGCTGAAAAGCTCGGTGCATTTTCGCGCCGATTTCCACAAACTCGCCGGCGATATCCTCGTCGTCGTCGCGCCCGGCCCGAACGTCGCGGATCACCTGCAACTCGACTACCAGAAGCTGCGGTCCGGCATCCGTCTGACGCCACTCGGCCCGGAACATATGCCGTAGGCGCGCGCCCGCGGCGACCGGGGGACGCGACGAGAAGGTCAGAAGATGAAACTCGGGGTCGTTTTCCCGCAACTCGACATCGGCAGCGACCCGATCGCGATCCGCGACTATGCCCAAGCGGCGGAGGCCTTGGGATACACGCATATCCTCGCCTTCGACCACGTGCTCGGCATGAATGCGGCGAGCCGTCCGGGCTGGAAGGGCTACTACGACCACCAAGACATGTTCCACGAGCCTTTCGTGCTGTTCGGCTATCTGGCGGGCCAGACCCGGCGCATCGGTTTCCTCACCGGCATCATCGTGTTACCGCAACGACAGACGCCGCTGGTCGCGAAACAGGCGGCCCAGGTCGATGTCCTGAGCGGCGGCCGCCTGCGGCTCGGCGTGGGCATCGGCTGGAACGCCGACGAGTTCGCGGGCATGGGCGAGAATTTCCGCAACCGCGGCCGCCGAATCGAAGAACAGATCACCCTGCTACGGAAACTCTGGACCGAGGACCTCGTCAGTTTCGACGGCGAATGGCACACGATCGCGGATGCGGGGATCAATCCCCTACCGGTACAACGGCCCATCCCGGTCTGGATCGGCGGCGGCGCGGAGCCGGTCATCAAACGCATCGGCCGGATGGGCGACGGCTGGCTGCCGCAATTCCCGTCGATGGACCCGGTGCTGTCCCGCACGGGCTCGCAACCGCGGCGGCACGAACCGCCGGAAGACCTGATCACGCGGATGCACGGGTATGCGCGGGACGCCGGGCGCGACCCGGCGGACATCGGCATCGAAGGCCGGTCGTCGATCGCCGGGCAAACACCGGAGGATTGGGTTGCCGTCCACGACCGCTGGAAAAGCCTCGGCGCGACGCATCTGTCGGTGAACACGATGCGCGCCGATCTTAAAGGTCCCGACGCTCAGATCGACGCCATCCGCCGTTACAAGGAAGCCGTCGACGGCGCGTAGCCTCGCCCGACTTATCGAGCGCTGTTGGGAACCCGCCACACGTAGAAGGCGGTTGCCGCGTAGTTCCACACCGTGCTGACCAGCACGCCCGCCAAGGCCGACAAGACCCAAAGCGTGCCGCCGCTGAACAGATACGAGGCGACCCCTACGTTGGCCACCGCGCCGACACTGCAGGCCAGGCAGAATAGGAACAAACCACGAAACCAGGCGAGACCGGACAGCTTGCTTTCGCGATAGGTGATGATGTTGTTGAGCGTGTAGTTGCCGACCATCGCCACGGCGGTCGCGATCGCCTGGCTGGCGGCAAAGCCGACGCCCGCGACTTGGTAAGAAAGCCACAAGGTCACCATGTGCACGGCCAACCCGCTGCCGCCGATCAGGCAGAAGTACACGAAGCGGGGCGGCACGAAACGGCCGATCCGTTTCTGCAGCAGCATGGTCGCGAAGTCGAGCGCCGCCATGCCGTCGACCTTGGTCTCCCCGGCCTGGCGCGAGCGGAATTCGTAAGGAATTTCGCGGAAGCGCAACGGCGGGTTCGCCGAGGCGAAGAGGTCCAGCAGGATCTTGAATCCCACCCCGGACAGCTTCGGCGCAAGCCCCAAGAAGGTGTCCCGCTCGATCGCGAAAAAGCCACTCATCGGGTCGCTCAGTTCGACATGCAGAACCTTTTTCGCCAGTCCGGTCGACGCGCGGCTCAGTTGCTCGCGGCGCGCGTCCCAATCGCCGGTGCCGCCACCGGCCGCATAGCGGGTCGCGACGACGATATCGGCATCGCCGTGCCGGAGCACGTCGACCATCTTGGGCAGCAGCGTCTCGTCGTGCTGAAGGTCGCCGTCCATGACAGCCAGATACCGAGCAGAACTCGACAACATGCCTTCGATACAGGCGGACGACAGACCGCGGCGGCCGAGTCGCTGGATGCACCGGACCCGGCCATCGGTCGCAGCGAGATCACGCACCGTCCGCGCGGTGCCATCCGGGGAGTTATCGTCGACGAAGATCAATTCCCAGGAAATGCCCGCCATCGCGGCGGCGACCAGCCGAACGAGTTCGGCGACATTTTCCTTTTCGTTGAAGGTGGGAATGATGAT
The DNA here is from genome assembly GCA_028281325.1 of Alphaproteobacteria bacterium. GTDB lineage: Bacteria > Pseudomonadota > Alphaproteobacteria > UBA8366 > UBA8366 > JAJFJD01. Next base: position 111,754 of record JANQKC010000015.1, read on the forward strand.
GGAGATTTCCGGCACGCTGGCCAGCCGGTCCACCCTGTATGGTCCTCGGGAAGTGCTGTCGTCCATAACCAACTCAACCTACTCTATTGTACTAGGCCATGAGCCGGCGCACGCGAATGCGTCGCCGGTTGCAGCAACAACACCGCGCCTTCATCCCGAAACCTAGAGTCCTGTCGCATCGTCTTGGTCTTTTGCGGAAAAGGCCGATGAACGACCTGACCGCACGCCATACACTACCCCGCGGCCGTCGGGCGGAAAACCGCTCAGTTCAGCATGCGGAATGAGTCTTCGCGTCTTGCCGATGAACCCGCTTCTGCCCGCCGAGCAAGTTTCGGGTGGACCGGCGCAAACGCCGCGTGCCCAATGGCGGCCGCACAACCGCCGCCCAACAGGAATCGCCGGCTCCATGCGACCCATCGATTGGCTTCAACTCGTCCTGCTCTCGATCCTATGGGGCGCATCCTTCTTTTGCGTCGCCGTGGCGGTCGCGGAATTGCCGCCGCTTACCGTGGCGTTGGCGCGGGTCGGGCTTGCCGCCTTGGTGATGGTGGCGGTCGTTCATATCGTAGGCGACCGGCTTCCTATCCGGCTATCCGATTGGATTCTGCTTGCGGGCATGGGGTTGCTCAACAACGCGATCCCGTTCACCGCCATCGCCTGGGGTCAGGTTCATGTCGACAGCGGCCTTGCCTCGATCCTCAACGCGACCACCCCCTTCTTCACCGTCCTGCTGGCGCATATCCTGACACGCGACGAGCGGATGACCCCGGCGAAACTGCTTGGCGTCCTGATCGGATTGGCCGGCGTCATCGCGCTGATGGGCCCGGCCGCGCTCGACGGGCTCGGCTTTAACGGTCTGGCGCAAGGCGCGGTCCTGGTTGGCGCATTGTCCTATGCCTTCGCAGGCATCCATGGAAAGCAACTCAAGCATCTGTCCAGCACCGTTTCGGCGGCGGGCATGCTGATCGCCAGCACGGTGATCCTAATACCGGTAACGCTGTTGATCGATCCGCCGGTCACCGCCCTGCCGAGCCTCCAGGCGCTTGCCGCCATCGTCTTCATGGCGGTCTTCAGTACGGGTCTGGCCTACGTCCTCTACTTCAGAGTTCTGCGCGCGGCCGGAGCGACCAATGTGCTGCTGGTCACTTTTCTGGTGCCCGTCAGCGCCTTGACGCTCGGCATCCTCATCCTTGACGAAGTGCTGACCTGGCACGCAATGCTGGGCATGACGTTGATTTTCGCCGGATTGGCCGCGGTGGACGGCCGGATTTTCAAGCGCCGTCAAATCGGCGAACCGCGCGCCTAGTCTGCCCACCCGGACCGGCGCGGCTTTGCTATACGCCGAGCACGGACCATCATGCGGTCTTGCATACAGGCACACGACAATCCTTCCGCAAGGTGTCGCCGCCGGGCATGGCCGCTTGCCCGACGCCCCGACCCGCGCCAAGATGGTCACGGCGATAACCGGCGAATGACGCCGCGCAGCGCCACCGAATTTCCAAACAACACCATCAAGCACCGGAGACCGAGCCCGCATGACCGCCCCGACCGATGGCCTGATCGTCGTCGTTAAACGCGACTGCCCGACCTGTACCCTGATCGAGCCGGTGCTGCGACAGATCGCCGGCAGCGTCGAAGCCTGCGCGGTCTACACGCAAGACGACCCGGGTTTTCCGGCAGGGATCGACGGCGTGATCGACGACACGGCGCTGGAACACTCCTTCCGCCGCAACATCGAGATCGTGCCGACGCTCATCCGCCTGCGCGACGGCAAGGAGGTCGAGCGCCGGATCGGCTGGCATCGCGGCGAATGGCAAGAGCTTACCGGCCTCAAATCGCTCGGCGTGGACTTGCCGGACCAGCGGCCCGGCTGCGGCTCCAAAAGCACCGATCCCGGCATGCCGGAAAAGCTGCAGGCCAAATACGGCGACATGCTCGCCGCGCGATTGGTCGAGGTTTCGCCGCTCGAAGACCCGATGGAAGTCTGTTTCGAGCGCGGTTGGAGCGATGGGCTGCCGGTCACGCCGCCGACCGACGAACGGATTATCCGCATGCTGTCGGGCACGAACCGGGACCCGAAGGAGGTGGTCGGGCTGATCCCGCCGAACCTGATCGAATGCACGGTCGAAAAGGTCGCGATCAACGCGGTGATGGCCGGCTGCAAGCCGGAATACATGCCGGTCGTGCTGGCCGCCGTCGAGACGGCGCTGCAACCGGATTTCTCGATGCACGGCCTGCTCTGCACGACCTATTTTTCCGGCCCGGTGGTGATCGTCAACGGGCCGATCACCACGCGAATCGGCATGAACTCGGGCCTCAACGCCCTGGGGCAAGGCAACCGCGCCAACCTCACCATCGGCCGGACGTTGCAGTTGATCATCCGGAACGTGGGCGGCGGCCTGCCGGGCGAGATCGACCGCTCCGCACTGGGCAACCCCGGCAAGCTGTCCTTCTGTTTCGCCGAGGACGAATCCGACCCGGAATGGGAACCGCTGTCGGTCTGGCGCGGCTTCGAGCCGGGCACCTCGACCGTCACCCTGTTCCACGGCGACGGCGTCCAACCGTTTTCGGACAACGCGTCGCGCACGCCGGAAGAACTCTGCCGCTCCTTCGCGACGTCGCTGAACGTGGTCGGCCACAGCAAGATCGTGCAGGGCCCCAACGCCATCCTCGTCCTGACGCCCGAGCATTACGCCATCTTCCGCGACGCCGGCTGGGACCGCCGCCGTATCCTGCAAGGTCTCCACGAGGCGACAACACGGCCGGGGAAAGACCTGGTCAAAGGCGCGCACGGCCTTGCAGAGGGCATCGATCCCAGCCGCGCGGACGAGATGGTGCCAAAGTTCTGGCCGGATCACGGATTGCTGGTCGTGCGCGCGGGAGGCGACGCCGGCCTGTTTTCGGCTATTATCAGCGGATGGATCGGTGGGCGTTTCCACGACGACGTCCGCCCCGTAACCATGGAGATCAAGACATGAGCAACGCCTTCACGATGCGCGACCCGACCGGCGAGGCAGCACCGGTGCAGCGGGAACGCGTCAAGCCGCCGCAATCGCTGGACGGCCTGACCATCGGCCTGCTGGATATCGGCAAGACCCGCAGCGACGAATTCCTCGATTCCGTCGATGCCCTGCTGACGGAGCGCGGCCACACGGTGAAACGCTACGCCAAGCCGACCAACGCGAAGCCGGCGCCCGTCGACGTGCTGCAGAGCCTGGCGACCGAGTGCGACCTCGTCGTCGAAGCGTTGGCCGATTGAGGCTCCTGCACGTCGTGCAGTTTGCATGACATGAAGGACCTGGACGGACGCGGCATCCCCGGCGCGATGATCGCCACCACCGAATTCGAGGACGCGGCCAACAAGCAAGGCACCGCCATCGGCTTCATGCCGGGCATCGTCTACGTCCCGCACCCGATTCAAAACCGCACACCCGAGGAGCTGAAGGAAATCGCGGCGGATGCGATTGCCCCGATCTTGGATAAGATCACGGCGGAGGGATAAGGGCGGGAGACCGAACCGGATTATGCTTCGACAGGCTCAGCATGAGGATGTGTTTTGATTTGACCAACGAGCTCAATTCTCATCCTGAGCCTGTCGAAGGATATGCTTGAAACAGTACTCCGACGGCAGCAGCGAAAGGAACGAAACGATAACGGCTTATGTCTATATCCTGAGATGCCGCGATGGCCGCTACTATGTTGGCTCAACCCGAACCAGCCTCGAACACCGCGTCAACGAACACAACGACGGACGGTACGGTGGTTACACGAAATCGCGTAGACCGGTTGTGTTGGTATACTCTGAATCATTCGACCGAATTACCGACGCAATCGCCGCGGAACGGCAACTAAAGGGTTGGAGCAGAGCGAAGAAGGAAGCATTGATTGAGGGCGATTTCGATCGACTAAAGGAGCTGTCGAAGAGCCGGACGATGGCTGAAAATGCTTCGACAAGCTCAGCATGAGGGTAAGGCTTAAATACTCCAGCCAAACCACCCTCATCCTGAGCTTGCCGAAGGATCGACTTTTCTCAATGCGACGTCATGCTTCGACAAGCTCAGCATGAGGCCGAGCGCTACTTAGTGTTTGATTTCTCACCTCATCCTGAGCTTGTCGAAGGATGGATTAGCAGGAACCGACGACATACTTCGATAGGCTCAGCATGAAGACAAGGGCTTGCCGGAATGAACAACACCACCCTCATCCTTGTCTGTCGAGATTGTGTGATTGTAGGAATGTGCACAGGCGGGAGACCGTCTCATCCTGGGTCTTTTGAAGACCGTGGCTCAGCT
>JANQKC010000022.1 GCA_028281325.1 Alphaproteobacteria bacterium
TGTATTGCGATGGTAATCCCCTGACAGTTTGGTCCGTCGGCGCGCGACCGCGAGAGTCGGGCGCGCCGGCGGTGGCCACGCCGCTCCTGGAAGGCGTTAGGATTGTTTGTTGGCTGACGCCCTTCAATTTTCGCGCGTTCCCATAATAAATACGCGAGCCAACCAACTCCAGCTCGGCTGATCCGGTAGTTCTATGTTCGAGAGCGTTGGACGTTCCGCCGCAACTTCGAGATTCTCATGCACTATGGTTAGGAACGTCTCCAGGTCTTTTTCCCTAAGTTCCGGCACGCGTTCTACTTCCTGGAGAAGATCTCCTAAAATTTCCAGGAACTCGATATTCGAACTGACGGCTTCAGCACGATTTTTGATGCCCTTTCGCTCAACTGCTTCGTCTTCAGTCGTCTTCGTCACTTCCTTTACTCCTTTGAAGTTTTTTTCTGGTTCGGAATAAATGAACCATTGTTGTTATGGGTCGGTGCCTCTAGCACTCGATCTTGCAGAAATTCCTCCAGTTCGTCGAACGTCACTTTTACATATGGTATGTCGACGCCGGCCCGTCTAAAGGCAACCGGCAATGCGCTATCCTCGCGCCATGCATGACTGGCACGGCGTCGCGGTTTGGCTCGGTATTCTGTTTGTGATCGTCCCGGCGCTCGCCGGGGGCGGGGCGGGCTTCGTGCTCTACCGCCGCAAACGCGGCGGCGGCGCGGGCCTGCAAGGACTGATCGCCGGCGCGGTTATCGGGGCCGCCGCCGGCGCCGGGATCGCGCTGCTACTGTTGCGGTTTTGAAGGAGCATGAAGGTCGGAAAGGGCCAACCGATGCGGCGTTAGCAACCGTGCGGTTGGGATTTTAGGATCGAGTAAGGAGAAGAGGCGGCGCGGCCGGCGCGGAACGCCGAGCTTCGCGCGCCCATGAACCGCCTATCCCATCAATTGTCAAACGAAGCGACAACGAACAAACGCGCCATCCAACTCCAACTCGGTTCGTCGGGAAAGTCGATCGCGTCTATTCGGATTCTCGATGCAAGCTTCAGCCTGCGGTGCATAATATCGAGAAAAGTCGTCAATGTTCTTATGTGCTTTTCGGGATCGTCTTTCACCTCCTGAATCAATTCCTCCAAAAATTCAAGAAAGTCTTCGTTGGACGTTATCCGTTCTTCCAAATCATCGAAGAATTCCTCGTCCATCTCCTCATCGGAATTTTCGTTCATGCCTTCACTCCTTCAGAGTATGTGGCTCGTCTGGAATGAACGAACCGTTGTCATTCCATGTGTGAGCCTTGCGAATGCGGGCCCTAGTGCTCTTGGATTTTATTTCCTCGATCTTCACCTTTTTATACGGAATATCGGCACCGGCACGCCGGTGTGCAACGAGGCGTCGATGATCGACCGCATAAACGTGCCCGTTCCATTCGACAATTCTAATTCTGACTCTTTCGGTGTCGATTTCCCCGTTTTCTATCTCCTCCGCCATTTCATCGACGGTTTTGCTCACATGTTGATTCGGTTTTGCTCCTTCGTTTCTGAGTTCCTCCTCGAAGAATTCCTGGCTGGAGCGAATTCTCTGAGGGTCGACAAAACCTTTGTCTTCTAACTTGTCGAATTCTTCTTTTGTCAGAAAATCCCTGTCGGGTTTAAAGCCCCGACCGGGCGGCAAGGTCTCACCCGGTACTTCCTTGCGACGTTGTGCATGTTCTTTGCGACGTTGTTCTCTGGTTCGCGTATCGACTTCAGCCCCAGGCTCCGGTGCATCCGGCGCATCTTTTGGCGTTTCATCCTTGCTGGGATCGGTTGGTGGAGGCGGTAACGGGCGATCCTGGGGTAACGGGGGCTCGCGGTCTCCGCGTTGTTTTCGACGGAAAATTTTTCTGAACAGCAGCTTGCCAAGTTCTATTAGAAGAGGGCCGTATCCTCCAACAGCACTTGGTATCGGTTCGATTTCTGTGCTCGAACGGATGTTTAACTCGCCGAGCGATGCTAGACGTTCTGCCGTCTCATTGTTCAGTGGCAGATTCAGCGCCAGCGCTGTTTCGGTAATCGTGGTGAGCGCCGCAACCGTCTCGTCATCCGCCTCGACACCTTCGGAGTTAAGAATTGCAGGAATGAGTTGCGGCAACTCGGCTATCAGCCCGGACTCATTAAACGGCACAGCATTTAGTATTGGCGTGCGGTTTTCATCGTTACCCGCGAGACCAGTTAGAATGAGTTGCCTATCGCCCTCCTCCTCGACTTTCGCCTCGGCGAGTTCGATCGCCCGGTCGGCCGCCACGCCCAGATCGGCGAATTCCATGATCCGCGCCGCGCGCCGGCTCTCCTCGGCCGGGATCGCGCCGGAGCCGACGATCCGTTCGACCTCGGCAATCGCCCGCGCCCCGTTCACCACGGTCTCGGGGTCACGCGACAGCAGCATGCCGCGGTATGTCTTCGCGAGGCCCGTGGGCACCACACCGAGCCGACGCACCAGGTCCAGCTCCACCTGTCGTTGCTGCGCCGGGTCATCGACGGCGAGGGTCTCGGAGACTTCTTCCCAATAGGCATCCGCCGCCTGCCGGTCTTCCGCATTGGCCGTGTCGAGCGGGTCTCCGCCCGCCACCCGGTCGATGCGGGCGCGGCGTGTCTCGGCATCTTGTTGCGCCTGTGCCGTTTGCAGCCGCAGGCGGTCGGCTTCGTACTCGCTCAGCCCGCCGTCCGCCAGCGCCGCGTCGATCTCCGTCTCGTCCGCCGCGCCCTCCGCCGCGCGGCGGGACAGCGTTTGCCGCCGCCGTTCGCCGTCCAGTAGGCGGGCGCGCTGCAGCTTCGTCTCGGCCTCGGTCAGCCGTTGCTGCTTGATCTCCTTCGGCAGCACGTCGTCGTAGAGGCCGAACCGCAGCGCCGCCTCCGCTTCCGCCGGATTGGCCATCAACCCATCCACCGCCGCGTTGGCGAGGTGCGTCCGCATCTCCGTCCGCACGGCGTTCGCCCGCGCCTCGGGCAGACCCAGGCCCTCGACCAGTTTGGCGATCCGTCCGTCGGCGCTGTCGAACAGGCCCGGGTCTTCGGCGACGCCGCCGGCATAGGTCTCCAGCATCTGCCTCAGGCCAAGGCGGCGGCGCAGCGCCAGACCGGCTGCTTCCGCCGTCACCGCCCGGTCGCCCAGATCGGCGCGCAACTCTTGCAGGTCGTCGTCCAGCGCCTCGCGCTGGCCCGGCAAAGTGGACCGCAGCGCGACCGACCGCCCGCGGTCCGCATCGGCGAGGAAATCGCGGGCGAAGCCGGCGGGCGCGCCGTCCTCCGCCCCTTCCGCCCGGTGCAGCGCCGAGACGCCGTCGCGCCAGGCTTCGGCCACGGTCAGGCCGCGGGTAATCCCTTCGTCCCGCGCTTGGAGCGCGCGGAGGCCATCCGCCTGCGCCGGCGGCAAAGACCCGAAGGGATCATTCGCCGCGGCTGGGACATCGCCCGGCAGGATCGGAATACGCGGCATCAGGAGGCCGCCCCGCTATCGAAGAACAGAGCCATCGAAAATCCTTCCGCATAAAAGAAAGGCGGGGCGGCAAGACACGCCGCCCCGCCACAGGTCAGGGAGA
>JANQKC010000018.1 GCA_028281325.1 Alphaproteobacteria bacterium
CAAGGACGAAAAAAACAAAGGAGGATAAAAGGAAAAAAGCCGCCTAAACTAACTCCGGCCAGGAGCGGCGACTGTCAGGCGAATACCCTATCTGTACACATCGTTACGCTGAAGAGAATGCCGTCCGTTGAGCTCGGCCAGCAGCAACTAGGTCTCTATACAGCATCAGACGCCGCAACAGTTGGAATCGGCTCGACCGAATCCCACAGGTTGTCTGATGCTATTTCGCGTTTGTGCAGTATGACATCGCTGCCGTAACGTAGCTTTTCTTATATGGCGATTTCGTCTGTTTCATCGAACGTTGTGCCGTTTGACTGACACATGTGCAGTACTGATTTACCGACTGCCCTGTGGGAACTGATTTTTCAATGAGGGGCAATTGAGTGCAGTTGTTTTTTAGCGTATCAACGGTATCCAGGCACTGCCACGCTTCCTTTTGAAGCGAAAGCCAACCTGATTCAAAGGGGATGTTACGTAGACTAGGGTGAGTGCCGTTTTCGAGCGCTTGAATCTTCGCCTTGCTTGCGTGAATTCTCTTCTCCGTAGTTTGGATTCGCCGGTCCAAACGCTTGACACGCTCAGTATTTCCTGACGCTAGAGCTTGGGATCGATCTTGATTAAGCCGTCTCAATCCGTTTTCGTGGTTGGAGAGAATATAGCTTTTTTCGCGCTCCAGGGCGCGACGGCGTTTATCCGCGACCATTTTACGCTCTGTATCCAGATACTTGGTCGCCATGCATCTGCAATCGTAGTAGCGGTTTTGGTGCGTTCGTCGGCAACTCTCGTAAAACTTGTTTTGCGATTCCACAAACCCCGCGTTTTTTGCGTTGCTCGGCAGCGCTGGTTTTTTTTGCTGGGTTGAAGACAGTTTGCTTTTGAGCGCGGCGTTTGCCGGTGACGATGATTTCAGGCACTCACTTCTAATTACAGTGTAGATTTCAGTGAAGGTTGGTTCTTTGACAGCGGTCGATTTTAGTTGCTGTTCGACTATTCGAATATTCTTGTCGAGTTTTTTTGCAAAGTTCGTGTTCCCATTAGCGAGCGCATGATCTCTCTGTTTCTGCAAATTTATCAACATCCTAGATAGTCTTTTCGCTCTCTTGCTTCCTTTACTCGATATGACCGTCTCTCGCGCTTCCGGGTACTTCTTCGCTAGGCATCGGCAATCATGAGCCTTGTTGGCGTTTCTGCTTCTGCATTGCGAGTAGAACCGAGCCTGTCCTCCGCTGAAGTTTGTCGCAACCGGTTGTCCCAACGAGCTAGTCGTCTTCTTTTGAGCAAGCGCATCACCTTGAAGCGCAGAGAGCAGCGCCTTCGAAGGTTTGCCATCGATAGTCAACCCGGTTTTTTCTTGATAGGCCCTGATGGCTTGGGCCGTGCGTGCGCCAAAAATTCCATCAGGGCTTCCGGCATTATAGCCGTGGGCGTTTAAATTTCTTTGGATTTTGCGAATAAGCGCCTTGTCGTTGAGCGAGTTGCTGGCAGTATCTTGCTGAGGCGATGCTGGCGGTTCCTTCTTGCCTGCGTTTCCGTCGACGCTTTTCTCAATGGCATCTTTAACGCTCTTTTCTATTTTCTGTTTCAGATCGGACTTCCATTTATCGAGATCGAAGGCCCGCGAAGAGTTTGAGCAAACCACAATCGAGAAGACCGCCACGGAAACCAAAGCCCACGTTTTCATTGAATAGTTCCTATCTCCGTACCATTTGTCCTGCGATGCTTAGATCAATCAGAATGTTGCGGACGTCATTGGTTCTTTGCCTCTTCGATTGACTGGGTGACCAGTTTCGATAGTTCTGCTCTCAGTGTCTCTTCGCGAAAACGGTTACCCCGAAGGGAGCGTTCGATTATCGGTTGCAGGACATATTCGTCGGCAAGTTTTTCGGCGAGCAATTCGCTCGCCTTTCTGCTTACCGGATCAAACCTTTGCATAACTTTGCGGATCACCCCTTTTGGCTGCTTTGTGCCTTTAAGGATCAAGGTCGTCGCGAGTTCCGTTACGATTCCGTTCCTCGTTTTCTCAGCGGACCTTGCTGCACGTAGTGCGTCCTTATGAAGGGGATATTCCAACCGGATGCTTTTGGGTAGGTGACGCTTGAGACTGTTGCGTGTATTCGTATCGTCGATAGATTCGATCAAACTCACCAACAATCTCTTGCTATTAACACTCTTTAGGTGTCGTTCGGTTTGATGCAACTCTGGCGGCGTGCCGATCGGAATCCGGATATCTATGAGTGCGGATTTTGTGCCGGGACACGAACGTTTGGCCGAATCTCGTTTATCATTGTTGGGATTTCTGGTTGGGCCGCTCTCGTTTGTCGAAGGATGCAACTTTGAAATCGAATCGGTGTGTCGTCTCAGTTCGGCGACAGCCGTCTGGAACTCTCGTTTCAGCTTTTTCTCTTCTCGGCCCTTCCACGCTTTAGACTCTTTTTCGATGCGGGCGAGCTGTTCCTTTTCGTGTTGCAAAATCGCGTTCAATTGGGCTGCGGCTTTCTCGGCGATCTGCGTACTCTGCTGCGCGATGCGTTTGATCTCTGATAAGTCGTTCGCGTTTTGTGCTCTTGTTTTCTCTTTTGCTAGCGATGCCTCAGCGCGCCGATAGGCGTCACGGACTGAATTGTACTCCGCCGCAGCCTGTCGACTCACCGCTCGCCCTTCGGTTAGTCTTGCTTCCTGTACGCGGCGCATAAGTTCGAAACGTGCATTGTCGTACTCGTCTCGAAGCTTCCGCCAACACTCGTGATAGGCGTGCCTTTGCGTCCTACTAATTTGTATCTGCTTTGTGTCTTCGATATTCTTGTAGGATTTGTCGTTTACGCCGGATTCAAGACCTGCGGCACGGGCTGCAAATCCGAACGTCAGAACAATGGATGCAATAAGACTCAGGCGGAACCAGCCTATCAAACGGTTCGCTTCAATAGACGGAAGTTTTGCGTGGCCGGTATGAGTCATTGGTTAGACAATGCGAGATAGCAATCAATGAATTGAAAGTACCGTTTAGGTTATGGGTTGGCTGTAGCGGTGGCAACCGACTTCTGACGTCACTTGTATGCTCGAAAGCATTACTTCGAGAGCGTGGAAATTGGATGACCATCGAAGTATCCTTTAACAGTTAGTTTGATTTGAGGCGAGCAAACCAAACAGCCATGTTGGAGCTGTGGATAAGCGTGTTTAGTTAGCTGAAATTCGTCGTGCCTGAATGTGCGACGCATGAATAAAATGAGGCGATTCGGAAGTTGGGATGGCGGGCGTGATCAAACCATCGCGAAGGAAATTCATCGAAAGCTTTGAGTTCGATTTTGGGTTGTGTCGTAGAGGAAGACTAACATGTGATTAGCGAGCCGATCATGACAACAGCTCGTAATAAGATATGTCTTGAATGGTAGTTTCGGTCCGCTTGCAGTAGAACAAAGCGACCCGTGCCTGCCGCGTTTGAATTATTTGGCTACCCCCAATTGGTGTGAATTCGCCCTCTTCGTACCTCGCCGACCGGCGATATGATGTCCAGTCATCTCGATCTTACGATCTGGTTGTATGACAAAACTATCTCGGAGTTCGGTGCTTCAGTGCTTCGATAGGATTGGGTTGTTCGGGCGGATTTTATAACGTCACGACCGAGCTACTTTATTTCTCTCGATCCGTTTAAACCCGAGTGGCATTTTGGTCGCGTAAATTTGGCTGTTATTGATTCGTCGCAATACAACTTTATAGTAGGATTCCGTGCAGATGGTTTCCGTGGCCATTTGTGTTCGTTCTTGGTTGTAATGGCCGTCGCACATAGCAAACGACGTTTCGATGTTTTCGACGGTAGATTTGGACGAACGGTAAGATGCTATGCGGCTTTTGATTCTGTTCCTCACACTGTTAATTTTTCAAAGTGTCAGCGTCGTAGCACAAACGGTATGCCGCAATGTTGACAACACCGTAACGCAGCAGGACGGATCGGTTACCACCAATACCATTCTGATGTGTCGGGACCGTTCCGGTAATTGGGTGCATATGGACAACCGATCGCGCCTTAACGCTCAGGCTGGTTCGAATTATATGCTGCGGCAGGCTCCTTCTCGAAGCGGTTCCCGCGATGCTGTAAAGGCTCTTGGCTTAGTCCGCGAAATCCAACGACATTTGAAAGCCCTTGGATACAACGTTGGAGAAATTGACGGCGTATTCGGCGGTCGCACGGCGTTGGCAATCGGGAAGTATCAGAAAAAACGCGGGCTTCGGGTAAACGGACGTCCGTCATCCCAACTGCTGTCGCTGCTGCAACGTGACGTGCGAACGCGGAGCCGAGCCTCTTCGCGACGCCCGTTTCCTCAAACAAAACCAAATTCAACAAGATCGCAGTCGAACAGCGAAACAACGAGAGTGCTTCCCGGCTCAAGGGGTGAGCGGCAATCCGGTGGTCGATCCCCTAATCAGCAATCCCTGGCATCCGGACAAGGCGAAGCCGAGGCACTGTATCAGCGGGCTTTGAGGACTGGAAAGAGTAGGTACGACTACAAGGGTCATAAGACGGCCGCCGAATTGCTCCGGCGAGCCGCTGAGATGGGACATGGAGGTGCGCAGTATCGCCTTGCCAATATGTATCGAACTGGCAAGGGAGTGCCGAAAAGCGAGAAGCGGGCTTTTCATTGGATGCTCAACGCCGCAAAAAGCGGAAACGTTCATGCCCAACACAATGTTGCTCTGAGTTTCATGAGAGGGAGCAATGGCGTCAGGAAGGACTACCAGTCCGCGATTAAATGGTTCACCCCATCGGCTGAACAAGGCAATTCGACGGCCAAGTTCTACATCAAGGAGATTAAACGGCTAGCGGCGGTGAGGGATAAGCGCAGAAAGGCCGTGGCCGAGAAGAACGCGCTGGAATGGATTTGTCCCCCGAAAACCCGCATTTTGTATTGTCCTCGCAATGAACTTTTCGTAGAGGACAACTCGCAGGATCACATAAGGAAATGCAAACCTCCGTGTAACATTGCCAACTGGAACTGGCAAAATTTTTGCAATATGAACACCGGTAAATGGTACACGAGTAGGTATGACGCACGTAAGGATGCGTGTCGCGTCAAGAAATGATGCCGGGCGGCTCACTGAGCCGGTTCCTTTGGTGGGGTTTCGCCCTATGGGCGCGGTTCCGAGCGAATTGCGCTCAATATCTCCATTCCATCTACTTTAACGATAATTATTCAAAATATTTAAACTAATAAGAGTATATAACGTGTGTTTGGCGTGACAGTTTAAAACCGTTCGGAAGTGCCGGCAGAGGTCATGCCAAATACATCGCGGATGCTGCGTCGTAACGGTTTTCGGTGCAAACGGGGTCGGATCGTTTCGGGGCCGCGCTTCCCATTCGTGCGGTTTGCGTATAAACAATCGGCCATGCCCTTCGAGGAAAGCGAAGGGCCCCTATATACATTGGTGTTGGGCATCCCTTTCACGTTTGGAGGAGTTGAGCCGTGACGGCTATTGGTCATGACAGTTTGAAAACGCGTCGGTCGCTGACCGTCGGAGGCGACGGATACGACTATTACAGCATCGATGCCGCGGGACAGGCGCTTGGCCTCGATTTCGCGCGGTTGCCTTTCTCCATGAAAGTGCTGTTGGAAAACATGCTGCGGTTCGAGGATGGCCGTTCGGTCAAGTCCGACGATGTGAAGGCCTTCGGCGATTGGCTGAAGAACGGCAAGACCGATCACGAGATCGCCTTTCGTCCCGGCCGGGTCTTGTTGCAGGACTTCACCGGCGTCCCCGCCGTCGTCGATCTGGCGGCGATGCGCGACGCGCTCAAGGACCTCGGCGAAGACCCGCAGAAGATCAATCCGCTCACCCCGGTCGACTTGGTGGTCGACCATTCGGTCAGCGTCGATTCCTTCGGCGACGACAACTCCTTCGAGCAGAATGTCGAGCTCGAGTTCGAGCGCAACATGGAACGCTACGAGTTCCTGCGTTGGGGCGCGGACGCGTTCACGAATTTCCGCGTCGTGCCGCCGGGAACCGGCATCTGCCATCAGGTGAACCTGGAATACCTGGCGCGCGGCGTCTGGTCGAGCGAGGACCGCGACGGCAAGATGGTCGCCTTCCCGGACACGGTGGTCGGCACCGACAGTCATACGACGATGGTCAACGGCCTCGGCGTGCTCGGTTGGGGCGTCGGCGGCATCGAGGCGGAGGCCGGCATGCTCGGCCAGCCTGTCTCCATGCTCATTCCCGAGGTCATCGGTTTCCGCTTCGTCGGCGAGCCGAAGGAAGGGACGACCGCGACCGATGTCGTGCTCACGGTCACGCAGATGCTGCGGGCCAAGGGCGTGGTGCAGAAATTCGTCGAATTCTACGGGCCGGGCCTAGCCAAGCTGGGCCTTGCCGATAGGGCGACGATCGCCAATATGGCGCCCGAATACGGTGCGACCTGCGGCATCTTCCCGATCGATCAGGAAACCATCAACTACCTGGCTTTCACGGGCCGCGACGACAAGACGATCGCGCTGGTCGAGGCCTACGCCAAGGAACAGGGCATGTGGCTCGACGCGAATTCGCCGGAGCCGGTGTTCACCGACACGCTCGAACTCGATCTCTCGACGGTGGAGCCGTCGCTCGCCGGGCCGAAACGCCCGCAGGACCGCGTGGCGTTGAGCGGCATTCCCGCGTCGGCCGAGGCGGCGATGGCGTCCGACGTCGGCACCGGCACGTCGACGCCGGTCGAGGGCGAGGATTATTCGATCGATCCCGGCGACGTGGTCATCGCCTCGATCACGAGCTGCACCAACACGTCGAACCCGTCGGTCCTGGTCGCCGCCGGCCTGCTCGCCAAGAAGGCGGTGGAGAAGGGTCTGACAGTCAAGCCGTGGGTCAAGACGTCGCTGGCGCCGGGCAGCCAGGTGGTCACGGACTATCTGGAATCGGCCGGCCTGCAGGGCTATCTCGACCAACTCGGTTTCGATCTCGTGGCCTATGGCTGCACCACCTGCATCGGCAACTCCGGTCCGCTGCCCGAGGCCGTGCACAACGCCATCGAGAAGGGCGACGTTTCGGTCGCGGCGGTGCTGTCCGGCAACCGGAATTTCGAAGGCCGCGTGCATCCGATGTCGAAGCTGAACTACCTGGCCTCGCCGCCGCTTTGCGTGGCGTATGCGTTGGCCGGGTCGCTCAAGGTCGACATGTATAACGACCCGCTGGGTCAGGATACCGACGGCAACGACGTCTTCCTCAAGGATATCTGGCCGAGCGACAAGGAAGTCGCCGACACGATCGCGCAATGCCTGACGCCGGAGATGTACCGCCAGCGCTACTCCAACGTGGAGGAAGGGCCCGAGCAATGGCGCGATGTCCAAGGCGGTGGTGGCGAACTGTATAAGTGGAACCCGGGCTCGACCTATGTGCAGCATCCGCCCTATTTCGAAGGTATGACGATGGAGCCGGATGCCGTGACCGACGTGCATGGCGCACGGCCGTTGCTGATCCTCGGCGACTCCACGACGACGGATCATATCTCGCCGGCCGGCGCGATCCAGAAGGACAGCCCGGCGGGCGAATACCTGCTGCAGCATCAGGTCCGGCCGAACATGTTCAACGTCTACGGCTGCCGGCGCGGCGCGCATGAGGTGATGATGCGCGGCACCTTCGCCAACATCCGCATCCGCAACGCGGTCGCCCCCGGTACCGAGGGCGGCGTCACCAAGCATTATCCATCGGGCCAGGTGATGTCCGTCTACGAGGCGGCGACCCTGTACGGCCGCGAGGGCGTGCCGACCGTCATCATCGGCGGCAAGGACTATGGCATGGGCTCGTCGCGCGACTGGGCCGCGAAGGGGACCAGCCTGCTGGGCTCGCGCGCGGTGATCGTCGAAAGCTACGAGCGGATCCATCGCTCCAACTTGATCGGCATGGGCGTGATGCCGTTGCAGTTCAAGGACGGGGCGAGCCGCGAGTCGCTCAAGCTCGACGGGTCCGAGACCTTCGACATCACGGGCCTGGAGGACGGCATCGAGCCGGGCATGGACGTGGCCTGCAAGATCACCCGCAGCGACGGGTCGGTCGAGGAGATCACGCTGCTGTGCCGTATCGATACGCTGGACGAGGTGGACTACTATCTCAACGGCGGCATACTCCAGTATGTCTTGCGCAACATCGTGCGGGATTCGAAGGCCGCCTAGCTTCGACTCGTCGGCATAATCGGGTAGCGCGACATCGTGTTTCGATGTTCGCGCCCCGGTTTAACCTCTCACGGAGTTTCACCCGAAATTGATTGGTGCTAGGCCGGGCGGGGGCCTATGGTGCGCGCATCATGATGAGGATCGTACCGATTGTCTTCGGGCTGGTCTTGGCCGTCTCGGCCGGATTCAGCCCCGCTCTCGCCGCCGAGAAACGGCCGGTGGTGGTCGAGTTGTTCACCAGCCAAGGCTGCTCATCCTGTCCGCCGGCGGAGGCATTCCTTAACGATCTGACGAAGCGCGACGACGTCATCGCGCTTGAGTTCCACGTCGACTATTGGGACTACATCGGCTGGAAGGACGTATTCGCCAAACCCGAGTTCACGGCCCGGCAGAAGAGCTACGTTCGGGCGATGAATTCCCGTTACGCCTATACCCCGCAGATGGTGATTGACGGCCGCGAGCATGTGGTTGGATCGCATCGGGCGAAGGTCGAAAGCAAGATTCGCAAGGCCCAATCGCGCGCCGGCAACGCGCCGGCGATCAAGATGCGGCGCGAAGGCATGACTCTGGTCATCTCGGTGGGGGCCGCCCAGGTGCCGGGTGACTTTGAGGTGAAAATGGTCACGTTCGACAAGCCGCATGTCACCAAGGTGAAACGCGGCGAGAACCGTGGCATGACCCTTACCAACGCCAATGTCGTCCGGGAATTGGTCAAGATCGGCGACTGGAACGGCAAGGCCGCCGAATATTCCTTCTCATTGGACGGCATCGACGGGAACGGCGGCTGCGCGATCCTGATCCAGACGAAAAATCACGGTCCCGTCCTTGCCGCGGCCAGCATGCCCTTCGACCAATAGGGGCTGTCGAGCCACGCCGGGCGGCAATCGGCGCCGGGCCTAGCTCTCGCTACCCGACACTTTCAATCCGGTCGCAATGACCGCATCCAGCCGGCGCGCGAACGCCGCCGGGTCCGGTACCGGTTCGCCCTCCAGCACCCGCGCCTGGTCGAGCAGAAGATGCGCCGCATCGGCCAGCCGCTCGCCCGCGCCGTCTTCCTGGGCCCGCGCCGCCAGGTCCTGGATCAGGGCATGGTCGGGGTTGATTTCCAGGATTCGCACGGCGGTTTCATTGAGCTGTTTGTGCTGTTTCAGCAATCGCTCGAGATTCATGTCGATGTCGCTGTCGTCGGCGACGAGACAGACCGCGCTGCTCGTCAGCCGGTCCGAACTGCGCACATCCTTGACCGCGTCGCCGAGCGTCTCCTTCAACAAGGCGATCAGGTTGCCCATGCCCTTGGGTTCGGCTGGTTTGTCCTCGTCGTCGTTATCGGCGTCTTTCTTCTTGATCGCCGACAGGTCCGCGCCGCCGCGGGTGACGGACTTGAACGGTTTCGTCTCATAGACCCCGACCGACGGAATCCAGAACTCGTCGACCGGATCGGTCAGCAACAGCACCTCGACGTCGCGGTCGCGGAACCCTTCGAGCTGCGGGCTGCGCGAGATCGTGTCGAGGTCGTCGCCGGAGATGTAGAAGATGGCGTCCTGGCCATCCTTCATGCGGCCGACGTACTCGGCGAGGCTGACCAGCCCTTCGCCGTGGGTCGAACGGAACCGCGTGGTCTTGAGCAGTTGTTCGCGATGCTCGAAATCCTCGTACAGGCCCTCCTTGAGGACGGCGCCGAAATTCTCCCAGAATGCCGCGAACTCCTCCGGTTCCTTCTCGGCCTTTTTCTCCAACGCCGTCAGCACGCGTTTGGTCAGGCCGGACCGGATCTTGGCGAGGACCGGGTTCTTCTGCAGTAACTCGCGGCTGACGTTGAGGTCCAGATCCTCGGTGTCGATCACGCCCCGCAGGAAGCGCAGCCACGCGGGCAACAAGTCCGGGCAGTCGTCGGTGATGAACACCCGTTTGACGTAGAGTTTCACCATCGACTTCCGGTCGGGGTGGAAGATGTCGAACGGCCGGCTGGTCGGGATGAACAGCAGGCCGGTGTATTCGATCACGCCTTCCACGCGGAAATGCAGCGTCATCCACGGATCGTCCATGGCGTGCGCCACGTGATGATAGAATTCGGTGTATTGCTTCTCGTCGATGTCGTTGCGCGGCCGTGTCCACAGGGCGGACGCTTCGTTGACCGTGTCCGGCGCCTCGCCGTCGGCGCTCGCGGCGAGCTTGATCGGGATCGAGATATGGTCGGAATAGGTTTTGATGATGCCGCGCAGCCGTTCGGGTTCCAAGAATTCCGTGGCGTCTTCGCGTAGATGCAGGGTGATGGTGGTGCCGCGTCCGTCGCGTTCGGCCGCGTCCACGGTGAAGCTGCCCTTGCCGTCCGATGTCCACCGCCAAGCGTCGGTCTCGCCGGCGCGTTGCGTCACGACCGAAACCGAGTCCGCGACCATGAAGGAGGCATAGAAGCCGACGCCGAACTGGCCGATCAGCGAGACGCCCGAATCCGCGTCGCCGGCGACCTGGTCGACGAAGGCGGCCGTGCCGGATCGGGCGATCGTGCCGAGGTTTTCGATCAGATCGTCCCGGTTCATGCCGATGCCGTTGTCGGAAATTGTCAGGGTCTTGGCGTCCGTGTCGGCGGCGATTTCGATCCGGAAATCGCTGTCGCCCTCGGTCAGGGCGGGGTCCGTCAGCGCCGCGTAGCGCAGGCGGTCGCAGGCGTCGGATGCGTTCGAAATCAATTCCCGAAGAAATATCTCGCGATCGCTGTAAAGCGAATGCGCGACGATATCGAGCAGACGGCTGACCTCCGCCTGGAATTCCATCTTGGTCTCGCCGTTTGGGCCGTTGGCCTCTGTTGTCGCCTTGTCGTTCATGGGTCCCGAGCCCTCCTTCCACTTGCCGTTGTGGCGTATATGTGTGTCATTCTGGGTCACCGCAAGACCCGCCGGACAGGCTTGTTGACCAGGATCATGCCAGACTGGAACGACGACTTTACCGATGCGCGCGAGGCCTTGATCGCCGAGATCGAGGCGGAGGTCGAAGAGACCCGTGGTTTCCTCGGCATCGATCGGGTCGATCCACGGGTTTTCCAGGCGATCCGCGCCGTGCCGCGAGAGGAATTCGTGCCGGCGTCAGTTCGCGATCTGGCGTATGTCAACCGTCCCCTCGCAATCGGCCATGGCCAGACGATTTCCCAACCTTTCATCGTCGCGGTGATGACGAACGCCTTGGCGCTCACCCCGTCCGACCGGGTTCTCGAGATCGGCACGGGATGCGGCTATCAAACGGCGGTTCTGGCGCGATTGGCGCGGCATGTCTACACCGTCGAGGTGATCGAGCGGCTGGGACAGTCGGCCCGGGATCGGCTGATCGCCCAGCGTTACGACAACGTCGATTTCCGCATCGGCGACGGCTGGCGCGGTTGGCCCGAGTATGCGCCTTATGATGCGATTATCGTCACCGCCGCGGCGCCGGAACGGCCGGCTGCCCTGATCGACCAACTCGCCGAGGGCGGCCGTATGATCGTGCCCATCGGCCCGTCCGGCGGTACCCAGCGGCTGACGCGGATCGAGAAACGGCCGGGCGGGGCGTTGCATTCCTCGGGTTTCCTTCCGGTGGCCTTCGTCCCCTTGATAAAGACCCGCTAGCGCGTGCATTCGTCGCGGGAAATTCACTTGCCACCGCGCGGTGAAATCCGTTCTATAGGACGCTATGTTAAGCCATGCGCCGGGCCGGGTTCGGGCCGTTCTCGGGCCCACGAACACCGGCAAGACCCATCTTGCCATCGACCGTATGCTGGGCCATGCCAGCGGGATGATCGGGTTTCCGCTGCGCCTGCTGGCGCGCGAGAACTATGACCGGATCGTGGCTACCAAGGGTGCGCGCTCGGTGGCGCTGATCACCGGCGAGGAAAAGATCGTGCCGCCGTCGCCGCGCTGGTTCGTCTGCACCGTCGAATCGATGCCGGTGGATCGGTTGGTCGATTTCCTGGCGGTCGACGAAATCCAGCTTTGCGCGGACCCGGAGCGCGGCCATGTCTTCACCGACCGGCTGCTGCATGCGCGTGGCACCTCGGAGACCATGTTCCTGGGTTCGGACACCGTTGCCGACCTGGTTCGACGGCTCGTGCCCGAGGTGCATATCGAAACCCGGCAGCGCTTTTCGACCTTGACCTATACCGGCCCGAAGAAACTGACGCGACTGCCGCGGCGCAGCGCCGTCGTGGCCTTCTCGGTCGCCGAGGTCTACGAACTGGCGGAGCTGATCCGGCGGCAGCGGGGCGGCACCGCGGTGGTGCTCGGCGCGCTCAGCCCGCGCACCCGGAACGCCCAGGTCGCGATGTACCAGGAGGGCGAGGTCGATTACATGGTTGCGACCGACGCCATCGGCATGGGGCTGAATATGGACGTCGATCACGTCGCCTTCGCGAATACGCGCAAGTTCGACGGCCGCCGGGCGCGCCCGCTGACTCACGCGGAAATCGGCCAGATCGCCGGACGGGCCGGGCGGCATATGAATGACGGCACCTTCGGGACGACGAACGAGGCGCCGCCGCTCGACGAGGAAGCGGTACAGGCGGTTGAATCGCACCGGTTCGACCCGGTCAAACGGCTCTATTGGCGCAATCGGCGGCTCGACTTCGCGTCGCCGAAGATGCTGTTGAAGAGTCTGGAAATGCGGCCGCCGCGAACGGATTTGATCCGCGCGCGCGACGGCGAAGACCAATTCGTGCTGCAGCGCCTGGTGCAGGACGAAGACGTCACGTCGCTGTCGACGAACCCCGCCGCGGTCCGGCTGTTGTGGGAGGTCTGCCAGATCCCCGATTTCCGCAAGGTCATGCCCGACCATCACGCGGTCCTGCTGAAGCGGATTTATCTGGCGCTCGCCGCCGGCCCGGATAGGGAAGGGCGCTTGCCCGAGGATTGGGTGGCGCGGCAGATCGACCGCCTGAACGTCACGACCGGCGATATCGATACGCTGACCAACCGCATCGCCTATATCCGCACCTGGACCTATATCAGCCATCGCGGCGATTGGCTCGACGACGCCGTTCACTGGCAGGAGCGGGCCCGCGAGATCGAGGACAAGCTGTCCGACGCGTTGCACGAACGGCTGACCCAACGGTTCGTCGACCGGCGCGCCGCGCTGATCGAACGCCGGCGAAAGGACGGCGTGGAACTGCTGTCGGCGGTCACCGCGTCGCATCAGGTGATCGTCGAAGGGGAACCCGTCGGCGCGATGGAAGGCTTGGTCTTCGTCCCGGAAGAGGCCGACAAAGCCAGCCGGCCGGTTCTGGCGGCGGCCCGCCGCGCCGTCGCCCAGGCGATGCCCGACCGCGTCGCCCGCTTGGCCCTGGACGACGACGGCAGCTTCGCCTTGAAACCATGCGGCCGCGTGACCTGGCGCGGCGCCGATGTGGCGCGCTTGGTTCCGGGGCGGGCGGCGCTCGCGCCCGGCATCGCGGTGATGCGGAACGAGTTTCTCGATAACGCGGCGAAGGAAACCATCCGCGCGCGCCTGTCGGCATGGCTCGACCGGCATATGCGGAAGCAGTTGCGGCAATTGCTGCAGGCGTTGGATGCCGATCTCAAGGGGGCCGCGCGCGGGCTGGTTTTTCAGCTTTCCGAGCGGCTTGGCAGCTTGCCGCGCCGGTCGGTCCGCGACCTGTTGAATAGCCTGACCAAGGCCGACCGCAAGGCGTTGAGGGGTCTCGGCCTGCGGTTCGGGGCGCAGACGGTGTATTTTCCGGCGCTGTTGAAGCCGACGATCTTGCGCCTACGAGCGACCCTTTGGGCCGTTCACACGGATGCCGACATGCCGCCGGTCGTCGGGCCGGACGGGCGGGCGATCGACGCGCCGATGCTGCCCGCCGCGGGCCTGTCGGGCGATCACTGGGCCGCGGTCGGATATGTCCCGCTGGGGTCGGTCGCGCTGCGCTGCGATCGCGTCGAAAAACTGTCGGCGGCGTTGCGTAAGGTCGCGAAACAGGGCCCGTTCGAAGAAACCGAAGCGCTGACCGCCTTGGCGGGCTGTTCGGGTTCGGCCTTCGCGTCGGTCCTGAGTCGCCTGGGTTTCCGGGGCGATCCGGCGGAAGACGGCGTCGTCTACAAGCCGAAGAGTCGTCCGAACCGCCAAGGCAAGCCGGGCAACAAGCCCGCGCCGCGCCGCGCGAAAGCGAAATCCCGCAAGAAAGCCCCCGACGTCGATCCCGGGTCCCCCTTCGCGGCCCTGCGCGACCTGGCGATCGCCAAGTGAGCGCCGGGCCGGGCGAGAAACTGCGGATCGACAAATGGCTTTGGCATGCCCGCTTCTTCAAGAGCCGGACGCTCGCCGCCAAGTCGGTCGCCGCTGGGCGGGTCCGCGTCAACCGCCAGGTCGTCAAGAAGGCCAATCACGCAATCCAGACGGGCGACGTGTTGACGTTTCCGTTGGGACCGCATGTCCGGGTGATCGAGGTGGTCGCCCTGGGCGTCCGGCGGGGGCCGGCGAGCGAGGCGCGCACGCTTTACACTGACCTCGACCCGCCGCAGCCGAAGGTCAAACCCGAAACCCCGCCGGCGCCGGCCGAGCGCGATCCGGGCAGCGGCCGGCCGACCAAGAAGGAACGCCGCGCGGTCGACTGGCTGAAGAGCTGGCTCGGCCTCGACTGACCGTCGCTCAGGCGTGGCGGCGAAAGACCACGCTCAGATTGTTGGCCGGCATCGCATGCACCGCATGCAACGAAAGCCCGTGCGTCGCGGCAGTATCGCCGACCGCTTCCAGGTCGCGGACGCCCCAATTGGGATTCTGGCTGCGCAGCGATCGGTCGAAACGCGCGTTGCTCGGCGCCGTGTGCGCGCCGTTCCGGCGGTAGGGACCGTACAAGAAAAGCGTTCCGTCTGCCGGAAGGATTTCCGACGCGCCGGCGATCAATGCCTCGCACGCTGCCCAGGGCGCGATGTGGATCATGTTGATGGCCAGGATGGCGTCGGCGTCGCTGATCGGCCAGGGATGGGTGGTGACGTCGAGTGCGATCGGGGCCTCGATATTGGCGGCGCCGCTCGCCGCCGCATGGCCCGCGATGCTCGGCAGCACGCCCGGGTCCAAATCCGTCGGCTGCCAAGTCAAATCGGGGAATAGCGGCGCGAAGTAAGCGCTGTGTTCGCCAGACCCGCTGGCGATTTCCAGAACCCGCCCGCGTTCCGGCAAAACCACGCGTAACACGTCGAGAATGGCGTCGCGGTTTCGCGCGGTGGCGGGATAGTTCAGTCGGGGGTCGGTCACGGCGTGAAGTCCAATTCTGCCAACAGGTTCCTCGCACGGTAGGGCAGCCCCCGCCGCCGCACAAGCGGCCCTGGTATGCGCAATTAGTTTATTTTCCTGTCCGGTAATCTGTGCTACGCCCGGCCCATGTTGTCACATATCAAAGCAGTCTTGCTGGATTGGGAAAAACGCAGTGCCGGGACGGAGCGTCCGGCCGGCGTGGATGAGTTGCAGCGTGCGGCCGCTGCCCTGATGATCGAAGCGGGGCGGATGGATGGCCATATGGGCCCGACGGAGCAAGCCGGGATCGAGAGCCTGCTGCGACGGCGGTTCAATTTGTCCGACGAGGCCTTGTCGGCTTTAATGGAATCGGCCATATCGATTGTCGATAACGCCGTGGAACTGCACGGATTCACCAGTGCGCTTGTCAAACAATTGGACCATGAAGAGCGGATCGAGATCATCGAGATGCTATGGGAAATCGTGTATGCCGACGGCGAATTGCATCCCTACGAGGCGAATCTGTTGCGCCGGGTGGCCGGACTTTTGTATGTCACTGATCAGGAAAGTGGTGTCGCCCGCGCCCGGGCGCTTGACAGGATGAACGCCGGCACGGGAAAACCGCCGCCGTAAAGGGTTTCGGCAGGTAGCCTGGGCTGGCGCGTTAAAAGAACAAGGGGAAGGACCTACGAATGACCTATGTCGTCACAGAGGTATGCATTAAGTGCAAGTATCAGGATTGTGTCGAGGTCTGTCCGGTGGATTGTTTCTACGTCGGCGAGAACATGCTGGTGATCCATCCGGACGAATGCATCGATTGCGGTGTCTGCGAACCCGAGTGTCCGGCGGAGGCGATCATTCCGGATACCGAGGGCGAGGCCGAGAAATGGCTTGAGCTGAACCGCGAATACTCCGAGAAATGGCCCAATATCACCCGAAAGGGCGATGCGCCGAGCGACGCGGATGATTTCAAGGACGAAAAAGGCAAGTTCGAGAAATATTTCAGCGCGAACCCGGGATCGGAGTAACGTTCTGTTATTGAAGCTGTTTTCGGACTGTCGCTAAATTTCCCGCCCCTGTAATATCCCCGCGATTTGTGATATAATTACAACGTAATTGCGTCGGTGGGACGACAGGCTGACTGAGATCGGTGGATTGATCGAATTCCCGGCTTACCGGCCCAGGGCCGCACGGTCTTGGGCATGTTCGACTCCAATCGTGCGTTATGAACGGCATCGGGCGGCGGCATCGTAGTGCCGGCGCGGCAGGGCCCTTGTCTTGCATGATCAGTTTATCCAATGGGTCCAGCCGACCCGCGACAAGAGCGAAACAACCAGAGAATCCTAGATGAGCGCTAAAGCGAGCTACAAGAAGAACGACTGGGTCGTGTATCCGACGCATGGCGTCGGCAAGGTGACAGGCATCGAAGACCAGGAAATCGAGGGATTCGCCTTGAAGCTTATCGTCATCAGCTTCGAGAAGGACCGCATGACCCTGCGGGTGCCGATCAACAAGGCGGAAGAATCCGGTCTGCGCAAACTGTCCTCGAAGGACGAAATGAAGACCGCCCTGAAAACGTTGAAGGGCAAGAGCCGTGTCCGGCGGACCATGTGGAGCCGGCGCGCCCAGGAATATGAAGCCAAGATCAATTCGGGCGATCCGGTCTCCATCGCCGAGGTGGTGCGCGATCTGCACCGCAGCGCCGGGCAGCCGGACCAGTCCTATAGCGAGCGGCAGATCTATCAGGCGGCTTTGGAACGCCTGTCTCGCGAGCTTGCCGCCGTCGAATCGATCGATGAAGAGGCGGCGACGCTCAAGCTTGAGGATTTACTGCAAGCCGCATAGGGTGATCTCCGTTAAACCGACTGCGCGTGCCGGCGGCAGCAGGGAATGCCGGCGCAACATAATTTCGACGGTCGCGCCCGATCCAGAGGGGGGAATGGCGGGACCGTCGCGGCGCACCGTCGCCGTGTGGGGGTGATGTTGCCGACTGAAGGCGACAACGGCGCCGACAAGGGAGCCGTCATAGAGAGTTCGGGGCGGTTGTGGACGATCGGCGCCATCCATGGCGATGTCGATCACCTCCGCGCCATGCATGACGCCCTCGCCGGCCGCATCGAGCCGGACGACCGGCTGGTGTATCTCGGCGATTTCCTGGGCCATGGGCCCAAAATCATCGAAACCGTCGACGAGTTGCTGCATTTCCGCGCCACCTTTCTGGCCCGGCCGCCGTTCATCCATCCGGACACCTTCATCTGCCTGCGCGGTCAGCAGGAGGAAGTTTGGCAGAAGCTGCTGCAGCTTCAGTTCGCGGTCAATCCGGTCGAGGTGCTGGAGTGGGCCTTCGCGCATGGCGCGGACGCCACCTTGCGCGCTTATGGCGGCGATCCGGACATCGCCATCGCCTGCGCCCGCGGCGGCCCGCTGGCCATCACCCGCTGGGCCGGGGAAATGCGCGACGCGATGCGGGCCCATCCGGGCCATATGGCCTTGATGAGCAGCCTGCGCCGCGCGGTGTGGACCGACGACGGCAGCCTGCTTTTCGTCAATGCGGGCATCGATCCCGAGAAACCGGTGGCGCGGCAATCCGACGCGTTCTGGTGGGGAAATTCGAGTTTCGACCGGATCGACGCACCCTATGCCGGGTTCCGCACGGTTGTCCGTGGCCTCGACCCGGTGCGCCGCGGCTTCGCCATGACCCCCTGGACCTTGACCGTCGATGGCGGGTGCGGCGCCGGCGGCCATTTGATGGCGGTTTGTCTGGCTCCGGACGGCCAGATTCTCGACCGTTTGGACCGCTGATTCGACACCGGACGCCGATTCTCAAATTTTTGTGATCTCCCACGCCGGCGCGCGTGGGCGGTATGAGACGGGGTTTCTCAAAACCGAGGAAACACGTCGGGTTTTTTTGGCGATACGTCAAAAATCGTCGTCAAAACTGATCCCCTCGCAAGGATGTTACGTATATTGATTTAGAATAGTTCTATTTTGGGCTTCTTTAATCCTGACTAATTTGGTACTATATTAACGGTAATAAGAAACGACAGACGAGTTGGGCGGCCCAACCAAGACCTGCGTGAACCGCAAGCCTGAGGAAAGCGTGTGATGGCTTATAGAGATGATCCTGCGACCCAGAGAGCAAACCTTCAATTCATTCGGGCGGCGATGCGCGAGCCGCTGCTCGAGCGCGAGGTGGAGTTCGATTACGCCCGCCGCTGGCGGGAGGAGGGCGACGAGAAAGCCCTGCACAAGCTGACGCGGGCCTATACGCGGCTCGTCATCAGCACCGCCGGCCGGTTCCGCAACTACGGCCTGCCGATGGGTGATCTTGTCCAGGAAGGCAATGTCGGCCTGATGCAGGCCGCGGCCCGGTTCGAGCACAGCCGTGGCATCCGCTTCTCGACCTACGCCTCGTGGTGGATCCGCTCGGCGATGCAGGACTACATCCTGCGTAACTGGTCGATCGTGCGGACCGGCACGACGGCGGCGCAAAAGTCCCTGTTTTTCAACCTTCGCCGCCTGCGCGCGCGGATCGACGGCGACATGGGCGGCCGCCTGACCCAGGAAGGCCGGGAGTTCATCGCCGAGGAACTTCGGGTCAACATCGGCGACGTCGAGTCGATGGAAACCCGCCTCGGCGCCAGCGACCAGTCGCTGAACGCCCCGCTCGCCGACGAAGGCGACGGAAGCTGGCAGGATTTCCTGGCCGATACGCGCCCGACGCCCGAGGATGTCGTGACCGGCATGCGCGACGCGGAAACCCGCTCGCAATGGCTGAACGATGCGTTGACCGAACTCAGCGAGCGCGAGCAGACGATCATCCGCCAGCGCCGGTTGCGCGAGGATGGCGCCACGCTCGAAGAGCTGGGCAAGTCGCTCGGCGTGAGCAAGGAACGCGTCCGGCAGTTGGAGCAGCGGGCGCTGCAGAAGCTGCGCACCCATATCGAGGACCGCTTCGACCACCGCGCCGAACGGCCGACCGACCTGATGATGGAAGCCTGAGCGGCGGACTCGGAAACACAATCCGCATAACCGTCTGTACATTCGTTAGCGGCGCTCCGGAAGCAGTTCGATCTGCTCCGGATGCGTCGCTTCGATCATTGGGCCGTTGCGCGATTTCACCCAGCCCCGCACCCGCAGGTGTTTCCCTTTAAGCGATTCGACGGGCATGCCCGCCTTGGCCAGCGCCTTGCGCGGGGCGCCGCGCAGCATCACCGTGAAGTCGCTGCGCCAATCCGCCCCGAAATTGAGATAGGTGACGCCGCGCGGGGTCGCGACCGCCTGCACCCGCCCTTCGACGAGCTGGAAACTGCCGATGTCGCGCGCGGCGGCGGCGGCTTGCCGGACGCGGTAATAGCGGTCGCGCCAGATGCCGCGCCGCGCTGCCCGTGCCCGCCGTTCCAGCGCCAGCATGGCCGCCGCGACGGCCCGGTTGTCCTTGAACGTGTAGACCCGCGCCATGCCGTCGGCGAGCAGATGGCCCTGAATCCACCGCCCGGTCTCTACGTCCTCCAGATGCGCCAGGAGGCGGCGGTGGCGGTCGGTGCGCCGCCCGCCGTAATGCAGCCGCAGTGTCCGGTTCAACGCGATCCGTTCCAGCGCCGCCTTGGCCTCCGGGGCGAGCGGCCACATCTTGAATCCCTTGCGGCCGAGCGGCAGTTTCGGGGCCTGCAGCCCGACCAGCCGCACCTCCGTGCCCGTATCCAGGACCAGCGTGTCGCCGTCGACCACCATGACCGCCGTCGCCGTTTCCGCCGCGGTCAGGCCGGCGGGCAGTCGGATGACGGGGTCTTTCGCCGCCGCGCCGGTGGCGATCGTCAGCAGAAGAAAAAACGAAAGAATAGGACGCATCCCGGCAGTATACTCGCCCCGGTCTTGTCCGTCCGCGCAAACGGGACTTTGCAGCGCGGGCCTCGCCGAATAGAGTGGGGCGGGGTGCCGCCGGATGATGGCGCGTGCTCCCTTTTGCATCGTTTTGGACAGGACCGTGGAAGCGATCTCCAAGCCCGATCTGTATCCCGAAATCGAACCGTATGAGAGCGGCTGGCTGCGGGTCGACGACCTGCACACGCTCTATTGGGAACAGTCCGGCAATCCGGACGGCGTGCCGGCCGTCTTCCTGCATGGCGGCCCCGGCTCGGGCGCGACGCCGGCGCACCGGCGCTTCTTCGATTCCAATCACTACCGGGTCGTCGTCTTCGATCAGCGCGGCGCGGGCCGGTCGACGCCGCTCGGCGAACTCAAGGACAACACCACCGGCCATCTCGTCGCCGACGTGGACGCGCTGCGCAGCCATCTCGGTATCGAGCGTTGGCACGTGTTCGGCGGGTCCTGGGGCTCCAGTCTGGCGCTCGCCTACGCGCAGGCGCATCCGGACCGCTGCATCGCGCTGGTGCTGCGCGGCATCTTCCTGTGCCGCAGGCACGAGGTCGAGTGGTTCCTGACCGGCATGCGGCGGATCTTCCCCGAAGCCTGGCGCACCTTCGCCGACTACCTGCCCGAGGGGGAGCGCGACGACCTGCTCGCCGCGTATTATCGGCGGCTGACCGACCCGGACCCGGCGATCCACATGCCCGCCGCTCGGGTGTGGAGCCAGTATGAGGGCGCGTGCTCGACGCTGCGGCCCAATCCCGACACCGTCGCCGCCTTCGCCGACCCCAAGGTGGCGCTCGGCCTCGCCCGGATCGAGGCGCATTACTTCGCCAACGACCTGTTCCTGCCAGAGGGCCAGTTGCTGCTGAACGCGCACCGCCTGTCCGGCATTCCCGGCGTGATCGTGCAGGGGCGTTACGACGTGGTCTGCCCGATCGAATCCGCCGACGCCTTGGCGCGCGCCTGGCCCGACGCGGATTATGTCATCGTGCCCGACGCCGGCCATTCGGCGATGGAGCCGGGCATCCGCACCGCCCTGATCGACGCGACGAACCGCTTCCGCGCCCTGAGCTGAGCCTTCGACCCGACCGACCCGACGGCGACGGTCGGCGTCATTATGCGGGGCCGGCCGAAGCCTGCGCTTGCAGTAGCCGGGCGGGGCGGTATCATGCCCGGGATAAGATCAGGCGGGACAGGGAGCGAAGGATCTTGCCGAAAAATCCAAAGCGCGCTGCGGGACGGTGGATTCCCGCGTGGCTCGCCGCGACGCTGGTGATCGGTGTGTTGGGTGGCATGCTGGCGGGCCCTCGCGCCGCCCAGGCGGAGGAACCCGCCCTGATGATGCTGCGCGGCGGCTTCGCGGGCGACATCGTCGCCGACCGGGACAGCGGCGGCCTGTTCTCCTTCGAGTATCAGTCCGGCCCGGGATGGGAGCTGTATCACGTCCGCCCGACTATCGGGTTGCAGGCGACGACCAACGGCGCGTTTTATCTCTGGGGCGGGGCCAAGATCGACCTGTTCTTCGGCAAACGCTTCGTGCTGACGCCGACCACCGGCGTCGGCTTCTACAGCGAGGGCGACGGCCAAGACCTGGACAGCGTGCTGATCTTCCGCAACGGCGTCGACATCGCCTACCGCCTCGACAGCCGCGCCCGCGTCGGCCTGGGTTTTCACTACAAGTCGAACTACGGCCTCGGCGACAAAGACCCCGGCATCGCCGCGCTGACGGTCTTCTACACCCACCCGCTCGGCGCGTTGCTGCCGTAGGGCGGGGCGGGGTGGATTGCACTGCAATTATGGCGTTGTCGGCGTCATCGGCATCGCCAAGTGGAAACTTATAATAGTCGGATTGGACGGCCCGCTACGCTAACCTTTTCGACAAATCAACTAAGTCTGCCTAGTCGACCTCGCGATTGAGACGCGCAGACCTTATCCGCTCATAAAGCTCTCTTGCCAGATGCGCGTGCGCTGCTGCCCGAAACTCCCTGTCGGTCATAACGCGGGAGAAGATCTCTTCATTCCCGTCCATGCGGTCGATGAACAGGTCATCAAAAATACGGTCGAGAAAGGACGAAAAATTTTCCAGGCTGTTGGCGTTTGCAGCCTCAACAATTTTCTCGTCATATTCAGCGGATGCACAAATCTGGTCGAAAAATAGTTGATCCGCCTTTGTGAAATCAGTGCCGAACCGATCGTTCAGCTTGTCGACGAGCGATGAAAGGGCCACATCTTCGTCCATCGCACCGGCTGTCCCCACATCGGTCGGACCTTTCAGCGGCTCCGCTTCGCCTTCCGAAAGGCCAATCGACCCTTCGGTCATCTGCTGCATCCGGTAATACCGAAGACCAACCTCATTCTCCAGCTTGAACGCTTGTCCTTCGCCCGGTGGTGGCAGCTTAGCCAGCAAATTGCGGACAAACGTATAGAGCTTCTCAAGCTCGCTATCCTGATACGGGATGATCTGGGATAAAAAGGCATACAAGTTGCGGTAGGCTGTTAGTTGGCCCCGAAACTCCTCCTTTACATTCTCTTCTCGCTCCATAAAACGGCTAACGACGATATCCAAGACTGCATTCATGGCACGGTGATCGCTGGCTGTATGGTCCCGTTTTCGCCGATACCAGGTTTCGGCAAAGGCATTGACGTCCTCAGGGCTAAAGATTGCTGCTTCGATCAGTTTATGCTGTAGCTCGTTCAGACGTTGGGGCTCAGCGTTTTCTCCAACGGGGGTGGTCTCATAATACGGTTTAAAGGCCTTGTAGATTTCTTCTTCTTCGTTGGCAAAATCAAGAACAAAGGTCCGTGTCTTTCCCGGCGCCGTGCGATTGAGGCGGGATAGTGTCTGAACAGCCTGAACCCCACCCAACTTCTTGACCACATACATCGTCTGTAATAGTGGCTGGTCGAACCCGGTCTGGTACTTTTCCGCCACCAAAAGCACCCGATAATCATCGCGCTCGAAAGTCTCGGGCAACTCGCTTTCGGACAGACCCTTATTCATGGAAACTTCCGTGTAAGCAGATCCTGGATCATCGGGGTCTTCGACCGTCCCTGAGAAAGCGACCAGGGATCGGATACCCTCATACCCCTTGTCTTTTGTGTACTTGTCGAAGGCGAGCTTGTATTTGACCGCGGAGAGCCGCGATCCGGTCACGACCATAGCCTTGGCGCGACCGCCGAGCTCGTGCATCACATATTTATGGAAGTGCTCGACAATGACGCTGACAACTTGCTCGATGTTTACCGGGTGTAGCTCAAGGTAACGCGTTAGTTCTTTGGCCGCCTTTCGCCTCGGCACTTCCGGATCGTCTTCGATCTGTTTGATCAGACCGAAGAAGCGCTTGTACGTTGTGTAGTTCTGCAGAACGTCCATGATGAAGCCTTCTTCGATGGCTTGCCGCATGGAGTATTCATGAAACGGCGAGTGCCCAGCTGGTCCGGGTTCGTCGAACAGTGCCTTGGTCTTGAACTTCGGTGTCGCCGTAAAGGCGAAGAAGCTCAAATTTGGTTGCCGTGCCCGCTGCAAGGTGTCTCGCAGGATCGCGCGTTTAGCCTCGTCCGATAGATCGTCATCCTCTTCATCGCTCAACTGGGCCGCAACGGCCGCCTCGATCCCAGCGCGGTTCAGCATGCCGCGCAACGCTGTCGCTGTTTCGCCGCTCTGGGATGAGTGTGCCTCGTCGACGATAACAGCGAAACGCTTGCCCGCCGTGTCAATTCTGACGCCTTCTCCCTTTGCTTCCAGTGTAGACAGGGCTTGCGCAATGAAGGGGAATTTCTGGATGGTTGTAATGACGATGGGTGTGCCTTGCGACAGCGATCGTGCCAGTTGCTGTGTATTCTCGTCGATTTTCTCGACCACGCCTGTCTTGTGTTCGAACTGATAGATCGTGTTTTGCAGCTGTTGATCCAGCACAAGCCGGTCGGTGACCACTACAACGGAATGGAAGACTTTCTCATCCTCGTCGTCGTGTAGACTCGCCAATCGGTGTGCCAGCCAGGCGATGGAGTTGGACTTGCCCGACCCGGCCGAATGTTGCACCAAATAATTCCGCCCCGTTCCATGTGCCCTGGAATGGGCGACCAGCCTTCTGACCGAGTCCAGCTGATGGTAACGAGGAAAAATCATAGTTTCCGTACGGATAGTGCGAACGCCCTTTTCCGTCTTGACCTGCTTTTCCTTTACTTCTAAGTGCATGAAGCGCTGAAGGATATCTATCAGGCTATCGCGCGCTAGCACCTCATCCCACAGATAAGCAGTTTTCCAATTGTCTTCGGCCGACGGGTTGCCTGCCCCGTGGTTATTGCCTTTGTTGAACGGAAGAAAAACGGTTTCCTTGCCCTTAAGGCGCGTGGTCATCCATACCTCGTCAGGGTCGAGCGCAAAGTGCACTAGCGCTCGCTTCTTGAACCTGAACATCAGGTCTCGTTCATCCCGGTCCTTCATGTACTGGTTGCAGGCATCATTCGCTCGCTGCCCGGTCAATGGATTCTTTAACTCGGCTGTCACAACCGGCAGGCCGTTGATTGACAAGACTACGTCCAGAATGCAACGCCGCGACGTGCCGTCCGCATTCTTGAGGAAGGACCGAAATCCGACCTGACGCGTGATCGTCAATCGATTCTTGGTATATAGCTCAGCAGCCTCCGGGTTCATGCCCGTGTTGGGCCGAAAATAGGCGAGCCGAAAGGTCTTGCCATAACATTTGAAGCCATGGCGTAACACATGAAGCGCACCCTTTATTTCCAATTCTTTGGTAAGGCTATCGAGCACGGTCGCTTCGGTTTTGTCCGACAGCAGGGCTTCCAACTGCAACCATCGGCTCGCCTGACTTTCTCTCAAAAACCCTAGCGCGTCCGCAGGAAATAAGCCCAGCGCTTCATCATAGTTTTTTGGATCACCCTTAACGTATCCACTCTGGGTAGTCAGGCCAGCCTCAATCGCCGTTTCAAAATCTGATTCCGTATGGCCGGCCATTGATCAGATTCCCTGTACCGATGCGTTTTCAAGCTCCGCCAATGGCTTCCCGTTCACCTCATCAAAATGGTAGTAGCGAATGGAAGGGTCAGCCGTTAGTTGACGATTGGGCTCCAAATACGGATCCGGGTTCTCATTCTCGGCGAATACGAATTTCCGCACTCTAATGCGACGACTGTCGCCCGTGTAATGCTGGATCGTGTGCTTAAGACTGCGGCACCAGCATAGGCCAGCTGTCAATTGCGGAACTATTTTATTAGCCGTTAAACTCTTAGATTTGAACTCAATACAATCGGCGTAAAACGCTCTGCGATGCGTCCAAAAAACAACGAAGTCGCATCGTCGCGACCAAGGCTTTGCCGTGTCATCCAAAAAGTGAAATAGCGGTGGCTTGTTCTTTCTTTGCAAATCAACCTGATCGTGATCGAGCTTAAATGCCATCCCTCGCCCTGAAAGCAATAGGTGTATCTTGCGTGTCTTCTCACGCGTTCCGGTAGATGGGAAATATTTTTCCTGAAGGATTACCTCTCCGTTCGTCCCGTCATGTATGACGTAGCGATTATTCACGTAGGCCCTGAGATGCCCATAATATGTCGCTGCATCGAGTGTCATCGCAGGCTCATGATTTTGCCCGTTACTGCCGCTGTAATTAGAGCCGCGCGATATTCCAATAGCTGGCCACAAAGGCTCCGGTCTCTGTGGTTAGGCAAATCTCTAAGCGCTTTCGTACCTAATGCACCCCCTGTCGTCTTGCGAATTAACCCATCAATGCGTGCCGTTTTTTGATCTAAAAACTTTGACACTCTTTTTTGTTCTTCAATTGGCGGCACGACAATGAAAGCGTTTTTCATTGGGTATTGCCCAAGACCAAATCGTGTAACCCCATTTGCTGCGGTCTTAAATTGATCGTTTAGTGGGCCAGAGCGGCATAACCACGCTAGAAACCCTCCATCAATTTCTGGACCCGGCTCAAGAATGGACAAATGATAGCCACAAAGAACATCCGGCATATCCTCAGCCACGAGCGCCGGGATACCGATGTCATCCCAACCCTCACTGTCTTTCGTGATTATTACCTGTCCGCGCTTTAGCTGGAACCGGTCGATTTCTGCCTTGGTGGCGGAGCCCTCCATAAAGGGCAAACTTGGGGTGATGCGGTCGTTGTAATAAATGTCCGTGTAGTTACAGAGCCGAACCGGATCTTCATCATCGTTAATGGTTTTATCTACATTGCTATTTCGAACATCGACAAAAAATTTGAGCTTTTCGAGCTTCCAACCATGCGGAAGCGGACCATAAGCTTGCCGAATGTTTTCCGGGATCTTCGTCATGAAGTCAGTCCCTCTAGCAGCCCAGCGATCTCCCCTTCCAACTTTGCAATTTCCGCCTCGATCTTGTTGAGAGGACGTGGCGGCTTGTAGACATGAAAATGTCGGTTGATTGGAATTTCGTATCCGACCTTTGTCTTGGAGTAGTCACACCAAGCATGATCCACATGAGGCAGGACTTCGGCCTCAATGTAAGCGTCAATCGTTGGTCGCATTGCCTCAACGAGCGCATCATTGGGTTTGTTGGGGCCGAATTTCATTGGAAGCGGTAGCAATGTATCAGCAGGCAACGGAATATTCTCGGTATCACGCAGTTGGCTGTCTGGCTCCATGTGCCCCTTGCTATCACGGCAAATCTCGGCATTCGGGTCGCGCTCACCAATCGCCGAAAAGACTGCCTTCTTTACAGTAGTCGGCAGTTTGAGTGCTACATTTGCGGCGGAGGCTGATAGATCCTTATCGAAGGCCTCGCGGTCCAAGTAACGGCCCTTGCCTTCGAGAGTTTGGAGCATTTTTATTATGGCCTGTTGCTGCCTCTTGCCAGCCGTGATCTCCGCTTCGGCAGTGGTCTTATCCTTGCGCCTCTTGGATGTTGCCAGGTTGGTAAAAGCTCTTTGGTCCCAAAGGCGTTCGATGCGCTCCGGCGTTAGCTCGAAGTTCAGGCGAAGCGGTCGCTCTACCGTTATTTTGAGGAAGCCGAACTCGTGGTTTTTGAATACACGGCTGACGACGTGATTCTCCGTATCGCCGTTTATCAGCACATCGGCAGTCTCTCCGTTCTGGTGGTTGCCATAGATGGTCGTCAGGTGACGAATTTGCTTTTCTGTTATTTCGTTCCGCTTGTTGTTGAGGCTTTTCTTCATTCGCTGAAAGAACCGGGTGCCATCGATCAGCTGTACCTTTCCCCTTCGCTCTAGTGCCTTCCGGTTCGTGACAAGCCAAATAAAAGTGTAGATGCCGGTGTTGTAGAAAAGCTGATCGGGAAGTGCGATGATCGCGTCGAGCCAGTCATTTTCAATGATCCAGCGACGAATATTGGATGGACCCGATCCGGCATCACCCGAGAAAAGCGGCGAGCCGTTAAATACAATCGCGATCTTCGAGCCCTCGCCACCTTCTTCCAGTGACACATGCATTTTTGAAATCATGTGCTGCAGGAAGAGCAAAGACCCATCATTGATCGGGGGCAATCCGGCGCCAAAACGCCCTGCAAAGCCCAACAAGCGATGCTCGTTCTCGACTTGTTTTTTTTGATCCTTCCATTCGACACCGAAGGGAGGATTGGCCATCAAATAATGGAAGCGCTCGCCCTCAAAGCCATCAGAAGTCTTGCCGTCACCTAGGGTGTCGCCGAGTACAATGTTACTCGTGTCCTCATCCTTGATCAGCATGTCGGAGCAACAAATCGCCCAGGACTCGTCATTGTACTCTTGACCGAACAACGCAAGGTTAGCCGACTCGTTTTGATCCAAGATGAATTTTTCAGATTCTGAAAGCATCCCGCCCGTGCCGCATGCAGGATCGTAAATGGTGCGATAGATACCGGGGGTGTAGACGTCTTGCTCTCCGGTATAAATTAAGTTGGCCATCAACCGGATGACTTCTCGCGGGGTGAAGTGATCCCCCGCTTCCTCGTTAGCCTGCTCATTGAACCTCATGACCAAATGCTCGAA
This sequence comes from Alphaproteobacteria bacterium, assembly GCA_028281325.1. GTDB lineage: Bacteria > Pseudomonadota > Alphaproteobacteria > UBA8366 > UBA8366 > JAJFJD01. The sequence goes on from JANQKC010000018.1 coordinate 28,196, forward strand.
CAAGTAGCCCATCTGTAGGTTTGTCACATGGTCGGGATGCAGGTCTACGTCCGCCATAGCCTTGACGATGTTGAAGAGGCGATTGCTGGCATCTAGTTTCTCGATCTGGTCGCCAAACTTGAACCGCTCGAAGATGTCGCGCGCCGTCTTGGAAAAACCATTGATATAAGCAACCAAGTTGGGAGCGATGTTCTCCGAATCCCCTAACAAACGCTGAAACGTGAATGGACTGGTATTGTAAAGCGGGTGGCTCCGATCTGGGTCGGCTGTTCGCGACAGAATTCTCTCCATTGCGCCTTCGGGCATGTCTTGTGCTTGCAGTTTCTTGTGCTGTTTTAAAACGGCATCTTTGTTCTGCTCTAGGACACAGTCTAGGCGCCGCAGAATAATCATCGGCAACATAACCAAACGGTATTGCGGTGGCCGATAGGGACCGCGAAGCCGATTGGCAATATCCCAAATCGTAGTTTTGAGTTGGTCGTGTTGCGGAACGTTCATGCTAGTCCGTCAATTGTTGAAATTTAATGTCTCTACCAAAGGTCTACCACGCACCCATATGGTCGCCCAGCAACGAAGCGGATTAATTACAATCTTAAAAGCGTAATTCGATATTATATTGCAACCGTTGATAAAAACCTCTCATAAATGTAAAGCAATTTACTAAAAAAACTCTTGAAACATGGAAAATATTATTTAAAGTAAATTAAGGAAAGGAAATTGTTATGCCGGAACATAGACAGGTTGATATCGATTTAGATGTCCACAAGAGAATTGAACTTGAGAAACGCAGCTTTTCGGAGAGCGATAATCAAGCGTTGCGTCGCCTTCTGGGAATAGATGTTGATGAGCCGCATTCTACTTCTGTGGGCCGGGCGTGGTCTGGCAAAGGCGTGAGTCTTGCGCACGGAACCAAGATCCAGATGGAATACAACGGCCGCCAACATCAGGGTCGCATCGAGGATGGGAACTGGGTGGTTGAGGGTCAAAAATATAATAGTCCTTCGGCCGCGGCGGGTGGCGTAGCGTTGACCAAGGCTGGGAAGCACCCCAGTCTCGATGGTTGGATGTACTGGCAGGTAATGCGACCGGAGGATTCGGATTGGTTGGCATTACGGCTTCTACGTCAGCAGACGTATGGTTTAGCCTAGCAATTTATATGGTGACCCCGACAGGATTCGAACCTGTGACCTACAGATTAGGAATCTGTCGCTCTATCCAACTGAGCTACGGGGCCACTATTCCTTGCTTATCAAAGGCGACATTTATCTGCCAGCGAATTTCACAAGCTTTGCTTGTTTGATTCGTAGCTTGTCCTCCTCCAACGCGATGTGTTGATCGATAAAGAAGTACTTGGGTTTCGAACTGCGCTCAAACGGGTCCCCCACCTTGTAATCCCCTCCCGATTGTCGTGAACTGTGCGGGTGGCCGGCCGCGACCGCGCTCCGGCCGGTCCCTTTCCCCTCCGTTGTCTTGTTGAGGTGCCGTCATGCCTGTCGAACCGTTTCCGTTGATCGAGATTGCCGGGCCGCCGCGGGAGCGGGGGCTGGCGTACGGGCGGCAGGCGGCCGAGCGGATCGCCGTCAGCGAGGAGATCTATGTCGACGCGATGGGAAAGCGCGGCTTTCCCTGGGCCGAAGTCAAGCGGTTGGCGCGGGACTTCGTGCCGTCGATCGAGGCGTGCGAGCCGGCCTATCTGGAGGAGATGCACGGCATCGCCGAGGGGGCCGGGGTCGCTCTGGAGACCATCGTTGTGGTCAACGCGCGCAGCGAAATCTTCAACGGGCGGAAACCCGGCGCGGACCTGCCGCCCGATGAGGGCTGCACCAGCGCGGTGGCGCTGCCGGCGGCGACGCGCGACGGGCGGCTGATCCACGGCCAGAACTGGGACTTCAACGCGTCCTGCGTGCACTCCTCGATCGTGCTCAAGATCGAGCCGGCGGACGGGCCGTCGATCCTCACCTTCGTCGAGGCGGGCGGACTGGCGCGGTCCGGCATCAACAGTGCCGGCCTCTCGGTGACCGCGAACAACCTGGAATCCGACCACGACCAGGGCCGCACGGGCATGCCGCTGTCGATGATCCGGCGGCGCATCCTATCCGCGCCGAACCTGGCGAAGGCGCTGGGCGCGATCACGTCCGCGCCGCGGGCGGTGTCCAACAACATGACGGTCGCCCACGCCGCCGGCGAGGCGGTGAACCTGGAGACCACGCCGGACGAGGTCTTCCCGCTGTGGCCGGATGCGGACGGCCTGTTCGTCCACTCCAACCATTTCAAGAGCGAGGCCGCGCGGGCGAAGCTGGTCGACCGGGGCATCCTGGGCGGGTCGCCCTGCACGCTCTACCGCGACCGGCGCGTCGACGCGCGGCTGCGGCCGCATCTCGGCGCGCTGACGGTCGAGCATTTCAAAGAGGCCTTCCGCGACGATTTCGGCGCGCCCTACGCGGTGTGCCGCCCACCTATCGTCAGCCGGCACGGGTACAAGTCGTCCAGCGTCGCCACCGTCATCTTCGATCCCGCCGCCGGCGTGCTGTGGGCCTGCCCGGCGCCGTACGAGAGCGACGTCTTCACCGAATATCGGTTGACCGGCGCCGCCGATTCCGCGCGGGCCGCCGAATAACCGACGCCGTTGAAGCCGTGTAGAGGTTTCGGCGGGGCCGCCGCGTGTCGTCTGTGCGGTTTCGGGGCTGCCGATTGCCGCCGTGAGGCGGCATACACCGAAGAATAGAATCTCCTTTTGGGAATTTCATGCAACTTGCGCAACAATAGAGGCGCATATTCCTCAGTCTGCGGTTTTGCCGCGCACTGAAGGGCGGTGCTTGAAAAAAAATGTCACAAGGAGTTACCAATGCGTCTCAGCGATGAAGAGCTAGAACTTATACAATCCTATGTGGAAAGCGTGCGCACCCGCGCCGCCGCGATGGGGTTTTCCATGACGTTGAGTTCCGACGCGAACGCTTTCGTCGATTTCCTGCACGCCCAGGAGGCGACCCACGGCGTGAGTTCGATCCACGATCCGTCGAAATGCCATATCACGCCGGACAATTTCGCCTGGTTCCGGGTCGACCGGTTCGGTGTCGGCGTCGCCTGCCACGCGATCCGCATGATCGAGACCGACGATTTCATCGAGGAGGTGCGCACCCACCGCGTCTTCGGCGATATCGAGGTGCCGTGGGATTTCGAGGATGTCGGGCTGTACCCCGAAGCCTACGACCTGCGCTTCGCGGGCCGCATCGGCATCGGCGGCGGGCTGTGGATCCATCCGAACAGCCGCGGCCGGAACCTGTCGGCGGTGTTCAGCAAGCTGCTGCGGATCATCGGCATCCGCCGCTTCCGGCTGGATCACTATGTGTCTTTCGTGCTGAACACGGGGAAACGCCAGCAATGGTCGCTGCAGAGCAACGGCCAGGCGCGGATTCCCCCGCTGCTGAACGGCTATTACCCGCCCTACGGCGCGAACAAGGATATCCTGCTAACGCATTGCACGCGGGAGGAAATGCTCACGCAAATTCGGCAGGAGTTGGCGTCTGCCGAAGCCGCAATATCCGCGTCCCATACAGAAGGTGACCGTCCTGCAATGGCAGAACGAGCCTGACATACTCGCGGACGATGTCGCCGATGCGCTGGTTCAGGTAATGGCAGGTCGGCTCGTGCGATTCGCGGGCCGCCAGATACTCGATCCCGCATCGCGCGGCATGTTCGGCGACGGGAAAGTCCCCGAGATACCGGCTGTTCCATGACTGGGCGTAGTAACCGGCATGGTTGGGCAGGATGAAATGCTGCGGATTGTCGGCGCGCGCGTCGACGATCCAATCCCGGCTGAACTGGTCGACGCCGGGCGCCCGGAAGGACCGGGCGTCCGACCAGCGCGCGTACAGCCGCTGCAACTTGGTTTCCCGGCCCGTGCCCCATTGGGCGAGCCGTTCCAGCCGCATGAACTGGTCAAACGTTATTTGCCGGCGTTCGTCCTGGTCCATGAATCGTCTCGTTGGTCTGGGTCATCGCCTTGGTTACCGGCCGGCTCAGGCCGTGTATGCGATTCACTGTGCCGCTGCCGCCGATCGTTGGCAACAGCAATCGGATGTACTCCTCGGTCTCGTCGCCGATGGTCTGGCTTATCCGCTGATAGCTTGCCTGGTGGGTGTTCTTGCAGAAATTCAAGTCGGCCATCAGCGCGGTGCGGAGCAACGGCGGCTCGACGCGGCGCAACGGCATCCCCTGGCGCGGTTCCACGGGCGTGACGAGGCGGTAGTCGTAGGGATTGTCGGGCGTCGCGTCGACATGGAACAGCGCCAACCCCGTCAGCGCGGTGTCGCCGGCGGGCCGTTGCACGATGGCGTGGTTCAGTGCGGTATGAAAGCGCGCGTCCTGCGCCGGCGATCCATGCCGCATCCATAGGGTGTAGGCCTCCTGCAGCATGCCGCCGCGGTCCCAATACCAGATCGCGCCGATATCCAGGTCGGTGCTGCGCCATGAATCGGCGCTGCCGTCCGAGTTTGTGGTAACGAAGGTTGAATCCATGCCATCGCACTCCGGGGGAGAGTATAGGGCGTCGATGGCGTATTATTACACTAACAATGCGCGCAATCCGAGAACTTATAAAATCTGGCTCAGGAACTCTTTCGTCCGGGGGTCTTTCGCATCGGTGAAGAAGGTCGCGGGCGGTCCGTGTTCGACGATGATGCCGCGGTCGGTGAAATAGATGTGGTCCGCCAGTTCGCGCGCGAAGCCCATCTCATGGGTCACCAGGATGCAGGTCATGCCGTCTTCCGCGAGTTCCTGGATCGTGACCAGGACCTCCTTCACGGTTTCCGGGTCGAGCGCGGCGGTCACCTCGTCGAACAGCATGACGTCGGGCGTCATGGCGAGCGACCGGGCGATCGCGACGCGCTGCTGCTGGCCGCCCGACAATTCGCCGGGATAGTGGTGTTCGCGGCCCTCCAGCCGGACCTTCTTGATCAAGCCGACGGCGCGTTTCTCGACCTCCGCCTTGCTTTCCTTCAGCACGTGGAGCGGCGCCATCATGACATTCTCCAGCGCCGTCTTGTGCGGGAACAGATTGTATTGCTGGAACACCATCCCGACCTTCTTGCGCAGCTCCAGCTTGTCGAGTTTGGGGTCGTTGACCTCGATCCCCTCGACCGTGATCGACCCTTGCTGGATGTCGTTCAACGCATTGATGCAGCGGATCAGCGTCGACTTGCCGGACCCGGACGGCCCGATGATGCAGATGACCTCGCCCTTCATGACGTCGAGCGACACCCCTTTCAGCACTTCCAGTTCGCCGAACGCCTTATGCACGTTCTTCAGGCTGACCATCGGCTGGTCGGGCGTCCAGGCGGTTGCCGGTGTGTCGGCGGCCAGGTTGGAGGCGGGTTGCGTGGTTTCTGCGGTCATGTCGGTGTCCCCTGCGGCTGTGCGTCGCGCATCAGATTTTCACCGCGTAACGGCGTTCCAGCGAGATCGTCCAGCGTGCGATCGGATAGCAGTAGAGAAAGAAGATCACGAGGAGGAAGGAATAGAACGGCGCCAGGAGTTCGGGCCGGCTGCCCTCCGCTGCCATCGCCTGCTGCGAGTGGGTCACGGCTTCCTCGACCCCCATGATCGAGGCCAGCGGCGTCGCCATGGTCAGGATCGCGTACCAGTTCATCCAGGGCGGGATCATCCGCTTGATGCATTGCGGCAGGATGATCATCCACATCGTCTGGCGGCGCGAGAAGGCAAGGCTTTCGGCGGATTCCCATTGGCCGGACGGAATCGACCGCACCGCGCCGCGCACCACTTCGGAGATGTTGGCCATCACCGGCAGCGAAAAGCCGATGGTCGCCTTCATCCAATCGGGGATGTTGACCTCGACGCCGAACACCGTGATCTGGAACGGCAGCAGCAGCATGATGCAGAACAGCAGCACGAGCCACGGCGAGTTGCGGAAGAACTGCGTGACCAGCCAGGAGCCGCCGCGCACCGGGGCGAGCAGCGAGACCTGCATCAGGCCGAGCGCCGCGCCGGCGACCGTGCCGATCGCCATCGCGAAGAAGCTGATCACCAGGTTCAGCACGAAGCCCCACAGCACGAACGGCACCCAGCGGACGAAGGTCGTGAAGAGCGATTCGCGCGCGCCCGACGCCTGGGCATAGACGTCCGAAATCCCGAGCGAGAGCGTGAACACCGCGGCGAGCACCAGGCCGTGCCACGCCTTGAGCTCGATGCGCGGCGGCAGGAAGGCCGGCCGGGTCAGGCGATCGCTCGGCGGCAACAGGACCGGCAGGTCGGTCGTCGCGGCCTTCGCGCCCGTGATGTCGAGGCCGGGGATCGGCCGGGTGGTTTTTTGGCGCGAAAACACGGGCATTATCCGTAGCCCGGAATCTTCATCTTCCGCTCCCAGCGATTCATCATCCAGACCAGAACGCCGACCAGTCCGATGTAATAGACGAACAGCACGAACATCATCTCCGGCACGTTCACGTTGTCCGACCAGACCTGGTTCGCGGTGTACATCATCTCCGGTACCGCGATGGCGTAGGCCAGGGTGGTCGTCTTCAGCAGATTGACGAGATTGTTGTTGAGCGACGGCAGGCAAACGCGGAAGGCGAGCGGCAGAATGATGTAGATATAGGCCTTGAGCCTGCTGTAGCCGAGCGATTCCGCGGCTTCCCGCGTGGCCGTCGGCACCGCCTCGATCCCGGCCCGGAAGATCTCCACGTTGAAGGCGCCGGCGAAGAAGGACAGTGACACCACGGCCCAGCCGAACGCGCCGATATAGGCTTGCTGGAAGCCGCCGGCATCATAGGTCGGCGTGAAATTGCCCAGCACGAAATAGAAGAAAAGGATCTGCACCAGCGGCGGGGTGTTGCGGAAAAGCTGGATATAGCCGGCCATCGTGAGCCGCAGCAGCTTGGACCGCGCCCCTTGCGCCCACGCACCGATGATCCCGACGATCGTGCTGAAGATCAGGCAGGCGATGATCAGTTGGAAGGAAACCCAGATCGCGTGAATGAACCGGTCGTACTCGTACTGGTCATAGAAAATAATGAAGTTGATGCCGGTCTTCTCGTACAGGTTCTGGAAGAACGGCGCGATCACCTCGAGCACGGTTTGCCTCCCCGGCGTTACGAGCCTGTTGTTTTTTCCGTCTTCGACCCTGGCCGCTGTACGCGCGACGATTATGCCGCGCGTACAGCCGCAGGGTCGTCAGGACGGGCGCACCCTTATTTCAGGTGACCGTGCTCGAACGTGAACTTATCCCGCATTTTCTTGACATAGTCGGTCGGCTGGATGCCCCACTTCTTTTCCAGCTCCATCAGCTTCCCGGACGCATGCCAGTGATAGATCATGCCGGACATGAAGCGCCCCCAGATGCCCTCGCGTTCCTTCAGCGGCACGGCGAGGCCCCAGGGATTGTCGTCTTCGGTCGCCAGCGGCATTTCGTAGGCGTCCCAGTCGCCCGACGCGAGATCGGCCATGATCGAGGAATCGTCATAGACCCAGGCGATGCATTTGCCGTCGCGCAACGCTTGCTTCGCTTCCGCGTTGCCGACGAAGGCGACGATCTTGGCCTTGTACCGCTGCGAGACGGCCTTGTTGTAGAACGCGCCCTGCTTGCCGCAGACCGGTTTGCCCGTCAGGTCGGCCCAGGTCTTCACCGCGCCTTTCTTGGCCAGCACGTTGGTGCCCGAGGTGTAGTAATTCGGATCGACGATGCCGACGATCTTCCGGCGGTCGGTGCGATCCGACATGGTGGCGATCATCAGGTCGATCTTGCCCTGTTGCAGGAACTGCATCCGGTTGGATGACTGCACGGGCACCAGCTCAAGCGCGACACCCATGGTGTCCGCGACGTCCTTGGCCAGATCGACCTCCATGCCGACCAGCTTGCCCGACGGATCGCGAAATCCCCATGGCTTGTAGTCGGCTTTGACGCCGACGACGAGCTTGCCGCGCTCCAACACTTTCTTGAAGCGGTCATTGGCGGCGTCGGCGCTGAAGCCGCTTGTCAGCACGCCAAGCGCTGCGGCCGTACAGGCCAGCGCTGTCAGGAATCGAGTCCCCATTCGTATTCTCCCTTTGTGAAAACCAGAATTGCCTCAGAAATACTCGCCCTTCGCGAGTACTCTTCCATGTTTGCCCGGTAATCACAATACGACGCGACGGGCTCGTGCCGAACGAGCCCGTCGCGGGTGTCAGGATGTTTGAAGGATTGCGATGGTCGGGCGGGAGTGCCGACGCGCGGCTAAGCTAGCCGGAATAGGTTACCAGGGAAGACCGTCGATCGACGAAAGCGCCAGCCCGTCCTCCATCAGCGTATCGTCGCTGGTCGGGTTGTCGTCGAACGCGATCCATTGCTCCGCTCCTGACAGCGCGCCGCCGTCGGCATCGACCGACGCCACCAGCGTCCAATCGCTGGGTTCGATGTTGCTTGCGCCGGCCGCGTCCGTGACCGCGTCGATCCACAGGATGTCGTGCTCGTTGGTGCTCATGGCTGCATTCGACATATCGTCACCGTCAGGTACTTCTTGGGCGTCGCCCATCGCCAAATTCTTCTCGTCTTTCTCAGGATTTGCCATTTCGAGAAACCTAGACTGTTTCATGACCCTGATATCCAGCGGCGATCCGCTCGATTGAAGGGCGACTATAGTTCTGTCCGGCACGGTGCGCGGTGATTTTGGTCACATCTAGATGAACAAAAACCTATGCAACAAACTAGAATATAAGATTAATTTGGATTAACCGTAATTATGACCGGTTTTCCGGAATTCCTGCCGACGGAGGACCATTGCAGGAGGTGTATTGCCAATGAAAGATTTAGCGCCCGATATCTTCCGGCAACGCCTGATCATGGAAGGGTATTGGGGTATTCGCGTGGACGAACGGGCGGTGCGAAACTACTTGACCGGATTGGCCGCGACCGTCGGGTTAACCGCTTATGGCGAGCCGATCGTCTTCAGCCCGGCCTCCGGCGAAGGGCGGCCCGAGAACGCCGGCTTTGACGCCTTCCTGCCGTTGATCGACAGCGGTATCTCCGGTTACTTCTGGTCCGCGTCGCGCTTCCTTTCGGTCGTACTCTATAGCTGCACGCCGTTCGAAACCGACGCGGCCGTCGCCTACACGCGGGAATACTTCGGTGTCGAGGGCGAGATCGCGCAGATGACGCTGTGACAGGCTGGACGCCAGCCTGCCGGCACGACAGGCTTAACGGTCGAGAATCGGTTGCAGCAGACGCGGAATCAATCCGGAAAAGCGCAGCGGCGCATCGGTGACGATCAGGGCAAGGCACGGTCCGTCGGCGTGGATCACCGGCTGGTGATCGACGGCCGGGTCGGCCAGTTCCACGTCACCGCGGATGAAATGTTTCCCTCCATCGGTGAACCCGCCTTCAAGCACAAGCGTCATCTCCTCGCCATGATGCCCATGGTGGGGAACCACCGTTTCCGGGGCCAGTTTCAGAAGATACGCGCTCGAAGCGCTGTCCCCGGCATTCATCGCCAAGGTATGACGGTGGATTCCGGGAGCGACACGGCGCCAGGACACGCTCTCCGCCGATCCGTGGGCGAGGTAATCCCGCAGCGGTCGCGGGATCGACGTGTCGGTGCCGGCAACCAAGGGGGCTGATGTGGCATCGCCAAACGCGATCGCGTCGTCCGGCTCGTCCAGGCGATCCAACACGCCTTGCAGCGCATCGGCCGACATGGCCGCGGATGGCGTAGCATCGATCAATGCGCCGCCCAGTGTTTCGGCCTTCTCGACGATGCCACGGCAGCGTGGGCAGAACGCGAGATGCGTCGCGATCAACAGGGATTGCGCTTCGTTGGTGTTGCCTGCGCCATATTCAAGCAACAAGTCGTCGGTAGGGTGATGGCGGGCGTTCATCGCTCGTCTCCAAGTGTTTGACGCACGCGGGCAAAGGCCAGCCGGATGCGCGATTTGACCGTGCCCAGCGGCAAGCCAAGCTCATCCGCGATTTCGCTGTGCGGTTTGTCTTCGAAAAAGGAAAGCATGATCGCCTTCTTTTGGTCTGGCGGCAGCAGGTCGATGGCCGCGCGGACACGGGCTCCTTCCTGATTCGTTTGTATCTGATGGTCCGCGGCCGGGTCGGCCTCGCGAACCAAGGCGGGGTCTTCGGGGTCGAATTCCGGGCGTCGCTCCCGTCGGATACGATCGATGCGCAAGTTTCTCGCGATCCGAAATATCCACGTACTCGGTGCGGCAACGGCCGGGTCGAACAGATGCGCCTTGCGCCAAACGCGCAAGAGCGTTTCCTGCGCCAATTCCTCGGCCGTCTCGTTGTTCGCGCCATGCCGCATGAGATACGCTTTCACCCGAGGGGCAAAATGCTCGAATAATTGGGAAAACGCGGCTCTATCCTTGCGCTCCGAAATCGCGACCATCATGGTCACGAGATCGGGCGTCCCGGCGGCCGGCTCGGCAGATCGGGAGGCTTGGCTCATGCGCACGATGCCCCGTCTGACCTGCCTTGGCGGCGGCGGGTCGAACCGAAGCGTAGGAATTTGTTCAATTGCGGCTGTAGCGTCCATGACCTTTCATACGCATGGTGGGTCACGGTGGATCACTCCTCTCGTCATAAGTTTGTCAATTCCAACGCCGCGCTGACATATTGCGACCTTTATTCTTAACGGGTGGCGCGATGATCCAATCTCCGAAAACAAACGTAGACGGACTCAATACGATGACAAACGGTATGACAACCCGTTGCGTTGACCTTCCTGACAGGCGCTTAAGGATACTCAAGTAAAATGCCCTGGGATGCACGAATTCAGTCGTCCGACCCATCCGGCTCGGCGGCGCCCCGGAAAATTGCCGTGGTTGGCGGCGGAATTTCCGGATTGTCATGCGCCTGGCTGCTTGGCCAGCGTCACGCGGTTACGCTTTTCGAACAAAACGCCTACCCGGGCGGACATTCGAATACGGTAGAGGTCGACGGACCCGACGGAGCGGTCGCCGTGGATACCGGCTTCATCGTCTACAACGAGGTCAACTACCCCAATCTGGTCGCCCTGTTCGACCACCTTTCGGTGCCGACGGCTGACAGCGATATGTCTTTCGCGGTGTCGGTCGACGAAGGTGTGCTGGAATATGCGGGCACCGACCTCAATGGGTTGTTCGCGCAGCGTCGCAACCTAGTCCGCCCTCGGTTCTGGCGCATGATCGCCGACATCGTCCGATTCTATCGGGAAGCGCCGTCACTGTTGGACGATCCGGCGGCCGAAACGCTGACGCTCGGCGACTATTTGGACGCGAACCGCTACAGCCAGACATTCATCGATGACCACCTTCTTCCGATGGCGGCGGCGATCTGGTCTGCGCCGGTCGACGAGATGCGGCGGCACCCGGCGCATGCTTTTGTCCGGTTCTGCGCGAGCCATGGATTGCTGAAAATCAGCGACCGGCCGCAATGGCGGACGGTTCGGGGCGGCAGCCGCGAATATGTGCGCCGGCTGCTCGCCGGATTCGATCATGACATGCGTCTGGCCGACCCCGTTGTCGCCATCGACCGGCCCGGGGTCGGGGCCGTCATTCGAACGCAGTCGGGCCGTGTCGAAGAGTTCGATGCTGTCGTGCTGGCAACGCATGCGGATCAGGCGCTGGCGCTGCTGGCCGATGCGGACGGTGGCGAGCGCGATGTTCTCGGCGCCTTTCCCTATCAGGAAAATCTGGCGGTGCTGCACAGCGACCCGGCGATGATGCCCCGGCGGCGGGCCGTCTGGTCCAGTTGGAATTTCTTGAAATCCGCCGGGCAAGGCGAGCAAGATACGGTTTGCGTTTCGTATTGGATGAATCGTTTGCAACCGCTTGATACCGCCATGCCGCTCTTCGTGACGCTGAATGCCGATCGTCCGATTGCCGACGACAAGAGTCATCAGACCTTCCGGTATCATCATCCGGTCTTCGATCATCGGTCTCCTGGCGCGCAACGGCGTATCTGGTCACTGCAGGGCAAGCGGGATACTTGGTTCTGCGGCAGCTATTGCGGCGCCGGGTTTCACGAGGACGGTCTGCAGTCCGGTTTGGCGGTGGCCGAGTTGCTCGGTGGGGTTCGCCGGCCGTGGACGGTAGCGGACGAATCGGGCCGTATCGCGTTGCCCGCGGCATCAGCCCTCGCGGATGCGGCATGAGCGCGCCCGACGGCTCGCTCTATTTCGGGCTGGTGACGCATCGCCGCAGCCGCCCGCGCGAGCACAAGCTTGCGTACCGGGTCTATTCCTTCCTGATCGATTTGGACGCGTTGCCGGCGCTCGACCGGCGGCTCAAACTGTTTTCCCATAATCGCTGGAACCTGTTCAGTTTCTACGATCGGGACCACGGCGATCATAGCGGCCGGCCGTTACGGCAATGGGTCGACGACCAACTTCGCCGCGCGGGACTGGATTTGTCCGGTGGTTCGGTGAAGGTGCTGTGTTTCCCGCGGGTGCTTGGGTACGCCTTCAACCCGATCAGCGTCTATTTCTGTTACCGCGCGGACGGTGAACTCGCCGCCGTCTTGTATGAAGTGCACAACACTTTCGGCGAGAGCCACAGCTACCTGATCCCGGTGGATCGGCCGGCGGACAAGGTGATCCGGCAGTCTTGCGACAAGGGGTTCTACGTCTCGCCCTTCATCGATATGGAGGCGCGCTATGATTTCAAACTGGTGCCGCCGGGCAACCGATTGGCCTTGGTCATCGATCAGGCCGATAACGCGGGTCCGTTGCTGACCGCCTCGATCGTCGGTCGCCGCGCCACGCTGACCGACCGCGCCCTCGCCGCCGCCTTTTTCCGAATCCCGTTGGTGACGCTCAAGGTCATCGCCGGCATTCATTGGGAAGCGCTGGCGTTGTGGCGCAAGGGCGCCCGCTACCACAGTCGGCCCGCGCCGCCGGCGGAACCGGTCACCATCGTGATGAACGCAGAATCCTCATAAGCAAGAAGGCACCTCCAATGCACCCGTATAAGAAAACGTCGCAAGCACAGGCCATCACGTCGGACACCGGCATACCGCTCTCCTTCGCCGTGTGGGACCCGTGGGCGGCGGGCCTGATCCGGGCGTTCCAGCATCTCAACTGCGGCCGCCTGTTGCTGGAATTGTGGGACGGGCGCGAAATGGTTTTCGAGGCGCCGCAGGACGGGCCGTCGGCCCATCTCCGGTTCAACTCCCGGCGGGGCGTGCGTCGGCTTGCGTTCGGGGGCGACGTGGGGTTTGCCGAGGCGTATATGGCCGGGGAGTGCGATAGCCGCGATCTGGTCGCCTTGGTGGAACTGTTCGCCCGCAATTTGGCGACGGTGGACTCGAAACTTTCCGGCACCGCCGCCGCCGGCCTGTGGAATCGGATTTGCCATGTCTTGAAGCCGAACTCGCGGCGCGGCAGCCGCAAGAATATCGCGTATCATTACGATCTCGGCAACGGCTTCTACGAGCAATGGCTCGACCCGAGCATGACCTATTCGTCCGCATTGTATGAAGACGGCGTCACCGATCTGGTCGAGGCGCAACAGCACAAATACCGCCGCGTCGCGGACCTGCTCGACCTCAGCCCGGGGCAGCATGTTCTTGAAATTGGCTGTGGCTGGGGCGGCTTTGCGGAATATGTCGCGCGCGACCATGGCTGCCGGGTGACGGGTCTCACGCTATCCCACGAACAGCATGCCTACGCGACCGACCGGATTGCCCGCGCCGGGCTGCAGGACCGGGTCGAGATTCGCCTGCAGGATTATCGCGACGTGCCGGGCCGGTTCGATCGGATCGCCTCGATCGAGATGTTCGAAGCGGTGGGCGAGAAGAACTGGCCGACCTACTTCGAGACCATACGCGACCGCCTTGCGCCATCGGGAAATGCCGTGTTGCAGGTCATCTCGATCGCCGAAGGCCGATACGAGCAGTACCGCACCGGGGCCGATTTCATCCAGCGTTATATCTTCCCCGGCGGCATGCTGCCGACCCCGTCGCTTCTGGAGAAGCAGTCGGAGCGGGCGGGACTTCGCGTGCGCCACGCCAACCGGTTCGGCGACTCGTATCGCAAGACCCTGGCCGAATGGAGCGTCGCCTTCGAATCGGCATGGCCGCGGGTGCAGGCGCTTGGCTATGACGAACGGTTCCGTCGGATGTGGCGCTACTATTTGGCATACTGCGAGGCCGGATTCCGTGTCGGCACCATCGACGTCGGCCATTATAAACTCGTGCACGGCTGACGGCCCGGGCGGCACCCGTGACAGCGCTTAACACTCCGCCGGCCGGCCCCCTGTCGCGAAGCACCGTGCTGCGCTATGCCTTGCCTGGGTTCGCGCTCGCGATCCCGACGATTCCCGTCTACGTCTTTCTACCAACCTATTACGCCGAAACCGTCGGTATCGGCCTCGCGGCGACCGGCGGGTTGATGCTGGCGGCGCGGATTTTCGATGTGGTGAGCGATCCCTTGATCGGGCTGGCGAGCGACCGCGTTTCCACCCGATGGGGTCGCCGTAAACCCTGGGTCGTTTTGGGCGGCGTCATCGCGGCGTTCGCCTTGCTGGCCCTTTTCCATCCGCCTGCCGGCGCGACCGGACTCTACCTGCTGATCGGCACGGTCGCCCTTTATACGGGATGGACCATGCTCGCCATTCCCTATTTCGCTTGGGGGGCGGAGCTGTCCGGCGACTACCATGAACGCAGCGGCGTCACTGGCGCGCGCGAAGGTGCGATGCTGCTCGGGATACTTTTCGCCGGGTCGATCCCGGCGGCCGCGGCCGCGATGGGGTTTCCCGAATCGACGGCATTGTCGGCGATCGCGTGGCTTGCCGTCCTCGCCGGCATTCCCGCCATTTTCATTTTGGTCAAGACGGTGCCGGAACCGCCGCCGCGGCCGTCCGCCGACCAGCGGTTGACGTGGCGCGGGGTGGCGCTGGTGATGCGCAACCGTCCTTTCGTTCGCTTGCTCGGCGCGTGGTTCGTCAACGGCCTGGCGAACGGCCTGCCGTCGGTGCTCTTTCCGCTGTACCTGGCGCATGGCATTGCCGCGAGCGAGCTTGAACGCGGCGTCCTGATTCTCTTGTACTTCGCCTGCGCGGTCTTCGCGATTCCCGCTTGGCTCGCCGCTGCCCGGCGCTATGGCAAGCACCGTGTCTGGTGCGCCGCGATGATCGCGGCCTGCGCGGCTTTCGCTTGGGTGCCGTTGCTCGATCCGGGGCAGGTCATCGCCTTCGGCGTGATCTGCATCGTGACCGGCATGGCGCTTGGCGCGGATCTGGCGCTGCCGCCGGCGATGCAGGCCGATATCGTCGACCTGGACACCTTGCGGTCGGGCCAGGAACGCGCGGGACTGTTCTTCGCCTTGTGGAGCATGGTGACGAAACTGGCGCTCGCCGCGGCGGTCGGTATCGGCTTTCCGGCGCTGGCCTACTTCGGTTTCGACACGGCGAACCCGGGAAGCGGCCAAGGAATCTTTGCCCTGGTGGTGATCTATGCCTGGGTTCCTGTCGTATTGAAAATAGGCGCTATTGCATTGGTGTGGGGGCATCCAATGACGGCCCGCCGCCAGCGGATCGTACGGCGGCGGCTCGAAAGCCTCGCACAGCGGCGATAACGGCGCTTGGATCGGAAATGATGAAGCTGAAACTGACCGCCTTGGTACTTGGTCTGCTAACCCTTACGGGATGTGATGGAATGGACGCGAAACAATTCGAAAACGAGGGACCGCGCTTGATCCTGGAAGATTATTTCCAGGGCATAACCAACGCGTCGGGAATCTTCGTCGACCGTTTCGGCACGTTGCGTCGCCAGTTTACGGTCAAGATCGATGGGACATGGGACGGCAAGGAGTTGATCCTTGACGAAGACTTTTCCTATAGCGACGGTGAGAAGGAGCGCCGTATCTGGCGGATCACGAAGCTCGACGACAACACCTATCAGGGTCGGGCCGACGATGTGATCGGCGTCGCAACCGGCAAGACCTTCGGGAATGCCCTGAACTGGCGTTACGATCTCGATCTGAAGGTCAGTGAAAGTTCGTACAAGGTGCACTTCAACGATTGGATGTTTCTGCAGGCCGATGGCGTGCTCCTGAATAAAGCCGTCATCAGCAAATGGGGCATCACCATCGGGACGGTCTTCATCTCTTTTTCGCGGGCCCAGGCCGGCGCGGCCACCTTGGAAGAGCCTAATTTCGTCCCACGCGTCGTCGCAAAAGCCGGATAACCGAGCCGACAACGGGCAGGAGTTCGTAAAAGTTCCGCCCGGCGTCCCAATGGTCGATATGCGCGGCCACCCGCCCGTCGGCGGCGAGACGAATCTCGCTCATCCCGGCAACGTCCCAATCCCGGTTCGACAAGGCGCGAAGCTTCCCGGTCAGCCGCCAGCACAGTAGCCAAACAGCGTCGTCCCGTGTGTCTTTTGCGCGGTACGTCACTTTAAAAGCCGGGTTGTCCAGCTCCCCGAACATGCGATGAAAAATCGCATGCATCGCCTCGACGCCGGTGACGTCATTGAACGGATCCGTGAACCGCACGTCGGGCGTCACGATATCGGCCAGCCGGTCCAGCGTGTCCGGGCGGAGCGTCTCGAAGAACTCAATGTAGCCGTCGATTGCCTTCGCTTGTTCCGCAGGGACCGGGTCCGCCTCGGTCATCGCACGAGCCGCCGCGTGAGCAGGAAATAGACGGCATACGGTAGGCAGCGGGCGAGTTTCAGCCCCCAAATGAATCGGCGCGGGAAGCTGATCTCGAAACTGCGCCGGGCCAGGCCTTTGGCGATCCGGTCGGCGGCGTCCTCCGGTTCCATCCGGAACGGCATGAGAAAGTCGTTCTTGTCGGTCAGCGGCGTGCGGACGAATCCCGGGTTGATCACCGTCATGGCGATGTTGGCCTTGTCCAACTCGGGCTTGAGCGACTCGCACATGTTGATGAGCGCCGCCTTGGTTGCGCCATAGGCGGAGGCGTAAGGCAGGCCCCGATACCCGGCGACGGAGGACACGACCGCGATGTGGCCGCGCCGGCGGGAGCGGAAGCGCGGCAGCATCGCCTCGATGCCATAGACGACGCCCATGACGTTCACCTCGATCAATTTCTCGAAAATGTCGCTGGAGAATTCGTCGGCGCTCATTTTGTGATGCGTACCGGCGTTCAGGACGGCGATGTTGATCGGACCGATCTGGGCCTCGATGGCCGCCGCGGTTTTCGCAACGGCATCGCGATCGGTCACGTCGAGCGGGAAGGGATAAATCTCGCCGCGGCGGGTCGCCGCCATGGCGGCCACCTCCGCGAGCCGCCCTTCGCGCCGGCCGCTGATCGCGACCTTCGCGCCGTCGTCGCACAAGCGCAGGGCCAGCGCCCGGCCAATGCCCTCGCTGCCCCCGGTAATCCAAACGGTTTGATTCATTTTTTCGTCGATAAGGACGGCGCCTGGCCGCAGTTGCTGCAAACATAGCGGATTGTAGAGCCGTCGTTCCCCTCAAATCGCATGGCGACCCAACGGCCGGTGCCATCATACCAGACTTCGGTACGCAGCTCACCGGTATAGGCATAGTGCCGCGCGGTGATCGGGCCGTCCGGAAGGTCGAGCCGAGTCAAGCCTTTGTCGACGATCTCCACCTCGGCGACCTTGCCCGTGATCGTGTTCAATACCTGCGTCGATCCGATGACGCCCTTGTGCCAATGGTCGGTCGGGAAAATCGGCGTGGGTATTTCAAACTCGCCGCCGGAACCCGTGACGCGCAGCGCCGCGCCGTCGCGAACCGCTTCGACCGTGGTGACGTCGCCGTCATCATCCGTCCGCGCCGACAGTGACATGAGATGGTCGCCGGACCAGCGGCTTTCTGAGGAGTAAACGAAGCTGTAGGCGTTGATGAACAGGAAATTGATCTCGATCTTCGATTTCGCCCTGACAGACATGGTATCGCCTTCCGGCACGAATGTTACGCTATGGGCGCCGATGGGCTTGTCGTTGCGCAGGATGTCGAAGGTGAGATTGCCGGTATAGGCCGTCAGACGCGGCGGCTGCTCGCCCGTGTTCGCGGTGGCCGGATTGGTGAGCGGAACCGCCAGCAGCATTGCTGCCAAAAGGCTACGGTGTGCGAAAAATGTGAAGCTGCGGTGCGGCACGGCCCATCTCCCATAAAATTTGTCCTTTTTTATACGGGTTGATTCGGGCGTTGGATCAGTTTTCGGATGCCTTCGCGGCAAACAAACCACGTTGTCCGCTTGGCCCACGAATGCGAGGATTGGACCCGTTCAAAGGAGATGGCGCGCATGGATCGCAAGCAACCCCACGCCGAGCAACGGCACGGCAATCCCGTGACGGGCGACGTCGACCGGCAGTTGCAGCAGGCGGCGGATCAGCGCGCCGCCGGACGGTTGCGCGATGCCGTCATGATCTACAAGGAAATCCTGGGCGCTTGCCCCGAGCATCCCACCGCCCTGCATCAGTTCGGCGTCACCGCGATCATGGCGGAACAGGGCGATCTGGCGGTCGATTTGATCGAACGGGCGATTGCGGCGGCGGGTGACGACGGTGCGGCCTACCGGCCGGACCTGGCCTACGCGCTCGCCATGGTCGGCTATCACGGCGAAGCGTTGGAGATATACGAGTCGCTGTTGACCGCGCAGCCGAACGACGCGGAAACGCGGGTGAAATTCGCAAACCTGCTATATGTCCTACAGCGGGCGGACGAGGCGGAGACCGAGTACCGCAAGGCCATCGCTTTGTCGCCGCGGCATGTGGAGGCCCATGCCAATCTCGGCACCTTGCTGCACGAGAGTCAGCGCTATGACGAGGCGGTCGAGGCGTTTCAGACCGCCTTGGCGCTGCAGCCCGAGTCCGCCGAGCTGCACCACAACCTCGGGACCGCCTATCGTGCGCTCGACCGGTTCGGCGAAGCGGCGGCGGCGTATGGCGAGGCCGCGCGTCGCGCGCCCGACCGGCCCGATCTGCACGAGAAACATGGAGCCGCGCTGTCTGCCGCCGGGGGACTGGACGAGGCGGCGGCGGCCTTCCGCCGCGCGGTGGCGCTGACGCCGGATTTCGTCGACGCGCGAACCGGGTTGGCGGAGGTCGCGGTGGCGCAGGGCATGCCGAACGCCGCCATCGACCTCTGCGACGAGTATCTCCGCGATTTCGGATACAACAGTGGCGTCATCGCGGCCAAGGCGCTTGCCCATAACGATGCGGGGGAGGAAGCCGAGGCCGCCTATTTCCTCGACCTCGACCGGTTCGTCCGCCCGGCCGAGATTTCCGTGCCGCCCGCTTTCGCCGACCGGCGCGCCTTCGACGCCGCGATCGAGGCGGAGGCGCGCGCGCATCCGAGTCTGACCTTCGAGCCGCCGGCGGTCGCGACCACGTCCGGTTTCCAGACCGGCGATTTGTTCCAGGACGCGGCGACACCCGCCATCGTGGCCTTTCGGGGCGCGGTGAACGCGGCGGTGCAGGACTATATCGCGGCGCTGCCGGCGGAACCGTCGCATCCCTTCATCGCGAACGCGCCGGACCGTTGGTCCCTTAACGGCTGGACGGTGATCCTGAAGTCGCAAGGGCATCAGCGGGCGCATATCCATCCCGACGGATGGTTGAGCGGCGTCTATTACGTGAAGGTGCCCGACAGCGTGTCGGAAACGCCGGGCGGGTCGGAAGACGGGTGGATCGAATTCGGCCGTCCGCCGGACAACGTGCGGGTCAAGCGGGAGAGCCCCACCCGGCGGATCGCGCCGCGCGAGGGCGTGATGATCCTTTTCCCGTCCTACCTCTATCACCGCACGATCCCCTTCGAGGATTCGGACGAGCGCATCAGCTTCGCTTTCGACGTGATCGCGCAGCGGGAGGGCGACCCGGTGGAGACGGGCAGACGGTGAGACCAAAAGGATCGCTAGATCGGCATTCCAGGGAGAACAGGTCATGACGAAGGACAATCCGGTTGCGTTGCACTATGGCCGGCGGAGCTTGTTCGACGAGATTTCCGAAGCGCTCGCCGGGGTCGGTGTCGATATCGAACGGGCCGGCCTGAAGGACCTGACACCGCTCGATCATTTCCATGGCGGCGGGGTAACGGCGACCGAGGAACTCGCCGACGCCCTTTCCGTTTCGGCGGACCATCATATCCTCGACATCGGCTGCGGGATCGGCGGGCCGGCGCGCTACATGGCGCAGCGCTTCGGCTGCCGGGTCACCGGCATTGACCTGACGCCCGAGTTCTGCGACGTCGCCCGCCGCCTCACGGCGATCACGGGTCTTTCGGAGCAGGTGGAGATTCACGAAGGCAGCGCGACCGACCTGCCCTTCGCCGATGCCCAATTCGACGGCGCCTATTCGCAGAACGTCTCGATGAACATCGCCGACAGCGCCCGCCTGCATGCGGAGGCGTTTCGCGTGCTGCGTCCGGGCGGGTTCTTCGCGCTGTCCGAGATCGCGGTGGCCGACCCGGACGCCACCATTGCCTATCCGGTGCCGTGGTCGTCGGACGGCGTGCACAGTTATCTGGAACCGATGGAAGATACGGTGCGGAGCCTGACCGATGCGGGGTTCGAGGTGTTGTCCAGCAAGGACAACTCCGAGCGCACCGTGAAATTCTATGCGGCCCAGCGCGAGAAAATCGCCCGCGACGGGCCGCCGAAGATCGGTATCCATATCGTCATGGGCGCCGACTACCGGGAAAAGCAGCGGAACTCCGCCCTGAACATCACCGAAGGGCGCTTGAAGCCGGTCGAGATCCTGTGCCGGAAGCCGGGGTAGCCGGTTTGGCGGCGGTCGCTCCGGCCAGCTATGCTTGCCGAACGGCTGGTTGCCGCGGCGGCAACTCGCAGAGTTGATGGGATAGGATGCGATGGACAAAATGAATGGCACACTTTTGGTGGGGTCGGCCCGGCCCGGCGGCCTCGGCGGCGTTTACCGGCTTGCACCCGGCGGCGACGGGTGGGAACACCTCGGCGGCGGGCTTCCCGACAAGCTGCAGGTGAACTGCATCGTGCAGCGGCCCGGTACGCCAACCGAGGTGTTTGCCGGCACGCATTCCGGCCTGTTTCACAGCACCGACGGCGGCGATAGTTGGTCCGAGATGGGGCTGGCCGGGGAATACACGGCGATCTACTCGATCCTGCTGCACCCGGCCGATCCCGACACGATCTACGCCGGGATGGACGGCACCGTGATCCACAAGACCGAGGACGGCGGCGCGACCTGGCGGAAACTGCCGACGGTGCAGCCGGCGGGCGCGATCACCGGCTGTTTCCCGGTGCGCGTGTTGCGGATCGTGGCCGATCCTAACAACCCAGACGAGATCTACGCCGCGCTCGAAGTCGGCGGCGCGATCCGCAGCCTGGACGGCGGGGCCACATGGGAGGACATCAGCCACGGCTTACTCGACCTGTCGACGCAGCCGCATCTCCGCAACCATATCCTCAGCGACGACGACACCGAAGGCATGATGGACGTGCATGCGGTGGCGGTGAGCGCCGAGCATCCCGGGAAGGTCTGGGCCGCGAACCGGATGGGACTGTTCGTCAGCACCGACAAGGGCGGGACATGGGTGGAGGTCGGCATCGGCCGGTTCTCGGACCTGACCTACGGCCGCGACTTGATGGTCAGCCCGCATGACCCGACGGTGTTCCTGGCGGCGCTGAGCGATTCGTCGCGCGGCGTGGCGGGCTCGCTCTACCGCAGCGCCAATACGGGGGCGACCTGGGACCGGATCGACCACGATGTGTCGATCGACAGCACCTTGATGACCGTCTCGGTCGATCCGGCGAATCCGAACCGCGTCGTCTGCGCTGCCCGGCTGGGTCAGGTCTTCGGCACGGAAGACGGCGGCGCAACATGGCAGGCGTGCCCGTTGCCGGATGGTGTCGAGGACGTGCGGGCGGTGATCTCCGTCTAACGGCGGCCTGCGGCGAATTCAAACGCGCAGGAACAGTTTCTTCCGGTAGAGCGCCCACAGCGCCAGCCAGTGGACGCCGGTGACCGCCGCGATCAGCAGCAGCGCCAGCGCCGGGGCGACCGCCATGTCCTTGATCATCGCGAACAGCGGGTAGGCGACGAAGCGGGCGGTCATGTAGATCGCGATGGAATTCACGCCGATCACGACGAAGAAGAAGGCCCAGCGCCGCCACCGCATCACATCGATCACGTAGAGGAAGAAGGCGAACAGCAGCATCGACGCGCCCGCGGCGAGCAGGCTGAAGGTCACGGTCCACACCGCCTTGATCGGCGGGTAATAGGGGGCGAGCAGCGCCCCGGCGGCAATCGTCGCGGTGCCGGCCAGGGCGAGTAGGACCGGCGTACGCGCCGCGCTGAACGGCGACTGCAACAGAAGCGCTCCGGCGAACGCCCCCGACAGCGTCACCGCCGCGCCCGAGAAGGTCGACAGGATGCCTTCCGGATCGTAGCTGCCGCCGTAGAGCCGGCCGGGCAGGAAGACCCTGTCGATCCAGCCGTTGATGGCGCCGACCGGGGTCAGCAGGCCGGCGCCGTGGCCGGGCACGGGCACCCAAAGCTGCAACACGGCGACGGTCAGCAGGATCGCGGCCAAGGCGGCGGCGCGATACACCCAACGGTCCAGCAGGACGAGGACCGCGGCGGCGATCAGATAGGCGATGCCGATCTGGCCCAGCACGCTGGCCACCCGGAACATCGCCGGATCGGCCGACCAGCCGAAGTTATAGACGATGCCGAGGACGACCAGGATCGCCGCCCGCCGCGCCGCCTGCGTCACGGCGGTTCCGCGCCCCGCGTCTGCCAATCGCCCTTGCGCCATCGACAATGTCAGCGAGACGCCGGACAAGAACATGAACAGCGGAAAGACCAGGTCGTAGGCATGCACGCCCGCCCAAACCGCGTGCTTCAATTGGGCGGACGCGACCGCCAGCCACGCCCAGCCGGTACCGAGCGCCGCGACATGCACCATATGGTCGCCGCCCATGATCCAGAACATGTCGAATCCGCGCAGCGCGTCCAGCGAGGCGAGACGGGGCGGTTCGGGGTTCCGGTCGTTCCGCTCGGACATCGTCCGCCGCCTTGCTCATCCCGCGAAGAACGGTTCGGGGATGCCCTTGGCCCCGGTGCCGTGGATCGCGAACAGCCCGCCCGCTTGAGGCTGCGCGTCCTTTTCGTCCTCGCGCACGAAGATCGTCGCTGACGTGACGTAGAGGATGTCCAGGTCCGGTCCGCCGAAGGTGCACATGGTTGGGTAGCGCACCGGCAGGCGGATCGTATCGACGATCGCGCCGGCAGGGTCGTATTTTGCGATTTGCCAATCATAGATATGAGCGCACCAGTAATAGCCGTCGGCGTCGACGGTCGCGCCGTCGATGCTGCCGGGAATGTCGGCGGTCGACGTGAACACGCGTTTGTTGCTGATCGCCCCCGTCGCGATGTCGAAGTCGTAGGTGTAGCAGACCTGGCCGCGCGAATCGGAATAGTACATGGTCTTGTTGTCCGGGCTCCATGCGATGCCGTTCGACACCGTGATGCCGGTATCCATCTTGTGCAGGCTCAGGTCCGGGTCGAGCCGGTAGAGCGATCCGCCCTTGCCGCCGCTGTCGTCCAGGCTGCCGCACCAGTAACGGCCCATGCGGTCGCACTTGCCGTCGTTCAGCCGGTTGTCGGGCAGGTCCGGTTCGGGGTCGGCGATCAACTCGACCGACCCGGACTCCGGGTCGACGAAATGGAAACCGGATTTCAGCCCGGCGACGATGCCGCCCTGTTCCCGGAAGACGAAGGAGCCAAGCAGGTCCGGCATCTCCCATTCATCGACCGTGCCGGTCTTGGGGTCGAGCCGCTGGATGCGCGGGCGGCCCTTGCTGTCGGCCCAATAGATCGCCTGCTCGCGCGGGTTCCAGATCGGTCCTTCGCCGAGCGTGTTGCCGGCCTCTACGAGGCATTCGATGTCCGGCATGGCGGTTATCCTTTGAAATAGGGTTCGACGAGTCCCGTCGCGCCCGTCCCGTGGATGGCGAACAGGCCGCCGGCATGGGGCTGTTGTGCCGCTTCGCCCGGCTCCAGGAACCGGGTCGCGGAAACGACATACAGGATGTCCATGTTCGCGCCGCCGAAGGTGCACATGGTGGGCTGGCGCACCGGCAGCTTTATGCGGTCCACCTGGGTGCCGTCCGGCGCGTATTTGCCGATGCACCAGTCATGCACTTCGGCGCACCAATAGAAGCCGTCGGTGTCGACCGTGGCGCCGTCGATGCGGAAAGGCTTGTCGGTCGTGTCGACGATGACGCGCCGGTTGCTCACGCCGCCGGTATCGATGTCGTAGTCGTAGGCGTAGAGCGCCTCCTTCCGCGTGTCGGAGAAATACATCACCTTGTCGTCCGGGCTCCACGCGATGCCGTTCGAGCAGATGATGTCGGTGTCCAGCTTGTGGCAGGACAGGTCGGGGTCGAGCCGGTACAGCGACGCCGTCGGTTTCGCCAAGCCTTCGTCCATCGAGCCGCACCAGAAGCGTCCGGCCCGGTCGCATTTGCCGTCGTTCATCCGGTTGCCGTCCATTCCCGGTTCCGGGTCGACGATATAGTCGATCTTCATTGCGTCGAGGTCGTCGATGAAGGCGAAGCCCGACTTCATCGCGGCGCAGATGCCGCCCTGTTCGCGGAACACGATGCAGCCGACCGATTCCGGCGTCGGCCACACCCGATGCTCGCCGGTCGCCGGGTCGTAGCGCTGGATATTGGGCTTCAGGTTGTCGCACCAGTAGAGCATCTGCTCCACCGGGTGCCAGATCACGCCCTCGCCGAGAACGTCTTTCGAGTCGACCAGCAGTTCGACATCGGCCATCGGGGATTACTCCGCGTCTTGTTTCAGGAAATCAAAATCGCAGCCGTCCGGGGCTTGCAATACATGGTCCGCGTAGAGGCGCTTGTAGCCGCGCTTCGGGTCGGCCAAGTCGGCGGTCGCGTCGCGGGCCGCCAGCTCGGCGTCGTCGACCAACAGGTCGAGCCGCCGGTCCTGGACGCTGAGGCGGATACGGTCGCCGGTTTGGACCCGCGACAACGGCCCGCCGGTCGCCGCTTCCGGCGCGATATGCAGGATGATCGTGCCGAAGGCGGTGCCGCTCATCCGGGCGTCGGACAGGCGGACCATGTCCTTGACGCCCTGCCGCGCCAGCTTGCCGGGGATCGGCAGGTACCCCGCTTCGGGCATGCCGCTTTGGCTCTTCGGGCCGGCATTCTGCAGCACCAGGAAGTCGTCGGCGGTCACGTCCAGGTCGGAATCGTCGATCCGGTCGGCAAGGTCGGCCAGCGACGAGAAGACGACCGCGCGGCCTTCCGTCTCGAACAGCGAGTCGTCGGCAGCCGACCGTTTGAGGATCGCCCCGTCCGGCGCCAGCGAGCCGAACAGCGCGACCAGCCCGCCCTGCGGATAGACCGGGTCGTCGAACCGGTGCACGACGGCGTGGTCGACATAGGCTGGCGGCGTTTCAAGCCGGTCGCCCAGGGTCTCGCCCGCCACTGTCATGCAGTCGAGATGCAGCAGCGGCTTCAGCTCGTGCAGCACGGGGCCGAGCCCGCCGGCGGCGAACAAGTCCTCCATGTAGTACGGGCCGGTCGGTTTAAGGTCGACCAGCACCGGCGTCTCGTCGCTGATCGCGTTTAACCGGTCGAGCGAGACGTCGATGCCGCGCCGCCCGGCGACGGCGGTAAGATGGATGATCGCATTGGTCGACCCGCCGATGGCGAGCAGCACCCGCAGCGCGTTCTCGACCGACTTCTCGGTGATGATCTTGCTCGGCGTCAGCTTTTCCTGCGCCAGGGCCACGGCGCGCGCGCCCGACGCTTCCGCGGCGCGCAACCGGTCGGCATGGACGGCCGGGATGGCCGCGGTGCCCGGCATGATCATGCCCAGTGTCTCGGCGATACAGGCCATGGTGCTGGCGGTGCCCATCACGGCGCAGGTGCCGGCGGTGGTCGCCAGGCTGCCCTCGACCTCGCGGATTTCGGGCTCGGACACCTCGCCCGCCCGGTAGCGCGCCCAGAAGCGGCGGCAGTCGGTGCAGGCACCCAGCCGTTCGCCCTTGTAGGGGCTGGTCATCATCGGGCCGGCGACCACGTGTATCGCCGGGATGTCGGCCGACGCCGACCCCATGAGCTGCGCCGGCAGCGTCTTGTCGCAACCGCCCAGCAGTACGACCGCGTCCATCGGCTGCGCGCTGACCATCTCCTCCACGTCCATCGACATGAGGTTGCGGTACATCATGCTGGTCGGGTTCAGGAAGGTCTCGCCGAGCGAGATCGTCGGGAAGTCGATCGGCAGGCCGCCGGCGGCCAGGACGCCGCGCTTGGTCGCCTCGATCAGTTCCGGGAAATGACGGTGGCAGTTGTTGTACCCGCTGGCGGATTGCGCGATGCCGACGATCGGCCGGTTGAGGATTTCATTCGAATAGCCCATCGACTTGGCGAAGGACCGGCGGAGATAGATCGAGAAATCCGCGTCGCCGTAGTTGGTAAGGCCCCGCGCGAGACCGTGTTTAGGCTTGTCCGCCATGGGTTCCCTCTGGATGTGTTCGCAAGGCTGTGGGGCCGGGGGTGCCGTATCGCGCCCTCAGGGTCGCATGCGCGACGCCCGTGATCAAATAAACGCGCCGTTGGCATGTGTTGCGGGCCGGCCGCGCTCGTCGCGCCCTATTGGCAGTTGCCCACGCCGTCTTTGACGAGGATGTAGGCGAGTCGCGCGATTCGGCCTCGGCCGCGATGCATGGGGGCGCTGAGGATGGTTCCTTGGGTGGTTTTGTCCAGGTTCGTCTCAAGCAGGCGGTGGGCGCTCTTGAGGACCATGTCGTTGCGTTGCCCGTCCTTCTGGGGCGTCCAAAGGATCAGGCATTGGCCGGGAGAATCGGCATCGCGCGGCGGCAGGACCGGCGTCGGCGGGTGATCGACCAACGCGATATACTGCCAATCCAGCAGGCTGATGAACCGGGAGTTGGGGAAAAAAGGCCGCAGGTTGCCCGCGAGCGGATAACCCAGCCAGTCGCCGATGACGGTGCCTTTCTCGAATCCGGCGTCCTTGAGCTGTTGCGCGAAATCCGCGTAGGGCATGTGGTAGTAGCCTTTGCTCTTGCGGAGCGGGTCGACGAAATATTTCACCGTCGCCGCGGACGGCACGATCACCGCGAAGGCGAGCAGGGCGGTCGCGCAGAAATTGATCGCGCGATCGGTCGCGCCGGCCGCCTGGACCCGGGCGAAGAAATAGATGGGGAACAGGAACAGCAGGAACATGTAGTGGATGCGGACGCGCGAAACGCCCATCGACAGCACGCCGACGACGGTGGCCGTCACCATGATCAGGAAGGTAACGCCGAGCAGCCGCCGGTAGCGTTCCGACACGGCGGGCTGCGTGCCTTGACGCAACAGCGCGCGCGGGAAAAGCACGATCAACACCGCGATCAACGGCAACAGGAAGCTGATGATGGCGTTGCCGGTTTCGATCAGGCCGCCGATCTCGATGCCGCTGTCGGACTTTGGCATGAACCGGTCGCGGGCGAGCAGCGACAGCCATTCCCGTTCCCCCCAAAGCCAAATGTAATGCGGCAAGGCCAAGGCCGCGACAATCGCGGCGGTGACGAGTATCCGGCGGTCCGTCAGGCGGCTGCGCAACGTCGGATCCGCGAGGGCCGCGGGCAGCAATGCCGCCGCGAACAAGGCGAAGTTATACTTCGACAGCAGGCCTATGCCGATCGCAACGCCGAATACGACATAGGATCGCAGGTCGTTGCGCCGGTCGAGTCGGATCAGGGCGACGAAGGCGAAGCAGAGCGCCGCCGCCAGCAATACCGAGTGGGTGTAGTGAAAGGCCGCATCCCAGGCGACATAGTAAATCGCTAGCGGGGACAGCGCGGCCAGGGCGGCGAGCTTTTCGTCCTCCAGGACGGTCCGCGCGGCATGGTGCAGCAACCAGATGCTGATCGCCAACAGCCCGAATTTCACCGATACGACCGCGGCGATCGAGACGCCGAAAAGTTGCTGCGACAGCAAGACCAACCACGTGAAGAACGGCGGATTGCGGACGCCGTAGCCGAGCGCCCAATCTTGCGCGGAGATGAGCTGTTCCGCATCGTCCGCGCTGGTGCCGGGGAACAGGAAGGCGCGCATCAGGAACAGGACGGCCAACACGCATCCCCAGATCACCAGAACGCCCCGGGCCGATAGTGCGATCCGGCCGCCTGCCGCGCCTATGCGATCGAGGAATGCGAGCATCGTCAACGCGTCGAGCGGAATCAGGCGCGATCGGGGGCGGCGTTCTGGTTGTCCAAGCGCCGCTGCCGGTGAACGAAGTAGAGATTACGGCTGTAGATCAGCAACCCTGCGCCTTGTCCCACGATGAAAACCGGGTCCCCCTTGTGAATCGCGTAGGCGAGCAGCGTGGCCCCGCCGAGCAGGCTGAAATACCAGAAGGCGACCGGGATGATGCTCTTGCGTTGCCGTTCGCTGAAGATCCACTGCACCAGGAAGCGCATGGAAAAGAACGCTTGTCCCACAAAGCCGATTACAAGCCACACTGTTGCCGTCATTCGTTTAGTCCCTGTGCTCTATCGTGGGAAGTTTGGTGCGCCGTTGCAGCCACAGCACGCCGATCAGGTCGACGATGCCCGGCCACAATCGATTATGGAAGCCGTATTTTGATATGCCGTGTTCGCGGTGCCGGTGTTGCACCGGGGCGGTGATGACCGTGCCGCCGTGCCGTTGCACCAGCGCCGGCAGGAAACGGTGCATGTGATCGAAATACGGCAGCGTCATGAAGATGTCGCGCCGGAACAGTTTGAGGCTGCATCCGGTGTCGCTGATACCGTCTTTCAACAACCCGCCGCGCACGCCGTTCGCGACGCGCGACGACAGCTTGCGGAACCAGGTGTCATGGCGTTTCTCGCGTTGTCCGGCCACCATCGCGACCGGGTGCGCGGCGGCGTCGCGCACCTCGATCAGTTTCAGGATGCCCGCGGGCGGGTTCTGCCCGTCGCCGTCCAGCGTCGCCACCCAATCCGCCTTGGCGGCGGTGACGCCGCTGCAGGTCGCCGTGCTTTGGCCGCACGCGTCGCGGTGGCGGACTACGCGGAGCCACGGATAGCCGGACTGCGCTTTTTCCAACACGGCGTCGGTGCCGTCGCGGCTGCCGTCGTCGACAACGATGACTTCGAACCGCAAGTCCGACAGGCAGGCGTGGATTTCATCGAGCAGTGGCCCGATGTTTTCCGCTTCGTCCTTCACGGGGATGACGACCGACAGCGCGGGCGCGGCGTCTGCGCCCACCGCATGCCCTGCTGTGCCCGCCGTATCCTCGTCCCACCTCTGCATGACCGTGTCCGGTAACTGTTTGCCCCCTCATCGTCCGGCGCGCCGGCGATGGCTCGCGCTCCGAGCGCTTGGCCCGCGCGTTTTAGAGGATTGCCGTAAGTTTGGCGAGCCCAAAGCCTTATAGTCGGCGCAACACCATCATCCGAGCGAAAAATTCGCGCTGGATCAGGCCGACGTCAAATCCGGCGTCTCGGAACACGTCGGACAGATCGTCGCGGACATAGTCCGCGTAATAGGGTTCATGCATGGCCTGCGGGAAGCGGTCGAGCAACGGGTCATAGTCCGGTCGGTCGCCGTATTGGATCGAATCCATGAACAGCAGCACGCCGTTCGGCTTGAGGACACGGGCTATCTCCGCGGCGATGCGCCGCCGGACGGCGCGCGGCACTTCGTGGAACAGGAAGATGCAGGTGGCGATGTCGACGCTGGCGTCGGCGGCGGGCAGGGCTTCGGCATTCCCGACGGCGACATGACTGCGCGACCAATGGCGCAGCGTCCGCCGGGCCCGCGCCAAGTAGGGGGCGCTCAGGTCCATGCCGGTCACGCGCAGCCGCGGATAGTTGTCCTTGACGAAGGACAGGAACCGCCCGGTGCCGCAGGCTATGTCGAGCAGATGCGTGTCGCGGATGCGTCGGGTCGTGAAAGCGTCGCGCAACGGCGCCAGCAACTGCCGGCGCATGGCGTCGGCGCCGCCAGTGAACAGGACCTCCACCTGATAGTCGTACAGTGTGGCCGAGTCGTCGCTGAGATAGCCGTCGCTTTGATAGTGAAAGTTCTGCAGATAGTAGCGCGGGTACCGGCCGCGATGTTCTGGCGTGAAAACCTCCTGGCCCCGCCGGTCGCGTTTGCGGTCGTTGACCTGGCCCAGGTCGTCGAAATACCGCGCAGATTGCCGCAGCACGGCGAGCGGGTTCGGCCACATATCATGCGGTAGCCGGTACAGGCCCGCCTCGATATTGGCCCAATCCCGTGCGAACAGGTCCTTCAGATCGTCATTGATGGTCTGCCAAGACGGTAAGGCGACGTCGCCATTGGCCGCTGCGTCGCGCTGCGGCGGCGGGGCTAGCCGGGCGGTCAGGGCGTAATGGCTGGCGAACCAACCGGTTCGAAGGGTTTGCGCCAACCGGTAGGAGAGTTGGTCGAGGGGACCGGCAATGTTGCGGATTGGGCGGTCGATTGCGTTGCGTCGGACTGTGGTATCGATAGACATATCGCAAATATCGGTCGAATTCGGCGTTTGGCCATGTTGCGGTCGGCCCCGCCTTCCTGTAGTGCAGTTTCAGGCAAAGCGAACAAGAAAACCAGAGAGACCGGACGGACATGTTCAAGACACTTGACGATATGACGGTTGCCGGCCAGCGGGTGCTGGTGCGGGGCGATCTCAACCTTCCGGTCCAGGACGGCCGGGTCACCGACACCACGCGGATCGACCGCATGCTGCCGACGCTGCGCGAACTGATGGACAAAGGCGCGCGCGTGGTGGTGATCTCGCATTTCGGCCGGCCCAAGGGGCAGGTCGTTCCCGAGATGTCGCTGGCGCCGGTCGCCGACGCCCTGTCGCAGGCGCTCGGCGGGACGAAGGTGGCCTTCGCGGAGGATTGTATCGGCGACGCGGCGAAGGCGGTGGTCGATGGCTTGGCCGACGGCGAGATCGCGCTGTTGGAAAATCTGCGCTTTCATCCGGGCGAAGAGGCGAACGATGCGGGGTTTGCCGGTGAATTGGCGGCGCTCGGCGATCTCTACATCAACGACGGTTTCTCGGTGTCGCACCGCGCGCATGCCTCGACCGAGGCGGTCGCGCGGCTTCTGCCCGCCGCCGCCGGCCGCAACATGCAGGCCGAGTTGGAGGCGCTGGAATCGGCCCTCGGCGATCCCAAACGCCCGGTCCTGGCGCTCGTCGGCGGGGCCAAGGTGTCGACCAAGCTGGCGGTACTCGGCAACTTGATCGAGAAGGTCGACGCCCTGGTCATCGGCGGCGGCATGGCGAATACGTTCCTCCATGCGTTGGGCACCGATGTCGGCGCCAGCCTGTGCGAGACCGACCTCGCGGACACGGCGCGCGAGATCATGGCCAAAGCGGACGCCGCCGGCTGCGAGATCATTCTGCCGTCCGATGTCGTGATCGCCGAGAAACTGGAAGCCGGCGCGCCGGCCGATACCGTCATGACCGCGGCCGTGCCGCCCGGCAAGATGATCCTCGATATCGGGCCGGACAGCGCGGCGGCGCTTGCCGACCGTCTCGGATCGGTCCGCACCTTGTTGTGGAACGGTCCTTTGGGTGCGTTCGAATTCCCGCCCTTCGACGCCGCGACGGTGACCGTGGCCCAAGCGGCGGCGAAATGCACGGAGGCTGGCGAGATGGTGTCCGTCGCGGGCGGCGGCGATACGGTAGCGGCCTTGCGTCATACCGGGGTCGCGGACTCTTTCTCTTATATATCGACCGCCGGCGGCGCCTTCCTCGAATGGCTCGAAGGCAAGGAATTGCCGGGGGTCGCGGCGCTGCGCCAGGGCTAACGTGATCCGGGTTTCGTCGTCATCGGCCCTTAACCATATGTTTACCGGCCAACCATAGGGTGCTCTCGGATTCACGTCTTAGCCTAGGAACCGAGATGGAACTTTCCTCCGTATTGCAAGGTATTTCGACGCCGACAACGACGTCGCAAAGTCTGGGATCGGCGGCCAAACAGCAAACGCTGTCCGCTGACGAAAACGTCAAAGCGCAGACACAACAGGCGCTTACGGCCACCGATGAGAGCGGTGTCGCGAATCAGGACCCGCAGAACAGCGGCAATGGCGCCGGTTCGGCATCGGAAGGCCGCGGCACCCTGGTCGACATCGAGATTTAGCCTACCGGCTTCTCCGGAACCGGATAACGGTTTCGCCGTGCACGAGACGCGCCGAGGGGTTGCCCCGGTCGTCTCGGCGCGACACATTATCCGGTATGGCTGAGTCGAACTCCAAGTCACCCGAGCGGCCGGGGCCAAGCGTGCGGGAGGTTCCGGCGGGCGATAACCGCCTCCGGCTGGTCTGTCCCGACTGCGGGTTCATCAATTACGAAAATCCCAAGATCGTGGTCGGCGCGGTCGTGACCTGGCAGGATCAATTCCTGCTTTGCAAGCGCGCCATCGACCCACGCCATGGGTATTGGACCATTCCCGCCGGTTATCTGGAACTGAACGAGACCGTGACCGACGGCGCCAGGCGCGAGGCGCAGGAAGAAGCCTGCGCTGATATCGAGATCGACGCGCTTCTCGCCGTCTACAACGTTCCCCGCATCAGCCAGGTGCAGCTCATCTACCGGGCGCGCCTGCGTGAGCCGGTTTTCGCGGCGGGGGAGGAGAGCTTGGATGTCGCCCTCTATGATTGGGACGATCTGCCGTGGGACGACCTCGCCTTTCCCTCGGTGCGGTGGGCGCTCAATCATTTCAAGGAAGTGGCCGGCCAACCGGCGTTCGAGCCGCGCACCAATCCGGCGGGCGATCTCGGCAATTACTAGCGATCCCTAACCGTCGGGCTGCTTGTCCTGTTCCGACTGCACGACCTGATGGCGCGTGATCAACGGCACCTGGAAGGCCGTGAACACGAAGGTCAGCGCCAGAATGCCGAAAATCTTAAAATTCACCCAGAAATCGGTGGACGTGGTGCGCCAGACGAGTTCGTTTAGCACCGCCATCACGGCGAAGAAAATCGCGAACCGCATGGTCAAGATGGTCCAGCCACGGTCGGTCAACCGCCAGGCCGATTCCATCAAGGGTTTGAGCAGCGGTTTGCGCATCAGCAATCCGCCGAACAGGACCACCGCAAACAGGGCTTGAACCAGCGTCGGCTTCATCTTGATGTAGCGTTCGTCGTTTAGCCAGAGGGTCAGCCCGCCGAACACCATGACGATCACCGCCGTGACGACCGGCATCGTCGGCACGCGCCGTTCGATGCCGTAGGACAGCAGGACGGCGACCCCCGTCGCGGCCATGATGGCGGCGGTCGCGATATACAGATCACCCAACCAATAGGCGGCGAAAAAGGCGACCAGCGGGCCGTAGTCGACGGCCGGCTTCAGCCAAGGCGGGGCGAGTTTGGACATGACGGCGTTATATCAATGCCGGCGCGCTGCGGCAAAGACTGTCGTGTTTCCGGCGTATCAAGATTTCGCCATTGGACCATCATTGTATCGCCGTTGTGACCCTATGCCGCAGCAGCGGCGTGGCCGTGCGCCCGCCGATCGACTAGACTTTCGAACGAACCGCCCGTAGCGATCGCATGAGAAGATGACCGAGATCAGTTTTAGCAGCTTGATCGCCCCGGAAACGGCCGAACGTTTCGCCGCCGCCGTGCGCGACCGCGTGCCGCTGACGATCCGGGAAGACTCCGGTCGTGCGGCGGGGCTGTTTTCCTGGGACGACGCCAACCGGCTGCTCAACGTGTCGAAGCTGTGGTCGGCGCAGACCTTGCGGCCGATCGTCGACGGCGTGCCTGTGGAGCCGCAGGACTATTGCTTCCAGGCGCGCAACCGCGACGGGCAACTGCTGTGGCGGCCCGATCCGGAAGCCGTCACCGAACAGGTGGCGGCCGGGGCCGCGTTGGAACTGGATGCGGTCGAAACGTTGACGCCGGCATTGGCGCGGGCGGCGGCTGCTTTTCAATCCGGTCTCGGCGCGCCGTGCAGCGTCATGGTCAACGCCGCGCCGACAACACAGCAACCGGTGACGGCGCGGTTTAAGACCGGCGATTGCGTCGTCTTGAATCTCGATGGCGTGCGGACATGGCGTGTGTTCGGCGGCAGCTTCGAGAATCCGTTGGATATGCCGGGCTACGCCTTCGACAGCCTGCCGATCGATTTCCATGAGGCGACCTGCGGCGGCGTCGAGCAGGAGGTTACGCTCCGCCCCGGCGCGGGCCTCTATGTTCCCGCCGGCCGCTACCACGACGCGCCGGCGGGGTCCGGTAGCGGGCTGCATCTCGAATTCCATGTCGTCCGGCCGACCGGGATCGACCTGGCGGCATTGCTCGAAACCATGGTGTCCGAAGACGCCGTGTACCGAACCGCGATGCCCCGGCCCGAAGATGCGGCGGTGCATGACGCGCATTTCGCGGCCTTGTCGGCGCGCCTGCCCGAGTTGGCGGCGGAGTTGGGCTTGGCGGCGCGGATGCGGGACGAACAGCGGCGAACGGCCTTCCGGGATTGCGTCGGCGGTTTCACCTTGCCGTCGCAGGCGGACGCCGTGGTCTATCGCGTGCGGGCGGGCGGGGCGAAACTCGTCCGGCGTGGTCCGGACTGGCTGCTGCGCACGCCGCACGGCAAGGCGACGATGCCGTCGGAAGCGGCCCGCACCGTTGCCGAATGGGCCATGGGCCGGGATTTCGTCACCGACGCGGATGCCGCGCGCGCCGTGCCCGACATGGCGGCGGCGGATCGCGAAACGGCGTTCGCGGCGCTGTGCGACGCGGGCTTGCTGGAAACGGTCGGAGGGTGACGTGACGGCGCGCGATATGACCTTCCAACGGCTGCTCGACCCGGTATCGCGTCACGCCTTCGAGTCGGACTATCGCGACCGGCGTCACCTGCATGTGCCCGGGCCGGAGGATAAGTTCGCCGACATCTTCTCCTGGGATGCCTTCAACGCGCTGCTCGATATGTCCACGCTCTGGTCGAGCAAGACCATGCTGCTGGCGGTCAACGGACCATCCCTGCCGGCGAAGGATTATTGCGTCCCGGTCGACGCCCGCGACGGCCATCCGGCGATGCGGCCGGACCGTGCCAAGGTCATGCAGCAGATCCGCGCCGGCGCGACGCTGGTGCTCAACCTCACCGAATCCCTCACGCCGGAACTGGCGCATGTCGCTGGCCTGCTGCAGGTGGTCTACGGCTGTCCGCTGAAGTGCAACATCTACTGTTCCTGGCAGGAACAGAAAGGCTTCCAGGCGCATTTCGATCACACCGACGTCTTCGTGCTGCATATCGCCGGGCGCAAGCACTGGAACCTGTACGAAGGCCGATTCGAGCAGCCGGTCTCCAGCACCGAGTTCGCCTTCACCGCGCTGCCGAAGGAATTCCACGACGAGAAGAAGGGCGCCATCGCCGAGGAACTCGAACTGACGCCGGGCGACCTGCTCTACATCCCGAAGGGCCAGTATCATGACGCCTTGGCGACGAGCGAGGCGACGCTGCACCTGACCTTCGGTGTGATCCAGCCGAACGGCGTCGACCTGCTCGGCCTGATCGGCCGCAGTCTCGCCGAGGACCCGATGTTCCGCGCGCCCCTGCCGCATTTCGACGATACGGCGGCGCATGACGCGCATGTCGCGAAACTGGTCGGACGTCTCGCCGAGATCGTCGGCATGCCGACGACCCGCGACTATATGCGGAATTATCAGCAAGGCACGGCGACGATGGAATGCCTGCCGGTGTTCGACCTGCCGTCGCCGCATGCGGTCGACCTGTACTGGGTGCGCGGCGCCGGCGTGGCGGAGACTCTGTCGGGCGAGGATCGCGAGGTCGCCGATTGGGTCGCCGGGCGCGAGTATTTCACCACCGCTGACCTGACCCGCGCCTTCAGTCTGTGGGACGGGGTGCGCCTGGCGCAGGTGGTCGACCGCCTCGTCGCCGCCGGCATGATCCAGCGCCGCGAGGGATAGTCCGATTAACGACACTTGATCTTGTGGTGCCGGCAGCGCTATACCTCCAAATATGGTAGCAGATGGTCCAGCCGGTCCCGCGGGACCGGGCCAAATCCCCGGCGTTGCCCCGACCCGCCAACAGCCGCAGCGGCAGGACACGCCGCAACAGGCGCGGACGCCCAATCAGGTGCCCGCGCCGGCCGTGCAGAACCCCACGGATGTGGAGGCGGCGGCGAAACGGCTGGATGTCTTGTTGGACAAGGATGCCGGAACCGGCCCGCGCCAGGACGTGCCGCGCCGAGGCTTCTACCTCAACCTGCTCGTCTAACAGGCTACCGAAAAAGTCATTTGGATTCTTCGAGACGGGCCTATCGGCCCTCCTCAGGATGCGGAAAACAAACAAAAAGCCTCATGGTGAGGAGGCGCGATAGCGCCGTCTCGAACCATGGAGACCCAAGATCATGTCTCTTTCAGCAGCCTGCTGAATCTCGGTCAGTCTTCCAGGCCCATCAGGCCGCGCGCGAAGCTGGTCGCGTCGAAGGGGCGCAGGTCGTCCGCGCCTTCGCCGACGCCGATCGCGCGCACCGGGATGCCGAACTTCTCCGCCAGCGCCACCAGCACGCCGCCCTTGGCGGACCCGTCGAGCTTGGTCACCACCAGCCCGGTGATCGGCAGCATCTCCTTGAAGGTCTCGATCTGGCTCAGCGCGTTCTGGCCGGTGGTGGCGTCGAGCACGAGCAGGCAGTCATGCGGCGCGTCGGGGTCGAGCTTGGCGATGACCCGCGCGATCTTCTCCAGTTCGGCCATCAAATTGGCTTTGTTGTGCAGCCGCCCGGCGGTGTCGATCAGCAGCACGTCGGCGGCGTCGGCCTGGGCGGTCTGCAATGCGTCGAAGGCGAGGCCGGCCGAATCCGCGTTGGGTTGGCCGGCGATCACCGGACAACCGGTGCGCTCGCCCCAGACCTTGAGCTGTTCGACCGCGGCGGCGCGGAAGGTGTCGCCCGCGGCCATGACCACGCGGTGACCGTCTTCGTTGAGCGCCTTGGCGAACTTGCCAATGGTGGTCGTCTTGCCGGTGCCGTTGACCCCGATCACCAGCACCACATGCGGCTTGCGCGACCGGTCGATCTCGAGCGGCTGGGCGACGGGCTCCAGGATTTTCGCGATTTCCTCGGCCAACGCGCCGCGCACCTCTTCCGGCGACACTTCCTTGTCGAACCGGGTGGCGGCAATGCTGCTCGCCAGCTTCGCGGCGGTGGCTGGGCCCACGTCGGCGGTGATCAGAACCTCTTCCAATCCTTCCAGCGCTTCGCCGTCGAGCTTGCGCCGGGTCAGTACCCCCGCGATGCCGTCGACGATCCGGTTGGAGGATTTGCTGAGGCCGGCGCGAAGGCGCGACAGCCAACCTTGACCGCTCATGCCGCGACCTCGGCTAGAAGCGTGCCGGTCAGCGTGGTCTCGTCGGTTCCAGTGATTCGCATCCGCACGAGCGCGCCCGGTGCTAGGCCGTCTGGCAATTGGACTGGTGCATACTGCTCGGTGCGGCCGCGCTCTGCGGTCTCCACCAGCACGGTCGCGTCTTGGCCGACGCAACCCTTCAGGAAAGCGGCGACGCGGCGTTCGCCGGCCTGGCGCAGTTGCCGCGCCCGGTCGCGGCGGACCGCCTTCGGCAGTTGCGGCATGCGGGCGGCGGGGGTGCCGGGACGCGGCGAATAGGGGAAGACATGCAGCCAGGTCAGGCCGCAGTCGTCGATCAAGTCCAGGCTCCGACGGAACATGGCGTCGGTCTCCGTTGGGAAGCCGGCGATCAGGTCGGCCCCGAACACCGCGTCCGGGCGCAGCGCGCGAACCTGCTCGCAGAAGGCGACGGCGTCGGCGCGGCTGTGGCGGCGCTTCATCCGCTTGAGGATCATGTCGTCGCCGGCCTGCAGCGACAGGTGCAGATGCGGCATCAGCCGGGGTTCCCCGGCGATCAGGTCCAGCAGGTCGTCGTCGACCTCGACCGCGTCGATCGAGGAAATGCGCAGGCGCGGCAGGTCCGGCACCAGCGCCAGCAGGCGGCGGACCATCTGCCCCAGCGCCGGCCGGCCCGGCAGGTCCGCGCCGTAAGAGGTGATGTCCACGCCGGTCAGCACGACCTCGGCATAGCCGTTCGCGGCCAGCTGCTGAACCTGTTGCACGATTTGGCCGATCGGTACCGACCGGCTGTTGCCGCGGCCATACGGGATGACGCAGAAGGTGCAGCGGTGGTCGCAGCCGTTCTGCACCTGGACGAAGGCGCGGGCGCGGTCCTCGAAACCGGCGATCAGGTGCCCGGCGGTTTCCTGCACCGTCATGATGTCGCTGACCGCGAGGGGCGCGTCGGCGTCGGGCGCGAAACTCTCCGCCTGCATTTTCTCGGTGTTGCCGATCACGCGGTCCACTTCGGGCATGGCGGCGAAGGCGTCGGCGTCCCGTTGCGCCGCGCAGCCGGTGACGACGATCCGGGCTGTCGGATTGTCGCGGCGGGCCTTGCGGATCGCCTGGCGCGCTTGCCGCTCGGCTTCCGCGGTGACGGCGCAGGTATTGACGATCACCGCGTCCCGCAACCCGGCATTCTCGGCATGGCCGCGCATGACCTCGGATTCGAAGGCGTTCAGCCGGCAGCCGAAGGTGATGATCTGCGGGCGGACGGTCATGCGGCAAGCTCCCCGGTGAAGCTCAACGCGGTCGGCCCGGCGAGGATGACGTGGCCGTCTTCCTCGCGCCACTCGACCGACAGCGTGCCGCCATCCAGATCGAGGTCGACCTTGCGTCCGGTCAGCCCGCGCCGGTGCGCGGCGACCGCGGTGGCGCAGGCCCCGCTGCCGCAGGCCTGGGTGATGCCGGCGCCGCGTTCCCATACCCGCAGCCGGATGCGGTCCGGCCCGGTCACCGTCGCGACCTCCACATTCGTGCGTTCCGGGAACATCGGATGATGCTCGATCTCCGGCCCCAGTTCGGGCAGGTTGATTGCCTCGGCGTCGTCAACGAAGAAGACGCAGTGCGGGTTGCCCATGTTGACCGCCGCCGGATCGCTCAGCGGTCCCCGTTCGATCGGCAGCGATAGCGTGTCGGCCCGGTCGCGCAACGGGATGTCGGCCCACTCCAGCCGGGCGGGGCCCATATCGACGGCGACGACGCCGTCCGCGCCGGTCTCGGCGGTCAGCAGCCCGGCCGCCGTTTGAACCGCCGCCGTCCGCCGGCCCGACTCCGCCATCAGCGCCGCGACGACGCAGCGGGTGCCGTTGCCGCAGGCGGCGGATTCGCTGCCGTCCGAGTTATAGAAACGCAGGCGCGCGTCCGCGCTGTCGTCATCCGATTGATCTATAAGGATAAGTTGATCGAACCCGACACCGCGTCGGCGGTCGGCGATGGCGCGAATCCGGTTCGGCGCGAGGTCGACGGGCGTGCTGCGCCGGTCGATCACGACGAAGTCGTTGCCGAGACCATGCATCTTGGTGAACGGGATCATTGCCGCTATCCTTGTGAACACAGCCTTATATGGCGGCGACGGCGCGCAAGTCTAGGAAATTAAGGCGTTTCGATGTGATCCGGACCGTGTCTCCGGCGCTTGACTTGCCTGCCCGGCAGGGGTACAAGCCGCCTGCCTTTTGAGAAAAAAGCATGCGGCCAGCCCCGAGGGGCTCCGCCAGTCCGCGAGGGTTCGCGCACTGGCGCCATTTCCCTTTGTGCGGGCCGTTGAGCCAACGACCGGCAGGACAGCGCAGGACACCCTATGTTCGACAGTCTGACAGATCGTCTCGGAGACGTCTTCGACCGCCTCAAGCGCCGCGGCGCGCTAAAGGAGCAGGATGTCGATACGGCGCTCCGCGAAGTGCGGGTCGCGCTGCTGGAAGCGGACGTGGCCCTGCCCGTGGTCAAGGAGTTGATCGACAAGGTCAAGGAAAAGGCCGTCGGCAGCGAAGTCCTCAAGTCGGTGACGCCGGGCCAGATGGTCATCAAGGTCGTCCACGACACGCTGGTCGAGACGCTCGGCGGCGAAGAAGACCCGATCATGCTGCCCGCCGATCCGCCGGGCGCCTTCCTCATGGTCGGCCTGCAAGGCTCGGGTAAGACGACGACGACGGCCAAGCTGGGGCTGCGTCTCAAGGAACGCGAGAACAAGAAAGTCCTGATGGCGTCGCTCGACGTCGCGCGCCCCGCCGCGCAGGAACAGCTCAAGGTGCTGGGCGAACAGGCGGACGTGCCGACCTTGCCGATCGTGCCGGGCCAGGGGCCGGTCGAGATCGCGCGTCGCGCGATGCAGGCGGCGAAGCTGGGCGGGTTCGACGTGATCCTGCTGGACACCGCCGGCCGGCTGCATGTGGACGATGCGCTGATGGACGAGGTGGCGGCGGTGCGCGACGTGTCCATGCCGCTGGAAACGCTATTGGTGGCCGACGCCATGACCGGCCAGGACGCGGTCAACGTGGCGACCAGCTTCAACGAGCGCGTCGGCCTGACGGGCATCGTGCTGACCCGGGTCGACGGCGACGCGCGCGGCGGCGCCGCGCTGTCGATGCGCGCGGTTACCGGCAAACCGATCAAACTGCTCGGTGTCGGCGAAAAGCTCGAAGACGTGGAAGCCTTTCATCCCGACCGGATCGCCGGCCGTATCCTCGGCATGGGCGACGTGGTCAGCCTGGTTGAGAAGGTCGCCGAGACGGTCGAAGTCGAGGAGGCGGAGAAACTCGCCGCCAAGCTCAAGAAAGGGCAGATGGACCTCAACGACCTGGCCGACCAGCTCAAGCAGCTGCGGCGCATGGGCGGGATGTCCGGGGTCATGAACATGCTGCCGGGCATCGGCAAGATGAAGAACCAGATGGCCGAGGCCAACCTCGATGAATCGGTGGTCAAGCGGCAAGAGGCGATCATCCAGTCGATGACGCCGCACGAACGCCGCCAGCCGAAGGTGATCCAGGCGTCCCGTAAGCGGCGCATCGCCGCCGGGTCGGGAACCTCGGTCCAGGACGTGAACAAGCTGCTCAAGCAGTTCCAGATGATGAACAAGATGATGAAGAAAATGGGCAAGATGGGAAAGAAAGGCATGATGCGCGGCGGTCTGCCGCAGATGCCCGGAATGCCCGGCATGCCGCCGCGCTTCTAGAACGCGGTCACACACCGGAAACCAAAACGACGCGTATTTTATCGACGAGGGAAACTCAAAGATATGTCACTTAAAATTCGACTAGCCCGGGGCGGCGCCAAGAAGCGGCCCTTTTACCGGATCGTTGTCGCCGACTCGCGGATGCCGCGCGACGGCCGTTTCATCGAGAAGGTGGGCACCTACAATCCCATGCTCAACAAGGACGATCCGAACCGGGTGACCCTGGTGCAGGACCGCGTCGAGCATTGGCTGTCGGTTGGCGCGTTGCCATCCGACCGGGTCGCCCGTTTCCTTGGCAAGGCGGAAATCATTCCGATGCCGACCTATCGCGAGTCGCCCAAGAAGAGCGCGCCGCGTCCGAAGACGTTGGAGAAACAAGCCGCCCGCGAAGAGAAGAAGCAGGCCGCCGCCGAAGCGGCCAAGGAAGCGGCTGCGGCCGCTGCGGCCGCGCCGGTTGAGGAACCCGCCGAGGAAGCCCCGGCCGAGGCGCCGGCGGAGGAAGCCGCCGCCGAAGCTCCCGCTGAAGAGGCAAAGGCCGAGGAGAAAGCCGAAGAGGCGCCTGCCGAGGACGCGGCGAAGGAAGAGGAGAAGAAGGACGGCTAACGCCGTTCCGACCGGATCTTCATGG
This sequence comes from Alphaproteobacteria bacterium, assembly GCA_028281325.1. GTDB lineage: Bacteria > Pseudomonadota > Alphaproteobacteria > UBA8366 > UBA8366 > JAJFJD01. Next base: position 69,799 of record JANQKC010000018.1, read on the forward strand.
TGATGGAGCAAGTGGATATGGCGGACCGCAAGGTCTGTATCGGGGTGATAGCCGGCGCGCACGGGGTCCGTGGCCAAGTGCGCGTCAAGAGCTTCACCGCCGAACCGCAGGACGTGACGGCCTATGGCCCGGTCACGGACGCCAGCGGCGCGCGCCAATTCGACTTGCGCATCACGGGGGCGGCGCGCGGCATGATGCTGGCGAAGATCGACGGTGTCGGCGACCGTAACGCGGCGGAATTGCTGCGTGGCACCGAGCTGTATGTCGACCGCGACCGTCTGCCGGAACCCGATGAAGACGAGTTTTACTATGCCGATCTGATCGGCCTGGACGCGGTATCCACCGGTGGCGAGACGTTGGGCACCGTGCGCGCCATGCATAATTTTGGCGCGGGCGACATGATCGAATTGGAGAACGCGTCCGGCAAGACCGAGATACTGCCGTTTACGGCGGCGGTGGTGCCGGCGATCGATCTGGCGGCCGGTGTGGTGACGATCGATCTGCCGCATGAGATTTTCGTGCGCCCCGACGCCCATCTCGACGAAGACAATGGGACCGGCGACGGCGGGGACGAGAGCGGGGAGGCCAGCAGATGAGCTGGGATGCGCGCGTGCTGACCCTGTTTCCGGAAATGTTCCCGGGGCCGCTCGGCGATTCGCTAGCCGGTAAGGCGATGGCGGGCGGCCTTTGGTCGTTGCGTACCATCGACATCCGCGACTTCGCGACGGACCGCCACGCCACGGTGGACGACACGCCCTTCGGCGGCGGGCCGGGCATGGTGATGCGGGCGGACGTGGTCGACGACGCGATCGCATCGGTCGCCGACGAGGAAGGGCCCTTGGTCTACCTCACGCCGCGCGGTCGGCGGCTCGATCAGTCGCTGGTCGGCGTCTTGGCGGCCGGTCCGGGCATGACGGTGTTGTGCGGGCGCTATGAGGGGATCGACGAACGGGTGATCGAATCCCGCGACGTCACGGAAATCAGTCTCGGCGATTTCGTGCTGTCCGGTGGCGAGCCGGCGGCGGTCGCGCTGATCGACGCCTGCGTGCGGCTGTTGCCCGGCGTGATGGGCGATGCCGCGTCGCTCGAAGAGGAAAGCTTTCAAAGCGGACTATTGGAATATCCGCAGTATACGCGGCCCGCGGAATGGCGCGGCCGGTCGGTGCCGGCGGTCCTGCTGTCCGGGCACCACGAAAAGATCCGCGCCTGGCGGCGCGAACAGGCAGAACGCATTACCCGCGAGCGGCGGCCCGATCTCTGGGACCGCTATGCCGCGCAGATTTAAGGAACGAGGACGGAAACATGAACATCATTCAACAGGTAGAGCAGGCCCAGCTGGACAAGCTCCTGGCCGAACGCGATATCCCGCCGTTTCGGCCGGGTGACACGATCCGTGTACAGGTGCGCGTCGTCGAAGGCACCCGCGAGCGGATCCAGGCCTTCGAAGGCGTGTGTATCGGCCGGAAGAACGCCGGCTTGAACAGCTCCTTCACGGTGCGCAAGATCAGCTACGGCGAAGGCGTCGAGCGGGTCTTTCCGCTGCACAGCCCGCGGATCGATGCGATCGAGGTGGTGCGCCGGGGCTCGGTCCGCCGCGCGAAACTGTATTATCTTCGCGGCCGGCGCGGGAAGTCGGCCCGGATTACCGAGGATACGAGCCAGCGCCGTGCCCAGGAAGCCGCGGCGCATAGCGACGCGGCGGACGCCAAGGCGAAGGCCGTCGAAGCGTCAGCCGCTGTCGAAGAGAAGTCGGAAGACTAGATAAAGTATAATAAGACCAATTGCGAGCCCAAGGGCAACGACCCACCGGGCGCCGGGAGCGTAGGTGATGAGCAAGCCTCGAACATTGTTCGAAAAGATTTGGGATAGCCACGTCGTCGATGTCGAACCGAACGGCACATGCCTGCTCTACATCGACCGGCATCTCACCCATGAGGTGACGACGCCGCAGCCCTACGAGGGCTTGCGCCAGGCGGGCCGTCCGGTGCGCCGGACCGATGCGACCCTCGCGGTGATCGACCATAACATCGCGACCGACCGCAGCGAGGGCATCCCCGAGGATTCGCAGCTCCAAATCGACACGCTGATCAAGAACTGCGAAGATTTCGGCGTCGAGTTGTTCCACTTCGACGACGTGCGGAACGGCATCGTGCATATCATCGGGCCGGAGCAGGGTTTCACCCTACCGGGCACGACGTTGGTCTGCGGCGACAGCCACACGGCGACCCATGGCGCGTTCGGCGCGCTGGCCTTCGGCATCGGCACCTCCGAGGTAGAGCATGTGTTGGCGACGCAGACGCTCATTCAGGCGCCGGCCAAAAGCATGCGCGTTACCGTCGACGGCGCGCTGCCGTTCGGCTGCACCGCGAAGGACCTGGTCCTCGCCATTATCGGCAAGATCGGCACCGGCGGCGGCACTGGCCATGTCATCGAATACGCCGGGCAGGCGATCGAGGACCTGTCGATGGAAGGCCGCATGACAGTCAGCAACATGACCATCGAAGCCGGCGCGCGCGCGGGCCTGATCGCGCCGGATGAAAAGACGTTCGAATTTCTGAAAGGCCGGCCGATGTCGCCCAAGGGCGAACAGTGGGATCGGGCGGTGGCGTTTTGGAAGACGCTGCCGTCGGACCCGGGCGCGCAATACGATAAAGAGGTCACGCTCGACGTGTCGGAAATCGTGCCGCAGATCACCTGGGGCACCAGCCCGGAAGACGTTATCCCGATCACCGGCACGGTGCCGGACCCGAAGTCCGCGGAAAGCAACGACAAGCGCGACAGCATGCAGCGCGCGCTGGACTATATGGGGTTGACCGCCGGAACCAAGATGACCGACGTGACGATCGACCGCGTCTTCGTGGGGTCCTGCACCAACGGCCGGATCGAGGATATGCGCGCGGTCGCCGCGGTGGCGGAAGGCCGCAAGGTGGCCGACGGCGTGCGCGCGATGATCGTGCCGGGGTCGGGCCTGGTCAAGCAGCAGGCCGAGGAAGAAGGCATCGCCGATATCCTGAAGGAGGCCGGCTTCGAATGGCGCGAGCCGGGCTGCTCGATGTGCCTGGCGATGAATGTCGACCGGCTTGAGCCGGGCGAGCGTTGTGCGTCCACGACGAACCGGAACTTCGTCGGCCGGCAGGGTCGCGATGGACGCACGCATTTGGTGAGCCCGGCCATGGCCGCTGCGGCGGCGGTGACGGGCCGATTTGCCGACGTACGGGAGCTGATGGAATAACAATGTCGTCCGATGCAATGAAGAAACCGGCGGGTGCGCCGCCGGAAGCGGAAAAGAAACTCGAAGGGATCGACCGGCTGTTCGGCCGGGACGTTCGCAGCGCGGGCTGGGTCGTGGATTCGGCGGCCGGCGGCGCGCAGGACAGGATAAACGAACGGCGCGCGGGCTTCGGCGATGACGCGCCGGACCCGGCGGTGATCTGGGCGCTTCGCGGCCGGCGCCGGTAAAGCGGATAGGAGAGGCGAGCATGGAAAAATTCACGAAACTGTCGGGCGTCGCGGCGCCGATGGACATGATCAATATCGATACCGATCAGATCATTCCGAAACTGCATCTCCGCACGATCAAGCGCACCGGGCTCGGCAAGGTCCTGTTCGATGAGTTACGGTTCACGCCCGACGGTACCGAGATTCCGGAGTTCATCCTGAACCAGGAGCCGTACCGCAACTCGAAGATCATCGTCGCCGGCGATAACTTCGGCTGCGGCTCGTCGCGCGAGCATGCGCCCTGGGCCTTGCTGGATTTTGGCATCCGCTGCGTCATCTCGACCAGCTTCGCCGACATCTTCTACAACAACTGTTTCAAGAACGGCATCCTGCCGGTCACCGTGACCAAGGACCAATTGGACGCGTTGATGGCGGACGCGGCGGACCGCGAGAATCCGGAACTGACCGTCGATCTGGAAACCCAGACGATCACGCGGCCGAATGGCGCCACGGTATCGTTCGAGATTGACGAATTCCGCCGCGAGTGTCTGTTGAACGGACTCGACGATATCGGCCTCACGCTGCAGAAGGTGGAGAAGATCGACAGCTTCGAGGCGCAGCAGCGCGAGAGCCAGCCCTGGCTGTACCGCTAGAGCGCGCGGCAGAACAGACGCGATGACCACGCCCCGCACCCTGTTCGATAAGATTTGGGACAGCCATCTTGTCGATACCCTCGATGATGGGCTGAACATTCTCTATATCGACCGGCACCTCCTGCATGAGGTGCTGTCGCCGCAGGCCTTCGAAGGGCTGCGGATGGAAGGCCGCACCGTCCGCCGCACGGAAGCGACGCTCGCGGTCGCCGATCACAACGTGCCGACCACGGACCGCGGCAAGGGGATCGAAGACCCGGAATCGCGCCTGCAGGTCGAAACGCTCAGCATCAACTGCAAGGAATTCGGCGTGCCGGTGTTCGACATGCTGGACCCTCGGCAGGGTATCGTCCATGTGATCGGCCCGGAACAGGGCTTTACGCTGCCCGGCGCGACGGTGGTGTGCTGCGACAGCCACACCGCGACGCATGGCGCGTTCGGCGCGTTGGCCTTCGGCATCGGCACGTCCGAGGGCGAGCATGTGCTGGCGACGCAGACGCTGCGCACCTCCAAGCCCAAGAACATGCGGGTCTTGATCGACGGCTCGCTGCCGGTCGGCTGCACGGGCAAGGATTTGATCCTCGCCATCATCGGCGAAATCGGCACCGCCGGCGGCACCGGTCACGTCATCGAGTTTTGCGGCCAGGCGATCCGCGACCTGTCCATGGAAGGGCGGATGACGGTCAGCAACATGACCATCGAGGGCGGGGCGCGCGCCGGCCTGATCGCGCCGGATGAAAAGACCTTCGAATATCTCAAGGGCCGGCCGATGGCGCCGAAGGGCGCGCAATGGGAAGCGGCGGTCGCCTATTGGAAGACGCTGCCGTCGGATGAGGGCGCGGCCTACGATCGCGAAATCAAGATCGACGTTTCCAATATCGCGCCGCAGGTGACCTGGGGCACCAGCCCCGAGGATGTCGTGCCGATCACCGGCCGCGTGCCTGACCCCAAGGATGCGGGAAGCGACGCCAAGCGCAGCGCGATGAAGCGCTCGCTCGACTACATGGGCCTGACCCCGGGCACACCGATGACCGAGATCGAGATCGACAATGTCTTCATCGGGTCCTGCACGAACAGCCGGATCGAGGACCTTCGGGCGGCGGCGGATATCGTCAAGGGCCGCAAGGTCGCCGACCGGGTCACCGCAATGGTCTCGCCGGGCTCGACGATCATCAAGGAACAGGCGGAAGACGAAGGCCTCGACCGCGTCTTTATCGAGGCCGGGTTCGAATGGCGCGAGGCCGGCTGCTCCATGTGTCTCGGGATGAACCCGGACCGGGTGCCCGCGGGCAAGCGCTGCGCCTCCACGTCGAACCGCAACTTCGAGGGACGGCAGGGCCGGGACGCCCGCACCCATCTGGTCAGTCCGGCGATGGCCGCGGCGGCGGCGGTCCATGGCCGTCTCGTCGACGTGCGCGACGCCGACGCGTAATCCTATGGCTGACGCACCCCGCACGTTGTTCGACAAGATCTGGCAGGCGCATGTGGTAACGCCGCCGGAATCCGACGGCACGGCGTTGATCTATATTGATCGGCACCTCATCCACGAAGGAACCACGCCGCAGGCGTTCGAAGGCTTGCGCATGGCCGGACTGCCGGTGCGCCGTCTCGACGCAACGATGGCCGTGGTCGATCACGTGGTGCCGACGGTCAACCGCGCCGCCGGCATTTCCGAGGAAACCTCGCGCATGATGGTCGAGGCGATGGTGCGCAACTGCGCCGACTTCGGCGTCGAACTCTTCGACATGTTCGACGCGCGCCAGGGCATCGTGCATGTGGTCGGACCGGAGCAAGGCTTCACCCTGCCGGGGACGACGCTGGTCTGCGGCGACAGCCACACGGCCACGCATGGCGCGTTCGGCGTCCTCGCCTTCGGCATCGGCACGTCCGAGGTCGAGCATGTGCTCGCGACGCAGACGCTGCTGCAGCAGCCGATGAAGACCATGCGCATTTCGGTCGAGGATGAGCTGCCGGCGGGCTGTACCGCGAAAGACCTCGTGCTGGCGATCGTCGGCAAGATCGGCGCGGCCGGCGGCACCGGTTACGCCATCGAATATGCCGGACCGGGCATCCGCACCCTGTCGATGGAAGGGCGCATGACCGTCTGCAACATGACGATCGAAGCGGGTGCGCGCGCCGGCATGATCGCGCCGGACGACACGACCTTCGACTACCTGAAAGGCCGCCCTTTCGCGCCGCAGGGAGACGATTGGGCGCGCGCCGTTGCTGCTTGGCGGCAACTGCCGAGCGATGATGGCGCCCGCTTCGATCGGGAGGTCCGGTTGCGCGGCGCCGACATCGTACCGCAGGTGACCTGGGGCACGAGCCCCGAAGATGTCGTGCCGGTGACCGGCGTGGTGCCCGACCCGGCCGATGCGCCAAACGAGGGAAAACGCCAATCCATGCGCCGGGCGTTGGACTATATGGGCCTGACGGCGGGGATGCCGATCACCGATATCGCGGTCGACCGCGTGTTCATCGGGTCCTGTACCAACAGCCGGATCGAGGATCTGCGGAGCGCCGCGGGGGTGGTTGCGGGGGGGCGTGTCGCGGATACGGTGAAAGCGATGGTCGTACCGGGGTCCGGTCAGGTCAAGGCGGCCGCCGAGGCCGAAGGCCTGCACCGGGTCTTCGAAGAGGCGGGTTTCGAATGGCGCGAGCCCGGCTGCTCCATGTGCGTCGGGATGAACAACGATTTGATCGGGCCGCAGGAACGCTGCGCTTCCACATCGAACCGCAACTTCGAAGGACGCCAAGGGCGCGGCGGGCGGACCCATCTGGTCAGCCCGGCCATGGCGGCCGCGGCGGCGCTGGCCGGCCGGTTCACCGACGTGCGCGGGTCCGCGCGATAGATTGACATCGTCGCGCGATCGCCGCGGCGAATTCCAACCGAGGGGAACGAGAAGTCGAATGCAAGCCCAAATGCAGGCAAGGAGCAACTAGATGGCTGCGAGTGCGAATAAGAAACTGGTGGTGCTTCCCGGCGACTACGCCGGCCCCGAGGTTATGGACCAGGTGCTGCGTGTGGTGCGCTGGATGGAAGGACGTCGTGCCGTGGCCTTCGACCTGGATGAACGGTCGATCGGCGGGGCGTCCTACGACGAGTTCGGCACCCCGCTGACGGACGAGACGTTGGCCGCCGCGAAAGCGTCGGACGCGGTCTTGTTGGGCGCGATCGGCGGCCCGAAATATGACGGCCTGTCGCGGGAAAACCGGCCGGAAGCCGGTTTGCTGAAGCTGCGCAAGGAGATGGACCTGTTCGCCAACCTGCGGCCCGTCGTGACCTTCGACGCCTTGCTCGACGCGTCGTCGTTCAAACCCGAGATCGTCCAAGGGCTGGACATTATGTTCGTCCGCGAATTGACCTCCGGCATTTATTTCGGCGAGCCGCGCGGCATCGAAACCCAGCCCGACGGCACACGCCGCGCCGTCGATACGCAGGTCTATACCGAGGGGGAAATCCGCCGCGTGGCGGAGGTCGCCTTCGATCTCGCCCGCAAGCGCCGCAACAAGGTCCATTCGGTCGAGAAGGAAAACGTCATGGCGACCGGCGTCCTGTGGCGCGAAATCGTGACAGATCTGCACAAGGAGAAATACCAGGACGTCGAGTTGGAGCACATGTATGCGGACAACTGCGGCATGCAACTGGTGCGAAACCCGAAGCAGTTCGACGTCATCGTTACGGACAATCTGTTCGGCGACCTGTTGTCCGACTGCGCGTCGATGTTGCCGGGCTCGCTCGGCATGTTGCCGTCGGCGTCGCTGGGCGCGCCGGACGAGACCGGCCGGCGGCTCGCCATGTACGAGCCGATCCATGGCAGCGCGCCCGATATCGCGGGGAAGGGAATCGTCAACCCGCTGGCCGCGATCCTCAGTTTTTCGATGCTGCTGCGCTATTCCTTCGAGATGGAGGAAGAGTCGGCGTTGATCGAACAGGCGGTGAAAGACGTCTTGGGCGGTGGCATCCGGACCGCGGATATCATGACGAAAGGTATGGCCAAGGTCTCGACCGGCGTCATGGGCGACGCGTTGTTGAAGCAGCTCGACAAGCTCTCCGGTTAGGGCCGGATTTGCGATCTAGCGGAGATTCGGGGTTTTCTTCTGCCGAAGTTGGGCGTAGGATTAGGTCATTCGCGCTATATGAGGAGTGTCACAATGCGCATTATGGTCGCTTCGATTTTGACGTCGATCTTTTTTGCCGCGTCGGCGGTCACGGCGGTTGCCTGCCCGATGGCGGGTCATGCGGAACAGAAGACCGTGATGACCGAAACGACGACGCAGACTCCGATGCCGGATAAATCCAAATCCGGCGGGTAACAGGGCCGGCATATGCCGTCGGCCCCTCCTGGCGCCGGCGGTTATTCTTAAGGAAGTCGTAACCGCGGGGCGTTCAGGTTTCTCCGCGGTTTTTCATGCGTGGAACATCGCGTTGCAATCGATGTTTCGAGCGCATAGATAAGGCCGCATGGTTGAACGAGCCGCCCGGCCGCGGGCTGGCGGCGGTATGGTGAAGTGATGGAGCCTTGACGATGGGATATCGTGTGGCGGTTATGGGCGCGACCGGGAATGTCGGTCGCGAAATCCTGGAAATTCTGGCGGAACGCGCCTTTCCGGCGGACGAAGTGGTGGCGCTGGCGTCCGAGCGGTCGGTCGGTAAAGAAGTATCGTATGGCGATTCGAAGACGTTGAAAGTCGTCAATCTGGCGGATTTCGATTTCACGGGGATCGACCTCGTCTTGTCGTCGGCCGGCGCTTCCGTGTCGAAGGTGCACGCGCCCCGCGCGGCCGAGGCGGGCGCCGTGGTGATCGACAACACGTCTTTCTTCCGCATGGATCCGGACGTGCCCCTGGTCGTGCCCGAGGTGAACGAAGAGGCGCTCGCCGATTACGGCAAGAAGAACATCGTCGCCAACCCCAACTGTTCGACCATGCAGATGGTCGTCGCCTTGAAGCCGTTGCATGACTTGGCCGGCATCCGCCGGGTCGTGGTCTCGACCTATCAGTCGGTATCGGGCGCGGGCAAGTCCGGAATGGACGAGTTGTTCAATCAGACGCGCGATATCTACATGAACGAGCTGGCGAAGCCAGACGCCTTTACCAAGCAGATCGCCTTCAACGTCATCCCCCATATCGATGTCTTCATGGACGACGGCTCGACCAAGGAAGAATGGAAGATGGTGGTCGAAACCAAAAAGATTCTCGACCCGAAGATCAAGGTGAGCGCGACCTGCGTTCGGGTGCCGGTCTTCGTCGGTCACGCCGAGGCGGTCAATCTTGAGTTCGAAAAGCCGATCACCGTCGAAGAGGCGCGCGAGGCATTGCGGGATTCGCTGGGCGTCGTGGTGGTGGATGAACGCGAGGACGGCGGCTATGTCACGCCGAAGGAATCGACCGGCGAGGACGCCGTCTTCGTCAGCCGCTTACGCGAGGACCCGACGGTCGAGAACGGCCTGGTCATGTGGGTCGTGTCGGACAATCTGCGGAAAGGCGCCGCGCTGAACACCGTGCAGATCGCCGAAGCGCTGATCGGCGGGTATCTGCAGCGCAAAGCGGCGTAATCGGATAGGGCAGGGCGGATCGCCGCCCTGCCCGCCATTTCCAAGTCCGGATGATAAGACAATGGGCCTGCCAACCCCGTTAATCTTGTCAATATATTATGCGCACTTAATATTTTTAATGAGATATAGTCTGAGACGAATTTTAATAAGTGTACATAATAGTTATCGGAGCTGGTTTGCCGGTCGGATCGTTTTCGGATCCAGGATTGCGTCCTGTTCCTCGATCAACGGCAGATCCGCCGACCCGGTTGCCGCGGCGAGCTCGACCGCCGTGTGCGTCGCGGCGGCGGCGTATTCCAGCGCGGCTTTCGGGTCGGCCCGCCGCAGCAAGCGGCCCAGCAGGAGCCCCGCGAACAGATCGCCGGCGCCGTAGCCCGGCGCGTCGAGCGCCGGATAGGTAACCCGCCAGGCCGCGCCGTCGGCGGCGCAAATCGATGCAATACCGTCGTCGGTTTCGATGCCCGTTATCACCACAATGCGGGGCCCTCTGGCGTGCAAATGGTCCGCCGCGGTCAAGGCGTCCGCCGCCGTTCGAACGGCCATCCCCGTGAGGGTTTCCGCTTCGAAGGCGTTGGGGGTGATGATGTCGGCGGCCGCGATGCCGGTCGTTGAGAAAAAGTCCGCGATGCCGTCCGCGACGTAAGCTTGCCCTTTGTCGCCGATAACTGGGTCGCACAGGTAAACGGCGTCGGGGTTCCGCGCCGTCACGCGGCGCACCGCGTCCAACACCACCGGTCCGGTTTCCGGGTCGCCCAGATAGCCCGAGATCACCGCCGTGCAGCGCGCCAACAGTCCGCGCTCATCCAGGCCGTCGATCAATGTCCGTATCTCGCCGGCGGGCGTCACCCGCCCCGTATGACTCCCATGGGCCGGGTGGTTGGAAAACATCACCGTGTTCACCGGCCAAACCGGAAAGCCTAACCGCTGCAGGAAGAGAGCGCTGGCGCTGTTGCCGACATGCCCCGCGACCACGGCGGACTGGATGCTCAGGATGCTCATGATCGGTCATGCTAGGCGGTCTTCCCTCGGAAACCAATCGCCATTGCGACGCGGCCGCGCGCCGGTATAGTCCCGCCAGCCCCGTCGGGGACTATGTTGGATGTGACACGTTGGGAGAAACGCCATGACCGCCGTCGACCGCCCCCGCCGCAGCATGCTCTATATGCCCGGCTCGAACGCCCGCGCTTTGGAGAAGGGCCGCAGCCTGTCCTGCGACGGCATCATTTTCGATCTGGAAGATGCGGTCGCGGTCGATGCCAAGGAGACCGCGCGAACGCAAATCGCCGCGGCTCTGGCCGCCGGCGGATATGGCGACCGCGAATTGCTGGTCCGCGCGAACGGGCTCGACTCCGACTGGGGGGCCGCGGACCTCGCCGCCATCGCATCGATGCCGGCGCACGGGGTCCTGATGCCAAAGGTGGAGACCCCGGAGACGGTGCAGGCGGTCGACCGGCATCTGTCCGATGCCGGCGCGCCGGACGGGCAGACGATCTGGTGCATGATGGAAACGCCGCGCGGCATTCTGCGGGCTGCCGAAATCGCTGCCGCGAGCCGCCGCGTCGCCGGCTTCATCCTCGGCACCAACGACCTCGCGTTGGACTTGCGCTGCCGGCAAACGCCGGACCGGCTCCCTTTCATGACGAGTTTCGGGCTCTGCATCCTAGCGGCGCGCGCGCATGGGATCGCGGTCATCGATGCGGTGTACACGGACCTGGACGACATGGACGGGTTCGCCGAGTCCTGCCGCCAGGGGCGCGATCTCGGCTTCGACGGTAAGTCGTTGATCCACCCCAAGACCATCGACATAGCCAATGCCCTGTACGGTCCCAGCCCAGACGAGGTCGCGTGGGCCCGGAAACTCGTTGCCGCGTACCGCGCCGGTCAAGCGGAAGGGAAGGCGGTGATCGTGGTCGACGGCCAAATGATCGAAGACCTGCATGTCCGAGAAGCGGAGCGATTGCTCGCGATGGCGGATAGCGTTTCGGCATCGTAGGGCCGGCGGTGGCGCATGGTATCGGCCGGCCGCTGGGCGCTCAATCGAATCGAAACATTGGCAAGGTTTCGCAAGGGAAAGCGGACTGCGTCAAAATCAAACCCCTTATTGATGAAATAGAGTGCATAAAAATGACAAAAGAAAAGATCATTTTTAGTTGAGAAACGAAAAACAGGTTGATATAAGAAGGGCGTCGAGTATGTGTTCCGGAGTTGGTGGGACCACCAGATCACATCTGTACCGCGAACGGTACGCTCGACGCCCTTCCGAGCCCTACGGCTCTGGATCGTGAAAGCAGACTTCCGCAACACCGACCCGACATCCGGCAGACACCCTGGCGACGACGCTGCCGGTGCGGGCTGGTCAATACGACCGCGGCGACCATCATGTCCCGCTCTGTCGCATTCCTTCCGGATACGCCCATAACACAGCGACGCCAAGAGACGATGCTGTCTGCGTTCCGCCGTTCTCAAGGACAGTCAATATCTCGCGACATCAACCCCCCGTTCGGAGCGCATCGCTGCGGCGCCGAACTTCTGTCCCCCGCCAGGCACAGGGAGGCAACCGACGGGAGCCGGCGGAACCCGCGATGAGGTCATCGGACCCTCGAAAGGAAATCCTGACGCGGTCGGCGCGTGTCGAATTGACGCATCGCTTCCCGATCCTCCGCCGCGGCGGTCCGCATCCCGGCGAAACCGGGACGGGCGCCGTCGCGTCGCCCGATGCCGTCGGCCGATTGGCCCGAAAGCCATGCACCGCCGGCATCGACATCGCGTAAGCGAACCGGAAATCCACCCGATGTCGCAGCGAAGTGCCCGCAAAAGCATCCCCACGCGCCATCGTTAGGACCCTTAGCCGGGCCGGGCTTGTCCGAAGACGCCGCCGCGACCCCAGAAATCTCAACCAGCACTGTCGCTCAATTCAGCCTGCCCGAAGGCGGGTTTGATATCAAACGGCCATGCTTCAACGCTGAGATTTCAGCGCTTCCACGTACCAGGGTAATAGTGGAATGAGGTTGAAAAGATGTCCATAATAAAAAGCCGGCATCTAAGAAAAAATTGTGAATAAAACAAAGAGAAAATCACAAGATATCCACACTTTATCCACAATCTTTTCCACAGAACATGAATATTTTTTATCTGTCCCTAGTATTCGCAAGTATATAGCATCATGATCTTATCTATGCCATAGGGTTTTAAGGAAATTTCCAGTCTCAGTGAGAAAAGCACAGGCGAATTGGCCGAATGCGTGTGAATTACTAAGAGAAATTCGACCCTTGATTTGTCACCCGGCGTTCGGGTTTCACGAATCGGCACCGAAGCGACGCCTGTTAACGGTGGGGCAAGACCGTCGCGATACGCTTCGTTTTCGCCATGCCGCGGCTGGTTCCGAAACCCGCTGTAATCTTGGCTCTCCAGCGCTGGCCCTCGGGCTCGGCCGGGGCCGGTACGGCGGTAACCGTTGACTGCACAGGAGATTCACCCTATTCAAAGTCACGAATTTTCCGGACGAGCCGCAATGCTTTGGCCACTCTCGGTGGTGTCGCATGCGGAAATTGCAATCCGGAGAGCCTTTCATGACGTATATTAATCAAGCCACGGCGCAGGTAGCGAGAGGACGTATGGATACGGGAAACAGGCCCCTTTCACCGCATTTGCAGGTGTATCGATGGCAATGGACGATGGCGCTTTCGATCATCCATCGCGCTACGGGAATTGCGCTGGCGGTCGGCGCCTTGCTGATGGTCTGTTGGCTGGTATCGGTGGCGCAAGGCGCGGAAGCCTACGCGTCGCTCAATGCGTTTCTGTCGTCCTGGATTGGTCGGTTGATGCTGTTCGGCTGGACCTGGTCGCTGCTCTATCACCTCGCGAACGGCATTCGCCATCTGGCGTGGGACGCCGGCAGCGGCCTAGAGTTGGACGCGGCGCGCACCACCGGCTACGCGGCCGCGGCGTTCTCGGTTGTCGCAACGATCGCCCTCTGGGCGGCCGTCTATACCATGACGGGGGCCTTCTCATGACCATGCAGACGCCGCTTGGCCGGGTGCGCGGGCTCGGCTCCGCAAAGAACGGGACGCATCATTGGTGGATGCAACGGGTGACGGCGGTGGCGCTGGTGCCGCTGACGCTGTGGTTCATCTATTCGATCGTCAGCCTGCTCGGCGCGGGGCATGCCGCGGCCGAGGCGTGGATGGCGTCGCCGGTTAACGCCGTTTTGATGGTGCTGTTGGTGATTGCGACATTTCATCACCTCCAGTTGGGTCTCCAAGTGGTGATCGAAGACTATATTCATGGCGAGGGCGTTAAGATCGCGGCCATCCTCATCGTGAAGCTGGCAAGTTTCGCGCTCGCGGTGTTGGGCGCATTTGCCGTCCTGAAGGTCGCGTTCTAAATGAGTACGCAGAACATGCAGCATATAGGGTGGCAGTAGAACATGGGTCAGGCATATCCAATCACCGACCACGAGTATGACGTGGTCGTCGTCGGCGCCGGCGGCGCCGGATTGCGCGCAACGGTCGGTTTGGCGGAAGCCGGGCTGAAGACCGCCTGCGTCACAAAGGTTTTTCCGACCCGCAGTCACACCGTCGCGGCGCAAGGCGGTATCTCCGCCGCGCTCGGCAATATGGGTGACGACGACTGGCGCTGGCATATGTACGACACGGTGAAGGGCGCCGATTGGCTGGGCGACCAGGACGCCATCGAATACATGTGCCGCGAGGCGATCCCCGCGATCATCGAGTTGGAGCATTACGGCGTGCCGTTCAGCCGCACCGAAGAAGGCCGGATCTACCAGCGGCCGTTCGGCGGCATGACCACGAATTACGGGGAAGGCACGGCACAGCGCACCTGCGCCGCCGCCGACCGGACCGGCCACGCGATGCTGCACACGCTGTACCAGCAGTCGGTCAAGCATCAGGTGGAGTTCTTCATCGAATACTTCGCGCTCGATCTCATCACCGACAGCGAGGGCGACGTTTGCGGCTTGATGGCTTGGAATCTCGACGACGGCACAATCCATCGCTTCCGCGCCAAGATGGTGATCCTGGCGACCGGAGGGTACGGCCGGGCCTACTTCTCCTGCACCTCGGCGCATACCTGCACGGGCGACGGCGGCGGCATGGTGTTGCGCGCCGGCCTGCCGATGCAGGACATGGAATTCGTGCAGTTCCACCCGACCGGCATCTACGGCGCCGGCTGCCTGATCACCGAAGGCGTGCGCGGCGAGGGCGGCTACGTCACCAACTCCGAAGGCGAGCGTTTCATGGAACGCTATGCGCCGTCGGCCAAGGATCTGGCGAGCCGCGACGTGGTGAGCCGGTCGATGACTATCGAGATTCGCGAGGGCCGCGGCGTCGGCGCGAATTCGGACCATATCCACCTGCATCTCGAACATCTCGACCCCGACGTGATCGAGGAACGCCTGCCGGGAATCTCCGAAACGGCGCGCATCTTCGCCGGCGTCGACGTGACGAAGGAAGCGATCCCCGTTATCCCGACCTGCCACTACAACATGGGCGGCGTGCCGGCGAACTATCACGGCGAAGCGGTCACGTTGAAGAACGGCGGCGACGCGTCGGTCGTGCCGGGCCTGATGGCGATCGGCGAAGCGGCCTGTGTGTCCGTGCATGGCGCGAACCGGCTCGGGTCGAACTCGTTGCTCGACCTGGTAGTGTTCGGTCGCGCGTCGGCGCAACGCTGCGCCGAAGTGGTCGATCCGAATTCCAGCCACAAACCCTTCCCGTCGGACGCCGGCGAAGCGGCGCTCGACCGGCTCGACCGGATCCGCCATTCCAAGGGCAGCACGTCGACCGCCTCGCTGCGGTTGGAGATGCAGCGCGTGATGCAGAGCAACTGCGCCGTGTTCCGCACCGGTGAAGTGTTGGACGAAGGCGTCGGCCTGCTGGAAGAGACCTGGAAGAAGCGTGAGGACCTGAGCGTCACCGACCGGTCGATGGTCTGGAACTCCGATCTCGTCGAATCGCTCGAGCTCGACAACCTGCTATCGCAGGCGATGGTGACCATGTCCTCGGCGGCGAACCGGCAAGAGTCGCGCGGCGCGCATGCCCGCGAGGACTTCCCGGACCGCGATGACGAGAAATGGATGCATCACACCCTCGCCTGGTGCGACGAACAGGGCAAGGTGAAGATCGACTACCGCCCGGTGGTGATGCAGACGCTGACCAACGAGGTGCAGGTCTTCCCGCCCAAGGCGCGCGTGTATTGATCCGCTGAGCCGCGCGACAAACCAAAATCCGAATGCCGGCGCAGGGCTGCGCCGGCCAGGACCAGAAGAAAGACGATTACATGGCTGAATTCTCGCTACCCGCCAATTCCAAGGTCAAGGACGGCAAGCGCTGGGATGCGCCGGCCGGGGCGGCGAACACGAAGACCTTCAAGGTCTACCGATGGAATGCGGACGACGGGGAAAACCCCGCGGTCGATACCTATACGGTCGACCTCGACGATTGCGGCCCGATGGTCCTCGACGCGCTGATCAAGATCAAGAACGAGATCGATCCGACGCTGACCTTCCGGCGGTCCTGCCGCGAGGGCGTCTGCGGGTCTTGCGCGATGAATATCGACGGCACCAACACGTTGGCCTGCACCAAATACATCGATGACGTGGATGGCGAGGTAAAGGTCTACCCGTTGCCGCACATGCCGGTGGTGAAGGATTTGGTGCCCGACCTGAGCCTGCCCTATGCACAGCTCTCGTCGATCGAGCCGTGGATGAAGACGCAATCGCCGGCGCCCGCGCGCGAGCGGCTGCAGACCCCCGAGGAGCGGCGCAAGCTGGACGGGCTGTACGAATGCATCCTGTGCTTCTGCTGCTCGACAAGTTGTCCCAGCTACTGGTGGAACGGCGACCGGTATCTCGGTCCGGCCATCCTGCTGCAGGCGTACCGGTGGATCGCCGACAGCCGCGACGAGGACACCGGCGAGCGGCTCGACCAGTTGGAGGATCCGTTTCGGCTCTACCGCTGCCACACCATCATGAACTGCACCAAGACCTGCCCGAAAGGCCTGAACCCGGCGAAGGCGATCGCCGAGATCAAGAAACTCATGGTGGCGCGGCAAGGCTGACACCCCCGCGTTGGGTTGCGGCGGTGGTTCCGCCCGTCCCGGCGCAATTGGTCCTTTTTCCGGCGGCGCGGTCCCTTTAGACCGCGCCGTTGTCCGTTTTGAAGACAGGAGACGCCCGATGTACCTGCCGCCCTATTTCGCCGAAGACGACCGCGAGATCCTCTACTCGGTCATCCGGGAGAACAATTTCGGCCTTCTGGTCACCGCGGGGGCCGGCGCGCCGTCGGCGACGCATCTGCCTTTCCTGCTCGAAGGCGACACGCTGGTGGCGCATATGGCCCGGGCCAACCCGCAGTGGGAGGCCTTCGAGAGCGGGGCAGAGGTGCTGTGCGTCTTCCACGGCCCGCACGGCTACATCTCGCCGAACTGGTATGCGAACAAGAAGGCGGTGCCGACCTGGAACTACGTGGCGGTGCATGTCTACGGCGCGCCGCGCGTCATCGACGATCCGGCGGTTACGCTGGCGATGCAGGAACGCCTGGTCGCCGCCCATGAGGCGGGATCGCCGACGCCCTGGACGATGGACGGTTTGCCGGACGGCTATGTCGAGGGCCAAATGCGGGCGATCGTCAATTTCGAGATTCCGATCGCGCGGATCGAGGGCAAGTTCAAGCTGAACCAGAACCGCAAGCCCGAGGACCGCGCCGGCGTGATCGCGGCGCTGCGGGCGAGCCCGCGCGCCGGTGACCGGGATCTCGCCGACCTGATGGCCGCGCGCGAGCCCGCGGACACGGCCTAGTCCCGATCCCGATCCGGTCTTGCGCCGGCTTCAGGACAGCGTAGAGTCCTCGGAACGCGCATAATCGGCGGGAGGACGCCATGCGGCTGACCGATGAACAGCTCGAAACCTTCGACCGGGAGGGCTACGTCTTCCTGCCCGAGGTGTTTTCGCCAGCGGAAGTCGACGTGCTGATGGGGGAGGTGCCGGGCATTTTCGCGCTCGACCGGGTCGAGAATGTCCGCGAGAAATCCGGCAAGTCGGTGCGCACGACCTTCGCCGCGCACACCTTCAACGAGGCCTTCCGCCGCCTGGGCCGTCATCCGCGGATGATCGAGCCGGTGCGGCAGATTCTCGGTGGCGACGTCTACATGCATCAGTACAAGATCAACGCGAAGGCCGCCTTCGACGGTGACGTCTGGCAGTGGCATCAGGACTACGGCACCTGGGCGCGCGACGACAAGATGCCGGAGGCGCGGGCGATGAACATCGCGCTGTTCCTCGAAGACGTGACGGAGTTCAACGGCGCGCTGATGTTCATCCCGCGCAGCCACAAGAAGGGCGTGATCGAGGCGGGGCACGACCTGGAGACGACGAGCTACCCGCTCTGGACGATCGACGAGGACACGATCTCCCGGCTGGTCGCGGAGGGCGGCATCGTCTCGCCCAAGGGGCCGGCGGGATCGGTCATCATGTTCCATTCGACCTTGGTGCACGGCAGTCCGTCCAACATGTCGCCCTTCGACCGGACGATCGTCTATCTCAGCCTCTGTCACGTGGACAACCACATACGGCAGTTCAAACGGCCCGAATGGATCGCGCATCGGGATTTCGACCCGATCGTCCCGCTGGCGGACGATTGTCTGATGGAACTCGCCGGGGAAACCGCTGCGGCGGACTAAGCGCGCCGCGCTGCGGAAAGGACGGGAAGTATGAATCTTCACAGAATGTTGCAGGCACGCGCCGCCGAGGGGCGGCCGGTCCGCGTTGGGCTGATCGGCGCGGGGAAGTTCGGCGCCATGTTCCTGGCCCAGGCGGTCCGCACGCCCGGCATGCATGTCATGGGCATCGCGGACCTGTCGCCGGACCGGGCGCGCGAGTCCTTGCGCCGGGTCGGCTGGCCGGAAGAACAATTCGCGGCGGGCGGTTTCGCCGACGCCATGCGCACGGGGGCGACGGCGGTCACCGATGACGCGGCGGGACTGATCGCCGCCGACGGCCTGGATGTGGTGATCGACGCGACCGGCAGTCCCGCCGCGGGTGTCCGTCATGCCTTGCTCGCCTGCGAGCACGGGCGGCATGTCGTCATGGTCAATGTCGAGGCCGACGTGCTGGCCGGGCCTTTGCTGGCCGAGCGGGCGCGCGCCGCCGGCGTCGTCTATTCGCTGGCTTACGGCGATCAACCGGCGCTGATCTGCGAGATGGTCGACTGGGCGCGCGCCGCCGGGTTCGACGTGGTGGCGGCCGGGAAGGGGACAAAGTATCTCCCCGCCTTTCATGCCTCGACCCCGGACACGGTCTGGGGATATTACGGCCTGACGCCGGCAGCGGCCGAACGCGGCGGGATGAACCCGCAGATGTTCAATTCCTTCCTCGACGGCACGAAGTCCGGGATCGAGATGGCCGCGGTCGCCAACGCGACGGGCCTGACGCCGCCGAAAGATGGGCTGGCCTTTCCGCCCTGCGGAGTCGACGACTTGCCCACGGTGTTGCGGCCGCGCGGCGACGGCGGCGTGCTCGACGGCAAGGGCATGGTCGAGGTGGTGTCCAGCGTCGACCGGAGCGACGGGCCGATCGACCGTGATCTCCGCTGGGGCGTTTATACGGTGTTCGACGCGCCCAGCGATTACGCCATGCGGTGCTTTTCCGAATATGGGTTGCGCACCGACGACAGCGGGCGCTATGCGGCGATGTACAAACCCTATCACCTGATCGGACTGGAACTTGGCATCTCGGTCGCCTGCGCGGCGTTGCGGGGCGAGCCGACCGGCATGCCCGACGCCTGGCGCGGCGATGTGGTCGCGACGGCGAAACGCGATCTGGCGGAGGGCGAGATGCTGGACGGCGAGGGCGGCTACACGGTCTGGGGCAAGCTGATGCCCGCTTCGGACTCGCTGGCGCTCGGCGGGTTGCCGATCGGGCTGGCGCATGGCTGCCGCTTGAAACGGCCGGTTGCCGAGGGTGTCTCGGTGCGCTGGGCCGACGTGGACATGGACGAGACGCAGGAGATCGTAAAGGTGCGCCGCGCGATGGAAACACGATTCGGGACGGCACGGCCGGCGGCGGTGGCGGAATGAGCAAGATCGCCATCATCACCGGCGGCAGCCGGGGCATCGGCGCGACCTGCGCGCGGCTGCTCGCCACGCAAGGGTACGACATCGCGCTGACCTATCTGAGCAACGCGGACAAGGCGGATGCCGTCGCCGCCGACGTGCGCGCGGCCGGGCGGCGGGCGGTCACGCTGCAGGCGGACATGGCGGTGGAAGCGGATATCCGACGCATGTTCGAGACGGTGGACCGGGAGCTGGGACCGGTCGCCGCGATGATCAACAATGCCGGCATCACCGGCGGCTTCGCTCGTATCGAGGATGTGGACGGCGACGTGGTGCGGCGCGTGATGGACGCCAACGTGACCGGCTCGATCCTGTGCTGCCGCGAAGCCGTCAAGCGTATGTCGACCAAACACGGCGGCGCGGGCGGCGTGATCGTCAACCTGTCGTCGCTCGCGGCGTTTACCGGCAGCCCGAACGACTATGTCTATTACGCGGCCAGCAAGGCGGCGGTGAACGCGCTGACGGTGGGATTGGCCAAGGAAGTGGCGGGCGACGGTATCCGCGTCAACGCGGTGGCGCCCGGGGCCGCGGACACGGATATCCATGCCGATGGCGGGCAACCGGATCGCCCGGCCCGGCTCGCCAAGGTCCTGCCGATGAAACGGATCGCCACGCCGGAGGAAGTCGCCGCGACGGTGGCCTTTCTGTTGTCCGACGGCGCGTCCTATATCAGCGGCGCGGTCGTCCCGGTCACCGGGGCCGCCTGAATTCAGCCGACCGCTATCGTTTCGGTTGCGAATACTTGCAAATCGCGCCGACATCGTCGCAGAATGCGGCGGCTGGACAGGACATTAAGATCCGCTAGATCGGCAGAGGGGGCATTGGATGACACGTGTGGGGCGCTTGGCCTTGGTGGGCTTGGTGGTGTTGCTGGCGTTTCCGGCTTGGGCGAAGGACCGCGCCGGGTTCTACACCGGCCTGCGTTTGGTAGGATCGGTCGCCGACCTGAACGACGAACAGACGACGGGCTTCAACGGTCCGTTGATCACCAACAACGGATCGGACCTTGTCGGCGGCGGCGGCGGCGTGTTCGGCTATCGTTGGGGCCGTTTTCCGTTCCGGACGGAAATTGAAGTCGCGCACCGGGTGCGGTTCGACTGGGACGCGCGCGATGGCGGGCCGCCGCAGATCGGTTACGAGAACAACCTCGACAGCACCAATGTGCTGTTCAACATGCTGTTGGAATATCGCAATCTCAGCGATTTCACGCCGTTCCTCGGCGGCACGGTCGGCTGGTCGCGCAACAATTCGGAAATGCGGCGGACCGTCATCGCGACCAACACCACGATCTCCCAAAGCACGGTGGTCAATAACGTCGCCTGGGGCGTCATGATGGGGGTCGACTGGGGATTCGGCGAAAAATGGTCCGCCGAATTCGCCTACCGCTACATCAATCTCGGCGAGGTGGATAGCGGCGTCTTTCCCGCCGGCGACCGGTTGAAGGCCGACGAATACGTGTCGCACGATATTTTGATTTCCGTCCTGTACAAATGGTGATATCCGACAGCGCGCCCGCTGCCGGTTTTCTTGATAGGCGTTCGGCCAGGTTGCGGGCAGACTACGAAAGCAGCTGACCCCGGGAATCATGGTCGACGGCCCCCTTTTTGCGTATCGCGCACTTCGGCGCGCGGGTGATCTTCAGCCCGATCCGATGCAGGAGCTTGCGGCGGAAAAGCTGCAAAGCCTGTTCAAGGCGCTGTCCGGCTACGAACCGGCAAGCGGCACGCGGGGCTGGGCGGCGCGCCTCGGGTTGGGGCGTCGTCCCGAGGAACCGCCTCAAGGGCTCTACATCTACGGGCCGGTGGGACGCGGCAAATCCATGCTCATGGATTTGTTCTTCGATCACGCGCCGGTCGAGAAAAGGCGGCGCGTGCATTTCCACGAATTCATGATCGAGGTGCATGATTCGGTTCATGTCTGGCGTCAGGATTCCAAGAAGAAGAACGATCGCGACCCGTTGCCGCAGATCGCCGCCGATATCGCGTCGGAGACGTGGCTGCTCTGTTTCGATGAATTCCACGTGACGAATATTGCCGATGCGATGATCCTAGGCCGGTTGTTCACCTCGCTGTTCGAGCAAGGCGTCGTCGTGGTGACGACATCCAACTTCGCGCCGGACGATCTGTACAAGGATGGGTTGCAGCGCGCGCGATTCCTGCCGTTCATCGATCTGTTGAAGGACAAGCTCGATTGCCTGGAACTGGCGTCGCCGACCGATTACCGGCTGGCGCGGCTCAAGGCGATGCGCGTCTTCCATTCCCCATTGGGCGCCGCCTCCAAGCGCAGCCTTGAGCAGGTCTTCGCCGATTTGACCGAAGGCGCGGACAGCGGCGCGGAAGGGATTACGGTCAAAGGGCGGACCGTCCCGGTGCCGCGCGCGGCCCGGGGCGTCGCCTGTTTCACCTTCGACGCCTTGTGCGGACAGCCGCTGGGCGCCGAGGATTACATTACGATCGCGCGGCGTTATCATACGATCATTCTGGACGGGGTGCCGCGCCTGTCCGAGGATCGGCGCAACGAAGCGAAGCGGTTCATGATCCTGATCGATGCGTTATACGAGCATAAGGTGAATCTGGTCATGGCGTCCGACGCGCCGCCGAACGATCTGTACCGAGGGGAGACGCATGCCTTCGAATTCGAGCGGACGATCAGCCGGCTGATGGAAATGCAGTCGACCGACTATCTCGAATCGGATCATCGCGAAACCGCCGAATGAGTGAGTTCCAACCGCCCGAGGGCGAAACCGAAGTCATCCTTCCGTCCGTTCTTCAAAACGGATTCCTGGCGCTTGGGTGTCTGCTGGCGGCCGGCATCATGTTCAGGGTCGATCCGGCGCAGGTCGAGGCCGCTGTCTACATGGGCGGCTTTTTCGTCTTCGGCGCGTTTGTCATCATGGCGGTGCATCTGCCGGGGTCGACCGGCATTTGGATCGACCGGGACGGATTCCTGATACGTGACATGTACAAGGCGGAGCGCTACGACTGGGACAAGGTCGGCCCTTTCATCATCAGCCGGAAACTGTTCGGCAGAGGAATCGAGTTCGCCTACCGCCCGGCGGAAGGCGAGCCGCTTCAGGTGCGGTCGCTGCCGCGCGGTCTCGGCGGCAAGCCGCGGCATCTCGCGAAACGCATGAATGATTGGCTTGCGTGGGCCGGCGGTGGAATCCAGGAATAGGTCTTCGGCTTGACGGCCCTTGCCCTGCGTGGCGTTACGCTGTAGGAAACCGCCACCCGCGTGCCGGAAATCGGTCTGCCGCGCGGACGGGGGCGGACATCCATCGCCCGCCAACAGCCTAACGACGGGGGTATCATGGCTCGCAATAAAATTGCGCTGGTCGGCGCAGGCAACATCGGCGGCACGCTCGCGCTGCTCGCCGGATTGAAAAAGCTTGGCGACGTCGCGCTAGTCGACATTGTCAAAGGCGTTCCGCAAGGCAAGGCGCTCGATCTCGAACAAGCCTCGACCATCGAAAGCTTCGACGCGAATATCAAGGGCTCGCAGAGCTACACGGCGTTGCGCGGCGCGGATGTCGTGATCGTGACGGCTGGCGTCGCACGCAAACCGGGCATGAGCCGCGACGACCTGCTCGGCATCAACATGAATGTCATGAAGGCGGTCGGCGAGGGCATCAAGAAATACTGTCCGAACGCCTTCGTGATCTGCATCACCAATCCGCTCGACGTCATGGTCCACGTGCTGCGCAACGCCTGCGGGCTGCCGCACCACCGCGTCGTCGGCATGGCCGGCGTGCTCGATTCGGCGCGCTTCCGGCTGTTCCTGGCGCAGGAATTCGACGTGTCCGTCGATGACGTAACGGCATTCGTCTTGGGCGGGCATGGCGATACGATGGTGCCGCTGGTGCGCTACTCGACGGTGGCCGGGATTCCCGTGCCGGACCTGGTCAAGATGGGCTGGTCGACCACCCAACGCATCAATGAAATCGTCAAGCGCACGGCGAATGGCGGCGGCGAGATCGTCGCGTTGCTGGGCAACGGCTCGGCCTTCTACGCGCCCGCGTCGTCGGCGATCGAGATGGCCGAATCCTACCTGCATGACCGCAAGCGCGTGCTGCCCTGCGCGGCCTATGTGAAGGGCCAGTATGGGTTGAGAGGCCTGTATGTCGGCGTTCCGGTGGTAATCGGCGCGAAAGGTGTCGAACGTGTCGTCGAGATCAAGCTGAATGCATCGGAAAAGAAGAAATTTCAGAATTCCGTTAAGGCGGTACGCGATTTGATCCGGGACTGCGAGAAACTGGAAAAGGCCGAAAAAAAGAAGCCCGCGAAGAAAAAATAGCTGTACGCGATGGTTGTAGAGGTAATAATTGGATAACGGTTTTCTGCTACCTCTTTACCCGCGTCGGCGGTTGCGCCCACTTGGCACGGTGATAAAGTGACACCAAGTCGCAGGTGGCGGTTTGGCGCCCTTTGAGTGTGTTCGGTCGTAAGAGGAACCTGTCGAGAAGCAATGCTTCACGATCTTTTGTCGAAAGCAGCTCTTTATGAACATTCATGAGTATCAGGCCAAGGGCCTGTTGGAACGCTTCGGGGTCTCCGTGCCGCGAGGCCATGTCGCATTTACCATCGAAGAAGCGGCCAATGCGGCGCGCGAGCTCGGTGGGCCTGTTTGGGTCGTAAAATCGCAGATCCACGCGGGCGGCCGTGGCGCGGGCAAGTTCAAGGAAGACCCGAACGGCGGCGGCGGTGTTCGCGTGGTCAAATCCATGGAAGAGGTTAGGGCCAACGCGGATGCGATGCTCGGCGCGACCCTGGTCACGAAGCAGACCGGGCCGGCGGGGAAGGAAGTCCGGCGCATCTACATCGAGGAAGGCTGCGATATCGCGCGCGAACTGTATCTCGCGATGCTGCTCGATCGGAACACCAGCCGGGTCACCATCGTCGCCTCGACCGAGGGCGGCATGGAGATCGAAGAGGTTGCGGCCAACACGCCGGAGAAGATCGTGCGCGTGTCCATCGATCCGGCGACCGGGATTTCCGGGTTCCACGCCCGCAAGGTCGCCTTCGCCCTTGGGCTGGAAGGCCGGCAGGTCTCGGCGGCGGTGCGGCTGCTGATGGGCATGTACCAGGCTTTTGTCGAACTGGACGCCAGCCTCGTCGAGGTCAACCCGATGGTCGTCACCGGGGGCGGCGACGTCCTCGCGCTCGACGCGAAGATGAATTTCGACGACAGCGCCCTGTTCCGGCATCCCGATATCGAAGAGTTGCGCGATGAAACCGAAGAGGATCCGGCCGAACTCGAAGCCGCCGCGCATGAGCTGAACTACATCAAGCTCGACGGCAGCATCGGCTGTATGGTCAATGGCGCCGGGCTCGCCATGGCGACGATGGATATCATCAAGCTCTATGGGTCGGAGCCGGCGAACTTCCTGGATGTCGGCGGCAGCGCCACGACGGAACGGGTGACCACCGCGTTCAAGATCATCCTGTCCGACGACAACGTCGAAGGCATCCTGGTCAACATCTTCGGCGGAATCATGCGCTGCGACATTATCGCCGAGGGCGTGGTCGCTGCGGCCAAGGAGGTCAGCCTGGCGGTGCCGCTGGTGGTGCGGCTCGAAGGGACGAATGTGGATTTGGGCAAGAAGATCATGGCCGAGTCCGGCCTGCCGATCATCTCCGCCGACAATCTTGCAGATGCGGCGGAAAAGATCGTCGCCGCGGTGAAGGAGGCGGGCTGATGGCGGTTCTGGTCAACAAAGATACGAAGGTTATCTGTCAGGGCTTTACCGGGGCGCAAGGCAGTTTCCACTCGGAACAGGCGATCGCCTACGGTACGAACATGGTCGGCGGCGTGACCCCCGGTAAGGGCGGCACGACGCATCTCGACCTGCCGGTGTTCGACACGGTCGCCGACGCGGTCGAGAAGGTCGGCGCGGACGCGACGTCGATCTATGTGCCGCCGCCTTTCGCGGCCGACGCGATTCTGGAGGCGATCGACGCGGAAATTCCCCTGATCGTGTGCATCACCGAAGGCATTCCCGTCCTCGACATGATCAAGGTGAAACGGGCGCTGGAAACATCGCCGTGCCGCCTGATCGGTCCGAACTGTCCGGGCGTGATCACGCCGGACGAATGCAAGATCGGCATCATGCCGGGCCATATCCACAAGCGCGGGATCATCGGCGTGGTGTCGCGCTCGGGCACGCTGACCTATGAAGCCGTGGCGCAGACCACGGTGACCGGTCTCGGTCAGACGAGTTGCATCGGCATCGGCGGCGATCCCGTGAACGGCACGAATTTCGTCGAGAGTCTGGAAATGTTCGTCGCCGACGACGAAACCCAAGGCATCATCATGATCGGCGAGATCGGCGGCGACGCCGAGGTGCAGGGCGCCGAATTCATCAAGTCTTCCGGCACCAAGAAACCGGTCGTCGGCTTCATCGCGGGCAAGACCGCCCCGCCGGGCCGCCGCATGGGCCATGCGGGCGCGGTGATTTCCGGCGGCAAGGATACGGCCGACCACAAGATCGAAGCGCTGCGCAGCGCAGGCATCCATGTCGCGGACAGCCCGGCCGAGCTGGGTACGACGATGTTGACGGCAATGAAGGGATAACGGCGCGACGATCATCGTTACGACTGTGACGCGCGCCATACACTAGCTGCCGCTCGTCTCGAATGCCGGGCGGACACCCAAGGGGGGTGACATGGCATCTTATCAAGGCGAAAGCTCCTTTCTGTTCGGCGCTAACGAGACCTATATCGCGGAACTCTACGCCCGGTTCCTGAGCGATCCGGGGTCGGTCGACGAGAGCTGGAGCGACGTCTTCAACAACCTCAACGACGACGGCAAGGCGATGCTCGAAGAGCTGCGCGGGGCGAGCTGGGCGCCGCGTCAGACCACGGTCATCGGCACCAACGGCGCCGCGCCGACGATGTCCGACGCCAGTGTCGGCGTTGCGACCCCGCCGCCGGCACAAGCGGGCGCGGCGGTGCCCGGCGTCAGCGCCGAGCAGGTCCGCCAGGCGACGATGGATTCGATCCGGGCGTTGATGCTGATCCGCGCTTATCGCGTGCGCGGCCATATCGAAGCCGATCTCGATCCGCTGCATCTTCAAAAGCCGGAACCGCATCCCGAACTCGACCCCAAGACCTATGGTTTCACCGATGCCGATTGGGACCGCCCGATCTTCATCAACTACGTGCTCGGCCTCGAATCCGCGACGCTGCGCGAAATCGTGTCGATCTTGCGCGCGACCTATTGCGGGTCGATCGGCGTCGAGTTCATGCACAAGCAGGAGCCGGACGAGAAGTCCTGGATCCAGGAACGCATCGAGAGCATCCGCAATCAAACCGACTTCACCGATCTCGGCAAGAAGACCATCCTGGAGCGCCTGACGCAGGCCGAAGTCTTCGAACAGTATCTCGACCGTAAATACACCGGCACGAAACGCTTCGGGCTCGATGGCGGCGAATCGGCGGTTCCGGTGATCGAACAGATTCTCAAGCGCGGCAGCCAATTGGGGCTGCAGGAAATGGTCATCGGCATGCCGCATCGCGGCCGGCTGAACATCCTGGCCAGCATCATGCACAAGCCCTACCGGGCGATTTTTTCGGAATTCCAGGGCAACCCGGCGAACCCCGAAGACATCCAGGGTTCCGGTGACGTGAAATACCATCTCGGCACCTCGGCCGACCGCGAGTTCGATGGTAAGATGGTGCATCTGTCGCTCAGCCCGAATCCCAGTCATCTGGAAGCGGTGAACACGGTCGTGCTCGGCCGCGTGCGCGCCAAGCAGCAGCAGATGGGCGATGCCGACCGCGAGAAGGTGATGGGCTTGTTGATGCATGGCGATGCGGCCTTCGCCGGCCAGGGCATCGTCGCCGAGACGCTCGACCTGTCGCAGCTCCGCGGGTACCGCACCGGCGGGACGATCCATCTGATCGTCAACAATCAGATCGGGTTCACCACGATGCCGTCCTACTCGCGGTCGTCGCCCTATTGTTCGGATGTGGCGAAGACCATCGGCGCGCCGATCCTGCATGTGAACGGCGACGATCCGGAAGCCTGCGTGCATGCGGCGCGGATCGCGATTGAGTATCGCCAGAAGTTTAAGAAGGATGTGGTCGTCGATCTCATCTGCTATCGGCGGCATGGCCACAACGAAGGCGACGAGCCCGCGTTCACGCAGCCGCTGATGTATCAGAAGATTCAGGATCATGAGACGACCCTGGCGATCTACGCCAAACGCTTGGAAGACCAGAAACTCATCGAGCCCGGTGAAGTCGACAAGATGTCCGAGGAATTCCGCGCCTTTCTCGATCAGGAATTCGAGGCGGGGTCGTCCTACAAGCCGAACAAGGCCGACTGGCTCGAAGGGAAGTGGTCGGGGTTGGGCGTTGCCTCAGGAGACGACCGGCGCGGCAATACGGCGGCGCCGTTCGATTTGCTGAGAGAGGTCGGTTCCGCGATTTCCGAGGTGCCGCTGAATATTGACGTTCATTCCCGGCTGGTGCGGCAGCTCAAGGCGAAACGCAAGGCGATCGACAGCGGCGAGGGCATCGATTGGGCGACCGCCGAGGCGCTGGCTCTCGGTACGCTCCTCTGTGAATCGACGCCGGTGCGGTTTTCCGGCGAGGACTCGATCCGCGGCACCTTCAGCCAACGTCACGCCGCCTTGATCGACCAGACCACGGAAGAACGTTATATGCCGTTGCGGAATATTCGCTTCGGCCAGGCGCCTTTCGAAATCATCGACAGCCCGCTGTCCGAATTCGGCGTGCTCGGCTTCGAGTACGGCTACAGTCTGGCGGAACCGCATGCGCTCGTGCTGTGGGAGGCGCAGTTCGGCGATTTCGCCAACGGCGCGCAGGTCATCATCGATCAGTTCATCTCGTCGGGCGAATCGAAATGGTTGCGCATGAGCGGCCTGGTGATGCTTTTGCCGCACGGCTACGAAGGGCAGGGGCCGGAGCATAGTTCGGCGCGGCTCGAACGATATCTTCAACTCTGCGCCGAGGACAACATGCAGGTCGCCAACTGCACCAGCCCGGCAAACTATTTCCATATCCTGCGCCGGCAGATTCGCCGCAACTTCCGCAAGCCGTTGATCATGATGACGCCGAAGTCGCTGCTGCGGCACAAACGCTGCGTGTCGACGCTGGCGGAGATGGGCCCGAACACCAGCTTCCATCGCGTGCTGGGCGATCATGCCGACGGTACCGGCGCCTTGGCGGAGGACGACGCCATCAAGCGTGTCGTGCTGTGCTCGGGCAAGGTCTATTACGACCTGCTGGAGGCGCGCGACGCGGCGGAGATCAAGGATGTCTACCTGATGCGTCTCGAACAGCTCTATCCGTATCCGGAAAAGGCTTTGGTCCCGGAATTGAAACGGTTCAAGAATGCCGAGCTGGTCTGGTGCCAGGAAGAGCCGAAGAACATGGGCGGCTGGACATTCGTCGATCCGTATCTGGAAGAAACCTTGAGCAAGGTCGAAATGAAGAACGGCCGGGCGATCTATGTCGGGCGCGAGGCCGCGGCGTCGCCGGCGACCGGCCTTGCCCGCCGTCATGCGCAACAGCAGGAAGCGCTGGTCACCGAAGCGATTACCGTGGCGTCCGGGTCCGGCGCCCCAGCGAACAAGAGCAAGTGAGTTCAGCCGGCCCCATGGGCGTTCCGGCAAACGGAGGCAGTACAGAATGACGGTTCAAATTACGGTTCCCGTGCTTGGCGAGTCGGTTACCGAGGCCACCGTCGCCAAATGGCTCAAGCAGGTCGGCGATACGGTCGAAGCGGACGAACCCATCGTCGAATTGGAAACCGACAAGGTGTCGCTCGAAGTGCCCGCGCCGTCGGCCGGCGTGATCACCGAAATCCTGGTGGAAGACGGCACCGATGTGGCCGTCGGCGCTGTCCTCGGCAGCGTGGACGAGAATGGCGCGGGTGCCGCGCCGAAACCGGCCGCGGCGCCCGAACCCGCACCTGAGCCCGCCGCGCCGCAACCGGCTGCCGCCCCTGCCGAACCGGCGCCTGAACCGGCCGCCGCGCCTGCCGCGACCGTCGGCGGAACATCGGTCGAGGTGGTGGTTCCCGCGGTCGGCGAATCCGTCACCGAAGGCACGATCGCGAAATGGCTCAAGCAGGTCGGCGAGGCCGTCGCCGTGGATGACCCGCTGGTCGAGTTGGAAACCGATAAGGCGTCGGTTGAAATCCCGTCGACCGTCGCCGGGACGCTGACGGAAATCCGCGTCGAGGAAGGCGCGGATGTGGAGGTCGGCACCGTTATCGCCGTGATCGGCGAAGGGGCCGCCGCGGCGTCGCAACCGGCCGCGGCGCCTGCGGCGCAGGAAGCCGCCCCCGCCGCCGCGTCTGCGCCCGCAGGGGGCAATTCCGCGTTGTCGCCGGCGGTGCGCAAGCTGATCGAGGACAATAAACTCGACCCGGCCGCGATCACGCCGACCGGTCCGAAAGGACAACTGACCAAGGGCGACGTGCTGGCCTTCATCGAAGGCGGCGGCAAGCCGGCCGCCGCGCCCGCCCCCGCCCCCGCCGCGCAACCCGCAAAGCCGGCCGCGGCTCCCGCCGCCGCGCCGGCGCCGGCGCCGACCATCGTGCCGGCGAGCGAGCTGCCGCCTCGGCCGGAAGATGCGCGCGGCGAGGAACGCGTCCGCATGACGCGTCTGCGCCAACGCATCGCGCAGCGCCTGAAGGAGGCGCAGAACACCGCCGCCATGCTGACCACCTATAACGAGGTGCAGATGGATTCGCTGATGGCGCTGCGGTCGGAATACCGCGACGCCTTCGAGAAGAAGCACGGCGTGCGGCTCGGCTTCCTGTCCTTCTTCGTGAAGGCGGCGATCATCGCGCTCAAGGAAATCCCGGCGGTCAACGCCGAGATCCACGGCGACGAGATCATCTACAAGAATTACTATGACATCGGCGTCGCCGTCGGCACGCCGCAGGGTCTCGTCGTGCCGGTGGTGCGCGATGCCGACCAGATGAGCTTCGCCGAGATCGAAGGCACGATCGCCGAATACGGCCGCCGCGCCCGCGACGGCAAGCTGACGGTGGCCGAGATGACCGGCGGCACCTTCACCATCTCGAACGGCGGCGTCTACGGATCGCTGATGTCGATGCCGATCCTCAACCCGCCGCAGTCGGGTATCCTCGGTATGCACAAGATACAGAAACGGCCGATGGTGATCGGCGACGAGATCAAGGTCGCCAACATGATGTATCTCGCCATGAGCTACGACCACCGGATCGTCGACGGCCGCGAGGCGGTGACCTTCCTGGTGCGCATGAAGGAAGTCCTGGAGGATCCGCAGCGCCTGCTGATCGACGTCTAGCACCGATCGGCATCATCGGCGACGGGACGGATCGTTATCCTTCGAGCCGCCGCCGGCGGCGGCTCCTTCAGGATAAGGCGACCGCTTGATATCGGAAATCCACCTCATGCTGAGGAGGGCCGATAGGCCCGTCTCGAAGCATGCGATATCAGCCTCCGCTGTCGTGGCGGAGCCTATATCACGCCCGAGTCCGAAAGCGCCGTAAGCCGCTCGTCGTCGATCCCCAATAACCTGCCGTAGACGTCCGCGTTATGCGCGCCGACCGCCGGGCCGAGCCAATCGATGCCGCCGGGGGTCGCGCTCATGCGCGGCACCACATTCTGCACCGCCACTTCGCCGGCGCGTTCGTCCTGGACCATCACGATGTTGTCGCGTGCGGCGTATTGCGGGTCCTCGAAGATTTCGTCGATCGCCGCGACCATGCCGCACGGCACCTGCGCCGCCTCGCATTCGCCCAGGACCTCGTCGCGGGTGCGGCCGCTGGTCCAGTGGGTGACCATCGCGTCGACCTCGTCGCGCCGTTCGTCGCGTTGCGGGAAGGTGCCGAACTCGCCGTCGCCGGCTACCTCCGGGCGGCCGATCAGACCGGCGAGGCGTTCGAAGATCTTGTCGCTGGTGCACGCGATGGCGACCCAGCGGCCGTCCTTTGTCGGGTAGTGGCTGTGCGGCACCGCGTTCTTCATCGCCGGGCCCATGCGTTGGCGGATGAAGCCGTTGGCGTGGAAGGCGCAGGGCAACTCGTCGAGGAAACGGAAGATCGGCTCGTACAGGCCGATGTCGATCATCTGGCCTTCGCCGGTAATCTCGCGCGCGCGCAGCGCCATCATCGCGCCGTATGCCCCGTAGAGCCCGGCGAGATAGTCGGGGATCGTGGGGGAGCCCGGCGTCGCGGGCGGCCGGTCCGGGTCGCCCGCCAGGAAGGACAGCCCGCCGAAGGCGTTGGCGATCCGCCCGAAGCCGGGCCGACCCTTGTAGGGACCGGTCTGGCCGTAGCCGGTGATGCGCACCATCACGAGTTTCGGGTTGTGCTTCTGCAGCGCTTCCCAGCCCAGGCCCCAGCCTTCCAGCGTGCCGGGCTGGAAATTCTCGATCAGCACGTCGGACTTGGCGACCAACTGGCGCAGGATGTCTGCGCCCTCCGGGGTGCGTAGGTCGAGGGTGACCGACTTCTTGTTGCGCGCCTCGCTGAGCCAGACCAGCGTGTCGCCGCAGTCGGTCGGCGTGCCGAACCGGCGCAGGGCGTCGCCGACGCGCGGCATCTCCACCTTGATGACCTCCGCGCCGAACTCGGCCAACTGCGTCGCGGCGAACGGCCCGGCGAGGAAGGCGGCGACGTCGAGCACGCGCAGCCCTTCCAGCGGTTTCGAGAGGGACGGTGTATCGGTCGGGGGTGTCATCTTGCCTGATCCTTCTTGTCGTCTATGGGGCCCCGTCGGCGGTCACGCCCGCATGGCGCGCCACGGCCAGCACGCGCCGCGCCGGGGGCAGCATGTCGACGGCGATGAATTCCCCGTCGACCACCGTCGTGCCTTCGCCGCGCGCGACCGCGGCTTCGTAGGCGCCGATGACCTTTTCGGCCCGCGCCACCTCTGCGGGCGTCGGCGTGAAGACCGCGTTGCTCACCGCGATCTGGTTGGGATGGAAGATCAGTTTACCGCAAAACCCGAAATCGCGCGCAACCTCGGCGTCGCGGCGGGTCGCCTCCGCGTCTTTCACGTCGAGGAAATAGGCCGCGTCGATCGCCTGTAAGCCCGCCATGCCCGCCGCCGCGGCGATCAGCGCGCGCGGCGTCTGAAGCGTTTCCGGGGTGATCCGGCAGCCGGTCTCGGCGGCGTAGTCGCCCGAGCCGAAAAACAGCGCGACCGCGCGGCTGCTGGCGGACGCGATGTCCTTCACGTTGAACAGCCCTTCGGCGGTTTCGATCGTCAGGATGGTCGGCAGGTCCGGTTGTCCGGCGTCCCGCAGCATGGCGTCGAGCGTGTGGACGTCTTCGGCGCGCGCCACCTTCGGCACGAACAGCGTGTCGATCCGGTCGAGCGGCAGGCCGGCGATATCCGGCGCCAATTGGTCGGTATCGACCGCGTTGACCCGCACGATCCGCTCCCGGCCGCCGAAATCGAGCGTTTGCAGGGCATCGGCGATGGTTTTCCGGGCCGCCGCTTTCTCGCCGGGCGGCACGCCGTCCTCAATGTCGAAGGCGACGGCGTCCACGTCGAGCGTCACCGCCTTGGCGAGCCGGGACGCCAGATGGCCGGGCGTAATCATGATGGTCCGGCGGACCCTAGTGTCGGTCATGGCCTGTATCCGTATTCTTTTGGGTTCGTGAACGCCGGGGGTTGGCGTTTAGCGAAAGCTAAACCATATTCGCCTAAGATGCGGTCCGGGGTATAGTCCCCGCGCGACGCCGCATTGTTGGCGGCAAACGAACCGGGGACAAATTCATGAGCGACCCTTACGATCTGGTAGTCATCGGCGGTGGGCCGGGCGGCTATGTTGCCGCCATCCGCGCGGCGCAGCTTGGCTTGAAAACGGCCTGCGTGGAAAAGCGCGGCGCGCTGGGCGGCACCTGCCTGAACGTCGGCTGCATTCCGTCGAAGGCGTTGCTGCAGAGTTCCGAGAAGTACGAGGAAGCGGCGCACGAGTTCGAGGCCCACGGCATCGACGTCGGTTCGGTGAAGCTCAACCTCAAGACCATGATGGGCCGCAAGGAAAAGGTCGTCGAAGACCTGACCAAGGGGATCGAGTTCCTGTTCAAGAAGAACAAGGTCGACTACCACAAGGGCATGGGCCGGATCGATAAGCCCGGCTCGGTCGTCGTGACGGCGGAGAACGGCGGCGGCGAGCAGACGCTCGAAACCAAGAGCATCCTGATCGCCACCGGCTCGGAAAGCATGCCGATCCCCGGCGTCGAGGTGGACGAGAAACAGGTGGTGACCTCGACCGGCGCGTTGGCGCTGTCGAAGGTGCCGAAACATTTCGTGGTGATCGGCGGCGGCTATATCGGCCTGGAGATGGGCTCGGTCTGGCGGCGGCTCGGATCGAAGGTGACGGTCGTCGAATTCCTCGACCGGATCACCCCGGGCATGGACGGCGAGGTCTCCAAACAATTCCAGCGCGTCCTGAAGAAACAGGGCATGGATTTCCGTCTCAAGACCAAGGTGACGGGCGCTAAGACGTCGAAGGACGGCGTGACCCTGACCGTCGAGCCGTCGGACGGCGGCGATGCGGAGGAGATCGCCTGCGACGTGGTGCTCGTCTCGGTCGGCCGGCGGCCGTATACCGAAGGGCTCGGCCTCGACGCGGTCGGGGTGAAGACCGACAACCGCGGCTTCATCGAGATCGACGATCATTTCCAGACCTCGACGCCCGGTATCTACGCCATCGGCGACTGCGTGCGCGGTCCGATGCTGGCGCATAAGGCGGAGGACGAAGGCGTCGTCTGCGCCGAGATCATGGCGGGCCAATCCGGGCATATCGACTACGACGCGATCCCCGGCATCGTCTACACCTGGCCCGAGGTTGCGTCGGTCGGCAAGACCGAGGAACAGCTCAAGGAGGCGGGCGTCGAGTACCGCGTCGGCAAGTTCCCCTTCATGGCGAACAGCCGGGCGCGCTGCAACGACACCACCGAGGGCTTCGTGAAGATCTTGGCCGACGCCAAGACGGACAAGGTGCTGGGCGCGCATATCATCGGCGCGGACGCGGGCACCCTGATCCACGAGATCGTGGCAGTGATCGAATTCGGCGGCTCGGCGGAAGACGTCGCCCGGACGTGTCACGGCCACCCGACGCTCAACGAGGCGGTGAAGGAAGCCGCCCTCGCGGTGGACGGTCGGCCGATCCACATCTGACCCGTCGTCCCGGTGCAAAACCTGCCCACGAACGCGCCGAAGGCCTCGCCGCCCAAAAGGATTCGGGCGCGCTGGAAGCGGCTGCTGATCCTGATTTCAGGCTGGGGATTCATCTTCCTCGGCGTGCTCGGCATCTTCCTGCCGATCCTGCAGGGTATCCTGTTCCTCGCCATCGGCTTCTATCTGCTGTCGCTCGAATTGCCTTGGGCGCACCGCAAGATGGAGCAGATGCGGGAACGCTATCCGAAACTGAGCGCGACCTTCGACGAGGCGCGGCTGCGGGCGGCCCGCCACGCGCGGAAAATCCGACGGCGAAAACTGTGGTGGAAGTAGCGCCGAATCGGCGCTGGGCCTAGCGGCGGGCTTGGCGCGCCCGTGGATGCGTCGCGCGGTATTCTTCCAGCAGCCGTGCCGAATCGACTTCGGTGTAACGTTGCGTCGTCGACAGCGAGGCATGGCCCAGAAGTTCCTGGATCGCCCGCAGGTCGCCCCCCATCGCCAGCAGATGCGTCGCGAAGCTGTGGCGCAGCGCGTGCGGGGTCGCGGTTTCGGGCAGGCCGAGGCTGGCCCGCAGTTTCTGCATCTGCCGTTGCACGACGCGGGCGCGCAGCGGGCCGCCGCGCCGTCCCACGAAGAGCGGGTCCTCGGGCTCCATCGGCCACGGGCAGGCTTTGAGATAGGCATCGATCGCCTCGCGCACGACCGGCAGGATCGGCACCATGCGCTGCTTGTTGCCCTTGCCGGTGACCGTGATCTGGTCGCCGCGCGGCGCGTCCCGCCGCTGCAGCGATAGGGCCTCAGCGATGCGCAAGCCGCAGCCGTACAGCAACGTGAGCACCGCGATGTCGCGCAGCCCGACCCATTCCTCGGCGCTGAATGCGGCGACGGTATCCACCGCGTCCGCCGCTTCGCGGATGCTGAGTGCTTTCGGCACCGCGTGCGGCAGTTTCGGCGTGCGGACGGCGCGGATCGCGTGATTGGTCGCAAGACCGTTGCGTTCGAGCCAGGCGAAGAAGCCGCGCACGACCGACAGGGCGCGGGCGACCGAACTGCGTTTGCGTCCGCATGTGTTCTGCCGGGCGAGCCAGGCGCGGAAATCGGACGTGCGCAGCCCTTCCAGGTCGCGCAGCCGCAAGGCCGCACCCAGGTGTTCGGCGGTGAACTTCAGGAAGGACAGCAAATCCCGGATATAGGCGTCGCGGGTGTGCGGCGAGCACCGCCGCTCGTCGATCAGCCAACGCTGCCAGTCGCGGAAGGCTTTCTCCAGCGCGGGATCGTCCCCGTCCGTGACGGCGAGAAGCGGGTCTATTCCGACAGGTGAAGCCATATCCGCACCACATGCTCAAGCACGCTGGCGAGGAAGTCGAGCAGTTCGGTGGCCTGCCCGGTCTCGAACCGGTCCGGCTCGCGCGACCCGAAGGCCAGCAATGCCGGCGGCGTCGATTCGGATATGTCGAGACGTACGACCGCATCCGACCGTACCAGCGTCGCCCCCTGTGCGAACAGTTCCGGATCGCCCGTCACGTCGTTCCGCAACAGGAGCCGACGGTCGCCGAGGATGTTTTCCACCGTGCCGGGCGGCACCACCACGAGGCCGCGTGTCTTGATCGATTGCGAGTCGGAGTCGGTCGATTCGATGCAGAGCGTGACGATATCCAAATCCAGGATCATCGCGAAATCGTTCGTGACGGTTTGGATCAGGTGCTCGAAGGATTTCGCGCCGAGGATCGCCAGGACGCAGCCGTGGATACGCGACTGCGTCTGCATGTTGGCGCGCGACGTGCCGACGAGGCTGTCGCGTTCGGCGCTGAGCATGGCGATCTCGTCGCGCAGCCGGTCGATCATCGCTTGTTGCAGGTCGGCTACGCCGCCGCCGAGTTCCCGCGTCGGCGGACTGACCGTGTTCAGCACTTCCGGATGCTTGATGAAGAAATCCGGGTTGTCCTGCAGGAATTCCGTGACCCGCGCCGCACTGAGGCCGGTCTCGGGTTTCGCGCCTTTGAGCTTTTGTGCCATCGAAACAGCCGTTACAGGATCGACTGGCCGGTTTTTTGCCAATCGGCGACGAAGGCCGCGAGGCCCTTCTCGGTCAGCGGATGATTGAACATCTGCCAGATCACGCCGGGAGGCACCGTCGCCACGTCCGCGCCGAGTTTCGCGGCTTGCAGGACATGCATCGGATGCCGCACGGATGCGACCAGCACCTCGGTCGGGAATTCCGGATAGTTCGCATAGACGTCGCAGATGTCGGCTATCAAATCCATGCCGTCCGTCGCGATATCGTCGAGCCGGCCGATGAAGGGGGAGATGAAGGTGGCCCCCGCCTTTGCCGCCAGGATCGCCTGGTTCGCGGAGAAGCAGAGCGTCACGTTGACCTGCGTGCCGGCCTGGCTGAGCGCGCGGCAGGTCTTGAGCCCGTCCGGCGTCAGCGGCACCTTCACGGCCACATTGCTGGCGATCTTGGCGAGTTTGCGGCCTTCCTCCAGCATCGTCGGGTAGTCCGTCGCCGCGACTTCGGCGCTGACGGGGCCGTCGACCAGATCGCAAATCTCCGCGATGACTTCCAGGAAGTCGCGACCCGACTTGTGAATCAAGGATGGGTTCGTTGTGACGCCATCCACCAGTCCGGTTTCCGCGAGGGTCCTGATGTCGTCGATCTCGGCGGTGTCCACGAAGAACTTCATGCCGCAATGAAACTCCTATTTTGCGCCCGCGCTTCGGGATAGCCGGCACGGGCCCGATTTGGCTACACTCTACCCGATGCCGCCTCCCCATACCACATCAACTACCGCGATCAATGGACACGCTCGGCGGGTGCAGGTTTTGCTGCCCTTGCCGCTCGCCGGCGCCTATGACTACCGGGTTCCGCAGGATATCGACGTGGCGCTGGGCGCCTTTGTTTCCGTGCCTTTCGGCCGCCGCGACGCGGTCGGCGTGGTGTGGTCGTTGGAAGGATCCGGCGATGTGGCGGACGATCGGCTGAAGGATATCCAGGGATGCCTCGATGCCGCCCCGCTGCCCGACTCGAGCCGCCGATTCGTCGATTGGGTCGCGGCCTATACGCTGGCCCCGCCGGGATCGGTTCTGCGCATGGCGATGAGCGTTCCGGCCGCCTTGGAGCCGCCGAAACCGCGCATGGGGTATCGCGTGACGGAATCCGCGCCGGAGGTTAAGCCGACCGCCGGCCGGATGCGCGTGATGGCCGTCGCCGGCGACGGCATGCCGCGCGGGGCGAGCGAATTGGCGCGCGAGGCCGGCGTCGGCACCGGTGTCGTGACGGGGCTAGCGAAACTGGGTGTGCTGCAGAAAGTCCCGCTGCCCGATGCGCCGCCGGCACGGCCCGACCCGTGCATGCCCGCGCCCGATCTGACGGCGGAGCAAAAGCCCGCGGCCGACGATCTGGTTCGCCGGGTCCGCTCCGAATCGTTCAGCGTCAGCGTCCTCGACGGCGTCACCGGGGCCGGCAAGACCGAGGTGTATTTCGAGGCGATCGCCGAAACCTTACGGCGCGGGGAGCAGGTTCTGGTGCTGTTGCCGGAAATTGCGCTGACCGCGCAATGGCTGCAGCGGTTCTCCGAACGGTTCGGTGCGTCGCCGGTGCAATGGCATTCCGACCTGACCCAGGTTCAGCGGCGGCGCGGTTGGCGCGCTGTTGCCGACGGGACCGGATCCGTGGTGGTCGGCGCGCGGTCGGCGTTGTTTCTGCCGTATGCGAAACTCGGCCTTGTCGTGGTCGACGAGGAGCATGACGGGTCGTTCAAGCAGGAAGACGGGATCGCCTACAACGCGCGCGACATGGCTGTCGTGCGCGGCCGGATCGCGGAGCGGCCGGTGGTGCTCGTGTCTGCGACGCCGTCCTTGGAAACCATTGTCAACGTCCGGAACGGACGCTACGACCTGCTGCATCTGCCGTCCCGCTTCGGCGCGTCGGGCTTGCCGGCGATTTCGGTCGTCGATATGCGAAAGGACGGCCCGCCACGGCAGAATTGGCTGTCGCCGCCGCTGCGCGACGCGCTGGCCGCGACGCTGGGCGCGGGCGAACAGAGCCTGCTGTTCCTGAATCGTCGGGGATACGCGCCGTTGACGCTGTGCCGGTCCTGCGGACATCGGCTGGAGTGCCCCAACTGCACTGCTTGGCTTGTCGAACACCGGTTGGCGCGGCGGCTCGAATGTCATCACTGCGGGTATCACGCCCGCTATCCGGACGTCTGCCCGTCCTGCGGGGCGGAGGATAGCCTGGTTGCCTGCGGCCCGGGGGTGGAGCGGGTGGCCGAGGAAGTCGTCTCGCTGTTTCCCGAGGCGCGCGTGGCGTGCATGACCAGCGATTCGGTGCATGGACCTGCCGCGCTCCAGCAAGTGCTGCAACAAATGCGTGATCATGAGATCGATATCCTGATCGGGACCCAGTTGGTGGCGAAGGGGCATCATTTCCCGATGCTGACGCTGGTCGGCGTGATCGACGCGGACCTTGGCCTGACCGGTGGAGATCTGCGGGCCGGAGAGCGCACCTACCAACTATTGCATCAGGTCGCGGGGCGTGCGGGGCGGGCCGACCATCCCGGACAGGTCCTGCTGCAGACCTATAATCCGGACCATCCGGTCATCACGGCGTTGACCGACGGCGACCGCGACCGGTTCCTGGCCGAGGAGGCGGCGCAGCGCGAAGCTGGCGGCTGGCCGCCGTTCGGCCGGCTTGCGGCGGTGATCGTGAGCGGGCCGAAAGAGGAACAGGTGGATGCTGTTTGCCGCGCGCTGGCGCGCCGGGCGCCGCGGGAGGCCGGCGTTCGCGTGTTGGGGCCGGCCCCGGCGCCGTTGGCGCGGTTGCGCGGTCGGCATCGCCGTCGGTTTCTGATGAAGACCGGCCGAACGGTCGCGGTCCAGCGGCTCCTGCGGGCATGGCTCGGCGCGTTCAAATTGCCCGGTTCGGTGCGTGTGCAAATCGACGTCGATCCCTATAGCTTTTTATAACGAATTCTGCGACTTTCTGGGATGGCCAAGTCGGCTTGCGCCCCTTTAGTGCATGTGCTACACACCGCTCGCCTTCGGGGCCAGGCAACAAGTCTCAGGGCATCGGGGAGTATTGAGGAGCTGCGTTTCGGCAGCGGTTTCCGGAGTAAATCGGGAGTTATCCCAGGTTGGCATCGACAGCAGGCGATACGGGCGTTGCCGCCCGCTACGCGTTGGCCTTGTTCGAATTGGCTGACGAGCAGCGGAAGTTGGATCAGGTCGCAGGGGATTTGCGGAACCTGGAGTCCATGATTGCGGGCAACGACGACCTTCAGCGGCTGATCCGTAATCCGGTGGTGAGTCGGGCCGAGTCGGGCCGGGCCATGGCGGCGCTTTTGGAAATCGCCGGCGCGGATCAACTGACACGTAATTTCATAGGGTTGGTAGCGGCGAATCGGCGATTGTTCGCGTTGCAGGCGATGATCCGGGGATATCTCGCGGAGCTTGCGGAACGCCGTGGCGAAATCACGGCCGAGGTTACCTCGGCGCAGCAACTGTCGCCGGCCCAGACCGAATCGTTGGAGGCGGCGCTGCGGACTGCCGTTGGCGGCAAGGTCGC
Source organism: Alphaproteobacteria bacterium (assembly GCA_028281325.1). Lineage (GTDB taxonomy): Bacteria > Pseudomonadota > Alphaproteobacteria > UBA8366 > UBA8366 > JAJFJD01. The sequence continues at coordinate 110,296 of JANQKC010000018.1, forward strand.
GTTGTCGGTCGACGTGGATCCGGCGCTGATCGGCGGACTTGTCGTTAAGGTCGGCAGCCGCATGGTCGACTCCTCCCTCAAGACACAACTTCAGAAGATGAAACTCGCGATGAAAGGGGCCGCCTGATGGAAATCAAGGCTGCAGAAATTTCGGCCATTCTCAAGGAGCAGATCGCGAATTTCGGCGCGGAAACGGATGTCGCCGAAGTTGGGCAAGTGATCTCGGTCGGTGACGGTGTTGCGCGCGTCTACGGGCTCGATAATGTTCAGGCCGGTGAAATGGTCGAATTTCCCGGTGGCATCAAGGGAATGGCGCTGAATCTCGAAGCCGATAACGTCGGCGTCGTGATTTTCGGCGACGACCGCGATATCGGCGAAGGTGATATCGTCAAACGGACCGGTACAATCGTGGACGTGCCGGTCGGGAAGGGATTGCTGGGCCGCGTCGTGGACGCCTTGGGCAACCCGATCGACGGCAAGGGACCTGTCGACGCCACCGAGCGCCGCCTCGTCGAAGTCAAGGCGCCGGGCATCATCCCGCGGAAATCGGTGCACGAGCCGGTGCAGACCGGCCTCAAGGCGCTCGATGCGCTGGTGCCGGTGGGCCGCGGCCAGCGCGAACTGATCATCGGCGACCGCCAGACCGGCAAGACCGCCGTTGCGATCGACGCGATTCTTAACCAGAAATCGATTAACGATACCGGCGACGAAGCGAAGAAGCTGTACTGCATCTATGTGGTGGTCGGGCAGAAGCGCTCGACGGTGGCGCAGGTCGTGAAGACGCTGGAAGACTACGGCGCGATGGATTATTCGATCGTCGTGTCCGCCACGGCGTCCGAACCGGCGCCGATGCAGTTCCTGGCGCCTTATGCCGGTTGCGCGATGGGTGAGTATTTCCGCGACAACGGCATGCATTCGCTGATCATTTATGACGATCTGTCGAAGCAGGCGACGGCGTATCGCCAGATGTCGCTGCTGCTGCGCCGCCCGCCGGGACGCGAAGCGTATCCCGGTGACGTGTTCTATCTGCATTCGCGCCTGTTGGAGCGCGCGGCGAAGATGAACGACAGCGAAGGCGCCGGATCGATGACCGCGTTGCCGGTCATCGAAACCCAGGCGAACGACGTGTCGGCCTATATTCCGACCAATGTCATTTCGATTACGGACGGCCAGATTTTCCTGGAAACGGACCTGTTCTATAAAGGCGTCCGCCCGGCGATTAACGTTGGCTTGTCGGTCTCTCGCGTCGGGTCTGCGGCGCAGGTGAAGGCGATGAAGCAGGTTGCCGGTTCGATCAAGCTCGAATTGGCGCAGTATCGCGAAATGGAAGCCTTCTCGCAGTTTGCCTCCGATCTGGATGCGTCGACGCAGCGCCTTCTGGCGCGCGGATCGCGGCTGACCGAACTCCTGAAGCAGGCGCAGTATTCGCCCCTGCCGGTGGAAGAGCAGGTCGTCTCGATTTTCGCGGGTGTCAACGGCTACCTGGACACTATCGAGATCAGTGACATCGGGCGCTTCGAGCAATCGTTGCTCGAGGGATTCCGCTCCAAGCATAGCGATGTGCTGGCGGCGATCCGCGACGAAGGCGAAATCTCCGACGAGACGGAGAAGAAGCTGAATGAGATTATCGGCAACGCTTCCAAGACCTTTGCCTGATCGAAACGGAAGATAGCGGTCAGCACCGATGCCCAGTCTCAAAGATCTTCGAACCCGGATCACCAACGTCAAGTCGACACAGCGCATCACGTCGGCCATGAAAATGGTCGCCGCCGCGAAACTGCGCCGCGCGCAGGATCAGGCGACGGCGGCGCGGCCGTATGCGGAACGCATGGAGCGGATGTTGGGATCGCTGGCGGCGGCGACCGGCGGGTCGAGCAACGTGCCGTTGCTTGCGGGCACCGGCAAGGACGATACGCATCTTCTGGTGTTCGTCTCGACGGACCGCGGGCTGTGCGGTGGCTTCAACATCAACCTGATGCGGAATGTGCGCCTTCAGGTCCAGAAGCTCGTGAACGACGGCAAGACGGTCAAGCTGTTTTGCGTCGGCCGTAAGGGAATCTCGTTGGTCAAACGGGAGTTTCCGTCGATGCTGGTGGTCGAAATGCCGGAAGTCTGCAAGCCGTCGCCGAGTTACGAGGGCGCAACCGAAATTGCCCAGCGGATTGCGGAGATGTACGAAGAGGGGGAGTTCGACGTCTGCACCGTCGTCTATAACAAGTTCGTTTCGGCGCTGACGCAAGAGGTGACGCCGCAGCAGGTCATTCCCTTCGCGCCGCCGGAACCCGAAGAGGGCGCCGAAGAAGAAGCGACGCCCGACGATGGCGCGCCCTATGAATATGAACCGTCGCAAGAAGATATCCTGAGCGACTTGCTGCCGCGGAATTTGTCGGTGCAGGTTTTCCGCGCATTGCTCGAATCCTTTGCGTCCGAGCAGGGCGCCCGGATGACGGCGATGGATAACGCCACGCGGAACGCAGGCGATATGATCAACAAGCTGACTTTGAACTATAACCGAACCCGCCAGGCCTTCATCACGAAGGAACTGATCGAGATTATTTCGGGCGCGGAAGCGCTTTAAGCGGGCAGATCAATAGGAGCCGAGGTATGGCGAAGAACACGATCGGTCATGTAACCCAGGTGCTGGGCGCCGTCGTCGACGTGCACTTCGACGGCGAGCTGCCGGAGATTCTCAACGCATTGCACATGGAAAACCAAGGCCGGCGTCTGGTGCTCGAAGTCGCGCAGCATCTGGGCGAGAACACGGTGCGCTGTATCGCGATGGACACCACGGACGGCATGGTCCGCGGCCAGGAAGTCGAAGATACCGGCGAACCGATTTCGGTGCCGGTCGGTCCCGAGACGCTGGGCCGGATCGTCAACGTCGTCGGCGAGCCGATCGACGACCGTGGCCCGATCGGCAATGCGAAGACCTATCCCATTCATCGCCCCGCGCCGGAATTCGTCGATCAGTCGACGGAGACCGAGCAGTTGGTCACGGGCATCAAGGTCATCGACCTTCTGACGCCGTATTCCAAGGGCGGTAAGATCGGCCTGTTCGGCGGCGCCGGGGTCGGCAAGACCGTGCTGATCATGGAACTGATCAACAACATCGCCAAGGCGCATGGCGGGTATTCGGTGTTCGCCGGCGTCGGCGAGCGGACCCGCGAAGGCAACGACCTGTACCATGAAATGATGGACTCCGGGGTGATCAACCTCGAAGGCGATTCGAAAGCGGCGCTGGTTTACGGTCAGATGAACGAGCCGCCGGGCGCCCGCGCCCGTGTCGGCCTGACCGGATTGACGGTGGCCGAGTATTTCCGCGATGAAGAAGGCCAGGACGTGCTGTTCTTCGTCGACAACATCTTCCGCTTCACGCAGGCAGGCTCGGAAGTTTCCGCGCTGCTCGGCCGTATCCCGTCGGCGGTGGGCTATCAGCCGACGCTGGGCACCGACATGGGCAACCTGCAAGAGCGCATCACGACGACCAAGAAGGGCTCGATCACCTCGGTGCAGGCGATTTATGTCCCGGCCGATGACTTGACCGACCCGGCGCCGGCGACCGCCTTCTCGCATCTGGACGCGACCACGGTGTTGTCGCGGCAGATCGCCGAGCTTGGCATCTACCCGGCGGTGGATCCGCTCGACTCGACCAGCCGTATCCTCGATCCGCGCATCGTCGGCGACGTGCATTACCAGACGGCGCGCGACGTGCAGGAGATTCTGCAGTCGTACAAGTCGCTGCAGGAAATCATCGCCATTCTCGGCATGGACGAACTGTCGGAAGACGACAAGCTTACGGTCACCCGCGCCCGTAAGATTCAGCGCTTCCTGTCGCAGCCGTTCCACGTCGCCGAGGTGTTCACCGGCTCGCCGGGCAAGCTGGTCGATCTCGAAGACACCATCAAGAGCTTCCGGGCGATCGTTGACGGCGAGTACGACGACCTGCCCGAACAAGCCTTCTACATGGTCGGGTCGATCGAAGAAGCGATCGAACGGGCCAAGCAGTTGGCGGCGGAAGCGGCCTAAGAGCGGGCGAAGGAGCGATCGGTGACCGATAAAGTCAATTTCGAACTGGTCTCGCCGGAAAGCCTCTTGGTGTCCGAAGAAGTCGACATGGTCATCGTGCCGGGCACCGAGGGCGATTTCGGCATCCTCGGCGGGCATGCGCCGGTCATCTCGACCGTGCGGGCCGGGACGATCACGGTTTATCAGGGAACAGCGATCAGCACGCGCATCTTCGTCGCCGGTGGGTTTGCGGAGGTGACGGCGGAGCGTTGTACCGTGTTGTCCGAAGAGGCGGTGCCGGTCGACGACATCGACCGTGCGGATGTCGAAGCGCAGATCTCCGGTCTGCGTCGCCAATTGTCTGCAGGTGACGAGGACGACGAGGCGGCGCTTACGGCGCAGATCGCAGTCGCCGAAGCCAAGCTCACGGCAATCGATTCGCCGGCCTATTAATCCGCCTTCCAGGGTTTTCGGAATGTCGCTGACGGCGTCCTATTGGGCGCCGCTCGTCTGTCCGGGCAGGGTCAGGCGACCAGGTTGAGCAGCGCGCCCGGGCTGATCGTGGCCGTATTGCCACCCGAACGATCGTCGCGGCCAGCGATGGCCGACTCGCCGGCCTCCGCGATGGGCGATAACGGCGGGCGGGAGGCCTCACCAGAGGATGCGGCTTCATCGGATTCTTCGACCTTTTCGCGCTCCTCGGCGTCTTGCTCGCGCTTCTCCGCGCGGGCTTGTTGGATCTTGGCGGACGCGTCGGCGGCGACTTGCCGGTCCTTGGCCGAGGGTTCGGATGGCGCCAAGGCGGCCCGCCGAACGATTTCCATCTTACGGATGGTCGCTTCCGGATTGTTCGGCACCGTGCTCGTGTCGATTCTGACTTCGCCGGAGACCGCATAGGACCGGCCATCGGGCCCGGTGACCGTCTCGAAGGACGGCGCGCTCGCAAGGCTGCCGCCGACGGCTTTATGGGCGGCCTCATGGGCGCGCACCTCGCGGTCTCGCTGCTGCAGTTTCTGGACTTGCTTACGCTCCGCTTCGGTCAGTCCGTCCGGCCCTTCGCCATCCTTCCTGCCGGTGAGCGGGGATGCCTGTCCGGCGGCTTGTTGCGGGGCCTGTTCCGGATTCTGGTCGGGCGTCGGTTGCTGGCCTTCATCCGGTTCTTGTTCCTGGGCGGTCGTCTGGCTGCTGATATCCAGCGGCGGTACCGGGGCGGCGGTCAGGTTGGGTCCGTTCGAATTGGCGGAACCGGCCGGCGTCGCGTTGCCGTTCGGCCGTTCGGCTAGGGTGACGCCGGGCTGACGCGCGGACCGGTCCGTCGCGTCGGGGCGACCGGTGCCGAGAAACAGTCCGGAAGTCGTCAAAGCGTCGATCATGCGCCGTTCGCTCGCCAAGTAATCTGGTCACCGCAAACGCGGTTCCCCAAGCGTCTTATACGGCATCATGGTTAACAAACCGTAAACGCGCGCGTGTCCTTAACCGGATTTCCTGTCGGAAACGGCAGCGAACCGGGCGAACTCCGCGACCAGATCGCGGTAAACGTCGCGTTTGAAGGGAATGATCAGGTCGCTCAAACGGTCGACCGGCACCCATTGCCAGGCGGAAAATTCGGTGACATGCGCATCGAGGTCGATATCCGAATCCCGACCGGTGAACCGCATCGCAAACCAGCGTTGTTCCTGGCCCCGGAACCGTCCTTTCCAGGCTTTGCGGGACAGGTCCGGCGGCAGGTCGTAGCGATGCCACGCCGCGCTTTCCGCCAGGATTTCCGCCTTGTCCGTGCCGGTTTCTTCCTCCAGTTCCCGAAGCGCCGCCTGTCGCGGGGTCTCGCCAGGGTCGATCCCTCCTTGCGGCATCTGCCAGTGATCGCCGTCCACATCGACGCGCTTGCCGACGAAAACATGGCCGGCGGCATTGAAGAGCATGATCCCGACGCAGGGGCGATAGGGCCGGGGGTCTTCGCCGTCCGTCATGTCGGCTAATTTGATTTGCTGGTGGCGAGCGCGGAGACCGGTGCCAGTGCAAGTCCTTTGCCGTCGAGGCTGGCGATCCAAGGCTTCAATTGCCGAAGCGTCACGGGCAGCGGGCGGGCGACGGCGACGATGCCGCCATAATTCGTTGCCCGTTCCTCCAACTCCGCCAGTCGCTTGGAAATCACCTTGCCGGCGGGCTGTCGGTCGATGAACGACTCGTTCGAGGCGACGGTCATGCCCATTTCGCGCGCCAGTTTACCGGTCAGGCTGACCGGCGTTTCCCGTGTATCGACCAACAGCAGGCCACGGCCTTTCAGTTCCATCAGGATGGGATTGAGCGCCCGCGGTTTCGTGCCGAGGCCGGATCCCATGAATGTCGCGACGCCGACGTAGCCGGTGGCCCGGCTTAGAATCCATTCGAGCTGCCGGAGGTTCTGATCGGCCGGAACGCTGGCCAGCAGCGTATGCGGCCCCGGGTCGCTGGCCGGGTAGTCGACCGGCTCCATCGGCAGATCGATCAACACCTCGTGGCCATCGGCGCGGCTCTTGTCGATCCATGTCTTGAGATTCTTGCTGAAGGCCGCAAAGGATAGCGTTACGGGCCCCGGCATTGCCTCGATGACCTGCTGCGTCAGCGTTTCCGACACGCCGAGCCCGGTGATGATGATGGCGATGCGGGGTCGTTCATCCAACAGGCTGTAGGGTCTCGCGTAGACGCGCCATGGCACCCGGCCGTCCTTGCCGATCACGGGCAAGGGGCCAAGGTCGCTTTGTTCCAGCAACAGGGGATCGGGATGCGGATGCATCCCGGCGGCGGCGATCTGTTCGCGCTTGGCCATTTTCCGCCCATGCGCCGTCGCCGTATCGCCGCCCCCCGGCGTATCGACCGGCGATTGTCCGTCGATGCCCGCGGCGTTTCGCTCCACCGGTTCGGCGTCGCGGAAACTGTTCAGGGACATCGTGACACGGGGCTGCTGAACGCCGTCCTCCGACGACCCGCTCAGCAACAGCCAAACGCCGCCGCCGGCCATAGTCGTCAGGGTGATGCCCCAGGCGACGATCAGCAGTACCGACGGAAGCGCGACTCGCCCGCCGCGATCCGGCGCATCGTCCGCATCCGAGGAAGTCTCGTCAGAGACTTCCGGATCGATGCGGCGTTTGAGGAACGGTATCTTCAGCGTGTTAGGACCCTAGTTGACCATCTTCTTGCTATGGAACATGGCGATGCCCCGCAACAGGTCCAATGCCCGATCGAGCTGGTAGTCCTGCGGTTTGGCATCGGACGTTTCGGGTTCGTCCGCCGGCTTCTTGTCGCTTTTCTGCGGATCTTGGTTATCGTTCGCGCTCGTTTCCGGATCGGCCTTCTCGTCCTTGGCGCCGGGTTCGTCTTCGCTGTCGAGCGCCCCTCTGAGGTCGCGTTCGGACCGACGCGGCCGGTTGTTCTCGAGCGTTTCGATGCGGGCCGGCCGGACTTCGATGTCCGGCTCGATGCCTTTCGCCTGGATCGAGCGGCCGCTTGGCGTGTAGTAGCGTTGCGTCGTCAGTTTGATTGCGCCGCTGCGGCCGAGCGGAATGATCGTCTGCACCGATCCTTTGCCGAAGGTCTTGGTGCCGAGCAGCACCGCCCGGCGGTGATCCTGCAAGGCGCCCGCGACAATTTCCGACGCCGACGCGGAACCGCCGTTGATCAGCACGACGATCGGCTTGCCGTCGACAAGATCGCCCGACGTGGCGTTGAACCGTTGGCCGCCTTCTTCCTCGCGACCGCGCGTCGAGACGATTTCGCCTTGTTCGAGGAAACTGTCGGATACCGTCACCGCCTGGTCGAGCAGGCCGCCCGGATTGTTGCGCAGGTCGAGCACGTATCCGAGAACATCGTCGCCGACTTCCTTCTTGATCTTGTCCACCGCCTTTTTGAGCCCTTTGTCGGTTTGCTCGCTGAAGCTGGTGATTCGGATATAGCCGACCTTGCCCTCGGCGCGCGACCGCACCGACTGGATTCGGATCTTGTCGCGGGTGATCGAGACGTCGAAGGTATTCGTCGGGGATCGCCGGATCGTCAAATTGATGTCGGTCTTGATCGGGCCGCGCATTTTCTCGACGGCTTCGCTCAGCGTCAGGCCCTGTACCGGATCGCCATCGAGATGCGTGATCAGGTCGCCCGCCTTGAGCCCGGCGCGTGACGCCGGCGTTTCGTCGATCGGCGATACGACTTTGACATAGCCCTTTTCCATCGTGACTTCGATGCCGAGCCCGCCGAACTCGCCGCGCGTCTGCACCTGCATGTCGCGGAACTTGCGCTTGTTCAGGAAGGACGAATGCGGGTCCAAATGGACCAACATGCCATCAATGGCCGCTTCGATAAGCTCTTCGTCCGAGACTTGCTCGACGTAATCGTTGCGGACGCGTTCGAAGACATCGCCGAACAACTCCAACATCCGATAGGTGTCGGATTTGTCTTCTGCGGCGTGCCCGACTGGCACAAATTTACCCGCCATCAGGCCGAGCATGGCGCCGGCGGCGACAGCAATAACGACAATCGGCATTTTGCGCTTCATGCCTTCATCATCCTCTCTGTTCGATCGACAATGTCCGCAGCCTTATGGCATTCAAACGATTGCAATTTCAGGGCCACGGTCGTTCCTATCCTCTCGCCCTTTTGCGGTACTCAACAAACCAGGGCAAAGGATTCACGGGTTGTCCTCGGCGACGCAGTTCGAAATAAAGCCGAGGACCGTCCTTGTCTGATTCGGCCATGGCCCCAACGGGTTCCCCCGCAAGCAACCATTGCCCGACGCTCGTGTCAACATTCGCCATACCGGCGAGTAAGGTATGATATCCACCGCTGTGCTCGATAATCAATATCTGCCCATATCCTTTGAACGGTCCGGCAAAAACCACCTTTCCGTCATAGGGGGCGACGATGCTGGCGGCGGCGCGGGTATTGATCGTGATGCCCTTGGCGGTGTTCCCGAACGCATTCGTCTCGCCGTAGTGGCGCGTGACCTTCCCGCGGGCCGGACTGGTAATGGACCCTTGGTCCGGGAACGGCCGCAGCGCATCGGGCCGCGGCAGGTTGAGCAAGGCCGTCTGCTGTTGTCCGGCCGGCGGCGCGGCCAATGGAGGCGGCGCGGGGATGACGGTGGACCGCGGCGACGGGGCCGCCATGGGCGGCGCAGGACGTTCGGCTTCGAGGCGCGCGAATAGGTCCTTCAGATTTTTGGCTTCGCGGCCCAGTTTCTGAATTCGTTTGTTGATGCGCCGTTGCTCGGATTCCGTCGCTTTGAGCAAATCCGCCTTGCGCTTGATCAGCGTGTTCAGTTCGATGCGCTGGCCGGTGTAATCATCGGTGGCGTTTTTGAGGACGTCGAGCTGGCGGGCGACATCTTCCCGGGTCTCGGCGAGCGCGGAAATCTTCGCCCGCAGGTCATCGGCGCGATCCTGAATCACCGGCAGCGCGGCGCGCAGCAACATGGCGCGCCGGACGATTTCGATCGGCTTGCCCTGCGACATCAGGAGGGCCTGCGGCGGGTTTCTGGACAATCGCTCCAACGCGTTGATCGTCCCGCCGAATTGCTGTGTTTGCCGCTGCAGCGCCGTTTCGCGCTCCGCGAGTTCGTTCTGCGTCTCGGCCAATTGCGCCTCGAGGCGGGTCAGCAGCGTCTCGCTGTCCTGTGTCGCGCGCGCCTTATCGATCGACTGCCGGCGCAACACCTTGAGTTCGGTCGCGAGCTTGTTCGATTTCTCGCGGAGGGTCGCGGCGCGGTTCTGCTGCGCCTCGATCTCGCGTTCCAGCTTGTTGAGCGTGCGCTTGTCCTGCGCCCCCGCTCCGGTCGGCACGTTCAGCAACAGCGCGGCGGCGACCGCGAGAAGAGGCGCGGTCCGCGACCGATACCGTGCTGTCAGGTCAGCCGGCTTCACGCTGCTCCTCGGCATGAATGATCAATGATTTTCCCGTCATTTCAGTCGGTTGCTGAAGGCCCAGAAGGTCGAGCACCGTGGGCGCGATATCCGCCAGCTTGCCGTTCTCCAGCGCCGCAACGTCATGTTTCTCCCCGGTCAGGACCAAGGGGACCAAATTGCAGGTATGCGCCGTGTGCGGCTGGCCAGTCGCCGGATCGATCATCAATTCTGCGTTACCATGATCCGCCGTGATCAGCATGACGCCACCGGCGGCGCGGACCGCGCGATCCAGACGGCCGAGGCAGGCGTCCACGGTTTCGACAGCTTTAACCGCCGCGGCGAGATTGCCGGTGTGGCCGACCATATCGGTGTTGGCGAAATTCACCAGGATGAAGTCGAAGGCGTCGCTTTCGATGGCTTCGATTAGATGGTCGGTCACCTCGACCGCCGACATCTCCGGTTGCAGGTCGTAGGTCGCAACCTTGGGGGACGGCACGAGAATCCGCTCCTCCCCCTCGAACGAGGTCTCTTCTCCGCCGTTGAAGAAGAACGTCACATGCGCGTATTTCTCGGTCTCGGCGATCCGCAATTGTTTCTTGCCTGCGTCCGCGAGCACCTGCCCTAACACGTTGGCGAGTTCTACAGAGGGGAAGAGCGCGGGCAGGAAAGCGTTCAATGCCGTGGAATACTCGACCATGCCGAGGCGGGCGGCGAGATCGACTGTCTCGCCGCGGTCGAAGCCGTCGAAATTCGGATCGACCAGGGTGTGCAGGATTTCGCGCGCCCGGTCGGCCCGGAAATTGGCCATCAGCAGCCCGTCACCGTCGGCCATGCCCTGATATCCGCCGACAACGGCCGGTAACATGAATTCGTCGGTCACGTCGTTTGCGTAGGACGCTTCGATCGCCGCGAGCGGATCATGCGCGGGCTCGCCGATCCCTTCGGCGACGGCGCGATAGGCTTTTTCGACGCGGTCCCACCGGTTGTCCCGGTCCATCGCGTAATAGCGGCCGGTCACCGTGGCGACCGTCGTGCCGGGACAGTCTTCCAGAAAAGACGCCATGCAGTCCTTGGCGCTCGACGGGGGCGTATCCCGGCCGTCCAGTATCGCATGGACGACGCAGGGTATGCCGGCGCCGGTGAGCAGGCGCACCATCCCTGCCACGTGATCCTGGTGGGAGTGTACGCCGCCGGGCGACAGCAGGCCCAGAATATGCGCGGTGCCGCCGCTGTTCTTCAACGCGGCGGTAAAGGCCTGGAAGGCCGGGATCGCGCCGACGGCGTCATCGGCAAAGGCCCGGTCGATCCGCGGCAGATCCTGCAGCACGACCCGGCCCGCGCCGAGATTCATATGGCCGACCTCGGAATTTCCCATCTGACCCGCCGGCAGGCCGACATGGTCTTCGGATGCGTCAAGCTGGCCACGGGGGCAGGTCGCGGTCAGGCGGTCCCAAACCCCGGTCTTCGCTTGCGCAATCGCGTTGTTTTCGGTCGCTTCCCGGTCGCCCCATCCATCCAAAATGCAGAGCAAAACGGGTCTTTGTGCTGTCGCTGTCATAATCGCCAAATCGGGTCAATTATCAGTAATGTGGGCGGAGAATACCCGGTTTCCAGGGCCAAGAAAACGGTTCCGGACTACCCCTTGTGGTAGGGATGCCCCGCCTGGATTTGTTGGGCCCGATACAGCTGTTCGACAAGCATGCATCGGGCCATCATATGTGGCCATGTCATGCGCCCCAGCGCCAGTAACATTGTTGCGCGGTCGGTAACGGCCCGGTCCAGCCCGTCGGCGCCGCCGATGGCGAAGGCAAGCTCCCGACGCCCTGATTCCCGCCAATTTCCGAGTTGATCGGCGAATTCCTCGCTGCTGAATTGTCGGCCCTTTTCGTCCAGGGCGACCAAGAGGGCGCCGTCCGGCACCGCGGCCAGCAGGCGTTCGCCTTCGCGCGCCCGACGTTCCGCCATTGGCAGGGGACGCTTTTCCTCCACTTCACGGATCGTGACGGCCCAGGAAAGTCGTTTCCGATAGTTTTCGATGAGGTCTCGTTCGGGACCGCGCCGCACGCGGCCGATGGCGGCAACCGTAATGTCCAGGGCGGCTTGCCGCGGCGCCACGGGCGGCTACCCGGCGGCGGTGTTGAGCCGCGTGTCGTCCTGCAGCGGAAAGTCGCCCCAAAGCTTCTCCAGCTTATAGAACTCGCGGACTTCCGGACGAAACAGGTGGACCAGCACGTCGCCGGCGTCGATCAGCACCCAGTCGGCCTGGGATGCGCCTTCGACCGACGTCCCTTTGATTCCGCTGCTTTTAATGCGGCGGAGCAGGTGGTCGGTCATGGCGCTGACATGGCGCGTGGACGTGCCAGACGCGATCACCATATAGTCGGCGATGCTGGTCTTGCCCTTGAGGTCCAATTTGGTGATGTCGATGGCCTGATCGTCATCCAGGGACTGCACGATGAGAGCCAGAAGCGAGTCCGTCGTCGGCGGAGTCAAAGTCTCGGTTGATATGGTCTTTCCCCGTTAATCAACTGGTTGCGTTGTCTTCCCTCGCTCGGCTCGGATCGATGTCGAAGACGCCGGGTGGAGCCGGTTGCGGATAAACACCCACGCGGGCGGTTTTCGCCATGCCAGGCTCGGAGCTTGCTCCTCCGGTACCCTTGAGGCGGCAAATCGTGTCGCCGCACGGCCCGCCAATGCCGGTAGAGAATAGGACGGGCGGGCGAAAACCGCAACGCCGACAGTATGAAAGATTTCTTGCCATGCCTTCCAGAACGGTATCTGGATAAGGTTGTCGGCTCCGATGAGCCATACAAAGCGATGGTTGCAATAACGGCGGCGAAGCTGGCGCAAGGTATCGACCGTATAGCGCGTGCCGAGACGATCCTCGATGTCGGTGACGCGAATGCGCGGATGCCGGGCCATGGCCTGCGCCCCCGTCATCCGGTCTGCCAGGGGCGCCATATCCGCCGCCGGTTTCAAGGGATTTTGCGGCGATACCAGCCACCAGACCTCGTCGAGATCGAGGCGTTTTAGGGCTTCGAGGCTGATGTGGCGGTGTCCGTCATGCGCCGGGTTGAAAGACCCGCCCAACAAACCGATGCGCCGCGCCGGATGGCGCGTTCTGCACTGCTGCCGCGTCTGTCCCGATAGGGTGGTCAAGACGGGGATGTCGAATCAAGGGGTCGGAGCATGACGGCGGCATCATCCCGCGCGCCCGAATGGCCGTCAACCGGGCGTGGCCGATTGCAGGCGCTCAACGATGCCATCGCCGTTACCGCCCGGCGCCATGATCTGCGAGATCGTAAAAAATCCAACGACACCGCCGGTCTCGTCTTTGTGCGGCACGAAATTGACCAGCACCCGGCGGTCACCGATTTCCGGATATCGGGTTTCGATTTCATACTGCACCCCCTCGCCGGCCAGGACGCGGTCGAGATACGGCTTGACCCTCGCGAAGGTCGAAACGCTGAGGATATCGGTCATCCGTTGGCCGATAACCTGGTCCGGCGGCAGGCCGTACCATTCTTCGAATGTCTTGTTGACGTAGCGATAACACAGGTTCCGGTCGCGATAGGTGATCAACGCGGGGACCGAATCGATAATAAGGTTGAGTTGCGATTCGCGCTGCGCCAACGCTTTCTCAATGTCCTTCAGCTCGGTCACGTCATTGACCAGCGTGAAATAGCCCTCGACGGTACCGGTCTGGTTGCGGTGCGGGACCAGCAGTACCGCCAGGTTGCGAAGGCCCAGACCCGGTACGTCGCGGGTCGTATCGTAGCGCAGCGTCTTGCCGGCAAAGACATCGGCCCGCCGCGGCTTCATCATTTGATAGTGACTCTCGTTGCGGATTTCCGATACGTGACGCCCGATGATGGATTCGCGGGGCAAGCCAACCCAATCGGAGAAGAGCTGATTGGCATATTGGTAAACGAGGTTCCGGTCCTTGTAGGCCACCATCATCGGGACGGAGTCGACGAGCCGCTCGATCAGCGACCCGTCCAAGACAGGCGCTTGGTTCGCCGCAGCGGGTGCGGCGCGTTCGGCCGGTTGACGTGCGATCGTTTTGATCCGCCGTGTTTGCGGTTGTCGCTCCGGCGTGATCGACATCAACGTCGCCGGCCCGCCGGGCCAATCGACACGATGGCATCGAGCGAACAAGCGCACCGTCCGGCCGTCGGTTCGGACTGCTTGATATCTAAAGGTGTTGCGCCGCCGCATCAGGGATGTGGCGTTCGCCCGCGCGTTCCGCAGGCGCAAGCGGGTTTCGGCCGTCAGGTTGAACAATGGTCCCTTTTCCTGCAGCGCCTCCGACAGGCTTTCATATCCCAGTAGGTCGAGATAGGCGGCATTGGCGAAGAGCGGTTCCATGTCACGATGGATGAGGATCGCCTCGCCGAGGCTATCCGCCATATTCCCGAATTCGCCGGGCATCGTTCTTGCCGGGTCGGCGGCCGGCCGCACCGGCGCGTCTGCGCGTTGGACGGCCACGGCATGGTCGCAGCGACCATCGACGACCATGGGACTGATGGTCAGTTCGGCCTGAAACGCCGATCCGTCCTTGCGGTGCGAGAGAAGGTCGATCTGCGTGCGCTGGTGCCGGTCAAAGGCTTCGGCGAAGCGATCGAGCGCTGCGATGGCCGGGGCGGGGCCGAAAAGAAAGGTCGGCGGCCGCCCGATGGCCTCGGCGCTGCTGAAGCCGGTCTGTTCGGAAAAAGGCGTGTTGACGAAGAGTATCCGATGTCCCGCGTTTCCGATCCGACACTTCTCGGTTACGAACATCGCTTCGTGTGATGCGTCGATTACCGATTGCAGATAACAAACGCGGCCATCGTCCCGCTGAATGTGCGACATGACCCAGTGCAATTATGTATTCACAACGCCCCAATATCATTATGCCGTCAAACAGAGACGACAATCAACACTGGGTTGTGTAGGCACGCTAAGACAGATCTTACACAACGGGTTGTGAGCCGCCATTCAATCCGGATGGACGGTTTTGTTACCTTAGGGTCGGATTTGACCGGCGCCGCGGACGATGTATTTATAGCTCGTCAATTGTTCTGCGCCGACGGGGCCGCGCGCGTGAAGCTTGCCTGTCGAGATGCCGATCTCCGCGCCCATGCCGAACTCGCCGCCGTCGGCGAATTGGGTGGACGCGTTGTGCAACACGATACTGCTGTCGATCCGGTTGGTGAAGGTTGCCGCCGCCGCATCGTCGTCGGTGACGATGGCGTCGGTATGGTGGGACCCATGCGCGTTGATATGCTCGATCGCCTGCGGCAGACCGTCGACCACCTTCACGGATAGGATCGCGTCCAGATATTCCGTATCCCAATCCGCATCGGTCGCGGGCAGGATGCGGTCGTCGGCCGCTTGGGCCGTCTCGTCGCCCCGGACCTCGCATCCGGCGGCGTGCAGCCGATCCACGATCGCCGGCAGCTGTGCCGCGGCGGCGGTCCGATCGATCACCAGCGATTCGGCTGCGCCGCAGACACCCGTGCGCCGCATCTTCGCGTTCAACACCACATCGCAGGCCATCTCCACGTTGGCCTTCTCATGGATGTAGACATGACAGTTGCCGTCGAGATGCGCGATGACCGGCACGCGGGATTCGGTCATCACTCGCTCGATCAGGGATTTGCCCCCGCGCGGCACGATGATGTCGATCAGTCCGGCCATCCGTAGCATCGCGCCGACCGCCTCGCGGTCCCGGGTCGGGATGGCCTGCACGGCGTTGCTGGGCAGGCCGGCGTGGCGCAGCCCGTCCTGCAGGCATTTGGCGATCAGGCCGGAGGAATGCAGGCTTTCCGACCCGCCCCGCAGGATCGCCGCGTTGCCGGATTTGAGGCACAGCCCGCCGGCATCGGCGGTCACGTTCGGGCGCGATTCATAGATGATGCCGATGACGCCGAGCGGCACCGAGACTCGGGAAATCCGCAGCCCGTTGGGCCGCGTCCATTCGCCGAGGTTGCGATGCAGCGGGTCCGGCAGGCTGGCCACCTGTTCCAGCCCGGCCGCCATGCCCTCGATCCGCTCGTCGTTCAGCAGCAGCCGGTCCTGCATTGCGGCGTTGAGGCCTTTTTCGGCGGCGAAGGCCATGTCCTTCTCGTTCTCCGCCTTGAGGGCCGCGGCGCTGTCACGGATGACGGCCGCGCCCGCCGTGAGCGCGGCGTCGCGGGTGGCGCTGTCGGCCAGGCCCATTTGGTAGCTGGCGTCATGCGCGGCCTGCGCGATCTCGCGCACCAACTCTTCGGCGGGCATGTCGGACTCGTTCAGGACAGCCTGCGAACTCATCTGTCGGCTCCCGGTTTCTGAATGCCTCCGAACCCTATCCGAACTGGGGAGGCGGCGCATTACCGAAATTCTCTTAGTACAAATGGTCCGGACGGTGCTATTTGGCTAGGGGCAACAAGGTGTCGAGCGTGTCCCAAGGCGAAAATCTCGAAAGCGAGCGGCAACGGCTGTCGGCGGCATGCGCCGAGGCGCCGGATGATAGCCGTCGGCGTCTCGAACTGGGCCGGGTCTGTCACCGCATGGCGCGGGCCGGCGAGGCGTTGTCGCATTTCGCCGATGCCGCGACCGCCGATCCCGACTGGGAGGTCCCGCGCTATTACCTCGGGCTGATCCTCTCGGAAATTGGGCGGCACGACGAGGCGACGGTGGCGTATCGCGCCGCGCTTGCTGTCAATCCCGAGCATGCGGGGAGCCAATTTGGATTGGGTCGGTTGCTCGCGCGCCGCCGTAACACCGAGGCGGCGATCGCTCATTTCGACGCCGCGGCCGCCGCCCGGCCCGATTGGCATCGGCCGCATCTCGAAAAGGCGAACCTGCTGGCCGCGGCGGGCGATGTGGCCGGGGCCCGGACGGCATACGATTTGGCGTTGCGCACCGGCGCGCCCGACGGGCTGCGCCTGCGCCGGGATTTGCTGCTGCCGGTCATCGCGGAGTCGGCGGAGGACTATGCGGACGCGCGTCGCGGCTACGAAGCAGCGCTCGACGCTCTCGCCGCTGCGCCGCCACTCCTGGATCATCCGGCGCGGGAGGGCGGGGGTGCCCGATTCTACCTCGCCTATCACGGCGCGGATGACCGTCATTTGCAGGAACAACTCGCCGCCCTTTATCGAGCCGGCTGCCCCGCGCTGGCCTGGACCGCGCCGCATTGCCTGGAACCGTGGCGCAGGCCGACGGTGCGTCGGATCGGATTCGTGTCGCGGTTCTTCTACGACCATTCGATCGGGCGGCTGATGCAGCGGTTGCTGGCGCATCTGGCGCGGCGCGACGATTGCGAGATCCTGTTGTTCGATACCGCGCCGGTTCCGGACGATCCGTTGCGGTCGGAACTCGTGTCCTACGCGGATCATGTCGAATGCCTCGAAGCCGGCTTGCAGCCGCCGCGCGAACAGATCGCGCGCCACCGGTTGGATGTCTTGTTCTATCCCGATATCGGTATGGATTACGTCACGTATTTCCTGGCCTTCGCGCGGCTGGCCCCGGTGCAATGCGTCACGTGGGGGCATCCGGTGACCACCGGCATTTCGGCGGTCGACTACTTCCTGTCCTGCGATTCCGCGGAACCGTCCGATGCGGCGGCGCATTACAGCGAGCGGCTGGTGCGGTTGGGCGGACTACCGTTTTCCTACGCGCGCCCCGAGGCGCCGGCCTCGACCAAGGCCCGGGCGGATTTCGGCCTGCCGGAGGACGCGACGCTCTATTTCCTGGCCCAAAACCTGTTCAAGGTCCATCCGGACATGGACGCGGCGCTGCGCCGGATACTGGAACGCGATCCGGCCGGCCGGCTGGTTCTGTTGGAAGGGCATTACCCGGAATGGGGCCAGCGGCTGCGCGCACGCTTCGCCCGCAGCCTTGCCGGCGTCGACGATCGGGTCATCTTCCTGCCGCGCCAGGACCATGACGACTACATGCGCTTGTTGGCGTTGGCGGATGTCTGTCTCGACAGTTTTCCCTTCGGGGGCGGCAACACGACCTATCAGGCCTTGGCGATGGGCACGCCGGTCGTGACCCTGCCCGGCGATTTTCTGCGCGGTCGGTTGAGCCTGGCGATCTATTGCCATCTGCGGGTTCTGGAATGCGCGGCGGCAACGGCCGAGGAATATGCGGCTATCGCGGTGCGGCTCGGCACGGATGAGGTCTGGCGGGACCGCGTCATGACGCAAATCGATGCGAATCTGCATCGCATCTTCGACGATCCGGTTTTCCTGGAAGACGCCGAACGGTTCCTGATGTCGGTCGCCCCGGCGTCATGACCGAAGGCCCTTAGCCGCTCAGCACCAGATCGTCGCGGTGGATCATTTCGTCCCGGCCGCGATAGCCGAGAATTTCCTCGATCTCCTGGCTTTTATGTCCGGCGATAAGGGTCGCGTCGGCGCTTGAATAGGCGGACAGCCCGCGGCCCAGTTCCCGGCCATCGGCGCTGCACACGGCGACCGGATCGCCGCGCTCGAACCGGCCGGACACCGCTGTGACGCCGACCGGCAGGAGGCTTCGTCCCTGTTGCAAGGCGTTCTCCGCGCCACCATCCACCTCGAACACGCCGATCGGGTTCAACGCGCCCGCGATCCAGGTCTTTCGGGCGGTCAAGGGCGCCGCGGTCGCCTCGAACCAGGTGCAGGGCGCGCCGTCGTCGAGCCGTCGTAGCGGGTGGATCGACCGGCCGTCGGCGATGACCATGCGGCAGCCGCTCGCGGTCGCGATCTTCGCCGCCTGTATCTTGGTCACCATGCCGCCGGACGAATAGCCGAGCCGGGGTTCGCCGGCCATGGCCTCGATCGCCGGCGTGATGGCGGTGACCCGGTCCAGCCGGTTGGCGTCGGCCTTCTCGACAGGGTCCGCGTCGTACAGCCCGTCGATATCGGAAAACAGGATCAGCGTGTCGGCGCTGACCATCGCGGCGACCCGCGCGGCGAGGCGGTCGTTGTCGCCAAACCGGATTTCGTCGGTCCCGACCGTGTCGTTCTCGTTGATGATCGGCACCACATCGAAGGAGAGGAGCTGCGTCAATGTGCTGCGCGCATTCAGGTGGCGGCGGCGTTCCTCGGTGTCGCCGGGGGTTACCAATACTTGGGCGACCGGGATGTCGTGTTGGGCCAGCGCCTGTTCATAGGCATGGGCGAGGCGGATTTGGCCGGCGGCGGCGGCGGCCTGTTTTTCCTCCAGGCGAAGGGCGCGATCCATGGCGGTCAGGCCGAGCCGTTGTCGGCCGACCGCGATCGCGCCGGACGACACCACCAGGACCTCCTGGCCTCGGCCATGGCACTGGGCGACGTCTTCGGCGAGCGCTTCGAGCCAACCATGCCGGATTGCGCCGCTGGCTTCGTCGACCAGCAGGGTCGAGCCGATCTTGACGACCAGGCGTTTGCTGTCGCGAAGCTGACCGGTCATGGGGTCGTTCATGGCGTCCAGGTTTCCTGCACTGCGGGTTCCGGCGTCTCGGCCGCCTTGTCCGCGTCGCGCTTTTCCTGGATCGCCGCCAGAAGCCGCCGCAAGGCGTTCTGCACGCCGTCTCCGGTCACGCCGGACAGCTTCAAGGGGGCCGCGCCCACGGCGTCGGCCAGCATCGCGGCGCGGTCGGCGGCGACATCGTCGGTCAGCGCGTCGCACTTATTGAGCGCGACGATTTCGGCTTTGTCGGCGAGGCCCACGCCATAAGCTTCCAACTCGCCGCGGATCGTGCGGTAGGCGTCGGCCACGTCCGGCTGCGTACCGTCCACCAGATGGAGCAGCACGCCGCAGCGTTCGATGTGACCCAGAAAGCGGTCGCCCAGGCCATGCCCTTCGTGGGCGCCTTCGATCAGCCCCGGGATATCGGCCAGGACGAATTCCTTTTCGTCCACATGCACGACGCCGAGTTGCGGGTGCAGCGTGGTGAACGGATAGTCCGCGATCTTGGGCCTGGCGCGCGAGACCGCGGCGAGGAATGTCGATTTTCCGGCGTTCGGCAACCCGACCAGTCCGGCGTCGGCCAGCAGCTTGAGCCGTAGCCAGATCCACATCTCCGCACCCGGCCGACCCGGATCGAACCGGCGCGGGGCGCGCACGGTCGAGGATTTGTAGTGAAGATTGCCGAACCCGCCGTCGCCGCCTTTCAGCAGGACGATTCGTTGGCCCGCCCGGGTGAGGTCGGCGATCAGCGTCTCGTTGTCTTCGGCGAGGATTTGCGTGCCGACGGGGACATCCAGCACGGTGGTTTCCCCGGCCGCGCCGTTGCGTTGCCTGCCTTTGCCGTGGTCGCCGCTGCTTGCCTTGAAATGCTGGCGGTAGCGGTAGTCGATCAAGGTGTTGAGGCCCTCGACCGCCTGGACGATGACGTCGCCGCCACGGCCGCCGTCGCCGCCGTCGGGACCGCCGCGCGGGATATTACGTTCGCGGCGGAACGACATGCAGCCGGCGCCGCCGTTGCCGCTCTTCACATGTATTTTGGCCTGATCCAGAAATTTCATCGTATCGCAACCATGCGCACCGAGGCTGGCGTCCGGATTCCGGTCCTCGACCGCAAAAAACAAAAGGGAGACGGACTTCCATCTCCCTTCGCCAACCTGCTGACCGTTTGAGGGGAGCCGCCGCCGATGGCTCCCACCGGGGCTATTCCGCTGCGGCCGCCGCCGGTTCCACGTGAACGGTGGTCCGGCTCCGGGTCTTGTGGAACTTCACCTTGCCGTCCTTCAGGGCGAACAGGGTGTGATCCTTTCCCATGCCGACATTCGTGCCGGGATGAACCTTCGTGCCGCGCTGGCGAATGATGATGTTGCCGGAGATGACGGACTCACCGCCATATTTCTTGACGCCGAGGCGACGGCCTTCGGAGTCGCGACCGTTGCGTGAACTGCCGCCTGCTTTTTTATGAGCCATGCTGCGTTACTCCTCGGTCTTTTTCGGCGCTGGTTTCTTCGCCGCGGGTTTCTTGGCGGCGGGTTTCTTCGCCGCCGGTTTTTTCGCGGCGGGTTTCTTCGCCGCCGGTTTGGCGTCGGCCTTCGGTTTTGCGGCCGGCTTCTTGGCCGCGGGCTTCGCCGCCGGCTTGTCATCGGTCTTCGCGGCGGGTTTCGCCGCCGGTTTCGCCTCTTCCTTGGCGGCGGGCTTCTTCGCGGCGGCCTTCTTGGCCGGCTTCTTCCCGTCGGTCAGGATATCCGTGATCCGCAACACGGTGACCTGCTGGCGATGACCTTTGGTCCGCCGGTAGTCCTTGCGGCGCTTCTTCTTGAAAACGATGATCTTCGCGCTGCGGTCCTGCTTGACCACCTCGGCCGCGACCGTCGCGCCCTCGACCAGCGGCGTGCCGGCGGTCTGCGCCTTGTCGTCGCCGACCATCAGGACGTCGGTGAGTTCAACCGTCGCGCCGAGATCGCCCTCGAGCTTCTCAACCGCGATGACATCGTCTTTGGCGACCTTGTATTGTTTGCCGCCGGTTTTGATTACTGCAAACATGGGTTTGTATCTCGCTGCCGGGCCTGGGTATCCGTTATCGGGCTTTCTTCCAGGATATCCGGGCTTTCTGGTGCCCGTAAACTCGCCGCGGGACTATACCCGTGCGCGCCGGCAAGTCAACGGCCAAGTCGCCCGCAAACTCAGTTTTCCGTGCCGGTGGACGCGGCCGCCGACAGGTCGAAAACCTCGGTCGCGACCCCGTCCGCCTCCCATCCCTGGACCAGAAGACTGCCGTTCCCCGCGTTGGCGACCACGCTGAGCCGGGTCTCCGCGTTGAGAACCGGCTCGACCATCCACTCGAACCCGGGCACCGGATTGCGGCAGAGCCCGTTCATCAGGCGGTGCCGGCGCTCGCTTTCGATCCCGCGCGGCATGCCGCGCAGCCCCGGGCTGAGCCAATGATTGGCGATGGAGGTGGGGGCCTCGTGCACCCAGGCGCGGGTTTCGGCCCGCTCGATCACGCAGCCGTCGCCAGCGTCGATGCCCGACAGTGCAAAGAAGGCGGGCAACGCGATCGGCGTGGTTTCCAGCATATCCTTTGCCTCGTGGTAATTGCGGCAGGTCTCCATGACCCGGCGGGCGAGGTGCGCCGGCGGGAGATGGCGGCTCTGGAAGACCTTGATCCGGTTCGCGAGCCAATCCGCCGGCCACGGCAGATAGCCGCGCCGGACCAGCGGCGCCTGGTTGATGGCGAGGGCGAAGCGCCCCGGCGCGGAGGCGGTGATCACCCCGACGAAGCCGGGCCAGGTGATGTTATAGAAGTCGCCCGCCGGCGCGGACTGGCGCGCCAACACCACATGCCGGCCGAGCCCGTGGAAAGGCCAGTCCAGCGTGCGCAGCATCCGCATGCCGCCGCCCTTGGGATCGGGCGCGACCCCCGTGGTGCAACCCCACTCGAAACACAGGTTCATGAACCAGATTCCGGTTGAGAGCTGCGCCGCGAGTCCGGCGATCTCGTCGTGGTGCGGATTGCCGGACCGGATGGCCCAACGGCGTGACAGCCGGTCCAACAGGGGCAGCAGGGGGCCGGGCAGCATTCGCCGTCCCGACTCGATCAAGGCTTCCGCCGCGTCGCGATGGCTGTCCACCAGCACGGCGGGACCGGATTCCCCCAGATCGATCAAGGGTATCACCGAAGGGTTTTGCGTCGAGTCCATCGGTGTAATGTCGACGGTACGGTTCGGGAATGCAATAACGCCGGCAGGCAGGGTTCCGCTTGCGGCATGCGGGGGCTTGCGGTAGGTTCCGGCGCATTCGGGGTCGGCATCGCCGGCAACGCCCGCGGAGAGGTGCCGGAGTGGTCGAACGGGGCGGTCTCGAAAACCGTTGTGCGC
>JANQKC010000037.1 GCA_028281325.1 Alphaproteobacteria bacterium
TTTTTTGTTGGATGTGATTCAAGCTATCTGCTGGATCAGGAGGCCAGCGGCTATGGCTCGACCTCTTTCCGTTGATTTACGAGAGCGCGTTGTTGCCCGTCACTTGTCGGGCGAAAGCATCCGTACGGTGGCGTCGGTGTTTGGGATAGCGCCGTCGACCGTGTCGAAATGGGCGCGGCGTCGACGCGAGACCGGGAGCGTAAAGCCGGCGAAGTTCGGCGGCTATCGCCGCCGTCTGTTGGAGCCGCATCGCGAGGTGGTTCATGCGTTGGTGGCGGCGCAGCCCCATCGCTCGGTGCGAGCGCTGCAGGCTGAACTGGCGGCGTTGGGGATCCGGGTGAGCGAGGAAGCGGTGCGGACTTTTCTGCATGCCGAGGGGCTAAGCTTCAAAAAAAACCGCCTTCGCGACTGAACAGGATCGCCCGGACGTGGCCAGACGCCGCCGGCAGTGGCGGGCGCGCCAGGCAAGCATCGACCCCAGACGACTGGTCTTCATCGATGAAACCTGGACCAAGACCAACATGGCCCCACTGAGGGGCTGGGGACCGCGCGGCGAGAGGCTGATCGGCAAAGCCCCGCACGGCCGGTGGCGCACGCTCACCTTTCTCGCCGCTCTGCGCCATAACCGGATCGACGCTCCCTGCCTGTTCGACGGCCCGATCAATGGCCAGAAGTTCCGCGTCTATGTCGAGCGGCTCCTCGTTCCCACCCTTCAGGCCGGCGACATCGTCGTGCTTGACAATCTCGGCAGCCACAAGGGGAAGGCCGTCCGCAGCACAATCCGCACCGTCGGCGCCAGGCTCCTGTTCCTGCCGCCCTATAGCCCCGACCTCAATCCTATCGAGCAGGCTTTCGCCAAGATCAAACACTGGATGAGACACGCCCAGCCCAGATCCGCCGAGGAAATCTACACATCCCTCCAACGCATCCTCGAAACCTTCAGGCCATCCGAATGCGCCCAATACCTCAAAAACTCAGGATTTGCTTCCGCCTAAATAGGGAATGCTCTAAGACCGCTTCACCGCCGCCAGTTGCGCCTTGAGTTGCCGCGCAGCCAGGGCGAAGCCGCCATCCGCGCCGTCGATGAAATGCAGGTGGTCGCCGGCCTCCAGCGAGAACACGAGGCAGGTCATCAGCGCTTCCTCCGACCGGTGAATGCCGTAGGCGACACGCCCCGCGGCGTTCTGCTCATCCAAGAATGCGGCGATAGCGGCGGCTTGCGCCTCAGTGACGTCGACGACCAGACGCAGCGTGTCGTCGAACCGCCGGTAATCCGCGTTGAGCGATAGCTCCGTGCGGTAGCGTTTGGCGTTCAGCGGACCGATGGTCAGGTCGTAGCGGTTGGCGATCCATTGGAAGAAACTCTCCTTATGCACCCGAAGGCGCGCCCGCCACAGCGGTTCCCGCGTTGCGGCCGTCCGAGCTTCCAACGCCAACCCGCGCGGCGGCCACCGAAAGCGCAGCGTCGTCTCGGAAACCGGGTTGCCCGCATCCGCGCCACCGCCGACGGTTTCCATGATGCGCGCGGCAACCGTGCGATAAGTCTCCCCAGCGCTGTCCGACGCCCGGTCCAAAGCCTGTACCAGGATCGCCAGCATGACTCCGTTGCTGGACTTCAACGGCTCCCAGCGGCAGGACAGGCCGGAAAGATCGGGATCGTCCGCGCCGTCCGAAATCTCCATGCAGTACCGGCCATCGTCGACCGCGCCCTTGATCAGGGATTCCGCCAGTTCAATCCCGCCCCCGGCGAAGAAGGCAAGCGAATTCTCGGCGCTCAACCCGTATCGGGCGATCCGGACGGCGCGCCCGCGTGCGGCGATTTCGGCAACCGGCACCAATCCGACCCGTAGAGGCAACCCGAAGGCACGCTCGGAAAGCCGCTGCAATCCCGATAAGGCCACGCGCACCGGCGCTTCGGATTGCGGCGGGATCAGCAACGTCGCGCCGTCACCGCCGAAGACGAAGGGTATGTCGACCTCCCCAACCGCGTTGAGCACCGCCGTGATACAGGCCGCGCCGACCATGTTCACGTGTTTGTACCGGCCAGCCTCGATGGCGGCCGTCGATCCTACGATATCGGCGATCACGACAAGCCAATCGGCCGGGGCCGACCGGTAATGCGCCGGATCGGTGAAGGAGACGAAATCCGAAAACGCCGGAATCTCGGCGTAGAAACCCGCCGTTCCTTTCGCCGCGCGGGTATAGCCACCGGATTGTTGCCGCTGCACGTCGCCCGCCCTCCCCGGCCACTCCCTGGCCGTTTGGTTCCGGGCCGCCGGTGTCGGCGGGATTTAGTCCTTCATCAACAGATGGATCAGGCTGGAGGTGTCCCAGCGGTTGCCGCCGCGCGCCTGCACCGTCGCATAAAACTGATCGACCAGCGCCGCGACCGGCAGCCGCGCCCCGTTCTGGTTGGCCTCCTCCAACGCGATGCCCAGATCCTTGCGCATCCAATCGACCGCGAACCCGAATTCGAACTCGCCCTTGCACATGGTCGGCGCCCGGTTCTCCATCTGCCAGGACCCGGCGGCGCCCTTGGCGATCGTGTCGATCACCTTTTCCATATCGAGCCCGGCCTTCAGGCCGAAGTTGACGCCTTCGGACAGGCCCTGGACCAACCCGGCGATGCAGATCTGATTGACCATCTTGGTCAACTGGCCGCTGCCGGTCGCCCCGATCAAGGTGACCTTCTGCGCGTAGCAGTCGATGACCGGCTCGACCTTCTTGAAGGTCGTCTTGGCGCCGCCGCACATCACCGTGAGCACCCCGTTCACCGCGCCGGCTTCGCCGCCGGAGACCGGCGCGTCGATGAAACCGATGCCCTGTTTCTTGCCGGCCGCCGCCAACTCGCGCGCGACCTCGGCCGAGGCCGTGGTGTTGTCGACCAGGATGCTGCCCTTGGCCATCCCGGCGAACGCGCCCTTCGGCCCCAGGATCACGCTGCGCAGATCGTCGTCGTTGCCGACGCAGGTGAAGACGATATCCGCGCCCTTCGCCGCATCGCGCGGGGTGCGCTTGGCCTTGCCGCCGAACTTCTTGACCCACTTCTGGCCCTTGGCCGCGGTGCGGTTGTAGACGGTGACGTCGTGGCCGCCCTTCTTGAGATGCCCCGCCATGTGATAACCCATGACGCCCAGACCGATGAAGGCAACTTTAGTCATGTCGATAATCCCCCTGCGCGAAATACGTTGTGAACCGGGCCGGATGGCGGCGCCGCGAAAGCGCGCATACTACCGTCCGGCAGACGGCGTCTCAATCGGGTTTCAGGAATTCATGGATCCGTTGCCACGTGTCGACATCGGGCGCGGACAGGCAACCCGGCACCCGTTCCGTCGGACGGTAGGGGTCGCCGTCGACGCGCGCGGTATAACCGCCGGCTTCGCGGTGGATCAGCACGCCGGCCGCGTGATCCCACGGCCACAAGCGATTGTAGATCGAGAAATGCCGGCCGCCGCTTGCCAAGACCCGGAAGGCGTGTCCGGCACAGCGATATCGAAGAACACGGCCGAAGGCCGCCTTCTTGTCGCGAATCAGGTCCCGATGCGGACGGCCGTAGGCGTTCGAGTTGATCAGCCCGCTCATCGCCTCGATAGAGTCCCCCTCGGCAACGCATAAACGCCGGTCGCCGATCCAAGCGCCGCCGCCGTCCTCGGCGGCGGCCGTGTCTCCCCCCACCGGGTCGTGGATCCAAGCGGCGCGAACCGCGCCGTCGACCAGATAGGCCAGCACCACCGTGAACGGCTGCTTGCCGTCTGCGAAGTTCTGCGTTCCATCGACAGGATCGAGGATCCAGAGACGGTCGACCGTTTCGAGTTTGTCGAAAAGCGCCGGATCGCGATGCACCCCTTCCTCGCCGACGACGTGCGAGCCGGGCAGGTGCTCGGTCAGCAGGCGCGTCAAACGCTGTTCCGCATCCAGGTCGGCGACCGTCACCAAATCGCCGGGCTTCTTCTCGATGACGTCGCCGGTCGCCAGTGCTTGGTACCGGGGCAGGATGTCCTGCTCGGCGGCTTCGCGCAGGAATTCGCAAACGCGGTCGGGGTCGGGATGCATGCGGACGGGGAACCTGTGCTGAAAAGACAAAGGGCCGCGCAACGTGCGCGGCCCCTATGTACAGGATTGTGAGCGCGAGGACTACATGCCCATGCCGCCCATACCGCCCATGCCACCCATGTCGGGCATAGCCGGGGCGTCGCCCTTGGGTTCCGGCATGTCGGCGACCATCGCTTCGGTCGTCACCAGCAGGCCGGCGACCGACGCGGCGTCCTGCAGCGCGATACGCACCACCTTCGCCGGGTCGATGATGCCGACCTTGACCAGATCGACATATTTGCCGCTCTGCGCGTCGAAGCCCTGCTTAGCGTCCTTGCCTTCCAGCAGCTTGCCGACCACGACGGCGCCGTCTTCGCCGGCGTTCTCCGCGATCTGCTTCGCCGGGGCCTGGATCGCGCGGCGCACGATCTCGACACCGACACGCTGGTCGTCGTTAGACGGCTTAACGGCATTGAGCGCCTTCGTCGCATAGAGCAGCGCGGTGCCGCCGCCAGGGACAATGCCCTCTTCGACAGCCGCCCGCGTCGCGTTCATCGCGTCCTCGACACGGTCCTTGCGCTCCTTCACCTCGACTTCCGTCGCGCCGCCGACGCGGATC
>JANQKC010000038.1 GCA_028281325.1 Alphaproteobacteria bacterium
GATCCGCGTCGGCGGCGCGACGGAAGTCGAGGTGAAGGAGCGCAAGGACCGTGTCGAGGACGCGATGAACGCGACGCGGGCGGCTGTCGAAGAGGGCATCGTCCCTGGCGGCGGCACCGCGTTGCTCTATGCGACGAAGGCGCTGTCCTCGCTGAAGCCGGCGAATGACGATCAGCGCGTCGGTGTCGAAATCGTGCGCCGCGCGCTCCAGGCCCCGGCGAAGCAGATCGCGGAGAACGCTGGCGAAGACGGTGCCGTGGTTGCGGGCAAGCTGCTGGAAGGCAAGGACGCCAACCTCGGCTTCAATGCGCAGAGCGGCAAATATGTCGATCTGGTCAAGGCGGGCATCATCGACCCGGCGAAGGTGGTGCGCACCGCGCTGCAGGACGCCGCGTCGATCGCCGGCCTGCTGGTGACGACCGAAGCGATGGTCGCCGACATGCCGGAACCCAAGGGCGACGCCCCGGCCATGCCTGATATGGGTGGCATGGGCGGTATGGGCGGCATGGGCATGTAAGCCTGACCGTTACCGGTTAAAGGAAAGGGCCGCGCCGTTCTGGTGCGGCCCTTTTTCTTTGTCCTCCGTGGATGCTGGAAAAATTTCGGTAAAAATTGCAAAAAACGGAACGTTATGTTTTATTCAGTGAAATTTTGCATGTTTTGAAGGATTGGAGATCGTGATGTCGCAGGCAATCGCTGAACCGAGTAAGGCTGGACAGGAGTCGTCGGTGGTGGCCGCCGCCGTCGATGCATTGGTGCGGCAGGGCCGCGTCGCGATGCAGGCCTTCGAGGGGGCGGATCAGGCCCGCGTCGACGAAGCCGTCACCGCCCTGGCCTGGTCGATCTACCACCCGGATCATGCGAAGGCGTTGGCCGAAACCGCGGTGCGGGACACGGGTCTGGGCAATGTGCCGGACAAGATCATCAAGAACACGCGAAAGACCTTCGGCACGCTGCGCGACCTGATGCGCGAACGCACCGTCGGCGTCATCGAGGAAGACAAGGCCAAGGGTCTGGTGAAATACGCGAAGCCCGTCGGCGTCGTCGGCGCCATCACGCCCTCGACCAATCCGGCCGCCACCCCCGTGAACAAGGCCATGATGGCGGTCAAGGGCGGCAACGCGGTCATCGTGGCGCCGTCGCCGTCCGGCTATGCGACCACGGCCATGACGGTCGATTTCATGCGCGCGGAGCTGAAGAAGATCGGTCTGCCGGAAGACTTGGTGCAGATTCTGCTGTCGCCGGTGACCCGCGAGATGACGACCATGCTGATGAAGGCGGTCGACCTCGTCGTCGTGACGGGCAGCCAGAACAACGTGCGCGGCGCCTATTCCAGCGGCACGCCAGCGATCGGCGTCGGCGCGGGCAACGTACCGGTGATCATCGATTCGGATGCCGATTTCGACGACGCGGCACAGAAAATTTGCGCGTCGAAGATTTTCGACAACGCCACGTCCTGCTCGTCGGAGAATTCCGTCACCATCGTTGAAGATTGCTACGAAGACGCGATGGCGGCGTTGGAGCGCGCGGGCGGCTATCGCGCAACCGCCGAGGAATGCGCCCGCATCCGCGACACCTTGTGGAAAGACGGCAAGCTGAACCGCCACATCATCGCGCGCGACCCCGACATCTTCGCCGACCTGTGCGGTCTGCCGGACGCGGCGAAGTCGGCGAAATTCTTCATGGTGGAGGACGAAGGCATCGGGCCGGACCATCCGTTTTCCGGCGAGAAGCTGTCCCTGGCGCTGACGATCTACAAGGCGAAGGACTTCAAAGCCGCGAAGGATCATGTCCAGGCGATCCTGGATTTTCAGGGCGCCGGGCATTCGGTCGGCATCCACACCAACACGCCGGATCATGCCCGGTCGCTGGCCGAAGACCTGAAGGTCGTGCGCGTGTTGGTCAATCAGGCGCATACCTTCGGCAACGGCGGGTCTTTCACCAAC
The DNA here is from genome assembly GCA_028281325.1 of Alphaproteobacteria bacterium. Taxonomy (GTDB): domain Bacteria; phylum Pseudomonadota; class Alphaproteobacteria; order UBA8366; family UBA8366; genus JAJFJD01. The sequence continues at coordinate 1,947 of JANQKC010000038.1, forward strand.
GGCCTGAATTTCACGCTGTCGATGGGCTGTGGCACCTGGGCCGGCAATTCGATCTCGGAGAACCTGAACTGGCGGCATTTCATCAACGTCACCCATCTCGTCACCGAGATCGCCGAGGATAAGCCGAGCGAGGAAGAATTGTTCGGCGATCACTGGAAACGCTACGGGAAGTAACCGATGGATTTCGAGGAATACGCGGCGAAGCCACTGCTGGCCGCCGCCGGGATCGCTGTCCCTGACAGCGCCCTGGCCGCGAGTGCCGACGAAGCGGCGGATATCGCGGCGCGGATCGGGCCTTGCGTGGTCAAGGCGCAGGTGCCGACCGGAAAGCGCGGCAAGGCCGGCGGGATCAAGCTTGCCGCCACGCCGGACGAGGCGCGCGCGGCCGCCGAGGCGATCATCGGCATGACCATCGGGATCCATACGGTCGAGAAGGTGCTGGTCGAGGCGCAGGTCGACATCGGCACGGAATACTACGCCGCCGTGATGAACGATCAGGCGAGCAAGGGCCCGATGATCATGTTCTCGACGGAGGGTGGCATGGATATCGAGGAGGTCGCCGCCGACCATCCGGACAAACTGGTGCGATTGCCCGTCGATATCCGCCAAGGGGTCACCGGGGCCGCGATCGATGCGATGCTGGCGCCGCTCGGCCTGGGCGAGCGTCAGGCGGCGACCTCGGCGGCGCTGGAAAAGCTCTATCAGGTGTATGCCGAGAATGACGGCGAGCTGGTCGAGATCAATCCCCTGGTGGTGACCGGGTCGGGCGACATCGTGGCGCTCGACTGCAAGTTCACCCTGGAGGATTCCGGTGCGGTGCGCCATGCGGAGCTGCGCGAGAAGGCGGCGCCCGAGAAACTGACGGCGCTGGAAGAACAAGCGCGGATGGCGGGTCTCAAATACATCGACCTGGACGGCGATGTCGGCATCCTCGCCAACGGCGCGGGCCTCACCATGACGACGATGGACATGGTGCGGTATTACGGCGGGCAGCCGGCGAACTTCCTGGAGATCGGCGGCGAGGCCTACACGCTCGGCAAGCCGGCGCTCGAACTCGTTATGGCCAACCCGAGGATCAAGAGCCTGCTGGTGAACTTCTGCGGCGCCTTCGCCCGCACTGACGTCATGGCCGAGGGTATCGTCAACGCGTGGCTCGACTTGAAGCCGGACCTTCCGGTCTTCTTCTCGATCCACGGCACCGGCGACGTGGAAGCGGTCGCCATGGTGCGCGACCGGCTGGGCATGGAGCCTTACGACAAAATGGATGACGCCGTGAAAGCGGCGGTGGCGGCAGCGAAATGATTGTGCAGAAAAACGACCGCGTCCTGGTGCAGGGGCTGACCGGCAAGCAAGGCACCTTTTGGGCCGAACGCATGATGGAATACGGCACCGAAATCATGGGCGGCGTCAACCCGCGGAAGGCGGGCACCGAGCATATCGGTCTTCCGGTCTACGGCACGGCGCAAGACGCCATGGTCGACAAGGGGTTCGAGGTCGCGGTCATGTTCATCCCGCCGCTCGGCGCCAAGGCCGCGGCTATGGACGCGATTCAGGCCGGGGTGAAGAAGATCGTCTGCCTGACCGAACATATTCCGGTGCAGGACGTGATGTATTTCCTCGCCGCGGCGGACGAGGCCGGCTGTCAGGTGATCGGCCCGAACACGACCGGGGTGGTGACCACCGGCGAGAATTTCGTCGGCTTCATGCCGGCCTTCAACGACCGCATCATGAAGCCGGGCCGCGTCGGCGTGATCTCGCGCAGCGGCAGCCTCGGCACTTTCATCTGCATGAAGATGGTGGAGGCCGGGTTCGGCATCTCGGCCTTCATCGGCATCGGCGGCGATCCGATTATCGGGACGACGACGCTGCAGGCGCTGAAGCAGCTCGACGCCCATGAGGGCACCGATCAGGTCGTCATCGTCGGTGAGATCGGCGGCACCATGGAAGAGGAGGCGGCCGAATACGCCGCGTCCATGAACAAGCCGATGGTCGCCTTCGTCGCGGGCGCGGCGTCGCCCGAAGGCAAGAAGATGGGCCATGCCGGCGCGATCGTGGTCGGCGACAAGGGCACCTATGCGTCCAAGAAAGCCGCCTTCGAAGCGGCGGGCGTGCAGGTCCTCGACTCTCCGTCGATGGCGGGCGATGCGATGCGGGCGATCGTCGGCTGACCGTCTGGCGGCGGCTGGGCGGTTGCCGTCCCCCCATCCCGTTGCCTAGAGTGGCCGCTTCCGAGCGAGGAGGGGACCATGCTGAAATTCGCCGCCAATCTGTCGATGATGTTTCCCGAACTGGAGCCACCAGCGCGCTTCGCGGCGGCGCGCGCGGCGGGGTTCGAGGCGGTCGAATACCTGCGGCCCTACGACACGCCGGTGGCGGAGGTGCGGCAATGGATCGACGACGCCGGGGTCGAGCTGATCCTGATCAATTCGCCGCCGGGCGATGCGGATGCCGGCGAGAAGGGGCTCGCCGCCTTGCCGGGCCGGCAGGGCGATTTCCGCGAAAGCCTCGATCAGGCATTGGACTACGCGACCGGGCTGGGCGCGGGCATGATCCATCTGATGGCCGGCGTGGTTCCCGACGATGTGCCCGCTGCCGCTTGCGAGGAGGTCTTCGTCGATAACTTGAGGGTCGCCGCCGAGGTGGCGAAGGCACAGGGCGTGAAGCTGAATCTGGAACCGCTCAATCTGCGCGACGTGCCGGGCTATCTGCATACGGACACGGTGCATACCCGGCGGATCATCGAGGCGGTCGGCGGCGACAACCTGTTTCTGCAATACGACCTGTATCACATGCAGATCATGGAAGGGGATTTGGCCGAAGGCCTGCGGCGCAACTGGGACCTGATCAGCCACATCCAGTTTTCCAGTGTGCCGGGGCGGCACGAGCCGCAATACGGCGAGGTCAACATCCCGCATATGTTCGGGGTGATCGAAGAGCTCGGCTACACGGGCTGGGTCGGCTGCGAGTACGCGCCGAAGGGTGACACGCTGGAGGGGTTGAGCTGGGCCGCGCCGTACGATCTCGGCCCGCGGTAGCAGGCTGTTGAAAAAGCCTGGGTTGCGATGATTGAAGAGTGATTCACCAGCTTTTTCTGAAGGGGAGTTGGTGGATGCGGGATCATCCGCTTCGGTTGATCCGTAAGGTAGTGAACGAGGCGCTTTCGGCGTTCGATGGTGAGTTTGCGGCACCGGATGGCGTGTTCGACCGACGAACCACGCGGCGCGCCGCTTATGTGGTCAGCCAGCGCTGCCGCAAGCGTATCGAGAGTAAGTGCTCGGTTGGATCGCGGGCTCGGCGTTTTCACGTCTCCGGCCTTAAGCGAGGCTACACGAAGTTGAGCTTGCCCGAACAAGTTGATAACAGTATTTGAGAATGGTTCTCAGAAGTGTTTGGAGATCGGATCGACGGCATCGGTTATCGGTCTCGCTCCGACAAAGAAACGTGGAAACAGGGTGCGGTGCGCCACGACCGGAACATATTAGCCGTCTACATGGCTCATCGAGGTGCGCTGGTGAACTACGCCAATGGCTTCGTTGGCGATTCGGCCCATGCCGAAGACGTGGTTCAGGAGGCGTGGTTGCGATACCGGGCGGCGGCAAGCCGCCGGACGCTCGATGAACCCGTCGGTTACCTCTATCGCATCGTGCGCAATCTCGCGATCGACGGCTATCGCCGGCGGCGACGGGAAGAACGGGTCGTCGAGCCGGCGACGGCCAAGACCGATGAGAGGACAGCGGACGACACACCGTCGCCGGAAGCTGCCGCCATCGCGAAAGACGAAATGCGCCTTCTCATGGAAGCCATGGCCGAGCTTCCGGAACGTACCAGAATCGCCCTGGAAATGCGGCGCTTCGGCGGCTGCAAGCTCAAAGAGATTGCCGCCCATCTCGGCATATCCGTGACCTCGGCGCATGATATCATCGCTGACGGTATTGCCCATTGTCGCCGCCGCGTGCGTCGGGAAAAATGAGCGGCCGTGTGTTTTCCGCCCGAAAAAACGTCCGGCCGAAACGTTTAGTAATCAGGACACTGCCTCAACTGCGGGGGAGTTGGCACCGCAGGATGGCGGACATGGCAATGCCGACCACAGGTTGCGCATGACGACACCGACCCCTAACGATAAGGAACGCGCGACGGCGGAAGCGGCCCGCTGGCTGGTATCATTGGAAGAGGAACCCGGCGATAGGGAGCTGCGCGCCCGCTTCGAGGCTTGGTTGGCTGCGAGCCCGGCCAATGCGGACGCCTGGGCGAACACATCCGATATCTACGACATGATGGCGAAGACGTCGCCCGTCCATACCGACCATTGGGCGCCCTATGTCGCCGCGCGCGGCGACGATCAGCCCGCGGCTGCCACTGGTGTAAGTCATGGCCAGCCATCGGACCGAGCCCTTCGAAGGCGAAAACCGACTCGACGCCGTATCGCCCTGGGCGCTGCCGCGGCCGCCCTGGCGGCCTGTCTGATAATCACCGTCATGCCTTCGGTTCTGCTTCGTCTGGACGCAGACTACGTGACGTCGACCGCAGAGTCGCGGTCCATCCAAATGGGCGATGGCAGCACGGTTCACCTGGCGCCGGACAGCGCCATCACACTCGATGGCGATGCACGCCGTGCCCGTCTCATGAAGGGCGAAGCTTTCTTCGAGGTGGCGCCCGACGCAGACCATCTGTTCACCGTGGCTGCCCGCGAGGTGCAGACCACGGTGCTTGGCACCGCGTTCAATGTGCGATTGGAGGATCGCGGCGCTGTCGTCGCCGTCCGCGAGGGGCGCGTGCGCGTGGATCATGCGACGGTGCAGCCGCCGGCGTCCGAAGGTCTGAAAGCGGGCGATTGGGTCCGGATCGGTTGGACCGGTTCCGTCCAACGCGGGACTGCGCCGCCCGACGAAGCGGGAGGTTGGATGCAAGGACAGATCGTCGCGCGGGACCGCCCCTTGGCGGAGGTTATCGACGATCTTCGGCGCTATCATACCGGCATTATTTTTCTGACCGACAGCGATTTCGGGGAGCAGCGGGTATCCGGCGTTTACAATCTCGCCGATCCCGTAGCGGCGGCGCAAGCCATCGCCGAGGCGCATGGCGGCGCCGCGCGGGAGATATCTCCTTGGGTTCTGGTGGTATCCGCTCGCTGATACCCCATCACGCGATGACGCCGGCGATGTTGCATACGCCGCCGAAAAATCCGGTCCGACCATCGTCCTTTAATTAGGAACGACGCCTCGCCTGATGCAGCCACGGCACTCCGCCGTCAGAGCGCCCGGAAAATGCGAGTCGCGAATTTTTTTGCCGAAAAACTCGAAGGCACCGTCGTTGCCTAGTTAGAAGAATGCGATTGATACGCATTCGCATTATTTATGCGGCCGTATCGATCGGCGTCTGATTACTAGCTAGGAGAAGAACGGCAATGTGGCTGGGAATGCGTACACAAGGGGAATGCCGGCAATCGGTTCGCTATGGTCTATCGGCGGTTTTGGTGACGCTGGCCGCACTGTGGCTCATCAGCGGCGCGCAGGCGCAAGATCGGCAATCATCACAGACGGTCGCACAAGAACAACAAATCGCGTTCGACATTCCGCCGCAGTCTCTGACCGATGCTCTGGCCCTCTTCGGCCGCCAATCCGGCATGCAGGTTTCTGTCGATGCCGGGCTCATTCGAGATATCCAGTCAGCCGGTGCCAGGGGCTCCATGCGGCCCGAGCAGGCGCTTCGCCAAATCCTCGCGGGAACAGGGGTGAATTACCGTCTCACCGACGCCAATACCGCTATCCTGGAAAGCCCGGTGGCGGAGCAAAACGATGACGGGCCGCTGCAGCTCGGGCCGATTACGGTTACCGCAGCGCGGACCGCGAGACCGGTCTCCGCGCTCGCTACTTCCGTAACGATCATTGACAAGGACGAGATCGATAAGCAGCCGAGCCTTGAGACATCGCCTCTGGATGGTCTGAAACGAGTCGTGCCCGGCATTCAGTTCAACGATCCCGCTGGCTTTGAGCCGAGTCTCCGCGGGAGAACCGCCTCGTTTCGGGTGAATGGTGTCGATCTACGCGGTCGAGGCACAACCAACCGCGCCGACATCCAAGACATAGCAGGCGATGCGTTTGATCGCATCGAGGCTGTGCGTGGTGCCGACGCCACCTTTGGCCAGGGGGCAAGCGGCGGAGCGGTCAACTTTATCACGCCACGGCCGCAGCCAGGCCCCTTGCAACTGGAATCCACGGCTTTCCTGTCTTTTGCGCCTGACGGCGATGGGCCGGACCGCTTGACCGAGCGGGTGCGACAGTCCGCAACGGGCACCATTGGAAAGCTTGATTTTTATGTCGCCGGCGGCTTTACGTCGTTCGGCACGGAATTTGATCCAGACGGCGATCCGTTACCCGACGACACGGGCGTGACGAAACGCAATACAGATGAGTTCGACTTCAACGCCACGTTGGCTCATGCTATTTCGGGCGCGAGATCTGTGGAGACATCTCACTACGTCGTTCATAATTTTCAGGATGAACGCACGTTCCAGACGCTATTCGATGGACAAGGCGCTTTTGGACAGAAGAACACCGTTAATAAAAATCCTGGCACTGTCGACACGAGCGGCACTCGGACCCTCTACGTCGGCACCGTCGATTATGCCGACTCGGATTTTTTCGGGAATATCCTCTCACTAAAGGCGTTCGGGCATGTGCTTGATCAAGATGACTTCACTCAGGGGAGTCGACTCGACTGGCAACGTGGCAAGACGGGGTTGAATGCAACGGTAGAAACGCCGTTATCGTTTGCAGACGGCACCTTGTTCGACGGTGCGCGTGTCGAATGGGGCGCCGATTATGAGTATGCGTGGTCGGGCGCGCTTGAGTTCGATGGAGCGCCGCTGCAAGCGCGCCTCACGACTCACAATGTGGCACCGCTTGCCCAGTTACGGGTTCCCGTATCGGACCTGTTCTTGATTTCAGGCGGTGTTCGGTATGAGCAGTTTTTTTCAGAATTGGACGATGCATCGAGCAGGGCGTTCAACTTTCCAGATTTTGAAGGTGGCAGTTTGGATTATGGAACGCCTTTGTTCAACGCCAGCATCGTGTACTTTGCTACGGATAAAGTCGAACTGTATGGAAGCTTTTCGCAGGCATTGGATGTTCTTGATCTTCAAAGGGCGACGCTAAACGTTGCCGACACGGATCTGATCGAACCTGAGCCGGCTGCGACGGATCAATTTGAGATCGGCATGAGAGGCAGCTGGCCCCGGTTCCAAGGATCGATCGCAGGCTTTTTCTCGCAGTCCGAAAGCGCGAGTACTTTCCAAAATGTTTCGGACCCCAGCGTTACCGGCGGCGTGAAGACCATACCTTTGAGAGAAGCACGGCGGCTTTGGGGCGTTGAGGCCACGGCCAATTGGCAAGCGACGGACTGGCTGAAGCTTGGCGGGTTGATCGCTTGGACCGATGGCGTCCGCGAAAATGACGAGGATGATACTGTCAAACTCCGTCAAACAGATATCACACCGCTGACGATTTCTCCGTATGTGGAGGTGCAACCCGCCGAATCCTGGCTTTTTCGAGTGCAGGCCACCCACGAAGTCGGTACCGGTGCCAGGCGGGAAATCTTTAACAACGTTGACGGATTCGCAACGAGTTCGAAGACGTTCGTCGACCTCTATGCCCATTATGACAGTACGTGGGGAAAGTTCAGCCTCGGCGTAGAAAATTTGCTCGACGAATTCGCATTCTCAAATCTCGCGGAAACGCAGAACTTCAATCGCTCGATTCCATTCGAGGGTCGCCGCGTTTCCCTCAAATATAGCCTTGAATGGTAGACACATGGCGGGCCGCCGTGAATTGGTTCCCGTTCTCGTGGTGGTTCAGGCCGCGCTCGCGCTTGTCGGCGGCTATTGGGTCACAGTGGGTCTTTCTTCGGTGATGGCGCATGCGCTGACGTTCGTGTTTGGCCGAGTTGAAGCGGTGGTCCTCACGGGCATGCTGGCCTTTGGCATTTATCTCTTGTTGATACTGTGGGGGTTTGCTGTACGAGGTGTCGTGCGTCTCTCGTTAGGGCTTGGTTTTGTCGGCGGGATCGGCTGGACTTTGCCCTTTGTCATTCGTTTGACTGGGGCAGATTGAGATGGGCTCGACTTTTCGCGAGTCGATGGCCTGGCTGCACACTTGGGCTGGCGTGACCTTGGGGGCGCTGCTGTTCGCCATTTTCTGGATGGGCACGCTCAGCGTATTCGACCGCGAAATCGACCGCTGGATGATGCCTGACACGCGGCTAGCGGCGTCACCCACCGCCCTGTCGCTCGACCGTCTGGTCGACGGTGTGCAGACGCTCGTTCCAGCGGACGCAAGCCGTTGGCAGGCAGCGCTGCCAACGGCTCGCGAGCCCCTTGTCCAATTGCGTTATGCTGACCCGGACCGCCAGCCTGTCACGCGCCATTTAGACCCCGCCTCCGGCACCGTACTGCCGGATCAGGGAACGCTCGCAGGCACCAGGTTCATCTTTCCTTTCCATTACAATCTCCACCTGGGTTGGCGGCAACTCGGTTACTGGTTGGTCGGGCTGGCCGCGATGGCGATGCTGGCCCTGCTGGTGTCGGGCGTGGTCATCCACCGCAAGATCTTCGCTGATTTCTTCACCTTCCGTTGGGCGCGCAAACTGCCGCGCTCCAGCTTGGACTTGCACAACCTTACGGGTGTCCTGGGCCTGCCCTTCCATTTCGTCATGACTCTGTCGGGGCTGATCATCTTCTTCGCGATCTACTTCCCGAACGTCATTGAATCCGTTTACCGCGAGGATGTCGCGGCATTCGCTCGCGAAGCCTATGGGCTTTTTCAACGCGAGCCGGCCGGCCAGCCCGGGTCATTGGCTTCCCTTGATGCGATGGCGGTGGCGGCAACGCGGATTTGGGGCGGCGATCCGCCCTATTCCGTGCGTGTCTGGCACCCGGGCGACGCCAATTCCACGATCGAGATGCGCCGCACCGTGGCCCGCTCGGTCGACATGAACGTGGACACGGTGCATTTCGACGCGGCGTCCGGCGCGGTCCTGCGGACGCATACGGCACCGCCGGTGGTTCATGTACAGCGCTTCATCTCGGGCATCCACTTCATCCAGTTCGACCACTGGCCGCTGCGCTGGCTTTATTTCGTGCTGGGGCTGTCCGGCTGCGTCATGATCGCGACCGGCTATATCTACTGGCTGGAGACCCGGCGCAAGCGGCATGCGGCGCAGGGCTTGCCTGGCGTGCGTATCGTCGAAGGGCTGACGGTCGGCGGAGTGACCGGCATTATCATCGCCACGCTGGCCTTCTTCGTATCCAATCGTCTCTTGCCGCTCGGCGCGGCCTTCGCGGGCTACGAGCGTGCCGCGCTGGAGGTCTGGGTCTTCTACCTCGTCTGGCTCGTCACCTTCGCCCATGCCTGGGCGCGGCCCGGTCGGGCATGGCGCGGACAGTGCTGGACTATTGCCGCGCTGGCGGTCTTGGCCCCGGTGCTGAACTGGGCGACGACGGGCGACCATCTGATCAAAACGGTTCTCGATGGATACTGGCCCGTCGCCGGCATGGACCTGCTGCTGCTTTTCGGTGCCGCCATTGCGGCGACGACTGCCTGGCGCCTGCACCGGCGCGGTGCTATGGCCGCAGAGCGGACGGAGCGTCATGTGCTCAAAGCGGCCGATTAGCGGCGATGACAAATGTGCTGCTTTTCATCGCCCTTTCTTTGGCCGCTTATCTTGGCTTCGTGCTGCTGGCGCTCGGCCAGGCGCGGCACTGGCGCGCGGCGAGCGAGGCCGCGGCTCCGGGTCGCATCGGCAAGCTCGCACTCAGGATTGCCGGCGGCGTGTCTTTGTCTTTAGCGCTTTGCCTGGCGCTATTCAGGGACGGGCCGAGCTTCGGTGCGCTCCTGTGGACCACGGTGATCAGCGTCGCGGCGCTCGTCGTCGCCCTCACGCTGAGTTGGCGGCCGCGCCTGTTGCGGCCATTAGCGGCGCTCGTCTGTCTCCTCCGTCCGGATGGAACGCAAGAAAAAGAAGGAAACAACCGCTGAGGTTTCACAAGAGACCGAATTGCCGGACGGCACGCCCGCGGCGGCCTGCGATGAAGTCTTCGTCGACAATCTGAGCGTCGCCGCCGAGGTGGCGAAGGTGCAGGGCGTGAAGCTGAATCTGGAACCGCTGAACTTGCGCGACGTGCCGGGCTATCTGCATACGGACACGGCTCACACGCGGCGGATCATCGACGCGGTCGGCAGCGACAACCTGTTCCTGCAGTACGACCTGTATCACATGCAGATCATGGAGGGGGACCTGGCCGAGGGGTTGCGGCGCAACTGGGACCTGATCAGCCATATCCAGTTCTCCAGCGTGCCGGGGCGGCACGAGCCGCAATACGGCGAGGTCAACATCCCGCATATGTTCGGGGTGATCGAGGATCTGGGCTATACCGGCTGGGTCGGCTGCGAATACGCGCCGAAGGGCGACACGCTCGAGGGATTGAGCTGGGCCGAGCCGTACGGTCTCGGCCCGCGCTAAGCGCTCAGAGCCACTTCATCAGGAAGCGCACCAACTTCTTCGTGCGGTCGCTGAACAGCGACGGGATGTAGTAGCTGCCCGCCGCGCGCTTCGAGACTTCGCTGAGCGTCGGATAGGGCGCGATCAACCCGGCGAACTTACCGATCTTCTGCTTCTGGTCGACCGCCATGACCCAGGGCAGCAACAACTCGCCCGCACGCGCGCCCGCGATCGACGCGCCGAGAACACGCCCCTTCTTGTCGGCGACCACCTTGATCAAGCCATCGGTCTCGCGTTCCGCCTGGGCGCGGTCGTTCTCGTTGAAGGCGAAGCGCAGGATACGGATATCCTTGCCGAGCGTCTCCTTGGCCTGCGCCTCGGTTTGGCCGACATGGGCGATCTCGGGATCGGTGTAGGTGACCCACGGCACCGCGCGGTAGTTCACCTTGGCGGGCAGCTTGAACAGCATGTTGCGGATGACGATCCCCGCGTGATAGCCGGCCATGTGGGTGAACTGATACCCGCCGGCGACGTCGCCGATGGCGAAGACCTTCTTGTTGCTGGTGCGCAGCCGGTCGTCCACCTCGATGCCCTTCTTGCTGTAGGCGATGCCCGCGGTCTCCAGGTCGAGCCCGTCCAGGTTCGGGCTGCGCCCGGCGGCGATCAGCAGGTGGCTGCCGGAAATCCTTTCGGTCGCCCCATCCGTCTCGATCTCGACCGACACGCCGTCGCCGTCTTTGGCGACCTGCTTGATCGCGATGCCTTCGCGCAGGTCGATGCCTTCCTGCGCCATGCGCCGTTTCACGACCTCGGTCACCTCCGGGTCGTCCTTGCCGAGGATGCTGAACATCTCCAGCACGGTGACCTTCGCGCCGAGGCGGCGATGTGCTTGCGCCAACTCGCTGCCGATCGGCCCGCCGCCCACGACGATCAGATGCGAGGGCTGCTCGGTCAGGTCGAAGACCGTTTCGTTGGTCATGAAAGGCACGTCCTGCAGCCCCGGGATCGGCGGGACGCCGGCGGAGGAGCCGGTGGCGACGACGACGTATTTCGCCCTGATCCGGGTGTCGCCCGCTTCGATCTCGGTGGGGCCGACGAAACGTCCGGCTTCCTGGATCACCGTCGCGCCAAGACCCTCGAACCGTTCGACGGAGTCATGCGGGGCGATCGCGGCGATCACGCCGTGCACATGGTCGTGTACGCCCTGGAAATCGACCTGCGGCTCCTGCGGGGCGATGCCGAACTTCTGCCCGTTGCGCATCACATGCGCCGCGTGGCCGGCGGCGATCAGCGCCTTGGAGGGCACGCAGCCGGTGTTCAAGCAATCGCCGCCCATCTTGCCCTTTTCGAGCAGGACGGTGCGCGCGCCCATCTGCGATGCGCCGGCGGCGACGGAAAGGCCGCCCGACCCCGCACCGATGATGCAGACATCCGTTTCTATTGTTTTTGCCATCGTGATCCTCGTTAAGACCGCCCCTCACCGGTAGGCGAGTAGTACACCAGATCGTTGATCGCGGGCCTTTAAATTTCCCGTGAGGGGGATTTGAGGAGGACGGGCGCTTATTTGTTGCCGAGCGTCTTCGATGCGATTTCGTAGACGTCCCGGGACAGACCCTCCGTCGACACGATTTGTTCCAGCGCCGCCTTCATGCGTGTTTGACGATAGTCGTCGTAGCGCCGCCACTGGCCGAAGGCGCCGACGAGCCGGGCGGCGACCTGCGGGTTCAACGGATCGAGTTCGCGGACGCGGTCGGCAAGGAAGTCGTAGCCGCTCCCGTCGCCGGCATGGAAGCGCAGCGGGTTCGCCATGCAGAAGGCGCCGATCAGGGCGCGCACCTTGTTCGGCGTGCGCATCGAGAAGGCCGGATGGCTCAACAGGTCCGAGACCGCCTTCAGCGTGCCCGGCAGCGTCGAGATGGCCTGCAGCGAGAACCATTTGTCGACGACCAGGGCGTCGTCCTTCCATTTCGCATAGAAGGCGTCCATCGCGTCGTTGCGGGCCGGTCCGTCCAGGTCGTTCAGCACGGCGAGCGCGCCCATATGGTCGGTCATGTTGTCCGCGGTTTGCGTCTGTTCGACGCAGAGATCGACCATCGCGGGGTCTTCCGTCGCGCCGAGGTAGCTGAGCGCGATGTTGCGCAGCCGCCGCCGGCCCGCCTCCGCCGGCGTCGGTTCGTAGGGCCGGTTGCTCGCGTTGCCGTGGTAGGCGGCGAGGAACGCATCCTTCAATCGGGTGCCGATGCTCCGCCGCAGCAGTTCGCGCGCGGCATGGGTCGCGTCCACATCGACCTGGTCCATCTGCTGGCCGAGATACTCCTCGCTCGGCAGGACCAAGGTCTCGGCGATCAACGCCTTGTCGAGCGCGCCGTCCTGCAGGACGTTGCCGAGCGCGTCGATGAAGGCGGTATCGAGGACCGGCTCCTTGCCCGCTTGGATCGCGGCGATCATGTCGAGCAGCAGCGCCGTTCCGTATTGCTGCGCCGACTCCCATCGCGTGAACGGGTCCGCGTCGTGGGCGATCAGACGGCGGCGCTGCGCGGCGGACAGCTCGATCTTCACGGTGACCGGCGCGGAGAACTCCCGCAGGATCGACGGGGTCGGCGCTTCCGGCACCTCGGTGAACCGGAAGGTCTGTTCGGCGGACCGCAGGTTCAGAATGCGCGAGGCCGCCGTATCGTCGTCGTCGTCGAGTCCGGTCGTCAGGGCCGCGCCGTCGCCGCCGAGCAGCCCGACCTCGATGGGAATATGCAGCGGTTCCTTCGTGTCCTGTCCCGGCGTCGGGGCGGTAGTCTGCGCGATGGTAAGGTCGTAGGTCTTGGCGTCGGCGTCGTACGCGTCGGATACGGTGAGAGCGGGTGTGCCCGCCTGGCTGTACCAAAGCCGGAATTGCTTCAGGTCCGCGCCGTTGGCGTCCTCCATCGCCTTGACAAAATCCTCGCAGGTGACGGCCTGCCCGTCGTGCCGTTCGAAGTAAAGGTCCATGCCCTTGCGGAAGCCGTCGCGGCCGAGCAGCCGGTGCATCATGCGGATGACCTCGGCCCCTTTCTCGTAGACGGTCGAGGTGTAGAAATTGTTGATCTCGATATAGGAATCCGGCCGCACCGGATGCGCCATCGGTCCCGCGTCCTCGGGGAACTGGCGCGCGCGCAGGGCGCGGACTTGCTTGATCCGCTCGACCGCCGCCGATCCCATGTCGGCGGAGAACTGCTGGTCGCGGAACACCGTCAGGCCTTCCTTCAGGCTGAGCTGGAACCAGTCGCGGCAGGTCACGCGGTTGCCGGTCCAGTTGTGGAAATACTCGTGCGCGATGATCGCTTCGATATGCGCATAGTCGGCGTCGGTCGCGGTTTCCGGATTGGCCAGCACGTATTTGTCATTGAACACGTTCAGGCCCTTGTTCTCCATCGCGCCCATGTTGAAGTCGCTGACCGCGACGATCATGTAGATGTCCAGATCGTATTCCAGGCCGAACACCTCTTCGTCCCAGCGCATGGACTTCTTCAGCGACTCCATCGCGTGGTCGCAGCGATCCTCCTTGCCGGGCTCGACATAGAGCCGCAGGACGACCTCGCGGCCCGATGCGGTCGTGAACGTGTCTTCGACGCAGGCGAGATTCCCGGCCACCAGGGCGAACAGGTAACAGGGCTTGGGGAAGGGGTCGTGCCAGACCGCGAAATGCCGCCCGCCGTCCAGGTCGCCGCTCTCGGTCAGGTTGCCGTTCGACAGCAGCACGGGATAGAGCGCCTTGTCGCCGCTGATCCGCGTGGTGAAGACGGAGAGCGAGTCCGGCCGGTCGAGATACCAGGTGATCCGCCGGAAGCCTTCGGCCTCGCATTGGGTGCAGAAGTTGCCGCTGGATTTGTACAGGCCTTCCAGCGCGGTGTTGTTTTGCGGCTGGATGATGGCCACGGTCTCAAGCGTGAATTGCGCCGGCGGCGCATGGAGAGTAAGGGCCGTGTCGGACAGGCCGTAGGCGTCTTCGGAGAGCGCCTCGCCGTCGATGGCGATCGACTCCAGCTTGAGATGTTCCCCGTCCAGCACCAACGGGCCGGCATCGTCGCCCGTCGCCGCGATCCGCAGCCGCGCCGTGACGCGCGTGTCTTCCTCGCCGAGGGCCACATTCAGCTCGGTCGTCTCGATACGGTAGGCGGGCGGTGTGTAATCCTTGCGGTGGATCGTCGTCGGCGTGTCGGTCTTCATCGGCGTCATCCATGTTTCTAGGCGGCCGCAGTGTCGGGATTGCGACAGCCGCGGTCAATCGTTCATGCGGCCCTGTCCTATGTAGGGCGCGCGGTGCTAAAGTGCAGCCCTCTGGCCTCGCCGCGCGGGCCGGCCGTATAAAAAGCAACCGTTCCTGAATGTTCAAAGGCTGGGCGGATTTCAGCGCCGTCACCGGCGCCTTTCGCAACCGCAATTTTGCGATCTACACGACGGGCAACATCTTCAGCCACACGGGCCTGTGGGTTCAGCGGCTCGCGGTGGGGTGGCTGTCGTGGACGCTGACCGAATCCGCCTTCTGGGTGGCGGCTGTCGCCTTCGCCGATCTTTTCCCGGTCGTCGTATTGGGGCCGTTCGGCGGCGTTCTGGCCGACCGCATCGACCGGTTGAAGGTGGTGGTCGTCTGCCAATCGCTTTCGGTGGTGCAGTCGCTGCTGCTGTTCGGCTTCGTCTTCTTCGACGCGATCACGATCGAATTGCTGTTCGCGTTGACTCTGTTCCAGGGCGCGGTCGGCGGGTTCAACCAGCCGGCGCGGCAATCCCTGATTCCAAGCTTGGTGAAGAAAGAAGACCTGACCTCCGCGGTTGCGATCAATTCGATCATCTTCAATGTCGCGCGGTTCATCGGCCCGGCCATTGCCGGGGTGGTGATCGCCGCTTACGGATTGGCGCCCGCCTTCGCGATCAATGCGGTCAGTTACCTCTGCGTCATCTTCGCCCTGTTGATCATGAAGTTGCCGCCGCTCGACGCGCCGACCGGCCGCCAGTTGACGATCTTCGGCGACATGCTGCTGGGCTACCGCTACACCATGCGGCATGCGACGATCGGACCGCTGATCCTGCTGTCGCTCGCCATGTCCTTGCTCGTGCGGCCGATGAACGAGCTGCTGCCGGCGGCGACGGAACTGATCTTCGCGGCCGGGGCGGGCGGGCTCGCCATGCTGACGGCGGCGCGCGGCGTGGGCGCGACGCTCGCCGGGCTGGTCCTGGCCAAGCGCCACAACATCGACGGGTTGGCCGCGCGCGTGGTGTTCAGCGCGTTGCTGTCGGTGATCAGCGTGGTCGGATTCATCGCGACCGACTTCCTGTGGGTCGGTGTGGTGGCGCTCGTGGTGTTCGGCTACGCGATGACCAGCTCGGGCGTTGGCACGATGACGATGATCCAGGTGAAGGTCGACAACCGCGTGCGCGGGCGCGTCCTCAGCTTCAACGGGCTGATCAACCGTGGCGTCCCTGCGCTCGGCGGCGTCGCCATGGGCTGGATCGCCGACCGGGCGGGCCTGTACTGGCCGCTCGCCGTCGGGGCCGGCCTGTGCTTCGTGGTGTTCCTGGTGGCGGCGCGGTGGGAACGCCGGACGCGGCCAGAGGTGCACGCGGCCGGTGATTGATTTTCCGAATCACCTTGCAGAACAAATCATGAACACATAGCTTGGAAAGCCAATCTTCCCCCCGACTTTAACTGATGATCTATCCATGAATCCCGGTAAGGCACTGAGAGATTGTTTGGATTTCAACGCGGCACGCCGGGCATTGCGGCACCGGGATTTCGCGATTTTCACGACAGGAAACGCCGCCCGGCATATCGGCATCTGGGCGCAACGTCTGGCCGTCGGCTGGTTGTCTTGGGAATTGATCGGGTCGGCATTTTGGGTCGCCGTGATCGTTGCGGCGAATTTCATGCCGTCGCTGTTGGCCGGCCCGATTGGCGGGGTTTTGGCGGACCGGTTGGATCGGTTGAAACTGGTCCTTCTTTGTCAAGGGCTGTCGGTGGCGCAGGCCCTCATGCTTTGTCTGCTCGCCGCCGTCGATGGGCTGACCATCGGATGGCTGGCCGTGCTCACGGTGGGGCACGGTGTGCTGGTCGGATTGAACCAACCGGCCCGCAAGTCGATCGTCCCGAACCTGGTTCCGAAGCAGGATCTGCCGGCGGCAATCGCGGTTACCGCGATAACCTTCAACGCGGCCCGGTTCGTCGGTCCCATGATCGCCGGGGCGATTATCGCCGGCTATGGCGTGATGCCCGCTTTCCTG
Source organism: Alphaproteobacteria bacterium (assembly GCA_028281325.1). GTDB lineage: Bacteria > Pseudomonadota > Alphaproteobacteria > UBA8366 > UBA8366 > JAJFJD01. Next base: position 18,690 of record JANQKC010000038.1, read on the forward strand.
CTCAATGCGCTTGGCTTCCTCTGTGCGATGATCGCCCTGTGTTGTTTGACCCTGCCGCGCCGGGACGAGTCTACACGGCGCCGAATTCGTGTGGTCAAGGACCTCAAGACGGGCGTTCGCTACGCCGCCGGTCACTTTCTGATCGGGCCGCTGTTGTTGTTGGCGATCACGATTAGTCTGCTGTTACAGCCGGTGAATGCGTTGTTACCGGCGATCGCCGAGACATTTTTCGGCCGAGGGCCGTCCGGTCTTGCGACCCTGGTTGCGGCGCGCGGGATGGGTGCCTTGGCGGCGAGCCTGCTTCTAGCGCTGCGAAGTCGTTCTGGTGGGCTAAGCCTGACCGTACTCTACGGGTTGCTTGTCGCGTCGGTTAGTGTCGGCGTGCTTGTCGGCTTGCATTCCTTCTGGGTTGCGGTCGCATCCTTGGCCGTTTTCGGCTTCGCGATGACATGCATCGGTGTCGGGTCGAGCACACTCCTCCAGATCTCGGTCGACGATCATGTGCGGGGCCGCGTCGTTAGCTTGCAGGGGATGATGCGCCGCATCGGCCCGGCCGCTGGGGCGCTAATGATGGGGGCCGCGGCGGATGGCATGGGGTTGCAGTGGCCGTTGGCGGCCGGCGCGGCGTTGGCGTTGGTGTTCTTCGTCCCGGCCATGCTGTGGGAGCGCCGTCTGCGGCCCGTGATCGCGGGACGGTTCGGTGTGTAGGGTTATGAACGGTTTTGATCCGGCGCGGGTGGGCGGGAGTCGTTTTCGATGGCGTGGTTCAAATCACCGGACTCGACCATCGGGTCTCGAAACTCCATTCCTTCCACGCTTGAAGCCGCCGGTCGATTTCGGCGTCGAGGGCATTGGACTCGCCCGCCTTCAGGCATAAGACGACGGTCATCGATAGTTGCTTGACGATCATCGCGGCTTCGATGTCGGGGAGGGCGCTGCGGTCGATGCCGTAGCCGGCCAAAAAGGCGTCGCAATCCGCCGCGCTCAGGCCGAGCCGCTTTTCCGCGACCAGCGTCGGCGCGATATCCCATTCGAAAGGGCCGCGGCAGACCGAGTCGAAATCGATCAGGTGCATGCGACCGCCGGATTGCACCGCGTTCTTGCGCAACGCGTCGCCGTGCAGGACGCCGGCGCCCAAGCGGGATTGCGTCAGGCCTGGCGCAAGGTCGCAGGTTCGCGCGTAGCTCGCCTCCAGAGTGTCGAGATGTCGGTCCGCCAAACGGCTTCCGGCCGTGAGCCGGTCGAGGCGATTGCGGATTTTCTTCAAGGGGTCGAGATCGGCGACCGGGTAGTCGAAATCGCCCGAGACCGCATGCAGGTCGCGCAGCGCCGCGCCGAAGGCGTGGTAATCGCCGCCGTCTGACTCGTCACTGTCCAGCCAGTCCCAGACCGTGACCTGCCGCCCGCCGATGTCGAAGGGCTGACCGGGAAAGCGATCGGACAGGCGGACGGCGGGCAGGCCCTTGTCCTTCAGAAACTCGGTGAAAGCGATCATCAGCGGCGCCTTGGCCGCGCCGTCTTCCGGGCCGTAGATGCGGATGGTCAGGCCATGGCGGGGCAGCCGGTAGACGGCGTTCTGATGGAACCGGACGAGGTCGACATTGGGTTCGGCAAGGCCGTGTCGATCGAGGAACGTCTCGACGATCCGCGCCGTGGCGTCAGGACTCCACGCGATGCCCACGCTGTTTCCCTCCCGCGGCGGTGTCTCAGTCGGCCAGGGAGTATACCGCGTCCAGGTCCGTGCCGCCGTTGCTGGCGACGCGGCCGGTTTCGATCATGTGGATCAGGTGCGACTGCACCGAGCGTTTCGCGCCGTTGTAGAGACGCGGATCGAGGCCGACATACATCGTGTCGACCATGGAGTCGATCGTGCCCTTGCCGTCGGCGAGACAGGCGGCAATCTGGTCCTCACGGCCGTGCCGGTGCGCCAGCAGGTTGGTCACGTAGTCCTGCGGGTTCTCGATGCAGGCGCCGTGGGTCGGCCAATATAGCTTCTCGTCCCGCCGCAACAGTTTCTCCAGCGACGCCATATAGTCCGCCATGTCGCCGTCCGGCTGCGAGACCACGGTGGTGGACCAGCCCATCACCTGATCGCCGCTGAACAGGGTGCTTTCCTCGCGGAACGAAAAGCACAGATGGTTCGACGTATGGCCGGGCGTGTGCACCGCCTCAATGGTCCAGTCCTTGCCTTCGATGACGTCGCCGTCCTTCACGGTGATGTCCGGGCGGAAGTCGAAATCCGCGCCTTCCTCGACCTTCGGCACGTCGCGGTCGCCGCCATGCGGGCCGTATCCGTAGGTCGGGGCGTCGGTCTCCGGCTGGAACAGGCGCACCGCCGGCGAATGGTCGCGATGGGTGTGGGTGATCAGGATATGGGTCACCGTCTCGCCCTTCAGCGCATGCAGCAGCGCCGCCACGTGTTCTTCGTCCAACGGGCCAGGGTCGATCACCGCGACTTCGCCGCGGCCGATGATGTAGGTGCCGGTGCCCTTGAAGGTGAAGGCGCTCGGATTCTTCGCCACGACGCGGCGGATCATCGGCGTCAGGACCGAAACGCGGCCATAGGTGAAATTCAGTTCGCGATTGAAGGTTAAGGTCATGTCTTTGATATCTCTTGCCAACCCGCCAGACAGATGGCGCAGATGTGATGCCCGGTCAAGTCGGCCGCCGATTGCCGAGGCGGAGCGCAGCGGCTAGACTCGGGCTCTCCCCTTTCGGACCTTAGGAGTCCCCGATGTTTACCACACGCCCGGAAATCCTCGGCACCTTCGGTGTCGTCTCCACCACCCATTGGCTGGCGTCCGCCGCCGGCATGGCCATGCTGGAAAAGGGCGGCAACGCCTTCGACGCGGCCGTTGCCGCCGGATTCGTCCTGCATATCGCGGAACCGCACCTGAACGGCCCCGGCGGCGATATGCCGGTGCTGATCCATCATCGCGGCAGCGACGCCTACAAGATGATCTGCGGTCAGGGCGTGGCGCCGTCGGGGGCGTCGATCGAGTATTACAAGGGTCTCGGCCTCGACATGGTGCCGGGCAACGGGCTGTTGGCGACGGTGGTGCCGGGCGCGTTCGACGCCTGGCTGCTGATGCTGCGGGATTACGGCACGATGCCGCTGGAGGAGATTTGGGCGCCGGCGATCGCCTATGCGGAGAAGGGCGCGCCGATCGTCTCGCGCGTCTGCGACACGATCAGCACCGTCGAGGAGATGTTCCGCGACCATTGGACCAGTTCGGCGGCGGTCTACCTGCCGGGCGGTAACATGCCGAAGCCGGGCACGCTGCTGGGGAATACCGGGATCGCGAAGACATGGCGGCGGATTCTGGACGAGGCCAAGGCGGCCGGCGGCAACCGCGAGGCGCAGATCGACGCGGCGCGGAACGCGTTCTACGAAGGCTTCGTCGCGGAGGCGATCGATAAGTTCTGCCGCGAGACGGCGGCGATGGACGTCACCGGCGAGGCGCATACCGGCATCCTGACCGGGGACGACATGGCGCGCTGGCGCGCCAGCACCGAAGACCCGCTGCGGTACGACTTCCGCGGCGTGACCGTCTTGAAGGGCGGGCCGTGGTCGCAAGGCCCGGTGATGCTGCAGCAACTGGCGTTGTTGAGCGGCTTCGACCTGGAAAGCATGAATCCGACGGGTCCGGAATTCGTCCACATAGTGACCGAGACCGCCAAACTGGCCTTCGCCGACCGCGAAGCCTTCTACGGCGATCCGGACCATGTGGAAGTACCGGTCGAGACGCTGCTGTCCGACGCCTACAATGACGAACGGCGCAAGCTGGTCGGGTCCGATGCATCGCTCGACCTGCGGCCGGGGATGATCGAGGGCTACGGCGCCGAGGTCGACTACGAACGGTCGGTGCGCGCCGGCCAGGACGCGTCCGCCGCGGCCGGGATCGGCGAGCCGACGGTGGGCCGGGAGATTCCCGCCACCGGCGATACGTGCCATGTGGACGTGATCGACAAGGACGGCAACATGGTATCGGCGACGCCGAGCGGCGGCTGGTTGCAAAGCTCGCCGGTGATCCCGGAACTGGGCTTCTGCCTGAACTCGCGATGTCAGATGTTCTGGCTGGAGGAAGACAAGCCCGCCACGTTGGTGCCGGGTAAGCGGCCGCGCTCGACATTGTCGCCGTCGATGGTGATCCGCGACGGCAACCCCTACATGTCCTACGGCACGCCCGGCGGCGATCAGCAGGACCAATGGCAGGCGATCTTCCTGGCGCGGCATCTGGCGCATGGCATGAACCTGCAGGAATCGATCGACGCGCCGTCCTTCCACAACGAGCATTTCCCGGGGTCTTTCTATCCGCGGGCGGCGATGCCGGGCAAGCTGGTGGTCGAGGGCCGGTTCGATCCGGCGACCGTATCCAACCTGGAAGCGCGCGGCCATCGCGTCGAGGTGGGCGACGACTGGTCGGAAGGCCGGCTCACCGCCGCGTCGCAGGAAGACGGATTGCTCAAGGCGGGCGCCAACCCGCGCGGCATGCAGGGCTACGCGGTCGGGCGGTGAGCCGCCGGTTGCCATTTCCCGTTTCGACCCGATGCGGATAGCATAGGGCCAAACGTCGTTGCACATGCGAGGAATGGGGACCGCCGGTATGAGCACATCGCCCGAGCCGTATGAAATCTACGCCGTCAAATACGCCTATCGCGATGCGGTGCGCGCCAACAATCTGATCTTCTCCGACGCGCATGACGTGCCGATGCCGCTCGACTATTACATCTGGGCCATCGTGGGGAAGAACAAGACCTATGTGGTGGACACCGGGTTCGACGAGGCCGAGGCGGCGGCGCGCAAGCGCGACCACCTCCGGTCCCCGGCGGAGGGGCTGCGGCTGATCGGCATCGAGGCCGAGAATGTCGAGGAGATCATCTTCAGCCATATGCACTACGACCATTGCGGGAACATGAAACAGTTCCCGAAGGCGAAGTTCTATGTGCAGGACCGCGAGATGGCCTTCGCGACCGGTCGGTTTATGACCGAGAAGACCATCCGCCATGCTTTCTCCGTCGAGTACGTCACGGACCTGGTACGGGCGCTCTACGACGACCGGGTCGATTTCGTCGACGGCGTGCGCGAGATCGCGCCGGGCCTGTCGTTGCATCACGTGGGCGGGCATACCGACGGGCTACAGGTGGTCCGGGTGTGGACCCGGCGGGGTTGGATGGTGATCGCGTCCGACGCCACGCATTTCTACGACAATATGAACACGCAGAACCCGTTCCCCATCGTGTTCAACATGGGCCATGTGCTGGAAGGCTACCGCACGGTGCAGGCCTTGGCGGATTCGCCGCAGCATGTCATTGCCGGGCATGATCCGCTGGTGATGGCGCGCTTCCCGGCGGTGTCCAAAGAGACCGAAGGAATCGCGGTGCGGCTCGACGCCGACCCGTTGCACTGGGAGTGAGGGCCTGTCGGCCTCAAAACCTTGATCCGGCGGCAAGGGCGTACTAACTGCTTCTAGTGCTGCGGCGGCGCGGCAATTTTCATTATTTTTCGGCAGGAGATCGGCGATGGCAGAACATCACCACAGCAAGGTACTCATCATCGGGTCGGGACCCGCGGGCTATACCGCCGCGATCTACGCCGCGCGCGCCAACTTGTCGCCGACCATTGTCGCTGGATTGCAGCCCGGCGGGCAGATGACCATCACCACCGATGTCGAGAACTACCCCGGCTTCGCCGATGTCATCCAGGGGCCGTGGCTGATGGAGCAGATGCAGAAGCAGGCGGAGCATGTCGGCACCGAGATGATCTACGACATCATCACCGACGTGGATTTCACGCAGCGCCCGTTCCAGGCGACCGGCGATAGCGGCAACACCTATTCCGGCGATTCGGTCATCATCAGCACCGGCGCGCAGGCGCGCTGGCTGGGCCTTGACTCCGAACAGAAATTCCAGGGCTTCGGCGTCTCCGCCTGCGCCACCTGCGACGGCTTCTTCTTCCGCGACCAGGAGGTCACGGTGGTCGGCGGCGGCAATACCGCCGTGGAGGAAGCGATCTACCTGACCAACCACGCTTCCAAGGTGACGCTGATCCACCGGCGCGATGCGTTGCGTGCGGAACCGATCATGCAGGACCGCTTGTTGAAGAACCCGAAGGTCGAGATGGCCTGGGACAGCGTGGTCGAGGAGGTGATCGGCGAGGACGATCCGCTCGGCGTGACCGCGGTCAGGATCAAGAATGTCAAAACCGGTGAGATGCGCGAGATTCCCTGCCAGGGTTTCTTCGTCGCGATCGGCCACGACCCGGCGACGCAGGTGTTCAAGGGCAAGGTCGATATGGACGACGAGAACTATATCCTGGTCAAGACGGGCAGCACCGCCACCAACGTGCCAGGCGTCTTCGCCGCCGGGGATGTCGTCGACAAGACCTACCGGCAGGCGGTGACCGCGGCGGGGATGGGCTGCATGGCGGCGCTCGACGCGCAGAATTTCATCGCCGAGCACGAGGACGCCGCCAGCGAGGCCGCCGACTAAGCAAATCGACGGACGCTGGGCCTAACCGCCGGCCCTATCCACCAGAGAGTTTCGCTTTCGCGATCGCTTGCTGCCAGCGCACCACCTCGGTGTGGTCGGACTCGTGCCCGAATTCCGTGCGCGTCGCGGCGAAGATTTCCCGCACCAAAGCGGTGAAGGGGGCCGGCACCTCGGTTTCGCGCGCGAGATCCTGCGCGGTCGTCAGGTCCTTGACCATCAGGCCGTTGGTGAACCCGGACCCGTAGTCGTCGTTCAGGACGAACTGGTGGAACTTCACCTCGGTCGCGTTGTTGCGGCCGGTCGACCGGTTGATCGTGTCCACCATCACCGCCGGGTCCAGGCCGAACTGCTTGCCGATGATCAAGGCTTCGCCCGCCGCGGCGAGGCCGATGGCGGACAGCATGTTGTTGAGCGCTTTCATCGCGTGGCCCGAACCGACCGGGCCGCATTCGAAAATCTGCCCGCCCATGATGTCGAGCAGCGGCCGGCACCGCTCCAGGTCCGCCTCGGCGCCGCCGGCCATGATCGCGAGCGAGCCGTCGACGGCGCGGCGCACGCCGCCCGAAACCGGCGCGTCGACCATGGCGACCCCTTGAGCGGCGAGTTCCTTGGCCAGATCGACGGTGCCGGTCGGGTCGGAGGAACTCATATCGAGCAGCAATTTGCCGTCGGTCATGCCGTGCGCGAGACCGTCGTCGCCGAACGTGATCTTCCGAACATCCTTGCCCGACGGCACGATGGTGATGACGATGTCGGCATTCTCGGCGACGCTGGCCAATCCGTTGGCCGGCGCCGCGCCGAATTCCTCGACGAAGCCGTCCACCGCGTCCCGGTTCAGGTCGAAGACGATGAGGTCCTGTCCCGCCTTGGCGAGGTTGGCCGCCATCGGCCGTCCCATGTTGCCGAGGCCGATAAAGCCGATCCGCATGATGATGCTCCTTGTTATTCGATGTTGGATTGTCCCGGCCGGACCGATAGTCGCAGCGGCTTGTGGGGTGTAGCTTTACTCAGTACGATGCCGCCATACAACATTACAAAATTCCGATACACGGGGGGTGTATTGTTATGAGTAAGCGAGGCGACAAGCCCGCAAAGGGGAGGCTGCCCGACAGTGGCGAGCCTTTCTCGATCATTGCGGCGGGCCTGACGATTACGGGAAAGGTCGAGAGCGAAGGCATGGTCCATATCGAAGGGTCGGTGGACGGGGACGTCCATTGCCGACACCTGACGGTGGGCAAAGGCGGTTTGGTGTCGGGCAACGTCAGCGCGCGCACGGTCGAGGTCATGGGCGAGACGAAAGGATCGATCCAGGCCAAGAAGGTGATCATCACCGCGTCGGCCAAGGTTTTCGGCGAGGTCATCCACGAAACGCTGGTGATCGAAAGCGGCGCGCGGCTGAACGGGTTTTATCGATGCGCCGACCGCGTCGATCCCGCGGGCGCCGTGGATATCCGCCAACGGATCGGGTCGGCCGACCTTAAGGCGCCGCCGTCGTCGCGGCGGATCATGCCGCCCCGGCGCGAACCGAACGACCGGCCTATGGCGGCCGCGGTGCGCGGCAAGAGCGAGTCGACGTCGCTGCATTAGGACGGAGTATCGGATGGCGGAATGGTTCGAGGAAATTCTCCACCCGGGGTTCCGAACGAAACTGCAGGTCGACAAGGTCCTGTACGAGGGCGATAGCGAACATCAGAAGCTGTTGTTGTTCGAAAACGCTGCGTTCGGCCGCGTGCTCGCGCTGAACAATATCGTTCAGACGACGGAGCGCGACGAATTCATCTATCACGAGATGCTGGCCCATGTGCCGCTGTTCGCCCACGGCGCGGTGCGCAAGGTTCTGATCATCGGCGGCGGCGATGGCGGCATGCTGGAGGAGGTGTTGAAGCATCGCGGCGTCGAGAAGGTCACGATGGTGGAAATCGATGCCGCCGTCATCGAGTTCAGCAAGCAGCACCTTCGGTTCATCTGCAACGACGCCTTCGAGGACGAGCGTCTCGATCTCGTGATCGCCGACGGCATCGATTACGTCGAGACGACCGGCGAGCGCTATGACGTCGTGATTGTCGATTCGACCGATCCCGTCGGACCGGGCGAGGTGCTTTTTACCGAGCGGTTCTACGCCGGCACCAAACGCTGCCTTGCGGGCGGCGGGATACTGGTGACGCAGAACGGCGTGCCCTTTTTCCAGGCGGACGAACTGCGTAATACCGCCGCTTGCCTGCGGCCGCTCTTTCGGGAGTCGAGCTGCTATCTTGCCGCCGTGCCGGGCTATGCCGGCGGCGTCATGGCTTTCGGATGGGCGACCGACAATGTGACCCTGCGCCAGACGCCGTTGGACCGCCTGGGCGAGCGGGTGCGCGCTTCCGGCATCGAAACGCGGCATTATTCGGCCGAGGTCCACGCCGCGTCATTCGCCTTGCCGCCCTGGGTTTCGGCGCTCCTGGCGCGTCCGTCGCAAGGCTAGGGAAATTAAGGGATATTCAAGCATATTTTGCTTGATTTGAGAGGTGCAAAGCCCCATATGGGCGCCTTCGATTGTGTGGGAACATCTGCTTGTTTGGGAGACGGGGCATGCATAAGACCGCTGTCCAATTTGGTGTGGAGAATAGCCCCGGCAGTGAGGCTGAATTCGACTATCTCGCGGCGGCGCCGATCGAGCGGGCGCATCATTTCGAGAGCCCGGAGTCTCCCCCGAAGGACTTTTTCATCGAGCGCGACGGGAACCGCTACGCCGGCACGCATCTGATCATCGATCTTTGGGAAGCCGAACGGCTCGACGATATCGACCACATCGAACGGGCGATGCGTGATTGCGTTACGGCCGCCGGGGCGACCCTGCTGCACATCCACCTGCACCATTTTACGCCGAACCTGGGCGTTTCCGGCGTGGCGGTTCTGGCCGAATCCCACATCAGCGTCCATACGTGGCCGGAGACCGGTTTCGCCGCCTTCGACGTCTTCATGTGCGGCGACACGGAACCGAAGAAGGCCGTGGACGTCTTGAAATCCGCTTTCCGGCCCAGCCGCGTGGAGGTGGGCGAGCATCTCCGAGGCCGTATGGAATGACCCAGTGGACCGAAGAAGTCGATCCGGTAAACGGCGATTTCCGTGTCCAACTGCGTGTCGAAAAGGTGCTGTTCGAACGGCAGACGCCGCACCAGCATATCTTGCTGATCGAGAACCGCACCTATGGCCGGGTCCTGCTGTTCGACGGCGTGGCCCAGGTCGCCGAGAACGATGAATTCATCTATCACGAGATGCTGACCCACGTGCCCGTGCTGGCGCATGGCGCGGTGCGCCGTGTCCTGGTCGTCGGTGGCGGCGACGGCGGGGCGATCGAGGAGCTGTTCAAGCATCCGGGTATAGAACAGGTGGACCTGGTGGAAATCGATGAGGCGGTCGTCGAGATGAGCAAAGCGCATTTCCGGTCGGTCTGCGGCGAGGCGTTCGAGGACCCGCGGCTTCGGCTGACGATCGGCGACGGTGTCGAATATGTCGCGGGGTGCGGAGACAAATACGATCTGATCCTGGTCGATTCCAAGGATCCCACCGGCGAAACGAATGTCCTGTACAGCGAGCCCTTTTACCGGAACTGTCGCAAATGCATGACGCCGGGCGGCGTGCTGGTGACGCAGAACGCGTTGCCTTTCTTCGACCGCGATTGGCTCGGCAAGCCGCTGGCGCGGTTGCGCAAGATTTTCACCGACGTCGGCTGCTACCAGGTCGCCGTGCCCAGTTTCTACGGCGGATTCATGGCGTTCGGCTGGGCCAGCGACGATCCAGCGCTGCGTGGCGTTCCCGAAGCCACGCTCGCCGAGCGGTATGCCGCGGCGGCGACGGACACGAAATACTACACCCCGGCGATCCACCGCGCCGCTTTCGCGCTGCCGCCTTATGTCTCGGGGATGCTGGCGTAATGGCCGAACGCCTGCCGACGGAACTCTGGGTCAAGGCCCATGCCGCCCGTTGTTCCGCGCAGGGAATCTCCTTCATGGTCATGCGCCGGGGTGATCAGCACCGGGGCGTGGTGATCGCCAAGCTTCACCTGATCGGGCAGGGCTTTCGGGTCGTTGCCCAGGCCCGCGATCTGGAGGGCGACCTGGTTTGGGCGGCGGCGCTCGAGGGCAACATCGTGCCCGAGGCGGACGCGGACGCCTATATCGAACGCCAGGTGTCCTACGATCCCGACATATGGGTGATCGAGGTCGAGTTGCGCGGCGATGATGAGTGGTTCCGGGGGCCGGTTATATAATGCTGCAAGCCTTGCTGGCCCTTCGTGATCGGTATATTTCATTGTTGAACAAGGAATAAACGGTGACGGGCCGGTCGGATGCCGTGTTGAGGCATTTCCTCCCGGCCGTTCCACCGAGATGGGCACCAGACAGGACGGAGAGCGCAATGGCCAAGGAGCTTTATCATTTAATCGGCGGCAACAAGGTGAACGGCACGAGCGGCCGTTTCGCGGACGTCTTCAACCCGGCGGCCGGCGAGGTCTTGGCCCGTGTTCCCTTGGCGTCGACCGAGGAAGTCGACAACGCCGTCAAGACCGCGATGGCCGCGTTCCCCGGCTGGGCCGCGACGCCCACGCCGAAGCGCGCCGCCGTCATTTTCGCGATGCGCCAACTCGTCACGGAGAACATGGACGCCCTGGCCGAGATGATCGGCCAGGAGCACGGCAAGACGCTGGAAGACGCGCGCGGGGAAATACAGCGCGGCATCGACGTGCTCGAATTCGCTTGCGGCATTCCGCACCTCATGAAGGGCGAGTTGTCGACCAATGTGGGCGGCGATATCGACACCTTCTCGATCCGCGAGCCGCTCGGCGTCGTCGGCGGCATCACGCCGTTCAACTTCCCGGTCATGATCCCGTTCTGGATGGGCGCGATGGCGGTGGCCTGCGGCAACGCCTTCATCAATAAGCCGTCCGAGCGCGACCCATCGGCGGCGATGTATCTCGGTGAGTTGTGGCAGCAGGCGGGTCTGCCCGACGGTGTCTGGACGGTCCTGAACGGCGACAAGGAAGCGGTCGACGGGTTGCTGCATCATCCGGACGTGCCGGCGATCAGTTTCGTCGGGTCGACCACGGTCGGCGAATATGTCTACCAGACGGGCACGGCGCACAATAAGCGCGTGCAGTCTTTCTGCGGCGCGAAGAACCATATGATCATCATGCCGGACGCGAATATGGATCAGGCGGCGGACGCCTTGATGGGCGCGGGATACGGCTCCGCTGGCGAGCGCTGCATGGCGATTTCGGTCGCCGTGCCGGTTGGCGAGCAGGCGGCGGAGGAGATCGTCAAGCGGCTGACCCCGCGCGTCCAGTCGCTGCGGATCGGTCCGTATAACGACCCCGAGGCGGACATGGGTCCCTTGGTCACCGCACAGGCGAAGGATCGCGTCGAAGGGTACATCGCCAAGGGCGTCGAAGAGGGGGCGGAACTCCTCGTCGATGGACGTGGAACCTCGCTGCAAGGGTACGAGAATGGTTTCTTCACCGGCGGCACCCTGTTCGACAAGGTGACCACCGACATGACGATCTATAAGGACGAGATATTCGGGCCGGTGCTGAGCGTCGCGCGGGCGCAGGACTTCGACGAGGCGGTCGCCATGGTGAACGGTCATGAATACGCCAACGGCGTCGCCATCTTCACCCAAGACGGCGATGCGGCGCGAACCTTCTCGAACCAGGTCGACGTGGGAATGATCGGCGTCAACGTGCCGATTCCGGTCCCCATGGCATTTCATCATTTCGGCGGATCGAAGCGGTCGAAATTCGGCGATACGCAGATGCACGGTCCGCAGTCGGTCAATTTCTTCACCAAGATGAAGACGGTGTCCGCGCGCTGGCCGAGCGGCATTCGCGAGGGCGCGCAATTCACCATGCCGACCAACCGGTAGCGCGACGGGGCACAGTTCAAATTGGAAGTACGGCGGGTGCGGATCGCACCCGCCGTTTCTATTGTGCGCTGGATCGACGCGAGCGCACGGCGAATTGTTACAATACAAAGTCGTTGCAGTTTCGGTTCAAAACCGGTCAGATTGCACAACACGGCTGCAGCGCACGCGCAACCTTGCGAGAGGGGGGCGTGCGCCGCCGGCGCGAATTTCAATGGACGGCGAAGAGAGTCGTCGAAGAGGGAGTTCATCCATGTTCAAATCCATTCTTTCCGCCGCGGCCTTTGCCATTGCGGCATTCGGCCTGATCGGCACGGGCACGGCGCAGGCGGCCGACTGCCCGCGCGGCACGCTCGACAAACAGTATTGCGACTACGACGGCGATCTGGTGGCGGACTTGCCGCTCGACAGTTCGAAATGGGTCAATCCGGATACGATCATTTTCTCCTACACCCCGGTCGAAGACCCGGCGGTGTATGCCAAGGTCTGGGACGGATTCGTCCAGCACATGGCCGAAGTCACCGGCAAGAAGGTGGTGTTCTTCCCGGTCCAGTCCTATGCCGCGCAGTATGAAGCGATGCGTTCCGGTCGCTTGCATGTGGCGGGCGTGAACACCGGCGGTAACCCCGTCGCCGTTTCCTGCGCCGGTTTCGTGCCGTTTGCGATGATGGCGTCGGCGGACGGGTCGTTCGGTTACGAGATGGAAATCATCGTGCCGGCCGACAGCAAGATCGCGTCGCCGTCCGACATCAAGGGCAAGACGCTGACCTTCACGTCGAAGACGTCGAATTCCGGCTTCAAGGCCCCGTCCGCCTTGTTGAAAAGCGAATTCAACATGGAAGCCGAGAAGGACTTCAAGGTCGCGTTCTCGGGCAAGCACGACAACTCGATCCTGGGTGTCGCGAATAAGGACTACGAAGCCGCCGCGGTGGCGAACTCGGTCTTGAAGCGGATGATCAACCGCAAGGTGATCGAGCCGAGCCAAGTGAAAACCGTCTACCGTTCGCAAACCTTCCCGACCACCGGTTACGGGCATGCGCATAACCTGCACCCCGAAGTCGTCGCGAAGATCAAACAGGCTTTCTTCACCTTCCAATGGGAAGGCTCCGACTTGAAGAAGGAGTTCAAGAAGGAAGACAAATTCATCGCGATCAACCACAAGCATGACTGGAACGTCATCCGGAAGATCGATGCGGCGAACGGCGTTGAATACGATTGTAAGTAACGCATTTTGTCCGTAACCGACCAAGACGTCCCGATGCTTCGGCTGGACGGGCTCGTCAAACAGTATCCGACGGGCGATCTGGCGCTGAAGGGCGTCGATCTCGATGTGCCGAAAGGGCAAGTGATGGCCCTTATCGGCCCATCGGGGGCCGGCAAAAGCACGCTGATACGCTGCGTTAACCGGCTTGTCGAACCCAGTTCCGGGCATGTCTTCCTGGGTGGCCAGGAGATCACCGGCATCGGCAAGGGCGCTTTACGTCGCGCCCGCCGGCGCATGGGGATGATTTTCCAGGAATACGCCCTGGTGGAACGTTTGTCCGTGATGGAGAACGTGCTGTCCGGGCGTCTGGGGTATGTCAGTTTCTGGCGCAGCTATTTCCGCAAATTTCCGCAATCCGATATCGACGAGGCGTTCCGTTTGCTGGAGCGCGTCGGCCTCGACCATATGGTTGACAAGCGGGCCGACGAACTGTCTGGCGGGCAACGGCAGCGGGTCGGCATCTGCCGGGCGCTGATTCAGGACCCGCAACTCCTGCTGGTCGACGAGCCGACGGCCAGTCTTGATCCGAAAACGTCGCGCCAGATCATGCGGCTGATCTGCGAACTCTGCGCGGAGCGTGATCTTGCCGCCGTCATCAACATCCATGACGTGATGCTGGCGCAAATGTTCGCGCAGCGAATCGTCGGGTTGCGGCTCGGTGAGATTGTCTATGACGGTCCGCCCGACGGCCTGACCCCCGATGTTCTGACCGAAATCTACGGCGAAGAGGATTGGGAAGCGACGATCCAGAAGGACGAAGACGGCGAAGAGGGTGAACCGGACGACCATCACGACGATGCCGAACGGCCGGACGAGCGCATGGCGGGACTGACATGACGGACGCCTCGGCGCCGCTTGGCCGTCGGACGTGGAAGCGGCCGCCGCTGATCGCGAATCCGATGCTGCGCTGGGCGCTTGTCGTCGGCGCGGCGGCGTATCTGGCGGTCGCGTTGGGCACGACGGAGGTGAATTGGGGGCGTGTCTGGGAGGGGCTGCCGCGGGGCAAGAAATTCCTGCTCGCCTTCGCGCCGCCGGATTTCGCATCGCGCTGGGACGCCATTCTCGACGGGATATTGGAAAGTCTGTGGATGACGGCGGTGTCCACGGTGATCGGCATCTTGCTGTCGGTGCCGATCGCCTTAGGGGCGGCGCGTAACATTGCGCCGTTGCCGGTCTACTACTTTTGCCGCGCGATCATCGCCGGGTCGCGGAGCTTCCAGGAAGTCATTCTCGCGATCTTCTTCGTCAAGCTCTTCGGCTTCGGCCCTTTCGCCGGCGTCGTGACGTTGAGCGTCGCCACCATCGGATTCTTCGCCAAACTGCTGGCCGAAGATATCGAAGACATGGACCCGACCCAGGCCGAAGCGGTGCGGGCGACGGGCGGCGGCTGGTTCCAATGGCTGAACTATGCGATCCAGCCGCAGGTGTTGCCCCGGTTCATCGGGCTGTCCCTCTATCGGCTCGACATCAACTTCCGGGAATCGGCCATCGTGGGCATCGTCGGCGGCGGCGGCATCGGGGCCACCTTGAACACGGCGTTCGACCGGTATGAGTTCGATTCCGCGGCGGCCATTCTGATCATCATCATCGCGATCGTCATGTGCGTCGAGTATACGTCCGGCTATGTCCGAAAGTGGGTGCAGTGATGCCGACGGTTGTGCAGGACGATACCAAGATTTGGCAGCGCCGCGATCGCAAGCGGCAACTTACCGTTTGGGCCGGTTGGTTTTTCGGCACCTTCATCTTCGTCTATTGCTTCAAGCTGATTTCGGACAAGACGACGTGGTTTTTCGTAACGGATGCGGGCCGGCAGGCGGCCGATCTGGGGTCCCGTATGATGCCGCCCGAGTGGGGCTATATGAACGACCTGTGGCGGCCGCTTTGGGACACGATCAATATCGCCACCCTGGGGACCCTCATCGCGATTGTCATCGCGGTGCCGGTCGCCTTCCTGGCGGCGCGCAACACGACGCCGAGCATCGCCTTCGTTCGGCCGATTGCCCTGCTGATCATCGTGTCGTCCCGGTCGATCAATTCGCTGATTTGGGCCTTGCTGTTGGTCGCCATCGTGGGGCCGGGCGTGTTTGCCGGCATCATCGCGATCGGGTTGCGGTCGATCGGGTTCGTGGCGAAACTGCTCTACGAGGCGATCGAGGAAATCGACGAAAAACAGGTGGAGGCCATCACGGCGACCGGCGCGTCGGGGCCGCAGAGACTGTCCTTCGGAATCGTGCCGCAAATCCTGCCCGCCTTCGCCGGCATCACGGTGTTCCGCTGGGACATCAATATCCGTGAATCGACCGTCTTGGGTCTGGTCGGGGCCGGCGGCATCGGATTGGAACTGAACGCCAAAATCATGGAACTGGGCTGGTCCAGCGTGTCCGTCATCCTGTTGGCGATCCTTGCAACGGTCGTGGTCAGCGAATGGGTCTCGGCCAAGGTTCGCCACGCCATCATCTAGGAGAGAGTCAGGCGTAAGCGTCCAGCAGCGCGGAAGCGGCCTCGGCGAACCCCTCGCCGCCGCGCCGTTTGGTGATGTAGGTGGGTTCGGCGTCCAGCCGGTCCCGGAAATCCAAAACGTTGGCGACCCCGATGCTGTTCTCGAAGAAGCCGAACATGGGCGAATCGTTGGGCGCGTCCCCGGTGAAAACGAAATGACCGTTGTCCGCTTCCAGGTCGATCTCGAATATCTCGATCATCAGGCGCCGCGCCATCGTGAGTTTGTCGAAACTGCCGAACCAGCCGTTGACGTGGATCGAGCTGATCTTTGCGACCGCGCCGGCCTCGACGAACAGATCGACGATGCGGTCGACATCGGCCTGCGGCAGGCGCGGGACGTCTTCGCAGAAGTCGATGGCAAGGTCGGTTTCCCGATAGGGCTGGTCGTTCGCCACGGCGCAGCCCGGTACCTCGGCCAGGATGCGATCCCGCAGCTGCGCGAGCCGGTCGCGGTTCGTCGCGCGTTCCGCGTCGGGCTGGTCGAATCGCCGCGTCATGCGCCGGGCATCCCGGTCATACCGGAAATAGAAAGCGCCATTCTCGCCGATCACGGCGTCGACCGGCCACATGCGGGCGAAATGGTCGCACCATCCAGCGGGGCGGCCGGTGATGGGTACGACCATGATCTTGGCGTCCTGCAGGCGTTCCATCGCGGTATAGGCCATCGCGCCGAGGCGGCCGTCGGTTGTCAACGTATCGTCGATGTCGGTGAATACGCAGCGGACGGCCCGCCGGTCGGTAACGGGGAAGGTATCCAGCGGGCGAAGGGTCGACGGGTCGGTCATGGCATGCTACAGGCGCGCAGTTATCGGGCGGACGAAGCCTGCATATAAGCCTATGGATTTACCCCCCGTAAACCGCGACGGGCTACTGATCTCGCTGTGACCGAAAAAAACTACGATATCCTGATCGTCGGCGGCGGCATAAACGGCGCTTGCATCGCCCGCGATGCGGCGGGGCGGGGCCTCTCGGTCCTGCTGTGCGAGATGGGCGACCTGGGTGGAGCGACCTCGTCGTCGAGCAGCAAGCTGATCCATGGCGGGCTGCGGTATCTGGAGCATTATGCCTTCCGGTTGGTCGGCGAGGCCTTGCGCGAACGGCAGGTTCTGCTGCGGAATGCGCCGCATATCGTGTGGCCGATGCAGTTCGTCCTGCCGCATGCGCCGTCTCTGCGCCCCATATGGATGATCCGGCTCGGGCTATGGCTCTACGACCGGCTCGGCGGTGCGCATAGGTTGGAGCGGTCGGGCAGGGTCGATCTGACCACGCCCGCGTATGGATCGGCACTCGCGCCCAATTTCAAGACCGGATTCATCTATTCGGATTGCTGGGTGGACGATGCCCGGTTCGTTGTGCTGTCCGCGCTCGATGCGGCCGCGAAGGGGGCGGATGTCTGTCCGCGAACGCGTTGTACGGTCGCGCGCCGTGCCGGCAACCGCTGGCGGGCCACGCTGGAAGATGCCGGCGGCGTGCGGGATGTTTCCGCCGGCGTGCTGGTCAACGCGGGCGGGCCATGGGTGCAGCAGGTGATCGGCGAGGTCGCCGGCGGCAACGCGCCGGCGCAGGTGCGCCTGATCAAGGGTAGTCATATCGTGGTGCCGCGGCTGTATGACGGGCCGCATGCCTTCATTCTGCAGAACGACGACAACCGGGTGATATTCGTCATTCCCTACGAAGGCGACTTCAGCCTGATCGGCACGACCGACGTGCCGGTCGAGGGCGACCCGGGTCCGGTTGAAATCTCCGATGAGGAGACCGACTATCTATGCGCGGCGGTAAACCGGTACTTTCGCACCGCTGTCTCGCCGGCGGACGTGGTCTGGAGCTACGCCGGCGTCCGGCCGCTCTATGACGATGGCGAGAATGATCCGTCGGCGGTCACACGGGATTATGTGCTGGCGCTCGATGCGCCGGACGATGCGCCGCCGATGTTGTCGATCTTCGGCGGTAAGATCACCACCGCGCGCAAGCTCGCCGAGCAGGCCATGACGAAACTGGAGCCGTTCTTTCCCGACCTGTCCCCCGGCTGGACCGCCGACGCCGCCTTGCCGGGTGGGGATTTCGACGCATTCGACGACTTCGCCCTTGCCTTGCGGCGGGAGTATCCATCGCTGGACGGGCGGTGGCTCGAAGGGTTGGCGCATCGTCATGGCACGCGCGCCCGCGCGATCCTGGGCGACGCGCGGTCGGAGTCGGATCTCGGGATGGCCTTCGGCGGCGGGCTGTATCAGATCGAGGCCGACTGGCTCTGCCAAGAGGAGTGGGCCGAAACGGCGGAAGACGTGCTGTGGCGGCGCACCAAGGCCGGCCTTCACATGACCTCAGGCCAACGCAAGTCGGTGGTCGACTACATCTCCAAAATACGTTCCGGATAGTCGCTGAAAACCGATTCGACGCCCCAGTCGAAAAGCTTCAGCGCGCGCTTCGCGTCGTTCACGGTATACGCCAGCAAGTGATATCCGGCGGCGCGTATCTCGGTTGCGATGCCTTTGGTGAGCGCCTTGTGGCTGCAATGGATCGACAGGCAATCGAGCGCCTTGGCTTGTGCCTGCCAGCCCTTGCCGGGCCGCCGCATCAGCCAGCCGCGGGGGATTTCGGGTGCTGTCCGTTGCGCGGCGACCAAGGCGTCCACCCAAAAACTCGAGAATACCGGTGCGCGGAGGCTGTTCGGCCATTCGTCGGCGACCTGTTTCGCGACCACCCGGCCGGTCACGCTCTCCCGGCCCGGCGTCGGTTTGATTTCGACATTCGCGCCGAGGCCGAGCGCCTCGAGCAGACGAATCGTTTCGGTCAATGTCGGGACGCGCTCGCCGGCGAAGTCGGCCGAAAACCAACGCCCGGCGTCCAACGCGCGGACATCCTGCAAGGTCATGTCGGCCAATTTGCCGGTCCCGTCGGTCGTGCGGTCGACGGTTGCGTCGTGCAGCAAGACCGGGACGTCGTCTTTGGTCAGGGCGACGTCGAACTCGACCCAGGTGGCGCCCAGTTCAGCGGCCTTGCGGATGCCGACGAGCGTGTTCTCCGGCGCATGGCCTACCGCGCCTCGATGGCCGATGACCCGGGGAAACCGTATGGGCAGTTCGCTCATGGAAAGGGGATACTCCGCTTAGCTGGTGCGCCATGCAATGCTGCCAATGTAACCGATGTAACAGAATAAAAGCAGCGCGCCTTCGCGCCGGCTGATCCGCCAGCCGCTGATGATGACAGGGAAGAGGACGAGGGTCGCGGCCAACAGAACCCATAGGTCGATGTGCCGTAACTCTTCGTTGAACGGAATCGGCATGACCAGGGACGCCGCGCCGAGAATTCCCATCAAATTGAAGATATTGCTGCCGATGACATTACCGATTGCGACATCGGTGTGGCCGCGCCATGCGGCGACCATCGCGGCGACCAGTTCCGGCAGTGACGTGCCGAACGCGAATATGGTGAGTCCCAAGACCGCATCGGGAATGCCGGCGCGGGCGCCGATCGCGGCGGCGCCCTCGACCATCATGTTGGCGCCGATGCCGAGGCCGACGAGTCCGGAAAGCAGCATCGCCAGCACGAAGAAGATCGATTCCGGTACGATTTCGACCGACTCCCCTTCTTTTTCATGCAAGGCGGCGGGCAGGTCGGCCCATTTCCGGTCCTGGACGTAGGACCAACTGATGAACGCGACAAGCGCGACGATCATCAATCCGCCCTGCCAGAACACCACTTGGCCGCTCAGGCCGAGACCGATGCAGAGCGCGGTGGCGATCAACATCGCGCCGCCGTCGCGGCGCAGCGATCGCGGTTCGCATATCAGCGGCCGGACAAGCGCCGCACAGCCGAGGATCAGCAAGCTGTTGGCGATGTTACTGCCGACGGCATTACCGACGGCAAATCCGGGCTTGGCGTCGAGTGCGGCTTGGACGCTGACCACCAGTTCCGGCAACGAGGTGCCGAAGCCGACAATCGTCAGGCCGATCGCGGCGGGGGGCATGTTCAGTTTGCGGGCAAGACCGATGGCGCCGCGCAATGTCGCCTCGCCGGCAGCCACCAAAACGGTGAGTCCCAAGAGGACCAAAAGAATGTCGGGCATCACCGTTTCGATCTGATGGACGGGAAGCGTGTATCGCTATGTAGCGAGCTTGAACGGATTATCCAAGGGAATACCGAAACTGATTCTCCGATGGGCGCCGGCCTTTGCGCAAAAAATGCTCCGAACTTGGTCGAATTGGCGTACAATCCGTCTTCTTGTCATAAAACGGTAATAAAAGTCGCGGCTGCGTGGGTGTCTCGTAGCCGTTTGCGCGCCGATCCTTTGAAAGGAATAAGGCCATCTCTGCGACGGTTATTCTGATGAATCTGATTGGCGCCATCGCACTGTTGCTTTGGGCGATGCGCATGGTGCGGACCGGTATGACCCGCGCCTTCGGCGGCACGTTGCGCCTTATGCTGGGCCGGCATCTCGTGAACCGGTTCGCCGCCTTTCTTGCGGGGTTGGGGGTCACCACCCTGTTGCAGAGCAGCACGGCGACGTGCCTGATGACCGCCTCTTTTGCGGGGCGTGGGCTGGTGATTTCAGCCGCCGCGCTTGCGGTGATGCTCGGCGCGGACGTCGGCACCACCTTGGTGGCGCAACTGTTCACCCTCGATATCGTTTGGGTGTCGCCGGTGTTGATCGCGGTCGGCTTTGTCGCTTTTCAGGGCGGTCAGCGGAAGCGGACCCGCGATATCGGCCGGCTGACCATCGGCTTGGGGCTCATCCTGCTCGCGCTCAGTTTGATCGTCGCCAATTCACAGCCGATCCGCGACTCGAAGATCGTGTTGGCGCTCGTCACGTCGTTGGGGGACGAGCCGCTTCTAGCGATCCTTCTCACCGCGTTGCTCACCTGGCTGGCGCATTCGAGTCTGGCGACCGTCTTGTTGATCGGGTCGCTTGTCGGGGCGGGGGCGATCCCCGTGGCCTTGATCTTTCCTCTCGTGTTGGGGGCCAATCTCGGCGGGGCCATCCCGCCGGTGACCGCGACATTGGGATCGGCGGCCGCGGCGCGGCGCGTCGCCGCCGGCAATGCCCTGTTCAAGGTCGTTGGCTGTCTTCTGGTTTTCCCGTTCCTGACCCATGTTGCCGAGTATATTGCGCTACTCGATGCGGACCCGGTGCGGCAGGTCGTGAATTTTCACACCGCGTTCAATCTGGGCCTGGCGATGATCTTCATCTTCGCCATCGGACCGGTCAGCGTATTGATGGAACGCTTGATTCCCGATCGCGCGTTGCCGTCCGACGCAGGGCAGGCCCGGTATCTGGACGCCACGGCGGTCCAGGAACCGGTTGTCGCCCTGGCAAATGCGACGCGCGAGACGCTGCGTATCGCCGATATCCTGGACGAAATGTTGCGCGGATCGATGGACACGCTGCGGCGGGACGATAAGGAATCGTTGAACCGTGTGACGACGTCGGACGATATCGTCGATCGACTGTATGAACAGACCAAGCTGTATCTGACAGCCGTGAGCCGGCAGGAATTGGGCGAGGACGACAGCCGGCGCTGCAACGAAATCATGAGTTTTTCGACGAACCTTGAGCATATCGGCGATATCATCGACAAGAATCTCATGGAGCTTGCGGCCAAGAAGATCAAGTACCGGCTTACCTTCTCCGAAGAGGGCTTGGGCGAGATCGCCGACTTGCATTACCGCGTGCAGGAAAATCTGAAACTCGCGACCAGCGTCTTCGTGTCCGGCGACCACGCGTTGGCGCGCAAGCTGCTGATTGAGAAAGACGATTTCCGGCAGCTCGAACGCGACGCGGCCGAAAGTCATCACGAGCGGTTGAAGAGCGGTATGCGCGAAAGCATCGAAACATCATCGCTGCATCTCGATATTCTGCGCGATCTCAAGCGTATCAACAGCCATTTGACGTCGGCCGCCTATCCGATCCTTGAAGAGGCCGGCGAGTTGCGCGCAACGCGTCTGCGCAAGAGCAAGATCCGCCGGGAAGCCCCAGCTTAAGCTTGCCTAGTCCGACGTGCGAACGCGCCGCACGGCGTCGAGCCAGCCGGCGTACCGCCGCGCGCGCTCTGCATTGTCCATCGCCGGGTCGAACCGTGCCTCACAACGCCAAGCGCCGACCATTTCATCCGGCGCCGGATAGAGGCCGGCTTGCATCCCGGCGAGATAGGCCGCGCCCAATACGGTCGTCTCGGTGATCGGCGGACGTTCCACCGGAATGTCGAGGATGTCGGCCAGGAATTGCAGGAAAGCGTCATTCGCCGCCATGCCCCCATCGACCCGGACGGTTGCGGGCGGCTGCGCGCCGTCGGCGGCCATGGCCTCGAACAGGTCGCGTGTCTGGTAGGCGACGGACTCGAGGCCCGCCCGGACGACCTCCGCGGGTCCGCTGCCCCGGGTCAGTCCCAGGATCGCTCCGCGGGCGCCGCTATCCCAGTAGGGTGCGCCGAGTCCGGTAAAAGCCGGCACCATGTAGACGCCGCTTTCCGGCGCGGCCTGTTCGAAAAGGTCCGCCGATTCCGCTGCCGAGGCGATCAAGCCCAATCCGTCGCGTAGCCATTGCACCGCCGCGCCGGCGATGAAAATACTCCCTTCTATAGCGTAGGTCGTTTGGCCGGCCAGCCGGTAGGCGACGGTCGTCAGCAGCTTGTTCTCGGACTCTAGCGCCGTGGTCCCGGTATTCGTCAAGACGAAGCAGCCGGTGCCATAGGTGCTCTTGATCGACCCCGGTATGAAACAGGCCTGGCCGATGGTCGCCGCCTGCTGGTCCCCGGCGATGCCGCGGATGGCGACGCAGCCGTCGAGCAGGCCGCTGTCGGTCGCGCCGAAGTCGGCGGCGCAATCCCGCACGTCCGGAAGAATCGAGAGCGGGATGTTGAACAAGGCGCATAGGTCCGCATCCCAGCACTGGTTGTGGATGTCGAACAGCATGGTGCGGGAGGCGTTGGTGGCGTCGGTCGCATGCACCGCGCCGCCGGTCAAGCGCCAGAGGACGAAACTGTCCATTGTGCCGGCCGCGAGATTGCCTTTCTCCGCCGCCGCGCGGGCGCCGTCGACCGTATCGAGCATCCAGGCGATCTTGCTGGCGCTGAAGTAAGGATCGAGCAGCAGGCCGGTTTTGCCGTGAATGTCCGGTTCGTGTCCGGCCCTTTTCAAGGCGTCGCACGTGTCGGCGGTTCGGCGATCCTGCCAGACGATGGCGTTATGGATCGGCTTGCCGGTGTCCCGCTCCCACAGGACGACGGTCTCCCGCTGATTGGTGATGCCGATGCCGGCGATATCCGTCGGCGTGAGGCCGCTCCTGTCGAGCGTTTGCCGCAAGACCGCGATCACGGCCTGCCAGATTTCCTCCGGGTCGTGTTCCACCCAACCGGGGCGGGGATAGATTTGCCGGAGTTCCGACTGTGCGTGGGCGACCGGTATGCGGTCCGCGTCGAAAAGGATTGCCCGCGTGCTGCTTGTCCCTTGATCGAGAGCGATGACGTGATTGGTTGACGACATGGCCGGCTGTTCCCGTATTCATGCTGCGGCGGTGCCGCCATCGTTGCAGAGCGTGCACCCTTTGTCAGCCTTGAGAATGACCTTTCCCGCCGTCCGGGCGAGGTGATATCAAGGTTGGATATCGAATTGACGGTCGTGCCGCAGGGGCGACGCCGGACTAAAGGGACCAGCCGTGGCCGACACGTTTCAGACGATTTCACCTGTCGACGGCAGCGTTTACGCGGAGCGTCCGCTGGCCGGCGAGGCCGAGGTCTCGGCGGTATTGGCGCGGGCGCTCGCGGCGCAACGGGATTGGCGCGCGGCGGGTCTCGACGCGCGTCTGCGGATCTTGAGCAAGGCCGTCGATGCCATTGTCGGCGAAACGTCGGCCATCGCCGAGGAGTTGACCTGGCAGATGGGCCGACCGATCCGTCAGGCGCCCGGCGAAGTACGAGGTTTCGAGGAACGCGCGCGCCACATGATCGAGATCGCGCCGGAGGCGTTGGCCGACATCGCGGCCGCGCCGATGGATGGGTTCGAACGGTTCGTTCGCCGCGAGCCGCATGGCGTCGTTTTCGTTCTGGCGCCCTGGAACTACCCGTATCTGACCTCGGTCAATTCGATCATTCCCGCGCTGGCCGCGGGTAACGCGGTGATCCTTAAACCGTCGCATCAGACCCCGTTGACGGCGGAGCGGTACGCCGCGGCTTTCGCCACGGCCGGGCTGCCGGAGGGTGTCTTTCAATTCCTTTATCTGGATCACGCGAAAGCGGCCAAACTCATGGCGCAGGACGGGATCGGCTTCGTTGCCTTTACCGGATCGGTCGCGGGCGGCCGGGCGGTGCAACATGCCCTGGCGGAGCGGTTCGCCGGCGCGGGCCTCGAGTTGGGCGGCAAGGACCCGGCGTATGTCCGCGCCGACGCCGATCTGGATCACGCGGTTGAGACGCTTGTCGACGGCGCCTTCTTCAACACCGGACAGTCTTGTTGCGGGATCGAGCGAATCTACGTCGATCGGTCGGTATATGCGGATTTCGTCGAGGCGTTCGTCGAACTGGTGAAACAATACACTCTCGGCAATCCGTCGGAGGATGACGTTACCTTGGGCCCGATGGCGCGCGCGTCTTTGGCGGATGAGGTGCGCGCGCAAACGGCGGAGGCGGTCTCGGCCGGGGCGCGGGCGTGGATCGATGCCGGTGACTTTGCGGCGGCGTCGCCCGGCACGCCGTATATCGCGCCGCAGGTTCTGACCGATGTTACCCATGAGATGCGGATCATGCGGGAAGAAACCTTCGGACCGGTGGTCGGGATCATGCCGGTGGCATCGGATGACGAGGCGGTCGCTTTGATGAACGACAGCGCCTATGGCCTGACGGCCTCGGTCTGGACGCGGGACATCGCGGCGGCCAAGCGGATCGGTGCGCGGGTGGAGACCGGGACGTTTTTCATGAATCGCTGCGACTATCTCGATCCCGCGCTCGCGTGGACCGGGGTTAAGAACTCCGGTCGCGGCTGCACCCTTTCCCGCGTAGGATATGAGCAACTGACACGCCCGAAATCCTTTCATTTGCGGTTGAATTAGTCTGGGAGCGGTTATGAGCGGTAACTTGGATGTGCCTGGCCTGCGGGTTCTCGTCGAGAGTGGGGAAATCGATACCGTTCTCGTCTGTTTCCCGGATATGCAGGGGCGCCTGATCGGCAAGCGGGTCACTGGCCGGTTTTTCGTCGAAAAATGCCTCGACGAGATGCATGTCTGCGATTATCTGCTGACCGTCGATATGGACATGGAGCCGGTGCCGGGCTATCAGGCGGCGTCCTGGGATACCGGATATGGCGACTTCGCCCTGAAGCCGGACCTCTCCACATTGCGCCGAATTCCGTGGCTTGAGGCGACCGCGCTGGTCATGGCCGATTGCCAGGATCACCACGGCGTGGATTTGCCGCATGCGCCGCGCTCTATGCTGAAGAAGCAATTGGCGCGCGCCCGGGACATGGGGTTCACCGTCAAGATGGGATCGGAACTCGAGCTGTACGTCTTCGATGAGACCTACGAGTCCGCGCGGGAAAAGAACTATCGGGATATCAAGACCGCCGGCTGGTATATTGAGGACTACCATATCTTCCAGACCACGAAGGAAGAGGACCTGATTCGCGCCATCCGGAACGGCATGGACGCGGCCGGGGTGCCGGTCGAATTCTCCAAGGGCGAGTGGGGGCCGGGCCAGGAGGAAATCAACCTGCAATACGCCGAAGCGCTCGAAATGGCGGATCGTCATTCGATCTATAAGAACGGCGCCAAGGAAATCGCCTACAGCCAGGGGAAGGCGATCACCTTCATGGCCAAGTGGAACCTGGATTTGGCCGGCAACAGTTGTCATCTACATTCGTCGTTATGGGACGCGGACACGGATAAGGCTCTGTTTTTCGATGAAAAAGCCGAAGACGGCATGTCCGCGCTGTTCCGTCACTACATCGCCGGACAGCTCGCCCTGGTGCGCGATATGACCTATTTCTTCGCGCCTTTCATCAACTCCTACAAACGGTTTCAGGCGGGATCCTTCGCGCCGACCAAGGCGGCGTGGAGCCGGGACAACCGTACCGCCGGATTCCGGACCGTCGGCCACGGTCCCGGCTTGCGGGTCGAGTGCCGGATTCCCGGCGGTGACGTGAACCCCTATCTCGCTTTTGCCGCGACGATCGCCGCGGGTCTCTACGGCATCGAGAACGAGTTGGCGCTGGAACCCGCCATTTCCGGCAATATCTACGATATGGAAGATGTCGACGACGTGCCCCGCACCCTGCGGGAAGCGCTGGCCGCGCTGGAAAAGTCGACGGTTTTGCGCGATGTCCTGGGGGATGCCGTTGTCGAGCACTACCTTCACACCGGGCGCTGGGAGCAGAGCGAATACGACCGGCGCGTGACGGATTGGGAATTGCGGCGCATGTTCGAGCGCGGTTGAACGGATGCGGCGCGAGCCGGAATAGCGGACACCAAATGCAGATCGATCCCGAATCACTGACCGGCAATTGGAACTACCCGACGAGCGTCCGGTTCGGGCCGGGCCGCCTCGCCGAACTGCCGGCGGTGTGTGCGGAGCTTGGATTTCAGCGCCCGTTGCTGGTCACCGATCCCGGATTGGCCGCGTTGCCGTTGGTGCAGGATGCGGTCGACGCCTGCGCGACGCAGGGGCTTGGCATCGTGGTTTTCTCGAACATTCAGCCCAACCCGCGCGATTCCAACGTATCGGACGGTGTCGCGGCCTTCCGCGCGGGACCTCATGACGGCGTCATCGCCATCGGCGGCGGCAGCGCGCTCGACGCCGGCAAGGCGATCGCGTTCATGGTGGGCCAGTCGCGTCCGATCGGCGATTTCGAGGATGTCGGCGACAACTGGCTGCGCGCGGATACGGGGGCGATTGCCTCGATCATTGCGGTGCCGACGACGGCGGGCACCGGGTCCGAGGTCGGGCGGGCGGCGATCATTGCGGACGACGTGAGTGGCCGAAAGCGGGTGATTTTCCATCCCGCGATGATGCCGGCGGTCGTGATCGACGACCCTTGCACGACATTGGCTTTGCCGCCGCCGCTGACCGCCGCGACGGGACTGGACGCGTTCATCCATAATTTCGAGGCGTATTGCGCGCCGGGATACCATCCGCTGGCCGACGGTATCGCGCTCGAAGGGATGCGATTGCTTGCGGAATGGCTGCCGGTGGCGTACGCATACGGTGGTGACGTGCAGGCGCGGAGCCATGTTTTGGCCGCGGCGTCCATGGGTGCGACGGCGTTCCAGAAAGGATTGGGCGGCGTTCACGCGATCAGCCATGCGGTGGGCAGCCTCTACGGCACCCATCACGGCCTCACGAACGCGGTGGTTCTGCCCTATATTCTAAACCACAATGCAGACGCGATCGGCCCGCAGGCCCAACATGTTATGCGGTATCTGGGCAAACCCGAGCAGGATGTGGACGCGCTGATCCGCTATGCTCTTGAGCTTCGGAAAACCCTGGATATTCCCGATACCTTGCAGGATATCGGTGTTCCGGACGACCGCGCCGACGAAGTGGCCGAGTTGGCGTTCGAAGATCCGACGCGGCCGGGCAATCCCAAACCTCTTACCCGTGAAAACTTACGTACAGTCTTCGTCGATGCCGTGCGCGGTGTACTGTAGGCTGGAAGGTTGATATTATTGACTGAGAATCAGGGTGATCGCTTGAAAAGCAAACCTTTATCCCCATTCGTCGTACAGACGTCCTGTCACTGTATGCTCTTCCATTTGTATGTACGTGTTTGCCGTGAGGTAACGTCGAGGATGCGTACGGTCGCGGTGGCTGTTTCGGTCGCCCTCTGTTTCGGCGGCGTGGTACAGGCGCAGACGAACGGATTCCGGACCGGCGAGGATCGCGTTCACCCGGTTCTGGGGCGATCCGGCATGGTGGCGACCCAGGAGTCCCAGGCGACGCGGGTCGGGCTCGACATCCTGCAGCGTGGCGGCAACGCGGTGGATGCCGCGGTCGCCGTGGGCTTCGCGCTCGCCGTGACGTTGCCGCGGGCCGGCAACCTGGGCGGCGGCGGATTCATGATGGTTCACGATGCCGAGGCCGGGAAGACGGTTGCCATTGACTACCGCGAGACGGCCCCGGCGGCCGCGACGCGGGACATGTATCTCGATACGTCGGGCGACGTCGACGAAGAGGCGTTTCGCTACAGTCACAAAGCGGTCGGCGTGCCGGGAACCGTGGCAGGGCTGACGCTGGCGCTCCGCAAATACGGCACCATGTCGCTGCAGGACGTGATGGCGCCGGCGTTGCGGTTGGCCGGCGACGGATTCCTGGTCAGCGACGACATGGCGCGGCAGTTGGAGCGGCGGCAAAAGCGGCTGGCGCAATCCGAGGCCACGCGGGAGGTTTTCTTTTCGGACGGGGATACGCCGCTCAAGGCCGGTGACCGGCTGGTCCAGCCCGATCTCTGGCAGTCCTTGAAGGCGATTTCGGAGAAAGGCCCGTACGCCTTCTATCGCGGTACGATCGCCGAGCGACTCGTGGCCGAAATGGAAGCCAATGGCGGCATCATGACGCTTGAGGATTTGGCGGGCTATGCGCCCGTCGAGCGCGAGGCGGTACGCGGCACCTATCGCGGCTTTGAGATTCGCTCCATGCCGCCGCCGAGTTCCGGCGGTATCCATATCGTTCAGATTCTCAATATGCTGGAGGCGTACGACCTGGCGTCGCTGGGACATAACAGCGCGGCAAGCCTGCATTTGATGGTGGAGGCGATGAAGCGCGCGTACGTGGACCGCTCGAAACATCTTGGCGATCCGGCCTATTGGAAAGTTCCGGTCAGCGGTTTGGTGTCGAAGGATTATGCGGCGGCTCTGCGGCGCGGCATCGATCCGGAAAAGGCGACCCCGTCGACCGATATCCTGCCGGGAGACCCCCTGCCGTATGAGGGGCCGAACACGACCCACTTCACCGTCATGGATCGGTTCGGGAACACGGTATCGAACACCTACACGCTGAACTTCGCCTACGGAACCGGCATCGTCGCGGCGGGAACCGGTATCCTGCTGAACAACGAAATGGCGGATTTCTCGGCCAAGCCCGGCGTGCCGAATCCCTATGGGCTGATCGGCGGCGACGCCAATGCCGTCGGCGCCGGCAAACGGCCGCTGAGTTCGATGAGCCCGACGATCGTCCTGAAGGACGGCGAGGTCCTGCTCGCCACCGGCAGTCCCGGCGGCAGTCGTATCATCACGACCGTGCTGCAGCTTCTGATCAACGTGATCGATCACAAGATGAACATCGCCGAGGCGACGCATGCCCCGCGAGTTCATCATCAATGGCTGCCGGACACGTTGCGGATCGAAGAAGGGCTGAGCCGGGACACGCAACGCCTGCTGCGGGCAAAGGGGCACACGTTGAAACAAGGTCGGCCGATGGGCAGTCTGCAGTCGATCATGCGTTTCGATGGGTTTTTGTACGGCGCGTCCGATCCACGCCGGCCGGACGCCCTGACGCTGGGGTATTAGGCGCATGAAAGTCGACGGCACGCCGTATCGCACGATCTGGGTCGCGGAAGACGGCTGGTCGGTGTCGATCATCGATCAGACACGGCTTCCGCATGAATTTATACAGGTGCAACTGCGCACGGTGGAGGATGCCGCACGCGCCATCGAGGACATGCAGGTGCGCGGCGCGCCGCTGATCGGCGTCACGGCCGCCTATGGGATAGCGCTTGCGATGCAGGAGGATGCCGGCGATGCGTCGCTTTCGGCGGCGCTGCAACGGCTCGGCAGGACGCGCCCGACCGCGGTCAACCTGCGCTGGGCGCTCGATGAAATGCGCCAGACCCTGGAGCCGTCGAGCGAGAACGCTCGTACCGCCGCGGCCTATGCGCGGGCGGCGACGCTGTGTGACGAGGACGTGGCGATCAACCGGCAGATCGGCGAGCACGGCCTTGCGGTGATCCGCGCCGCGGCGGCGGGGAAGCCGGACGGGCAGGTCAACGTGCTGACGCATTGCAATGCCGGCTGGCTCGCCACGGTCGATTGGGGCACCGCCACGTCGCCGATCTATCAGGCGCACGACGCCGGGATAAACATTCATGTCTGGGTCGACGAAACCCGGCCGCGCAACCAGGGCGCCAGTCTGACCGCCTGGGAACTCGGCCGCCACGGCGTGCCGCATACGGTGATCGCCGACAATATGGGCGGGCATTTGATGCAGCATGGCAAGGTGGACCTCTGCATCACCGGCACCGACCGGACCACCGCACACGGCGACGTGGCGAACAAGATCGGCACCTATCTCAAGGCGCTTGCGGCCTTCGATAACGACGTGCCGTTCTATGTCGCCCTGCCGTCGCCGACCATCGACTGGACGATCGCGGACGGCATCGCGTCAATCCCGATTGAGGAACGGTCGACGGAGGAGGTGTCGCGGGTCACCGGACGGACCGAGGCGGGTATGATCGAAACGGTGTCTATCGTGCCCGACGGGTCGGCCTGCGCGAATTTCGCTTTCGACGTGACGCCGGCGCGGCTGGTGACGGGCCTGATCACCGAACGGGGCATTGCTGCCGCCAGCCGGGATGGGCTGGCCGGACTGTTTCCGGATCTTGCGGAGGGATGATGCCAATGAGTCAAACCGATACTCAGGAAATGCGGCAGGACATCATCGATGCCTGTCTGAAGATGAATGCGCTCGGGATCAACCAGGGCAGCGCCGGCAATATCAGTCAGCGGGTCGAGGGCGGGTTGCTGATCACGCCGTCCGGTATGCCCTATGACACGCTGACGCCGGACGACATCGTCTTCATGGCGGCGGACGGGTCGGTGCCGCCGGGGCAGAAGAATCCGTCCAGCGAGTGGCGGTTTCATTTCGATATCCTGACCGCGCGCGATGACGCCGGCGCGGTGGTGCATACCCATGCCATGTTCGCGACAACGCTGGCCTGCCTCCATCGCGAGATTCCCGCCTTTCACTATATGGTCGCGGCCGCCGGCGGCGAGACGATCCGCTGTGCGCCCTACGCCACCTTCGGGACGCAGGCGCTGTCGGACTACGCGTTGGAGGCACTGCGGGACCGCCGCGCCTGCCTCCTGGCAAATCACGGCATGATCGCGCTGGGGGATACGTTGCCAAAGGCGTTGGCGCTGGCGGTCGAGGTCGAGACCCTTGCCGCACAGTACTGGCGTGCGTTGCAGGCCGGCGACCCGGTGCTGTTGCCCGCCGATGAAATGCGGCGGGTGCTGAAAAAGTTCCAAACCTACGGCGCTCAGCCCGACGACGGGTCCTGAAGGATTTCTTCGAGCGCCTCGTTGAACGCCTCCGCCGCTTCGACATTGGGCATATGCCCGGCATTTTCGATCATGGTGACCGGCAGAGTCGACGCGAGCCGCTCCGCATGGGCCGGCGGCGCGATCCGGTCGTGGCGGCCCCAGATAAGATGGACCGGCATGTCCAGGTCCTGTAGCCGGTCGGTATAGGTATAGCGCTGCGTACCGTCCGGAAAATTCGCGTCGGTCATGCGCCGGATGCCGGCGCGAAAATCGGGATTCTGGCGCGCCATGACGGCATAGCTGACCATTGCATCGTTCACCCGGCGTTCGTCGTGGAACAGGATGGAGATGTTCGGCCTCATTGCCTGCATCGTTTCGGCGCGAAGATATCCGTTGATGAAATCAGTATTGATCTCCTCGCCGAACCCGGCGGAACTGACACAGGTGAGGCTGCGCAGCCGGTCGCCGTGATGAAGGGCGAGTTCAAGCGCGACCGCGCCGCCCATGGAGAGACCCACGAGGTCGAAGCGACCGATGTCCAGGGCGTCGGGCAGCGCCGCAATCAGCCCGGCGATTGCCGGAATATCGCCGTCGCCGATCGACCGGGACGATCCGCCGTGGCCGGGCAGGTCGATGGCGATGACCCGGCGCGACGCGGCGAGCGCCTTCTGGTTCAAGGTCCAACTGGTTGCATCGCCGCCGAGGCCATGCAGCAACAGAACCGTTGCCTCGCCGTCGCCCATTTGGCGAATCCGAATGGCGACGCCGTCGAGATCGATCGTCTTGACCTCGCTGCGCGCGGATTTATTTCCGTAAGAGGGGATACCTTCGGCTTTTTCGGTCACAGTTTCGACAAAGTTCCATGAGCCTATTTATGAGGATGCGCCATGGGGCGGAATGTCATATTTTGTCGGCGCGAACAGGATAAACTAACGTAGGGCATCTTGATGCTTCG
Source organism: Alphaproteobacteria bacterium (assembly GCA_028281325.1). Lineage (GTDB taxonomy): Bacteria > Pseudomonadota > Alphaproteobacteria > UBA8366 > UBA8366 > JAJFJD01. The sequence goes on from JANQKC010000038.1 coordinate 51,033, forward strand.
TAGGCGTTTCTTTTTAATTGCGGTCGCTGCCATCTGTTTGTGGCATAGTCCCGTCATAGCAGCAGATAAAGAAAACATGATCTATCTCGAACTTAAAGATGGCCGCGTGGTCGTCGAATTGTTTTCCGACAAAGCCCCCAACCATGTCGAGCGCATCAAGGAACTTGCGCGCGAAGGCTTCTACGACGGAATCGTATTCCATCGCGTGATCGACGGGTTCATGGCCCAGGCCGGGGATCCCACGGGAACCGGACGCGGCGGGTCGGATAAGCCCGACTTAAAGGCGGAGTTCAACGACGTCAAGCACAGCGAAGGCGTGCTGTCGATGGCGCGCACCGCCGATCCGAACAGCGCCAACAGCCAGTTCTTCATTATGCTCGCCGATGCGCCGCATCTTGACGGTCAGTACACCGCATGGGGCCGTGTCGTCGACGGCATGGAGTTCGTGCACAAGATCAAGAAGGGCTCGGCTGCCGCCAATGGTCAGGTCGACGATCCCGATAAGATCATCAGCATGAAGGTCGCGGCCGACGTCGACAAGTAGGCGACGGCGACCCATGGACGGTGGGGCATAGCGATTTGTTAACTCAATTCCGCTAAGCCTCGTCTCTCATGAAGGGCGGCGAGGGGACGGCACCGGATGTCAGACATAGCAGCCAGTTCACTTGCGGTGCGCCAGGATACCAGCATCCTGGCGCTTAAACTGCAGGCGCAGCGAGAGCAGCAGGTTGTGGCGTTGGTACAGAAGGCGACGCAGTCTGCCGTGCAATCGCTTGCGTCCAGCCCGGCTTCCGGAAACGGTCAGCTCGTCGACATCGTTGTCTAGCGCGGAGGCGCGGTGATGCCGCCGGTCGGTAAACCGGTTTCCGGGTGGGGCGGGGTGCTGTAGCGTCCTCTTCGTCTGGCCGGCACTGGGGTCAACCGGATATCGGTATCCGTCCGCGGGGCGAAATGGCGCGAAGCTCTCTCTCAAAAACGATCATCTTTTGCCTTAAGGCCGCCGTTACGATCGGCTTGATCTGGCTGGTCGTGGGCAGCGTCGATATCGGCGACACGATGGACCGGATTCGCGGCATCCCGTTATGGGTCGCGCCGCTGGCGTTGTCGCTTATGCTGAGCCAGTTCCTGCTTGCGACTTGGCGCTGGCGGATCGTCATGCGCCAGTTCAACCAAAGCCTGCCGTTCAAGACCGCCTTCCGCTTCTTTTTCGAGGGGATGTTCTTTAACCAGGCCCTGCCGTCGACCGTCGGCGGCGATGGTATTCGCATCTACCGTTCCTTTCGGGCGGGGCTCCCGCTGCAGCCCGCGATCAACAGCGTTATCCTCGATCGCGTCCTGGGCCTCGCCAGCCAAGTGCTGTTGGTCGCCATCGCCCAACCGTTGTTTTATCAACGGGTGGACGACCCCGCGGCGCGGTTGACCTTTACGGCGATCTTCATCCTCGCGGCGATCGGCATCGGCATGTTGTTGGTGATGTCCTGGATGCCGGTGCGGCTCCATCGTTGGTCGGTTTTCCGGGGGTTGACGGCCTTGTCCGTCGCGGCGCGCCAGGCCTTCGCCCGGCCGTCGGTTTTGCTGCCGGTTGTGGCCTTGTCGGTCGCGGGGCATGTGCTGACGGTCGCCGTCTTCTATCTGCTGTTCCGGCATCTTGGATTGTCGGCCACCTTCATGGATTGTCTGGTTCTCGTGCCGTCGGTGCTGCTGCTTGCGACCGTGCCGGTATCGGTCGCCGGTTGGGGATTGCGCGAAGGCGCCATGGTGGCGGCGTTCGGTTTGATCGGCGTTGCCGCCGGCGGCGCCGCGGCGGTCTCCGTCCTCTTTGGGTTGGGGCTGATCGTACTCAGCCTCCCCGGCGGTTTGTTGTGGTTCGTCGGTTCGGATCGCCGGGTGGCCGATGTTGCGGAATTGACGCCGGAAGAATCCGGCTCGCGCTAACGTCCGATTATTTTTTCCTGCAACGGTCTGCCAACGCTATTAGGCGGTGTCGGGGCGTTTCGAGTACCCTTTCCAAGGGCAGGCAGGAAAGGGGGCGAAGATGGACGCGAAACGGATTCGCAATACCGTACGCCGTTGGATGTTCCCGACGGAGGGCGGGAGCTATATGGGCGGGCTGGAAAACCGGCCCGTCTTGCAACGCTCCTACGGCAGCACGGTCGTCGATACCGACGGCAAGGAATATCTCGATTTCCAATCGGGGCAGATGGGCGCCGCGCTGGGCCATCAACATCCGCGCATGGTCGCGGTCATCGAGAAGACGATGAAGACGATGCTGCACGCCAGCAATACGATGCTGAACGTGCCGCGCCTCCGCCTACACGAACGGCTTGGCAAGCTGCTGCCGAAGCCGTTGGAAAAATCCCTGTTCCTGGTCAGCGGCAGCGATTCTATCGAGGCGTCGATCGATCTGGCGCGGAAGGCGACCGGCGGCATGGACGTGATCGGGTTGCATGCCGGGTTGCACGGCTCCACGTCCTATCTGACCCGGTCGGTGTCGTTCAACTGGGACCGGCGGAAACATGCCGTGGTGGCGCCCGCGACCGCGTCGATCCTCACGCCCTATTGCTACCGGTGTCCGCTGCGCCTGAAGTTCCCGAGCTGCGAGTTGCAATGCCTGACATCCAGCCTGGAACTGGCGGACGCGAATTTCACCGGCAAGCCCGCCGCGTTCATCGGCGAGCCGGTGTTGAGCGCCGGCGGCGTCATCGTACCGCCCAAAGGTTATTACAAGGCGGTGCGCGAGGCGTGCGACGCGCGCGGCATGCTGTTGATCTTCGACGAGGCGCAGACTGGGCTCGGCAAGACTGGAAAACTGTTCGGCTTTCAGCACGAAGAAGGCGTTTCGCCGGATATCATCGCGATCTCGAAGCATTTCGGGGGCGGGCTGCCGATCAGCGGTGTCTGCTCCACCGCGGCGGTCGCCGAGAAGGCGGTGGCGAACGGCTATTTCGCGACCCGCAGTCATGCCACCGATCCATTGCTCTGCGCCGCCGGGGAGGAAAGCCTGAAAATCGTCGTGGATGAGGACATGCCCGGCCGCGCCGCGCGGATCGAACGCCGAATCAAGAAGGCGCTTCGGCAGATGGCGAAGGAGTTCGAGATCGTCGGCGACATTCGCGGCCGCGGCGTCTTGCTCGGAATCGAGTTCGTGGCCGACCGGAAGCAGAGAACGCCGGCGAATGAGGAAACGAAACGAATCTATGATTACTGTCTCGAAAAAGGGCTGATCTTCCAGATCCGTGGGGTCCGGGATTTGAAAAATGTCGTGCGTCTGGTGCCGCCGATGACGACCACGATGGATGAGGTCGATCGCGCGATGTCGGTGTTCTACGACGCCTTGAAATCACTGGGGCAACGGCGTAGAAGGCGCAAATCGATACGCTGAAAGTGCTTGGCAGCACGGCAAAATTTGGCGTTAATCTGTATCCAACGGTGCGCCGGTAACCATCGGTCGCGCCATCTTCGGCAGTCGGGGAGGCGAGCATGAAGATACCTACGCCCTATTTGATGTTCTTGGGGGATGCGCCGGATCAGTTGGCGGCGAAGACCGCGGCCGGGGTGGCCCAATGGCGTCCGGAATGGTGCGTCGGGCAGTTGCGCTTGGACGGATGCCAGGCCGATCTCGGCCTGCCGGACAAGACGCTGCAGGAAGCGGCGGAAGCCGGCGCCCGCACCTTGCTGGTCGGCGTGGTGAACCAAGGCGGCTACTTCAACGACGAATGGTCCAACACCCTGTTGGCGGCGGTCGATCTCGGCTACAACATCGCCAGCGGCCTGCATTCGAAGCTCGGCGATGTGCCCGGCTTGGCCGACGCGGCGGCGGCGAAAGGCGTCGCCCTATTCGACGTACGGCATTCGATCGAGAAATTCGACACCGGCAAGGGCCACAAGCGGACCGGCAAGCGGTTCCTGACCGTCGGCACCGACGTGTCGGTCGGCAAGATGTTCACGTCGCTCGCCGTCGAACGCGAGATGCATGCCCGCGGCATGAAGGCGACTTTCCGCGCGACCGGGCAGACGGGCATTTTCATCGCGGGCGAAGGGGTGTCGGTCGATGCCGTGGTGTCGGATTTCGTCTCGGGCGTCGCGGAGAAACTGTCGCCCGACAACGAGCCGGATCACTGGGATGTGGTCGAAGGGCAAGGCTCCCTGTTCCATGCGGCCTATGCCGGCGTGACGCTGGGCCTGCTGCATGGCTCGCAGCCCGATGCGGTCGTCGTGTGCCACGATCCGGGTCGGCCGCATATGCGGGGCACGCCGACGATACCGGTCCACAGTCTGACCGAAACGATCGACGCGAATATCGCCGCCGGGCGACTGACCAATCCCGACATCCGCTGCGTCGGCGTGGCGATCAATACCTCGCGCCTTTCCGATGCTGAAACCGCGGACATATTGGGCGCGGCGGAGGCGGAGACCGGGCTGCCGGCGGTCGATCCGTTGAAGAACGGCGTCGCCCGCATCGTCGATGCGCTGACCTGATGCGGGTAACGGTCCGATCGGAAATCTGGCCGCTGGCTGCGGCCTTCAAGATCTCCCGCGGGACGCGGACGCAGACCGAAATCGTCGTCGTCGAATTGACCGACGGCACGCATGTCGGCCGCGGCGAATGCATGGCCAACCCGCGTTACGACGAAAGCCAGGAAAGCGTGACCGCCGCCCTCGAAGCGGTCGCGCCCGCGGTAGAAAACGGTTCGCTCGACCGACAGACATTGCAAGACGCGATGCCGCCGGGCGCGGCGCGCAACGCCCTCGACTGCGCGCTCTGGGACATCGAGGCGAAGCGGGCGGGTGTACGGGCGTGGACGCTGGCCGGTATCGATGAATTGCAGACGGTCGAGACCGCATACACCATCAGCGTGGATACACCCGATGTGATGGCGGAAAAGGCGCATGCGAACGCGTACCGCCCCTTGCTGAAGATCAAGCTGACCGGCGAGGGCGACCTGGACCGGGTCGCCGCTGTACGCGAAAACGCGCCGAACGCCCGGCTGGTCGTCGATGCGAACGAAGGCTGGACCGTTGACATGGTCGAGCCTTTCTCCGAGGAGCTCAAAAAACTACATGTGCAGATGATCGAGCAACCCTTGCCGGAGGGCGAGGACGGCATGCTGTCCGAGGTGGCGCATCCGGTGCCGATCTGCGCCGACGAGTCCTGTCATACCCGGCGCGACATCGACCGTATGGCCAAGCTGTACGATGTCATCAACATCAAGCTGGACAAGACCGGCGGCCTGACCGAGGCGCTGGCGTTGCGCGATGCGGCGCTGGCGGCGGGGTTGAAGATCATGGTGGGGTGTATGGTGTCCACATCGCTGGCGATGGCGCCCGCGCTGCTGGTCGCGCAGGGGGCTGCCTTCGTCGATTTGGACGGTCCCTTGCTGCTGGCGGAGGATCGTGACCCGCCGTTGCGCTTTGAGGGCAGCGTGATTCACCCGCCGGTTCCGGCATTGTGGGGTTAGGTCACCGCCGAACGCGCGTACGACGGCCAACGCCGCGCAACCCGGTCGTTTCGCGGCCGAATGCAATACCTACATACGCGTACGAAGGCGGCGTTTAAGGTTTTGTCGCCCCGCGCCGCGCTTGCATGGCCCAGATCCGGGCGAGGTTCTGGGCGCGGCGCTGTTCCTTGACGTTGCGCGGCGGCCATTGGGCCAGGAAGTTGCCCGGCTTCTTCGGCCGGTCGGCGGATTGGCGGATCGCGGCGGCATTGCCGGGTCGCTTGTATCGCGCCAGTTTTGCCCGATGCGCTCGTTCGATCTGTCGACCGGTGCGGTTCAGCCGGGCCCGCGCAGTCGTCGCATCCGGCTGGGACGCCTGCCGTTTGAGGTCCTGCCAGGCGGTAAAGACCCGGTTCTGATACGGCACGCGCTTGGATGGCGTCGACGAATGGTAATGCTGAACCGCCTTGCGCCATGTCCTGTGCCTATCTTTCAGTTTCGTCAGGAACGTTGCGGCGTAATCGGCATTGCGCCGAGGGTCGAAGGCGGCGCTGAGCGATTTGAAGGCTTTCGGGTGATAATGCAGGTTCACCTGCATGCAGCCGACATCGATCACGCGGATGCCTTGGCCCTGCAGCTTCCTTACATGGGCGATTGCTGCCTGTTTGGTGGGAAAATAGCGACCCTTGCCGTTCGCCGTCACCGTCCAGGGCCATGCGGTCTTACTGCGGGTTTGCGGGTTCCACCGGCCGGATTCGACCATGGAAATGGCCTGCAACAGCTTGTTCGGGATTTTGTGCCGCGCCTCCTGCCGGTCGACGGCGGCGGCGCATAAGTCATGGCCCGGCAAGTGTTTCTGGACGGTCCGCGCGTCCGCATCCGGGATCGTGGCGGCGGCAAGCAGGACAATGCCCGCCAGCAGTGTCCCGGTCGAAATACGATAGGTCGGCAAGGTTTTCGGCATGCTTTGTCTCCCCTACGCGGGAGTCGAAGCAAAGCCTATGCCACGACAACGGTGTCCCGTTCGGCCGGCGGCGTCGTGTCACCGTCGCCCAGCGCCCGCTGCATCAGCATGATGTCGACCCACCGGTTCTGCTTGAACCCGATCGACTGAAATGATCCCATCTCGGCGAAGCCGAGGGCCTTATGCAAACCGATCGAACTGGCATTGCCGCTATCGCCGATGACGGCGACCATTTGCCGGTATCCCAATAGGGCGCACCGGTCGATCAACGTCGACAGCAGCATCCGTCCATACCCCCGGCGGGCATGATCCGGCGATACATAGACCGAATCTTCGACCGAGAAACGGTAAGCGCGGCGCGGCCGGTACGGGACGGCATAGCAATAGCCCAGGACCGCGCCGTCGTCCTCGCAGACCAGATACGGTAACCCCGCATCCGTCACGGCGCGCCATCGGCGGGTCATTTCCGCGAGCGACGGGGCCACTTCCTCGAACGTTCCCAGGCTGTGCGCCACGTGATGGGCGTAGAGCGCCTGGATGGCGGGCAGATCGCCGTTTTCGGCGTTGCGGATATGGGCTGCGGACATCGTTATTTTGCCTCATTTCTCAGCCATATTCAGGGTGTCTGGACAGGACGGCCAGCCTGAAAAAGCAAATATTCCCTAGTGTTTACACTTTGGAAAGATAAGAAGCGATAAAACAATTACACCGCTATGTCAGCGGCTGTTACAGGGTCCGTTTCGGGCTTAGGAGCGATCGACGTGACCGTTAAGGCCGAACGCCTCATTGAAAGCGACGCACCGCATATCCTCATCGTCGAGGACGATCAGGCGATGCGTGAATTTCTCGCGCAGGCGATTTCGCGTTCCGGATACTATGTGGAAGCCGTCCCCGACGGGACCGAGGCGCTACGCCGTGTCGAGGAGGATCACTTCGACCTGTTGCTGACCGATATCCGCATGCCCGGCCTGGACGGAATCGAATTGGCGCGTCAGGCGCGCCGGCGTGTGCCCGGACTCTGCGTCCTGCTGGTGACGGCCTATGCCCATGATGCGCTCGGCGCGGGCGACCTCGACGGCAACCGCATCGACGTGCTGTCCAAGCCGTTCAACCTCAACGAATTGATCGACCGGGTCGAGACTTTCCTGCCGCACTAACCGCGGCCTAGATCGCGCCCGGAGCGCGCCATTCCATGCATCGCCGTCGGTTGGCGCCGGAAGGCGCGTGCAAAGGCTTGCCTTGCCTGTAAGTTTGGTGGTAATTCCCCATGCCTCGGTCGGGGCTGTCCCGGCCGTCGATACGCTCAGCGAGAACCGGGCGATCGGGCGCGTAGCTCAGCGGGAGAGCACTACGTTGACATCGTAGGGGTCGCTGGTTCAATCCCAGCCGCGCCCACCATTGCCGTAAAGGATCGCGCCAAAGAGCGGCGTTGATC
>JANQKC010000019.1 GCA_028281325.1 Alphaproteobacteria bacterium
AACGCCTTCCAGGAGCGGCGTGGCCACCGCCGGCGCGCCCGACTCTCGCGGTCGCGCGCCGACGGACCAAACTGTCAGGGGATTACCATCGCAATACAACCTGCGCGACCCGGATGGCTGGCGCATGCAACTCGTCGACGCGAAACGGGAAGACCCGGCGTAGACGCCGCTACTCCACCGTCACCGATTTCGCGAGATTGCGCGGCTGGTCCACGTCCGTACCCTTGAGCACCGCGGTGTGGTAGGCGAGGAGCTGTACCGGGATCGAATAGAGAATCGGCGCGACGAAGGGGTCGACCGTCGGCATTTCGATGGTGGCCATGGGCTCGGCCTGGCTCTCCAGACGTTGAATGCCGTGCTTGTCGGAGATGAAGATCACGCGGCCGCCGCGGGCGATCACTTCCTGCACGTTCGACGCGGTCTTTTCGAACAGCGGGTCGTTGCCGGGCGCGATCACGATCACCGGCACGGCTTCGTCGATCAGCGCGATGGGACCGTGTTTCATCTCACCGGCGGCATAGCCTTCGGCGTGGATATAGGAGATTTCCTTCAGCTTGAGCGCGCCTTCCATCGCGATCGCGAAACTGGTGCCGCGGCCGAGATAGAGCACGTCGCGCGCCTCGACCAGTTCTTCGGCGATGCCGGCGATCGCGCTCACGTCGCCCAACACCTCTGCGGTCCGGCCGGGAATCTCCGCCAGCGCGCCCGTCAGATGGGCCGCCCGGTCCACGTCGAGCGTGCCGCGCGCGCGGCCGAAGGCGATGGCGAAACAGGCCAGCACGGTCAACTGCGTCGTGAAGGCCTTGGTCGACGCAACGCCGATTTCCGGTCCCGCCAAGGTGCGGAGGACGCCGTGCGACTCCCGCGCGATGGTCGATTCCGGCACGTTGACCACCGAGACGATGCCCTGGTCCTGCGACGCGGCGTAACGCAACGCCGACAGGGTATCCATGGTCTCGCCGGACTGGCTGATGAAGATCGACAGGCCGCCCGGGTCCATCGGCATGTTGCGGTAGCGGAATTCCGACGCCACGTCGATCTCGACGGGCAGCCGGGCCGTCTCCTCGATCCAGTACTTGCCGACCAGGCCGGCATAATAGGCCGTGCCGCAGGCGCTGACCGAGACGCGGGGCACCGCCGCCAGGTCGATCGGCAGCGGCGGTAGCATAATCGTGCGTTCCGCCGGTTCGAGCACCGCGTGCAGCGTGTCGCCGATCACCGCCGGCTGCTCGAAGATCTCCTTCTGCATGAAGTGGCGGTAGTTGCCCTTGCCGATCAGGGCGCCGGACACCGCGGTCTCGACAATCGGCCGGTCCGCCTCCGCCCCCGTCGAATCGTAGATCGTCGCGTCGCTTTCGGACACGACCGCCCAATCGCCTTCGTCGAGGTAACAGATGCGCTGCGTCAACGGCGCCAAGGCCAACGCGTCCGACCCGAAATACATTTCGCCGTCGCCATAGCCGATGGCCAGCGGACTGCCCTGCCGCGCGCCGATCATCAGGTCATGATGTCCGCTGAAGATCAGCACCAGCGCGAACGCGCCTTCGAGCTTGCGCAGCGTCGCGGAGACCGCTTCGCGCGGCGTGCAGCCATCCTCCAGGTACCGGGTAATCAGGTGAACGACGACCTCGGTGTCCGTGTCGGTCACGAACTGGTTGCCCCGCGCCGTCAACTCGTCGCGCAACGCCTGGAAATTCTCGATGATGCCGTTGTGGACGACCGCGACCCGATCGGTCGCATGGGGGTGTGCGTTCGCTTCGCTGGGAACGCCGTGGGTGGCCCAGCGCGTATGGCCGATCCCGATGGTTCCGGCGACCGGATCGCTGTCGAGCAGATTGGCGAGATTGACCAGCTTCCCCTCGGCGCGCCGGCGCTCGATGCTGCCGTTGACCAGGGTCGCCACGCCCGCCGAATCGTAGCCGCGATACTCCAACCGCTTGAGCCCGTCCACGAGCAACGGCGCGACCGGCGCCTTAGCGATTATTCCGATGATCCCGCACATTCAGCCCTTGTCCTTCGCCCGTTCCTCTTTCTCGGCCGCAAGCCTTTCGCGCATGGGTCCTGCCCGGTTCGGCAGGTCCACTTGCTCGCCGCGGCCAATCGTCAGCGCGCCGCAGGGAACGTCGCGGACGACCGTGCTGCCTGCGCCGATGATCGCGCCGTCACCGATCCGCACCGGCGCGACGATCGCAGTGTTCGACCCGATAAAGGCCGCCTTGCCGATCACCGTGCGGTGCTTGTTGAAACCGTCGTAGTTGCAGGTGATCGTCCCCGCGCCGACATTCGTGCGGGCGCCGATGTCCGAATCGCCGATATAGGAAAGGTGGTTGGCCTTCACGCCTTCGCCGAGCACCGCGTTCTTGACCTCGACGAAATTGCCGATATGGACATCGGCGTCGAGCTTGGCGCCCGGGCGCAACCGGGCGAACGGCCCGATATGTCCCCCCTTTCCGACGGTCGCCTCGGAGATGTGGCAAAAGGCATCGATCACCACATTGTCCTCGATCGTCACGCCGGGACCGAAGACCACGTTCGGGCCAATGGTCACGTCACGGCCGATGACCGTATCGTAGCTGAACCAGACGGTGTCCGGATCGATCAGCGTCGCGCCTTCTTCCAACGCCCGTTCGCGGCGGTCGCATTGCCAAACGGCTTCCGCCTCGGCAAGGGCAAGCCGGCTGTCGACGCCCATCAGTTCATCGGCATCCGCTTCCACGAGCCGGCAGCGCAGTCCTTCCAACCGCGCCAGTTCGATCAAGTCCGTGAGGTAATACTCGTTCTTGGCATTGTCGTTACCGACCCGGTCGAGCAGGGGAAACAGGATATCGCCATCGACCGCCATGACGCCGGAGTTGCACAGATCGATCTTCTTTTGCGCCGGGGTCGCGTCCCGATCCTCGACGATCGCGTTCACGTTGCCGTCCTGGTCACAGATAACGCGGCCATATCCTTCGGTATCGTCGGTGCGGAACCCGAGCACCACGATCGACGCACCCGCTTCCCGCTGGTCGAGCATATCCTGCAGCGTATCGGTCTGGATCAGCGGCGTATCGCCATACAGGATCAGGACCGTTCCGGGATCGGTATCGGCCAGGGCGTCGCGCGCCGCATTGACCGCGTGCGCCGTTCCCTTCTGTACCTGCTGAATGGCGGTCGGATGCGGCGCCACCGCCTCTTCCAAGACCTTCATATCGGGGCCGGCGACGACGACCACCCGGCAGAGGTCCAAGGGCTCCAACGCGGCCAGGACATGCCCCACCATCGACCGGCCGGCAACCGGGTGCAGCGATTTCGGCAGGTTCGAGTTCATTCGGGTGCCCTTGCCGGCGGCAAGAATTACGGCAGCGGTTTCGCCAATGCTCATTCTTCGTCGAATCCAGGTATGTTAACCATATTGGTGGCTTGGTTGCGGAAACTGCCATAGGGCGCCGATAGGGCCAAGTCACATATTATTTCGCAGTTTTTCAGCGTGTCGGGCATCGCTCTGGTATTACCCCGACAAGACGATGCCAGTCCGACGGCCTGGCAAATCCCCTTGGAGACCGGCGCCCAACCCGCTAGAACAGGGCCCACGCAACACGCGTCCCATTCGGGGCGATTCTATCCAAGATACTGTTAAAAAAGACATAAACTTCGCCATGGCCGACACGCTTCCTATCCTCGTCTTCGATTTCGACGGCACGCTCATCGAAAGCGCGCCGGAACTGCAACATTGCCTCAACGCGGTCCTTGCGGAACATGATCGACCCGCCCTGCCGGTCGAGGCCGTGGAGAAGATGATCGGCAATGGTGTCAAAAAATTGGTCGAACGCGGATTCGATGCCACCGGCGGCGCGCCGACCGATTTCGACGCAGCGTTGGAGCGATTTATGGAGCATTATCAAACGGCTCCCGTCGAAGACACGCTGTATGACGGCGTCCGGTCGACGCTCGATCTGTTGCGGGACGCCGGCCATCGGATGGCGATATGCACCAACAAGCCGTATCGGGCGACCATGCGTCTTCTCAACGGCCTTGGAATCGCGGGATATTTCGAGGCCGTCGCCGGCGGCGACTCATTTCCGGTCCGCAAGCCCGATCCGGGCCATCTGCTCGGCGTGCTGGACATCCTCGGGACGACCCCGTCGCGGGCCGTCATGATCGGCGACAGCCCGAACGATATCGGCTGCGCGATCGCCGCCGAGGTCCGCTCGGTCGCCGTGACCTATGGATATTCGAAGATTCCCCATGCGGATTTGGGCGCCGATGTCCTGATCGACCGCTTCGACGCCCTGCCGGCCGCCCTTGCCGAACTATCGGCCTGACCCGCCCGCTCACCCGTCCGCGCGTTCGTCGAGGAACCGCCGCAATACGGCGGCGCAGTCGGCGGCATGGGAAAACGGCAGTCCATGGCGAGCCTTCGGGAAGACCTGTAGGCGGGCGTCCGGCATCGTCTGCTGTAGCGCCGCCGCCATCTCCACCGGGATGAAAGGGCTGGAATCCGGATGCAGGATCAGCGCCGACTGCGCGATCGTCGGTAGCCGGTCAGTCAAATCGGCCTGCCGCAATGCGGCGAGGACGCCCAACACCGCCGCCGGGTCGCAGGCGGCCTGTTGTTCCCGATACCAACGGCGTTTTTCCGCCGGAACGGCGTCGTCGAAGAACCGCAACGGCATCATGAAGTCCGACCAGGCCGCCATGCCGCCTTTCTCGATCACGTCTTGCCAGGCGGCCACGTTCCGGATCGATCCGCCTTTGAACGAGCCGTTGCTAACGCCGACGCTGACCACCCGGTCGGGATAATCGGCGGCGCAGGCGAGCGCGACCGTGCCGCCGGTCGATTCCCCGACAAGATGAAAACGCGGCGCGTTTGCGGCATCGGCCACCGCCAACACATCGTCGATAAGCCTTTGCCATGCCCAGGTCATGCCGTCCGGCACCGGCCGCGCGCCATGTCCCGGCAGATCGAAGGTGACGATACGATAGCGATCGGCAAGCGCCGGCAGCCAATCCGCCCAACATGCGGCGCATGTGCCGATCCCATGATGGAACAGGATCGTCTCCGGCGCATCACGCCAGGGCGGCGTCAAATCGACGATATGGAAATCGATACCGTCCGGTGTGCTGCCAGTCGGAGTCATCGTCCGCCCCGACGGCAACACCGGCGATCCCGGCCGGGCCGCATGCTAGATCTCGATCAGGAATTTATAGGGCGAGCCGTCGCCGCCGGCGATCACCGTGTTCTTACCCGGTTTCAGGGCGATCTGATCGATCGGGAAGTCGCGTCCCAGGTTGCGGTCGTTGACCACAGTGCCAAGCTCGCTGTTGCAATCGCGGACGAAGATTCGCTTGTGATCTTCGAACAGAATGAAATGCGCCGGCGAAAGACGATGAGGTTCCGGATCGAGGATACCCAGATCGGGTTCGGCGTCGTCATCCGGCGCCGGCGCTTTCTCCACACGGCCGACCGTAAACGGCATTTTGCCGACCTTGATCGGGTCCGTCCCAATATACATTTGCAATGCATAGCTGCCGCCGCGGATCGTCACCGGCACCGGCGCCACACCCGACCATTCGGGTTTAGGGTCCGAAGAAGGCTGCGTGTTGACCGCGGCGGGAACGGATTCGGCCCCTGGCACGAGCTGCGCGACGCGGTTATCGACCTTGCGCAGCCGTACGCTCATCCGGCGGATCAGATTAAGCGCCAGGTCGCCATCCGCCGCGACCAGTTCCAGGAATTGGCCGCTTTCGTAAATCTCCACCGTTACCGCGGTTTCCGCCTGCGCGGTCGCACTGCGCGGAAGCCCTTCGACGACGCCCATCTCGCCGAGAAACTCGCCGGTGCGGACGCGGCCAAGCAAGACCGGCGAATCGCCGCGTTCCTTGATGACGGCGACCGTACCGGAGCGCACGAGGTAAACCACGTCGCTGGGGTCGCCTTCCTGGAACAGGAGTTCACCGGCGGCAAATTCTTCGGTCATCGCACGGCCTTACGCTTTGTTCGGATCGAAGCTCCGAAAAAGAGTGTGACCGAAATGAATTCGGGCATCAACCGACCATCGATCCCATGCAGCGTATTGTCGGCATCGCTGCGATCTCACCATGATCAGCCACCCTTGAAATCCTCGACCGCGATTACGTTCTTGCCGCGCTGCACGCGGACCAGATGGATGCGCAACTCGCCAAGGCCGGTATCCGCGGTGAAACGCACGGGCACCGGCGGGACCGTCGTCATCGGGCTGGCGACCCACAGCGTCGGCTCGGTCACCCTCTGGCGGGGTTTGTCATCCGGGTTTTTCCAGAATCCGGCGATCCGCTTGAGATGAAAGTTACAGCGCCGCGCCGCGCCGGCGAAGACCGACGAGTGAATCGGCGGCAGAACCGCCTGCTCGCCGCTCGATATCGACATGTCGTAACGGCGGCGGCCGTCGAACACCCGGAACGCGCCGTCGCAGCGCCCGCCCTCCGCCATCTGCAACAATACGGTCAGGGTCGCCGATAGCGGATCGATCGTATCCTTGGTGAGCGGCGGCGGCACCGGGTCGCGTTCCGTGCCGTCGGGCGGCGGCGACACGTCGAACTTGACCATCTCGCCGTCACCATTACCGGCGCTGCCGGGATAGGCCAGCCGGACCTTGCGCAGCTCGCCGCGCCAATGACCGTCGACCTCATGGCGGCGCGGCTGCAACGCGCCCGCCGCCCGGCCGCCTTCGGTCCGCGCTTCGCTGCGCCATTCGAAAAACCACGACGCCATGCCCTCGCTCTTGGCCCGGGTCACGACCTTGTAACGGTCGCCGGAAAGCTCCAGATCGGCCTCGGCGGACAACACGTAAAACGGGCCGATATACGCGTCATAAGCGAGCCGTACCGTATCGTCCGCCGCCCGCCCCGGGCCCGCCGAGACCAACAAGGCCGAAAGCGCCGTCGCAGGCAAGATCCGCACGAACCTCGGCAAGGATTTGATATCGGCAAGACAGCGCATAGCCTAGACATACGGCATCCACCGGGCGGGTCAAGCGCCGTCCCTTGACAGCCCGCAAGCCCCGGCGTAGATGTGCCGTCCGCTTATTTACGGCGGGCGCGTAGCTCAGCGGGAGAGCACCGTCTTCACACGGCGGGGGTCGCTGGTTCAATCCCAGCCGCGCCCACCATTTTTTCGATCGTCACAGACGCATGCCCTCGTCCAGTTAGACGTCACGCAATCGACTCCGCGCCGGCCGCGATGCGGTCGATCACATCCAATGCATAGTCCCAGTCGGCCTTTTCGCCGTCGCCGGCCCGCGGCAAATAGACTTCCAACCCCACATAAAGCGGTCGGTCCGTTCCCCAGATTTTGCGCGGAATCCATGTGCGGGCGTCCCGGGCGACAACATCGTCGCGGTCACGCCGCGTAACCGTTTCGGCCTGGGAGATGATCTTGATCAGCCTTACGCCGCACAGCTTGGGTGGCCGGACGATCCGACCGTCGAGGCGCGCTAGAAAAGCCTCGTCGCTGCAATAGACATCGGCGCAGCGGCCGCTCTCGTTAACGCCGCTGTGAAGATCGATCAGCAAGCGGTACCGGTTCCTCACCTGCTGGCGCAGTTGCAGATAGATCTCGCGGTGTTTTGCATCGTGGTAGAACCGGTCATTCGGCCCGCTGCGCGCCCGCGAAATGCCGCGCGGTATGCGCAACAGGTCGATCCGATCCGCGTCCACGAGCGCGGATACGCGATCGCCGAACCCGAGTTCCTCGCGATGGATTCCTGTGACGAGCACCGTGGCGTTCGACATGGCTCACTATGCATCAAAGACGGCGACAGCGCGCAAGACCTCGCCCTCGTCATCCGCATGCCCTGTCATCACCACCGGCAACCACGCGCTATCCTTTCCACTCATATATCTCGATCGTTTCCGGATCGCACTTACAGCACCCACCACCGCAAGCCGTCCCGCTCGGCAGCTTCTCCACCCGCCCTTTGGCGATCCACTTGTCGAGCATGCCGCGCAATGCCGCCGGGTCCGTGCCGAACCGAAGGGCCAAATCGGACAACGCGGCCCGCTGATGCGTGCGGAGGTAGTCGCGAACTTCCGAAAGGATCATGGTCAAACGCCCTGTGGTCGTGCGGCGTAACCGGCGTCGCGGGTCCGCTGCCCCCAATACCGCATGCCGGCAACCACCGCGATGAACAGAACCGCAATGCCCGCGAGCCAGGCACCCGACGTTGCCGGGGTCTGGTCGAACCGGGCGGCCTGGTAGAATGCAATGGCGACCGCATAGGCCATGCCGGTGGTCCACGCCGCGACGAAGACGGTCCAGCCCAGGGTCGTCTCGCGCCGCACCGCGGCGATCGCGGCGACGCAAGGCATGTACAACAGGACGAACAGAAGATAGGCGAACGCACCGGCCGTGCCGTCGAACCGTTCCGCCATGGCCCCGAAAGTGCCGACGCCGACGTCCTGTTCTTTCGCCGCGGCGGCCCGGTCCTCAACCTCGCCGATGTTCAGCCCGAGCGGATCGAACCAGCTCGCCATGGCGGCGACGAGATTGTCCGGGATCGTGCCGAAGCCTTCGGCGATGGTCCCGACGAAGTCGAAAGCCTCCTCCTCGCCTTCGGCCGGCGCCTGTTGTTCATCGGTCTTGTCGGCGCGCCAACTCATCGGCTTCGGATTGGCCTGACTGCGCCGTTCCGCCGCGGCTTCCTCGCCGATCGAGGTGTAGAGGGAATCCAGCGTCCCAACCACCGCTTCCTTCGCCAGGAATCCGGTGAAGATGCCGACCGACGCCGGCCAGTTCTCCTCGGTAACACCGAAAGGCGCGAACAGCGGCGTGATCGTCCGGCCTATCTCGCTCAGCACGGACCGGTCCGAATCCTCGTTCCCGAAGCTGCCGTCGGTGCCGACGCTGTTCAGCACGTTTAGAACCAAAACCATCGGCACGATGACGCGGCCGGCGCGGATGACGAACGCTTTCGTACGCTCCCCGGCGCGCAGCAGTACGCCCCTGCCCGTGGGCATATGATACGGCGGCAGTTCCATCACGAAAGGCGTCACGTCGCCGCGCAGCAACGTGTTCTTGAGCACGAGGCCGGTGACGATCGCGGCAGCGATTCCGATCAGGTAAAGCAGAAACACCAGATACTGTCCGTAAACCGGAAAGAACGCCGCCGCGAACAAGGCGTAGACGGGCAGACGCGCCCCGCAGGACATGAAAGGCGCCATCGCGATGGTGATCTTGCGGTCCCGCTCTTGCTCCAACGTTCGCGTCGCCATCACCGCCGGCACCGTGCAGCCGAAGCCCACGATCATCGGCACGAAGGACTTGCCGGGCAGACCGATGCTGCGCAGGAAGCGGTCCATCACGAAGGCGGCGCGCGCCATGTAGCCGGAGTCTTCAAGCACCGACAGGACGAGGAACAGGCAGCCGATGATCGGAACGAAGGTCGCCACGACCTGAATGCCGCCGCCGATCCCGTTGGCCACCATGACGATCAACCACTCCGGCGTGCCGACCGCCCCCATCAGCGCGGCCGGTCCGTCGACGAAAACCGCGCCACTGACGATGTCGAAGACATCGATGAACGACCCGCCGATATTGATCGTGAACATGAACATGAGATGCATCGCGATCAGGAATATCGGGATGCCGAGGGCGCGGTTGAGCACGACACGGTCGATCTTGTCGGAGATGCTGCGCTTCACCTCGCCTCTCCGCTTCATCGCGCCATCGACCAGCCCGTTGACGAAGCCGTACCGCGCATCCGCCAGAACGATATCGATGTCGTCGTCGAGCGCCTCTTCCGTGCGTCGTTGAAGCTGGCTCACGCGATCGACGACCTCGTCCGGAACCATCTTTCGCGCCAGCGAATCCCCTTCCAACAGGCGGATCGCCAGCCATCGCGGATCGGCGTCCCGCGTTGCGGCATGTTGCTCGATCTCGGCCAGCAATATGGCGATCGAATCTTCCACGGAATTGGGATACCGGATCTCGACGTCGGGATACTCGCCGCTTTCCGCCACATCGCGGATCGCGGCCCTGAGGTCCGCGATCCCCTCGCCGGCGGACGCCACGATGGGCAAGACCGGGCAACCGAGGCGCTGTTGCAGTATCGGCGCGTCGATGTCGATTCCGTTCTCCTGGGCAACGTCGATCATGTTCAACGCCACCAGCATCGGCACCTTCATTTCCAGCAACTGAGAGGTGAGGTAGAGGTTGCGTTCCAGATTCGAGGCGTCGACGATGTTGACGATGAGGTCGGCCTCGCCTGACGCCACGTAATCGCGGGCGATCTGCTCGTCCACCGACACGCCGTCGTCAGAGGATTCGAGCGAGTATGTCCCCGGCAGGTCGACCAATTCGAACTCTATGCCGTCGAAGGTGTAATGGCCGACCTTTCGTTCGACGGTGACGCCCGGCCAATTCCCGACGCGCTGCTTGGCGCCGGTCAGGGCGTTAAATAACGTGGTCTTGCCGCAATTCGGGTTGCCGACGACGCCGATGACATATTTTTTGCTCATGACGGATTCTTTTCCACCCGCAACGCGGCGGCCTCGTCCTTTCGCAGACTCAAACTGAAACCGCGCACGCGCAGTTCGACCGGATCGCCCATCGGGGCGCATCGGGTGACGGTGAACGCCACCCCGGGCGTCAGGCCCATGCACAGCAGTTTGCGGCGGTACGCTGCGTTGCCCTTATCGAAACCGGCCACGCAGCCGGTGTCGCCGACCGCCAGGTCCTTCAATCTCATCGCCATCGTCGCCGTTCCTTATCCCGGGCCGCTTGAAGGCTCGTCACCATGATTTTCCGCGCCATGCCGGCGCCCAACGCCAAACGCGCCTCGCCTCGGACCACCACCACGCCGCCGCGTTGACGTTGGGAGATGAGTAATTCGCTGCCGACATTCAGCCCCATCGACGTCAACCGCATTTCCAAGTTTCGTCCGGCGACAAGATGGGCGATGCGGACGCATTCGCCTTCCGACGCCATGGACAAAGGAAAGGGTCTTGGCTGTTCTTCATCGGACACGCTCAAGAATTTCCTACCCCGCAAGCGGTCTCGACGGCGTGGCCAGCGCAAAGCTGACGATGGGAACCGTCGTCCGAAGAAGCCGCCACGCGATGGAGCGTCCGCGGCGCGCCACCGTCTCGAACGACCGAAACGATCATGTACAGGACACTCCACCCATCGAAAAAATCGAAGCGAGAAGCCAATTTGGAATTAGTTAATAATAAGTCTTAATTGCGACTGAGGATAGACCTAACTTGACGCAGCGATAAAATGTCCCGAGCGAGGGTATCGATGGCGTATGGCAAGGGGCGCCGCACGAGGCGCAATCGCCGCGACCGTGCAGTCGGTTTTAGGTGATTTCCAGACCGTACGGACGGTAAGGCGACCAACCGT
The DNA here is from genome assembly GCA_028281325.1 of Alphaproteobacteria bacterium. GTDB lineage: Bacteria > Pseudomonadota > Alphaproteobacteria > UBA8366 > UBA8366 > JAJFJD01. Next base: position 11,360 of record JANQKC010000019.1, read on the forward strand.
ATGGCCCAAATCCACATCGGCGCGTCGCCGCGGGGCCGTGAGCAGTTCCGCCGCCGTCCCTTTCGGAATCAGCGCGTCCTAAGCATCAGGCTGTCGCATTTCCCGTCAGCTTGGACTGGAGGTAATTCCCGAGCCCGATCTTGTCGATCAAACCAAGCTGCTGCTCGCACCAATAAATGTGATCGACCTCGGTGTCTTCGAGCAGCTTCATGAGAACCTGCCTGCTCACGAAGTCGCTTTCGGCCTCACAAACGGCGATAGCCTCGACGAGGCCTTTCTGCACCAGCACCTCATAGGCCAAATCGTTCGAAATCATGCTGGGTACGTCGCTGCCGACATTCAACTTCGCGCGGGCGGCGACGTCGGGCGTCCCTTCGAGAAACAGGATACGTTCGATGAGGCGGGCGGCATGATCGAGTTCTTCCTCCCGCTCATGCTCGACGCGTTCATAAAGCTCCTGGAAACCCCAGTCCTGATACATGCGCGAATGAATGAAGTACTGATCGGCCGCCGACATCTCGTGCGTCAGCAAACCGTTCAGCGTATCGATGACCGTCTTATTGCCCTTCATGTCCGACCTCCCATCAGATTTGCGACTGGATATAGTTTTCCAAGCCGGTCTCCCGGATCAGCCCGGTCTGGGTTTCCAGCCAGTCGACGAATTCCTCTTCGCCGTTCAAGATGTCGACGAGCAGCGAGCGGGTAACGAAATCCCGTTCGCTTTCGCACAGCGCGATCCCCTGGCGCAGCTCGGCGACGCAGTCGTCTTCGAGCGTCAATTCGCACTGCAAGATTTCCTCGGTGTTTTCGCCGATGCGCAGTCTTCCGATGGCCTGCAGGTTCGGCATACCTTCCAGGAACAAGACGCGCTCGATCAGCTTATCGGCCTGCTTCATATCCAGAATGGACTTTTTGTATTCCCGTTTGCCGATGCGCTTCATCCCCCAATTGTCGAACATGCGCGCGTGGAGAAAGGTCTGGTTGATGGACACCAATTCGTTCTTCAAGACCGCGTTGAGCTGTCTGATTATGGCCGCGTTCCCTTTCATTCTTCTCCTCCGCAAACGGTGATTCCTGGAAAAATTATTTTCCGAAAGCCTGTGATTTCAATGGCATGTGGAGAAAAATTCGGGAAAGTCTTAACGGGAACGCCGTTAGTAGCATCAACCATCCAAGAATGGCAATCGCTCACCCTGGTCTCGACGCGTTACGTCCTGCGCGACCGTCAAACCGCCGCGGCTTCCCCGAGAAAAGCATCGATCAGGCGGAGGCGCGCCGACGACCGCAGCCAGATCACGCCGGTCTTGCGCGCGTAGGTCATGCCGCCCACCTGGGTCTTCCGGATCGCCAGGTCTTCGGGCCAGGGCGGCGCCCAGTCGGGGACCAAGGACACGCCGAGCCCCTCGTGGACCATCACGGCGATGGCGTCGAGCGCGTCCAGCTCGAACCGGACGGCGGGGTTGAGCCCGGCATCCCGCAGATACACATCGGCAGGCTGCTTGCCCCACCGGCCCTGGCTGAACCGGATATAGGGGTTGTTGCGCAGTACCGTCTTCGCCGCCTGCCGTGGCCTATCCGACGGGGTGAGCAGGGTCAACGGTTCCCGCCGCAAGGCACGCCAGCCGCACGCCTTGGGCATGGCGAAGCTGGGCTCGGCGATGATCGCGGCGTCGAGCTGCTGGTCCATCACGTCCCGATAGAGTTGGCCCGAATGACCCCGCGTGATCTGAAAGTCGAGGTTCGGATGCTTGCCGCTCAACCGCTGCAGGATGCCGGGCAGCATCCCGGCGATCGCGGTCGAACTCGCGCCGATCCGAATCTCGCCGGACGGCTCGTCGACGGCGGCCAACGCCTGCAGGTCCGACACCTGTTTCACGAAATCCCGGGCCCGATCCAGGATGGCCCATCCCGCCTTCGTCGGTTGCACGGTACGGCCGGACCGGGAAATCAGGGCCGCGCCGATGTCGTTCTCCAGCGTGCGGATGCGTTGGGCCACCGCCGCTGGCGTCAGGTTCTGGACTTGCGCCGCCTGCGCGATCGACCCGCGGTCGACGACGACGATGAAACTCTCCAGGAAACGAGTATCCATGAAAACATAAAAACTTATTTTTAAATAAAGAAAAACATATTTTTCCTATTTTCTATTCCATCCTATCCTCCACCGCATAAGACGAGAGGAGAGAGATCATGGATATCGTGGTCCTGCCCGGCGACGGCATCGGCGAAGAGATCATCCAAGCAGGCATGACGGTGCTCGATGCGGTCGATACGATATCGCCGCTGGGATTGACCTACCAGGTCGAGGAGATCGGCTTCGCGTCCTACGACAAGACGGGCACGACCCTGCCCGACCGCGTGCTCGAGCGCTGCCGCACCAGCGACGGCATCATCCTCGGCCCGGTCTCGCACATGGACTATCCCGACCGCGACAAGGGCGGCGTCAACGTCTCGGCGGTCGTGCGCGTCGCGCTGGACCTCTACGCCAATGTCCGGCCCGCGCGCACGCGCCAGGGCCTGCCGAACAAGGTCGGGGATTTCGACCTCGTCATCATGCGGGAGGCGACCGAAGGGTTCTATCCCGACCGCAACATGTTCGCCGGCAAGGGCGAATTCATGCCGACCGAGGACGTGGTGATCTCGATGCGCAAACTGACCCGCGGCGGCTGCCACCGGATCGCCCGCCGTGCCTTCGACCTCGCCATGATGCGCCGCAAGAAGGTCACCGCGATCCATAAGGCGAACAACTTCATCCTATCCGACGGATTGTTCCTGGAGGAGGTGCGGAAGGTTGCCCGCGACTTCCCCGAGGTCGAGGTCGAGGAAATGATCATCGACGCCTCCGCCGCGATCCTCGTGCGCGACCCGGCCCGGTTCGACGTGATCTGCGCGACCAATTTTCACGCCGACATCCTGTCCGACCTCACGTCGGAACTGTCCGGGAGCCTCGGGCTCGCGGGATCGATCAACGCCGGCGAAACGCTCTGTTGCGCCCAGGCACAACACGGATCGGCCCCGGACATCGCCGGTCAGGACAAGGCCAACCCGACATCGATGATCCTGTCGATCGCGATGTTGCTGGATTGGCTGGGCAACCGGCACGGCCGTGACGACATGATCGCGGCCGCCGCGCGCATGGACAGCGCGATCGATACCGTGTTGGCCGACCCCGCCAGCCGGACCGCGGACCTGGGCGGCACGCTGGGCACGCAAGCCTTCGCGAAGGTTGTTGCGGACACGGTAGCCGCTTGATCCTATGGCACGGGAAGATCAGCCCTTTGCGGACGGAAACCATGCAGGAAAGCGAAAATGAAAGCGCGCAAGCGGATCGCCCTGGTGGCGCATGACTCGCGGAAATCCGCCATGGCATCCTGGGCGGACCGGAACAAGGCCATTCTGAGTCAGCACGATCTCTGGGCGACCGGCACGACCGGCGCCCTGATCGGCGAACGGACCGGACTTTCAGTCACGCGCCTCATGAGCGGCCCGCAGGGCGGCGACCAGCAACTCGGCGCGATGATCGCCGAGGGGAAGATCGACCTCTTGATCTTCTTCACCGACCCCTTGGCGGCGCTGCCGCATGATGTCGACGTGAAGGCGCTGCTGCGCGTCTCGACGCTGCATGAGACGGTTATCGCTTGCAACCGGGCGACGTCGGACTTCATCCTGCAGTCGCCGTTGTTGAACCAACCCTATGACGCAACCGACAATGACGCCGCTGGATCAACCGAGGCCCGACCATGAACGAACCGAACTTTCAAATTGCCGTCATCCGCGGCGACGGCATCGGCGTGGATGTGACCGATGCGACGCTGGCAGTGATCGAGGCCGCGCGCGGCCGGGTCGGCGGATTTCGCCTCACCTATAACGATCTTATCGGCGGCGCGGCCTATTACCGGGAAAGCGGGCAAGACATGGCCCCCGGTGCGGAGGATGCCGCGGGCGACGCCGACGCGATCTTTCTGGGCGCCATCGGGCTACCGGAGGTCCGGCACGAGGACGGAACGGAGATATCGCCGCACCTGCGCTTGCGGGAGATGTTCCAGCTCTACGCCGGCGTCCGACCGGTCAAGGCGTATCCGAATGTGCCTTGCCGTCTCGCCGATCCGCGGGCGGCGGAAATCGATCTGATCATCCTTCGGGAATCCACCGAGGGACTGTTCTATACCGCCGCCGCGCACAACCGGAACCCGGTCGCCAACGACGACGAGGTTCAGGACGTTTTGCGGATCACCCGGCCGACGACCGAAAAGCTGCACGATTTCGCCTTCCGCCTCGCCCAGCGGCGCAAGGCGAAGGGACGCGGCGGGTCCCTCACCTGCGTCGACAAGGCCAACGTGTTCCGGTCGATGGCGTTCTTCCGGCAGATCTTCGACGAACGCGCGGAGAATTTCCCGGATGTGGAACGCCGGTACAATTATGTGGATGCCCAGGCCCTGGACCTGATCCGGCGGCCGTGGGAGTTCGACGTGCTGGTGATGGAGAATATGTTCGGCGACATCCTGTCAGACCTGGGCGGCGGCCTCGTCGGCGGCATGGGTATGGCGGCCTGCGGCGAAATCGGCGATGAGCATGGCTTGTTCCAGCCGGCGCACGGCAGCGCGCCCGACATCATGGGACAGGACAAGGCGAACCCGCTGGCCGCGATCCTGAGCGGGGCGATGATGCTCGACTACCTGGCGGAAAAGTCCGATCAACCGCAATTGGCGGACGCCGCCGGCGTCATCGAGGATGCGGTCCAGGCCGGCTTCGCCGAAAACCGGCTTCGCCCAATGGAGTTCGGCGGCGACATGGGCACGACCGCCGTGACCGACGAACTGCTCGACCTGATTCGGTAAAGGAAGCGGGAGACCGACATGATAAACGGCAATCGCGATCGGACGGGGCCCTAGCCATGGCTGTTCTTCTCGGCGCCATCGCCGACGATTCGACCGGCGCGACCGACCTGGCCAACACCCTGGTCAAGGAAGGGATGCGCGCCGTTCAAACCATCGGCGTGCCGGCGCAGGATATCGATCTGGACGATGCCAACGCCGTGGTCGTCGCCTTGAAGTCGCGGACCGCGCCGGTGAAGGACGCCGTCGACGCCTCGCGTGCGGCGTTGGCATGGCTGCGCGGATTGGAACCACGTCAATTCTTCTTCAAATACTGCTCCACCTTCGACTCGACGCCGGCGGGCAATATCGGTCCGGTCGCCGATGCGTTGCTGACGGATCTGGACGCGGACTTCACCTTCCTGTGCCCGGCCTTCCCGGACAACGGCCGGGTCGTCCGCGACGGCCTGCTCTATGTGAACGGCGAGTTGCTGGAGAACTCACCGATGAAGGATCATCCGCTGACCCCGATGCGGGACTCGCGGGTCGTGGAACTGATGCGGGTGCAAACGGACCGGAAGGTCGGCCTGATCAAGCAGGCAACCGTGTCCGACGGCCCCGCCGCCATCGCGGCCGAAGTCGACGCCCTGCGGCGGGATGGCGTCGCCTACGGCGTTATCGATACCAAAAGCAACGCGGACCTTCGCGCGATCGGCGCGGCGGCGGCGGATCATGCCCTGGTCACCGGTGGGTCCGGCGTGGCCATGGGCTTGCCCCGGAACTTCCGCGATGCCGGCCTGCTCGGCGATCCAACCCCAGCGACACTGCCAAACGTGACGGGGCGCGCCGCCGTGCTGGCGGGAAGCTGCAGCCAGGCGACGCGGCGGCAGATCGCAGTAGCCCGGAAGGATTGGCCGCACCGCAAAATCGACGTTCACCGCATTGCGGCAGGCGATCCGGTGGCGGCCGATATTCTCGACTGGGCGGCGTCGCAGGATGAGTCGACGCCGGTGCTTGTCTATGGTTCCGCCGACCCCGACGAAGTCGCCGCCATTCAGGCACAATACGGCGTGACGGAAGCCGGCGAGATGGTCGAAAAGGTGATCGGCGAAGTCGCGGCCGGTCTGACCGCCCAAGGCGTCCGGCGCATCGTCGTTGCCGGGGGCGAAACGGCGGGCGCGGTCGTCTCCGCGCTCGGCGTCGAGGCGCTGCGCATTGGCCCCGAGATCGATACCGGCGTACCGTGGACCGAGACCTTGGGGACGGAGACCTTGGAGGGCACGCCCATAGCGCTGGCGCTCAAGTCGGGGAATTTCGGCGGCGAGGATTTCTTCGCCAAGGCATTGGAGATGCACCCATGACCGAGACCAAACTGCGCGAGCGGATCGTCACGCTCGCCAAGTCGATCTACGACCGGGGCCTGACCTTCGGATCGTCGGGCAACATCAGTGTCCGTATCGAGGACGGCTGGCTGATGACGCCGACCGGATCGTCGATGGGCGAACTCGACCCCGCCCGCCTATCGAAGCTGGGACCGGACGGCTCCCATCTCTCCGGCGACAAACCGACCAAGGAAACCTTCCTGCACGCCGCGATGTACGAGCAGCGGCAGGACTGCGAGGCGGTGGTGCATCTGCACTCGACCCATTCGGTCGCGGTGAGCTGCCTCGACGGCATCGACCCCACAAACGTTCTACCACCGATCACCGCCTATTACGTCATGCGCATCGGCACGCTGCCGCTTGTGCCGTATTTCGCACCCGGCGACCTGGATCTTGCCAAGGCGGTGCGCGAGATGGCATCGGACCACCACGCGGTCCTGCTTGCGAACCACGGCCCCGTTGTCGCCGGCAAATCCCTTGAGGATGCGGTCTACGCGACCGAGGAGTTGGAGGAAACGGCGAAACTGTTTCTATTGATGCATCAGCACAAGACGCGGTATCTCACACCGGAACAGGTCACGGACCTGCAACGCCGCTTCCCCAGTTAAGGAACCGTCATGGCCGACAGACTTGGCATGGACCCCGCCCGTATCGAGCGGCTGCGCAGCCCCGACCGGCTGGAGTATTTCGACCCGGACAAGATTTGGAACGAATTGACCCCACCGCCCGATTCCACGGTGATCGATATCGGCACAGGCGTCGGCTTCGTCGCGCTACCCTTCGCCGAACGATACCCCGACGCCACGGTCTACGGCTGCGATATTCTCGACGGCATGATCGAACTGCTGACGGAAGACGCGGGCGCGCGCGGCCTGGGCAACGTCCACGGAATCGTCATGCAGCCGAATTCGATCGATCTGCCGGACGGTTCGGCCGATATCGTCGTGATGGCGCAACTTCATCATGAATTGGATGAACCCGTTCCCTTGCTGACCGAATGCAAGCGGCTGCTGCGCCCGGGCGGGACCATCGCCATCGTGGATTGGGCCGATGCCGACAACGGCAAGAGCCCGCCCGTCGGACGGCGCGTCCCCGTGGCCCGCCTACAGGACGACCTGACAGTCGCCGGCTTTGCAGCGTTGGCTCTGCACGATGTCTACGAATTCCACACCTTCATCACCGGCACGGCATAAACGCCGGCGGCCTGTATCGACCGCTTCCGGTTAGACCAGAACGTCGACCAGACGGCCGCGACAGCCGTCGCGTTGCGCGGCCCGCAAGGCCAAGGTGAAACGGGCGCTATCCTCGCCGATCATGCGATGCGCGTCCATCCGGACGACGGCGGCGGGCGGCGCGACCTTGCGAACCGCGCGCGATGCCCGGGGTTGCGGCACCGGAACCGTTGACGCCTGAAACAGGGCGATACTTGTGCTTCGCATGGGGGACCTCCTTCCCCGGCAGCGGTTGATTGCTTTTTTTCCGCTGCTCCCCCCCCATTTTGGCCGTTCCGCGATGCCCCCCCTATCGTCCAGAAGGACGAGAAAACCTTACCCGAATGGGCTATGCGCCGCAGACCTCGATCGAAGGCCCAAATCTCGCGGAAAACGGCCGAACTTATTTATTTTGCACAGAAAATATCCGCCCCCTACAATGAACTGGTGAAAAAACAAGCAGGGGTAGTATCGAGGATAAGCCGCGATACGCGGAAAACCTCATAACACCGGCAGTTGGCCTGGCGGTTGCAGGGCTGATGACGACTTAGTTCGATAATAACAATGCGGGACGGCGCATCTCAGACTTCTCAATGGAACGCGCCCGTTGCGTTTAAGCGCTAACAAAAATCTGACAGGAGGGCTTTAAATGCTTTCACTACGAAAACTGGCCATCGCAGCGGCGACCGCCTGCGTCGCCGCCATGCCGGTCTCGGCGGCGGAATGGGTCATGTCCAGCGGATATCCGGACAACAACTTCCATACCGCCAACATCAAGCAGTTCATCGATGAAGTCGGAACCAAATCCGGCGGCAAGCTAAAGATCACCCTGCATTCGAACGGCACGCTAATCAAACTCGACGCGACGAAGCGCGCGGTCCAGTCCAACCAGATTCCCATCGGCGAAATCCGGCTCGGCGTCTATGGCAACGAGGATCCGATGTACATTCTCGCCGGCCTGCCCTTCATCGCCGGCACGTATGACGAAGCCTGGAAACTGAAGGACGTGCAGAAGCCGTATTTCGACAAGCTCTTCGCGAAGAACGGCATGAAGATCCTGTTTTATTCGCCGTGGCCGGGCCAAGGGTTCTACACCAAGTTTCCGGTGAAACAGACGGCGGACTTCAAGGACAAGAAGCTGCGCATCTATTCGACGGCGACCAAGAAGATGGGCGAGATGCTCGGTTTCAATGCGACCATCCTGCCCTTCGCGGAAATTCCGCAGGCTTTCTCGACCGGCCTGATCGAAGCGTTGTTCACCAGCCCGCAAACCGGCATCGACATCCAGGCGTGGGATAACACGTCGCACTTCACCTATGCCGGCGCCATCCTGTCGAAGAACGCCGTGATCGTGAATGCCCGCGCGTTCAAGAAGCTGCCCGCCGACGTTCAAAAGGTCGTCATGGACGCCGCGGCGACGGCCGAGAAGCGCGCCTGGGAGATGAGCAAGGAAACCACCGAGAAGCAAAAAGCCATCCTCACCAAGAACGGCATGACCGTCGCCGACGCGCCGGCCGGCCTTATCGCGGACATGAAGAAGATCGGCAAGTCCATGATGGAAGACTGGAAGAAAACCGCCAGCCCCGAAGCCAAGGCCGTTCTCGCCGAGTATTTGAAGTAAACGGATCGGCACTTGCCGCCAATCCAACCAACCGCCGGGACGGACGCGCCGATACGGCGCCGCCGTCCCGGCGCGGCGAGGCGCTGGCATGCGTAAATTCCTCGATCGGCTCTATCTGGTAAGCGGCTATTTCGCGGCGTTCTTCCTGTTCGCCATCGGCGCCACCATCGTCCTCCAAATCGTCGGCCGCTTCTTCGGCGTCGCCATCGATTCGACCGAGTTGTCCGGCTTCTGTCTGGCGGCGAGTTCCTTCCTGGGCCTCGCCTACGCGCTCAAGGGCGGCACCCATGTGCGGGTCAACCTGTTGATCCGAGGGTTTCGCGGCAAGGCGAAGAAAGCCATCGAGCTATGGTGCTGCGGCGCAGGCGCCGTCGCGGTCGGCTATTTTGCCTACAACGCCATCCTGTTCGCCTACGAATCCTTCGAATTCGGGGACAAGAGCCCCGGTCTGATCGCCGCGCCCTTCTGGATTCCGCAATCCGGCATGGCGATCGGCGCGACGATCCTGACGATTGCGCTGATAGACGAGTTCGTCCGCATCGCAAAGGGCCAGGTACCGAGTTACGAAGAAAACATCGATGCCGTTCTCGGCGAGGAGCCGCCGCCAGAAGAACAAAGAGCGTCATAGGAAGCCACCGTGGGAACCGCCTTTACCTCGATCGTCCTTGTCGCCGTCATGTTTCTGTTCCTCGGGAGCGGAATCTGGGTCGCAATCTCGCTGCTCGCCGTGGGCTATGTCGCGCTCGAATTCTTCACGCCTGCGCCTGCCGGCTCCCTCCTGGCCTCCACCATCTGGGACGCGAGCTGGAACTGGGCGCTGACGGCGCTGCCCTTGTTCATCTGGATGGGCGAAATCCTGTTCCGGTCCCGCCTGTCCGAAGACATGTTCAAGGGCCTCGCCCCCTGGCTAAGCTGGCTGCCGGGCCGGCTGCTGCATGTGAACATCGTCGGCTGCGGCGTGATGGCCGCCGTTGCGGGGTCGTCCGCGGTCACCTGCGCCACCGTCGGCCGCATGAGCATCCCGGAGCTGAAAAAGCGCGGCTACGACGAAAAAATGTGCATCGGCACCCTGGCCGGATCGGGCACGCTGGGTCTGCTTATCCCGCCGTCGATCATGCTGATCGTCTACGGGGTGGTCGCGCAGCAATCGATCGCCCGCATGTTCATCGCCGGAATCCTGCCGGGCCTGATGCTCGTGCTGATGTTCATGGCATTCGTAATCGTCTGGTCTTGGATCTATCCGGACAAGACCCCGGCCAGCGACATCCGCATGACCCTGCGCGAGAAGATCTGGAGTTCGCGCCGCCTGATTCCGGTGATCTGCCTGATCGTCGCGGTGATCGGCTCGATCTACGGCGGGATCGCAACGCCGACCGAGGCGGCGACCCTGGGCGTCATCGGCGCGTTGGTGCTGGCTGCGGTCAGCGGCAACCTGAATTGGACAACCTTCATCGACAGCCTGATGGGCGCGATGAAGACGAGCTGCATGATCGCGTTCATCCTGGTAGCCGCCGCCTTCCTGTCGATCGCGATGGGTTTCACCGGCCTGCCGCGCGCCTTGGCGGGTTGGGTCAACGGGCTGGGACTGTCCGTGCCCGCGCTGCTCTGCGTGCTGACGATATTCTTTATCATCCTGGGCTGTTTCCTGGACGGCGTGTCGATGATGGTGCTGACCGCATCGGTCGTTCTGCCGATGGTGCAGGCCGCCGGGATCGACCTGATCTGGTTCGGCATCTACATCGTGATCGTGGTCGAGATGGCGCAGATCACGCCACCGGTCGGCTTCAATCTATTCGTCCTGCAAGGCATGACCGGGCGCGACATCATTCAGGTCACAAAAGCGTCGATCCCGTTCTTCTGCGTCATGCTGGCGAGCATCGTCGTCCTCGCGGTCTTCCCGGAAATCGCGACCTTCCTGCCGCAATACATGGTGCAACGGTAAAGCGGCGAGACCTAGCCGGCGTCCGGCCACGCGGGCAGCCCGTTGAGATCACGCCAGTGGCGGGCGATCTGCTCGCGCCGGGCGAACCAGACGCCGCGCTTGTCGTTCATATGATCGAGCAAGGCTTCGAGGCCGCCGATCCGGCCCGGTCGTCCGATCAGGCGCAGGTGCAATCCGACCGACATCATCTTGGGCGTCGTCTTCCCTTCCCGCCACAGGCAGTCGAAGGCGTCGCCGCAGTAATGCGCGAAGTCAGCGCCATGGACGAATCCGGCACCGGGATTGAACCGCATGTCGTTGGTATCGAAAGCGTAGGGCAGCACCACATGCGGCCGGTCGGCAACGGTCACGATATACGGCAGGTCGTCGTTATAGGCGTTCGAATCATAGAGGAACCCGCCCTCCTCGACCAACAAGCGTCGGGTGTTCACGGATGTCGCGGACCGCGTATGCCAACCGAGCGGGCGCACGCCGGCAACGTCGCGGATCGTCCCCACCGTATCGGCGATCACCTGGCGTTCGTGGTCTTCCGACATGCTGGCATGGGTTTCCCAGCGGTAGCTATGCGCCGAGATTTCGTGGCCGCGCCGCCGCATGTCCTCGGCCAGCCATGGCGACCGCTTCAACGCGCGGGCGCAGCAACTCATCGTCGCGGTGATGCCGCGTTCTTCGAGGACCCGCGCGATCCGCCAATACGCCGCGCGGGTGCCGTATTCGAAATGCGATTCCATGCAAAGATCGGGAAGACCGGTAATCTCGTCGCTCGCCTTCGCCTCGTAGGTGCCCTCATTCCGTTCGTCGCCGTCGGACACGCTGAGTTCCGCGCCCTCCTCCACGTTGACGACGAGCGAGACGGCGACGCGCGCGCCATTCGGCCAGTCGGCCTGCGGCGGCGTTTCGCCATACCCCTTGAAATCGCGCGTATCGGCCATGCCGTCATCCTCCCTCGTGTCTCTCACGGTTCGCGGAACAACCGGCCCCATCCGGTCACGCGGGCCGGGTCCGCACCCGCCATCTTCATCGACTTCCATAGCGCCGTCGACACCGTGTCATAGACCGGCAGACCCGTTTCCGCTTCCAGCTTTTCGGCAAGCTGCGCGCTTTTCAGATTGGTCGAGAAGGTCGTGATCGCCTGCGGCCCGGCTTTGGCAACGTCGCGCACCATGTCCTCGATCACGGACTCCGCGACCTCGGCGAAATCGAAATTCACCTCGATATCGAGATGGCGCTCGGCGCTGCAATCGATACCGCTCTCGGCGTAGTTGGCGACAATGGCCTCCTGCACGCCATGACTATACGGCGTCACCAGGCCAAGCCGCTCGACGCCGGTATCGCGCAACACATCGTTCAACGCCAGGACGGATGTGGTCGCGGGAATGCCCGTTTCCTCGGTGATCCGCCGGCATAATTCCTCGTCGGTTTCGAAACCGCGCCAGCCGGAGGACGTGCCGTTCCAGCAAATGACATGCACATGCGCTTCGGCAAGCATGCGGGCCGCGGCGAGCATCGGTTCGAGTTGGAATTGGCCCAACCCGTATTCCGACAGCGAGATTTCCGTAACCTGGAATCGTCCGAAATGGGCGGTGATGTCCGGCAGGTCGTGCAACATGGCCGCGGTCAACGGTTCCAGCGCCGTATTCGACGACGGCGTCAGCATGCCGAGCCGTGTGCGATCGGTCATCGAATGATCCCTCTAAAGCCCCTAGGCAACCGCCGCGCCGCCGGTGCCGTCCGCCTCGACGAACCAATCGCAAATCTCGCTGCCGGTCACGAAGACCGTATCGTCCCGCGCCAACAGCAGGTCCAGCATCTTCTCCAGGTAATAGGCCCGGTGCGCCGGCCCGGTCAGATGCGGATGCAGGGCGAGCGTCAGGACCTTCGGGTTGTCCGCCATTTCGCGTTCGAAGACGGGCAACGTGGCCTCCAACCGCCGGAACATCTCGTCCGACCTGTGCTTCTCGACCGCCGTGATCGCGGAGTCGTTGAATTCCACCGTGTAGGGCAAACCGACCAGCGGGCCGTGTTTGGTCCGCATCCAACATGGCAGATCATCCACGAAGAAGTCGGCCAACCAATCGATGCCCTGCGCCTTCAGTACGTCCGGCGTGTCGAAGGTCTCGCCGATGCCCGGGCCGAGCCAACCGCGCACCTTCTCGCCGGTGAAGGCTTCGAGCCGCTCGAGGCATCGCTGGATCACCGCCGTCTCGTCATCTTCGCGCAGGAGCGACCGCTGTATCCAGCCATGCCCGACGAATTCCCATCCGGCCTTGAGCATCGCTTCCGACGCGCTGGCGTAGATATCGCAGCAATAGGCGTTGATGAAGGCACTGGCCTTGATCCCCCGGTCCGACAGAATGCCGAGGATACGCGGCACGCCGACCCGGACACCGTATTCGGCCCAGGCGAAGTTGCCGACGTCGGGCACCGGCGACTGCCCGTGCGGCGCGGGCATAACCGTCCGCGGCATCGCTTGGTCGAAGGGCCAATACTCGACATTCAACACCACATGCACGATCAAGGATTTTCCGTTCAACGGCGCGAGCGGCTTACGCTCGGTCATCATCTCGAAAGGGATGCGCGGATTGGACTCAGGCATGGCGGTGTTCCTATTGATTTGTATGGTTGCCGGACGGCAACGGTGGACTCGGGGAGCCAGGGATGCAATTGCCGTGACAGTCGCTGCCCAGCCGCTACGATGATCCCGCAATGGCCCGGGTATTGCTAGTTCCTGTCGAGGATGACCGGCTAACCGCCCGCAGATCAAGAGGAATCACCGTGTCGGAGATCGACGTCGCCCAAAAAGTGTTCGATGAAATGCGCGAAAAAACGGCAGATCCGCCGGGCGTGACGCGCAAGTCCTTCGGCGACGGCGAGAACATCGCCCACGGATTGGTGGCGGATGTCGCGCGCGATCTGGACCTCGAGATCGCCCACGACTATGCCGGCAACCAATACATGACCCTGCCCGGCAAGGACCGCGATGCGCCGTCGGTCATGATTGGCTCGCACATGGATTCGGTGCCCCACGGCGGTAACTACGACGGCGCAGCCGGCGTCATCATGGGCATGGCCGCGCTGCACCGCCTGTGCAGCGACGGCTGGACCCCGACGCAGGACATCACCGTGATGGCGATCCGCGCGGAGGAGTTGGTTTGGTTCCCGACACCGTATGCCGGCAGCCGGATGGCGTTCGGCTTGCTGCCCGCGTCGGACTACGACGACCTGAAGCGGTCCGATACCGGACGCAGCCTTGCCGATCACATCGACGATCTCGGATTCGACGCCGGCGCACTCAAAGCCGGCAAGGCCTATCTCGACGGGTCCAAGATTCGCTGCTACATCGAACCGCATATCGAGCAGGGACCGGCGTTGTTCGAAGCCGGATTGCCGGTCGGCATCGTGACCGGCATCCGCGGCAACCTGCGCTACCGCTTCTGCCGGGTCGACGGCACGTACAGCCATGCGGGGGCCGTACCGCGGGCGTTCCGGCACGACGCCGTCTTCGCCGCGATCGAGTTCGGACGCGTGCTGGAAGAACACTGGAACCAACGCGACAAGGACGGGATCGATTTCGTCTGCACCATGGGCGAATTCCACACCAACCCGACCCATCACGCGATGACCAAGATTTCCGGCGAGCTGCGCTTCACGATGGACATCCGCAGCCTGGACAACGACGTCCTGCTCGACACCGACGCCTATCTCCGCGAGCAAGCGGCGCGGATCAGCCAAGAACGCGGCGTGACCATCGACCTGGGAGAGTTCACCAACGCCAAGCCCGGCATCATGGATGCGGACCTGCGCGCCATCCTGCAGGATCAAGTCGAAAAACTGGGCATTCCCGCGATGGATCTGTCCAGCGGGGCCGGCCACGACTGCGCCACCTTCGCCAACGAGGGCGTGCCCACGGCGATGATCTTCATCCGCAACGACAAGGGCAGCCACAACGCCGACGAGACGATGGAGATCGAGGATTTCGCCGAAGCGACCCGATTGCTCGTCGCCTTCCTGAAGGCACTCGGCTGACGCGCTGCGCCTAGCGGTAGACGTAGATCGGGCTGGTCCAGGCGATCGTGCCGTCTTCCTGCGTCAGGCGGATGAAGACCGGATTGTCCCCGCTGTCCTTCAGGTCGATCTTGCGCGAGAACGTCATCGCCCGGTGCGGGTTCTCCGACGGCATCCGGAACAGCTTGAGGAATCGCGGCAGGACATCGCTGTTGTCGCAGACCTCGTCCTCGTAGCCGATCTCCTCCAGCGGAACGCCGCATTTGATCAGCGGCGTCTCCAGCTTCAAGGTGCCGCCGTAGGCATCGTCGACCCACATGTCGAAACCGCCGATGTTGCCGGTGGTCAATGCGCGCCACTCCAAGCCCGCATCGCCGACGCGATCGAGCGTCTTGTCCCGATTGAAGAAGTTGATCGGGCGCGCATCGACGATCGTGTTGTCCGACAGATGCGCGGTGCCGTCCCAGATCACTTGGCGGAAACGGCCGCGGTATTCCGCGCCTTCCCAGACCACGCGGATGCGGTTGCCCAACTCGTCCTGCGTATACGGACGGATCGTCTCGACATGGTCGAGGCCGTTGAAGACGTCGACGCGTTCGATCGGCGCGGCGGCCAGGATGTCGACGTCGATCTCCGCATCGCCGGACGGCAAATGAACGATATCGCCCATCATGGCGGTTTGCGCGGCGTGTCCTTCCGCCGGGCCGAGTGCGGGATCGTCGTGATAGAGCGTCGCGTCGCCGGAGAAACGCGCCTGGACGTCGATCACCATGCGCCCGCCATGGCCGCCGGTGCTGCAGTAGTGCCGCCGCTTCCGCAGACAATCCAAAACCGATTCACGGGACAATTCGTCCGTCAGAAGACAGGTCAGCCCGCCGACGGCGCCGAACAAGGACGCACCGGGGTAGCTTGCGCCCGGCCGGCCCTTGTGACCGTCGGAGTTCGCGACGATGCCGACGCGATAGCCCATCTCGAACGCGTCCTGCACCAGCCATTCGAAAGTGCCCCAGGACGAGTGGATTTCCATCGATTTCTCGATCCGTCCGTCATGCGCCAGCTTCACGTCGGCATAGCGGCCGCCGCAATGGGCATAGGCGACCACATCGGTTTCCTTGTTCTCGATAAACGCCTCGAACAGTTCCGACGCCCGGTTGCAATCGGTTTCGATGTCGCTCTTGTCCGGAATCAGCGCATGGGACGAGCGGCGTATCTGGCGGTTCTCGTCGGGGAAGAAGATGTTGCGATCACCGCCGAGACCGGTGTTGCCCGACCATTCGTAGCCGGGCAGGGTCACGAACCGGCCGTCTTCGTTGTATTCGGCCGTTACCTTGTTCAGGTCGTCCCAAAAGCCAGTGGTGATCTGAAAGTCGTTCCCTTGATGGCCGGCAGCATCGACGAACGCCTTGTTGCGGGCGAAATCGAAGAACTGACGCGCACTGTTGGTGCCGATCGTCTCTTCCGATTGGCCATGCATATCGGCCCAGAACGGAATCAGGTCGGCAGCGTCCACCACGCGCAACGGGTTCGCCTCGGCAACGGTCTTCCCGTCCGCATCCACCAATTCGATCCGAACATCGCCCGCTTCGGCAACCGAAAGATCGGGAAGCTCGACGGCGAACTCACCGGGCTTGAACGTCACGCTGTCGGGAAGGTTGGCGACGGCGGCGCTTGCCCGCAATTGAAGCGTCGCGTCGCATTGATCCGACGGGTTGCCCCACATGTCCTCGCCCCGCAGCTTCAGCGAGAAGGTCTCGCCCACGCGGCGCAAAGTGGGCATGACCGCCACATAGCTCTCGGGTTTGCCCGCGACGACGTTGATCGTCGGCTGTTCGGGCAGCGGCTGATAGTTGTAGGTCGCGATCGGATCGACCAGGACCCTGAATTCGAAAGTGTCTTCGCAGAAGGTCTGCAATCGCATGCCCGGCGATCCGCCGTCGGTCACGCCGAACCGGACGGTGATGGTATCGCCTTCGCGCAGGAACCCGTTCACGACCTTGATGTAGAGCGTGCGGTCCCACGGGCGGACATTGCCCTTCGGGTCGTAATGGTATTGCAGCACCGCGTTGTTCGACGCCTCGATCGTGGTGTAGTTGGGCCGTTTCGGATCCTCGAACTGCGGCCGCGTCTGGTCGGAGGCGAAGCGGAAACAAATCCGCAACGAGCCGCTATCGTCGATGCCGAACTTGCCGGCGGTGTAGGTCAGCGTGAAGGTGACATGCGAGCCGGCTTCGAAGGCGCCATCGGGGCTGAGGGTGACCGACCCAAGCTCGTTTTCGGCAATCGGATCGCGGATGGTGCCGCTGGTTACTGCGGCACCCGGCGCCGCGGATGCATCATCGGGACTTCCCATCGGTTGCTCGGACATGGCGCTTGCCCCTTCCGTCGTTTTTGTTCTGAAGTCTTATCAATTCGCATAATCCCGCCGGACCGGCAATATGCCGGCGACCGCGCGCGCCGGCGGCACCGCGTTTCATCATTCGGCCAACGATTTTGGAGGTTGGGGGCGGCTCAATCGCCGCCATTTTCGCCCGGCGGGCGGGGAAGCCGGACGGTCACGATCGTGCCGCCGCTGTCCGGCGCGGTCACCGACAGGAGACCGCCCAGATGCCGCGTCATCGCATCGGCGGCGGTAAGCCGGACCCCAATACCGTTCCAGCGCACATGCTCCAACGATCCGTGGCCATCGTCGGGCTGATCGAACGGGTGCATCAAGGAATCGACATTGATGTCGCTCGGTCCGGGGCCATTGTCCTCGACGGCGATTTCGACATAGTCGCCATCGTTCCGCGCGGACACGCGCACGGTGCAATCCGAAGAAGCCAGACAGCAAGCGTCACGAAGGATGTTAATGAATATCTGCCGGGTCGCCCGCTCGTCGGCGTAAACCGCGCCCAAATCCGCCGGCAATTTCAGAGTCAATGCCGGCTCTGTTCGCGCGCCCTTGTCCCAAACGGTGTTGCCGCAGTCGCGAATGATCGTCGCGACATCGAGCGCCTTGGGTTCCGTCACGTATTTACCGACATCGATCCGCGATATATCGAGCGCGTTATCCAGCAAGGCCAAAAGATGCTGCGCGGCCTCATGAATCGATTCTTCTTGCTGTTTGATGTGCTCTGCCACGTTCGGCATATCGGATAGCCGCCCGACCACATCCAGAATAGCGGCGAGCGGGTCGCGCAGTTCATGCGTCAGGTTCGCCAGGAATATGGATTTGGCCCGATTCTCGCCCGTCGCGCGGGTCAGCGCCGCCTCGCGCTCCTGTTCGGTTCGCTTCTTCTCCGTAACATCGGCATAGATCAGAACCGTGCCGCCATCAGCCGTGCGCCGCTCGGTGATCTGGACCCAGCGCCCATCCGCCCGTTTGGCTTCGCGCATGCCGGGATTGTGTCGGTGCTGTTCCATCCGCTCGCGAATCCAAGCCTCTTCCCGGCCGATCGCATTTGGAATGGCCCCGGAGAAGACGAGATCGCGAAGCCGATCCTCGAATTTCATCCCCGGTTCGGTCAGGATATTGCACCAGGGCATTTTCGTCCGCGTCGCACTGTTGCAGAGAACGATCCGGTCGTCCGCGTCGCAAAGAATGAAGCTCTCGGGAAGCGCCTCGATGGCATCGAGCAGGCGTTGATGCGCCAGGGAGGCCGTTTCCTCCGCCACGACCGTTTCGGTTATGTCACGGGCGGTCCCCCGATACCCCTTGAAAACATTGTCCGGGCCAAATACCGGAAATCCGCTGATGCTGACGTGAATACGCCCGCCGTCATTCCTGTTCGTGCTGAGATATCCGATGAGCTGGCCCGCATCGTTAAAATCGTGACTGCCGCTCACCCGATAGTGGTTTTCCTGCCGCGCCGGCGGTAGAAACGAAAATCGAAAATCCCGAAATGACCGGTGCGCAGATAAATCCGCGTGATGCGCCGCCCAACCCGGGTCGCTCTCCGGATCGGCCCCCGCCAATTGCCAATGCGTCCATCCTTCGATATTTGCCAGAAAATCCGCGGAATCGGATCTGTGGCGAACCGTCGACACAAGCCTGAACTGGTCGTCGGTTTCCCAAATCCAATCGCTGCCGATCCGGGCGAGCTTACGATAGCTCAGTTCGGAATCGCGCAATTCGGCCTTCGTCGCCGCACGACAGGGCGACGGTTCGGGCCCCATGCCGTCACGGTCGACCCCACCGACGACAGCCGATGTTCGACCGGACCCGAAGGACGTTTGCGATGAGGCGGGAAGTTGCGACCCAGCGGTTGAACTCCGCTTATCCAACTGAGACATGTTATCCGTTCGTGATGACTGCTGACCGGTGATCCAGCTAGGCCCGAGGGTGGCGTTGGCAGGTTTAAATTCCGTTAATTCAATAAGTTAAACCGAACCATCGTACCGGTTATCGCAGCATGGTCGTCGGCTGTGGTTGAAAACAGGCATGGCAAGCCCTTGAATTCATGGATATCTTTCCGCAGCCACGGGTCGGATGGATTTGCCGACACGCGCGATCAGCATATCCCGTCGAAACGCGCAACACTACCATGAGTTTAAATATTGACAGGAAGACACTTTTCACTCGGCAAAATTAAGGTAAGTGCCGAGAATGTACTTCGTGCCAGAGATCGGCCGGACGCCGGTATGCGGATACATCCAGAAGGGCGGGAACATGAGCATGCGACCCTTTTTTGGCGTCACCCCGTAGTCGAGGTCGTTAAAGAAGGTCTCGCCTCCTTCCTCGACATCGGTCAGGTACCAGAAAAGAACCAGAAACCGCTTCGCGTGATCGAGGCAATCAATGTCCACATGCGGGTGGAACTGGTCACCCGGGTCGGGCTGATAGCGCTTGATCCGATAATCCTCAAGCTTGGCGCGCGACGGGAACCAGATCTGACAGTCGTCCGCGTAGCGTTCGGAAAAACGGGTCGTCACCGGCAATAGTTGTGCCAGGACATCATCCCAATGAGGCAGCGATTGGATATTCAGCTCGGTCCAACTCGACAGAGCATCCGCATGCGCCGTCCCCTTCGGCACGCCGCCGGGGCCGGTTTGGTGCATCGTATCCTGCTCGAAACGATCCACGATCTCATCGCACAGCGTGTCAGCCAACGCATTTTCGTAGACGCGGACAAACTCGCTTAGATTTCGCTCCGCCATACCGCCCTGCCCGGCTTGATCCGTGGTTGATCCCACGAACCGGCGATCCTAACGGCAAACAATCCACATCGCCAGCGAACCGGTGTCGCAAGGGAGGATTACCGAGCAGAATAGGACCTGTTAAACTTTGCAAAAAACAGACAATAGGATTGCCTTTATATTTCTATTGGAAATTTCTATTAAGTAATGGCTTGTCATAATAGCTCAATATACTTGAGTTATTGTTTCCGTTGATTCTGGATTGGTGGAGTCCAGCGGGATGATGCATGTCGAAGGACGACTTGAGGACCGGCTTATTGGCGTCGCGGAACAACTGCGCGCGATCGCCGACGAAGCACGCTCCCACGATGCGGCGGTTTTCCTCGAATCGACCGCCGAACTGGTCGAAAAATTCGCCCGGAAATCCGGCGAATAGCGCCCGAACCTCCTTCCGGGAAATCAGCCGCCGATCACGCCCCGATCAGCGAAAGCCGCAATCTCCGACCCGCCATACCCATGGGCGCTCATGATTTCACGCGTGTGCTCGCCGATACCCGGCGCCAGGGCAAGCGGCGCACCGTCCGCCAGCGCCTGTAACCCCGGCACATTCGGCACCGGGATACGCCCCATGCCGGGATGATCGAGCCACGAAATCAACCCGGTCGCTTCGACCTGCGGGTGTTCGAGGAAGTCGGCGAACTCGTTGACCCTCTCGTGCATGATGCGCGCCTCGGCGAGACCGGCGCAGAGCGCCTCGGTATCGATCTTGCCGCAAGCCTCGTTCAGCAACGGCATCAAGTCGGCTTCGTTCTCGATCCGCGCCGCATTGGTGACGAACCGTGGATCTTTGGCCAAGGCCGGTTCGCCGATAATCTCGCACAGCGCGGGAAATTCCACTTCTTTGAAGACCAGAATGATGACCCAGCCGTCACGCGTCGGAAAAACGGCCGATGGAACGCGACCGGGCACCATCTTGCCGCCCTCCATGTAGTTCAACAGCATCCGGATGGACTGAAAACACCCGGCGGCTTGCATCAGGCTTGCCTGTATGTACCGGCCCTCGCGCGCGTCGCGCCGGGCATAGAGCGAAACCGCGACCGCCTGGAAGGCATAGAGGGCCGTCGCCATATCACAGACGATCACGCCGAACCGCTGCGGCACTCCGGTCGGCCCCTTGTTCACCGACATCAGGCCGGTGAAGGCCTGCAGCACCGGGTCCATCGCCGGCCGGTCGCGCATAGGGCCATCCTGTCCGAAGCCGGAGATCGAAAGGTACAGGATGTCCGGGTTGGCCTCGGAAACCGCCTCGTAACTGACGCCCAACCGCGCCGCAACGCCGGGCCGGAACCCTTCGATAAACAAGTCCGCGTCCCGCAACAGGCGATAGACGATGTCCTTGCCGCCCTGCGTCTTCATGTCGAGCGCGATGCTGCGCTTCCCGAGATTCGATGGCACGGAGTAGGCGGAATGGCCGTCATAGCTCCGCGAGATACGGCGACCCCAATCGCCCTCATGCGGTTCCACCTTGATGACATCCGCGCCGTACTGCGCCATCAGCATGCCGGTATACGGCCCGGCGACCCCCTGACTGAGGTCGACCACTTTCAGACCCTTATACGGGGCGTCGTAACCCATCGGCGTCTCCTCGTTCGGCGTGTTTCTTCGGCGGGTTCTGCACGATGCCCGACTGTCTGTTAGAGTGTTCCCGCAACTTGGAACATGATCGGAAAGACGGCAAGCCACCGTCAAACTTTAACCGAACAACGAAGAGCCACCGTTCGGTTTGAGGCGAACAGCGGAAAACCGTCGTTTTTCAGGAGAGAAAACGTGGATTTGAATTTCTCGGAACAGGACCGGGCCTTCCAACAGGAGGTTCGGGATTTCATCCCCGGCGGCCTTCCGGCCGATATCCAGGAGAAGATGAAGAAGGGGCTGAAGATGCGGCGCGAGGACTATGTCCGCTGGATGCGGATCCTCGCCGGCAAGGGGTGGCTGGTCCCGGAATGGCCGGAGGAATATGGCGGCTCCCCGCTGACGCCGGTCCAACGCTATATCCTGACCGAGGAATTGACGCGCGCCTACGCCCCGCTGCTGATCAATCAGGGCGTCCGCATGGTCGGGCCGGTTCTCTACACCTTCGGGACGCAAGAGCAGCAGAAAAAATACCTGCCGCGGATCATCAACAGCGACGACATCTGGTGTCAGGGGTATTCGGAACCCGGATCGGGATCGGACCTCGCGTCCCTCCAAACCCGGGCGGTCCGCGACGGCGACCATTACATCGTGAACGGCACCAAGACCTGGACGTCGCATGCGCATTTCGCCGACCGCATGTTCTGCCTCTGCCGCACCGATCCGGACGTGAAGTTCCAGGAAGGCATCTCCTTCCTGCTGATCGACATGGACCAGCCGGGGGTCGAGGTGAAGCCGATCATCATGATGGAAGGCACCCATCACGTGAACACGGTTTACCTGACCGACGTGAAGGTCCCGGTCGAAGATTTGGTCGGCGAGGAGAACAAAGGCTGGACCTACGCCAAGTTCCTGCTGAGCCACGAGCGGATCGGCATCGCCAAGATCGGCTATTCGAAAGCGCAACTCGGCAAACTGAAAGAGATCGCGGCGATGCAGCCGTCCGGCGGCGGCCGCCTGATCGACGACATGGATTTCGCCGCCAAGATCGCGCAGTTGGAAATCGACCTGGACTCGCTGCAGCATACGGAATTGCGCGCGGTCATGGCGACGGCGCGCGGCGACGCGCCCGGCCCGGAGGCCAGCGTGCTGAAGATCAAGGGAACCGAGGTCGCGCAGTCGATCTCCAACCTGCTGATGCAGGCGGTCGACTATTACAGCGCGCCCTTCATCCCCGAAGCGATGGAGGCCGGCTGGAACGAAACGCCGGTCGGCCCCGACTACGCGGCAACCCTGGGCGCGAATTACTTCTCGACCCGCAAGGCGTCGATCGTTGGCGGAACCAATGAAATCCAACGGAATATCATCGCGAAAGGCGTTCTTGGGATGTAGGCCGTGGGTAGGAAGATTATGCGCACTCGACAATCTTGGATTGCGCGGCGCGATCTCTTGACGGCACCGCACAAGCATGGGCGATATAGGGGCTGTCACAGTTCAATTCCGCCCTATGGCGCGCCACCAGACCACGCTTGAGGAGACCCCCTATGGACCTCCAGTTTTCGGACACCGATCTTGAATTCCAGCAGACCGTCCGAACGTTCCTAAAGGAAAATCTGCCGGCCGATATCGGCGAGAAGGTGAAGGGCGGCCTCGCGCTCGGCAAGGACGACTATGTCCGCTGGCAGACGATCCTGTACAAGCAGGGATGGCTTGCGCCGGAGTGGCCGAAGGAACATGGCGGCACGGACTGGAGCCCCGTCCAGCGCTACATCTTCAACGAGGAGTCGGCGCGCGCCTATGCGCCACGGCTGATCGCCTTCGGGCTCAAGATGGTCGGGCCGGTGATCTACACTTTCGGCAGCGACGAGCAGAAACAGAAATACCTGCCGCGGATTCTGAACCAGGAGGATTTCTGGTGTCAGGGCTATTCGGAGCCGGGCTCCGGATCGGACCTCGCCTCGCTACAGACCCGTGCGGTGCGCGACGGCGACCATTACATCGTCAACGGCACCAAGACCTGGACGACGATGGCGCAATACGCAGACATGATGTTCTGCCTCTGCCGCACCGACCCGGACGCGAAGTTCCAGGAAGGCATCTCCTTCCTGCTGATCGACATGCATCAGCCGGGGATCGAGGTCAGCCCGATCCGCACCCTGGACGGCGGGCAGGAGATCAACACGGTATTCCTGACCGACGTGAAGGTACCGGTCGCGGACCGCGTGGGCGAGGAGAACAAGGGCTGGACCTACGCCAAATTCCTGCTGGGCCATGAACGGTCGGGCATCGCCCGGATCGGCGCGTCCAAGGCGCAGCTCGCCAAGCTGCTGGAAATCGCGGCGAAGGAACGCTGCGGCGACGGCCTGTTGATCGACGACGATGATTTCAAACGCGATGTCGCCCAGGTCGAGATCGACCTGCACACGCTCGAGTATACGGAACTGCGGGCATTGATGTCGGCGGCCAAGGGCGAATCCCCGGGGCCGGAGGCGAATGTCCTGAAGATTCGCGGCACCGAATTGCAGCAACGCATCGCCCAGCTTCTAATGCAGACACTGGGCTATTACGCGATGCCTTTCGTGCCGGAGGCCAAGGAGTACGGCTACAACGAGGAACCGGTCGGTCCCGATTACGCCGCGCCGCTGGCCTCGCATTATTTCAACATCCGCAAGGCGTCGATCTACGGCGGGTCGAACGAAATTCAACGCAACATTATCGCCAAGATGGTTCTTGGCCTCTGAGGGGACGCAGGACAGACTATGGATTTCTCACTCAACGAAGAACAACAACTGCTGAAAGACAGCGTCGACCGGTTCGTCCGCGAGAATTACGACCTCAGCCAACGGCGCGACCTGGTAGACAGCAAGGACGGCTTCAGCCGCGATCATTGGGCGACCATGGCCGAATTGGGCTGGCTCGGCGCGGCCCTGCCCGAGGAATACGGCGGCATCGGCGGCGGCCCCGTCGAAGCCATGGTGCTGATGGAAGGGTTCGGGCGCGGCCTCGTCGTCGAGCCGTATTACGCGACCGCCGTGATGGGCGGAAATCTGATCCTGCAAGGCGGCAGCGACGAGCAAAAGTCGGCGCTCCTGCCCGACCTCGCCGAAGGCAAACTGATGCTCGCCTTCGGCTATGCCGAACGGCAATCGCGCTACGACCTGTTCGACGTGGAAAGCACGGCCAAGAAAAGCGGCAGCGGCTATATCCTGAACGGCCATAAGGGCGTGGTCATCCATGGCGGCACGGCGCACAAGATCATCGTCTCGGCCCGGACCGGCGGTGCTGCCCGCGACACGGACGGCATCACGCTCTTCATCGTCGACGCCGGCGCCAACGGCGTATCGATCCGCGACTACCAGACCATCGACGGCTTGCGCGCCGCCGAAGTCGCCCTCGACAACGTCGAGGTCGGCGGCGACGCGGTGCTCGGCGCGGTCGATGGCGGCCTTGCGCTGATGAACGACGTGGCCCGCCGCAGCATGGCGGCGCTGTCAGCGGAAGCGGTCGGCATCATGGACACGATGCAGACGCTGACCAACGACTACCTGCAGACACGCGAGCAGTTCGGCCGGCCGATCGGCAAGTTCCAGGTGCTGCAGCACCGCATGGTCGACATCCTGATCGGCTGCGAGGAGTCACGCTCCAGCATGCTGGTCGCGACCCTGCGGCTGGACGACGAGGACGAGGCCCGGCGCGAAAAAGCCGTGTCGGCGGCCAAGGTCAAGATCGGCCAGTCCGGCAAGTTCATCGGCGAAAACGCGATCCAACTGCACGGCGGCATGGGCATGACCGACGAAATGCAGATCGGCCATTACTTCAAACGCCTCGCCATGATCGACGTGATGTTCGGCGACCACAACTACCACCTGAAACGCTACGTGACGTTGTAGCGCCTAGAGCATTCCATATTTAGGCGGAAGCATATCCTGAGTTTTTGAGGTATTGGGCGCATTCGGATGGCCTGAAGGTTTCGAGGATGCGTTGGAGGGATG
>JANQKC010000023.1 GCA_028281325.1 Alphaproteobacteria bacterium
CATCCCTCCAACGCATCCTCGAAACCTTCAGGCCATCCGAATGCGCCCAATACCTCAAAAACTCAGGATATGCTTCCGCCTAAATATGGAATGCTCTAGCGCGCCGCCGAGACGGGCCTAGAATCGTTCCGAGAGCCAGATCGCCAGGCGCGATACCCGCCGCACTGTCCCCGTGAGCAGCGGATAGCCGGGCGCGCCCTCGGCGCCATGGTCGAGCGCCGTATCGCGATGCTCCAACTCCTCGGCCTGGAATTTCTCGACCACGGCGGTCAGCTCCGGATCGCTGTCGCCCAGGCGTTCCAATTGGTCACCGTAGTGGTCGTCGATCTGCTCTTCGACGCCGACCGTACACGCCATCGCGGCGCGTTCGCCCATCAGCGCCGTGCCCGCGCCGAGCAAGTATCCGGCGGCATGCCAGACCGGCAGGAACACCGTCGGCCGGACGCGACGGTCGGCGATCATCTTGTTGAAGCGGTCGAGATGCGCTTCCTCCTGTTTGCCCATATGGCGGATCGTCGGGGCGCTTGGCTTGTTTTTCAACACATCCAACTGCCCGGCGTAGATGCGGACCGCACCGTATTCGCCCGCATGATCGACGCGGACCATGCGTTCACGCTGGCGCGCGGGCGGCGGGTCGCCGGGCAGGTAGGCGGGACCGGGCCGCGCCATCAGACGGCGCCCCGCGTCGCGGCGCGGACGGCGAACAAGCCGGTCGCCAGGGACATCAGGCCGTTGTAGCCGGCCATCGAGACGCCGAAGAGGGTCCACGCCGGGGTATCGCACGCCACGATGGGCTTGTTCATCGATTTCTGCATTTCCGCAAAACTCGCCGGGATCGTGCCGACGCCGCAGGTCGACGGGCCGGGCCACCATTTGTATTCGACGCCGGCATGATAGAAGGCCAGCCCCGCCCCGCCCAGAAGCACGAGACCGCCCAGCAGGACCAGAAGCCGCTGGGCCTTGGTCGGCAGCGCCGGCACGAGCGCGAGGGCCGCGATTGCGACGGCTCCCCACCATGGCCAGCGCTGATAGAGGCACAGCGGGCACGGTTCCAAACCGCCGACATATTGCGACAGATAGGCGGTGCCCAGTGTCGCCGCGCCGATCAGCATGACGATCAACGCCGGCGCGGTCACCGGCCGGTCCGATCCCTCTGCTGCCAATGCCACCGAAATGCCCTCGCCTCGCTTAGACGGTTAATCCGATCACCAGGAATCCTAGGAATAAGATGGCGAAGAACAAGAAGGCGAGCAAGCCCAGCCGAGCCTCAATGAAGGTCCGGATCGGTGCGCCAAATCGCCACAGCAAGGCGCAGACGATGAGGAATCGGGCGCCGCGGCTCAACACCGATGCGGTGATGAAGGTGGTCAGGTCCAGTTGCACGACGCCGGTGGCGATGGTGATCACTTTATACGGAATCGGCGTGAAACCGCCCGCGGCCACGATCCAGCCGCCATACTCTTCGTACCAGCCCTGGAAGACCCCGTATTTGTCGGCATAGCCGTAGAAATCGATGATCGGCCGTCCGACCTCCTCGTAGAGGTAGTAGCCGATGCCATAGCCCAGGATGCCGCCGACCACGGACGCGATCGTGGCGACCGCCAGGATGGTCCAAGCCCGCTCGCGGGCGGCCAGAACCATGGGAATGATCATGACGTCGGGCGGAATCGGAAAGAAAATGCTTTCCGCGGCGGCGATAACGGCAAGCCAGGCCAGGGCATGGCGATGTGCGGCCAGCGCCATGGTCCAATCGTAAAGGGAGCGCAGCATCAGTTGGGTTTGAAATCCTTCAAGGCGTCGGCGATCGACGAGACGACGGAGTCCCAATCATCGGGCGCCGGTTGGCGGAACAGTTGCACCGTGGGATACCACGGCGAGTCGTTCCGGCCAATCTGCCATCGCCAATCCGGCGCATGCGGCAGCATGATCCAGGTCGGCCGGGCCAGCGCGCCCGCGAGATGGGCGGCCAAGGTATCGACGCTGATGACCAGGTCAAGCTCGGCCATTGCGGCGGCGGTGGCGTCGACCGTGTTGTGGAACGGCAGATACTCCACCATCGGTACACCGGCCTCGGCGATTGCCGCGCTGACGTCGCCGGCTTGCAGGCTGACCCATTCCACGCCGTCGATGTCGAATAACGGGCGCAACCGATCGAGCGTCATCGACCGTCGGCGGTCGGCCGGGTGTTTCGGGTTGCCCGCCCAGGCGAGACCGACACGCAACGTTGTCGTTCGCGCGGGAAGCGGGGATGGCGTCCCCGGCGGCACGTCGAGATAGGGCGTCTCCCCGGGAATGTCGTCGATCGATCCGCGCATGAGATGGGGCAGGCTCATCAGCGGCGCATGGCGGTCGTACAGCGGCGCGTCCTTGTAAGCCGACACGACGGTGATCGACTGATTGAGCGTGCCGAGCAGGTTTTTCAGGGCTGGCGGGCACGCGATGATGACGGTCGCGCCCATCTCGGCCAGGAGGGCGGCGTAGCGGCTGAACTGTATGCTGTCGCCCAGCCCTTGTTCCGTGTAAAGCAGGATCGTCTGCTGTGCCGGCGACGTGCCGTCCCATTCCGGCCCGACGACGGGCGCCTTCACGAAGTTGGGTTTATTGCGGCGCCATTCGTAGGCCGCGAACCCTTCCGCCATCCGGCCGTCCAGCAGCAGCGTCATGGCGTAGTTCCAGTAATAGTCCGGATCGGCCGGCTCGCGGGCGAGGGCGCATTCATGCGCCATCCGCGCCTCGGTAAGGCGTAGCCGGTCTTGCAGCAGGTTGCCGAGGTTGCTCCAGGCGCGGGCGAACCCAGCGTCGCAGGCAAGCGCCTTGTTCAACGCATCTTCCGCTTCGTCGAGATGGCCGGATCGGTGCAGCACCGCGGCCAGGTCGGTGCGGACGCTGGGGTCGTCGGGCGCCAGGGCGCAGGCGCATTGCAGCAACGGCAGCGCATCGTCGTCCCGGCCGGCATCGTGCAACGCGATGCCGAGATTGTTCAGCGCCAGCAGGTTATCGGGCTCTTCCCGCACCGCGGTTTCGTAGGCTTCGATGGCTTCGTCCAGCCGGTCCAGCCGTTGCAGCGCGGTGGCCAGGTTCACGGACGCCGTGGCGTTCTGCGGTTCCTTCTCCAGCGCTATGCGATAGTGCTCGACGGCTTCTTCGTACCGGTTGAGCGCCAGGCAGGCGTCGCCGATCGCCGCGTAGACGATCGCCGCATCCAGGTTCTGCGCCTGAAGGGCCGGCAGCAACCCGTCCAGCAGGTCGAGCGCTTCCTGGTGATGCTCGGCCTCCGCCAAGGCGATCGCATATTCGGCTTTCAGTTCGATGCGATGCGGCGCGCAGGCGACGGCCCGTTCCAGGCTGGTCACGGCTTCCGCGGCGTCGCCGTTCATGCGGCAGGCGCTGCCGAGCAGGCCCCAGATTTGCCCATTCTCCTGGTTCGACTGCAGCATGGCGCGGTACAGCGCCGCCGCCGCCCGGTAGTCACCGTCCTGGTGCAGTTCGAGCGCCAGCTTCAGCGTGGCTTCGTTGGACGCTTGATTGGTTGCCATGCCCACCCGGGCGTTACTGCGTTTCGGGGCGGTCGCCATGCGACTTTTGCGGCGTGCCAGGGTTCAAAGATATGTGTGTATGCAGACCTTTCCACGGGTCGCCTCGTTTGGCGCGTCCGAACAGGACCGTCGCGCGGCCCGGTCGTGGATAAGGGCCGCCCTTTTCGTCGATCCCCTTCGATTGCCAGGTGATGACGCCGAACGCCAACAAGCCGTCCTGCGAGACGCCGGCGCGCAGGGTATCCAGGTTGAACTTGAATCCCTCGATCGTCGGCCAGATGGAGCGCCATTGCCGTTGTTCCAGGTTGTCCAGTCCGTCGACCGTGTCCATGAAGGTGCCGAAGCCGATGACGTCGGGGTCGAAGAGATCGCGGGCGGCTGTGAAGTTCACCGCGTCCACATGCTTGTCCCAGGTCGCGAACCAATCGCGGATCGCCGCCACGTCTTCCGGCGGCGCTTCATACCCCAGCATCGACACCCCCTCTTTCGTGTTAACCCTCGGCAGCATACGCGGTGTTGCGCCGCAACGCGAGGGGGCAATGGCGGCCGTCGCGGCGCGGCCCGGCGGGACTCGCCGCCAAAAGCGAAACTCGCCGTTGACCGGCCCGTTGCCAGGCCTATAGTGGGGCCGTCCTGGTACCGTGCCCCTGTGGCGGAACTGGTAGACGCGCGTGACTCAAAATCACGTTTCCTTTGGAAGTGGGAGTTCGAGTCTCCCTGGGGGCACCATTTTCTCTATAGTGTTTCAATCGCTTGACCAAACGCCTTCGCCGCCTACGTGCTGAGGCAGGCGATTGCGTGTTTAAGCGCCATTCTCCGCGGGCCCGGTAGCGCCGCGCCTTGCGGAGGCTGGGTGCGGAACACTGCGGCAGCCTAGCCGGAACCGCGCTAGCGCTGCCTGAAAACCGGCCGGCTGACCAAAAAGTCTTTGCTAACGCATTACGACCATCGCGGTAGGTGATGATGCATAACGGTGACTGTCGCGGGTGCCTTGAACGGGGATTTTCGAGCTTCTCCGAGGGTGTCGCATCCCTGTCCGTCCTTTCACCTAGTCGGTGCATCCTTCGGCTGGCTTGCGCCGACAGGGTCGCCCTCGGCTTACCGCAGGCCTTGCGCTGTAGGTCAGCGATAGAACGGTCATGAGCGCGGCGGCGGTAAGCGCGCCAAACCAAAACACCGGGCCGACTGCCCAACCGAATCCGACAATGGAAACGACGAATGACAGGCCGAGCAACATCCAACCGATAAACCGTAAGACCAAGGCGCGCCATCTATCGGGCGGTGTATCGAACAGATCACGATGATGTCGGGGCATCGACACAGCGAGTGCGGCGAAACCAGCCACGGACAAACAAAAGGTTGCAAGGGCCATCATCGCGCTAACGCCGGGACGACCGGAGGGACCTGCTCCGCCACGCGGCGATGGCGAAGGCGACGCCGAAGGTCAACATCGTCAGGTCGACGCCCGCAAGATCCCAAACACCTGCCGGCACGGTATTGCCCAGGTGTTTATCGGTCGTCAGCGCGTTGACCGCGGGCAACAGCCCGAAGGCGGCGGCGGCAAGCCAGAGTTGCTCCGTCCATGCCCTCCCGCCGGGGCGGAGAAAGGCGTGCGATAACAGGATGGTCCATACAAGGAAAAGACTATGCGCTTCCCAGGCCGCGCGGTTGTCCACACCCACGGGGATCAGCCGATTGGCCCAGAAATAGCCGGCAATCGCTACGGGCAAGCCGACAATCGTGCCGACATTCAGTCCCTCGACCAGCCGAAAACCGATTGTTCCGGCAGATTTTTGGCGTCGTTTCGCGGTCCACACGATCAAGCCGGTCCCGATCATCGCCGTACCGATAAGCCCTGAGATGAAATACAGCCACCGCAGCACTGGCCCGGCGAACAAACCCTCATGCAGACCCAGGAGCGTTCGCCATACGACGATCGGCGCGGCGCGCGGGACGGACTCGTCCAGAAGCTCGCCGGTCGTTCCGTCGAAGGTCAGTACCCGCCGTGCCTGCGTTGGCGTGCGTACGCCGCCGGAAAGAACGATACGGGCATTGGCGTCGCCGGGATTATGGATTTCGAGAACCCGCAGACCCCCCGTTCCCCACTCGGCTTGCGTGCTTTTGACTAAGGGGGCAAGTGCGATAAGCGGTACGGATACACCCGAACGGTCCGGCATGGAGGCGCGGCCGGACAGTTCGTCGAAGTACCGCGCGTGGGCGTCCTCTTCGGCCCCGTAGCTCGCTGTAATAACGGGCGCCATGTAGATATAGGCGAAGAAGACCAATCCGGAATACGTGATCATCACGTGAAACGGCAATGCCGTGACGCCCAGCACATTGTGAAGGTCGAGCCAGGAGCGCTGCCCCTTGCGGGGCCGGAAGGTGAAGAAATCGCGAAAAACCCGCTTATGGATGACGACGCCGGTTACGATCGCGATCAACATGGCCATGGCGCAAAGGCCGACGATCCAGTTTGCTGCGAGGTTCGGTAAGTAGTGCAGGTCATAGTGCATGCGGTAGAGAAATTGCCCGCCGCCGGTGTCGCGGTGGCGAATTGATGCGCCGGTGGCGGCGTCCAGAAAATCGCTGCCGGTCGCGCTTGCTCCGTTATTTGCGGGCCGCGGATTGAGCCAAAAAACGAATACATCGGGCGAGCGGTCGTCCGGGAGCTGAACGAACCAGCGCTTCGCATCGGGAGCGGTTCGTTCCAACATGGCCTGCGCTACGGCCACCGCGCTCTTCGGTGGCACGGTCGCCTGCGTCAGCGGCCGTTCCGGTTGCATCCACCGGTCGATCTCCGAATCGAAGTATCCCGCCGTTCCGGTTAGGAACACGAAAAAGAGCACCCATCCGACCAACAACCCGCTCCAAGTATGGACAGGCGCCATCGCCTGGCGGAACGAGAACCTCATGGGCCAGGGCTTGGCGCGGCGGACCAAGCGAGAAAGCCGACTATGGCGGTTGATAGCGCTATTCCGACGACGGCTCGCGTAACCGTGCGCGCGCCGAATGCCCAGATTATCGCTCCGGCGTAAAAACAGAAACTGGCCAACAAACCGCTCATCACCGCCTCCACCCTCGCCATGGGCAGGATGTGAGAAAGCCAGATGGCGGCCGCGTAGGAGAACAGATACCCGCCGATAACGGCCGTTGCCGATCGTGCGGCAACGGCCAAGTGTGCGGTGTTCGGCGTCATGCTTCGGGTCTGCCGTGCATAATGCCGCAGGTTGACCGTCGCGGCCGCGGTCCGCCGGCGCTGGAACAAGGCGTCGGGACGAATGTCGTGGGAGTGGTTCGCGTCAAAGGACTCTTCACTCCGACCACTTGTACTTGAGCCGTGCGATCACGGAACGCCCGACGCCGTAGAAGCAGGAGTTGGCAGCGTTACAAGAAGCGACATACTTGTTATCGGTCAGGTTCGTGGCGTTGACCGCGACATGCCAGTTATCGAAGTGTGCGCCGAGCGCGGACAAGTCGTAATTGAGCGACGCATCGAACAACGTGTATGACGGCACATGAAAAGTATTCTGTGTATCTCCCTCGGACCGGCCGACATACCGCACGCCGCCGCCAAGCCGGATTCCATCCAGCCATCCTGCATCGAACCCGTAGCTGGCCCAAAGGGACGCCGTTTGCCGCGGCACTGAACGGGGGCGCTTCCCTTTGTCGGCGTCGTTGCTCTTGGTGACTTCTTGATCAAGAAAGGTATAGGAAGCGATCAGGTCCAAGCCGTTTTCGAGACTGGCGACCCCTTCCAGCTCGATCCCCCGGGATCGAATCTCGCCGGTTTGAACGCTGAATCCGGTATTGACCGGGTCCGATGTAAGAACGTTTTGCTGCGTGAGCTCGAATGCCGACAGCGTCACAAAGGCATTTTGGGCGGGTACGTCGTACTTAACGCCGATTTCATATTGTTCGCCGGTCGTCGGCTCGAATCTGTCCCCGTTAAAGTCGACGCCGGACTGCGGTTGGAAGGATTGCGCGAAGCTAAAGTATGGGGTTATGCCGTTCTCGAAGGCATATCCCAGCCCAACGCGTCCCGTGAAGGCGCTATCGCTGGTTTCGGTCGTCGTGTCGGTTCGATTGTTCGTGAGCTCGTTGTCGGTCCAGTCGTGGCGGCCGCCGAGCGTCAGTATCCAGCGTTGAAATTTGATCTGGTTTTGCCCGTAAAGGCCAAGCCGGAATTGCGTGTCGTCAGCGTCTTGAAAGATCGGGGGCTCGGGAAAGGTCTGAAAGTAGGCGGGTGCGAAAAGATCGAGGGTCGGCGCGGCCGAGAAGCGGCGCAAGGTGCTCCCGGTGCGCCGCTGGAGATCCACGCCCAGCAAGACGTTATGAGACAACGGGCCGGTTTCGATATCCCCTTCGAGTTGATTGTCGACGGCGATCAGATGCGAATCTTCCACCAGCCCGAACGCGCTGCGGTTCACTGTCCGATTGTCGCCTTGCAGCGATACTGCGTATACCAACTCGGTATCGAGACTGGTCTTGAGGTATCGGAAATTCTGTCGGGCCGACCATTTATCGGTGAGATCGTGTTCCAGGAAATATGCGACCGACAGTATTTCCCGGTCCCATTTGTTATAGGTAGGCTCGCCGGCGAAGCGGTTCCGGGGCAGCCGGCCGTTCGGGGAGTCGAACAACGTTCCAATGGCGGGCAGGGTTCTGAGACTGAGGCCGTCCGCGTCATCGTTCTGGTATATCAATTGCGTTGTTAGCGTCGTGTCCCGCGTCGGCCTCCATGATATGCTGGGTGCCGCCACTTGGCGCGCCTGCCCGCTAAAGTCGCTTTGGCCGTCCTCGTCGGATATGACGGCTAAGACGCGATACGATAGCGTGCCGTCATCGACGATCGGGCCGCTGACATCGAGGTTCAATTCTATGGTATCGAACGTGCCGCCAAGCGCTTGCACTTCACCCCGACGTTTCGCGGTCGGACGTTTTGAGACACTGTTCACCACGCCGCCGGGCTGGTTCTGGCCGTATAGAACGGAGGTCGGTCCGCGCAGCACTTCGATACGCTCGAAGAGAAAAGGTTCGATGCCGCTTGTCGCGAAGTTCGTGCCGGCGATTTGAAGGCCATCCCAATACTCGTTGAGGCTGCCTGTCCCGCCGAACCCGCGGATAACGATGTTGGCACTGCCCAATCCGGCGGATTCGCCACGCTGCCCGGTCGCCACACCGGCGTTGTAAGCCAACGCTTCGGCGAGGGTACGGGCGCCTCTTGCATCGATTTGATCGCGGGTCACGACCGATACGGATTGCGGTACTTCGCTTATCGGCGCGTCGGTCTTCGTGCCCGTCGAGGAACGAGTGGCGACGTATCCCTGGACCGGGCCGTAGGCCGTTTCCTCCCGGCCTTCTACGGTGATCGGATCGAGCACTGTCGCGCCGCCACTGTCCTTTTGACCGGGTGATTCGATGGCAATCGTCGATTCGTCCGAGGCCGTGTAGGTGAGACCGCTGCCGGCAAGCAGGCGGGTCAGAGCCTCCTCGCTGGTCATGGTGCCCCGCACCGCCGGTGCCGAAATGTTACGCGGTAGCGTGCCGTGGACGGTGATCTGAATGCGAGATTGTTGTCCGAAAAGGGTGAGGGCCGTGGTAAGCGGTTGCGCTTCAATGTTGAACGACCGCTCGGCGGAGAGTTGTGCCAGTCGGACGGGAGCGTCGACGTCCTGGGCCCGCGCTGGCAATGCGGTCACGGTAATTGCCGATACAGCGGTCATCGTTAAAGCGGCTGCCAGCATCAACCGACTGGTTTGTTTTCTTATTTGAATTTTGCCGAGGTTCATCCGTGCATCTCCGTTTCGCGTTGCTAGATTGGGCACAAATGTGCACAAGAATGCGAATGCGACGCATTCGCGCATCTAATCACAAAACGTCGAGGGAGATTGCGGTTCCAAAAAAAACCAACGGCAGCGCAAGCCGCAGGTTCCGGTCGCGTTTTCAGGACCGCGATACGATAAGCAACCAGGGTGTGATCGCGCGGACAACGGCGTTCTGGGACCGCGCGATCGCGCGTAAAGCGCCGGTGGGATTCTCGAGGTCATATACGCCGGTCACGGGTTGAGTGGACAAGGAATCGTCCGTCACGATTATCATCCCGGTGTAGTAGCGGCGGAGCCGGTTCAAGACATCCCGAAGCGGCTGGTCTTGCGCAATGAGTTGGTTCTGGCGCCAGGCACCGACTTGGGACGCAGGTTGCCGATCCTTAACCATGCGGCCGGATCCGTTAATGCGCACAAACTCGCCTGCCTCCAGCAAAGTGGTCACGGGTTGGGCACTGCCGCTTCGGCCGACGTGTACTTTCCCATGAGCGACGCCAACTTCAACTCCGTCCTCACTTCGGGAGACGTTGAAGCCGGTTCCAAGGACGGTGACTTGGACGCCACCGGCGGATAATCGGAACGGCCGATCTGAATCCGGAGTCACTTCCAGATACGCCTCGCCGGCGAGCAGGCGCACGCGACGCTCGTCCGGGGTAAAGGAAACCGCGATTGCGCTGGCTGGCGCCACGATGACGGTGCTCTGGTCTGTGAGTTCCACGGTTCGGGAAACTGCGGTGCCGGTCGCGTGGTCGGCCTGCAGGTTCAGCGCAATTTCCGGACCGGCCACGATGGCCATAATCGAGGCGGCTATTGCCAGTCCTGCGACCCCCAAGGCTCGTCGGCGCCTCCTGCGGCGCAGCACTGTGGCCGGGCGGGCGGGGCCGCCCGCTCGACCGTTGACGCCGTCGCCGACAGGCAGTGGCGGTCGATCGAAATGCCCTGAAGTGTCGTTCGATTCGGCGCGGGCCTTTGCAAGAAAAGGCCCCCAACTTTCCGCATGGCTTGGCGTCGCTCCGGCGACCGCCCGCGACATGCGTTGCGTCTCGGCCCAGGCGGAATTGTTGACTGGGTTGGTTAGCCAGTCGCGGAACTCTTGCGCTAGCTCGGCATCTCCCGGCCGCTCTTGAAGTCGAATCATCCAAAGGCTGGCTTCCCGTGAGGCCCGACGCCCGATTGAATCAGAATTTACAGGCATTTTGAATTTCTCAGCCCAGTGGGCAGTGGAGCGTCTTGGTTCCGATACCCCCGCCATTGTCGAGGGAACTCTATACACAAAACGCCGGATGACATGACAACTTCCAAAAATAACGTCTCCCGGGTCACGATTTTGCAAGCCGCTGTTTGCAATGCTCCGCGCCGTCGACCACGAGCATCTGCGCCAGGGACACCGAAATGCCGAGAAATTCCGCGATTTCTTTGAGAGTCGCGCCGCCGAAACGATGCATTTCGAAGGCGATTCGGGTTCGCTCGGGCAACTCTGCCATTGCGTCCATGACGCACCGAATCTCATCCTTATACAGCGCCACGGTTTCCGGTGTCGGCTTTCCGTCGGAGCGAAGATTGGCTGCTTCTTCGAAGCCGTCCCGAGCGATGAGTCGGTTTTCGCGTGCGGCCCGGCGTTGGCCGTCGAGGGCGAGATTACGGACGATCCGGTAGAGATATCCTTTTGCGTCTTCGAGGAATCGGTCCCGTGAAGCCGCGTCGAACCTCAGCCATGCCTCTTGGACAATGTCTTCCGCCAGGGCCCTATTGCCGGTTATGCTGTTCGCGTACTCGACCAGCGCTTGGCGGTGCGTGACGAAAAGACTCAGAGCGGTGGAATTCTTGGACAACGCGTCCGGTTCCTTTTGGTTTGGGACGGGCATGGCCTGTAGGCGATTGGCTAAGGCATTCCATCGTCGACCAAAAATGAGTTGCGAATTGTTCTCAAAAAAACCTAGGGGTTGAGCGCTGATCCCGCAAGGAGTCTTCGACCGATGCGGCGATACGCGGCGAACGGCGGAATGTCATGGAGCGTAAGACGTTCCAGCGTTGTCAATTGACCGATATCGGTCCAGCCGCTTGATCATTTCTTTTCCCTCCCTACATGAACAAAGGGATTTTTCTCTTTAAGCTCCTTCCGCGCTGTCCTGCGCATCACGGTTAGCAGGCATATGTTTGGCATCTGGATCGTCATTCTCTTCGGCATCATTCCGGCTGCCGCCGGCGTCGGGTTGACCTATGCGTTCTCCAAGGAAGAGGTGCCGCCGCCCAAGCGATTGATCATCGGGGGCGTGATCGGCAGCGTGATCGGCCTCGCGCTTGGCATCTTCCTGGTCCAGTTTACCGGCTGACACCCGCCGGGCCACAAAGTCCCTTCGCAGATACTCCCCGATTTGTGCCGCTCTTCGTCGCGATGCTACCAATGCATCAACGGTTTGATCATGCCCAGATAGGAGAGCGAACGCATGTCCACGGTGGAAATCCTCGCCATTCAGCCGGTGTCGGATGCCGAGCGCAGCCGCATCGAGGCGGTCGACAGTTCCATCCGCCTGACCGACGCCGGCGGCTGGTTCGACGGCGAAATCCGCGAGGGATGGCCGGAGTTCACCACGCGGCGTTATCTCGCGCCCGACGCCAACGGCAAAGGGACGCGGGAAGAACGCGATGCCCTGTTGGCGAACGCGGAGATCATCCTCGGCGGTTTTCCCTATCCGCTGGAATTGCGTGGGCGCGCTCCGAAACTGAAATGGTTCCACCAGCGCCCCGCCGGGGCGAGCAACCTGCTGCGCGGCGACTTGTGGAAAAGCGATGTCACCGTCACCACGTCGCGCGGGTTCGGCAACACGTTGCCGATCGCCGAATACGTGCTGGCCGGCATCCTTCATTTCGCCAAGGGGCTGCATCGGGTAGAGGTGGACCGGTCGTCCGGCCTGCTGGATCACCGGCCCTACAAGGCGCTGTTGATCGAAGGGAAGACGGTCTGCGTGATCGGCGCGGGCGGAATCGGCTGCGACGTGGCCAAGCTGTGCGCGGCGGTCGGCATGCGGGTGGTCGGGACCCGGCGGCGGCCGTTGGCGGACGGCGAAACGCTGCCGGAGGGCTTCGACTCGCTGCATCCGCCGGGTGACCTGCATCGTTTATTGGGCGAGAGCGATTTCGTCGCGGTGTGCTGCCAATGGACGCCGGAAACCACCAACCTGATCGGTACCGATGCTTTCGCGGCGATGAAGCCAGGCGCGATCTTGGTGAATGTGGCGCGCGGCGAGATCATCGACGAAGACGCGTTGGTCGCCGCCTTGGCCGAGGATCGCATCCGCGGCGCGGTGCTCGACGTCTATGTGGGCGAGTTCGACGCCGCGCCGGATGTGCGGTTGTGGTCCGATCCGCGGGTGATGATCACGCCGCATACGTCGGGCGGGTCGGACGAAAGCCGCCACCGCGCGATCGACGTTTTCTGCGACAACCTCGACGCCTATCTGAAGGGGAAGCCGCTGATGAACGTCATCGACTGGGATCTGGGATACTGACGCGGGCGGGGCGGGCTTCTGCTTGCCGGCGACTTGCGTGATGATGGGGAAACGTCTTGACGAATAACGATACGGAGGGAGTCGCCATGAATGAGGGTTTCGTGCGGGACAAGGTCATTCTGGTCACCGGCGCCGGCCGCGGGATCGGAGCCGAAATCGCCAAGCTGGCCGCGTCCGAGGGGGCGAAGGTCGTCGTCAACGATCTGGGCAGCACCGTCGATGGCGACGGCGCCGATGCGACGCCGGCGCAGCAGGTCGTCGAAGAGATCGCGTCGAACGGCGGCGAGGCGGCCGTGAACGGCGGCAGCATCGCCGATTGGGACGACGCGCAGGCCATGGTGGCCCAGGCGGTTGACACGTTCGGCCGGATCGACGGTGTCATCAACGTCGCCGGTATTCTCCGGGACCGGATATTCCACAAGATGTCGCCCGAGGAATGGAGCGCCGTGATCGCCGTCCATCTCACCGGCTATTTCAACGTGGCGCGGGCCGCGGCCGAGCATTTCCGGAAACAGTCGTCCGGCGCGATGGTGCATTTCACGTCGAATTCCGGACTGATCGGTAATATCGGGCAGGCCAACTACGCGGCGGCGAAGATGGGCACCGTGGGTCTGTCGAAATCGATCGCGCTGGACATGGCCCGATACCGCGTGCGGTCGAACATCGTCTCGCCCTCGGCCTTCACGCGGATGATCGAGACGATCCCGACCAACGACCCGAACAGGGCGTCGCATGTGGAACGGCAGAAACGCATGCTGCCCGAGAAGATCGCGCCGCTCTGCGTCTATCTGATGTCCGACGTGGCCGAGGAGATCTCAGGCCAGATTTTCTATGTCCGCGCCAACGAGATCATGCTGATGAGCCAGATGCGGCCGATGCGCTCGGTTCACCGCGACGGCGGCTGGAGTTGTCAGACGTTGCATGAGCACGGCATCCCGGCGCTCAAGGCGAGCTTCTACGATCTGGAACGATCGCGCGACGTCTTCACTTGGGATCCGGTCTAGCGCCGCGGCGGCCGCGAGTTTCCGCGGTTTCAGCGCGCGGCTATGGCATTGATCGCGGTCTGGGTCGGTCTCTTCCGGTTGGCGGGTTATTCGGACGCAAGCGGGTCGTTCGGCGCGGCCCCTTCCCAATTGCTGGTTGGAAGTTCGAAGCCGCCGCGCTTGCCGCTGATCAGCCCGGGCCCTGCGCCGAGCGCGCCTTCGCCGTCATCGGTGCTGACCGTCTTGTCGCCTTGGATGCTGACGCAAGCGCCGAGGGCGAGGCCGAATGCCGCCACGACTGTGAATCTGCGAATATCTGCACCTGTCATCTGCATGTGTAGGACTTAGGAAATCCGATCGCCTAATTAAAGGGGCCGGGTTGCGGGCGAGTTCGAGACCGCGTCGGGGAGTAACGCGGTCTCGAAGGGGAGAATCAGATTCGATCGGAACCTGATAGATAAAATTTTAGATAAATTCCCGAAAAATGCAGTGATTACGATCACAGACTGCGGAATCCGCGGGAATCCGCCATTTTCAGGTCGGCTCGCCGCAGGTTTCCGATCAATGATCGGGCCTCTACAGAAGGAAAGCTGGAAACAAAAAACGGGACCGCGCGTGGGAGGGGCAAAGGGTGCGCGGCCCCGTCGAAACTGTTGATGAGTATAGTCGGATTTGGATGTACGACAGTGACTGGCGTCACTCGGGGCAGCGAATTCGACCGCCCGGTCGAAAAGGGGGCGTGGGACGGGTCAGCCGCCGAAATAATGGCACCCGCCGGGTTTCCAGGTCTCGGCGCGCGCCCGTGCGTCGGCGCGGTCGGCGGGCGACATTTCTCGGATCAGGTCGCCGCGCAAGGCGTCGGCGGCCGCGAGACCGTTCGCCAAGGCTTGCGAATACCAGAGATAGGCCCGCACCGGATCGCGGTCCACCGGCGGCTGGCCGTCGCGGTACCGGGTCGCCATCGTATTTTGGGCCACCGGATGCCCTTTGAGCGCGGCGGAACAGAGCCAGGTCCAGGCGCGCTCGGGATCGCGTTCGCTGAGATACAGGGCGAACAACGCCGTGCCGTCGCGGAGGCCCGGGTCGAAGGGGTCGGCGGTTTCCGGCCGGTCATCCTCCGGTTTGCTGGGTGCGGACTGACTGCTCGCAGCCGGTGTTTTGTCCGGAGCGGTCGGGCTGCAACTTGCGGTCAAGAACAGTGCTGCGAGCGGTAGACAAAGTCTCGCCGCCCTCATCGATGGACGGATCAAGAAAATCGCTGAAGCAGCGGTTCGAGTTCCGTTGCCGTGGCGATCGTTTCGCAATCGCAATCGAAACACTGGTAGCCGTCCGAGCTTTTTTCGATGCCGAACTCGATGACTCCATCGCCATCGAGTACGACGAAGACGTCGTTGCCGGTTTGACTGGAAAATCGACGCATGCCGGATGCCCGGCCGTTCTCAACCAAAAGATCGCCGAGTTCGGTAATGATCCGAACGTCGTCGTCGCTAAACAGCGTGCGCTTCCCACGATGCGCATCGCCCCTGCGCATCGGAATCACTTGAGCCGGCATTTTCACTCCCCTCTTCTTTTTTGGACGCGCCTGCCGGAGGCGCGTCCCCGAAGATCCTTAATCTGTAATACGTCCGAATTGGCGTGGAAAGGGGGAAAATCGATTTCGCGTCGGTCCGAATCGATGTTTGTAAGCGGGAAGGCGAAAAAAGAAGGGGCGGCCGATTGGCCACCCCAGTTGATGAGCTAAAAAAGGTTTCCGGGAGGAATTGCGATGACACCGTCATCGCCCTTTTTGCAGTTGCGAATCTGCACTGCAATATTTCATCGCTATATCAAGGGTTTCAAGTAAAAATAGTGCTTATTTTATAGACGGTTGTTGCGTATTCGCAGGGCAGCGAAAATGGCGGCAAAACGGCGTCGGCGCGCCTTGCTCGGAGGAGATGCTTAAAACTTGGGCGGTCCGGAATTGCCGTTACGTCGGGACGGCGGACGGAAATTCGCAAATCCCTGCTATCGCGGCAGGGCTGCATCGGATTTCCCTGTCTGGTTGGCGTCGCCGCGGTCGAGCCATTCGTCCCGAACCATGCCGAAGAAATACACATCGGCGTGGTCGCCGTCCGATGTGACCGCGTGGCCGCGCAGGATTCCTTCGCACGTGAACCCCAATGCCTTGTAATTGAAAAGCGCCGGCAGGTTGCGTGCATGCACCGTTCCGTATACCCGGTAAAGGCCCAGTGTATCGAACAGATAATCGAGCAGCCGCGCGCGGGTTTCGAAAACCGTGTTCGTGCCCCAATGCCGGCGGTCGCCGATCATGACTTCGGTGCTCGCCCGGCCGAGTTGGGGCTCGGTATGCACCTGATAGAATCCGAGAAGCCGTTCGTCCGGCTTCTCGAAGATGCCGAGCAGGTAATGCGTGACGTTATCGAACCGCCGCATGAAGCGCAGAAAGTCGTTGGTCGAGGGACGCGCCGGCAGTTCGACATAGCGCAGCAAATCGTCGTCATGAAGCCAGCGGACCAAGCGGCCGGTAACGTCGGCCCGCTCCAAGGGCCGCAGAATGAACCGTTCGGTCTCCAGCCGAACCGGCTGCTGTTTCGAGGGAGGCATCGCGTGATCTTTCGCTCTGGGAAACTCGGGTGTCGATCTGCCTGTCACCTTAGCATGCGGTGAGGGGGAATTGTTCCGTATTGCGGCGTTGCGCGCGATATCGCGGCGTCGCGTTCGTGTTATATGGTAGGCGCCGCGCGCGACCATGGCGCTGCGCGGGACGGACCGTGACACAGGAGGATGATTTGATTGCACGGAAAGAAGAGTTTGCCGACATGCGCATCAACCTGGATGGCGGCACCTATGAGGGATGCACCTTCCGGAACTGCACGATGTTGTATAGCGGCTTTTTGCCCGTTAGCCTGAACAAATGCTTTTTCGAGAACTGCGTCTGGGATTTCATCGGCCCGGCCGGGAATGCGTTGGCTTTCATGCGCGATCTGTACATTGCCGGCGGCGACCAGCGCGAGCAGGTCGAGGACGTGCTCGATAAGATCAAGGTCACCTCGTAGCCTCGCCGGGCGCGGGTGTCGCCGAGACTGCGGCCGGTTCGCGCTCGTGTTATGATGTCGGTAACAGGAATGAGTCGCATCGCCGTATCGGTCGGTGCATCGAGAGAGGAAACCAAAGCATGAATTCAATGGAAGTTTTCGATCCATCGGGCGCGACGGAGATCACGCGGTTGCACGCGGATCGGCTCGGCTCGCTGGAGGGCAAGACGGTCGCGATGCTCTCCGACGATATGTGGCAGGCGCACCGCATGATGCCGTTGCTACGGGAGATGCTGGAAGAGCGCTTCGACGACATCACGATTATTCCGGAAACTGAGTTTCCCATGGGCAATACCGCGATCGACCGCGACGAAACCGCCGACATGTTCGTCGAGCGCGGGGTCGACGCGGTCATTGTCGGCAACGCCTCCTGAGGCGCCTGCGCAACAGCATGCGGCCGTGCTGCCGCTAGAATCGAAAGCAGGGGCATCCCCACAGTACTTCTGACCCGCGAGGATTTCGTCGGCGTTGTCCGCAACGCGCTCGCCGGTCTCGGGTTTGATCAGGACGCGCCGATGGTGATCTTCCCGATCGACCCGTTCCTGGTCGGCAGCGACTTGACGCCGATCCGGGAAAACTTCGACGGATTCCTTGACGGCCTGACGAAATGGCAAGCGCGCGCCAAGGAAACCGGCGTGCAGGAGCCGCCGCGCATGCAGATCGAGGCCAATGGCTTCGAAGCGGCGCTCGACAAGATGAACCGCCAATTCCTCATGAACACCTGGGGCGACGGCCTGCCGTTGAACGCGCCGACCGACGACCGGGTCGATTGGATCCTCAAGGGAACCGACCTGCCGCGCAACCATGTGATCGGCAAGGTCATGCCACGGGGCGGAATCGCGACCGTCGAGACCGTTGCGGTCTCGCTCGCCATGGCGGGCGGCCGGCCGGAATACCTGCCGGTCATGCTGGCCGCGGTCGAGGCGATCCTCGATCCCGGTATGGAGCACGATAAGTTCCAGGCAACGTCGGGCAGCACCTTCCCGGTGGTCATCGTCAACGGGCCGATTGCGCAGCAGATCCGGCTGAACTCCGGATTCGGACTCCTCGGCCCCGATCCGCAACATCCGGCGGGCGCAAGTATCGGCCGCGCCCTGCGGTTGATCCTGCAGAATGTCGGCGGGGCGCTGCCGGGCGTCGGCACCATGGCGATGTTCGGCGGCATGCGGTACACGAATGCCGTGTTCGCCGAAGACGAGGAGGGCTTGCCCGAAGGCTGGACGCCGGTCTGTACGGATCATCTCGGTCTGCCGGCGGGCAGCAACGCGGTCACCGTCTATGTGGCGACCGGCGCGTCAAACATCATGCGGCGCGGCGTCGGCAAGGAAGACCCGGACGAGGAAGCGGAGCAAAGCCTGCGCCGCGTCGGTCAATACCTTCGCAGTCCCAGCCCGCATTACACCCATGGTTGGGCGAACGGATCGCCGGGCGCATTGTTGATGTCGCGGGTCGTGGCGAAGCAATTGTCCGGTCTCGGTTGGGACAAGGCCAAGATCAAGCAGTTCTTGTGGGAGCGGTCGGCAACGCCGGCGGTCGAGGTTCGAGAGAACGGCATGAAGCAATGGATCGAAGCCGCCGCCGATGCGGAAACGGTGGCGTCGTCTGGCATGGATCCGTGGCCGATTTCCCGCACGCCGGCGCAGATCATCCTCTGCGTCGCGGGGGGCCATCATCCGACGCATAACTTCTGGATGCAGGCCAACGCGCCGAAGGTCGCCGGCGGAAAGATCACGCTGCCCAGCGGTTTCGACGCGTTGCTCGCCGAAGCGGACGAGGATCTCGGGTCGGGCGGCGAATACTGCACGATCTAGGTCCGGTCATCGGCGTCGCATCGCCAAAGGAAAAGCCGGCGGAAACAGTTTCCGCCGGCTTTCTTTCGGATACTCGGCACCCGGTGACAAATTACGCCGTCCGCATCTGCGACAGGAACTCGTCGACCTGCGTGCGCAGCGTATCGGCTTGCTCGGACAGTTCGCTTGCCGACGTGAGTACCTGCTTTGCCGCAGCGCCGGTCTGAGACGCGGCCTCCGTCACAT
This sequence comes from Alphaproteobacteria bacterium, assembly GCA_028281325.1. Taxonomy (GTDB): domain Bacteria; phylum Pseudomonadota; class Alphaproteobacteria; order UBA8366; family UBA8366; genus JAJFJD01. The sequence continues at coordinate 18,985 of JANQKC010000023.1, forward strand.
TGGAGATCGTGCCGCTGACGGTTTGCGTGCCGGTTGCGGCCTGTTGGGTGTTCTCGGCGATCTCCTGGGTCGCGCTGCCCTGTTCGGAAACGGCCGTCGCGATGGTATCGGTGATGCTGTTAATTTCACCGATGGTGCTGCCGATCCCTTCGATCGCCGAGACCGCGTCGGACGTCACCGCCTGCATCTCGGAGATCTGAGCGCTGATGTCCTCCGTCGCTTTCGCGGTTTGCGTGGCCAGGTTCTTGACCTCGGAGGCGACGACGGCAAAGCCTTTGCCGGCTTCGCCGGCGCGGGCGGCTTCGATGGTGGCGTTCAGCGCCAGCAAGTTCGTCTGTTCCGCGATATCGCTGATCAATTCGACGACTTCGCCGATTTTTTGCGCCGCCGCCGCGAGGCTTTGTACGGTTTCGTTGGTGCGCTGCGCATCGTCGTTCGCTTTGCCAGCAATTTCAGCGGATTGTGAGACCTGCCGGTTGATCTCGTTGACCGACGCCGACAATTCCTCGGCGGCGGACGCGACCGTCTGCACGTTCGTGGACGCTTCCTCGGAGGCCGCGGCCACGGTCGTGGTCTGTTGGCTGGCGTCGTCGGCGGTTTTCGTCATCGACTGCGCCGTCGATCTCAACTGCGCCGACGATGAGGAAACGGTCTCGACGATGGCGCTGACACGGCTTTCGAAATCATCGGCCATGGCGTTCATCGCGGCTTGCTTCTCGGCGGCCGCGCGTTCCTCTTGCGCGGCTTTGCCCGCTTCCATCTCCCGGACGTCGATGGCGTTTCGTTTGAAGACTTCGATCGATTGGGCCATGCCGCCAATCTCGTCCGTGCGCTCCAATCCCGGGATATCGACCTCCAGGTTGCCTTTCACGAGGTCGTCCATCACCGTGACGCTGTCATTGATCGGACCCGTGATGCCCCAAATGATGACCAAGGAGCCGATAATGGTGGCCGACAGCAGTGCGATCGTGGTCCCCAGGATCAGGATGAACTGACTCGACGCCGCGGATTCGAGCGCTTGCAACCGCGTTGTGAAATCAACCGACAGGCGATCCTCGACCGTTTTCATCAGGTTGATCTTTTCGGTGATTTTCTGGAACCAGAATCCGGCGTCGATATCGCCGGTGCTGCCAGACTCGGTGCTGTCGACGGCGATCTTCCGCATGCGGTTTACCTCGTCGACGGTCGGTCCCTTCACGGTGTCCTGGTAGAAGGCGATCTGGTCCGGCGTCGCATTGGCCTTAAAGGTGTCGAGGAAAACATGCTGCAACGCGAGGAGCTGTACGAATTTCCGATGGACGGCCGGGGCGAATTTCTTCGCGCCGAAGCCGGCGGCTCCCATGGCGCGCTCGACGCCGGCCCGTTCCTTGGCTTCGAGGAAGGCGGTATAGCCGACGATCGCATTGGCGACCTCGCCCGTCGTTGCATGCTCGCTCATGCTTGCGATGATCGCGAGAAGTTCGGCGATGGTCGGGGTGTAGTACTTGGCCATCTGCGGCACGGTGACGGTCTGGCCGGAGACCTTTTCACGCATCGGTGCGAGCTTCGCTAAATCCGCCATCGCTTTTTCAATGCCGCCGCTGACGCTTTTGCTGTAGGCGTCGGCGTGAAAGGTTTTGAGCGCGCTTTCGAGCTGTGCGTAGCGGCTGTTCGTTTCGGCGCGCTGCTGCGGCAGTTCGGCGCGGAACTTCACGCCCTTGCTGGCGATGAATCCGGCGGACATGCCGCGTTCTTTCTGTAACTCGTGAACCAGGGCGCTGATCTTGGGGGCCAGGGATCCAAGTTCCAGCAATTGCCGCGTCTTATTCTGCTCCTGCCAAGTGGTGTAGGTCAGGATCGTCGAGAACAGGAGAGCGCCGAGAAAAGGCAGCGCCAGAAGAAGGTTGATCCTGCTGGAAATTTTCCAACTGGATAAAATTGATTTGGACCAGGCTTTCATCGTTTCGTCCCCTCAAAACACTCAACTCAATTGTCCTCAATTGCGTGAATTGCGCCCGTAACTGGTTCTCACAATTGACTCGCCCTGTCGGTCGCCGCCGGTGTGTCGTTGCCCAACTGCCAGCCTTGCCGTAAGGCCGCATAACAGCCCTTTGTTGAACAATGTGCCGACTTTTCTATAAAAAGGATTAAGACTGGCAAGAAACCATTCAAACTGAACAAAAATTATGCAATTATGCTCGGAATAGTTTTAAAATCCGCAATCCACTCATGTTTCAAGAAGTGATGGTTTTGAGGCGGCTGCAGGTCTAACCGGTCACGTCGGGTCGCCGTCGCTATCGGATCAGCGCGCGCAACCATGTCGTTACGTTCAGCAAGCTGCTCAAGGCCGCCGCGACATAGGTGAACGCGCAGGCCTTGAGAATCCGATTCGCCTCGGGCATATCCTCGGGCGGCAGGTAGCCGCCGCCCTCAAGAATCGGTAGGGCCTTGTTGAAGCTCGCGTCCCACTCCATCGGGAGCGTGACGAGATGCACGACCGCTTTGAGGGCGACGGAACCGAATCCCGCGAGGAAGAGCAATAGGGTGAGAGCCGGAATGCCGCTCATCAGGCCGGCGAGCGGGCTCAAGACCATTGCCCCGATGCCGATCCGATCGGTGAGCGCGGTCAGCCGCACCAGACTGTTCCGTCGGTGCAGTTTCGGGTCGTTGTCGCGGTCCTGAATGGCGTGCCCCACTTCATGGGCCGCCGTGACCACCGCGGTCAGGCTTCGGCCGTGCATATTCGACGGGCCGAGCCGGACGGCTTTGTCGGTGGGGTCATAGTGGTCTTGGCCGTCCAGGGTTTCCTCGACGCGGACGTTGTCGAGGTTCAGGTTTTCCAGAAGATGCGACGCCAACTCGCCGCCGGTGCCGGGAAAATCGTCGCGATCCCGTGCGTTGCGGCGCAGGATACGCTTCGTCCAGAGCGCGGGACCGAAACAAAGCGCAATAATGCCGCAAAAAAAAGGACGGCGAGAATGACGGGCATGACGTCCCCAAGTGGATCGTACCGAGGCCGGACGCGTCGAGCCGGCACTGTAAATATATGTTTTACCGCCGGTATATCTATATAGTGAAAATCAAACGGTCATGGTCCCCACGGGCCCACCCCACAACAGAAGAGGATATCGTGAAGCCGAGAATTGGTTTGGTTCTGGGCGATCCGTGCGGTGTTGGCCCGGAAGTGACGGCGAAACTCTTGGCCCGGCCGGAGGTTGCTGAGACGGCGGACGTTCTGCTGGTTGCCGATCCGGACGTTTACGCTTGTGGGCAGCGAATAGCGGATGTTGACGGGACGCTCGACCGTATCTCGTTGAAAGCGGCGCTGGAGGGGACCGCCCCCTTGGATACGGGTGGTTGCCGTCTTGTGGACCCGGAAATCGAGCCGGCGGCCGGGTACGATCCGGGCTGGGCCACGCTCGAAGGCGGCCGATACGTGATCGAGACGTTGCGCGGTGTCCTGGCCTTGGCGCGGCAAGGGAAAGTGGACGCCGTATGCTATGCGCCCTTGAACAAGGAAGCGATGAGCATGGCCGGGTCGACCTTTCCGGACGAAATCCTGTGGATTGCGAATGAAGTCGGCCATTCCGGTCCGCTGTGCGACTGCACGTTCGTCGATGGGCTCTGGACGGCACGGGTCACGTCGCATGTACCGGTCGCCGAGATCAGCAAGCATCTGACCGAAGACCGGGTTATCGAGGTGACCCGGTTGATCCACGACACGCTGCGCCGGGCGGGCACGACGTCGCCCCGGATCGCGATGGCGTCGCTCAACCCGCATGCGGGTGACGGCGGGTTGATCGGTCGGGAAGAGATCGACGTCCTGCGTCCGGCGGTGGCGAAACTGGCGGCGCAAGGCATCGCCGTCGAAGGGCCGTTCCCGCCTGATACGGTGTTCTTGCGGGGTCGCGATGGCGAGTATGACGCCGTGGTCACGATGTATCACGACCAAGGCCAGATCGCGCTGAAGCTGATCGGGTTCGGCCGGGCGGTCACGGTGATCGCCGGTCTCGACATTCCGGTGGCGACGCCGGCTCAAGGCACCGCTTTCGATATCGTCGGAAAGGGGATCGCGTCGCCGGAAGGGCTGCAAAGGGCCTTTGCCGTCGCATGCGACATGGCGCTGACGAAACGGGTGGTTTAGACCGCGCCGGTCACCGGCGGCGATCGGCGCGCATGGCATTGTCGATCCCGAGCCGCCAAGGCGCGGCGCGCCGCAATGATGAACAGGGCCAGCACACAGATAGGCCCTATCTGGACATGGAGCCGCTCGGCGACGCCGGTACTGACCAGCGGCATGACCCAAGCCAGGGCCAAGACCGGCCGTTCGCCGGTTTTCCAGCCGCGCATATACCCGTCCATCGCGACGAAGGCGATCGGGATGGCGAGCAGCGTGAAGTCGTAGTCGAAGAGATACGGCGTCGCGGCCAACGTACCGGTCACCAGCGTCGCCGCGCGCAATGGCAGCGGCGCCCGCCGCCACCAGACCAGCGCCACGGTTGCGGCGACGCCCGCGGCGACGGCGATTTGCGCCGCGTAGGCCACGGCAAGATCGGCGCCGGCCAGGCGAAGCGCGGCATAGGTGCTCGGAATCTTTGCCCATCGCACCAGCCCGTCCTCGAAGACGGACCGCGCCAAGGACGCGTTGTCCCAGAACGCAATCCAGATATCGGGTCCGAACGCCGCGACGCTGAGCGCGGCGAAGGCGATCGTCGTGCCGGCGGCCCAAAAGAAGCTTGTCCAGTGCCGCCCGCAGAGCAGGGCCAGCGGCAGCAACAGGCCGAAATGCGGTTTGTAGCTGAGCAGGCCGATCAGGATTCCCGCTACCACCGGCCGGCGTTCCAACACCAACATGGCGCCGCCGAATAGCGCGGCGGTCAGGAAGCCGTTCTGGCCATGGAAGAAATTCATGAAGGTGGCGGGAAAGGCCGTCAGCAACAGCAGCGTCTGCGGTTGCGGTGCCATCTTGCGGACGATCCAGGCGTACCCGGCGAAGGTGCCGGTGGTCCAGAGGAGATAGGACCAGATATACGGGATCAGCGACAGCGGCAGCACGATCGCCAGGAAGGTCGGCGGGTAATGCCACAGATACACCCTATCGCTGCCGGGGACGGCGACCTTCTCTGCCGCGAACATCTTTGCCGCGTCGAACACGTCGGCGGCGTTCCCCTGCAAGGCCAGCCAGGATCCGCCCCAGAAGGTGATGAAGTCGTAGCCTATCGGTTTTTGGCGTGGGTCGAGCAGGTCGGTCGTCTGGCTCATCCAAGCGACCGCCGCCATGATGTAAACCACCAGAAAGATCAGAGGGTAGGCCGAGAGTCGATGGGCAGTGAAGAATCGGCTCGCCATCGATCCGGTATCCGGGGTGAGCTGTAGGGACATGGGTGTCTTTTTTGGCCGGCCGAACGATGCGGCCTTCCCTCTGACGCTACGGCGGAATGCTTTGGAAATGGTTAACCGGCGTGATCGCGCAAGGGATTTTACCGCTGTGAGCGGAATATGTTCCTTTCAAGCCCCTTCGGTCCGGGATAGGCCGGACCGAAGGGGGACTCGCCCGGCAGGCTGCCGACCGTCCTGCGCCGATGACGCTCCGACGGCAGCCTCGTGAAGGCGCTGGGTTATCGCGGCCAGATGCTCAGACGTCCGAGAAGGCCTTGCCGGATTTGGCGAGATCGGCGATCAGGTTGGACGGTTTCCAATGACCGCCGTATTTCTCGTGCCATTCGCACAGGGTTTCGTAGACCTTCGGCACGCCGAGCGTGTTGTCGGCCCAGAACATCAGGCCGCCGCGGTAGCGCGGGAAGCCGAAGCCGTTGAGCCACATGACGTCCACGTCGCTCGACCGGTAGGCGATGCCTTCCTCGAGGATCTTGGCCGCTTCGTTGACCGATGACAACAGCAGGCGGTTCAAGACTTCCTCGTCGCTGATCTCGCGGCGCTCGACGCCCATCTGCCGGGACACCGCCTCGATGATGTCCTTCACCTTCGGGTCCGGATAGGGGGTGCGGTCGCCTTCCTTATAGAGGAAGTATCCCGCGCCGGTTTTCTGACCCAGCCGACCTTCCTCGACCAGCGCGTCCGAGATCGGGTCGGGCTTGTAGCCTTCCGGGTCCTCCTGGGCGCGGCGTTGCCGGGTCGCGTAGCTGATGTCGAGGCCGGCCAGGTCGCCGACCGCGAAGGGTCCCATGGGGTAGCCGAAGTCATACATCACCTTGTCGACCTGTTCCGGCAGCGCGCCTTCCTCCAGCAGGGCCATCATCTCGATCTTGAAGGGGATGCGGGTGCGGTTGGCGAGGAAGCCGTCGCAGTTGCCGCAGACGCCGACCACCTTGTTCAGCGCGCGGCCCAGCTTGATCGAACTCGCGATGGTCTCCTTCGAGGTCTTCTCGCCGCGCACGACCTCCAACAGTTTCATGACATTCGCCGGGCTGAAAAAATGCGTGCCGATCACGTCACCGGGGCGTTTGGTCATCGCCGCCATGGCATCGATGTCGAGCGTCGAGGTGTTGCTGGCCAGGATCGCCCCGTCCTTCATCGTCTCGTCCAGCGTGGCGAAGATTTCCTTCTTGATGTCGAGATTCTCGAACACCGCCTCGATGACGATGTCCGCGTCGCCGATCGAGCCGTAGTCGAGCACCGGCTCGATCAGTGCCATCCGCTCGGGCACCGCCGCCGCGTCCAGGCTGCCGCGTTTCACGCTGACCTCGTAGTTCGACTTGATCTTGGCGACACCCTTGTCGAGCGCCTCTTGGTCTTTCTCCAGCAGCTTCACCGGAATACCGACATTGGCGAAACACATGGCGATGCCGCCGCCCATTGTGCCCGCGCCGATCACCGCCGCGCTTTCGATTTTCGTGATCGGCGTGTCGCGCGGCACGTCCGGAATCTTGGTGGCCTCGCGCTCGGCGAAGAAGGCGTATTTCAGCGCCTTGGTCTCGTCGCCGTTGCGGATCTCGTCGAACAGCTCGCGCTCGCGCGCCAAACCCTCGCGCAAGGGCATCGAGCAGGCCGCCTCGACGCATTTGATGCAGTGGTAGGGGGCGATCTGGTTGCGTGCTTTGCGGGCGATCTTCTTGCGCATCGCGTCGAAGATGCCGGGGTCGTCCTTGGCTTCCTGCAGATTTTCGTCGCGTTCGCCGACCCGGGGCAGGGGCCGGACATCGGCGATCTTCTCCGCATAGGCGATCGCCGCGTTCAGCAGGTCCCCTTCCGGTGCCAGTTCGTCGATGATGCCCAGCTCCTTGGCCTCGGGCGCCGGCACATGCCGTCCGGTGACGATCAGCTCGAGCGCCTTCTTCGGGCCGACCAGCCGGGGCAGCCGTTGCGTGCCGCCGCCGCCGGGCAGGATGCCGATCAGGACTTCGGGCAGGCCGACCTTGGCGCTTGGCACCGCAACGCGGTAATGGGCGCACATTGCGGATTCCAGGCCGCCGCCGAGGGCGAAACCGTGGATCGCGGCGACGACGGGCTTGTCCAGCATCTCCATCTCGTCGCGCCATTTCATGGCGATCTCGCTCTTCTTCTCGCCCACATGCTTGATGTCCGCGCCGGCGATGAAGCTGCGCCCGCCGCCGATCAGGACCATCGCCTTGACGTCGTCGTCCTTCATGCCCTGCTGCAGCGATTCGTAGATGCCTTCCGGGACGCCGGGACTCAGCGCATTGACCGGCGGATTGTTGATCGTGATGACGCCGATGGCGCCATGCTTTTCGTAGTCGACGAGGTCAGACATGGGTGCTTCCTTCGGATAGGGACTTCGGGTGCTCGGCCGGCCGGGACAAGCCGTCGCGGCGCTTATGCGCGCCGTCAGCCGGTTTTATACATCACAATCGGAACGCTGTCGCCGGGGGCCGGACTCATTCGGCGCGGACGTCGGCGAGGAACGGCACCTGTTCCCGGTAGGTGTCGCGGAAGGCGTCGATCTCCGATTGATGCTCTTGCGTGCGGCCGACGTCGTCCAACCCGTCCAGCAGGCAGCGTTTCGGCACGGCGGCGATCTCGAAGGGATAAACCGTGCCGTCCGTGCCGGCTACCGTCTGGGCTTCCAGGTCGATGCCGATCCGCGCGCCTTGTTCGGCATGAATCTGCTGCCGCAGCTTCACGCAGATGTCGTTGTCCAGGACGACCGGCAATAACCCGTTCTTGAGACAGTTGTTACGGTGGATGTCCCCAAAGCTCGACGCGATGACCGCCTTGATGCCGAACGCCGCCAGCGCGTAGACGGCCGACTCGCGGGATGATCCGCCGCCCCAGTTGCGGTCGGCGACGATGATCTCGGCTTCCCGGTAGGGCGGCTTGTTGAGGATGAAGTCTGGCTTCTCGCTGCCGTCCGGATTGAAGCGGTGATCGTGGAACAGGATCTTCGGGTAGTCCGGATCGCCGATCGGCACCTTGTTGAACCGGGTTGGACAGAGCTGGTTGGTGTCGATATTCGCCTGGTCGAAGGGGACGGCGATGCCGTTCAGTTTCTTGAAGGGTTTCATGACCGGTTCTCCTCCGTCAGGGTGCGGACGTCGGTCAGCTTGCCGGTGATCGCGGCGGCGGCGGCCATCGCCGGGCTGACGAGGTGGGTGCGCGATCCCAATCCCTGCCGCCCCTTGAAATTGCGGTTCGAGGTCGAGGCGCAGCGTTGCCCCGGCTGCAACAGGTCGCCGTTGATCGCGGTGCACAGCGAACAGCCGGCGCCCCGCCATTCGAAACCCGCCGCGGTGAATATGCGGTCGAGTCCCTCGGCCTCGGCCTCGCGTTTGATCGTGGTGGACCCCGGCACGATCCAGGCCGGCACCTTGGCCTTGCCCAGTTTCGCGACGTCGGCGGCCGCCCGCAGGTCTTCCAGTCGGCCGTTGGTGCAGGAGCCGATGAACACGTGATCGACCGGAATGTCCGTGATCGCCATGCCCGGCTTCAATCCCATGTAGTCGAGCGCGGCCGATATCTCGGACTTGCCCGCCTCGGTCCCGGCGTCCTCCGGCGACGGTACTTCTTCGGTAACCGGCAACGCCTGCTCGGGGTTGGTGCCCCAGGTGACCATCGGTGCGATGGCGCCGGCGTCGAGCGAGACCTCGGTGTCGAACACGGCATCGTCGTCGCTCGGCAGGGTCCGCCAATAGTTCATCGCGGCATCCCACGCGTTGCCCTTCGGCGCATAAGGCCGACCTTCGAGATAAGCATAGGTCTTGTCGTCGGGCGCCATCATGCCGGCGCGGCCGCCGGCCTCGATCGACATGTTGCAAACGGTCATCCGCTGCTCCATCGTCATGCCCTCGACGGTGCTGCCGGCGTATTCGACAACGTGGCCCGCCGCGCCGCCGTGGCCGACCTTGGCGATGATTGCCAGGATGACGTCCTTCGCGCTGACGCCGAAGGGTAGATCGCCGTCGATCGCGATACGCATCGACCTCGGCTTCCGCTGCCACAGGGTCTGCGTAACCATGATGTGATAGATTTCGGACGCGCCCGCGCCGAAGGACAGGTTGCCGAACGCGCCATGCGTCGCGGTGTGGGAATCCGCGCCGACCAGCAGCACCCCCGGCAAGGTGATCGCCTGTTCCGGCCCGGCGACATGCAGGATGCCCTGATCGTCGTCGTCGATGTCGAAATGCCGGATGCCGTGCTTCTTGCAGTTGGCGGCGAGCAACTCGATCATGTTCCGGATTTTCGGGTCCGCGATGGCGTCGAGACCCTTCTCGCGGTTCGCGGTCGGGACGTAATGGTCCGAAAAGGCGAAGACCTTGTCCGGCTCGGCGACGCCGCGGCCTTCCTCGTCCAGGCGGTCGAAGGTGTGGCGCGAGCCCTCGTGGATGAGACAGCGCGCGACGTAGAGCAACGTCTCGTCCTCTTCCACGGTGATGGCGTGTTGCCGCCAGATCTTGTCGAACATGGTTTGCGGGGTGGGCACGGCGTCCTCCGTTATGCTTTTCTTAGGGGAAATCCCCCTAGTTTGCCGTCGGCCGTATTATCGCCGACAGGCCCAAACCAAGCAAAACACGAGAGCGCTTGTACGACCCGCGGCGATGGCTATAGTGCCGCCGCTATATCCCCTTTTTTCAACCGCCCGAAGGCATTGCCTCAATGGACCTGCGCAACATCGCCATCATTGCCCATGTGGACCATGGCAAGACGACGTTGGTCGACGGATTGCTGCGCCAAAGCGGCACGTTCCGCGACAATCAGCAGGTCGCCGAACGGGCGATGGATTCCAACGACCTGGAGCGGGAGCGCGGGATCACCATCCTGGCGAAATGCACCTCGATCCAGTGGCGGGAGACCCGCATCAACATCGTCGACACGCCGGGTCATGCGGATTTCGGCGGCGAGGTCGAGCGTATCCTCAGCATGGTCGACGGGGTGGTCGTGCTGGTCGATGCGGCGGAAGGGCCGATGCCGCAAACCAAGTTCGTCCTGGGCAAGGCGCTGAAGATCGGCTTGCGGCCGATCGTGATGATCAACAAGGTGGACAAGCCCGACCAGCGCGCCCACGACGTCCACAACGAGGTCTTCGACCTGTTCGCCGCGCTGGACGCGACGGATGAGCAGCTCGATTTCCCCACGCTCTTCGGCTCGGGCAAGGACGGTTGGGCCGCCGACGCGCCGGAAGGGCCGGCGGAGAATCTGGACCCGCTGTTCGATCTGATCGTGCGCCACGTGCCGGCGCCGCCGGTCGATCCCGAGGGCGCGTTCCGCATGCTCGCCACGACGGTCGAGTCTGATCCCTATCTTGGCCGCCTTCTGACCGGCCGGATCTACGCCGGCAGCATCCGGCCCAATGCGACGATCAAGGCGCTGACCCGCGACGGCGATCTGCGCGAGGAAGCGCGGATCACCAAGCTGCTGGCCTTCCGGGGCCTGGAACGGGTGCCGGTCGAAGAGGCGCATGCCGGTGACATCGTTGCGATCTCAGGCCTGTCGGACTCCACCGTTTCGGACACGTTGTGCGATCCGTCGCTCGACACGCCGATCGAAGCGCAACCGATCGATCCGCCGACCCTCGCCATGTCCTTCGGCGTGAATGACTCACCGTTGGCCGGACAGGACGGCGACAAGCTGACCTCGCGCGTGATCCGGGCCCGTCTGCTTCGCGAGGTCGAGGGCAATGTCGCGATCACGGTGCGGGAAACCGACGATGCGGACGCCTACGAAGTCGCGGGGCGGGGCGAGTTGCAGCTCGCCGTTCTGATCGAGCAGATGCGCCGCGAAGGCTTCGAGCTGTCGATCGGCCGGCCGCGCGTGCTGTACCAGACCGATCCGGACACCGGCGGCCGCCTGGAGCCGATCGAGGAAGTGGTCGTCGACGTCGACGAGGAGTATTCCGGCGCGGTGGTCGAGAAGCTGAGCGAGCGCAAGGCCGAGTTGACCGACATGAGGCCGGCCGGCAGCGGCAAGCAGCGCATCACCTTGCTGGCGCCGTCGCGCGGATTGATCGGCTATCACGGCGAATTCCTGACCGATACGCGGGGCACGGGCGTGATGAACCGCGTGTTTCACGGTTATGCGCCCTACAAGGGGCCGATTGCGATGCGCCGCACGGGCGTGCTGGTCTCGCTGGGGCAGGGCAAGGCGGTCGCCTATGCGCTTTGGAACTTGGAAGACCGGGGGCCGATGTTCGTCGATGCCGGCGCGATGGTCTACGGCGGCATGATCGTCGGCGAGAACAGTCGCGGGTCCGATCTCAACGTCAATCCGCTGAAGGCCAAACAACTCACCAACATCCGCGCGTCGGGCAAGGACGACGCGGTGACGCTGACGCCGCCGATTCGAATGAGCCTCGAAAAAGCGATCGCCTACATCGCGGACGACGAGTTGGTGGAAGTCACGCCGCAGTTCATTCGGTTGCGGAAACGTTTCCTCGATCCGCATGAGCGGAAGCGGGAATCGAAGCGATCGGAAGTGGCCTAGTCGAGCAAGCGGATTATCAGTCGGCCGCTCTATCCGCACAGGTGACGCACAAGGCCACCGCGGGGTCGAGTTCGAGCCGCTTGAGCGCGATTTCGTCGCCGCAGGTCAGGCAGTAGCCGAACTCGTCGGTGTCCAACCGTTCCAGCGCCGCGTCGATCCGCTGCAGCTCGATCTTGCGCCGGCGTTCGGTTTCCTGGGCCATTGCCTGCCCCTGCATCGCATCCATGCGAGAGAGGCGGCCGAGCCGGGCCTGGTCGAGTTCCACGGTATCGCGTGAGTCCTTGTTGGCGTTCGCCCGCTCCATCAACTGGTCCCGGCGTTCTTTCAGGCTTGATCGCATTTTCTTTAAATCTATGTCGTCACGATCAGTCATAGCCTATCGAGTATAGCGCGAGTTTCGCGGAACGCCGCGCTTCATTTTCAACTGTCTTAACGGAAACGTGTAAGGATGCGATTTGTTCGCGGACCCGGATTTCCTATTTACCTTGGGACGGTACATCGCGGTATTTGGAAGAGGTCTTCATGACGACGGCAATTCAGCCCCGGCGCGCCTTTCGCCCGTTTTTAGCGGTAATCTTGATCTTCGGGCTCAGCGGCTTCTCGCTGTCATCTTTGTTTGCCCCGAAGTCCGAATTGTGGCCGCGGTGGCAGGCGCATGACGCGACCTCTACACAAACGGTGGATCACAGCGAATGGGATATGCTTCTCAGCGCCTACGTGAAGGCGGACGCGACCGGATTGAACCGTTTCGACTATCGGCACGTCTCCTCGGCCGACCGGAAGGCCTTGCGCCGCTACATCGACACGCTCGGCGGGATCGCCGTCGGGAAGCTGAACCGCGACGAACAGTACGCGTACTGGCTGAATCTCTACAACGCGCTGACCGTCGACGTGGTCCTGGCGCATTTTCCGGTGAAGAGCATTCGCGATATCGACATTTCGCCTGGGTTCTTGGCAAGCGGCCCTTGGGACAAGAAGTTGATCACCGTCGAAGGCGAGGAGCTAAGCCTAAACGACATCGAGCATCGCATCCTGCGGCCGATCTGGCAGGACCCGCGCGTGCATTACGGCGTGAATTGCGCGTCGGTCGGCTGCCCCAATCTCCTGACCAAGGCTTACACCGGCGCGGCGCTCGATGGCATGCTCGACGCGGCCGCGCGGGCTTACGTCAACTCTCCGCGGGGCGTGACGATCGATGACGACGGCTTGACCGTCTCCAGCATCTACATTTGGTTCCGGGAGGATTTCGGCAATACCGACCAGGGCGTCATCGACCATCTCAAGCGTTACGCCGAACCGGACTTGCGCGCCGCGCTCGAAGGCCGGACGTCTATCGATGCGCACGCGTATGACTGGGCGTTGAACGGGGGAGCGGGATCCTAGGTGGGTCGGCCCTCGGACGACGCCGGCCGGCCGCGGTTGCCGCGCCGGCGTTGCGAATCGTAAAGCCGGGCCAGTCGGTCCGGCGATATGCCCACATAAAACAGCAGATGAATTTTCAGCCAGCCCCAGACGATCGCGGCGGGCCGACGGCCGGCGAACCGGCGTGACGACGTGACCAACGGCGGGTCGTCGATACAGCAGGTCTTCCCCGTTTTCTCCATCCGCCGGTTGAAGTCGTAATCCTCCATCAACGCAATAGGGCGGATGCCGCCGAGCTTGCGATACGCGCGGCGGCGGACGAACACCGCCGAATCCCCGTAATAGACGCCGTGGCTGCGGATCCATCGATAGAAACCGTCGAGCCAGCGGCTGAACCGGTCGTCGCCATCGAACAGCAGCCGGAAATTCCCGCCGATCGTTGCCGGGTCGCGGGCGAGAGTCTCCTCGATTTTCCGCAGGCCGCCCGAGGGATAGGTCGTGTCGGCGTGCAGGAACCATAGAATGTCGCCGGTCGCCGCTTCCGCGCCCGCATGGAGTTGTTGGCCGCGCCCGCGTGCCGATGCGATGACGCGAACGCCCGCCGCCTCGGCGACGGCCGGTGTGCCGTCCTCGCTGCCGCCGTCGACCACGATGATTTCGGTGGCGAAGGCGTCCGCCCGCACGCGCGCCAACAGATCCGGCAGACGATGCGCCTCGTTCAGCGTGGGTATGATGACAGAGATCGTCATGACGCGGTCGCTATCCGGCCCTGCCTGCCGCGTCGCCGGGAATGCGCGCTAGCATCGGTCGAACTGCGCCGTTTCATGCGGGTGGATCAAGCCGATATCGATCAAGGCTTCCCGCTGCCGACGCCAGCGGTTTTCGGCCCAGCGGCGGCCGACGGCCCGGAACACGATTCCCGGCATATCCGCTTGAATCGGGCCGGCGCAGTCGAACCAGAGCGCGCGGACCCATTGGTAAATCGCGATCCGTTCTTCCAGCGGCAGCGCTTGCAGTTGGCGGCGCAAAAAAATCTTGCCGAAGGCCACATGCCGGCCTTCGTCGCGGGCGATCAAGGTGTTGATTTGCTTGTACAGTGGGCAGGGGAACCAATCGCCGTAGAGCTGTTGCAGCCGCAGGCCTTCGCCTTCCAGCACGATGTGAAAGGCGACGATCGCCCCGTGATACGAGCCGCGCCATGCGAGGGCGCCTTCGTAGGCCATGGCGACGCCGTCGCAGATGTCCTCGATACCGCCGGCGCGGGCGAGGTAGCGCTCGTAATAGCGGACATGCCGTTGTTCGTCCGCGATTTGCGTCCGGACGAAACGAATCGCGTTCCCATCGTCGAGTTCGCGCAGAAGGCGCTCGCACATGGTGATCGTTGCAAGCTCCCCGAAATAGAGTTGGCTGATCGCGGTCCGCACATACTGCATCCGCAGCCACGCCGGCTTCTTGATGCGGGTGTCCCAATCGATGCCGTTGTCGGCGACCGCGGCGGCGCGCAGCCCTTTTTCGGTCAGGCGGTCGAGCCGGTCAGCGTGGATTGCCGCGTCGCTGGTTTCCAGGGGGCGCATGGCGGGGTCACTTTTCATGAAATTCCAGGTCGGCGACCTTGCCCATGCTCATCCCGCGCTTGTCGTCCGTGTCGGCGGAGATGGCGATCAGGCGGACCTTCGGCGGCGGATACCCGAATGCAATCTTGAAGTCCGAGACAATGTCGATGTCTTCCACGAACCATTGGCCGGTCGGGCTGTCGCCGGGACGCAGGATGATGATCTGCCCCTTCGACTTGAAATACGGATTCTCGATCCGGTCGCCGCGGTCGCGGACGCCGCCCCACACATAGGTCAGCACCTTGCCGCGAAGCGGCGACGTCCGGGTCCACTTGCCGACCTGGTCCATCAGGGACCAGCGGCTCGGTGGCGCGTCTTCGGTGTCGAAACAAATATGGATCGCCAGCGGCCGGTCATCCTTGCCTTTTACGGACAGGTCGGTGGACGGCGGCGTCGCGTCGACGCGCCAGCGCCAACTCACCCGGGTGACCGGGGCGGCCGACTTGGGTAATTCGCGGTATAGGAACCCGACGCTTTCCGACGCGGACACCTCGATCGCGCCGTCCGGCGCGGCGCGGAACTGCGTCGCCGGCTTGCCGGGAACGTTCAGCGTCTGCCAACCGGGTGGGGCCGCCTGGCCGCTCTCATTGGCGGTCCCGGTGGCGGAATGATTGGTGAAGAGGAGAGCCGCGGCGACGGCGAACAAAGGTATCTTCATACGCAGCAATATTGTCAAATCGCGAGCGATTTCAAAATAACAACTGCTCACACAAATGACAGTAGGCCGCGATTATGCGGCCGGCGCTCGGCGCCCGATCGGCGTCAGGCGGGTCAGTCGCGCTGCCAGACGGCGCGGCTTTCCAGCAGGGATGCGACGTCCTGGCGCGACAGGCCCCAATCCTCCAGGCCCGCCGCGGTATCCGCCCCCGGCTGCGGCGGCGGGCACTGAACCTCAAGCTCGGTTCGGCTGAAGCGCGGCGCCGGGGCCGGTTGGACCACGCCGTCGATCTCGATGAAGGTGTCGCGCGCCTTCATATGGGGATGGTCCGGTGCTTCACCCATCGACAGGACCGGCGCGAAACAGACATCGGTTCCCTCCAGGATGGCGCACCACTCGTCCCGGGTCTTTTGTTTGAAGAGCGCGCGCAGCTTTTCTTTCATGTCCGGCCACTTGTCGCGGTCGAGCTGGTCCGGCAGCGGTTCCTTTTCCAAGTCGAGGCGTTGCAAAAGTTCCGCGTAGAACTGCGGCTCGATCGAGGCAATGCTGATGAATTTGCCGTCCTTGGTCTCGTAGGCGCCGTAGTAATGCGCTCCGCCGTCAAGCTGATTGCTCTCGCGCTCGTCCTTCCAGACGCCGATGGAGCGCAGGCCGTAGGCCGCCGTGATAAGCGACGCGGCGCCGTCGACCATGGCGACGTCCAGCACCTGCCCTTTACCGGATTTCGACGCTTCCAGGATGGCGCTGACTATGCCGAGCGCCAGATACAGCGCGCCGCCGCCGAAGTCGCCGACGATATTGAGCGGCGGGGACGGCGGTCCGTCCTTGGGGCCGATGGCGTGCAGGGCGCCGGTCAGCGCGATGTAGTTGATGTCGTGGCCCGCCGCCTGGGCAAGCGGTCCGTCCTGACCCCAGCCGGTCATGCGGCCGTAGGCCAGCTTCGGGTTCCGTGCGAGGCAGACATCCGGACCCACGCCCAGCCGTTCCATCACGCCCGGCCGGAAGCCTTCGATCAGACCATCGGCTTGGTCGACCAGTTTGAGCGCGGTTTCGATGCCATCGGGATGTTTCAGGTCGATGGAAACGGATCGGCGGCCGCGGTTCAGGATATTGGACCGGAACATCGGCTGATCCGGATCGACACGGTCGATGCGCAGAATATCCGCGCCCAGGTCCGCAAGCAGCATCGCGCACATCGGTCCAGGGCCGATTCCCGCGAATTCGACAATCTTCACGCCAGCTAAGGGTCCCATCGTATCTCCTCTCGTTCGGCGACCGTCACGGCAACAAGCCTCAACGCCACCCATGCTGTCAAATCAAGGGGCTAGCTTTGCAGGAAGAGGCGCGGCCCTGCAATTTCGAATGGTCGGATTTTCGGCGTTTCCGTCGGAATTCGGATTGTTCTGCCTATGGGAACCGTTTGCGGGAAAAATCATGCAATGAACTGTTTATTAAAGATTCGGAAACACACTCAAAGATAGAAGAATATTTATACAAGCAACCAGTGGAAGATTTTGGCGGCCTCGTAAGGGGAGATTAACTCCAAGGGCCGGCGCTCCCCCTCTCTGCCGGCCCTTCCTTTTTCGAGATAGAGACTGGCGTCGCGTCGACTTGCCGCCGAACGGTGCGCTGGGTCATTCTATGGGCATGGCCCGGGAAATCCGTTCGTGAGCAAGCTGCTGGAAGCCAAGGATGCCGTTGCGTTGGTGGCGGACGGCATGACCTTGGCGGTCGACGGTTTCGTCGGCGCCGCGACGCCTGAGGAACTGCTCAGCGCCCTGGAAACGCGCTATCTCGACAGCGGCGCGCCCAAGGACCTGACGGTGATCGCATCCACCGGACAAGGCGATGCGCAGGGCCGCGGTCTCGACCGGCTGGCGCATGCCGGCCTCATTCGCCGTCTCATCACCTCCTATCTGAATTTGAACCGCGTGCTGCAGAAGCGGCTCATCGACGAAGAATTGGAAGGCTATCTGCTGCCGCTCGGGGTGATCGTCCAACTCTACCGCGAGATCGCGGCGGGCCGGCCCGGCCTGGTCACGCATGTCGGGTTGGATACCTTCGTCGACCCCCGCCAGGAAGGCGGTCGGGTCAACGCCCGCACGGTCGATGATCTGGTCGAAGTCGTGTCGCTCGCCGGGAAGGAATGGCTGTTCTACCCGAGCATGAAACTGGATATCGGTTTCTTGCGCGGCACCACCGCGGACATGGACGGCAACATCACGATGGAGCGCGAGATCGCGACATTCCAGGGCCCGTCCTTTGCCCAGGCGGTCCGTAACGCAGGCGGCACCGTGATCGCCCAGGTCGAACGCGTTGTCGAGCCGGGAACGCTCAATCCGCGTCACGTTGTCGTTCCGGGTCATCTCATCGATTATCTGGTCCTGGGCGCGGCGAAGAACCATCGGCAGACTTTCGCAACGGCCTATAATCCGTTGTTCAGCGGCGAGGAGCGCGCCGAGATTGGCGAGATCGCGCCGGCGCCGCTCGATGCGCGGAAATTGATCGGGCGTCGCGCGGCGATGGAGTTGCGGCGCGGAGACGTGGTCAATCTGGGCGTCGGGATCGCCGGGTATGTCGCGACCGTGGCGCGCGAGGAGGACTGCGGCGATGCCTTCACGCTGACGGTCGAGTCCGGCGCGACCGGCGGTTATCCCGCTTACAATCTGGATTTCGGCGCATCGATCAACGCGGGATCGGTGATCGATCACACCTATCAGTTCGATTTTTACGACGGCGGTGGGCTGGACATCACGATCGTGGGGCTGGCGCAGATGGATGCCGCGGGCAACGTGAACGTCTCGAAACTGGCGCATCGGATCCCCGGCGTTGGCGGGTTCTTCAACGTGACCCAAGGGGCGGAGCGGGTCGTCTTCTGCGGCCTGTTCACGGCCGGCGATCAGGACATCGTGGTGACGCCGGACGGGCTGCGGATCGACCGCGACGGATCGGTCGTGAAGTTCGTCGAACATGTCGAACAGGTGACGTTCAACGCCCGACACGCCTTGGCCAAGGGGCAGCGCGTCACGGCGATGACCGAACGCGGTGTGTTCGAGGTTACGGAGGACGGTCCGGTGTTGACCGAGATTGCGCCGGGGGTCGACCTCGAACGCGACATTCTCGCCCGCATGGCCTTTCGCCCGGCCGTCAGTCCATCGCTTGCAACCATGCCGGCGGAGATTTTCCATCCCGGCCGCTTCGACCTCGCCCGTTACGTGAACCGTTGACCCGCCAGCAGGGAGACCGATCCAGTATGTCCGAAGACACGAAACAATTCCCAACAATCACCGAAGAAGGCATGGATGCGCTGCGTCAGCGGATCGGGGTCAAGATCGAGAATACGCTGGAGCCCTGGTGTCACGAGGCGACCCGGGACAATATTCGCCACTACGCCCACGGGATTGGCGACGACAATCCCTTGTGGTGCGACCCCGATTACGCGGCGGGCACGCCGCATGGCGGGATCATCGCGCCGCCGTCTTTCCTGTTCGCCTGCAGCCGGATCATATCCGGCTATGTCGGTGGGTTGCCCGGAGTCCACGCCATGTGGGCCGGCGCGGACTTCACCTGGCATGATGTCATTCGTCGCAATGACGAGATTCACACCGAGGCGTCGCTCAAGGACTTGATCGTGCACGATACGCGGTTTTCGGGCCGCGCGGTTCGGCAGATCTATCATGTGCGGTTCTTCAATGGCGGCGGCGACTTGCTGGCGGACGCCGAGAGTTGGTGTTTCCGCACGGATCGCGATGCCGCGCGCGAGGAAGGCACGAAATACACGGCGCTTAAGAACAAGGCCGATGTCGAATACAGCGACGATGATCTGGCGGATTTCTTCCGGTATTACGAGCAAGAAGAGGTTCGCGGCGCCACGCCCCGCTATTACGAGGACGTCTCGGTCGGCGATGCCGTGCCGCGAATCGTAAAAGGTCCGATGACCGTCACCGGTTTCATCGCCTATGCGCAGGGATGGGGCGGGCTGTACATCCGCGCCAACAAACTCGCCTGGAAGCAGGTCAAGGCGCATCGCGGACTCGGCATTAAGAATAAATACGGTATTCCCGATTGTCCGGAGCGGGTGCACTGGGAAGACGAGTTCGCGACGCGGGTCGGTGCGCCGGCCGCGTACGACTACGGACCGGAGCGATGCTCCTGGATGACCCACCATTTGACCAACTGGATGGGGGATACGGGCTTTCTGCGGTCCTGTTACACCGAGATACGTAGACACAACCCGGTCGGCGACATGCTGTTCATCGATGGCACGGTGACGCGCAAGTTCGTCGAGGACGGACTGGGCTATGTCGAGGTCGAGCAGCAGGCCGTGCAGCAGGATGGCGAACTGTCGGCGCGCGGACAGGGTGTCGTGCGGTTGCCAATGCGCAATAATTGAGCATGTTTAGCCTGTTGCACCCGTGTCACCCTTGGCGATATTGCCACGGCTGCCGTGTCCATAAAGGTTGACCATATACGTGCGCAGGGGCTTTATTCCTCAGAGGGCACGCCGTTTTTCTTAAGAAAGGTTCACGATGCTTTTTCGGAAGACAATGATGCCGCTCGTCTGCGTGGGCGCGTTGGCGTTTGGGTCGACGCTGGCCGCGGCAAACGACAAGGGGTTGGAGGGGTTGTATGTCAGCGGCGCCGCCGGCCTTAACTTCCTTCCCGAGAATTCGGACCTCAATTCCGCCGAAGCGGAATACGAGGATTTCAACTGGGCCGCAGCCGGCGCGGTGGGATATGCGCTTGGCAACGGACTGCGGTTGGAGAGCGAACTCGGCTTCCGCCCGAACGATGTCGACAATATCACCGGGGTCGCCGGCGGGTCGGGTGACGTGGACGTCCTGAACTGGATGTTCAACGCCTTGTACGACTTCAAGCAATTGAACCTTCCGGTGACGCCGTATGTCGGTGCCGGTATCGGTATCGCGCATGTCGATGTCGACGGCGCGACACCGGTGGCGGGCAGCACGATCGACGATTCGGACATTGGGTTTGCCTTCCAAGGCATCGCCGGCTTGTCCCTGTCGTTGACGGAGAATTTGGCAGCGACGGTCGATTACCGGCATCTCCGCGTGCCGAGCGTCAGCTTCCGCACCAATGGCGGCACCAATGTCGATAGCGATTATGCGACGAACCAGATCATGGTGGGGTTGCGCTACACGTTCGGTGCGCCGCCGAAGCCGGCCCCCGCGCCGGTCAGTCAACCCGCGCCTGCGCCACAACCGACGCCGGCGCCGGCACCAGTCGTTCAGCCGCAACCGCGGGAGTTCATCGTCTTCTTCGATTTCGACCAATCGTCCCTGACGCCTGAGGCTCAGAGAATCGTGGCCGATGCCGCGGCGCAGGCAAAAGAGGGCTATGTGCGGATCCGGCTCGCGGGCCATGCGGACCGGGCGGGTTCCTCACAGTACAACTTGGGTCTGTCGCAACGGCGTGCGGATTCGGTGGAAGCCGAGTTGCGGCGTCTCGGTGTGTCTTCGGCGGAAATCGCGACCGAAGCCAAGGGCGAGGCCGAGCCTCTTGTCCCGACGGCGGATGGTGTTCCGGAGCCGCAGAATCGGCGCGTCGAAATCATGATGCAATAGGTTTCGACGACAGTCTAAACGGCAACCGGCCGGACCTTAGGGTCCGGCCGGTTTGTTTTTGGGTCGCTGCGGAACGAAACCGTTCTATCAGCGCTTAGGCTGCAGTGTTCCGGATTTCGGTTGCAAGATGGTCGTCTGCACCGGGTTGCACGCCGCGCTGGCAAGCTGATTAGGCCCATCATAATGCAGCGCGAGATGGGCGAGATCGACCCGGCTTTTGGCGGTCTTCTCGAACATCGTGCTTGCATCGGCGCAGAATTGGTCGCGATCCGCATTGCTGCGGGCGGATGCCTCGTTGGCGAGCCGCGTGACGAAGCGGTTCAGCCGCCGGGGGCCGGCCTTGCCGTAGCGGCGTTTGAATTCCTGACGGATCGCGGTGCCGTATTTCTTCAGGCTCGACCGATGATTGATGACGAACGCGTTGTAGTCCGCCCGCGCGCCGCAGGACAGCGCCGCCACCATCAAATGCGTTTGCATGCGGCGGACTTCGATCGACACAACGCCGTCCGATGCCCGATCATTGCCATATGCCGAACACTGGTTCGCCAAACCCGTTGATACTGGTGCCGCGACCGCGCCCATCAAGGCGAGGCCGAACACGCGCGCACTCATGCGGCGGCCTGCTTTCGCGGCCGTCGGACTGAATCGGAGTTTCCATTGCATCTTCATGAGCTTCATGAACTGTCCTTTGTTCCGATGGTCTCTGTCAAGAGCACGAGAGATCAATTCGGTAATGTGCTCACCCGATGCCACGGTCGCACTGGCCTCGTTAACAACATCTAAAGCTTTATGGTTAACTGCCGCCGAATTACGGCGACATTATGGACGCGGTGTCAATGGCGGACATCACGCATCGGTCAGGAAGAATGTTCCTTTGTTTTTAGGAATTTAAGGCTTTCCCAGTCTTCCTCTGCCTTGTCGAGATGCCACGCGTTGCGCGCCAGGAAGACCGGTGCGCCGGTATGGTCTTCGGCCATGCTGGCTTCGTTGGCGTCGCGAAATTTTTTCAGGTCGCGCGGATCGTCTGCCTCGACCCAACGCGCCGTATGCAGCGTCGTGCTCTCGAATTTCACCGGCACGTCGTATTCGGTGCGGATGCGATCGGCCAGAACCTCGAACTGCAACGGTCCGACCACGCCGACGACCCAATCGGCATCCATCCGTGGTTTGAAGACGCGCGCGGCGCCTTCTTCGGCGATCTGCTGAAGCGCGCGGGACAGATGCTTGGCCCGCATCGGATCGGCCGGCCGGGCCTTCTGCAGGATCTCCGGCGCGAAACTCGGCACGCCGTTGAAGCGGAGTTCCTCTCCTTCGGTCAGGGTGTCGCCGATCCGCAGATTGCCGTGGTTGGGGATGCCCAGGATATCGCCGGCCCAGGCCTCCTCCGCGAGTTCGCGGTCCCGCGCCATGAACAGCATGGGATTGTGCAGGTTCAGCATCTTGCCGGTGCGGACATGCTTTAGCTTCATGCCGCGCTTGAAATGCCCGGAACACAGCCGCATGAACGCGATCCGGTCGCGATGCTTCGGGTCCATGTTCGCCTGGATCTTGAAGACGAAGCCGCTGACCTTGTCGTCGCTCGGTTCCACCGTCCGGATGTCGGCGCTGCTGCTGCGCGGCGGTGGGGCCAAGTCGCCCAACCCCTGTAGCAGTTCTCGGACCCCGAAGTTGTTGATCGCGCTGCCGAAAAAGACCGGCGTCATATTCCCTTCGCGATAGGCGTCGAGGTCGAACTGCGGGCAAAGGCCGCGCGCCATCTCGACATCCTCGCGCAGTTTCTCGGCGGCGTAGTCCGGCAGCAGCGTGTCCAGCTTCGGGTCGTCCAGCCCGTCGCAGACCGCGCCTTCGTCCGGCGCGTCGGCGGTGCCTTTGTCGACCAGCATCAGCCGGTCGTGGAAAAGGTCGAAGCAGCCGAGGAATTGCCGTCCCATGCCGATCGGCCAGGATGCTGGCGACGGTTCGAGCGCCAGCGTCTGTTCGATCTCGTCCAATAGGTCGAACGGCTCTTGGCCTTCCCGGTCCAGTTTGTTGATGAAGGTGATGATCGGCACGTCCCGCAGCCGGCAGACTTCGAAGAGTTTCCGGGTCTGCGCCTCGATGCCGCGCGCGCTGTCGAGCACCATGACGGCCGAATCCACCGCGGAAAGCGTGCGGTAGGTATCCTCGCTGAAGTCTTCATGGCCCGGCGTGTCGAGCAGGTTGAACGTGCAGTCGCCGTAATCGAAGGTCATGACCGAAGACGCGACCGAAATGCCGCGCTCGCGCTCGACCTTCATCCAGTCCGAATGGGCGCGCCGCTGGTCGCCGCGCGCCTTGACCGCCCCGGCAAGCTGAATGGCGCCGCCGAATAACAGCAGTTTTTCGGTCAACGTGGTCTTGCCGGCGTCCGGATGCGAGATGATCGCGAAGGTCCGGCGCCGGGCCACGGGGTCGGGCAAGGTGCTCATTATGTGATCGACTTGTCGTCTCTATCGGCTGCGTCAAACGCGCCCTAGGCCATATCGCCCCGGCGCATGCGATGTTCAATATGAAGAGGACGTCTTGATCAATCCTTTACGTGCGAAAGACGGCATAAATCTTCGACCGCCGGCCCCGCATCGACGGATTAATCGCCCGACATCGCCAGCATCTTGTCGACGACCGCCTCGGTGACGTTGCCCCCGGTCAGCGCGGCGACCGTCTTGCGCGACGCATCCACCTTGCCGCTGAGGAACGCCGCCGCGGCGACGACCCCGGCCGGTTCGCCCATTAGCTTGCCGCGGTACAGGATCGTCCGGAAAGCGTCGGCAATGTCCTGTTCGCTGATCAGCACGATCTCGTCCATGTATTCCTGCAGGTGACCGAAGGGGTATTCGCCCGGCCGCCGCGCCGACAGGCCGTCCGCCATGCTGTCCCAATAGTCGATCGCCGTCGCTTCGCCTTTTTCCATCGAAACGTAGGCGGCATTGGCCTTTTCCGGCTGGACCCCGATCACTTTCGTATCCGGCTTGCTGAGCTTGACCGCCGTCGCGATCCCGGCCGCGACGCCGCCGCTGCTCACCGGCACCAGGACGGTTTCCACGTCCGGGCAGTCCTCGACGATTTCCATGCCGATGCTGGCATGGCCGGCGACGATCGGCGGGTATTCCCAATTGTCGATGGCGGTCATGCCACGCTCCTCGGCGATCCGGGCCACGGTCGGTTGGCGCTGCAAGGCATCGGTGCCACAGAACACCACCTCGGCGCCGTAGCCCTTGGTGTTGTCCACCTTGAACGGGCTCGTGCTGTCCAGCATGACCACAACGATCGGCACGCCCATGCTGGCGCCGGCATAGGCATAGGCCTGGGCGAAATTGCCGGAGGACGTGACCACCAACCCGCGTTTACGCTGTTCGTCGGTCAGCGACCGCAGCACCGTATAGGCGGCTCGGACCTTGTACGCGCCGGTGACCTGCAAGTTCTCGCATTTCAGAAAGAGCTTCTCGCGGCCGACCTCGGCGGAGTCGCGGGCGAGCGGCAGGATCGGCGTATGGCGGATGAATTCGGGCAGCGCGTCGCGCGCTTCCTTGATGTCGTCGAGCGTGGTCAGGCGGGGCATCGGTCTCTTGGCGTTGCTGTGGAGTGGGAGGGCACTATGGGCGACGGACAAATGCGGCGCAAGCGGCGGTGTGCGAATGAAGGCTTGCTGCGATATAAACGCGGGAGAAGATAAAAAAGGTGGGGAGCATCCGATGAAGTTGACGGATTACGAGGAAAGCATCCGCGCGGGCGACCTGGGCGAGCCGCGCCGTTTGGCGCTGGAACATCAAATCAAGGTCGGGCAGTTCTTCGACGCCGAGGATTTGGTGGAGATCAGCCAGGTGCATCTGATGGCCGATACGGAATCGTTGGGCGCGGCCGGCGTCGAATTCCTGGAAAAGGTCGCGGGCTACCCCAAGGACCAGCGGTGCACCATGGTGCCGACGGTGACCGACCCGCGCGGCACCGACTTCAACGCCTATAAGCGTATGAAGCAACAGGACGACTGGATCGACCTGGAACGCCGCGCGATCGACGCGTTCCAGTCGCTCGACGTGATGATGACCGATACCTGCATCAATTATCAGGTGATCATCCCGCCGGTGCAGGGCGAGCATGTGGCCTTCGGCGATACCGGGTCGAGCATCTACACCAACAGCGTGCTCGGCGCGCGGACCAATTTCGAGGGCGGGCCCTCGGCGCTGGCCGCGGCGCTCACGGGACGGACGCCGCGCTACGGCTTCCATCTGGACGAACGCCGCCGCGGCACCGCGCATTACGTGCTGGAAACCCGGCCGCAGGACTGGGCCGATTGGGGCGCGGTCGGCGGCATCATCGGCCGGGATATGGGGTCCTATTGGGAAGTGCCGGTGATCGACGGTGTCGACGGCGCGCCGACCTCGGACGAGATGAAGCATCTCGGCGCGGCGATGGCGAGTTTCGGGTCGACGCCGTTGTTCCACATGATCGGCGTGACACCGGAAGCGCCGTCGCTGCAGACGGTGTTCGACGGCGCGCCGCCGGATCCGGTCCGGATCACCCGCGCGGACATCGACGCCTTCTATGAGTCCTACGGCGTGTCGGACGACCGGCTCGACGTGGTGGTGTTCGCCGCACCGCAATTGTCGCTGTTCGAGCTGCAGCGGCTCGGACACCTGCTCGACGGACGGAAAGTGAATGACGCGACCACCCTGATCGCGGCGACCGCGCCGGAGATCAAGAAAGCCGCCGACCGGATGGGGATCACCGCGCAGATCGAAGATGCCGGCGGCATCCTGCTCGAAGGCGTGTGCTTCTATCAGATGTACGCACGCGAGGTCGGCGAGGCGAACGGCTGGAAACGTCTGATGAGCAACTCGGCGAAGATCGTCAACATCCTCGGCGGCTACGGCTATGAGCCGGTCCTGTCCACCATGGAACGCTGCGTCGATTCCGCCGTCGCCGGGAGGATCGTCTAATGGCCGACCGGATCATCCAGGGACATGTGGGCATCGGCGATACGGTCACCGGCCCGGCGTTGGTGGCCGACGATAACTTCAGCGCCCGTTACGACCTCAACCGGATCGACGGCACCTTCTCGCGCGAGGCGCATAAGCTGTACGGCGAGAGCTATCTCGGCAAGGTGTTGATCCTCAACATCGCCAAGGGCGGCGTGGCGACGGCCTGGATGCTGTATGAGATGGCGTCCCGCGACCGGGCGCCGCTGGCGCTGGTGCTGAACTATGCCAACCCGATCATGGCGCAAGGGGCCGCGCATGCGGATTTTCCGCTGCTCGACCGGTTCGACTGCGATATCACGGCGGCGGTCAAGACCGGGGACCGGGTCACCGTGGACCCGGCGGCGGGGCGTCTCATCGTCCACGAATGATGAGTCGGCCGCCCCGGTAGGGGTCAGCTTCCCGCCTGGAAGGTCTGCAGGATTTGTTCGACCGCGGCGTCGACCTTGAGCTGCAACATCTTCTTGCCGGTTTCCGCGCTCGCCCGGGTCGGGTCGCCGATCACGCCGCTGCTCCTCATCCCGGCCTCGGCGCTGGACCGGCGGCGGTCCAGGCGGACGCCGGCGGGATGGACCGCCAGCATTTCCGACGTGTCGCGGATGCCCGCGTGGCTGCCGATGGCCGCTTCGCTCTCGCCGCTGGTCAGCAGCCAGTCGACTTGGCCGTTGGCGCTGTAGTAGTTCGCGACATGCAGCGCGGCGACGCCGGTGCCGATCCATTCGGCGTTCAGTTTCTCCGCGACGGCCGCCTGAACGGTCTGGTTGCCGCCGCTATCGCCGATGAAACAGATCGTCGTGAACCCATGCGCTTTCAGACTCCGCGCCGTCGCTTCCAAGACCGCGGCGAAGACGTCCTCGGAAACGCTGATCGTGCCGGGATACCGCATATGGCCGGCGGGCGGTGAAATGGACCCTTCCGGCACATAGGACATGACCGGCGTCACCAGGGCGTTGCCGAGTTGTTCGGCGATCTTGCCCGCGGTGTGGCGGACCACGTAGTTGTGCTTGCCCAGCACCATATGCGGGCCGTTCTGCTCGGTGCCGCCGGTCGGAACGATGGCCGTGGTGTGTCCCGCGCGGACCAGTGCCCTGACCTCGGTCCAGGTCAGGTCTTCGAGATGGACCGGCAGAGTCTCGATCGCGATCGGGGCGGTGTCCCGGTACTCGCCGGAATCGCCGCCATTCAGCAATTTCGTCGGCAGGTAGGTCACGCCGGCCACGCCTGCAACGGCGAGGACCGCGGCGGCGATGAGTCCGCGTTTCATGTCTGGCTCCGTTTGGCGGGACTTCTATGTCGCAAAGATGCTAAGCGCGGTGTCCATGCGGAAGCCCCGGTTGAGGCCACTTTTTAGGACGTCAGACTTAAGAACTTGTTAACTTATGGAGACGGAGTCGGGGTCCTTCGGGGCTATAGGAGCGGAATGATGCAGCAGTATCGTATGGCGCTGGTGACCGGGGCGACGAGCGGGATCGGCGCGGCCTTTGCGGAGGCGCTGCCGCGGGAGACCGGCCTTTTGCTGACCGGGCGCGACCGGGCGGCGTTGGACGCCTTGGCCATGAAACTGACTGGCGAGGGACGGACGGTCGAGACGCATGCCGCCGACCTGGCGGTCGAGGCCGACCGGGTCGAGTTGATCGGCCGGGCGGAGGCGCTTGGCGTCGATTTGTTGATCAACAATGCCGGGCTCGGCGTGTTCGGGCCGGTCGCGCGGAACGCCCTCGACCGGGAGATGGAGATGGTCGCCGTCAACGTGACGGCGGTGGTTCATCTGACCCGGGCCCTGCTGCCCGGCATGGCGGCGCGGACGCAGTCGGAAGGTGGACGCGCGGGGCTGATCATCGTATCCAGTGTCGCCGCGTTCACGCCGGTGCCCCTGCTTGCCACCTATGCCGCCACCAAGACGTTCGAGCTGAGCTTTGGCGAGGCGCTCGCCGATGAAATGAAGGACACGTCCGTCGACGTTTTGGTATTGTGCCCCGGCGCCACGCGGACGAAATTCTTTGATCGCGCCGGGATGGCCGAGATGCCCGGTCGCGCGGAATTGCCGGGGCCGGTGGCGCGCAAGGCGCTGCGTGCATTGGGCCGGGAGCGTGTCCTGGTCAGCCAGCCGCCGGCGCGGGCGGCGCTTTTGCTGGCGACGGCGCGGCGGCGGCTGATGGTGGCCGGTGCGGGCCGGGTGATGCGGCGGATCGCGAGACGCGAGGGGGGATGAGTACCGTGAAAACCGATGGCGCCGCGATGTATTTCGTGGCGCGCGACCTCGAGTCCGAGCGCGTGATCGGCCTGGACGTGGCCGTCGAACGCTTGGTCGACGCCTATCTTCGTTACGCCCGGCAAGACCGCCTGTTCTGCTACGCCAAGGACAGAGACGCTTTCGATCGGTTCAAACAGCGCGCGGTTGCGCAGGGGCGCGCGGCGGATGACTGCGCCTTCATCGCCTTGACCGAGTCCGAACGTTTGATCGAACCCGGCTGCCTGATGCAGCCGGACCCGAACATCGCGCCCTATGCCTGGATGCGCCGGGCGCAGGACCAGCGCGCCTACAGCCTGTGCGGCATCAGTCACACCATGTCCTCCGCCGCCGTGATGGACGCGGTCGCCAATTGCGTGCACTACCCGACGCAGGAATGGGATGCGATCATCTGTCCGTCGCGCGCGATCGCCGGCGCGATCCAGGCGCTCTGGGATGAATGGCGCGCTTATCTGGCGGACCGGACCGGTGGGCGGATGGCCTGCCCGGTGCAACTGCCGATCGTGCCCTTGGGTATCGACACGGCGCGTTTCGCCAAGAATCGCGATGGCGGCCGCCGGTCCGGTCTGCGCAAAGAATTGGGGCTGGCCGACGACGCCTTCGTGATGCTGTTCCATGGCCGGATCAGCTTCTACTCCAAGGCGCATCCGCTGCCTTTCCTGCAGGCGGCGGAGCGGCTGGCCGAGCGGTTGTCGACGCCGGTCAGCATGATCTTCTACGGATACTTCGACACCGAGCGCTTCCAGGCGGAATTCAATGCCCTAGCGGCGGAGGTCTGTACGCGCGCCGAGGTGCGCGTCGTCGCCAACAGCGATCCGCGCTTTCCCGATGGCGTATGGTCCGCCGCCGATGCCTTCATGTCCCTGGCCGACAATATTCAGGAAAGTTTCGGGCTGGCGCCGATCGAGGCAATGGCGAGCGGGCTCCCCGTCGTCGCCACCGATTGGGACGGGTACCGCGATACGGTGACGAACGGCGTCGAAGGGTTTCTGGTACCCACGTTGACCCCGGCGCCGGGGTCGGGGGCCGTCAACGCGACACGCTATCTTTCCGGCGAGGACAGTTACGGCGAATTCATCGCGGGCGCGAGCCAGACGACGGCGGTGGATGTGGAGGCGGTGATCGACGCCTTGCACGAATTGGCGGTCAACACCGACCTTCGCCATCGCATGGCGGAGGCGGGCGTGCAGCGGGCGGAGTCGATCTACGACTGGCGGCATGTGATCCCGGCCTATGAATCCGTGTGGGAAGAACTCGCCAGCCGCCGCGTAAGCGGAATGGAATCGGCGGCGAAATCGCAGCATCGCGCGGCGCATCCGCTGCGGCCCGATCCGTACAGGATGTTCGCGGGCTTCCCGACGGAGCACCTTTCCGTTCAGGATCGCGTGGAGATTGCGGCGAAATCGGTCGAGGCGATCAACGCGTTGATCCGGCATCGCATGAACATGTTCACGCCGGATATTCTGCTCGGCGCGGACGACATCGCGACGCTGGTCAACGCCGTTGGCCGCCGCCGGGGGGAGACGTTGGTCGACCTGGTGCCCGATATCGCCGAGCATGATTCCGCGCGCCTGCTGCGGACGGTTGCTTGGATGGTGAAACTCGGGTTTCTGCGGCGTCTCGCGCCCACACTGGACCGCTAGACGGCTGTGGAAAAAGTCATGGTGTTCGGTCTCCCTGGTTCGAGACGGCGCTCTCGCGCCTCCTCACCATGAGGTTTTTGCTTTGTTTTCCCTATCCCGAGAAGGGCCGATAGGTCCGTCTCGATGGTGACAAATGACGTCTTCAGCAACCTGCTAGACGGCGTTACGTCTTCGCCGTGGCGTCGAGCGGCAATGCCGTCCCGTATTTCACCTGTTTCAGCGAAAAGCTCGATTTGATGCTGGTCACGCCGGGCACCTTCGTCAGGTGATCCATCAGGAAGCGCTCATACGCCGCGAGGTCGGCGACGACGACCCGCAACAGATAATCCGCGTCGCCGGTCATCAGATGGCACTCCAGGACTTCCGGCCAGCCGAGCACTGCCGTTTCGAATATCTCCAATGCCGATTCCGCTTGCCGCTCCAACGAGACCTGGATGAAGACGCTGACCGGCAGGCCTGCGGCGCTAGGGTCGACCAAGGTCACATAGCGCGCGATGACGCCGGTTTTTTCGAGATCGCGGACCCGCCGCCAACAGGGGGACGGAGACACGCCGACCTCGGCCGCGAGATCGACGTTGGAAATGCGGGCATTCTCCTGAAGCCGCGTCAGGATACGGCGGTCTATCTCGTCCAAGCCGGTCTTGGGCATTTTCTTTTCCGAATTTTGCCTTGACTGGCATGATATTGCTTATAATTGCTTAGTTAACGCAATCTTTGCAAGGATCGTTTTGGCAGTCGGCCTTACAATGAGGGACGGAAAAACAGTCGATACAGGAGTCGGTGATGACCGCCCCGCTGCGCCTGGTCAAAGGTCCGGACGATGCCCTTCAGCCCCGGGAAAAACTGCGTATCCTCTCGGAAATCGAGCGGAAGGTGCTGTGGTTGTCGTCCTGGACAATCCACAACGCGAATCACCTGCGGCCGGCGCGCGATGGCCTGAAAGTCGGCGGTCATCAGTCTTCTTGCGCATCGGCGACGACGCTCTTGACGGCGTTGTATATGGATGTGCTGCGGCCGGAGGACCGGGTCGCGGTCAAGCCGCACGCCAGCCCCGTCTACCACGCTTTGATGTATCTGCTCGGCCGGCAGACCCAAGAGAATCTGGAGCTGTTTCGGGGTCTCGGCGGGGCGCAATCCTACCCGTCGCGGACAAAGGACGCGGATGACGTGGATTTCTCCACCGGGTCGGTCGGGCTCGGCGTCGGCGTCACGCTCTTCGCATCGTTGGTGCAGGACTATGCCCGGATGCACGGGCTGAACGCGTCCGACTCGGAGGCCGGCCGCATGGTCGCGCTGATGGGCGATGCCGAACTGGATGAAGGCAACATCTTCGAGGCGTTGCTCGAAGGCTGGAAGCACGATGTACGGAATCTCTGGTGGGTGATCGACTACAACCGGCAGAGCCTCGACGGGGTGGTCAACGATCAGTTGTTCCAGAAAATCCAGTCCTTCTTCGACACCGTCGGCTGGAACGTGGTGACGCTGAAATACGGCAAGCGGCTGGAAGCGGCGCGGCACGGGCCGGCCGGCGAGGCGCTGCTCGAATGGATCGACGAATGCCCGAACGATCTGTACTCCGCGCTCACTTTCAAGGGCGGCGAAGCCTTCCGCGAGCATCTCAAGACCGCGTTGCAGGGTACGTCCGGGCTGGGCGAACTGCTCGACAGCCATGATGATGTCGCGTTGCACCGCCTGATGACCAACTTGGCGGGTCACGACATGGAGTCGGTTCTGGAGGCCTTTCACGGCGTGGCCGACGACGACCGGCCGCAGTGTTTCGTGGCCTATACGATCAAGGGGTTCGGCCTGCCGCTGGCCGGGCACAAGGACAACCATGCGGGCCTGATGAATCCGGATCAAATGGCCGCCTTCAAGGCGTCCATGCGCATTCCCGACGGCAAGGAATGGGATATGTTCGCCGGTCTGGAGGTGGCCGAGGAGGAGCTGACCGACTATCTGGCCGCGGTGCCCTTCGCCGCCGACGCGCCGCGGCGTCACACGGCGCCGCGCATCCCGGTGCCGGACAGTTTCCCGGTGCCGACGGGAACGACCCTGGCGACGCAGCAGGCGTTCGGCCAGATCATGAACGAACTGGCGCAAGGCGACAGCGCGCTGGCGAGTCATATCGTCACCACGTCGCCCGACGTGACCGTGTCGACCAATCTGGGCGGCTGGGTCAACCGGCGCGGCCTGTTCAGCCGCAAGGAACGGCCGGACGTCTTCCGTGAGGAAAAAGTGGCGTCGGTGCAGAAATGGGTGCGGTCGCGCGACGGGCAGCATATCGAACTCGGCATCGCCGAGAACAACCTGTTCCTGCTGCTGGCCGCGCTGGGCCTGTCGCATTCGTTGTACGGCGCGCGTCTGCTGCCGGTCGGTACGCTTTACGATCCGTTCATCAACCGTGGCCTCGATTCCCTGTTCTATGCCTGTTATCAGGATGCCCGCTTCATGGCGGTGGCAACGCCGTCCGGTGTAACACTGGCGCCGGAAGGCGGCGCGCATCAGTCGATCAACACGCCGCTGGTCGGCATGTCGATTGACGGGCTCGCCTATTTCGAACCGGCTTTCGTCGACGAATTGGCGGCGATCATGGCCTGGGGCATGCGTTACATGCAGGATGACGATGGCGGATCGGTCTATCTCCGCCTATCGACCCGCGCGCTCGAACAACCCGAACGGCGCCTCGGCGATGCGGACCGCCAAGCGGTTTGCGCCGGCGCTTATTGGGCGGTGCCGCCCGCGCCCGGCTGCGACCTCGCCATCGCCTATGCCGGCGCGGTCGCCCCGGAAGCGTTCGCCGCGCATGCGGCGCTGCAAGACGATGCGCCGGGGGCCGGGTTGCTCGCGGTGACGTCGCCCGATCTGTTGCATGCCGATTGGCTCGCCGCCGGCAGAAAGCGCGCGGCCGGCGACCGCGCGGCGCGGGCGCATGTGGAGGCATTGCTCGGCCAGTTGGGTACCGGCGCGGCACTGGTCACCGTGCTCGACGGACATCCCGCGACCTTGTCCTGGTTGGGTTCGGTCGGCGATTACCGGGTATCGGCGCTTGGGGTCGAGAAATTCGGACAGTCGAGCGACATTCCCGACGCTTTCCGCCTGCACGGTATCGATGCCGAAGCGATCCTGGATGCCGCGGCGGCTGCCTGTCTGGCGCGGCTGCGGTAACCGCATTCAGTCATCCGGTGAAGGCTTGAACTTCCTGGCCGCCGCCGTAGGATGGCCCCGGGTCGCGGCGGGCGCGATCGCAGGGTCGAGGCATTGGGTGCAATTCAGTCTTCCGAGAATTCTTGCC
Source organism: Alphaproteobacteria bacterium (assembly GCA_028281325.1). Taxonomy (GTDB): domain Bacteria; phylum Pseudomonadota; class Alphaproteobacteria; order UBA8366; family UBA8366; genus JAJFJD01. The sequence goes on from JANQKC010000023.1 coordinate 52,257, forward strand.
GCCGCGGCGTTGGCCGCCGGGATCGGCGCTTGTACGCCGGCTGCCGATAAGGACGCGGGCGGCGGCACGGGCGAGAAGGGGTCGGCGGTCGCCGGGCGCGCGTCGGGCCCGTTGCCGGTGTTGGACGGCGGTCTCGGGCAATACTCGATGGGCGGTTTGCTGGGCGGCGCGAACGGCGACGCCGGGGCGGTCGACGGCATTTCCGTAAAAGGCGCGTTGTTGCAGGGACCGTTCGTTACCTTCCTGGAACGTAGCGACCTGGACCGCGCCTTTAGGGCGGCCAGCCACACGTTGGAAACCCAGCCTTCCGGTCAGACCCGGATCTGGCGTAATCCGGGCAACGGCCATTGGGGGACGATGACGCCGACCCGCACCTATCTGGATGCGGAAGGACGCTATTGCCGCGAGTACCGGCAGACGGTCACGATCGGCGGGGAGGAGCACCAAGCTGGCGGCACCGCTTGCCGGGACGATACTGGCGTTTGGCAGATCGTCAGCTAACGGCGAAGGTTGCTAGGAGTCCGGGTTCGGTTTCAGCACGCGATGCAGGTCGAGCACCGGCGTTTTCACGTCGGTCTGGGACAGCATGTCATGCACCTGGCCGCGATGATGGGTCTGGTGGTTGAAGAAATGGCTCACCAGCATGTCGACCGGGTCGTCGAAGACCCGACCTTCGTTGTTCTCATATCGGATGGTGCCGGCGAGGAAGGCGTCGGTGATACCGGCCGCGAAGTCTTCGATGCGGGCGTCTTCGTCGGACCGTGCCGCGCGAAGGGCCTCGAAGTCGTCGTAGAGGATTGCATCCAGACCAGTCGACGGCGCGTCGCGTCCTTCGAACCGGGCGAGCCAGATGCGGTCGCCGACCATGATGTGGTTGAGCGTGCCGTGGATGCTTTTGAAAAAGGCGGGCCGGATCTGATTGCGTTGGGCGTCGCTCAGCTCGGCGCAGGACGCATACAGTCGGTCGTTGGCGAGCCGGTTGTAGCGCGCCAACTGCCGGACCGTATCGACGAAGCGTGCGGCCATGGTGCGCCGGCGGTCAGTTGCCGGCGACGGTCATTCCGTCGATGCGGACCGTGGGCGCGTTCACGCCGTAGCGGAATTCCAGATCGTCTGCCGCCTGCATGTTCAGGAACATATCCTTGAGGTTGCTCGCCACGGTCATCTCGCTGACCGGATAGGCGATCTCGCCCTTCTCGATCCAAAACCCGGCCGCGCCCCGGCTGTAGTCGCCGGTCACGTTGTTGATGCCGAATCCCATCAACTCGTTCACATAGAACCCTTCCTCGATGTCGCCGATCAAGGCGTCGCGGCTCTGCGCGCCGGGGGTCAGGTACAGGTTGGTGGTCGAGGGCGAGGGCGGGCCGCTGGTGCTGCGCGACGCCCGGCCGGTGGTGTCCAGCCCGAGTTGCCGCGCCGCGCTGAGGTCGAGGACCCAGCTCTTGAGTACGCCGTCGTCGACGAAGGCGATGGCCTCGTTGGCGATCCCTTCCGCGTCGAAGGGTTTCGAGGCGAGGCCGCGTTTCCGGTGCGGATCGTCCATGATCGACAATCCCTTGGGCAGAATCCGTTCGCCCATGCTGTCCTTCAGGAAGCTGGTGCCGCGCGCGATCGCGGCGCCGTTTATCGCGCCGGCGAGATGCCGCAGCAGGCCGTTCGATACGCGCGGATCGTAGACGACCGGCACCTTCTTGGTGCCAACCTTGCGCGGGTTGAGCCGCTGCACCGCGCGCTCGCCGGCGTGCCGTCCGACCTCGGCCGGATCGTCCAAATCCGATGTGTAGACCGCGCTGGTGAATTCGTAGTCGCGTTCCATGCCGGTGCCTTCGCCCGCCAGCATCGCCGCGCCGATGCTCTGCCGCGACACGGCATAGCTGCCGGAGAAGCCGTTGGATGCGACCAGCGCCACGCCTGACCGGCCCCAGCTCGCCTCGGCGCCTTCGGAATTGGTGACGCCGTCGACGGCGCGGGCGGCGTCTTCGCATTGTTTGGCGCGTTCGATCAGCGCTTCGGGCGTCGGTTCCTCGGCCTCGCAGATTTCAAGATCGGCGACCGGGCCTTTGAAAATCTGGTCCGGGTCCGCCAAGCCGCAATAGGCGTCCTCGGGAACGGTGCGCGCCATGGCGACGGCGCGATCGACCAATTCCGTCAAAGCCTCCGGCGATGCGTCGGACGACGAGACGATGGCCTGCTGCTTGCCGATCAACACCCGTAGGCCGAGGTCGGTGCTTTCCGAGCGTTCCAGCTTCTCGATTTCGCCCAACCGCTGCGAATGCGACAAGGAAATGCCCGACACCGCTATGGCGTCGGCGGCGTCGGCCCCGGCCGCCTGGGCCTTGCCGATGAGGTCGGACAACAGGTCGAGCGCCTCTTGTTCGTTGGCGAGTGTCGACGATGAATCGCTGGGCATGGGCAAGTCTTTCCGTCTCTCAAATGAATAAAGGCCCGACGCGCGGACAATCACTGAAAATGGGTCAGGATCGAGATGATTACAACCAGGATCAGCAGGGTCAGCGTCAGCAGGAAGAGTTTCCGGGCGCGGGCGAATTCCTCGGGCGTAACCCTGGGTCGTTCGCCGGTCTCCTCGGCCAGGGCGCGCTCGCGTTCCTCGCGCCGTTCCCGCAGGCGGCGCATGATATAGCGCGAGAGGAGAAAGAGCACGCCGGCCGCCAAGGCGATTGCCCAGGCATATTCGCGGATTAGGTCGTTCGATGTCATGCGCCGCAGTATAGGCGAGCCGCCATGGGAGGTGAATCTCTTAAGGCCGGCCGCCGGTCCAGAACAGATAGAGCGCGTAGAAACAGACCAGGACGAGCATTAGCCAGGTCGCGGTTTGCCCGACGACGCGCCCAAAGGACCGCCCGGTCGTGCTGTATAGTCCTTGCGCATGCAGCGCCCGACCGACGAACAGCCCGGCGCCCAAGGCATGCACGGCAACCAGCGGTGCGCCCAGCATCTCCACGACCAACAACAGGACAAGGCCCAGTGCGACATATTCTGTATTGTTGGCGTGTACGCGTATGGTCTGCAGCAGCGCCGCGTCGTTGCCGTCGCCGAGATCGATGCGCTTCTTCGCGCGGTGGAGACTGACCCGGATTGCGAGAAAGACGGCAAGCAGGCCGTTTAGCCCCGCATAGAGCGCGGTGATCACGGGCAACGTGATTTGTACGGTTTGCATGGAGATTCCCCCGGTTTGAGTCGATTACCCCGGGGCGACTCTACGCCGTCGCACGGGGTGCCGCATTCACCCTTTTGCGGGGGCGGCGAAGGCCTGCCATCGACCGATCCTTGGCGGTTGAGATGATTGAGGCGGTTTTGACGGCCATGGTACGGTTGCGCCTTCCGGCGCGCGTCGTGCGCCAGGTGAAAGGAGCGGATCCAATGAAGGACAAACTCAAATCAAGCGGCCCGGCGCCCGGTTTTGCCGCATCGCCCAGCCATCGGGTCGACATGGAGCCGTGCCCGCGCCGCATCCGGGTGAAATGCGGTGACGAATTCATCGCGGACTCCACCGATGCGCTTCTCATGCGCGAGACCAATCACAAGGCCTGCTACTATTTCCCGCGCGCCGACATTCGCATGGATCTGATGGTGCGGACCGACCACACGACTTTTTGACCGTATAAGGGCCATGCGTCCTACTACTCCGTGCGGGTGGGGAATCGGTTGGAAGAGAATGCGGCGTGGTCCTATGAGACCCCCTTCGACGAGGGGGAGTCCTATGCCGGTTATATCGCCTTCTATTGGGACAAGGTGGACCGGTGGTTCGAGGATGACGAGGAAATCGTCGATCAGCCGACCACGTGTCCTGATCCCGGCTAGTCTTCGGTGACCTTTCGCCGGGTCTTTTTGATGTCGCCTTGACGGCGCTTGCTGTCGAGGCGTCGCCGTTTCGAGCCCTTGGTCGGTTTGGTCGCGCGCCGATGTTTCGGGCGCACGGCCGCTTTTCGGATCAGCGCCACCAACCGGTCCATGGCGTCCCGCCGGTTTTGTTCCTGGGTCCGGAACCGGTTGGCGGTGATGACGATCACGCCGTCCTTGGTCATCCGCCGGCCCGCCAGCGGTTTTAAGCGCAGAAAGACGGCATTCGACAGCGATGGGCTTTTGCGCGCGTTGAACCGCAATTGAACGGCGCTTTCCGTCTTGTTTACCTTTTGGCCGCCGGACCCGGGCGAGCGGATGAAGCGCGCCTCGATTTCGGACTCATCGAGGCGGATGGACGAGGTTACCGGAATCATGACGGGAGTTTAGCAACTCCGCGCAGGAAATGCGGGATGATGCAACACGCGCTATTCTGCCGTATCGATCGTTCCGCTAATGCGCTCTTCGGGCGCGACGACAAAAGCCATCCGGAGTATCCTGCGCATGCAAGACAAGAAACCCGCACCCGATCAGACTTGGGAGGAGAAATCCGTCGGGCGAAGGAAGACGGCGTATGAGACCGTGTCGAAGGATGATGCCCCCAACCAGATGCTGATAAGTCTGGCGGGCATTCGCCCCGGCGACGCCGTGCTGGACCTAGCCTCCGGGACCGGCGAACCCGCGATCAGCATTGCCTTGCATGTCGGCGGTGAAGGTCGGGTGATGGCCACGGACATGACGCCGGCCATGTTGGAGACGGCGCGGCAGCGCGCCCGGCGGCTCGATCTCGGGCATATCACCTTCGACGTCTGCAGGATGGAAGCGTTGCCTTTCGAAGACCGCACCTTCGACGCCGTGACCTGCCGCTTCGGGATAATGCATGTGTCGGATCCGCTCGCGGCCCTGACGGAAGCGCGCCGGGTCCTGAAGCCCGGCAAAAAGGCCGCCTTCATGGTGCATGGGCCGCCGCAGTCGAACACATTGTGGACCATCGTGCACGAGGTCGCGCCGAGGGTCTTGCACATCGACGATTCGAAGAAGGTCGAACGTCACTTCAAGTTCAGCGAAGGCGACGAACTGGCGGAACTGTTCCGCGCCGCCGGTTTCGATACCGTCGGAGACGAATCCTTACGCCGAACAGTCGTTACGCCCGACGGAGGACCGTTCTGGAACGAACTCCTGACCCGGGATTACGGCAAACTGATCGACGCCTTGAGCGAAACCGCGCAATCGGACCTTGCCGCGGAGATGGCGTCGGCCTTTCGGGAGTACCGAAAGGGCGGCGCGTATGAACTGCTGACCGCCCAACGGTTTATTACGGGAACGGCCGTCTAGACCTGCATCGCTGGTTCCAGCGTTCTGACACCGTGATGCACACCGGCATGCGGGGCAATTTCCCGCCGCCTGGGAATGCGCATACACTGATCCCGGATCAACGGAGAACCGCCATGCCCGACCTCGACCTCTGTCTCAAATCCGCCACGGAACTGCGGCGTTTGCTCGGCACCCGCGATCTATCGTCGCGCGAGCTGACCGAGGCCTGCCTTGCCCAGATCGAGCGCTTGCAGCCGAAGGTCAACGCTTTCGTCACGGTGGCCGGGGAACAGGCGCTGGCGCAGGCCGACGCGGCGGACGAATGCGCCGCCGGTGGGGCTGACCTGCCGGCGTTGCACGGGTTGCCGCTGGCCGTGAAGGACCTGATCCGCACGCGGGGCCTGCGCACCACCTTCGGGTCGCTGCTCTACGCTGATTACGTTCCCGACACGGACGATCTGCTGGCCGAACGGTATCGCGCGGCGGGCGCGGTTTTCATCGGCAAGACCAATACGCCCGAGTTCGGCTGCGGCGGCGGCCAGACCACCAATGCCGTCGCGGGCGACACCCGCAATCCTTACGACCTGGAGCGCGCCTGCGGGTCCAGCAGCGGCGGGTCGGCGGTGGCGCTGGCGGCGCGGATGTCGCCGCTCGCCGACGGCAGCGATTTCGGCGGTTCGCTGCGGCATCCCGCCGGACACTGCAATGTCGTGGGGTTCCGGCCGTCGCCGGGGCGCGTCCCGTCCTATCCGGCCGAACTCGGCTGGTTCACGCTGCGCTCGGACGGACCGATGGGCCGCACCGTCGCGGACACCGCGTTGCTATTGTCGGTCCAAGCGGGCCCCGATCCACGGTCGCCCATCGCCTTGGACGAACCAGGCGATATGTTTGCGCAACCGCTCGAGCGCGACTTCAAGGGCGTGCGCATCGCTTTCAGCCCCGACCTCGGATTCCTGCCGGTCGACAGCCGCATCACCGACATCTTCGAGCGGCACCGCGCAACCTTCGAGGGGCTCGGGATGGAGGTGGTCGATACCGCGCCGGATCTGCGGGAAACCCTCGACGTCTTCAAGGTGCTGCGCGCTTGGCGGTACACGCTTTCCCACGGCGACCGCGTGCGCGATCCGGCGAAACGCGAAGTGATGAAACCGGACCTGGTCTGGAACACCGAACAAGGCTTCGAGATTTCGGCGGAGGAGGTGGCGCGCGCCGAAGGCAAACGCACTGAGCTGTACCATCACATGCGCACTTTCATGGACGACTATGACTATCTGGTGATTCCGACCAATCCGACGCCGCCGCTCCCGATCGGCCAGACGTCGATCAAGGAAGTTGGCGGCAAGAAGATGGGCGACTATCTCGACGGCGGCGCGCTCAAGAGCGCCATCTCGACCGTCGGAAACCCCAGTATCTCGATGCCCGCCGGCTTTACCGACGAGGGGTGGCCCGTGGGCATCCAGATCGTGGGACGGCATCGCGACGATCTCTCGGTGCTTCAAGTCGCCCATGCCTTCGAGCAGGCGACCGGCTTCGCCGACCGTCTTCCGCCGGTGCTCGACGAGGCACGCTAACGGTCGGCAGCGCTCAGCGTCGGCACGGCTTCCAGGATGTCGCTGGCGATTACGTCGCGCAGCGTCTCCAGGTCGAGGCGATGGGTTTCGATGAGGTCGGCGGTATCGGCGAGGATGGCGTCAATGTCCCCCATTTCCTGCAGACGCTTATACAGGTCGGGAATGTGGATACCCATGCTTTCGCCGATCAGCTCCATGAAGTTCAGCGTTTCGAATGAAACCTGCGGCTGGAACTTGATCAGCTCGCGGTGACAGCCGTGGAAGATCGAGGCGAATGTCGTCACGCCGGCCTCGGCGGCGGCCTTGAACTCCATCTCGCGCAGGTCGGCCTTGTAGTCCGGCACGACGCCGAGATGGCTCGCCTGGGTGCTGAGGATCGGGACATCCAGTTCGACGATTTCCAGCTCGGGAATGGCGCCGAGGACGCTTTTCACCGCGGCATTGATGCCGGGAAGGGCCGATCGTTCCTGGAGCGCCACGCGCTTGGGAACCGGATTGACGAAGTGCGTCCTGAGCCGGTCGAGGTGTTCGTCGAAGAACTCGGTGATCGGGCTCAGGTCGAACGGCATCGCGCCGTGCGCATCTTCGTAGGCCGGCAGCGCCACTTCGCCGATCTGTATCTGACAGCTCGGGCACCAGGAGATCACCCGCTCGGCGCGCGGGCGTGACAGCCGTTCGATGGTGCTGAAACCGATGCGGCCGGCGATCTTCGCGTCCCCCTGCTTGAAGTGCTGAATGCCGCAACAGGTGGGAGCGCCGCCCATGACCTCGTAGGTCACATCCAGCGCATCGAGAACGTCGAGGATCAACAGGGCGATATGCGGCGTCTTGATCACGTTGCACCCGGCGTAGAACACGATATCCGGCGGGTCGGCCGGATAGTCTTCCTCGCGCCGCAAGGGCGGGTTCAGGCGCGCGTGGACCTCGGGGGACAGCAACATCCGCGAGATCATGCGCGTCGAGCGGTTCATGGTGTTGAAAAACTGCTTCGCCCCCTGGCGGACAACGTCCTCGCCCAGCCGTTCCTTGGACGCGATCCGCGCCATGTTGACCATGAAGCGCGGATTGACGCCGTAATCGCAGGCCGGGATGCATTTGCCGCTGTTCGTGCAGACCTCGGCAAAGCGGTCGGCGTCGGGCGTGCCCGGACCGCCGGAAAGCAGATCCAGCATGCCGCCAACGATTTCCTCGGCGTTGCCGGCATCCAACCCCGCCGGCCCGACCATGGGGCAGGCCTCGGCGCATTTCCCGCATTTCGTGCAGGCGTCGAGCGTGTCTTGGACGCGGCCGCCGACTGCTTCGAGGAATTTGACGCTGCCGTCTTCCGGCACGATGGGCCTCTTTCTTGACTGCTGTTTCCGCTGGCACTCTAGGCGGGTCGCCGGAAACCCGTCAAAGGGCATCGCCGGCAAACCATCCCGCAGCCTAGCAGCGCTAACCGAACACCGGCAGGTCCAATGCCTTGGCGGACCACCGTGCCATTCCGAGAAGCGTGGCCTCGTCGCCGCGCGGTTCGACGAACTGAACGCCGAGCGGCAGGCCGTTCGGTCCGTCGGTGACGGGAACCGTGAGACACGGAAGGTGCAACGCGGTCCACGCCCGATTGAACACGGCGTCTCCGGTCGAATGCAGGCCGAGCGGCGCTTCGCCGACGGCGCTCGGGGTCAGGATGACCTCGCCGGGTTCGAACAGGCTCGGCAGTTTGGCCCGGCAATCTTCTAGCGTTGCCATGATGCCGGCCCGTTCCGCCGCCGGTACGGCGAGGCCTTGCTCGATCAGCGCCCGGAAGCTCTCGCTGAGAGCGTCGCGATGATGCGTCCATTCGTGTTCGAACGCTTCGGCGGCTTGGAACGCCATGACGGCGCGTTGGCATGCCCCGGCGCGGTCGAGCGGCGGCGGCAGAGCGACGTCGCGGACGACGGCGCCCGCCTTTGCCAAACGGTCCGCCGTTTCTTCCAAAAGGGATTGCGTCTCCGGAGCCGCTGAATCCCAGTCGGGCGTGCGCACGAAGGCGACCTTCGGGGAGTCCATATGGGCAGGCACGCATGGCGTCCGGTCGGCAAGCACTGCGGAGACGACAGGAACGTCGTCGAGGCTCCGCACCATGATCCCGATGGTGTCCAAGTCGAACGCCAGCGGTTTCACGCCGGTCGTGTCGAACAATCCCCAGGCCGGTTTGTAGCCGATCACGCCGTTGAACGCGGAGGGCCGGATCATCGATCCGCCCGTCTGGGTGCCGAGCGCCAGCGGCAGCATGCAATCGCCGACCGCGGCGGCGGAGCCGCTCGATGACCCGCCGGGCGTCCGGGTGCTGTCGCGTGGGTGCCGGGTGGGGCCGGGGAAGGTGGAGGCGAACTCGGTGGTCACGGTCTTCCCGAGAATGATCGCGCCGGCCTTGCGGAGCCGCGAGACGCAGACGGCGTCCTGCGCCAGCCGGTGCCCCTTGTAGATCGGCGAATTGTACTCGGTCGGCATGTCCGCGGTATCGATGATGTCCTTAATCCCCACCGGAATGCCGTAGAGCGGGCCGGACCCATGCGTTTCCGAGAGCCGCCGGGCGGCGTCGAGCGCTGCTTCGGCATCATAGTGCGCGAAGGCTTCGACCGCCGGTTCGCGCGCGGTGATCCGCTCCAGACAGCTCTCCATCAGCGCTTCGGGTGTCAGGTCCCCGGCGGCCATGGCCGCGGACGCGGCGGTGATCGATAACTCATTCGGTGCTGCTTTCGTCGGCATGCGGTTCATCTCACTCTCGAATTTCAGGCATTCTGTCGCGTCGGCCGTTAAGTGCTACATTAATCTCGAATTAATCGAAATGCGCGGACGGCGTGGTCGGAACTTCCTGTTCCGCAATCAAGCTCAACCTGAGCGACTGTCGCGCCCTAGAAGACGGATGAGGTCCAGAATGACGGCAACAATCAGTAAGGTCGAGGTTTTCGGTGTGGCGATGCCCTTGGTTGGCACGTTTACCAGTGGCGGCGTGTCCAAGAACGCCACGAAATGCGTGGTGGTGCGGGTGACGGACAGCGACGGCATGGTCGGCATCAGCAGCATCGACCCCTCCACCCGAGCCGCGCCGCCCAATACCGCCGCGGACCTGGCTGCCGCCGTCCGGGACCGTCTGGGTCCGGCGATGATCGGGGAAGACCCGGTCAACATCAACCGGTTGTTCGAAATCGCCGCCAAGCTGATCCCGGCGCAACCCTCGGCCGCGGCGGCGGTGGAGATGGCCTGTATCGAACTTGTCTGCCGCCGGAGCGGGATGGCGTTGCACGACTATGTGGGCGGAGCGGTCCTGGACGAGGTGTTGTTCAACGGATGGGTTGGCGAGTTGCCGCCCGACGAAGCCGCCGCCGAGGCGAGGCAATGGCAGGATGCCGGGTTCCAGTCGCTGAAGATCAAGGTCGGCAACGCGGCCGACAAGGATAGTGCGCGTGTCATGGCAGTACGGGATGCCGTCGGCTCCGATATGAAACTGCGGATGGACGCCAACCAGCAATGCAACGTGGAACAGGCGCTGGCGCTGTGCCAGGCGGTCAGGCCCTGCGACATGCAACTGTTCGAGCAGCCGGTGCCGAAGGACGATTTGGAGGGGTTGGCGCGGGTCCGGCGCGAAGGCGGCATCGCCATCATGGCCGACGAATCCATCAGCGACCATGAAAGCCTGATCCGGGTCATCAACGCGGACTGCGCCGATTTCGTGAAGTTCGGCATCACGCAAGCCGGCGGCCTGCTACCGTCCGCGCGGATGATATCCACGGCGGAGGCGGCCGGACTCCAGGTCGTCATGGGCCACGGCTTCGGATTGGATCTAAGCACCATCGCGGAGATCATGCTCGGCGCCACGTCGCACAACATCCTGCCGGGATTGGAGTGTGTGGGCCCGCTCAAGGTGACGGACACGGTGGCCACGACACGGCTCGACATCGGCAAGGGCCGTCTTGCACTCCCGTCCGGGCCCGGCCTCGGCATCGATCTCGACGACGCGAAGCTGGCGCAATACAACCTGTCGGATCAGGGCTAGGCGACGCTCGACCCGATCTGCGCGGCGTTGGAAGAGGAGGCCGTATGACCGACCGTCCACTGCACTACAGGACCATTACCGAACTCGCCACGATGGTGCGATCCGGCGCGGTTACGCCGACCGGACTGACCGAACATCTGATCGGTCGTATCGAGGCCTTGAACGGCCCGTTGAACGCCTTCAACCTGGTGACGGCGGATCGCGCCATGGCGGAAGCGGAATCGGCCGAGCGTTTGATGGCGTCGGGGCGGGATCTCGGTCCCTTGCACGGCATCCCCTATGCGGTGAAGGACCTCTACGACATCGTCGGCCTGCCTACCACCGCCGGGTCGCGGACCGTGGACGATGCGCCGAAGTCCGAAGAAAGCGAAGTGACGCGGCGTCTCGCGGCGGCGGGCATGATCGTCCTCGGCAAGACGGTCACGGTGGAGTTCGCCAAGGGCATCGTCGGGATCAACCATATCCAGGGCACGCCGCACAATCCGTGGAGCGCGGAGCATTGCGTGCCGGGCGGGTCCAGCGCGGGGACGGCGGTGGCGGTGGCGAGCGGCATGGCGCCGATGGGGCTCGGCACCGATACCGGGGGCTCGGTGCGGGCGCCGGCGGGTCTTTGCGGCACGGTCGGCCTCAAGACCACGGTCGGCAGGATCAGCCGATTCGGTATCTTCCCGCTCAGTTGGACCCTCGATTCCGCCGGACCGTTGACCCGCAGCGTGGAAGACGCCGCCCTCGTGTATCAAATCTTGCAAGGCGAGGATGCGCGGGACGACAGTACCGTCGGCATTCGCCCGACGGACGTCCTCGGCTCGTTGAAGGCGGGAGCCAAGGGGTTGCGGGTGGGTATCCCGCAGGATGTCTTCTTCGACGATCTCGACCCGGAGGTCGAGAAAGCCGTCGGCGCGGCGGCGGATGTCTTCCGCGACCTGGGCGCGACGGTGGAGAACATCGCGTATCCCGAGGCCACGGCGGCCGCCGCGATGGGATCGGTGGTCAACGGCGCCGAGGCGGCGGTGATCCACGCGGAGCGGATCAAAACCAGCGTCGATCAAATGGACCCGATCGTCGGCCCGCGCATGGTCGGCGACCGCGATCATCTCGCGACCGACTACATCAAGATGCTGCAGGACTTGAAGGCGCTCCAGGCGTCGCAGATGGAGACGCTGCGTGACATCGATGTGTTCCTGTCACCGACGACGCGCATTCCCGCGCTGCCCGTGGCGACGGTCGACGAATCGCTCGAGGTCTACCTGGACTACGCGGCGCAATATATGGCGAACACCAATGTCGGCAACCGCCTCGGTCTGTGCGGCCTGTCGGTTCCTTGCGGGTTCACGTCCAAGGGACTGCCGATCGGTTTGCTGATCAACGGCAAGCCGTTTGCGGAAGATATGGTTTTGCGCGCCGGCTACGCGTTCGAACAAGCAACCGATTGGATGGACAAACGGCCGGACCTGGGGTGGGCGGCATAGGCCGGCGCGAAGAGAATCGTCGCCGCCGACCTACCCTTGCGGTTCCTCTTCGGCGCGGATTGTCCCGGCCACGATCAGTTTGTCGATCGCGTCGTCGCTCAGGCCGCCGATGTCGCGCAAGACCGCGCGCGTATCCTGGCCGACCCGATGCCCGGCATGCGTCGCCTTTCCCGGAGAGTCGGAGAGATGCGGCACCGGCGCGGCCATGGTGATCGAGTCCAGATCGTCGTCCGGCACCGGCACCAGCATGCCGCGCGCCTTGTAGTGCGGATCGGCGAAGATGTCGGCCATGTTGAATATCCGAGTCGCGGGCACTTTCGCCGCGTCGAGCCGTTCCTCCAGGTCGGGCAGCGGCAGGCCTGCCGCCCAGGCCGCGACGATATCGTCGATCGCGTCGGCGTTTTCGTTGCGGGCCGCCGAGGTCTTGAACCGGGCGTCGTCGGCGAGGTCCGGCTGGTCCATCACGTCGCACAGCCGGCGAAAGATTGAGTCCGCGAAAGCGGCGATCAGAATGTATTGCCCGTCGCCGGTGGCGTAGAGGTTGTTCGGCGTGGCCCCGGGCATCCGCGAGCCGACCCGCTCGACGACGGTCCCTAGCTTGTCGAAGGTCTGGGCATAGGGTTCCATGAAGCTGAAGGCGCATTCATACAGCGACGCGTCGATACATTGCCCCTTGCCGGTCAGGGTGCGGTGGTGCAAGGCGGCAAGCACCCCGTAGGCGCCGTAAAGCCCGGTGATGTAATCGGTCAGCGCCGTCGCCATGCGTCCCGGCGGCCGGTCGGGATCGCCGTTGATGTAGCGCAACCCGCTGACCGCCTCGCCGATCACCCCGTATCCCGGCCGTTGCGAATACGGGCCGGTCTGCCCGAAGCCGCTGATGCGCAGCATCACGAGGCGCGGATTGATCGCGTTGAGCGCATCGTAGCCCAGTCCCCACTTCTCCATCTGGCCGGGCCGGAAATTCTCGATCAGGACGTCGCATTCGGCGGCGAGGCGGCGGACCAGATTGCGGCCCTCTTCCGTGCGCAGGTCGATCGCCACGGTCGACTTGCTGCGGAACAGACTGGCCGCATACAGCGACTTGCCCTCGACGCTGTCGCCGACGGTGCGCAGCGTGTCGCCCGCCACGTCCTCGACCTTGATGACCTCCGCGCCGAAATCCGCCAACAGCCGGCCGCTGAACGGCGCGGCGATCGTCGATCCCAACTCCAAAACCCGAAAGGAAGAGAGTGCCCCAGCCACGGCTTGATATTCCATTTGTGATTTTCGCTTGGGTAGGACGATAGCACTCGAAAGCCGACGCGGGCCAACCGGACCGCCGCCGGCCGTGTGGATAGGCAAAAGAAAACCGGGAACAGCCTCTTGCCATCCCCGGTTTCGGTCATTGGCTGTTGGATTGCCTATGTCCGCAAGGCCCTGTTCACCGCGCAGGTCACCGCCTGGAGCGAAGCCGTCACGATGTTCGGGTCGCGGCCGACGCCGTAAATCTTCTCGCCGCCGACTTCCGCTTCGACGAAGGCGATGGCGTTGGCGTCCGCGCCCATGCCGACCGAATGCTCGCTGTAGCTATAGACCTTGATGTCCTTGCCGGTCTCCTTCGTCAGCGCATCCACATAGGCGTCGATCGGGCCGGTGCCGCGGCCCTCGATCGTGACCTCGCCGCCGTTTTTCTTGACGGTGGCGGTGAGGCGGCGGATTTCCGACGCGTGGGTGTCGGGGATCGTCTGGTGATCGACGAAGCCGTAGGGCGATTCGGCCTTGAGGTATTCGGTCTCGAAGGCCGACCAGATGTCTTCCGGTTTCTGCTCCTGCCCGGTATCGTCGGAGATGCCCTGCACCACGCGGGAGAATTCGATCTGGAGGTTGCGTGGCATCTGGACGCCGTATTCCTCCTCCATGATATAGGCGATGCCGCCCTTGCCGGACTGGCTGTTGATGCGGATGACCTCTTCGTAGACCGCGCCCACGTCTTCCGGGTCGATCGGCAGGTAGGGCACGTCCCATTCGCCGCTGTTCGACTCCTTCATCGCCGCCAAACCCTTCTTGATTGCGTCCTGATGGCTGCCGGAAAAGGCGGTGAACACCAACTCGCCCGCATAGGGGTGGCGCGGGTGCACCGGCAACTGGTTGCAGTATTCGGCGGTGGCCCGCAGCTCGCGCATGTTGCGCATGTCGAGTTGCGAGTCGAGACCCTGGCTCACCATGTTCATGGCCAGCGTGATCACGTCCACGTTGCCGGTCCGCTCGCCGTTGCCGAACAGGGTGCCCTCGATCCGGTCGGCCCCGGCCATCACGCCGAGTTCGGCCGCCGCCACGCCGGTGCCCCGGTCGTTATGCGGGTGCAGCGACAGCACGACCCGGTCGCGGTTCGTGAAGTTGCGGTGCATCCACTCGATCTGGTCGGCGTAGATGTTCGGCGTCGCCACCTCGACCGTGGCCGGCAGGTTGATGATCGTCTTGTTCGACGGGGAGGCGTCCCAGATGTCCATCACCGCCTCGCAGACCTCGAGGGCGTAGTCGAGTTCGGTCTGCGTGTAGCTCTCGGGCGAGTATTCATGGATGATCTCGGTCTCGGGCACGGTGGGGATCAACTGCTTGATCAGTTCGGCGCCGTCGGTCGCGATCTTCTTCACGCCCGCCCGGTCCTCGCGGAACACCACGCGGCGCTGCGTCGTCGAGGTCGAGTTGTAGAGATGCACGATCGCCCGCTTCGAGCCCGCGATGGATTCGAAGGTACGGCGGATCAATTCCTCGCGCGACTGGGTCAGCACCTGGATCGTCACGTCGTCGGGGATCAGGTCCTCGTCGATGATCTGGCGGACGAAGGAGAAATCCGTCTCCGACGCGGAGGGGAATCCGACCTCGATCTCCTTGAAGCCCATCTTGCAGAGCGTCTGGAACATGCGGAGCTTGCGCTCCGGTCCCATCGGCTCGATCAGCGCCTGGTTGCCGTCGCGCAGGTCGACGGAACACCAAGTCGGGCATTTGTCGATGGTCTTGCTCGGCCACTGCCGGTCCGGCAAATCGATCTGCGGGAACGGCTTGTATTTCTCCACGGGCATGAAGGCCATGGTCTCAACTCCTGTCTGTCTTCGGCTGCGTCTTTACCGATTTATGGGGTGTTCGTAAACCGCGGCGCGGTTCCGGCCACCGGGAGGCCGCCTCAATCCCGGCGACCGCCGGTAAGTCGCAGCGACAGGACCGGCGTGAAAAACGGGCGGACGACGTATGGCGCACAAGCGCAACTGCGCGGGGCGGAGTCGGACTCAGGCTGGAATTCTGGAAAGGAAATCATCAAACGGAACCTTGTTAACCGGCGGAAAAACCAGGACGAACGGGCAACCCCGACGCTTCAGAGCGTCGGGCCCATAAGTCGCAGGCCAAGCAGCCGGTATCCGGTTCGAATGATCATGACATGGAATGTAGGCGGAAAAGCGACCTAGGGCAAGGGGTTGTGGGGTTACGGGTTGAGCATGTCGGCTGGATTTGGGGCATGCACGCTCGCATTCTGCCCGACATGGCGGCCGGGCATCTCCGGCGCGTCGGCGGGGAAGGGGTGCGATCCGTTCGTGCGGAACCAGCTATCGTGCACCAGGGTGTGCTTGCGGATCGTCGGCCAGACGACCGCGCCGAGAAACTGCTGGTCGCTGTTGAAGGTCTTCGCGCCGTTCTGCAGGTAGGGCGCGTAATGCGGGGCCAGGTCGGGCAGGATGCCGCCGGTGCCGCCCCACAATCCGGCGAGCATCAGGTCGGTGTGGGTATAGTAGTCCCGGATGCCGTGGAAATGCTTCGGGCCGCGCAGCCAGTCGGCGACCGCCGCGGCCTCGCGCGGGCTGAATACGCTGTCGGCGTCGCGGATGAGGAAGCGGTCGACCGTCGGATCGGACGCGACGTCGAAGCGCCAGAACAGGCCTTCCAGGAAAGCGCCGCTTTGTTCCTTGATGATCACCTCGGCCTTCGCCGCCAGAAGCGCCGCGACGGTCGGGCCGGGAACGCTGCGGCTGCAGTAGAAGCGGCAGCACCAGCCGGGATAGAGGCTTCGGGCTACCTCGGCGTTTCGGACGGCGCCGTCGATGTAGCGCGCCTCACTCCCCCACAGGCTGAAGGCGATGACGTTACGCCGCGGATTATTGGGCCGAAACGGCGGCGGCGGGGCGTCCGGCACGGCGCAGATCGGCGCGCGCTCGGCGGCGAGAGCGTCCTTGAGCCTGAGCGACTGTTCGCCGTGATGCCGCGCTTTCTCGCGGTTCCCGAGGCGGCCATAAACCTCGGCCAGCCCGTCATGGATCGAGGGCGTATCCGGGCGTTGGCGATGGACGCGTTCCAGCCAGACCAAGGCCTCCATCGCACGCCCCATGACGAGCAGGAGCCGGCCGATATTTTGCGCCGTATCCACGTCATCGGGAAACAGAAGATGGGTTTCCCGTAGCCGCTCCAGCGTGCCGGCATAGTCGTGCTTGGCGTAGTGGAAGAGGGACAGAAGTTTGTATTCGTCGAGGCTGGGCGCATCCGGGTGCGCCCGGATCAGGGTCGCCATGCGATCGGCGGCGTCGTCGAGGCGGCCGCTGACATAGAGATGCTGAATCGCCTTTCGCGTCTCGCTGCGATGCGCGCCCATGAGGGTTCCCGGCGGTTGAACAGGATGCGCTCGACGGCGCATGGCGGTCAACGGTACGCGGGACGCCTTAACGCCGGGTAAAGGCGGCGATTGGCCGTGGCCGGTGGGGCGACGGGATCAATTCAGCCGCAGGTCCAGGATATGCTGCGGGCTGGCTTCCAGATCGCCCTTCTCGACGCGTTTCACGATATCGACAAGGGCGGCGTTGGCCGGCGTGTCGATGCCGATTTCCTGCGCCTTGCCGACGATGAATCCGTTCAGGAACTCGATCTCCGTCCGGCGGCCCTTGACCATGTCCTGCCCCATCGACGGGCGATGCGCGCCGCCGCCGGGCTTACTGGCTTCTTCCAGCCGATGGGCGTCGTATTCGGCGGTGGCCGCCGCGTCGCCTTCGCCGGCGCGGGCGATGACCTCGGGGTCGATATGGTGGATTTCCTCCAACTGATAGCCGAGCGCTTGGCCGACCCGGATCGCCTCGCTGCCGAGGCGTGCGCCGAACCCGCGCAGCGCGTCATTCGTCAGGATGTCCTTGCTGATCAGCCCGGTGCAGGCGGACATGCCGTTCGCCATGGCGTTGGTCACCAGCTTCGACCATCGCTCGCCCCACAGGTTGTCGGTGACCTTGGCGGAGTCCGACAGCGCGACCAGCCGATGCACTTCGTTCACGCGGTCGGTGATGCGGCCGTGCACTTCGCCGACGCGGAACACCGTATGGCCTTCGCCCTTCTTGCCGCTGGCCCGGCGCACATGGCCCGGCTCGCAGATGTCGACGGTGATCGAACTGGCGATCGAGCCCACGACCCGGCCCCAGCCGACGATCCCAGCGATAGTTTCCTCGTTGATGCAGTTCTGCAGCGAGACGATGAACCCGCCCGGCGAGAGATACTGCTGGATCATCATCGTCGCCCAGGCGGTGTCGTAGGATTTCACGCAGACGAAGGCGATGTCGATCGGGTCCTGCTTGCTGAGGTTCTGAAGCTCGGTGATGTGCAGCGCCTTGAGCGGATCGGTCGACCATTCCGGCACGTCCTGAATATGGCTGATCTTCATCCCCGTGCTGCGCATGGCCTCGACATTCTCGGGCCAGAAGTCCACGAAGGTGATGTCCTCGCCCGCCTGCGCCATATGCGCGCCCGCGTATCCGCCGACCGCGCCTGTTCCGACAATCGCTATCCGTGGACCCATCCGTCTCGCTCCTCTTCCGCCAACTCTATTGATTGGCCGCACCGTAAGACGGATCGGCGGGTGCGTGCAAATGCGCGACAGGGTTAAGGCGCGAGCAGGAGCTTGATGACGTACCCTGCGACGCCGAGTGTCGCGACGCCGGCGACCCAGAGGCCGATGAACCAGAGCAGCCGGTGCCGCGTGGACATCAGTGGTACCCCTCGGCCGGGTCCACCTTGCCGCGGAACACCCAATAGACATAGGCGGTATAAGCCAGGATGGTCGGGATCAGGACGGCTGCGCCGATCAGTAGGAAGGTGAGGCTCTTGTCCGGCGCTGCCGCCTGCCAGATGGTGATGCTGGGCGGCACCATGTAAGGGTAGAAGCTGATCCCGATGCCCGCATAGCAAAGGACGAACAGGCCGAGCGCCGCGAGAAACGGTTGTGTGTCGCGGCGATCCGTCAGTCCGCGATACAGCAACCAGGCGCAGGCCAAGATCAGCGCGGGAACGATCATGCTGAACGCCGCCGTCGGCCAGGTGAACCACCGCTCAAGATAGACCGGGCGCAGGAAGGGCGTCCAGAGACTGACCGTGCCGATCAAGGCCAGCGTGGCCACGCCGGTGATCCAGGCATAACGCCGGACCTGGCGTTGCAGCCTGCCGTCGGTCTTCATGACCAGCCAGGTCGCGCCGAGCAGCGCGTAGCCGATGACCAACGCCGCGCCGGTCAGCAGGCTGAACGGGGTCAGCCAATCCCACCAGCCGCCGGAATAGGTCCGGTTCGCGACCTCGATGCCTTGGACCAGCGCGCCGAGGGCGATGCCTTGCGAAAAGGCGGCGATGACCGATCCGCCGGCGAAGCTCCAATCCCACAGGAACCTGCCGCGCTGCGTCCGCCAGCGGAACTCGAACGCGACGCCGCGGAAGATCAGGCCGAGCAGCATGGCGATGATCGGTGCGTAGAGGGCAGGCAGGATCGTGGCGTAGGCCAGCGGGAAGACCGCGAACAATCCGCCGCCGCCGAGAACGAGCCAGGTCTCGTTGCCGTCCCAAACCGGGGCGATCGAGTTCATGGCGACGCTGCGATCTTGCTCACCTTTGATGAAGGGGAACAGGACGCCGACGCCCAGGTCGAACCCGTCGAGGATGACGTAGGCGAGAACGGCGAAGGCGATCAGCGCGGCCCAGATGAGGGCAAGATCGAATTCCATCGTCCTATCCTCCCGCTTCCGTGCCGGCCCGCCGCGTGCTCAGGACGGCCGGCGCCGGGGTAATCCCGGCCGCTCGGGTCGGGCCGATGTCCTCGCCGTTTCCGGCGCCGGGCCGCTTGTTCATCATCCGGAGGATGTAAAAGGTGCCGGAACCGAAGACGACCGTGTAGACCAGGACAAAGGCGATCAGCGACGGCGCCACGGCGGCGGCGGCCATCGGCGACGCGGAGTCGGCGGTCCGCAGCATGCCGTGAACGGTCCAGGGCTGCCGCCCGACTTCCGTGGTCACCCATCCGGCGAGCACGGCGAGGAAACCCGATGGCCCCATGGCCACGGCGGCGCGCTGCAGCCAGGTCGCTTCGAACAGTCTGCCGCGAAAGCGCGTGACCGCGCTCCAGAGCCCGATGGCCACCATGGCCAGGCCGACGGCGACCATGATCCGGAAACTCCAGAAGACGATGGCCGCGGGCGGGCGGTCCTCCTTACGCCATTCGGTAAGGCCGAGGACTTCGCCGTCCCAATCGTGGGTCAGGATCAGCGACGCGAGATTCGGAATCTTGATCGCGTAGCGCGTCGTCTCGGCCTCGTCGTCCGGCAGGCCGAACAGGATCAGCGGCGCGCCTTTCCGGGTTTCGTAATGCCCTTCCATCGCCGCGATCTTTTCCGGCTGGTGCTCCAGGGTGTTGAGGCCGTGCAGGTCGCCGGTGAAGACCTGCAGCGGCGCCATGATCAACGCCATCCACATCGCCATGGAGAACATGATCTGCGCGCCGCGGTTGCGGCGGTCGCGCAGCAGATGCCACGCGCCGACGCCGCCGACCACGAAGGCGGTGGTCAGATAGGCGGCCATCGTCATGTGGACGAAGCGATAGGGGAAGGACGGGTTGAAGACGATTTCCCACCAATCGTCGGGGATGAACTGGCCGTATTCGTTGAAGGCGTAGCCGGCCGGCGTTTGCATCCAGGAATTCACCGACAGGATCCAGAACGCCGAGAACAGGGTGCCGACGGCGACCATCACGGTCGCGAAAAAGTGGAGCTTCGGTCCGACGCGGTTGCGGCCGAACAACATGACGCCGAGGAAGCCCGCCTCCAAGAAGAATGCCGACAACACCTCGTAGCCCATCAACGGGCCGAGGATGGGGCCGGTCTTGTCGGAAAAGACGCTCCAGTTCGTGCCGAACTGGTAGCTCATGACGATACCGGAAACCACGCCCATGCCGAAGGCGACGGCGAAGATCTTCTTCCAGTAATCGAAGACCATCATATAGCTGTCGTCCTTCGTCCGAAGCCACAGGGCTTCGAGCACGGCGAGGTAGCTCGCCAGGCCGATGGTGAGGGACGGGAAGATGATATGCGCGGAAATCGTAAAGGCGAATTGGATCCGCGCCAGCAGGATTGGGTCTAGATGGTCGAACATCGCTTGACGCTCTGCGTTGCGAAAATGCCGACTGATGTGTCACCGCTAACGTAATCAGGCCGGGAAAACGATCAACCAACCACGCCGCGTCCTATTGTCCCAAAGCGTACCGATCGACGCGGCGGATTGACGCGGGCGAGAGCTTTCGGCCTTACGGCAGTTCGTAATCCTTGAAACGCTCGCGCAACGCCGTCTTCTGGAACTTGCCGGTCGAGGTGCGGGGGATTTCATCGAGGAACTCCACGGCGTCCGGAATCCACCACTTCGAGAAGCTTTGCCCGACGAACGCCTGTACCGCCTCGGCGGTGAGCGTCGATCCATCCTCGACCACGACGCAGGCGAGCGGGCGTTCGATCCAGCGGTCATGCGGGATGGCGATCACCGCCGCCTCGCGGATTTCCGGATGCCCCATCAACGCATTCTCCAGATCGACCGAGCTGATCCATTCGCCGCCGGATTTGATCAAATCCTTGGTGCGGTCGGTGATCTTGACGTAGCCCTCGGTGTCGACGGTCACAACGTCGCCGGTGCGGAACCAGCCGTCGTCGGTCCAACTGTCGATGTCGCCTTCGGGATTGTAATAGGACTTGGCGATCCAGGGTCCTCGCACCTGCAACTCGCCCATGGTGTTGCCGTCCCAAGGGGCCGGTCCGTCGTCGCCCATCACCCGGATATCGACGAAGGGCAGGGGGATGCCCTGTTTCGCCAGGGTGGAGAATTTTTCCGCCTCGGTCATGCGGTCGAACGCCGGTTTCGGGACGCCGGTGGTGCCGACGGGGGTCATCTCGGTCATGCCCCAGGCATGGATGACCTGATGGCCTCTTTCGTTGAAGTCGCGGATCATCGATTCCGGTGCGGCCGATCCGCCGATGACGATCTTGAGTTCGGGCCGCAGGGACCAGTCCCCCGGCCGCCGTTTCAGCGCGTCGAGGACCGGCAGCCAGATCGTCGGTACGGCGGCGGTCAGCGTGACGCCCTCGCTGTCCAAAAGCTCCAGCACGCTGTCCGCGTCCGCATGGGGGCCGGTGAACACGATCTTCGCGCCGGCCATGACGGCGGCGACCGGCATGCCCCAGGCATTGGCGTGGAACATCGGCACGATCGGCAGGATGCAGTCGCGCATCGACAGGCTGAAGACGTCGGGCGCGATCACGGCGAAGGTATGCAGGACCAACCCGCGATGGCTATAGGCGACGCCCTTCGGTTTGCCGGTCGTGCCGGACGTGTAGCACATGCCGCAGGCGTCGTTCTCGTCGATGGCCGGATAGTCGAAGTCGCCGGTCGCGGTCGCCAGCAGGTCGTCGTAGTCCTCCATCCCGGCGGGAAGATCGCCGCCGCTGCGAACGACGAAGATGCGCTCGAAATCCACCTTGTCCTTGAACCCGTCCAGGATCGGCAGCAGGTCTTCGTCGACGATCAGGAACCGGTCGCCCGCATGCCGGGCGATATAGGCCAACTCGTCGGCGTGCAGCCGCAGGTTCAGCGTGTGCAGCACGCCCCCGGCGCAGGGCACGCCGAAATAGGCTTCCAGATGCGTCGCGTTGTTCCAGCACAACGTGCCGACCCGGTCGCCGGGCTCGAGGCCGGCCTTGAGCAGCGCCTCGGCAAGCAGGCGGGCGCGCCTGTAGAAATCCGCGAAGGTGCAGCGGCCGACCGACCGGTCGGGTTGGCGCGAGACGATTTCCTGCGCGCCGTGCAGCCGCGCCGCATGCTCCAGGATCGTCGGGAGCGTCAACGGATAGTCCATGATCGTGCCGCGCATCGTCTCCTCCCGTTTACGGCCGGTCTCATCTCCGCCGGTCCTTGTCGGCAACCATAGCATTGGGATTTGCCGAGCCCAAAAGGGCTTGGCGCGCGATGTATTTGCTTGCGGCGTTGACGGCCCTGTATAGGAAAGGCTGCAACAAATCAGAGGTGCGCGTCATGCCGGAATTCGAGACGATCGACTATTTGGTGGCCGACCGGGTCGCGGAAATCACCATGCGCCGGGCACCCGTGAATGCGATCAACCATGCGCTGATCGACGATATTCTCGCGGCATACCGGTTGGCGCGTGACGATGACGGCGTGCGGGCGATCATCCTGACGAGCGCGTTCGAGGCGGCCTTCAGCGCCGGCATGGACCTGGCGATGATCCGCGGCGGCAGCGGTCTTGATCTGCGCCGGTTCCTGGAGAAGCTCTACTTCGGCATGCACGATATCCAATACCGGATGGGTAAGCCGACGATCGCCGCGCTGACCGGACCGACCCGGGCGGCGGGTGTGACCTTGGCGGTTTCCTGCGACGTGCTGATCGCCAGTGAGCGGGCGAGCATCGGGTATCCGGAGATCGACGTGGGCGTCATTCCCGCGATGCATTTCGTCCACCTGCCGCGTCAGATCGGGCGGCACAAGGCGTTCGAGATGCTGTTCGGCGGCAAGCCGATTCCGGCGGCGGAAGCCGAACGTTATGGCCTGGTCAACCGCGTTGTGCCGCAGGACGCCGTGATGTCGGAGGCGCGGGCGTTGGCGCAGGATTTCGCCGCCAAGTCGCCGGTTGTCATGCAGCTCGCCCGGGACGCCTTTCTGCGGGCCAACGACTTCGAATACCGCCGCGCCATCGAAAATACGGTGGAGACGATCTGCAACATCATCGCGACCGACGATGCGCAGGAAGGGCTCGCCGCCTTCAACGAGAAGCGCAAACCCAATTGGTGAGTCTCAACGGCGGAACCAGTCGATATAGGCCTTCACGCCGGCCTCGATCGTCCAGCGCGGCGTCCATCCCAGGTCGCGTTCGGCGGCCGTCAGGTCCAGGCGTTCGCGGACGGGATCGTCCGGGTTGCCGCGGATTTCGATATCGGCGGTGCGGAACTCGGACCACACCAGTTCGGCGATCTGCTCCATCGAGGGATAGTCCGGGCCGGCGACATTGTAAGCGTATTGCGGCGCCGGCGGCGCATCCAAGGCGGCAACGGTCGCGGCTACCACGTCCTCCACATAGACGTAGGGCCAGCGTCGGCCTGCGCCGCTCGGCAGGCGTGTGGGCCGCCCGGCCATGGCATCCTCGATCATCGTCCGGATGACGCAGTCGGTGGCGCGCCGCGGTCCGTACACGGTCGAGTAACGCAGGCCGATGGCGTCGAGGCCGTATTCCGCGCGATAGGCGGAAAGGATGTGGTCCGACGCCGCCTTGGTCGCGCCATAGACGCTTTCCGGCCGCAAGGGCGCGTCCTCGCGCACCGGTCCTTGGTCCATCGCGCCATAGGCCGACACCGACGAACAGTAGACGAAGCGTTCGATCCCTTGGCGATAGGCGGCCTCGGCGAGGTCGAGCGTCGAAACCAGGTTGGTTCGCGTGATGTGGTGCGGCGCGTCGCGCGACAGCATCGGCCCGGAGATGCCGCCGGCGTGGACGATTTTGGTGACATTGTGTGAGTCGAGAAGCGACGCCATCGCGTCGTAACCGCCGAAGCCGTGTTCGAGATGAACGACGCCGGGTGAGGTCTCGGGCGGTGGGGCGGGGTCCAGCCCCACCACGCGATCGCCCCTCGTGGCAAGGCGTTTGCCGAGGGGATGGCCGATGAGTCCGCTCGACCCCGTTATCAGGATGGTATCCGTCGTCATTGTCGCTCTCGTCGCTGCCCCTTTTGCCGGCGCCGCCGGGCGCTTTTCGTCGCGCCGAGCGGTAACCAAATATTCACCATAAGTATCTATCAACCAGCATGGAAAATCAGGCGGTTCGGTTGCCGCCTCACATATTTCACGCCGCTTGACATGCATGAGCGATTAAACCGATGGCATTTTCGCTTGCACGTTTTGATCGTTTTCTAAAGCGATTTGCATTTGGATCGCTCCTGTTTCTGGGGCTTCAGTCGGGTTTGACCGCCGTGTCGTTCGGCGCGGCGGTGCGTACCGACGCGCCGGCGGCCGATACCCACCGCGTCCTCTTCATCAGTTCGTATCATGCGTCGTTTCCGTCCTTCCTGAAGCAGTTGAACGGGATCAAGGCGGGGTTTCGAGAGGCCGGTTTCGAAGACTGGAATGTTTCGATCGATGTCGAATTCATGGACAGCAAGCGGTTCTCCTACCAGGACTCCGCCGCCCGGCTCCGGAATGCATTGGCGGCGAAGTTTTCGACGCTGCCGTCTTACGATCTGGTCATCGTCGGCGACGACAATGCCTTGAGCTTCGCGCTCGAAGATGCCGCCGCCTTGTTGCATGGGGTGCCGCTCGTCTTCCTCGGCATAAACGAGCGCCAGCGCGCGGTCGCATTGGGCCGGAAGGGCCATGCGACGGGGGTGGTGGAGTCCAAGTCATTGCATGAGACGATCGAGGTCATTCGCAATATCTATCCGAATTCGAAATCGCTCCACGTGTTGGTCGACCATACGCGCACAGGCCGGATCAATCATGCGGCCATGCGCGGCGAGCTCGATCATTTTCCGGACATCGCCTTTCACCATGTCGATCTGGGCAAGTTGAGTTTTGCCGAGGCGTTCGAGTGGTTGAGCAATCTTCCGGCGGCGGAGCCGATCATGATCGTAAGCGCCTATCGCGACGTCGCCGGCGAGGCATTGTCCTATCCGGAAGTCTTGCGCGCGATCCAGCGCGTATATCATGGCGCTATCTTTGCCGTGCAGGAACACGGCATCGGTCAGGGCGTGCTGGGCGGCAAGGTCGTCAGTCATTTCGAGCAAGGACGGGTCGCGGCAACGCTTGGGGCGAGGGTGCTGCGCGGAGAATCGGTCGCCGCCATTCCTGTCGTATCCAAGAGCCCCAACGTATTCCAGTTCGATTACCCCGAAATGCGCCGGCTGGGGATCGATGCCTCCCAACTGCCGCCGGACGCGCGGGTCGTGAATAAACCGGTGACGGTCTTGGATACCAATCCCCTCTTGATGTTCGGGGGCGTCGCGTTCCTGTTGCTGCAGACCGGCATCATCGTTGCGCTGGTCCTTACGGTGCAGCATCGGCGCAACGCGGAGGCGGGTCTGCGACAAGCGATGCAGCAGGCGGCGCAGGCGAATGCCGCCAAGACGGAGTTCCTGTCCAACATGAGCCATGAGCTCCGCACGCCGTTGAACAGCATCATTGGTTTTGGCCAGATTATCGAGACATCGGCAAACACCTTGCAACCGCGGTCCTTGAAGGAATACGCATCCTATATCACGAGGAGCGGGCAGCATCTGCTGGACTTGATTAACGAAGTGCTGGATCTCTCCAAAGTCGAAGCCGGCCATCAGGGGGTCACCATCGAAACGTTCGACCCCGCCAAGATGATAACGGAATCGCTGAACATGATCCGCGCTTCCGCGGACGAGCGGGGGATCACGGTCGATGCTTTCGAGGGGCTCGAAGGCGCATATGCGATTTCCGTCGACCGGACCCGGTTCCAACAAGTGCTGCTGAATCTTCTGTCGAACGCCGTGAAATACAATCGGGACGGCGGGCGCGTGACATTGACCGTGGAACGTCGGAAGGGCGGGCTGGTGCGATTCACCGTGGTGGACACCGGCAAGGGCGTTCCCGCGAAATACGTAGACGCGTTGTTCGAGCCGTTTGAACGGTTGGGGGAGCAATTCGGCGAGATCGAAGGGAGCGGAATCGGACTGACGATTTCCAAGAAGATGGTCGAGTTGATGGGAGGCAGGATCGGCGTGGAAAGCGTGGTCGGGCACGGCAGCGCGTTCTGGTTCGAGTTGCCGCATGGAGAAATCTCCGCTCCGGCGGCGGAGCGGGACGACGCCGAAATCGCCGTCCATGAAGAGACGCCCGGCGAGGTGTGCGACATCCTCTATATCGAGGACAACACCTTCAATCTGCGTTTGTTGGAAGCGATGTTCGGCGAGTTTCCAGGGTATCGGCTGCGGACGGCCAGCGATGGGGAAAGCGGCGTCGAAGCGGCGCGCCGACGGCGTCCGGATATCATTCTCCTCGATATCAACCTGCCGGGCATTAACGGCGTCGAGACGGCGGAACGGATACGCCGCGACCCGGTGTTGGCGGACGTGCCGATCATTGCGGTCAGCGCGAATGCGATGGACCGGGAGGTCGATCGGGCCCGTCATGCGGACTTCGATTCTTACGTCACCAAGCCGATCGACGTGCATGTGCTGCGGCGCGAGTTGATCACATGGTCCCGTGGCCGCACCGTCGTCCGCGCCAGGGCCTAGGCGGCGTCACTTCCAGATTTTCGTTCCGCTGCCCGGCAGGCCCAGGTCCTTCCACATATCGTCGACCTTTTCGATCACGGCGTCGGACATGCGGATTTCCGTGCCCCACTCGCGGCTGACCTCGTTCGGCATCTTGTTGGTCGCGTCCAACCCGATCTTGGAGCCGAGGCCCGAGACCGGACTCGCGAAGTCGAGATAGTCGATCGGTGTGCCCTCGATCACCGTGATGTCCCGCGCCGGGTCCATCCGGGTGGAGACGGCCCACATCACGTCCTTCCAGTCGCGGGCGTCGATCTCGGCATCCACCACGATCACCCATTTCGTGTAGGTGAACTGCCGCAGGAAGGACCAGACGCCCATCATGATGCGCTTGGCATGCCCGGCATAGGCCTTGCGCATCGACACCACCGCGATGCGGTAGGAACAGCCTTCCGGCGGCAGCCAGAAATCCTCGATCTCCGGGAACTGCTGCTGCATCAGCGGAATGAAGACCTCGTTCAGCGCCTCGCCGAGCACGCTGGGCTCGTCCGGCGGCCGTCCGGTAAAGGTCGACAGGTAGATCGGGTCGCGCCGCATGGTGATCGCGCTGATCTTGAATACGGGGAAGCGCTCGACCGAATTGTAATAGCCGGTGTGGTCGCCGTAGGGACCTTCGTCGCCGTAGTCGTCGAGGCTGACATGGCCTTCGATGACGATCTCGGCATTGGCGGGCACTTTCAGGGGCACCGTCTTGCAGTCGACCAATTCGGTGCGTTTGCCGCGCAGCAGTCCGGCGAAATGATATTCCGACATCGTGTCCGGCACCGGCGTGACGGCGGCGAGGATGCTGGCGGGGTCCGCGCCGATCACCGCGGCCGCCGGTAACGGTTCGGCTTTGGTGTCTTTCCATCGCGCGTGGTGTTGCGCGCCGCCGCGATGCTTGAGCCAGCGCATCAGCGTGCTGTCGCGGCCGGTCACCTGCATGCGGTAGATACCGAGGTTGAAGTCGTCTTCGCGGCGTTTGCCGGGCCCTTTGGTGGCGACCAGCGGCCAGGTGATCAGAGGCGCGGGCTCGCCGGGCCAGCAGGTCTGCACCGGCAGTTTGCCGAGATCGATCTCATCGCCTTGCCAGACGACCGCCTGGCAGTCGGCGCGCGAGACCGTCTTCGGTTTCATCGTCATCGCCGACTTCAGCAGCGGCAATTTTTCGATCGCGTCGCGGACGCCGCCGGGCGGTTCCGGCTGACGCAGGGCGGCGAGCGTTTCGCCGAGCGCCCGCAACTGGTCCGGCATGCGGCCCATCCCGGCGGCGACCCGGTTCACCGTCCCGAACAGGTTGACCAGCACCGGCATGGCCTGCGGGTTGCCCTCGCCGTCGACGGGGTTTTCGAACAGCACGGCGGGGCCGTTCTCGGCCAACAGCCGGGTCTGGATTTCGGTCATCTCCAGCACGGTGGAGACGGGGCGGGAGACGCGGACAAGGCGGCCATCCGCTTCCAGGGCGGCGATGAAATCGCGCAGCGAGGTATACGGTTTCGATGACATGGCCGCACCCTAACGCGCGCGTGAGGAATGAAAAAGCCGAGGCTTATTCATGCGGTTGGATAGCCGCCGCCGCGGGATAGAAAATCCTTGAGCAAGACAAGCCGGTCGTTGCCCCAGAACAGCCGGCCGCCGCTGACGAAAGTGGGAACACCGAAGGCGCCCGCCGCCACGGCGTCCTCCACATTCCGGTCATGCAGCGCCCTGGTTTCCGGTTCGTCGATCATGCCCAGCAAGGTTTTGCCGTCGAGGCCGGTCATGTCGGCGATCCGGCGCAGGTCGTCGTCTGCAATTGCGTTCCGGCCTTCCGTGAAAACGGCGGCGAAAAGGGCCTGGCTGAGAGTCTTACAACGATCCAACCGGCCCGCCGCGACGCAGGCCAGCGCATAGCGTTCGTATTCCTTGATACCGTCGCTCGGCTCGGTATAGGGGACGCCGTAATAGGCAGCCCAACAAAGCGCATCGTAGCGGCGGTACCGCCAATCGTATTGGCCGGACGGCGGAGTCTCCTGGCGGAAGGGGTGCATGCCGCGTTTCAGCATCAGCGCGCTGCTGTAGAGCGGCCGCCAGCGGACACGGCATCCGGTGTCGCGTTCCAGCGCCGGCATCTGGGTCGAAGCAAGATACGAATACCGGCTTCCGATGCCGTAGAAGAAGTCGACGCTCCGTTCCATGCCGTTCCTCCGCTGCGTGACCCTGCCCGATCTCTAGCGCCGCCCGCCCGCCAGCTTAACCGCGTCCGGATGCGCGCGCAGCCGCGCCATCGCGACGACCCCGATGACCGGCCCGGCGGCGAGGACGGCGAAGGCGTAGGACCAGCCCGCGGCCTCGACCAGCGGTGGGATCATGTGGATCGTCAGCAGGGTCAATAGAAATCCGAGGCTGGTCTGCATGGTCAGCATCGTGCCGATCAGCGATTTGTCCGACAGTTCCGCGACGCTGGCGGAGAATTGCGCCGAGTCCGCGACGATCGAGAATCCCCAGATCAAGCACACGGCGACGAGTGCGAGCGGCGGGCCGCCGAACAGGAAACCGGTCACCAACGCGCAGCCGCCGCTGACCGTCATGGCGGCGATGGTCAACTTGGTCCGGCCCCATCGGTCGGCGACGGCGCCGCCCAGAATACACCCGATGGCGCCCGCGGCGATCGTCGCGAAGGTCGCGCCGGCGGCCCATACGGAGGCCTGGCCGGCATCGCCGAAGGTGAGCCGGAAACTGGCGTCGAGGAACACGCCGATCCACGCCCACATCGCATACAGCTCCCACATATGGCCGAGATAGCCGATATTCGCGAGGCGCAGCGATGGCGTGGTCCACCCTTTCAAGGCGTGGCGCGGATCGAAGGGCGGCGACGGGGCGGTGTTGGGGCCGACCGGCGCGAGCCGGATCAAAAAGGCGGCCGCCAACGCCGATAGCGATGCGGCGAGCAAGGTCAGCCGCCAATCGACCCCGCCGAGCGCGTTGAACAAATGCGGCGACGCCGACCCCAGCGTGAGAGCGCCGACCAATAGCCCCACCATCAGCCCCATATCGGCCTTGGCCCAGGTGGTCACCAATTTCATGCCGACCGGATATATTCCGGCCATGCACATGCCGGTCACGAATCGCAGCATCACGACGATGGGCGAGGCCGGGTCGACGGGCAGGATCGCCGCGTTCGCCGCGGCCCCGACCAGGGCGGACGCCATGATGAACCGCCGCGGGTCCAGCCGGTCGGCAAGCCCGAAGAAGGCGCTGCACAGCGTGCCGGCGACAAAGCCGAGCTGGACGGCGCTGGTGAACAGGGACGCCGATTGCGCGTCGATCAGTCCTTGCGCGCGCAGCGACGGCACGACGGCGGAGGCGGAGAACCACAACGCCATCGCCGCGACCTGGCTGACGGCGATGATCGTGATGGCGGTGGCGCGACGGGAGAACATATTCGGACAGAACCCTTGTGGCGCGGCGCAGGGTAGCATTTTCATCGGGGCCGGCAACGAGACGAATGCAAAGGGTGCGCTTGACCACGCCGAATGTCCTGATCGACTATGTATTTCAAGATTATGACGGTTGAGAGTGTTTATGGCCGACCCTGACGATATCCTTGCCCGCGCGCGCGACTATCCCTACGCACTGCCCGGGCGTTCGTATATTTGGACGGGGACGCAGGCGGACCCGATGCATGTGGATGCGTTCGATCCGGCGATGACCGACGGCCGGACGCCGGTGTTGGCCGTCGGGTCGAACCAGTCGCCGCAGCAGTTGGCGCGCAAATACGGCGTCGGCAGCCATCATGCGATCCCGGTGCAGCAGGCCACCCTTGCCGATTTCGACGTGGTGTTCGCGGCCCATATCTCGACCTATGGCGCGGTGCCGGCCATGTTGCAGCGTGCGCCGGGCGTCGACGTGACGCTCTACGTCACCTGGCTCGACGACGCGCAACTCGACATCATGCACAAGACCGAAGGCAATTATCATTTCGCCGAGATTGCCGATGTCGACCTGCGTCTCGACGGCGACAGGACGCGGGAATCGGTTTTTCTCTACGTGGCGCGGCTGGGCCACCTGGTGCATGACGAAAATCCCGTCAGTCTCGGCGCGGTGCCGGCGGAAGGACGGCGGAACGCCGGGCGCACCACGGCGGAGATGCTGCGCCATGTGCAGGAGCGGCTGGCGCATGAGGGCGATCATGATGATTTCGTGCTGCGCCTCGTCGATGACCCGCACTATCGCCGATCCTGCATCGAGCGATTGTCCGAGGATTCCGTGCCCTTCGATTATCACTTCCGGATCGTCGACCGATGAAGACATCGATTAAGCTGCGCCGGGACAAGATCAAGGTCGCTTCGCTCGACACGGACGGCCGGATCACCAAAGCGGTTTACGAGAAGAAGCTGGCGGTCCTGCAGCAGCGCATGCTGACGATCCTCCAGGCCTACATGCACACGGGCGACCGCGCGGTGGTGGTGTTCGAAGGCGTGGATGCCGCCGGCAAGGGCGGAACGATCCGGCGGTTGACCAGCGTCCTGGATCCGCGCGCCTATAAGGTCTGGCCGATCGGCGCGCCCAATGAGGTGGAGCGCCGGCAGCACTATCTGACGCGGTTCTGGGGGCGTTTGCCCGAACGCGGCCGGCTCGCGGTGTTCGACCGGTCCTGGTACGGCCGGGTGCTGGTCGAGCGGGTGGAACACTTCGCCACGAAAGCGGAGTGGCGCCGTGCCTACGCGGAGATCAACGAATTCGAACATATGCTGATCAATGACGGTGTTCGATTGGTGAAAATCTTCCTGCATATTTCGTCGGACGAACAATTGAAGCGGTTCAAGCACCGGGTGAACGATCCGTTGAAGCGCTGGAAACTGACCTTCGAGGATGTGCGCAACCGCGAGAAGTGGGATTTTTACGAAACCGCGATCGACGAAATGGTCGCCAAGACGTCCACCGTGGAAGCCCCGTGGCACGTTATCGCCACCAATAACAAGAAGCGTGCGAGGATCGATGCGCTGTCGCTGATTACCGAACGGATGGCCGCCGGGGTCGATCTCAAACCGCATCCGCTGGATCCTGAATTGCAAGCGGCGGCGGAAGAGGTGCTCGGACTGACGTTCGACTAGTCCGCCGTGAATTTCCAGACCACCGCGTTGCGCACGTCGGTGTCTTCCAACTCGCGCGTCGTCTTGACGGCATAGCGGACGACCCAGTCCAGTCCGCCCTGCGGCAAATATGTCCGGCCGGGGTCGCCGAGCCGCACGGTCCGGCCCTTGCGCGCCAGACGCCGTAGCCATTGCGCCACCCGGTCGGAAAGCGGTTGCTCGTAGCAGATATCGCCGGCCAGCACGACGTCCCAGGGACCATCCTGACCGATCAGGTCCTCCGACGTCGCCGTGATCGTCACCGCGTTCAGCTTGGCGTTGAGGTCGATCGCCGCCATGGCGAAAGGGTCTATATCGCTGGCGGTCACGGAAGCCGCGCCGGATTTTGCCGCGGCGATCGCCACCAGCCCGCATCCGCTGGCGAAATCGAGCACGCGTTTGCCGGCGACGACATCGGGATTGTCCAGGATGTATCGCGCCACCGCCTGTCCGCCGGCCCACGCGAAGGCCCAGTAGGGCGGCGGGATGCCGAGATGGGCCAGGTCGTCCTCGGTCGCCTGCCAGATCGGGACGATCTCGGTCGCCAGACGCAGGCGGACTTCCGGAATCAGCGGCGGTGTTTCGATGGCGGTGTTCGCCTCGATGAACGTTTTCGGATCCTTAGGCAATCGGCACGCCGCCCGCCAGCATGGCGGCCAGAACCAAGAGACCCGCGTACCGGTTGGACTTGAACTTCACAAGGCAATCCGCCGGGTCGTCCAGGTCGACCGTTGCCGCCTGCCGCGCGAGTTGGAAGGCGGCATAGGCGAGAAAGGGATAGGCCGTCCATTGCAAACCGGCGGTCCAGAAGGCCGCGACCAGCAGGACGATGGTGAGCGTATAGAAAACCCACAGCCAGGGCCGCGTGTTCGCGCCGAGCTTCAACGCGGTGGATTTTACGCCGATCAGCGCGTCGTCTTCCTTGTCCTGATGGGCGTAGATCGTGTCGTAGCCCAGCGTCCAGACGACCCCCGCCGCGTAAAGCAGCAGCGCCGGCAACGCCAGCGACTCCGTCACGGCCGCCCATCCGACCAACGCGCCCCAGTTGAAGGTCACGCCGAGGAACGCTTGCGGCCAATAGGTGATGCGTTTCATCAGCGGATAGAGGGCGACCAGCAGCAGCGATGACATGGCGACGGCGATGGTGAAGGCGTTGAAGAAGATCAGGACGCACAAGCCGACAAGCATTTGCGCGGCCAGAAAGACGACGGCCTGTTTGACGGTGATCGCGCCGCTGGGGATCGGACGGGTCGCGGTGCGCGCGACCCGCGCGTCGAAATCCCGGTCGAGTATATCGTTCCATGTGCAGCCGGCGCCCCGCATGACCAGCGATCCGATGGCGAACAGCAGCGCGTATTGCAGGGATCGCATCGGATCCGGGCCAAGAACCGATGCCGTCGCCAGCGCTGTGCCCCACCAGCACGGTATCAACAGAAGCCACGTGCCGATCGGCCGGTCCATACGGGCGAGGCGCAGATACGGTCGCGCCGGCGTCGGCACGAGCCGGTCGATCCAGTCGCCCGTGGCGATATCGCTTGCGCTTCGGCTTGGGTTGGGGCTGTCGCCTGTCATGCGCTAATCTTGCCGGCGAGTTGCAGGCGGCTCAAGCGAAGGAGATACGGAAAATGCGGCAACGGGCGCGGGCCCGGCTTTATGTCGACGATGACCTCGGCGACGGTCTGACTGTCGGCCTGGCGGCCGCCCAGGCGCATTACCTGCGGCATGTCATGCGGCTCGCCCCGGGTGATGTGGTTGCGCTGTTCAACGGCCGCGACGGTGAATGGCATGCCAGGGTCGATGGATTCGGGCGGGGCTGGTGTTCGTTGGTCATTGAGAGGCAGACGCGCGAACAGGGCGCGGAACCGGATATCTGGTTGCTGTTCGCACCGATCAAGCGGGCGCGGCTGGATTTTCTCGTCCAGAAAGCGGTCGAGTTGGGGGCGTCGAGGCTGCAGCCGGTCATGACCCGGCATACCGATGTGAAACGGGTCAATGTCGAGCGCCTGAGGGCGAATGCCGCGGAGGCGGCCGAGCAATGCGAGCGGACGACCTTGCCGGCGGTGGACGAGGCGCAGCCGTTGACGGCGGTGATGGCGGATTGGCCGTCCGAGCGCCGCCTCCTTCTCTGCGCCGAGGCGGGATCCGCGCAGCCTATTCACGACATCCTGACGGCGGAAGCCGTGTCCGGGTCGGCAGCCGTTTGGGCGATCCTCACCGGGCCGGAGGGCGGATTTGATCCATCCGAACTTGACGCACTTGGAAAACTGCCCTTTGTTACGCCGGTAAGTCTTGGCCCCCGCATCCTTCGGGCTGAAACCGCCGCCTTGTCCGCCCTAGTATGTTGGCAGTCGGTTCTTGGGGATTGGCACTCTGATCGGGTCTAAAACACGAAAGCACATTCGAATATGGCAGCACCTGCGTCTGCTGGCGGCGAAGTCATCACCGATAAGAAACAACTGGTTGAATATCTTGAGCAAGGCGTCAAGCCGCGTTCGGAGTGGCGAATCGGCACCGAGCACGAGAAATTCGCCTACGATCTGACCGACAACAGCCCGCTGTCCTACGACGGACGGCCCGGCATTAGGATGCTGCTGGAAGGGTTGCAACGGTTCGGCTGGCAGCCGGTCGAAGAGGCCGGCAACGTGATTGCGTTGACCCATCCGACCAGCGGGGCGGTAACGCTGGAACCCGGTGGCCAGTTCGAGCTGTCCGGGGGCTTGTTGAGCAATATCCATGAGACCTGCAACGAGGTGCACACGCATCTCGCCCAGGTGCGCGAGGTGTGCGACGAGATCGGGGCCGGGGTGGTCGGACTCGGCTTCAACCCGAAATGGCGGCGCGAGGATATCCCCTGGATGCCAAAGGGGCGCTACAAGATCATGCGCGAATACATGCCGAAGAAGGGCACGCTCGGACTCGACATGATGCTGCGTACCTGCACCGTTCAGGTCAATCTGGATTTCTCGTCCGAAGCGGACATGGTCAAGAAGATGCGCGTCGCCATCGCCCTTCAGCCGGCCGCGACGGCGCTGTTCGCCAACTCGCCCTTCACCGAGGCCAAGCCGAACGGCTTCGCGAGCTTCCGCAGCCATACCTGGACCGACACCGACCCGGACCGGTGCGGCATGTTGCCTTTCGTGTTCGACGAAGGCTTCGGGTTCGAGCGATGGGTCGATTACGTGCTCGACGTGCCGATGTATTTCGTCTACCGGGACGGCGTCTACAACGACGTTGCCGGCAAGTCCTTCCGCGATTTCATGGCGGGCAAGCTCGAAGGTTTCGAGGGGCAGGTGCCGCATATGGGCGACTGGAACGACCAGATCACCCTACCTTTCCCCGAAGTCCGCCTGAAGCGGTTCATCGAAATGCGCGGGGCGGACGGCGGCCCGTGGGCGCGGCTTTGCGGGTTACCGGCGCTGTGGGTCGGGCTCTTGTACGACGATGCGGCGCTCGATGCCGCCTGGGACATGTGCAAGGACTGGACGATCGAAGAGATGTCGGCGATGCGCGACGCGGTGCCGCGGCACGCGCTCAAGGCGCCGTTCCGTAACGGCACGGTGCAGGACATCGCGCGGCAAATGGTCGACTTGGCGGCGGCCGGCCTGCGTCGCCGTGCGATTCCCGATGTCGAGTATGTCGACGAGGAACCCTATCTCGACGAGTTGAAGGAAATCGCCGAGTCCGGCATTTCACCGGCCGAGCGCCTGTTGGCGCTGTATAACAGCGAATGGCAGGGCGATATCGACCGCGTCTACGCGGACATGTCCTACTGATCCGGTCGCCGGTTCTGGGCAATTACAGGCGCTTACGCATGAAGATGCGCCGATAGCCGGCCTGCTCGCCGCGATGCGTCTCTTCCCATCCTAGGTTTTCGTAATAGGCCACGTTATCCGCCATCACGACGTGGGTGTAGAGCCGGATTTCGCCGTAGCCGCGCCGCCGTGCTTCGGTTTCGGCGAAGGCCACCAGCCGTTTGCCGACGCCCTGCCCATGGGCGGCCGGGGCGACCGCCACGTTGTCGAGCAGCAGATACCCGTCCGCGTCGATCAGGATGAGGATTCCCAGAATATCCGTGCCGGCCCCCAGCACGAACGCCTCCGCCGCCGCGATCCGGGCGTCATAATCGTCCAGCATGGGGCCGGGCGGCTTATCCATCAATGGCAGATAGACCGCATAGGCGGCATCGACGACGGCGCGGATGGCGCCCGCGTCGGATGGGGTTGCCGGACGGATGCTCTCGCTGGGCACCGGTCAGCCTTTCTGCGAATGCCCTGTGCGGGACGGCTGTCCCGCCGGCGGATGCTACGCGGCGGTGCCGCCGACGGTCAGACCGTCGATCCGCATGGTCGGCTGCCCGACCCCGACGGGGACAGATTGGCCGTCCTTGCCGCAGGTGCCGACACCGTCGTCGAGCTTGGTGTCGTTGCCGATCATCGAGACCTTGGTCAATACGTCGGGACCGTTGCCGATCAGCGTGGCGCCCTTGACCGGCGCGCCGACCTTGCCGTCCTCGATCTGGTAGGCCTCGGTGCAGGTGAAGACGAACTTGCCGCTGGTGATGTCCACCTGGCCGCCGCCGAAGTTGACCGCATAGAGGCCGTTGTCGACCGAGGCCAGGATTTCGTCCGGATCCTTGTCGCCGTCCAGCATGTAGGTATTGGTCATGCGCGGCATCGGCGCGTGGGCGTAGGATTGCCGGCGGCCGTTGCCGGTCGGCTCCATGCCCATGAGGCGGGCGTTGAGCCGGTCCTGGATGTAGCCGACGAGGATGCCGTCCTCGATCAAGGTGGTCGAACTGGCGGTCGTGCCCTCGTCGTCGACGGTCAGCGAGCCGCGCCGGTCGGGAATCGTGCCGTCGTCGACCACGGTGACGCCGGGGGCGGCGACCCGTTCGCCCATCAATCCGGCGAAGGCCGATGTTTTCTTGCGGTTGAAATCGCCTTCCAGGCCGTGGCCGACGGCTTCATGCAGCAACACGCCGGGCCAGCCGGGGCCGAGCACGACCTGCATTTCGCCGGCGGGAGCGGGAACCGATTCCAGGTTGACGACGGCCTGGCGCAGCGCTTCGTCGACCTGGCCTTGCCAGGCGGCCGGGTCGAGATAGGCGGCGAAGCTGGTGCGGCCGCCGGCCCCGTGGCTGCCGCTTTCCATCCGGTCCCCCTCGCCGGCGACGATCATGACGTTGAGTCGCACGAGCGGGCGGATATCGGCGACGCGATACCCGTCGGGCCGGATGATCTGCACCGCCTGCCATTCGCCGGCGAGCGACGCCATCACCTGTTTCACGCGGCTGTCCTTGGCGCGCGCATAGGCGTCGATCTCCGCCAACAGGCTCACCTTCTTCTCGAAGGGAATTTCGCCCAGCGGATTGTCGTCCGTGTACAAGCTGCGGTTCGTCGGCGCCGGGGCGTCCGAGAAACTGCCGCTATGGCCGCTCTTGACCGCCTGGACGGTCGCCGCGGCGCGGCGCATCGCCGCTTCCGAGACTTCGGACGAATGCGCGTAACCCGTGGCGTCCCCGGCCACCGACCGAAGGCCGAAGCCGTGCGCCGTATCGAAGCTGGCGCTGCGCACCCGGCCGTCGTCGAAGGAGATGCTTTCCGACTGGCAGTATTCGAGGAACAACTCGCCGTCGTCCATCCCCTTCAGCGCGTCGGCCGCGATATCGGTGACGCGGTCCCGGTCCAAGCCGGTCTTGCCGAAAAACAGATCGTCGGTCGTGGACAGGTTCGTCATGATGCAGGATCTCCGTGCAACGGTTGAATTCTCGATCTCAGTTTCTACCGGTTTGGCCGGCGGGCTGCGCCCCGGCGCCTCCGTTCACCTTGAGTAATGTATACTCGGCAAGCGCCACTTCCACATCAGCGAATTCACGGATATTCACGCCTGCATGCGGTCGTCGCTCCGTGGATAGCGCGGGATGCATCGACACGAAACCCTTGCTATTTGGTGTATTTAGGGACAGGTTGCGATTTTGCGACATAGTGTCGCTAGATGTCCAAGCTCGTTTAGACGAATGGTATACATGCAGTCGTCTCAGGGGTGGTTTTCAGGAATTCCAAACCTCAACGGTTTATGCGCCGGCTCTTCGTCGGCGGTATTACGGGGGAAGTAAGCGTGACAAGTCGATTGGCAACGCTCGCGGCGTGGGCAACGCTGCTCTTTACAGGGCCGGCCTTTGCGGAAGGCCCGCGCAACTGGCAACTCGGATTGCCCGAGGCCGCATCGCCGACAGCGGAAAAGATCGTCGATTTTCACGATCTCCTACTCGTCATCATTACGGCCATCACGATCTTCGTGCTCGTTCTGCTGTTGTACGTAAGTTGGCGGTTCCGGGAAAAGCGGAACCCCACCCCGACGACGACGACGCACAATACGACCATTGAGATTCTGTGGACTGTGATTCCGATCATGATTCTGATCGGCATCGCGATTCCGTCTTTCCGGTTGCTGTATTTCGCCGATAAGACGCAGGAGGCCGACATGACGCTCAAAGTCATCGGTCATCAATGGTACTGGAGCTACGAATACCCCGACCACGGCAACTTCACCTTCGACGCCAACATGATTCCGGAAGACGAAATCCAGCCGGGCCAGAAACGGCTGATGGACACGGATAATCCGGTTGTGTTGCCGGTCGGCAAGAAGGTCCGCCTGCTGATGACGGCGACCGACGTATTGCATGCCTGGGCGATCACGCCCCTCGGCGTGCGGTTGGACACGGTGCCGGGCCGAATCAACGAGACTTGGGTACAAATCGACAGACCCGGCACCTATTACGGCTTTTGCTCGGAGCTTTGCGGCGCGGGGCACGCCTATATGCCGATCATGGTGAAGGCGGTGCCGCCGGCGGAATTCGACGCTTGGGTCGAGAAAGCGAAAGAGGAGTTTGCCCGGGTGGACGAGCCGGCCCCCGTCAAGGCGGTGAAAGCGCTACCGGCTGCGGCGACCGTAAAGGTCGCCCAGGATGAAGCGGGCAACTAAAAGAGTGAATTGGGGACTAATATAATGGCCACTGGACATTCAGCCGACGCCCACGGGCATGACGATCATCACACGCCGACCGGCCTGAAGCGGTATCTGTATTCGACCAACCACAAGGACATC
Organism: Alphaproteobacteria bacterium; assembly: GCA_028281325.1. GTDB lineage: Bacteria > Pseudomonadota > Alphaproteobacteria > UBA8366 > UBA8366 > JAJFJD01. Next base: position 91,302 of record JANQKC010000023.1, read on the forward strand.
GGGACGATGTACCTTGTGTTTTCGATCGTTGCCGGACTGATCGGCGGCGCCTTCTCCGTTTACATGCGGATGGAACTGCAGGAGCCGGGCGTTCAATATATGACGACGGCGGACGGCCTGCCCGACGGCCATATGTGGAATATGTTCATTACCGCGCATGGCCTGATCATGGTGTTCTTCGTAGTCATGCCCGCGGCGATCGGTGGTTTCGGGAACTGGATCGTGCCGTTGATGATCGGTGCGCCGGACATGGCGTTCCCGCGCATGAACAACATCAGTTTCTGGCTGCTCGTGCCGGCCTTCATCCTGCTGCTGATGTCGGCGTTGATCGGCGGCGGCGCCGGGACCGGGTGGACGATCTATCCGCCCTTATCGAGCGATACCGGCCATCCAGGGCCTGCGGTGGACTTGGCGATCTTCGCGCTGCATCTTGCCGGCGCATCGTCGATCCTGGGTGCGATCAACTTCATCACCACGATCTTCAACATGCGCGCGCCGGGCATGACCCTGCACAAGATGCCGCTGTTCTCGTGGGCGATCCTGATCACCGCCTTCCTGTTGCTGCTGTCGCTGCCGGTGCTCGGCGGCGCCATCACCATGCTGCTGACCGACCGTAACTTCGGCACCGTCTTCTTCAAGCCCGAAGGCGGCGGCGATCCGATCCTGTTCCAGCATCTCTTCTGGTTCTTCGGTCATCCCGAGGTCTACATCATGATCTTGCCGGGCTTCGGGATCATCAGCCACATCATCTCGACCTTCTCGCGCAAGCCGGTCTTCGGCTATCTCGGCATGGCCTACGCCATGGTCGCGATCGGCTTCATCGGCTTCATCGTGTGGGCGCATCACATGTACACGGTCGGCCTGGACGTCGACACGCGCGCCTATTTCGTGGCCGCGACGATGGTTATCGCCGTGCCGACGGGCGTGAAGATATTCAGTTGGATCGCGACCATGTGGGGCGGTTCGATCCGCTTCGACACGCCGATGCTGTTTGCGATCGGGTTCATCTTCCTGTTCACGGTCGGTGGCGTGACGGGCGTGGTTCTCGCCAATGCGGGCGTCGACTTGGTCATGCATGACACGTATTACGTGGTCGCGCATTTCCATTACGTGCTGTCGCTCGGCGCGGTGTTCACCATCTTCGCCGGCATCTACTACTGGATCGGCAAGATGTCGGGCCGGCAGTATCCCGAATGGGCCGGAAAGTTCCATTTCTGGACGACCTTCATCGGCGTGAACATCACCTTCTTCCCGCAGCATTTCCTGGGGCTTGCGGGCATGCCGCGCCGGTATATCGACTATGCCGACGGCTTTGCGGGGTGGAACTACGTGTCGTCGATCGGCTCGTACATTTCCTTCGCGTCGACGCTGTTCTTCATCGGCCTGCTGATCTACACGGTGAAATACGGCCGGCGGGTGGAGGCGAATTACTGGGGCGAGGGGGCAACGACCCTCGAATGGACCCTGTCGTCGCCGCCGCCGTTCCATACCTTCAACCAACTTCCGCAAATCAAGTAGAGGCATATGAAGAAGCATTCGGCGGAGAGAGCGTGTGTCTGATACGGCCTATCGCGTAGACACGACGGCGGCCCATCCGGATATGCCGACGGCGGAAGTGGGCGACTACATGGCCTTGATGAAGCCGCGGGTCATGTCGCTGGTCGTGTTTACCGGGCTTGCGGGCCTGCTTGCGGCGCCCGGTGAGTTGCATTGGCTGCTCTCCGCCGTGGCGGTGCTGGCCATCGCGGTCGGTGCGGGCGCGGCGGGCGCGATTAACATGTGGTACGACCGCGACATCGACGCCGTGATGGAACGCACGAGCCAGCGGCCGCTCCCGCTTGGGCGCGTCGAGCCCGACGAGGCGTTGACCTTCGGCGTCGTGTTGGCTTGCGGGTCGGTCCTGTTGATGGGGCTTGCGGTCAACTTCGTCGCGGCGGGGCTGCTGGCGGCCAGTATCCTGTTTTACGTTTTCGTCTACACGATCTGGCTCAAGCGCCGGACGCCGCAGAATATCGTGATCGGCGGCGCGGCCGGGGCCTTTCCGCCGGTGATCGGCTGGGCCGCGGTGACCGGGACCGTCGGCATCGAATCGCTGGTTCTGTTCCTGATCATCTTCATGTGGACGCCGCCGCATTTCTGGGCGCTGGCGCTCTACCGTTGCGGCGACTACGCGGCGGCGAATGTGCCGATGTTGCCGGTGGTGTCGGGCAAGCGCGAAACCAAACGGCAAATCCTAATCTACTCCGTTCTGTTGGCGCCGGTCGCGATGGCGCCGACGCTGTTGGGGTTTGCGGGCTGGATCTATGGCTCCGCCGCGGTTCTGCTGGGCGCGATCTTTATCGCGGGTGCGGTGGCGGTGTGCCGTGACGACACCGATCGCAGTGCGAAACGTGTCTTCGGGTTTTCGATCTTCTATCTTTTCGCGCTCTTCGCTTTGTTGGTTGTGGATCGCGCGCCGGGCGTCGCCGGTTAGCGGGCCGCACAGTGACTGATGGAATGATGGCCAAAGAAGACGGCAAGACCGAAAAGACCTATCGCAGCGAGATGCATCGCAAGCAGCGCACGAAGAATATTGCGGTGATGCTGTTGTTGGTCGGATTCTGTGTTCTGGTGTATTTCATCGCAATTATCCGCATGGGCGGAGGAGACTGATCTGATGGCGACTCACGTGCTCCCGCGCGACTCCGGCGACCGCAAGAACAAGCGCATGCTGGTGACGCTTACGTTGGTGGTTTTCGGCATGATCGGCGCGTCCTACGCCGCGGTTCCGCTCTACAAGATATTCTGCCAGGTGACGGGGTTCGGCGGCACCACGCAGGTCGCGGAAGCGGAAAGCTCGATTGTGCTCGACCGCATGATGAAGGTGCGCTTCGACGCCATGGCGAACGGCATACCCTGGGCCTTCCAGCCGGTGCAGCGCCAGGTGGAGCTCAAGGTCGGCGAGTCGGCGGTGGTCTATTACCGCGCGACCAATACGTCGGACCGCCCTGTCGTCGGCACCGCGACTTTCAACGTCACGCCGCTCAAGGCCGGCCAGTATTTCAACAAGATCGAGTGCTTCTGCTTTACCGAACAACTGCTTGAACCGGGCCAATCGATTGACATGCCGGTGATGTTTTTCGTCGATCCGGAAATTGCGGACGACCGCAACGCGGAAGACGTAAAAACCATCACGCTTTCCTATACGTTTTTCCCGGTCGATCAGGAGCCGGCGGCCGACAAGCAGTCGGTGAGCTTCTTGGACGGCGCCGATACGGCACGGGGACTTAACTAACGAGAAAGACCCACGGCCACATTATGCCGCGGAACGAATTGGGGATGAAAGAATGACTGCTGAAGCCCATCACGACGAAATCAAACACGATTACCATCTCGTCGATCCCAGCCCGTGGCCGGCCCTGGGCGCGGCGTCGGCGTTCGCGCTGGCGTTCGGCACCGTGGTGTTTATGCATCCCGACTTCTTCGGGCCGGACAGCGAGGACTTCGTCACGGCGCTTGGAATCTGGGCCTTCATGCCGGGTGTTTTCCTTGTCCTGTTGACGATGTGGATGTGGTGGCGCGACGTCATCCGGGAAGCGACGCACGAGGGGCATCATACGCCGATCGTGCAAATCGGCATGCGATACGGCATGACCCTGTTCATCGCGTCCGAGGTGATGTTTTTCGTCGCCTTCTTCTGGGCTTTCTTCAATTCAAGCCTTTTCCCGAAGGTTACGCCGGCGGTTTGGCCGCCGGAAGGCGTGGAGACGCTCCCGGCCTTCGGCGTGCCGTTCATGAACACGCTGATTCTGTTGCTCTCCGGCTGCACCATCACATGGGCGCATCATGCGCTGCGCGAAGGCAACCAGCGGGCGATGATCACCGGCCTCGGCATGACCATCATCCTTGGTCTGTTGTTCACCGGGTTCCAGGCGTATGAGTATGCGATCGCCACGTTCGGGTTCACCGACGGCATCTATTCGTCGACCTTCTACATGGCGACCGGTTTCCACGGCTTCCATGTCGTGGTCGGTACGGCTTTCCTGATCGTGTGCTGGTTCCGGGCGCGCAAGGGGCATTTCAAGGCCGACCATCATTTCGGGTTCGAAGCCGCCGCGTGGTATTGGCATTTCGTTGACGTGGTTTGGTTGTTCCTGTTCTGCTGCATCTACTGGTGGGGCAGCTAAGGGGTCGTTGAATGCGGAGGACGACAGCAGCCGTTTCTCCGTTTTCCGCCGGTTTGCGGTGCCGTTGTCCGCGCTGCGGGGTCGGCGCATTGTTCGACGGATTCCTGACGGTGGCCGACAAGTGTTCATCCTGCGGCCTGGATTTCAGCGTTGCGGATAGTGGCGACGGGCCCGCGATCTTCGTTATCTTTATTGTCGGCCCGATCGTGACCGGCTTCGCCCTGTGGACCGAGATGGTGTTCCAACCGCCCTATTGGGTTCATGTCGTCCTGTGGGGACCAGCCATATTGGCCGGTTGTCTGCTGCTTTTGCGGCCGTTCAAGGCGACGCTGGTTGCGTTGCAGTACCGGCATCGCGCCGGCGATACGGGGCTTAATACGTTCAAAGACGATTCAGAGTAGGAGCAGCGCTGTGGGCTTTCGACCGGCATTTTGGCCGACCTTGATCACGGTTCCGGCGTTGATCGCGCTGGTCGCCCTTGGCCTTTGGCAGGTTCAGCGCATGCACTGGAAGGCGGACCTGATCGAGAAGCTGCAAACGCGGTCCACCAGCGCGGCGGTCGCCGCGCCGGAACCTTCGGCCGATTTGGCGGCGCTCGAATTCCGCCGTATCACCGCGACCGGGCGCTTCCGTCACGACCAGGAATTGTATCTCGTCAGCCGCTCGCTGCGCGGCAATCCGGGCTTCCATGTGCTGACCCCGCTCGAGCGGCCCGGCGGCAAACCGGCGGTCCTGGTCAACCGCGGCTGGGTGCCGTTCGATAAACAGGACCCGGCGAAACGCGCCGAAGGTCAGGTAACCGGCGACGTCACGGTCGAGGGCATCATCCGCCTGCAGCGGCCGCCGGGATTGTTTACGCCGGACGACAGTCCGGAAAAGAACAATTGGTTCACCGTCGACAGCAATAAGATGTCGCAGGTGACCAGCATTCCGTTGGTGGAAGGCTATTATCTCGTCGCCGACATGGCCGGCACGCCGGGCGGTTTTCCCGTCGGCCGCCAGTGGCGTATGGATATCCGCAACAACCATCTTGAATACGCGATCACCTGGTTCGCGCTTGCCGCCTCCCTGCTTGTCATCTATCTGCTCTATCATCGCAATAGATCATAGCCGTCGGCCGTGCCGGCGCACGGAGGTCCGATGACCGACAAGACGACCGCGTATCAACGTTTGGAGACGCAGTTCCACGATATCTGCGTCTTGGAAGATACGATCCGAATCCTTCACTGGGATCAGGCCGCCATCATGCCGCCCGGCGGTGCGGTTGCGCGCGCCGAGCAATTGTCGCGGCTTGAGGTGATGCGGCATGAAAAGCTGACGGCGTCCGGTCTCGCGGATGATCTGGCGGCGGTATCGGCGGCGAATCTGGATGCTTGGCAGGCGGCCAACCTGCGCGAGATGCGCCGCATCCACGACAAGGCCGTCGCTGTACCGGCGGACCTGGTGGCGGCCCACAGCCGCGCCTGCTCGCTTTGCGAGGTCGCCTGGCGGCAAGCCCGCCAAGACGACGACTTTTCCGCGATCGTCGAGCCGCTCGGCGGCTTACTCGACCTGACCCGGGCAATCGGCACGGCGCGCGGCGAGGCGCTCGATTGTTCCCTCTATGATGCGTTGTTGCGGGACTATGAGCCCGGCGCGTCGAGCAGCCACATCGATCCGCTCTTCGACGATCTGGCCGCATTCCTCCCGGATTTCCTCGACGATGTGCTGACCCGGCAGGATGCGGCGGGCGCGCCCCTCTCGCCGGAGGGTCCGTTTCCGGCCGAGGCGCAGCGCGCGTTGTGTCGGCGGATGGCGGAAACCGTCGGGTTGGACTTCGATACCGCGCGGGTCGATGAGAGCGCGCATCCGTTCTCCAGCGGCGTGCCGGAGGACTCGCGCATCACCGTCCGGTACAACGAGGACGATTTCGGCGAGGCGCTGATGGCCGTCCTGCATGAATCGGGGCATGCCATGTATGAACGCGGCCGCCCGGAAGACTGGCGATACCAGCCGGTTGGCCGCGCCCGTGGCATGGTGCTGCATGAAAGCCAGTCGCTGCTGCTGGAAATGCAGGCCTGCCGCACGCCGGAATTCTATCACTGGGCGACGCCGGCGCTGCGTGACGCTTTCGACGGCGACGGACCGGCCTGGACGCGCGACAATCTGTTGCGCTGGGCCACGCGGGTCGAGCGCGGGTTTATCCGCGTGGACGCCGACGAGGTTACCTATCCGGCCCATGTCATCCTGCGCTACCGGCTGGAAAAAGCCATGTTGGACGGCGCCCTCGCGTTACCGGACCTGCCGGTCGCGTGGAATGACGGCATGAAGGATTTGCTCGGCGTCGTGCCGCCCGACGACCGGCTGGGCTGCTTGCAGGACATTCATTGGTATGCCGGTGCTTGGGGGTATTTTCCGACCTATACCTTGGGCGCCCTGGCGGCGGCGCAGCTTTTTCAGGCGGCGACGGCGGCCGATCCGGAGATCCTGCTGTCGATCCGGCATGGCGACTTCGACCCGTTGATGCGTTGGCTTCGGCAGCATGTGCACGGCCACGGCTCATGCCATCCGACGGACGATCTTATTCGGCAGACGACAGGCGCGCCGTTGGCCGCCGACGCCTTCAAGGCGCATCTGCGGCGGCGCTATCTGAACGGTTAGGGCTTCGGTGTTAGCGCCTGGTTCGCCGCAACTTGCCCCATATGTACGGTGAGGCTAGGTTAGCGCACCTTTTCTGGAAGGAAACTAAACCGTGCGCTACATAAGCACCCGCGGCGACGCACCCATCCTGTCGTTCGACCAGGTTCTGCTGGCCGGGCTGGCCGAGGACGGCGGCTTGTACGTTCCGGAGTCCTGGCCTCGATTCTCGGCCGACGACATCGCGGCCATGCGGGGGTTGACCTATCCCGAGCTCGCCATCCGGATCATGACCCCGTTCGTCGGCGACCGGATCGACCCGTCGGATTTCGCTGCGGTCGTTCACGAGACCTATGACGATTTCGGTCACCCCGCCGTGGCGCCGATGGTCCAGCTCGGGGCCGATTTCTGGTTGCTCGAACTGTTCCACGGCCCGACGCTGGCGTTCAAGGACGTGGCGATGCAACTGCTCGGCCGATTGTTCGATCATGTGTTGAGCAAGCGGGGTGAGCGCATCACGATTGTCGGCGCCACCTCGGGCGATACCGGCGCGGCCGCGATTGAGGCGTGCCGCGGGCGGTCGGCGATCGAAATCTTCATGCTGTATCCGCATGAGCGCGTTTCCGACGTGCAGCGCCGTCAGATGACCACCGTCGATGCGCCGAACGTGCATACCATCGCGGTCGAAGGCACCTTCGACGACTGCCAGGACCTGATCAAGGCGATGTTCAACGATGCGGGCCTGCGCAACGAATTGAAACTCTCCGCCGTGAACTCGATCAACTGGGCGCGCGTCATGGCGCAGATCGTCTACTATTTCCACGCGGCACTGGCCCTGGGTGCGCCTCACCGAACGGTCAATTTCGCCGTGCCGACCGGCAATTTCGGCAATGTCTACGCCGGGTACGCCGCCCGCGCCATGGGGCTGCCGATCGATCGTTTCGTCGTAGCGTCGAACAGTAACGACATTCTGACCCGATTTTTCGACAGCAACGATATGTCCATCGCCGGCGTCGAACCGACACTGTCGCCGAGCATGGATATCCAGGTATCGAGCAATTTCGAGCGGCTGTTGTTCGACCTGCTCGGCCGCGACGGGGATGCGGTGAAACAGACGATGGCGCAGTTCCGGGAGACGGGCGCGCTGCCGCTGAACCCATCGCAATGGCACGCGGCGACCGATCTCTTCACCGGCTACACGGTCGCCGATACGCGGACCAAGCAGGTTATCGCGGATGTTTTCGCAGAGACCGGCGTCCTGCTCGACCCGCATAGCGCGGTCGGCGTCGATGCCGCGGCCGTCCGTCGGCCCGAGGGCAACGATCCTTTGGTCGCGCTGGCCACCGCGCATCCGGCCAAGTTTCCCGATGCCGTCGAATCGGCGTCTGGCGTCCGTCCGGAACTGCCGGCCCGGCTTGCCGATCTGCACGACCGAGACGAGCATATGAAAGTTCTTCCCAACAGCTTGGACGCCCTGCGCGATTTCGTTCGCGAGACGTCCGCGCTGCGAGGCGCTGCATGACGGTTAACCTGACGACCTTGAACAATGGTTTTCGCATCGTCAGCCACGAGATGGCATCGGTTGAATCCGCGTCTGTCGGGGTTTGGGTCGGCGCGGGTACGCGCAACGAACCGGCGGAGGTGAACGGCGTCGCCCATCTGCTGGAGCATATGGCGTTTAAGGGCACCGAGTGTCGGAGCGCGGCCGATATCGCCGAGGAGATCGAAACTGTCGGCGGTCACCTCAACGCCTATACCAGCCGCGAGAGCACGGTCTACTACGCCAAGGTGTTGAAGGAAGACGTACCGTTGGCGTTGGATATCTTGGCGGATATTCTTCAAAACGCGACCTTCGACAATGAAGAACTCAAACGCGAACGCGCCGTGATATTGCAGGAAATCGGACAGGCGCATGATACGCCCGACGATTTGGTTTTCGACTGTTTCCAATCGACGGCCTTTCCGGATCAACCGCTCGGCCGGCCGGTGCTCGGCCATGCCGAAGTGGTGCGCGGCATGACGCGCGAGACCATCATGGATTACATGCGCCAGGCTTATGCGAGCGATCGAATGGTCCTGGCGGCGGCGGGTCGCGTCGATCACGACGCACTGGTCAAGTTCGCGGAGCGGCGTTTCGGCGGTTTGCAGCCGAACGGCAGCCTCAACACGGAACCGGCGCAATATACCGGGGGCGAACAGCGGGACGACCGGGACCTGGAACAACTCCACCTGGTGTTGGGTTTTCCTGGCGTTTCCTATGGTGATGACGATTTCTACGCGGCGACGATCCTGTCCACATTGTTCGGCGGCGGCATGTCGTCGCGTTTGTTTCAGGAGATCCGCGAGAAGCGCGGCCTCGTCTATTCGATCTACTCGTTCGCGTCCTATTATGCGGATGGCGGCTTGTTCGGCATTTATGCGGGGACCGGGGACGCCGAAGCCGCATCCTTGATGGAGGCGGTCTGCACCGAGATTGTCCGGTTACCGGACTCCATCCGCGATGAAGAGGTCATCCGCGCCCGCAATCAACTGAAGGCGGGCACGCTGATGTCGTTGGAATCGACCGGATCGCGCTGCGACCAATTGGGTCAGCAGACGCTTGCTTTCGGCGCGCCGGTTCCATTGGAGGAACAAGTGCTGCGCATCGAGGCGGTCGATGCGGACGCTGTCGCCAGCTTGGCGCGCCGGACTTTCTCCGGCCGTCCGACGATCGCCGCGATCGGGCCATCGGAACAGTTGCCGGCGCTTGCGGACGTGACCGGCATGCTTGTCATGTAGCGGGGTGAAGGTCGGGGGCGGCGGCATGTTGGGAATTCTATCGGGTCGGATGCCGGCGGTCCGGATCGACGGCGGTACGGTCTATGTCCGGCCGCCGAAGAAACGGGACCGCGACGAATGGGTTCACCTTCGCCATCTTAGTCGCGAGTTCCTGGTGCCGTGGGAGCCAGCGTGGCCGACCGATGCGGCGACGCCGGCGGCTTTCAATCGGCGTTACCGGCGTTTTTGCCACGATTGGCAGAATCGGTCGGGCTTCGCGTTCTTCATCTTCGAGCAATCGAGCGACGCCTTGACCGGCGGGATTACCCTGTCGAATGTCCGGCGCGGCGTCACGCAGTGCGGGAATATCGGTTATTGGATGGGCGAGCCGTTCGCGGGACGTGGCTATATGTCCGAAGCCGTGGCGCTGGTCCTGTCCTTCGCCTTCGATACCTTGGGTCTGCATCGGGTGGAGGCCGCATGCCTGCCGCATAATGACGCGAGCCGGCATTTGCTGCTGAAATCCGGGTTCCAGGAGGAAGGTATCGCGCGCCGATACCTGCGCATCAACGGACGATGGCAGGACCACGTGACGCACGCTATTTTGCGGGAAGACTTCATGACCTCGAAAGGCCGGACGGCGGAGCGACCCTAGGCTCAAGCGTGGCCGGCGTCGCCCGACAGCAAAGCCGGATCGAAGCCGATCTTGCCGATCGCGCGTTCCCATTTGGTGTCGAGATCGCCCTCGAACAGCAACGTATCGTCCGACGGGACGTGCAGCCAGGCATTCTGCTGTATCTCACCGTCAAGCTGGCCCGGTCCCCAGCCGGAGTAGCCGAGGGCGAGGATGGACTGCCGGGGACCGCGTTGTTCGGCCATGTCCTTCAGGATGTCGATGGTTGCCGTCAGGCCGATCAGCGGATCGACCATGATCGTACCATTCTGTCCGTAATCGGCGGAATGCAGCACGAATCCGCGGCCTGTCTCGACCGGTCCGCCGAAATGAACCGGCAGGCTGGGCGCGGCGGCCTCGGGCTCGATGTTCAGTTGGTCCAGCAGTTCCGGGAACGAAATGCCGTCGATCTGTCGGTTGACGACAAGGCCCATTGCGCCTTCGGCATTGTGAACACACATGTAGATGACCGTTTTTTCGAACCGCGGATCGCGCATGTTGGGCATGGCGATCAGCAGTTGGCCCGTCAGGTAGCCACCCGCCGGACAACCCGGGGTTTCATCGAAGACGTCCATCGGACAACCCATCACCACATGCAATGCTGAAAGACGCTTCATAATACGTCCTGGTGGAAGATAATTGAACCCAAAGGCGGATTAAGACCAACGAACCGCGCCCGTTCACGCGTGGCAACCCACGTAAAATTGAGGGGATTCTTGCCTGCCGCGACACTATATTCTCATGGGGGTTTTTTCGTCGGGGCGCGGAACAATATGGTTAACAAAGGTTTAATGTGATCGGTCGACTCCTATACCGTATCGGCGCCATGCTTGCGCTCGTCGCCACGCTGATGGGCGTGGCTGTCGGCGCGTCCGCCCTTGAGAGTGACTGGTCGGTGAACGATCAGGGCAAGTTACGCCTGGTATCGGCGACCGAGGGCGTCGGCGACCGGGAGTCGGTTGCGCTCGGCCTTGAGTTCAAACTGCAACCCGGGTGGAAAATCTACTGGCGGTCGCCGGGCGACGCCGGATATCCACCGCGGATCGATTGGCAAAAATCGGAAAACGTGGCGTCGGCGCAGATGGAATGGCCCGCGCCGGAGCGGTTCTCCGTTCTTGGCCTGGAGACGCTGGGCTACAAGGACGAGGTGATTCTGCCGTTGAAGGTGAAGCCGGTCGAGCCGGGCAAGCCGATCGCGCTGCGGGCCGATATCTCCTATTTGACCTGCGATGAGATCTGCGTGCCGCATCAGGTTCAGCTCGATCTCGATTTGCCGGCGGCGCCCGCTGAGCCATCGGATCAAGCGAATGCGCTGGCTCGGTTCAAGGCGCAGGTGCCGGGCGAAGGTCCGCGGCAGGGGCTTTCCATCGGGGCAGTGTCGCTGGCCGCGAAGGGCGAGGACGTGGTCCTGAAGGTCGAGGCCACGGCGGCCGATGCATTCGCCGATCCCGATCTTTATGTCGAAGGCCCCGAGGGTGCGTTTTTCACGCGGCCGGACGTATCGCTTGCGACGAACGCGCGAAGCGCCGTGCTTACCCTCACCGCGGGCGGCGTGCCGCAAGAGGAATTCGACTCGACGCCCCTTCGTCTTACGCTGATCGACAGGGGCCGGGCGATGGAGCAGGTGTTCGCCGTCCGTCTCGGCGAGGGGACGGTGCCTTCGGTCGCCCTCGGCGGCATGGACGAGGCTCAATCGATCCTGACGATCATCGTTCTGGCGCTGATCGGCGGGCTGATCCTCAATCTGATGCCCTGCGTTCTTCCCGTTCTGTCGCTTAAACTTCTGAATGTCATCGGACACGGTGGTGCGGAGCGCCGCGCCGTTCGCGCCGGTTTTCTAGCGTCTTCGGCGGGAATTCTGTTCTCGCTCCTGCTGATTGCCGTTGCCCTGATCGGCCTCAAGAGCGCCGGCATGATGATCGGCTGGGGGATACAATTCCAGCAACCGGTTTTCCTCGTCCTGCTGACGGCGGTCCTTGTCCTGTTTGCGTCCAATTTGTTCGGTCTGTTCGAGATCAATTTGCCGGGTCGCGTTACCGACCTTGCATCGCGGCGCGGCAAAGAGGATTCCCTTGGCGGGCACTTCATGTCCGGCGCCTTCGCGACCTTGCTGGCCACGCCGTGTTCCGCGCCCTTCCTCGGTACCGCTGTCGGATTTGCCTTGAGCCGCGGACCGGCGGAAATTCTGATCGTGTTCACCGCGCTCGGCGTCGGTTTTGCGCTGCCGTTTCTCGCCATTGCGGCTTTCCCGGGGCTGGCGACACGGTTGCCGCGCCCCGGCCCCTGGATGGAAAACCTGCGGCGCGTGCTCGGCTTGGCGCTTTTGGCGACCGGCGTGTGGCTGCTTACGATTGTTCATACCTTGGTGGGGATGGAAGCGACGATCGCGATTACGGCGCTGTTGGCCCTTATGCCGATGGTGCTTGCGGCGCGGCGGCTCGAAGGCTCGCGTATCGGCCGACATGCGTTGGTCGTCGTCGCGGGATTGATGACGGCGGCGGTCCTGGTGCCGGTCTTCGGGTCGTCGTCAACGTCGATCAAAGGATTCGGCACGGTCAGCGGCGTTTGGCAGCCGTTTGACGAAGCCGCCATCCCGCGGCTGGTGAGCGAAGGCAAGATCGTCATCGTCGATGTGACCGCGGACTGGTGCATCACCTGCCAGGTGAACAAAACCCTGGTGTTGGACAAAGGCGATGTCGCCGACATGTTGGAAAGCCCGACGGTCGTCGCCATGCAGGCGGATTGGACGCGGCCGGACTCGAAGATCGCCGCGTTTCTCGCTCGCTTCGGCCGGTACGGTATTCCGTTCAATGTCGTCTTCGGCCCGAAGGCGCCGCAAGGCGTCATCCTCCCCGAACTGTTGACGCAGAATGTCGTCATGTCGGCGTTTTCGGACGCCGCGTCGGACCGCGCGATCGTTTCCAAGTAGCCGCAGCCCTTGACGTTTGCCGATTGACGAATAGATGCGAGTCTGTCGCTGATTTGTCATTGGCATCGATTCTGGCTGATGCCATAAGGTGACGTAAAGAAACACCTCTTGGGAGTTGGATATGACCATTAAAGTTGGAGATAAATTGCCGTCTGCGACCCTTTTCCGAATGGGCGCGGATGGTCCGGAAGCCGTAACGACGGACGATCTTTGCGCCGGCAAGAAAGTCGTCCTCTTCGGCGTGCCGGGCGCGTTCACACCGACCTGTTCGGCGCAACATGTTCCGGGTTTCCTCTCCAACGCGGGCGCGATCAAGGGCAAGGGCGTCGATACCATCGCGTGCATGTCGGTCAACGATGCCTTCGTCATGGGCGCGTGGGCGAAGGATCAGGGCACCGGGGGCGAGGTCGAGATGCTGGCCGACGGCAGCGCGGACCTGACGAAACAGATGGGGATCGAACTCGATCTCGCCGATCGCGGCTTGGGCGTTCGGTGCCGCCGCTTTTCGATGGTGGTCGACGATGGCGTCGTCAAGGAGTTGAATCTGGAAGAGGGCGGCGCGCTGGAAGTCTCGGGCGCGGAGACGGTCCTCGAACAGCTCTGATCGGTTAGATCGATCCGGCGGTTATTGCGTTCGGCCGAGCATTCGCAGAATGCCCCGCCGACGCAGCCGTTCGGCAAGCGTATAGGCGTCGGCTCCTTCCGCATTCGGGCGTGTGGGGTTGGCGCCTTCGTTTATCAGGAATTCGGTATCGGCGACCGTAAACCCCTTGGCGATCGCAATATGCAGGGCTGAGTTTCCGTTTCCGTCCGGTGCGTCGACATCGGCGCCATGCGCCAGCAGAACTTTGGCGGCGGCGAAGCGTTTCAGCCGGTAGGCGTAGAGAAACGGCGTTTCGCCGTCGAACCGGTCGTCCGGTGATGCGCCGTGTTCGAGGAACAGCGCCGTCATCTCGGCATCGTCGTTCCAGGCGGTCGCCCACAAGCAGCCATCCGGCTTTGCGCCCTGATCCAACAGATATCGCACCAGCGGTCGGTTGTGGCCGCGCGCGTAGGCATGCCAGACTGGACGGGCGCGAAAGATTTCCCCATCGTCGGGAATCTCCTGAACGGCGTCTATGTCCGCGCCGCGCCGAAGGAGCAGGCTAGCGATGTCGACCGAAATCTCCGGCGCTTGGTCGGTCTTGCGGGCATCGCGCGCCGCTGCGTAATGCAGACCGGTGCGTCCGCTGCGGTCCGAATATTGACTCCAACGGGGGTCGGCGTCGAGCAAGGCGGTTAGCGCCGGTCCGTCCCATGATTTCGCCGCTTTGATGAACCGGTTCATGATTCCTTCCCGGATCGGTGGGGACGTATGCGTTACCGGATCGGGATGCCGTCGCGGGCCAGCATATCGGCGCGTTCGTTCTCCGGATGGCCGTCATGTCCTTTGACCCAGTGCCATTCCACTTGATGGCGGGCCATGGCGGTTTCGAGGCGCTGCCACAGGTCGACATTCTTCACCGGTTTCTTGGCGGCGGTTTTCCAGCCTTTGGCCTTCCAGTTGTGGATCCATTTCGTGATGCCGTCACGCAGATAGACGCTATCCGTATAGAGATCGATGTGCGAGGGACGCTTCAGCGCCTCCAGCGCTTGGATCGCGGCCATCATTTCCATGCGATTGTTGGTGGTGTCGTGTTCGCCGCCGTTCAATTCCTTTTCCGTGCCGCGCCAGCGCAACAAGGCGCCCCAGCCGCCGGGCCCCGGATTGCCGCTGCAGGCGCCGTCGGTGAAGATCTCCACGCGTTTGTCGTCCGCCATCACTCGAGCCCGTAATCCTGTGGTTTGGTGACCTGCTGGTGAAAGCTGAGGATGCGCAGATATTCCAGCGGGTCTTTCGGTTTCACGAAGGCGCCTTCCGGGTGGTTCAACCAATCGTAGAGCCGGGTCAGCAGAAAGCGCATCGCGCTACCGCGGGCGAGCAAGGGTAACGCCCGCATCTCTTCGGCGGAAAAGGGCCGGCGTTTGCGATAGGCCGCCAGCATCAGTTTGGCCTTGGTCACGTTGAAGCTGCGGTCGCGCTCGAAACACCATGCATTCAGGCAGATACCGACGTCATAGGCGATGAAGTCATTGCAGGCGAAATAAAAATCGATCATGCCCGACAGCGTCTCGCCCCGGAAGAAAACATTGTCGGGGAATAGGTCCGCGTGACACACGCCCGTCGGCAAATCGTTCGGCCAGTTCCTCTCCAGGTGATCGAGTTCGCGCGACAGCGTGTCGCCGAGACCGGATTCCACCTGATCGGCCCGGTCGATGCAGCTGTCGAGCAGCGGTCGCCAGGATTGCACTGATAGGTTGTTGCGCCGCGACATCCCGAAAGACGCGCCGGCGATGTGGAAATCGGCCAGGGCCTCGCCGAGGGCGGCGCAGTGATAGGGGTGGATGCGGCGCGGCCACATGCCTTCGAGGAAACTGATGATGGCGGCCGGACGGTCGCACAGGCTGCGCAGTGATTCGCCGTCCCGACCGTGCAGCGGCGTCGGGCAAGGGATGTTCTGGGCCGCGAGATGCTCCATAAGATTGAGAAAGTAAGGTAGGTCTTCGGGCGACACGCGGCGTTCGTACAATGTCAGGATGTAATGTCCCGACTCGGTCTGCAGCAGGTAGTTGGTGTTCTCAACGCCCTCGGCGATTCCCTTGCAAGACAGCACGTCGCCGATGTCGTATTCGGCGACAAACCGGTCCAGATCTTCGTCGGATACTTCGGTGTAGACGGCCATCGAATCCGCTTTTCGGTTTTATCCCAGCGACGTAACCGCACGATGGTCGCCGGGCCAAGGAGGCGTGCCGCGCTGCCGCGATTGTGTTCGGGCATGCCTTGCCGCAGTGCAGACGCTTGTCTAGTATCCTGCGCGCTGGCGCGTCAATGCCGCAGTTTCACGAAGCGGGCATATACGCTAGGACGTGAACGGAAGACCGTGGCGGTTGGGCCTCAGGTGTGGTTCAAATGCCGCGACGTAAGACAACGATTGGCCAGACATTACCGAGCATCGGATCGAGTTTCCATTTTGCGGATTAATGACATAGCGAAGGCCGCCGCGGCCGCCGGGCTGTTGGTCCTGGCGGCGTGCGCGCAATTCGAGCAGGAAATTGCCTTGTGCCCCAACGCGGCCATCCTGGAAGCGCCGGGCGAACTTGTCCGATTCGCGGACGGAACGCGCGCGGGGCCGGAAAACGTGTTGTTCCGGACGAAGATGAATCAGGTCTCCGGCGTCTGCGATTTCGACGAGAATACGATCGACATGGAACTGAGCGTCGCCATGGAGGCGAATAGGGGCGCTGCGAATACCGACGGCAAGGCCCAGTTCACCTTTTTTATCGCCGTTATCGATCGCGATCGTAAGATCCTCATGCGCGAGGATTTTCCGTTGATCGCCGTGTTCGAACGAGACGATGACGACGTCAAGTTCTCCGAAAACCTGACCCTGGAGATTCCGCGGCAAGAAGGGTTCGCACCGACGGATTACTCGGTCTATCTCGGTTTCGAGATGACCCCGGACGAGTTGGCCTATAACCGTCGGCGGCAGAAGCGGCGGTAACCTGCCTCGGGTCGCGGCAATAACGATTCCGAGATGCCTTTTCCTCCGATATTGACAATCCTGGCGAAGCCCTTAGCCTAGGCGCCGTTAAGGAAAGGCTCGCCGATCCTTGCGGGAGAGACCGTCCCGACATTGTCGCTGCCACAGACGCAGGCATTGTCGAAGACGGCGCCGAAGGAGCAACCGCCCCGGAATCTCTCAGGCGAAAGGACCGCAAGGGAAGAGCACTCTGGAGAGTAGACGCCATCCGCCACGCGGCGGTGGGTCTCACCGAAGGGGTAAGCCGCGGTCCGGTTCCGGGCCTGGTGATGCTCTCAGGTTCCACGACAGAGCGGGGCTCAGCGTCCACGGTATGGACACTGAGCCATTATGCATGTCCGTGGAGTAGCCTTTGAGCACCGAGCCCCAATCTCCCCTCAAGACAACGCCGCTGGATGCGCTGCACCGGTCGCTTGGCGCCAAGATGGTGCCGTTTGCCGGGTATTCGATGCCGGTGCAGTTCGCGGCCGGCGTTCTGACCGAACACAAGCACACGCGCGCCGCAGCGGGGCTTTTCGACGTTTCCCACATGGGACAGGTGGCGTTGCGGGGGGATGGAGTCGCCGCCGCGCTGGAAGCGCTGGTGCCCGGCGAGTTGCAGGCGCTGCGCGAGGGCCGCATGCGCTACACCTTGCTGCTGAACGAGCGGGCGGGGATTCTCGACGATTTGATGGTGACGAACCGCGGCGATTTTTTCTATGTCGTTGTCAATGCTGCCTGCAAGGATGCGGACATCGCCCATCTCCGGGCCTGCTTGCCGCCGTCGGTGACGGTTGAGCCGTGGGAAGATCGCGCGTTGCTGGCGTTGCAAGGGCCGCAGGCAGTTGCCGCGCTGCAGCGGCATACAGACTTCGACCTTTCCGCATTGCGCTTCATGGCGAGCGCGGAAATGGCGCTGGGCGGCACATCATGCCTGGTTTCCCGCTCGGGCTATACCGGGGAGGACGGGGTCGAGATTTCCGTCGCGGCGACGGCGGCGCAGGCGTTGGCGGAAACGCTGTTGGCGGAGCCCGAAGTCGAACCGATCGGGTTGGGCGCGCGGGATTCGCTCCGTCTCGAAGCCGGGCTATGCCTTTACGGTCACGACATCGACGAGACGACGACGCCGGTCGAGGCATCGCTGACCTGGGCGATCGGCAAGCGCCGGCGGGCGGAAGGCGGCTTTCCCGGCGATGCCGTCGTCATGCGCCAACTGAGCGAGGGCACGGCGCGTCGTCGGGTCGGCATCCGGCCCGATGGGCGCGCCCCGGCGCGCGAGGGGACGGTTTTGACCGATCCCGACGGCAACGCGATCGGGGCGATCACGAGCGGCGGATTCGGTCCGACCGCTGGCGGTCCGGTCGCAATGGGATATGTCCAGACCGAGCACGCGACCACGGGCGCCCGGATCAATGCAATCGTGCGCGGCAAACCGCTGCCCGCGCAGGTGGTGGACATGCCCTTCGTCGCCCAGAACTACTACCGCGGCTGAATGTTTCGGTTTCGAACCTACGAAGAGGATTACGATCGATGAGTAAGGTTTGGTTTTCGGAGGATCATGAATGGATTCGGGTCGACGGCGATATCGGCGCGGTCGGCATCAGCAATTTCGCCCAGGAGCAGCTTGGCGACGTGGTGTTCGTCGAAGTGCCCGAGGTCGGCAAGACCTTCGGCAAGGGCGACGAGGCGGCCGTTGTCGAATCTGTGAAAGCCGCGTCCGAGATCTACTCGCCGGTCTCCGGTGAGATTGTCGAGGTCAACGAAACGCTGGCCGACGAGCCGACACGCATCAACGACGACGCCGAGGGCGCGGGCTGGTTCTTCAAGATCAAGCTGGCCGACGCCACGGAGTTGGACGATCTGATGGACGCCGACGCCTACAAGACATTCGCCAAGGACCACGGCTAGACGCCGCAAATCGGGAGCCCCCCATGCCGGATACCGCGCCCCTCGACGCACTGGAACAGAATGACGACTTCGTTGGACGGCATATCGGGCCGACCGACGGCGATATCGCCACGATGCTGCAAGCGATCGGCGAATCGTCGCTGGATGCACTGATCGACAAGGCGGTGCCGGCGGCGATCAGGTCGTCCGGACCGCTCGATCTGCCGGCGAGCCGCGGCGAGCAGGACATTCTGGCCGAATTGCGGTCGATCGCGTCGCAGAACCAGGTCCTGCGGTCGATGATCGGCATGGGATATTACGACTGCGTCACGCCGCCGGTCATTTTGCGCAACGTGATGGAGAATCCGGGCTGGTACACCGCTTATACGCCCTATCAGCCGGAAATCAGCCAAGGCCGGCTTGAGGCGTTGATCAACTACCAGACGATGATTTCCGATCTCACCGGGATGGAGATCGCCAACGCGTCGCTGCTGGACGAAGCGACCGCGGCCGCGGAAGCGATGACCATGTGCCGCCGCGTCGGCCGCAGCAAGAGCGACGCCTTCTTCGTCTCCGCCGATTGCCATCCGCAGACCATCGATGTCGTCAAGACCCGGGCGGAGCCGTTGGGCATTTCGGTGATCGTGGGCGATCATCGCGCCGGCCCGCCGGAGGGCGGGATTTTCGGCATGCTTCTGCAATATCCGTCGACGACCGGTGCGGTCGAGGACTATGCGGACATGGTCGCCGCGGCCCATGACAACGGCGCGGTGGTCTGCGTCGCCGCCGACCTGCTGTCCCTGCTGATGCTGACGCCGCCGGGGGAATGGGGGGCGGATATCGTTGTCGGCAGCGCGCAGCGCTTCGGCGTGCCGCTCGGTTTCGGCGGCCCGCATGCGGCCTTCATCGCGACACGGGACAAGCACAAGCGCACGCTGCCTGGCCGGCTGGTCGGCGTTTCGGTCGATGCGCGCGGGCGGCCCGCCTACCGCCTGGCGCTGCAGACGCGTGAACAGCACATCCGCCGCGAAAAGGCCACCAGCAACATCTGCACCGCGCAGGTCCTGCTGGCGGTTATGGCGGGGCTGTACGCCGTCTATCACGGGCCGGACCGGCTGCGGACCATCGCGGCGCGGGTCCACCGGTTGACGGCGATCCTGGCGGCGGGGCTGGAAAAGCTCGGCGCGCCGCCGGCCAACAGCGCTTTTTTCGATACGGTGACGGTTCCCGTCGACGACGCGGCGGCGGTGCATCGTCGCGCGGTTTCGGCGGGCATCAATCTGCGGCGGATCGACGGTGCGACGGTCGGCATCTCGCTCGACGAAACCACGACCGCCGCCGACGTGTCGACCTTGTGGCGGGTCGTCAGCGGACGGGACGAGGTCGGCTTCACGGTCGCGGATATCGACGCCGACCGGCCCAATGCGCTGCCCGAAGGGTTGCGGCGGACGTCCGACTTCCTGACGCATGAGGTCTTCAACAGCTATCACTCGGAAACCGAGATGCTGCGGTATCTGCGCCGGTTACAGGCGCGGGATGTGGCGCTCGACCGGTCGATGATACCGCTTGGTTCGTGCACCATGAAGTTGAACGCGACGGCCGAGATGATTCCGGTGACCTGGCCGGAATTCAGCCGGATCCATCCCTTCGTGCCGTTGGACCAGGCTGCGGGGTACCGCGCGCTGCTGAACGGTCTGCAGACCATGCTGGAGAAGATCACCGGCTTTGCCGCCGTTTCGCTGCAGCCCAATGCGGGGTCGCAGGGCGAGTATGCGGGATTGCTGGTCATCAAGCGCTATCACGAGAGCCGGGGCGAGGGGCAGCGGGACGTCTGCATCATTCCCAGTTCGGCGCACGGCACCAACCCGGCGAGCGCGATCCTCGCCGGGATGACCGTCGTGGTGGTCGCATGCGATGACGACGGCAATATCGATGTTGGCGACCTTCGCGAAAAAGCCGAGGCGCATGCGGACCGGCTGGCTGCCCTGATGGTGACCTATCCGTCGACGCACGGCGTCTTCGAGGAGAGCATTGTCGAAATCTGCGACATCATCCATGCGAACGGCGGGCAGGTCTACATGGACGGCGCGAATCTGAATGCGCTTGTCGGCCTGTGCCTGCCCGGCGCCTTCGGGCCCGATGTCGCGCATCTGAACCTGCACAAGACGTTCTGTATCCCCCATGGCGGCGGGGGGCCCGGGGTGGGCCCGATCGGCGTCGGCGCGCATCTCGCCGCGTTCCTGCCCGGTCATGCGGTGATTCCCGAGGCCGGCCCGGAAGGCATTGGGGCCGTTGCCGCGGCGCCCTGGGGCAGCGCCAGCATATTGCCGATATCCTGGGCCTATATCGCGATGATGGGCGGTGACGGGCTTACGCGCGCGACCGAGGTGGCGATCCTGAACGCGAATTACATCGCCAAGCGGTTGGCCGCGCATTATCCCGTGGTCTACACCGGGGCGCATGGGCTGGTCGCCCACGAATGCATCATCGACATCCGGGACTTTAAGGACACCGCGGGCATCACCGTGGACGACGTCGCCAAACGCCTGATGGATTATGGGTTTCATGCGCCGACCATGTCCTGGCCGGTCGCCGGCACCTTGATGATCGAACCCACGGAAAGCGAGTCGCTGGCGGAAATCGATCGGTTCTGCGACGCGATGATTGCCATCCGCGCGGAAATCAAGGCGATCGAATCGGGCGATTGGGACCGGGAAGACAATCCGATGCGGCAGGCGCCGCACACGCCGGAGGATATCGCCGCGGAATGGACGCGCGGGTACAGCATCGAACAGGCGGTCTTCCCGGTGCATTCGCTGCGGTCGGATAAATACTGGCCACCGGTCAACCGGATCGATCAGGCCTTTGGGGATCGCAATTTGGTGTGTAGCTGTCCGCCGTTGGATGCCTATCAGGATGCGGCCGATTGACGCGCGGTACCGGTAAGGCGGATACAGAAAACGGCGCGGTCAAGGCCGCGCCGTTTTTGCGGTATTGATGACGGGTTTACTGAAGCTTCTGCGGCAGTTCCGCCACCGCTTTCTCCACCAGCGAGTCCGATAGCGACCCGGTGACTTTTTCGGCGAGGATCTTCTCGGTCGCGGCGACCGCAAGATCGACCGCGACTTCGCGCACTTCCTGTACGGCGGCGGCTTCGGCTTGCGCGATCTTCTCGACGGCCAGTTCCTTTTGACGTTCCAGAAGCGCGTTGAGATCGCGCTCCGCAGCAGCCCGCAGCGCTTCCGCATCCTGCTTGGCGCGGTTGACGATCTCCTCGGCTTCTTGCTGCGCTTCCCGTTGCTTGCGCTGATACGACGCCAGCAGGGTCTGGGCTTCCTCACGGAGTTGCTGGGCCTGTTCGACCTCCGTGCGGATCGTGTCGATACGGCTGTCCAGCCCCTTCAGGATAACCCTCTTCATCGGCTTGAACGCCAGGACGAAGAAGACGACGAACGCAATGGCGGCCCAGAATGCCGCGTCTTGCAGCAAGCTGCTCATGCCCGGCTCTCCTCAAGCGCGGCGCGGATGGCGCGGTCGGCGTCCTGCTCGGCAACCTCCGCGCCGATTAGGCGTTGCGTGGCGCTTTGAACCACGCCGAGGGTCGCCTCCCGGATGTTGTCCACCGCTTCGGTCTTTTCGCCTGCGATCCGTGCCTCGGCGGCTTGCGCCTGCTCAAGCAGCGTCCGCGACAGCGCTTCCTGCTGCTTTGTCCGCTCCTCGGTCATTTCCTGCGCGGTCCGATGGTGCACGCCTTGCGCTTCCGACGTCGCGTCGGCCAAGGTCTTCTCGTAGGCCGCAAGCACTTCTTCCGCTTCCGCTTTCAGCGTTTCCGCCTTCTCCAGATCGCCCTCGATCCGTTCTTGGCGCGTGTTGAGCACTTCCGTCATTCGCGGAAGGGCGACCTTCCACGCAATCAGGAACAGCGCCGTGAACGTCAGAAAGAGCCAAAAAAGCTGCGTTGCGAATGTCGACGGATCGAGTTGGGGCATGGCGTCGCTCTCCGGCCAGTTCGGTTAACGCGAGTTCGACTTAGCCGAACAGGATCAGGAACGAAATCAGCAATGCGTACAGCGCGACGGCCTCGACCAGCGCGAAGCCGATCCACATGAATAGCTGAACCTGGGGAATTGCGCCTGGGTTGCGCGCGCCGGAGGAAATCATCGTGGAAAAGATATTGGCCATACCAGCACCAACACCGCCGAGTCCGACGACCGCCACACCCGCACCAATGAATTTTGCGGCCTCTACTTCCATCTTCTTCGTCCTTTCTGCTTTTTGATCAATCGTATGACGTTGGGATTTTCGTGATCTAGACCGCCGACCGGCATCAATGCATGTGCAGGGCGTCGTTGAGATACACGCAAGTAAGAATGGTGAATACATACGCCTGCAAGAAGGCGATGATCAGTTTCAATCCTGTCAGCACGATCACCATCAACAGCGGTGCGACGCCGGCGATGCCCAGCAAGAAGATGAAGCCCGCAAAGACCTTCACCATCGTGTGGCCTGCCGTCATGTTCGCGAACAACCGGAGCGACAGGCTCACGGGACGCGCCAAGTAGGAGAGGATTTCAATCGGGATCATCAGAGGGGCCAGGAACCACGGCACGCCCTCCGGCAGAAAAAACCCGAAAAACTTGAAGCCGTGCTTGATGAATCCGATCAGTGTCACCCCGATGAACACCGCGAACGCCAAGCCGAAGGTAACGGCGATTTGGCTGGTGAAGGCGAAACTGTAGGGAACCATGCCGATCATGTTGCCGGCCAGGACGAACATGAACAACGTGAAGATGAAGGGGAAGTACCGCCGTCCCTCTTGCCCCACGTTGTCTCGGATCATGTTGGCGATGAATTCGTATGACATTTCGGCGACGATCTGCCAACGGCCCGGCACCAGCGCGCCGCGGCGCATGCTGAACACCAGGAAAGAAGAGACCAGCACCACCGCCGCGACCATCGCCAGCGACGAATTGGTGAACGACACATCCACGCCGCCGACTTCGAACGGGATGATCTTCTGAATCATGAATTGCGCGAGGGGACCTTGGCTCTCGCCGGCGCCTGCCTGTGCCATTTTTTGCCCTTATTAGCTCCCCTTGTCCCCGTTCGGCGGGTCTTCCCGCGTTGGGGCGGCGTTATCGTTCCGGCGATACCCCGCAGCATAACCATGGCCGCTGACCGCGCGGTAAACATTCAAAAATCCGGCCGCGCTCCCCATGAAAAAGAACACAACCAAAAACAAAGGCCCAGTGTCTAGCCACCGATCGAGCAGTAACCCGATCCCGATACCTACCATAAGCGCCGCAACCAACTCGATGCCGATCTTTAGTCCGAAACCCAACCCTGATTTGATCGTTTTAGGGCCTTTGGTTTCGTCTGGGCCCGACCGGTCGTCGCGCGCCTTGCGAAGCTTGGCATCCAGGTCATCCAGGGAAGGCGAAGGTTTTTTCTCTCTCATGCCCCCACCGCCCCGGACACGCGGACCAACCTTACCGTCAGGCTGCCCCCGCGCCCGAAATCGCGCGCACGATAGAGAGCAGGGTAAGAGCTGTCAAGGCGCAATGGTGCGCCGCGGAAATGGCGTGAAAGCGGCGGTTTCTTGCGCGCTTTCGAATGCAAAAAGGTGCCGGTTAGGCTGAATCGCGCAATTCCTCGGCGCGCCGCAGGTCGACGGATACGAGCTGGCTGACCCCGCGTTCGCCCATCGTGACGCCATAGAGCCGGTCCATCCGGGCCATTGTCATGCGGTGATGCGTCACGCAGAGGAACCGGGTGTCGCCCGAATGCGCGATCTGGTCCAGCAGCGTGCAGAATCGGTCCACGTTGGCGTCGTCGAGCGGCGCGTCGACCTCGTCGAGCACGCAGATCGGGGCCGGGTTGGTCAGGAACACCGCGAACAGCAGCGAGAGCGCCGTCAACGCCTGCTCGCCACCCGACAACAGCGACATGATCTGCAGCTTCTTGCCCGGTGGACTCGCCATGATTTCCAGGCCGGCGTCGAGCGGGTCGTCCGCTTCGGTCAGGCGCAAATGCGCGCGACCGCCGCCGAACAGCCGCACGAACAATTCCTGGAAATGCTTGTTGACCGTCTCGAAGGCGGCCAGCAGCCGTTCGCGGCCCTCGCGGTTGAGCGAGGAAATGCCTTGCCGTAACCGTGCGATCGCCGCGATCAGGTCTTCGCGCTCCGACTGCATGGTCGTGATCTGCTCTTCCAATTCGGTCAGTTCGGCTTCGGCCCGCAGGTTGACCGGGCCCATGGCGTCGCGTTGGCGCGTCAGGCGTTCGATCTTCGCCTCGACCTCGTCCAGCGCCGGTAACGCGGCGTCCATTTCGATCTGGGCTTCCCGCAGCACGTTTTCCGGGCTGCAGTTCAGACGTTCGGTGATGCGTTCGACGACGGCGCGGCATTCGATTTCGGCCTGTTCGACCTGCGCCTCGTTGCGCACCCGGTTTTCCCGCGCTTCCGCGAGCGACGCTTCTGCCTTGCGGAGACCGCTGTCGGCTTCTTCGAGGGTCGTTTCGCCCTGCGCCAGCTGGTCGGCGGCGGCGTTCCGGGTCTGCTCGGACGCGCCGATCGTGTCGAGCAGCGCCGCGCGCTGGGTTTGGATTTCGGCCGGTCGCTCGCCCAGTTGCGTGCGCCGTTGTTGGGCCGCGTCCCGGCGTTCCGTCAGATGCGCCAGCCGTTCCGCGGCGCCATCCGCGCGCTGCTGCCAGGTAATGCGATCTTGGTCGATGGCGGCCAGCCGGCGTCGGCGGTCGTCGACCTCGCGCACCAGGATATCGTGGGCGCCGCGGCATTCGGCCTCGACGCGGCGCAACTCGGTTATTTCTCCGCGCAGCGTTTCGATCCGCTGGCGTGTTTCCATCGGGTCTTCCAGGGCGGCAATCGCGGCCTCGATCGTGCGGAACTCCTGCTCGGCTTCCCGCAGGTCGTTGGCGTGCTGCTCGGCATTCTCGGTCAGCGTGGCGACCCGGGACTTGTTGCCCGCCGCCGCGCTCGCCGCTTTCGCATGTTTTTCCCGCGCCGCGTTTTGCCGCGCATAGGCCTCTTCCAGGATCTGCCGGACCCGCTTCTCAGCCGCCGCGGCGCTTTGTGCCGCGCTCTCGATCTCGCGCAGACGGCTGGCGGCCCGCTCTGCCGCCGCGTTCGCGGTGACGAGTTGCGATTGGATCTCCGTCAGCCGGTTGCGCTGCTGCAGGCGTTTCGCCGCCGGCGTCGGCGCGCCCGCCTTGATCGTGTATCCGTCCCAGCGCCAGAGCGCCCCGTCCCGCGAAACCAGCCGTTGGCCGGGCCGCAGTCCATCCGCGAGGGCCGCGCCTTGCGCCGCGTTGTCGATCACGCCGATAAAGGCGAGGCGGCGCGCCAGGACGTCCGGCCCGGTCACGAACCGGGACAGCGGGGTTGCCGGCTCCGGCAGCGCCGGCGGCGAATCGTCACCCCGGCGCATGGCCCAGTGAATCTCGGCCGCGGTGTCGATCGGGGCGGTCAGGTCCTCGCCGAGCGCCGCGCCCAGCGCCGCCTCGTATCCGGTCTCGACCCGCAGCGCATCGATCAGCGGCGGAAACAGGTCGGCTTCGTCGGTCTGCAGCACGTCGGCGAGCGCCTGTTCCTCGGCGGCCAGTTTCGACCGTTCCGAGTCGGCGGCTTGCGCCGCGTTACGGGCCATGGCTTCCGCGTCGCCCGCTTCGCTGCGCGCCTGTTCGGCGGTCGCCAGATCCCGGCGCGCGGCTTCCACCGCGGCTTCCGTTGTGGCGATTTCCCGCTCGGCGGTTTGCAGCGCCATGTCCTGGTCGATTTCGGTGGAGAGTTTGTCGCGCTCGACGCCGATATCGTTGAGGCGCGACTGCAGCCGGGCCATCCGCTGCTGTAATTCCACATGCTGCCGGGTGAGCGCGCCGGCCTGGGCTTCCGCTTTTACGACCGCCTCGGTCAGCGCGCTGAGTTCTTCCTCCCGCGCGCGGAGGTTGGATTGCGCCGTTTCCAGGTTCTGCCGCGCCGCGGCCTGGGCGTCTTCCTCGCCGTCGCTTGCGGTCGCGATTTCGGTCTTTTCCGTCTCGAGCTGGCCGAGCGCCTGCCGCGCGTCGTTGGCGAGCGTCCGTTCGCGCTCGATATCACCCGATATCTGGCCGAGCTGCTGATCGGTCTGGTTGATGCCTTCCTGGACGCGGCCTTCTTCGCTTTCCAGTTCCCGGCGGGCCATGATCAGACGCTGCAGTTCGGCCGCCGCCGTCGCCTCCGCCTCGCGCAGGCCCTGCATCGCCGCCGCCGCTTCGCTTTGTTGCGTTGCCATGGCGCCGGCGGCGGCGGTGAGCTGGGTCACGGTCGCATCGCTCGCCTTGAGCTGTTCGTCGGCGGCGTTCTTGGCCGCCGTCGCGGTGGTCCAACGCACATGCAATTGGATCGCTTCGAACTGCCGCAATTCTTCCGAGACCTTGCGGTATCGCGTCGCCTGCCGGGCTTGCCGTTGCAGCCCTTGGTATTGGCCTTCGAGTGCGCCGATCACGTCGTCGAGCCGTTCGAGGTTGGTCTCGGCGGCGCGCAGGCGCAGTTCGGCTTCGTGCCGGCGGGAATGCAGCCCCTTGATGCCCGCGGCCTCTTCGAGCAGGGTCCGGCGTTCAGTCGGCTTCGCGCCGATCAGCGCGCCGATCCGCCCTTGGCTGACCATGGCGGTCGAATGCGCGCCCGTCGCCATATCCGCGAACAGGAGCTGGACGTCACGGGCGCGCACCTCGCGGCCGTTGATGCGGTACGTCGATCCCGATCCGCGTTCGATGCGGCGGGAAATCTCGATTTCTTCGCTGTCGTTGTATTGCGCCGGCGCGTCGCGGTCGCTGTTGTCGAGATGCAGGATCACCTCGGCGATGTTCCGCGCCGGGCGGTTGGCGGTGCCGCCGAAGATGACGTCGTCCATCTCGCCGCCGCGCATCTGCTTGGCCGAGGTCTCGCCCATGACCCAGCGCAGGGCTTCGACGACGTTCGACTTGCCGCAGCCGTTGGGCCCGACGACGCCGGTCATGCCCGGTTCGATGGTCACCTCGGTGGGTTCTACGAAGGACTTGAACCCGGTGAGTCGGACTTTGGAAAAATGCACTGGCGGTCCGGTCAACTACATCGTGCGGCACGATCGCCGCAGAACATCGACCTTACGGCATGGCTTTCTTGAAGGCTTCCTCGAAAACTTCGTAAGGCTGCGCCCCGGAAATCTTCTGGCCATTGACGAGAAAGGTCGGGGTTGCGTTTACCCCATGTTTCTCCTGACCTTCAAGTTGGACTTTTCGGATTCCCTGAAAAAGTTCCTCGTTGCTGGTGCAGGCCTCGAAATCCTTCTGGCTCATGCCGCCGAGTTTTCCGATACGGGCGAGGGCCGCGCCGGGCTGTTGGCTTTGGCTCCAGCTTTGTTGATTTTGGAACAGCACCTCGATGAATTGGAAATACCGGTCGGGCGGCGCGCAGCGCGCCATCATCGCCGCGGCATAGGCCGCGCCCCCCAGCGGGAAGTCCCGCATGACGAGTTTGACCTTGCCGGTGTCGATGTAGTTTTTCTTGATTTTTGGCAGTGTGTTAGCGTGAAAACTGGCGCAGTGCGGACAGCCCAGCGACGAGTACTCGATCAGTGTGACGGGCGCGTTCGGGTCGCCCAGCACACGTTCTTTCAACGCTTCTTCGGTCGGCAGGGGTTCGGCCTCCGCGCATGCCGAAAACAGCAAGGCGACGGCACCCAAGAACACAGCGAATAGCTTCACCTGACACTCCCAAAAATGATTCAAATCGGGCGGAGTATAGAAGTAGCAATACGGCACCTTCAAGGCGCAGGCCGTGACCCATTCATCACATCAACGTTAACAGAAATAAGGAATTAATTCCTTAATCGCGCCGCTTTTTATCACGCGATTCGGCGCGTCGGATCGCTGCGCCCAAACGCTCAAGGCTGGCGCGGAGATTCGGGTCGTCGACGTCGGCGATCGCCTTTGCCGTTTCGGCTGGTATCGGGGTGATCGTGGTGGGTTCGGATGGCGGGTTTCGGGGCCGACGTTCGTCCAATTGTCGTTTGGTCATCGGCGCTTGGATATAGGTCAGCCGCGCGATGGCGTTGTAGCCCAGAAAAGCGTTCACCCGCTGGATGATCTGCGGTTCCAGATGCTGCAGTTCCAGCGCGGTGCCGCTGTCGGCGCGGATATGAAGCGTGCCGCCGTCGCGCTGCCGGGGCGGGAAACCGAGCTTCACGGGTTGGCAGGTCGCCGCAAGATCGGGTCCGATGACGGTGTGCCATTCCTCGATCAAGGCGGCGGAGGAGAAGCCGTGTTTGCCGAGGGCGCGTTTCGTCAGGCCATGCATCAGCGCCCCGACCGGCCGCAATTTGCCGGGCCGGCGCTCGTCCTTGCCTTTCTTCGCCGGTACGCGCGCCATTTCCACCTTTGCTTCTAGAACGTCCGGTTCGGTGGTTTATAGTAGCGCGGATGGAGCAAACCGCCAGCCCGTCGCGTCCGCGCGACGATCTTTCCCAGCACCTCCTCGATTGGTACGACCGGCACCGCCGCACGCTGCCATGGCGCGCGTCGCCCGGCGCGGTTGCCGATCCGTATCATGTCTGGCTCAGCGAGATCATGCTGCAGCAGACGACGGTCGCGACGGTCGGCGGGTATTTCGAGAGATTTCTCGGGCGCTGGCCGCGGATCGAGGATTTGGCCGCCGCCGATCTGGACCATGTGCTGCATGCCTGGCAGGGACTCGGCTACTACGCCCGGGCGCGAAATCTTCATAAATGCGCGCAAGCCGTCGTCGCCGACCACGGCGGACGGTTTCCGGACGAAGAAGACGCGTTGCGGAAATTGCCGGGGATCGGGCGCTATACGGCGGCGGCGATCGCGGCGATCGCCTTCGGCCGGCGCGCGGTTGTGGTCGACGGCAATGTGGAGCGTGTCATGGCGCGGCTCCATCGGGTGACGGAACCGCTGCCGGACTGCAAGTCCCGACTGTATGACTTGGCGGATGGTCATACGCCGGACGATCGGGCGGGCGACTATGCCCAGGCTGTGATGGACCTGGGGGCGACGATCTGTATTCCCAAGTCGCCGAAATGCATTCTCTGCCCCGCCATCGATGCCTGTGACGGCCGCGATATCGCGGAAACCCTACCGCGCAAGAAACCGAAGGCCGAGAAGCCCACGCGGCGCGGCGTCGTTTTCTGGTTGGTTCGTCCCGACGGCGCGGTGTTGCTGCGCCGCCGGCCGGAACGCGGCCTGCTCGGCGGCATGATGGAGATTCCGTCGAGCGAATGGCGCGAAGGGCCGGTTGCGGATGTTTCCATCGTCGCCGGAGAGTCGCCGGTCACGCTGTCCGATATCACCGAAATCCCCGGACTCGTCCGCCATACCTTCACGCATTTCCATCTGGAATTGACGGTGACCACGGCACGGGTCGACGCCGATCCGCCGGAAGACTGCATTTGGGTGCCGCCGGACGCCTTCGGCGATTTTGCGCTGCCCACCGTCATGAAGAAGGTCGTGCGGCACGCGTTAGGCCGCGCGTGACCGGTTAGGTCAGTTTGCCCTGTTCCCGCTCGGCGCGCAATTGCTGGCGCAGCATGTCGATCGGAACCGGCCGGCCCTCCACGTCCATGCACCAAAAGGTCCAGCCGTTGCAGCTCGGCGCGTTTTGCACTGCCGCGCCCACCTGATGGATCGAGCCGCGGAACTCGGACGAAATGATCGTCCCGTCCGCGCGGACCTTCGCCGTCCAGCGCTTGCACGGACTGATCAGCACGTCGCCCGCCGACAACATGCCGCGTTCGACCAGCGTGCCGAAGGGAATGCGCGGTTGTTTGCGCTTCGACGGCGTTTCGATCAGCTGCATGTCGATATGGTTGGGGATACTGGCGAGGCGTTTCTCGGCCGCCGCGATGTAACCCGCGTCGCGTTCTATGCCAACATAGGTTCGGCCCAGTTTCTTGGCGACCGCGCCGGTGGTGCCGGTGCCGAAGAACGGGTCGAGCACCACGTCCCCGGGATTCGTCGCCGCCAGGATCGCGCGGTAGAGCAGGGCTTCCGGTTTTTGCGTGGGATGCGCCTTCTGGCCGTCCGCGTCCTTCAGCCGTTCGCCGCCGGTGCACAGCGGCATGACCCAATCGCTGCGCATCTGCAGGTCTTCGTTCAGCGCCTTCATGGCGTCGTAGTTGAATGTGTAGCGCGAGTCCTTCGACTTCGAGCACCACAGCAGCGTTTCATGCGCGTTGGTGAAGCGGCGGCCGCGGAAATTCGGCATCGGGTTGGTCTTGACCCAGACCACGTCGTTCAAGGTCCAGTAGCCCAGGTCCTGCAGCGCCGTGCCGACGCGGTAGATGTTGTGATAACTGCCGATCACCCAGATCGTGCCGTCGGGCTTCAACAGCCGCCGCGCGGCGGCGAGCCAGCGCCGGGTAAACGCGTCGTATTCGGCGAAGGTGTCGAACTTGTCCCAATCTTCCTCGACGCCGTCGACCCGGCTGTTGTTGGGCCGATGTAGTTCGCCGGCAAGCTGCAGGTTATACGGTGGATCCGCGAAGATCATATCCACGGATTCCTCGGGCAGACCCTCCAATATTTCGATGCAATCGCCCGCGAGAATTTCGTTATTTGGTAGTTTATTCATCGTACCGCCGCCATTGTTCGCAACGACACCATGATTCACTTGAATCGCCGCGTCAAATGTTTCGAGACGCATACTATATGTTGAGTCGTATTAAGAAATTACTTGGAATATCTAGCGATCGGCGCGAAGGACTGGCGGTGTTGTTCCGTTACGCCGAGCTTTTGCAGCGCGGCCTGATGTTCCGCCGTGCCGTATCCGGCATTGCGTTCCCAGCCGTATCCCGGGTGCCGCTCGGCAAGGGCGGCCATCAGGCGGTCGCGCGTCACCTTGGCGACGATCGAGGCCGCCGCGATGGAGAGGCAGCGTCCGTCGCCCTTGACCACGGTTTGCGCCGGGCAGGGCAGGTCGGGGGCGCAGTTGCCGTCGATCAGCGCGGCGTCGGGCGGCGTTGGCAAAGCGTCGACCGCACGCCGCATTGCGACGAAGGTCGCCTGCAGGATGTTGATGCGGTCGATCTCCCGCGGTTCGGCGATGCCGACGCCGTAGTCGATCTTGCCGTCGAGCGCATCGAACAGCGCCTCCCGCGTCTTGCGGCTGAGTTTCTTGGAATCGTCGAGGCGGTCCAGAAGGGCTTGCGGCACCCGGGCCGGGTCAATCACCGCCGCGGCGGCGACGACCGGTCCCGCCCACGGTCCGCGCCCGGCCTCGTCCACGCCCGCGACGCGGCCGCCCAATTCGGTTTCCAGTGTCAGGTCCGGCATCGTTTTCGGCCTCCGTCGGCGCCGTCGTCGTTACGCTGTCCTCGGCATCCGCCGATTCGGGCGCTGCATTGGCCCCTGCCAGCGCCAGCTGCGGTCCGCCGGCGCCCGGAACCGGGCTTGTGTCGGTCCTTTCGTCTTCGGATACCGCCGCCTTCCGCCGGAAGGCGACCGCGACCAGCCGGTCCGTGATCCTGCGCGTGAACCGCCACTCGCGAAAATACATCAGTCGCAGCAGGTCGCTCCAGGAATCGATGCGCTTGGCCGCTTTGCGTTGCAGCCGGCGCGCGCTCGCCATGTAAAGCGGGCTCGAGATCAGCGACAGGACGGTGACCGCGACGATGAGGCGATGGATATCCGTGCTGATGATCGCCTGATTGATCGCGGCCGCGCCGAGGACGAAGGAGAATTCGCCGATCTGCGCCAGGATGACGCTCGACAGGAAGGCGATTTGCCACCGTTCGCCCATCAAATGCAGCACGGCGATGTTCAGCGCCGACTTGAAGACGGTAATGAACAGCCAAAGCACGACGACCAGTCCGATATTGTCCCACAGGAAGGGCAAATCGATGAGCAGCCCGATCGACAGGAAGAACATCATCATCAGGATGCTCTCGATCGGCTTGGCCATCTGATAGATTTCCTGGCGCTGGGCGCTGTTGCCGACGATCAGCCCGGCGAGGAACGCGCCGAACGGCGGCGAAAGGCCCAGCAGGCCCGCCGCTGCGGCGAGGCCGAAACAGGCGCAGAGCGCCATCAACGGCGCCAGGTCGGGTTTGCTGATCAGCAGATCGGCGAACGGCAGGTTGATCTTGCGCCGGCCGCTCAGGAACAGGATCACGCCGGTCAGGATGGCGACGGCGGCGAAGACCTTGGCGAAGACCCAGGCCGAGAACTCGCCGCCGGACATGCTGCCGATGATCAGCAGGATCGGCGCGACGGCCAGGTCCTGCGCGATCAGCACGCCGACGGTGATGCGCCCGGCGCGGGTGCGCAGCTCGCCGATGTCCTGCAGCATGCGCACCGCGACGGCGGTGCTGCTGAGGGCGAGCACGAAGCCGAACAGCACCGCCTGTTCCAGCGGCCAGTCGAGCAACTGCATCAGCAGCAGCATCGCGCCGACGCTGACGAATATCTGCATCGCCGTCGTCAGCACGGCGAGCCGCCACATGCGGCGGAAGCTGCGCAGCGACAGCTCCATGCCGATGAAATAGAGAAGCATCAGGACGCCGAGTTCGGCGAGGAAGTGCACCTGCTCGCGGTCCTGCACCAACTCGAAGCCGGTGGGGCCGAGGATCACGCCCGCCAGGATGTATCCGACGATCGCCGGCTGCTTGAGCCGGGACATCGCCATGCCGCAGACCATCGCGGCCAAGGCGACGATCGTAATCCCGGTAAGCTCCTGCGCTCCTTCCATAACGGCGAAACCCTAACAGCACAGAGTTGCTTCGACGTTAACCTTCTGCCGTGATTCGCGCGGTCATAACAGGGAAAGTTGGTCGCCCGCCCGGGGCGGCGGCCGGAACTGCGACGTATCGAGCGGCTGGCTTCGGTGGTGCAGGCCGTACCGCTTGAGCGCCAGCCGGTGGCGCTTCCGCAGCAGGTCGGCATAGCTGCCGGTGCCGCGCATGCGCACGCCCCATGCCGATTGATAGGACCCGCCGTTCCTCGTGTCCCGGATCAGGGAGAGGACATGCTTGGCGCGGTCCGGGAAATGGGCGTGCAGCCATTCCTCGAACAGGTGGCGGATTTCGAGCGGCAGGCGCAGCAGGATATAGCCGGCGCCGTGCGCGCCGGCCTCGGCGGCAGCTTCGAGGATTCGCTCGAGCTCCATATCGTTGATCGCCGGGATCATCGGCGCGGCCAGGACGCTCGTCGGTACGCCGGCGTCGCTCAGCGCCTTCAGCGCGGCGAGCCGTTTCGCCGGGGTCGAGGCGCGCGGCTCCATGACGCGCGCGACATGGCGGTCGAGCGTGGTGATCGACAGCGCGACGGCCGCCTGGTTGCGCGACGCCATATCGGCCAGGATATCCAGGTCGCGCAGGATCAACGCGGACTTCGTGACGATGGTGACCGGGTGGTTGAATTCCTGCAGCACCAGCAGGATTTGCCGCATGAGCTGTTTTTCGCGGTCGACCGGCTGATAGGGGTCGGTGTTGGTGCCGAGCGCGATCTTCGCGGGTTTGTATTTCGGGTCGCGCAATTCCCGGCGCAGGACGTCCGCCACGTCCGGCTTGTAGAACAGCCGACTTTCGAAATCGAGGCCCGGCGACAGGCCGTAATAGGCATGGGTCGGGCGGGCGAAACAATAGACGCAGCCATGCTCACAGCCCCGGTAGGGGTTGATCGACCGGTCGAACGGGATGTCCGGCGACGTGTTGTAGGTGATCACATGCCGCGCCGTGTCGACGCCGAGGGTCGTGCGCAGCGGCGGCGGCTCTTCGTCGTCGCCCGGCCAGCCGTCGTCGACTCGCACGTGGTCGTGGGGTTCGAAACGCCCCGTCTTGTTACTGACGGCCCCGCGTCCCTTTCGCGGCAGATTGGGCAGGATGTCGTCCATGAAAAAAATGGTATAGAACAAAATAAGAACATTCAAGGTAATTGGGGTTTTGCGGATTGACATTTATACGGCATTGCCGTATATTAAGATTCATGTTCACGGTCATCCAAACGCGGATGTTCGATACCCAGGCGAGGCGCGCCGGCGTTACCGAGGAAGAACTCCAGGAAATTGTTTCCTCGATCTCCGCGGACCCTTTGCAAGGGGATTTAATTCAGGGTGCGGGTGGGGCACGGAAATGCCGATTTGCGAAGGCTGGCGGCGGCAAGCGTGGTGGATACCGAACCATCCATTATTACGCCGCTGACGATGTGCCTGTGTTCTTGTTGTCCATCTACACGAAAAATCAACAGGACAATATTTCGGACGCGGGCAAGAGGGCTTTGCGAGATATGTTGAGCACTATTGCCGACGATTACCGGGAAATGGTCGTGACCAAGATTACCCAGCTTTACCGGAGATAGAGCGATGTCCGACTTTGAAAAAGAACTGCTCCAAAGTGCCAAGGAAGCGCAAGCCATTGCCCGTGGGGAAGCGGAACCCGCTGCCGTGTTCGAACCCGCGAAAGTCGATGTCAGCGAAGTCAGAAAAAAGCTCGGCATGACGCAAACGGCTTTCGCGCAAACCTTCCGCCTTCGCGTGGCCACGGTCCGCGATTGGGAACAGGGCCGTAGGGCGCCGGATCAGAGTGCGCGTGTGCTGCTCAATGTTATCAAGCACAACCCCGATGCGGTTTTGAAAGCTCTGGAATCGGAAGAAGAATCGGCACGCGCCTGATATTCGTTGTCGTCTTCATGTCGGCGATAGGCGTTGCGCAATGGCGGCGGCTCCTCGTCGTCGCCCGGCCAGCCGTCGTCGACTCGCACGTGGTCGTGGGGTTCGAAACGCCTCGTCTTGTTACTGACGGCCCCGCGTCCCTTTCGCGGCAGATTGGGCAGGATGTCGTCCATCGGAAAACGACAGAGGACAAAAATAGAACATTCAAGATGATTCGTTCTGTTGGTCGTGCGGCGCAGCGTGGTACATATCCGGCCATGGGCAAGATCAGCGTCATCATTCCCACTTTGAACGCGGCGGTGGGGCTGCGGGACTCGTTGCCAGCGGTCGGCGCGTTTTCGGCGCTCGACTTGTTGTCCGAAGTGATCTTCGCCGACGGTGGATCGAGTGACGAGACGGCGGCGATCGCAGAGGAGTCCGGCGCGGTTTTCCTGCCGGCGGAAAAGGGGCGGGGCAATCAATTGGCCGCGGCGGCGGCGTCGGCGCGCGGCGATTGGCTGCTGTTCCTGCATGCGGATACGGCGCTGGAGCCCGGCTGGGACGATGTCGTCCGCGCCTTCGTCGACGATCCCGGCAATGCCGAGCGGGCGGGATATTTCCGGTACCGGCTGAACGACCGGTCGCCCGGTGCGCGCTGGCTGGAGATGCTGGTGGCACTACGCTGCCGCCTGTTTCACCTGCCCTACGGCGATCAAGGGTTGCTGATCTCCCGCGCCCTGTATCAGCGGCTCGGTGGGTTCATGCCGGTGCCGTTGATGGAGGACGTCGATCTGGTGCGCCGCGTCGGCCGGCGGCGATTGGTTGCCTTGCCGAGCGCGGCGGTGACATCGGCGGTGCGCTACCGGCGGGACGGATATCTGCTGCGGCCGCTCCGCAACTTGTGCTGTCTGACGCTGTATTTCCTGGGCGTTCCGCCGCGCGCCATCGTCAAGCTCTACGGGTGAGGCCACGCCTCGTCATATTCGCGAAAGCGCCGCGGCTGGGCACGGTGAAGACCCGGCTCGCCCGCGACATCGGGCCAGTGGCGGCGTTGCGCTTCTACGCGAGCACGATGCGGCGGATCACCCGGCGTCTGGCGCGGGATCCGCGCTGGGACACCGTTCTGGCGGTGACGCCGGGGGACGGCGGCTGGCCCGCCGGCGTGCGCCGTATCCCGCAGGGGGCCGGCGACCTGGGCGACCGGATGGACCGGGTCATGCGGACCATGCCGCCGGGACCGGTCGTCATCATCGGGACCGACATCCCCAACATTGCGCCGCGCCATATCGCCGGCGCTTTTGCAAGGCTCGGCGATCATCAGGCGGTTTTCGGTCCGGCGGACGACGGCGGCTACTGGCTGATCGGATTGCGGCGGCGGCCGTTCACGCCGCGGCTGGTCGGCCCGGTGCGCTGGTCGACCGAACACGCCCTGGCGGATACACGCCGGATGCTCGGGCCGCGCGTGACGACAGCGATGCTGGAAACGCTGACCGATGTGGATGACGGCGCGGGGCTTGCCCGCTGGCGGGAGTCGCGGCGGCGCTAGCTTTCCTGTAGGCGCGGCATCAGTTCGACGAAATTGCAGGGCCGGTAGCGGTTGTCCAGTTGATGCACCAGGATTTCGTCCCAGGCGTCCCGGCAAGCCCCGGTCGATCCCGGCAGCGCGAACAGATAGGTGCCCTGCGCGACACCGGCCATGGCGCGGCTCTGGATCGTCGACGTGCCGATCTTCTGGTAACTGACCCAGCGGAACAATTCGCCGAAACCGGGGATGTCCTTTTCGCAAATGCGGTCGAAGGCCTCCGGCGTGACGTCGCGGCCGGTGACGCCGGTGCCGCCGGTGGCGATCACCACGTCGATTTCCGGGTCGGCGACCCAGCCCGCCAGGGTGTCGGCGATGGTATCGGCTTCGTCTTTGACGATCTTGCGCACCGCCAATTTGTGCCCGGCCGTTTCCAGCCGTTCGACAAGGGTATCGCCCGACCGGTCGTCGGCTTCCGTCCGCGTATCGGAAACGGTCAGGACTGCGATGTTGACGGGAAGGAAGGGCCGTTTTTCATCCAGTGGCACGTTGCTCAGAGTCCCGTGGCGTTTTTGCTCGCATAGCTGCTCGGCTTGCTGTCGAGCGAGGTGTAGCTTGGCCACTCGCCGGATGCAATGGCGTCGAGCGACGGCGCGGGCTGACCGAGACGGTAGCGATAGATCCAAAGATTGGTCAAGACGCGCTCGACATAGTCGCGGGTTTCGCTCAGCGGGATGCTCTCGATGAACAGCAGCGGGTCGCCCAGGTAGTCGTTGCGCCGCCGCCATTTGCGCAAGTTGCCGGGGCCGCCGTTATACGCCGCGACCGTGTAGAACAGATCGCCGTCGATGTTGGGGTCTTCCAGCAGATGATGAACGTATTTCTGCCCCAGCGTCATGTTCAATTCGGGGTCGAAGAGCTGGCCACGCCGCGATCCCCGGAACCGCTTGCCGGCCATGTAGCTGGCGGTGCGCGGCATCAACTGCATCAGGCCGCGCGCGCCGGCCCGGCTCTTGGCCCGAATGCGGAAGCGCGATTCCTGCCGCATCACCGCGTAAAGCAGGGCGCGGTCGATTGTAAAGCCGTTCGACGGCTCCCACTCGGGCAGCGGGTAAAGGGCCGAATCGTAGGTCTCGTTGTCGCGGAAATGCAGCACGTCGCCGACGCGCAGCGATAGCGACGGCAGATTATGGCGTACCGATACCGATACCAGCACGCGCGCCATCTCCGGCGATAGGGCGCCGCCGATCCGTTTCAATTCTCTTTCCGCCCGGGTTACCTCATCGATCTGCAATAGGGCGACCGCGCGCTTGACCTGCGGTTTCGTCTGCAGTTCTTGCCAGGCTTCGCCGGTCGGCGCCGGCAGCGACCAATCGTAAGACGGCTCGGTGCCGAGCGAGCGGATGGCCAGTAGACCGTAGAAGGTGCGGGGATACCGCGCGGCCTTCTTCAAGTAGTAGTTCACGCGGTCCGGCTGCTGACTCACCAGATAGGCGCGCCCGGCCCAGAATGCCGCGGCGGAGCGTGTCCATCTGGAGCGGAGCTTGCCGTCCGACATCGCGCTGAAATGTTGCGCGGCCAGTTCGGCCTTGCCAAGCCGCCATGCGGCGAGACCGGCCCACCAATGCGCTATCGGCACCACCGCGCCGGACCGTTTGCCCGCGGGCGAGGCGAGTTCCAGGGCCTTGCGGGTCTTGCCCCTATGGAACAGGCTTCCGGCGACCTGCGCGCGGCTCTCGTCCAGGCTGACCGTATCGAAGACGCGTCGGGTTTTCGA
The DNA here is from genome assembly GCA_028281325.1 of Alphaproteobacteria bacterium. GTDB lineage: Bacteria > Pseudomonadota > Alphaproteobacteria > UBA8366 > UBA8366 > JAJFJD01. Next base: position 129,870 of record JANQKC010000023.1, read on the forward strand.
TAGGTTGAGCAGCTTCAGTGCGCGCGTCGTGCGGCCGCGATACAGATGATTGCGGATTTGACGTTGCGTCGTCCGGACATAGCGCCGTTTCCACGAACTCAGTTGGTGATAGCCGGTGCGGCCCTCGTAGCGGTCCCGGCGCGGCGTCTGTTGGACATACTTCTCGCGGGTCGGCTGGGGCGGGCGTCGATAATTCTTCGGTCGCCGTTTGAGCGCCAACTTGTAGACCCGTTCCGCGCCGGGATGATCGCGGTACCGGACCATCCAGTCGCGCAATTCCTTGTAGCTGGAACGATAATTGCGGTGCATCAGCCGGTGATACCGAACATGGCCAAGCAACAGGGGATCGGATAGTTGCTTGATGAGCTTGTCCGCAGTCTTCCAGCGCCGCCGTTCTTGTTGTTCGAAAATCTTGCGATATAGCTTGGCATCGGCCGCCGACAGGATGTGCGGCAAATCGACGCCCGACATCGGCGTTGCGACCTGTCGTGGGTCCGGTGTCTTAACCACGCCCGCGGCGGTCAATGGCGCCTGCGTCGCGATGGGCGGGTCGGATGTCGCAAAATTCCCGGTTGCTTCGATGGCCTGGTCGGCGTTTTCCCCGACGGCGCGATAACCTGGCCCGGGATTGCCGACGGTCCGGTTCTGCGCCTCTTCAGACGCCCGGATGCGGGCGTCCTCGTAGCGGGTAAGCTCTTCCAGAATCTTCTGGACCGTCCGCGTCGAGACGGGAATGTCCGTGTCCGGCGTGGTCATCATGAAGCCAGGCACCGGCGCGTCGCCGAAATCGTAGAATTCCAGATCCTCCGTCGCGTTGGCGGCGGTGGCAAAGCTGATAGCCGAGAGAAAGGCGATCAGACGGACGGCGTCGCGCGTCTGCGTGAACCTTGGCATGCTCAATCCGAGGGGGTGAATCCCCTGCTCCCCTGAATCTTTATTGGTAGAATTATCGCGAATCTCTACTCTAATCGCAAGTATTAACGGTAAACTGTTAATAGAGTTTTATGAATAACTCATTTATGGAATAATTATGGTTAATTATTGTTAGTAATTTCATTTAATTTGAAGCGAAGATTAAGTAAATCGCACCAAGATTCTCGTTTTTGACCTGGTTGGCGTAATAAATAAGCAGGGTGAAAGGTCGCAATAGCTGGTATCGGCGCGTCGAGACGCGACGAATAGTGTTCGTACCATTTGCCGCGCAACCGCATGATGCCTTCTTTGCGATCGAGCATCGTTTTGGCCGCCGTGCCGCCGAGGTAGACCAATACCTTCGGCGATACGAGTTCGATATGCCGTTGGATGAACGGCATGCAGGCCGCGATTTCCGCGGTGGTCGGGCTGCGGTTGCCGGGTGGCCGCCAGAACAGGATGTTGGATATATACGCGCCTTTGTCGCCATGCTCGCCGCGCGCCAGTCCGATCGGGGCGAGCATTTGGTCCAGCAGCTTACCGCTGGCGCCGACGAAGGGTTTTCCCTGCCGGTCCTCCTCGACACCGGGCGCTTCGCCGACGAACATCACTGCGGAATCCGGGTGGCCGTCGGAAAACACGGTGTTCATGGCGGTGAATTTCAGTGCGCAGCCTTCGAAGGCGCCGACGGCCTCCCGCAGTTCGTCCAGTGTTTTGGCGGCCGCCGCCGCGCTTGAGGCATCCGCCGCCCCTTGCGCCGGGGCGACCAGATCCGGCGATGCGGCAACCGCCGGGCGCGCCGGCGCCGGCGCGGCGCGGGACGCGGCCGGCGATGGGTGCGCGGCGGTTTCGGTCGGTGGATGCGTGGTCTGTTGCGCCGGGGCCGGTGCGGCAAAACGGTCGATCGGCGCATCGGCGATCGCCTCGTCGGCGCCCATCTCGATGAGCCAACGCAGCGCCGCTTCGGGGCTTAGCGCCGGCGGCATAGTGCGGTCGTTTTCGGCCATGCTTTTCGGTCCTCGGTCGGGACTCTCTACCAAAACAGACTAGATTGCTATAGACATCGACCAACAACAATTACAGCGTATTAGACGAGGCAGACGAATATGGAACGGGACTCCATGGAATATGATGTCGTGATCGTAGGCGGCGGCCCGGCTGGGCTGGCGGCGGCGATACGGCTGAAACAGCTATGTGGAGAGCAGGAAAAGGACGTCAGCGTCTGCCTGATCGAGAAAGGCTCGGAAGTGGGGGCGCATATCCTGTCCGGCGCTGTATTGGAGCCGCGCGCGCTGGACGAATTGATCCCCGATTGGGCCGAAAAGGGCGCGCCGCTGAACACGCCGGTGCGCGATGAGAGCTTCATGTTTCTATCCGGAACGGGCGGGTTTTCGATTCCGAATTTTCTACTGCCGCCGCCCATGCACAACAAGGGCAATTACATCGTCAGTCTCGGCAACGTGTGCCGCTGGCTGGGAGAACAGGCGGAAGCGCTCGGCGTGGAAATCTATCCGGGTTTCGCGGCCGCCGAGGTGCTGTATGACGATGCGGGCGCGGTGCGCGGCGTCGCGACCGGCGACATGGGGATCACCCGCGAGGGCGAGCAAGGACCCAATTATCAGCCGGGCATGGAACTGCACGCCAAATACACTTTCTTCGCCGAAGGCTGCCGCGGTCATCTCGGCAAGGAGCTGATGGAGAAATTCGGGCTGCGCGACGGCGTTGAACCGCAGACCTACGGCATCGGTTTGAAGGAGTTATGGGAGGTCGAGCCCGAGAATCACCGGGAAGGGCTCGTCGTGCATACTGCCGGCTGGCCGCTGGACAACGGCACCTACGGCGGTTCCTTCCTGTATCACCTGGAAAATAACATGGTGTCGGTCGGCTATGTCGTGGGGTTGGACTACAAGAACCCTTACCTGTCGCCGTATGAGGAGTTCCAACGGTTCAAGACGCATCCCAAGATCCGCGGTACTTTCGAAGGCGGCCGCCGGGTCGCGTATGGGGCGCGGGCGATCAACGAGGGCGGGTTGCAGTCGCTGCCGAAAATGTCCTTTCCGGGCGGCTTGCTGATCGGCTGCGACGCCGGCACCGTGAACATGCCCAAGGTCAAGGGATCCCATACCGCGATGAAGTCCGGCATGATCGCCGCCGAATTGGCCTTCGCGGCGCTGACCGGCGGCGCGCCCGAGCCCGAGTTGTCGGCATACGGCGACGCCTTTCGCGCGTCCTGGGCCTACAAGGAGTTGCACGAAGCCCGCAACGTACGGCCGTCGTTCAAATGGGGTCTGCTGGGCGGTACGCTCTATACCGGGATCGATCAGGTCTTGTTGCGCGGCAAGGCCCCCTGGACCTTGAGCCACGGCCATGCGGATCATGAGACGTTGACCAGGGCCGCCGACAGCAAGCCGATCGACTACCCGAAGCCGGACGGCCAGATCACTTTCGACCGGTTGACCAACTTGTCCTTCTCGGCGACCAATCATGAAGAAGATCAGCCGGCCCATCTCACGTTGCTGAACGATTCCGTGCCGATCGAGATCAATCTCGCCGAATACGACGCGCCCGAACAGCGCTATTGCCCGGCCGGTGTCTATGAGATCGTGCGTGAGGAAGACGGCTCCAACCCGCGGCTGCAGATCAACGCGCAGAATTGCGTGCACTGTAAGACGTGCGACATCAAGGACCCGACACAGAACATCAAATGGGTCGTGCCCGAGGGCGGCGGCGGGCCCAATTATCCCAACATGTAGGCCGTCCGATTGCCGCTGTCGGCGCCGTGGCAAGTCGAGTAAGATTGCGCCGGCGTACCCCGGCCGGAGAATTGTATATGGGGCGGGATTAGGTCATTTTTCACGCCAAAAGTGAAATGAGGATCATGGAAAAGCCCATGCTGCGCAGACGGATGAGGTACCGGGACGCCGCCAAAGGGGTGGCGCTTGCCGTGATGGTCGGGGGCGCCTTGGGTGCCTGCTCGCCGGATGAGGACGCCGGCAGTCGGGATGTCGCCGAGGTCGGTCGCTCGGCGCTGAAACTCGAGACCACGCCGGCCGAAGGCTCCGTCTTCGGGAGCTATCTGGCCGGCCGGTTCGCCGAAAGTAAGTCCGACCTCACCTTCGCCGCCAGCATGATGGAGCGCGTCCTGGAGGAAAACCCGGACGATCCGCGGATCATCCGCCGGGCTTTCATCCTCACGCTTGGCGCCGGTAAGGCGCAGCGCGCGACCGAAATCGCGAAACGCTATCTGGACGGCGGCGGGACGCTGACATCGGCGTCGCTCCTGGTCGCCGCCCGGGACATGAAGGCCGGCAAATACGAGGCCGCAAAGAGCCGGGTCGAGGACTTGCCGAATAGCGGCCTGGGCCGTTTCGCGAAGCCGCTCACCCGTGCCTGGCTGCTTGCCGCCGAGAAGGATTTCGATGGCGCGCTCGAAGCGCTTGCCGATCTGGAAAAGGAACAAGGCTTCGAGGCGATGGCGGGTCTTCACGCCGGTCTCATCGAGGAATTGGCCGGCCGGCCCGACGCGGCGGAGAAACGCTATCTGAAGCTTGCGGAGAACACCAAGGAAGCGGCGTCGCGCGTCATTCGCGTGCTCGCGTCTTTGCAGCAGCGTAGCGGCAAGGACGATGCGGCGCGTAAGACGATCGAAGCGAAACTGGAGCACACGCCGGAAAGCATGATCCTTCTGGAGGATTTGCAGCGGCTGAAAGACGGCAAGAAACTGCCGCAACTGGTGTCCACGCCGATTCAAGGGCTGGCCGAAGGACTGTTCAATATCGCCTCGGCGCTGCCGCGCGACCGGGCGGAGAACATCGTTCTTCTGTACGGCCGTATCGCGCTCGACCTGGAACCGGATTTCGCGCTCAGCAGCCTGCTGGTCGGCGACGTTCTGGTGTCGCGGGACCGGTTCAAGGAAGCGATCGACGTCTATCAGCAGGTCCCGAAGGACACGGCGTATGGCTGGTCGGCCCAACTCCGCATCGCGGACGCCTTGTATGAGCTGGATGAACTGGATGAGGCGACCGCCCATCTGGAGGCGATGGCCAAACAGCGCCCGGCCCGTATGGATGCTTTGCTCAAACTCGGTAACTTTCTGCGTTACAAGGAAAAATTCACCGAAGCCGTGGAAGCCTATGACCGCGCCTTCGAGCGGTTGGAGAATCCGACCCGTCAGCATTGGACGTTGTATTACTCGCGCGGCATCGCGCTGGAACGCTCCAAGCAGTGGGACCGTGCCGAGAAGGACTTCCTGAAGGCGCTCGAGTTCGAACCGGAACAACCCTATGTGCTCAACTATCTGGGGTATTCGTGGGTCGAGCAGGGTAGGAATATCGAGCAGGCCCGCGACATGATTGAACGCGCGGTGCAGCAGCGACAGAACGATGGGTACATCGTCGACAGCATGGGGTGGGTGTTGTACCGGCTCGGCAATTACAAGGAAGCCGTGACGCAGTTGGAGCGGGCGGTGGAGTTGCGGCCGCAGGATCCAGTCATCAACGATCATCTCGGCGACGCCTACTGGCGCGTCGGCCGGCGGCACGAGGCGCGCTTCCAGTGGCGACGCGCACTGAGCTTCGAACCGACCGAAGAGGACAAGCAAAAGATCGAGACCAAGCTCGAAGAAGGCCTGGGAGATCCGGAACCGCTCGCCAAACCGGATAGCAATGGATGACGGATCGGAACGACGGCGTTATCGCGGTTGAGGCGCCCGCCAAGGTAAATCTGTATCTTCACGTGACGGGCCGCCGGTCGAACGGATATCACGAACTCGATACGCTGATGGTGTTCACGGAAATGGCCGACCGGCTGACCGTGACGCCGTCCGACAGTTTGTCGCTGGCCGTGGAAGGCCCGTTTGCCGGGAATCTTCCGGCCGACAGCGAAGGCAACCTTGTCATGAAGGCGGCGCGGACGCTGGCCGATGCCGCCGGCGTCGAGCCGACCGGCCGGATGGTTTTGACGAAGAACCTGCCGGTTTCCGCCGGCCTCGGCAGCGGGTCCTCGGATGCGGCCGCGGCGCTGAAGGCGTTGATGCGCTATTGGCGCATCCCGGAAGGCGCCGTCGATCTGCCGGCGATCGGCCTTGGGATCGGATCGGACATCCCAGGCTGTCTCGCGGCCCGGTCGATTTTCGTCAGCGGGACCGGCGATCGCATCGAGCCGACCCCGCCATTGCCGCCGGTCGACATCCTGCTGGTCAATCCGGGTGTGCAGCTATCGACGAAGGCCGTATTCGAGGCGCGCAAAGGCGGGTTTTCGCCGGAAGCGCGCTTCCGCAAAGCGCCGCGGGACGTGCGCGCGCTTGCGGATCTGATGGAAGAGCGGACGAACGACCTGACCGATCCGGCGACCCGGTTGAGCCCGATTATCGACGAGGTGCTGGCGGCGATCGGCGCCGCGCCCGGGTGCCGGCTCGCCCGCATGTCGGGCAGCGGCGCGACCTGTTTCGGGCTGTTCGACGACGCGGAAACGGCGATTCGGGCGAAAGGCCAGCTTCAGCGGGCGAATTGGTGGTGCAGCGTGACGCGGTTGGTCGGTTGATCCTGGCCATTGTGCCCTGGCAGTACCGGTTTTCCGTCACCCGGGCGCGAAGGATCGAACATCTTGCCGTGCGCCGCGTTCGCCTCTATGTTTCGGCCGCCGTTGGGGCGTAGCCAAGCGGTAAGGCAACGGGTTTTGATCCCGTGATCGCAGGTTCGATCCCTGCCGCCCCAGCCAATAACTGATCGAATAGCTGTTGCGATGAGTCGTCCCAGGCCGACGGCCGTATCGCGGTTTTCCATGCTGCGCTTCCGATACAAGTTAGCTTGATCCCAAGCTGATACTAAGCTCGCGTGTCCATTCCACTGTTTGAGCTGACATCTAGCTTTGTGTATTGCGCTCCGAATACGATCGGAGGTTATTTTATGGTACGATAACCAAAATTATTATTTGGTGACTTTGGTGCGATAAAAAGGGTGCTCATGATCACTCGCGTGTTCGCCTTGCTTACACTGTTGATGGCCTTTGGGTGCCAAACCGTTAACCAAAATCGTCTTGGAGAATTGGGGAGTATGATTGGTGGCGCAGGATCCGGCCCCGCGGCGGGAAGGGAGGTTGGTCGTCGGGATCATGGCTATGTGAAGGTGCCAGTTTGGTATGCGACAGATCGAGCGCTCGGAGAATCCGGTGATCCTTCGAAGATGTTTGGCGCGATGCGCGGTCAACTTTCTTACGGGCTTGCCTATGTGAGTATGCCTAAAGATCATCGTTTGGGGCAATTGGAGAGTCCTGCATGGTATCAATTTCTGGCAAATCCCAATCCTGAAAAGCACGTGGTCTTGCTATCGGTCGAACCTTATGGGAGGGAAAAATTGTTGTCGGCAATTGGTGCTCAGGTTGCATCGTCGAAGGACCGAGACGTCTTGGTGTTTATACATGGATACAACGTTAGTTTTGAGGACGCCGCTCGCCGGACCGCACAGCTTGCATATGACCTAAACCTTCAAGGCGCATCGATATTTTACAGTTGGCCATCTCAAGGTACGTTGATCGGCTACCTTGAGGACAGTGTAAACGCCGAGTGGGCAGTGCCGAATTTGGAAAAGGTATTGCGTGATGTTGCTGATAATACAGGCGCCAGAAAGATTCACCTAGTAGCGCATAGCATGGGAAACAAATCATTGGTGAAGGCCCTGGAACGAATTGCGCATGGGCATACACGTAATTCTCAGCCAAAATTCAATGAAATTGTGCTTACCGCGCCTGACATCGATGCGGAGGTGTTTGTTGATATCGCTAGGCGTATTCTGCCTGTTGGCAAACGCATCACGCTCTATGCATCGAAGAATGATGCGGCGCTGGCCGCCGCCAAAAAATTGATGGGCGGATATCATCGTGCCGGCGATACCGAACCCAGCCTGGTGATCGTCGAAGGGGTGGACACGATCGATGCATCAAATGTTCAAACAGATCTAATAGGCCATTCCTATTACGGTGATAGCCGCACGGTTCTGCATGATCTGTTTAACCTCCTTAAGACTGGCCGAGGTCCATCCGAAAGATTTGGGCTACGTCAACAATATCAAGGGACAAACCCTTATTGGATGATCGCGCGTTAGTTTATTGATTTAGCGTGGTGCGGAGCATCTGCGATCGCTCCAAAAATCATAATACGCTTGATGTAGAATCAATTTGCGAAACGGCTAACTCACGTCCGTCGCCCGGACAGAGTTGTCAAAGGCACCGCATCACCGCGCGGACGGTGGCGGGAACCGGCTCGATCAGGGGAATAGGCACCCTCGACGCCAGCGCCTTGGCGGCCTGGGCCAGCGGGCCGCCGCCGATCACCACGGCTTCCGCCCCATCGTCCAGGCATCGTTGAATGGCGCCTTCGAGCGCGTCGGCCAATCGGGCCGGATCGTCCATAATGCAGGTTGGGTCGCCGTCGATCAGGCGGGTCGAGACGAACTGCGCCGCGACGCCGTACGCCTCGGCGCGGCGGCGTATCGCGGCTTCCAGGCCCGGCAGTGTGGTGGCGACGCCGAAACGCCGCCCGCCGGCGGCGGCTTCGGTCATGCCGGCCTCGGCGATGCCGACGACTGGCGCCGGCACGAGGTGGCGCGCGGCGGCGAGGCCCGGGTCGCCGAAGGCCGAGATAATGTAGCCGTCCGCCTCGTCGTCGATCGTCTCCAGCAACGCCGCGACCGCCTTGGCGGCGGTCTCCAAGCCTGCTTCGTCGACGATCAGCGACGGTCCCTGCGTGACGGTGGCGCCGGTGACGGAGACGCTGGACGGTGCGGCAGCCTGGGCGATCTTGGCCATCAACCGTGTCGTCGCCGAATTTGTATTGGGGTTGATCAGCGTGATGCGGCGCATTCGATCTGCCTGTCGACTCACGTTTGGTCGGCAGGCGGCGCTTTGCCGGCGCGGTCGAATAGGCAGGTCTCGATGGCGCTTATAACGCCCGCCTTGTACGGTTGGCGATAACCGGCCCCCGTCCGCTCTCCGGTCAAGGACAGTCCCATGGCGGCGTTGATTTCATAGACGATGATGCCGCCGTCGCGGCGGAAACCGAAATCGATGCCATAGATGTCCAAGTCGATGGCGTCGACAATCTCGCGGAAAACGTCCTCGGGTGCGCCGCCCAGCACGGTCTCGGGATGTTCGTGATAGGCGATTTCCTCCTTGTCCAGGCCGAGGCCCGTCCAATCGAGCGTCTCGCGGCCTTCGCCGTGCACGTTCCAGTCCGATCCTACATGCATGCCGCAGGGTCGCAGTTGGCCGTCGATGCAGGCCAGCCGGTACCGGCGGAACAAGCCGTCCTTCGATTGGCAATCGTGATAGGCGATTGCGTAAAATTCGCTGAAAGGATAGAGCGCGAGGAATTCGGACAGGTCGCTTTCGTCCCGCAACAGCGTCACGCCATGGCCGGAATGCGTATGCAATGGCCGTTGAATGATCGGCAACGGCAGTTCCGTCAAAATGCGATCGCGGGTGGCGGCCACATCGGCTTCGTGAGAGATGGGCAGTGTGCGCGGGAAGGTGAACCGTTCCGCGTTGGCGAACCGTGCCGCATTTCCCGCGCGCGTCACCCCCTTCGTCGCCGCCGGCGTATTTACGACCGGCATCGGCAGCGCCGCAGCCATGCGGTCGAATCTCTCGGCTTGGCCGCGTGCATCGATCCGCTCGAAGACCGAGCGGTTGTTCAGGGCGAGGTCATACTGTGACAGGTCCAGAACGGCGTCGAGGTCTTCGACAACGTCGGTCAGGACATGGGTATAGGCAATGCGTCCTACCGGCAGGTAAGCGGCAAAGTTGCCTTGGGTGTATTGTATCGGGTGGCGGTCTATGCCGGTAAAACAATCCGCCCCATACGCTTCGAGGACCAGCACCCGCAGCGCCGGCGTGCCGCGGCTGCGATCGTTTTTGGGAAATTTTTTGAAGGCGGCGCGCGTCAACCTTTCCGCGTGTTCCGGGTCGCCGCTATGGAAACTCGCGGCGGCGAGTGTCCGGTAATACATCATTTCATTCGGCGCCGCCGACAACACCTCTGCGAAGGTGTTGCGCGCGTCGGCGAAGCGGCCGCTGAAATACAGCAGGCGGCCCCAATAATACGCCCGGCGGATCGGCTCGCCGATGCCGAGCCTCGCCAACTCTCGAATATGCGCGGCGGCCTTTTCGAGTTGGCCGGATTCGATCAACGCGTCGGCGAATGCAATCCGGACGTCGGCCCTGTCGGGTTCGGCGTCGATTGCGACTGCCAGGTCGTCTGCCGCCTCGGCGAAATGGCCGAGCATCATGTAAAGCAAGGCGCGATTGTGCCGAGGTGAAAAAAGTTTTGGCGCGGTATCGATCGCGGCGTCGAGACGCGTCTTCGCATCGTCATACGCGCCTGCCATTATCAGCGCTGCGCCTAAGTTGCTCAGGATGACCGGGTCGTCCGGCATGAGTTCCAACGCGGCCTCGGCGCGTTGGCGGGCGACCGCGTGGTCCCCACGTCGCCGTGCAATTGTGAAACTGAGTGTCTGCGCCGCCGTATTCGTCGGGGTCTCGATCAGGATCGCCGCCAAAAGGGTTTCCGCTTCGTCGAGCCGCCCGCTCCGTGCGGCCTCGGTCGCTTTTGCCAATGCGTTCATTTCGGTCGAATCGCTCATGATGCGCCTTTCGGTGGCGGTGGCCGTTAGTTGGCTGTCTCGGCGTGCGCGGAGGCGCCAGTCTTGCCGGCTTTTTCGAACAAGAAATCGGCAATCAGTTGCCGAATACGATCGCATTGCGCCTGGCGGTACGGGAATACTTTCAGATCGCCGCCGTTGGCGATGGCCATCGCGCTATTGACTTCGTACACGATTACTCGGCCGTCTTGCAGGAACCCGAAGTCGAAGCCGTAGATATCCAGCGTCGTGGCGTCGATGATCTCCCGAAAGAATTCCTCCGGTGGTGCGCCGAGCAATTCCGTCGGATTTTCCCAGAACGCGACCTCCTCTTTGTCGAGGCCCAAAGCCGCCCATTTCTCGGGTCCGTGTTCCCAGTTGTGGACATTCCAAGCGAAGTCGGCGCGCAGACCGTCGGGAACGATGCGGCCGCCCATGCAAGCAAGGCGGTAGCGCCGGAACAAGCCGTCCTCTGATGCGCAGTCGTGGTACTGGATCGCGTAGAATCTAGAATGCGGATTCTTCCGGAGAAAGTCGCGCAGGGTGTCTTCATCCTCGGCTAGAAGGACGCCGTGGCCGAAATGCGTATGGCGCGGGCGTAGGATGATCGGGAATTGTATACGGGCCAGGATGAGTCCCTGGGTTGCGTCGATATCCGTTTCATGTTCGACCGCAATCGTTTCCGGAAAAACGAAACGGTCCGCGTTGGCGAATCGCTTGGCATTCGCTTCGCGCGTGGCCGCACGAACCGCCGTTGGCGCATTGACGATCGGCATGGGGAGACCCGCGACAAACTGTTCGAACCGGTCCGCGTGGCCGCGCAATTCGATTTGCTCAAAGACCGGTCGGTTGTTGAACGCCACATCGAACTGCGAGAGGTCCAACGCCTCGGCCGGATCGTGACCCGTGTCCACAATGGCGTGGGTGTAGGCAACGCGCCCAGCCGGTAGAATGGCGGTGAAATTACCCGAAGTGTACTTGACCGGTTGGCGGCCGATATCCGTGAAACTGTCGCCTCCCAACGGTTCCAACACAAGGACCCGCAGGTCGGGGGGGCCGTCGCTGCGCTCGGCGCAGGGAAATTTTTGGAATGCCGCGGCGGTCACCCGCTTGGCGTGGATCGTATCGCCGCATTGGAAGCTCGCGGCGGCCAATGCGCGATAATGTTTCATCTGGCTGGCGTCCGCCGACAGGACGGAGGCGAAGGCCTGACGCGCTTCCGGAAACCTGTTCATGCGGAACAAGAGCCGACCCCAATGGTAGGTTCGTTGCGTCTTCGATCCGACATGTCGGTTCACGGCCTCTCGAATCACGGCGGCGGCTTCCTCGAATCGCCGCGCCTCGGTCAGTGAATCGGCAAGCGCCATTCTGCAGTAGGCGTCGGTCGGTCGCGCCGTGATCGCGATCTTGAAATCTCTGATGGCCTCGGCGTACCGGCCGCGCGCGGCGTTAAGGGTGCCACGGTGGCGACGGCCGAGGTAATGGTTGGACTCCGCCTCGACCGCCGCGTTCAGATGATGCATCGCGGCGTCGAACTCGTTTTCTCGGACAAGGACCGCGCCGAGGTTGCTGCGCACGGTCGGGTCGTCCGGCAGCAGGGCGAGCGCCGCCTCGGCGCGCTGACGGGCGAGGGCGATGTCCTTTTGTTGCATGGCGATGGTGAAACTGAGGGCGTGCGCCTGGGCGTCCTTGGGCGTCTCCACCAATATGGCGGCCAGCAGTGTCTCGGCCTCGTCCAACTGTCCGTTCTTCACGGCCTCGGACGCGCGTGTAAAGGGTGTCGGTTCCTGCAACTCGCTCATCGAGAGTCCTTCGTTCCAACGGCGTTCCGAGCGATAGTACCGTCTTGTGAAGGGCTAAGCCGAATCCCTCGAAGAGATAATCCTTTTGCGCCGACCGCGGGATATTTGGCGGGCCATGCTGGACCGCTCAGCGCGCGCGCTGCACCGCCTCTATGTACCGTTGGATGCGCGCTTTGAGCCCGGGTTGGGCGGCCGAGACGACCAGATCGGCCATGTCCTCGGCGCGCGTGTCCCGCGCGGTGGCGTTGAACAGCGCGTGCGTCGCCGCCGGTTGCAGTGTTTTGGCGGCGGTCGTGGCCGTCTCGACAAGCGCCGGCCAGTCCTCTTCGGGGGCCAGGCCGGTGGCGAATCCGATGTCCTTGGCCTCGTCCGCATCGAAGGCGCGGGTCTCGTTCTGGATTGCCCGGGCGGCGTCGGCGCCGATCCGTGCGGTCAGCCGCCGGGTGCCCAGGACGATTCCGAAGGCCAGGCCGGGCATGCGGAAGGCGGCGCCGGGCGCGGCGATCCGCTGGCTGCAGGCGCAGAAGATGTCGGCGCCCGCGCCCATGGCGCGGCCCTTGGCCAAGGCGAGCGTCGGGAAGGGCAGATAGAACAGCTTCTGCAGCAGCGTTTCGATCCGGATGAAGCGCAGCACCAGATCGCCGTCGCTGCGCGCCGCGATGTCGCTGAGATCGAAGCCGGCGCAAAAATGCTTTCCCGCGGCATCGAGAATCAGCAGCCGGGTTTTCCCGTCATCGGCCGCGGTCACGGCATCGGTGAGCGCGTTGACCATCTCTTCGTTCAGCGCATTCGCCTTTTCGGGCCGGTTCAGGGTGACGCGGACCACGCCCGCGCCGTCGGTGTTTACGGTAACGACCGTCATGCTATCGGCCTAGACGTGCGCCGGCTGCGGCGCGGTTTGCTCTTCGGCGTCGAAGTAGCGGTTCTCCAGAATGCTCTGGTTGTCGTAGATCGAGTTCTTCTGGCTATCCGGCCGAAGCGGCAGCGGAATGCGCATCGGCGCCGGGTCGACACGCGGCGTCAGCGTCGGTTCGCCTCGGACGATCCGGTTGTTGAAGTCCTCCAGGCTGCCCTTCATATCGACGATCGGCCAGGCATCCACCGCCGCATAGGCCTGCAACAGGAAGGTGCGCGGCCGGCTTGACCGGTTATAGGCCGACCCGTGGACCAGCCGGGCATGATGCACGGTCAGCGTGCCGGCGGGGCCGGTCAACGGAACGGCGCTCGCAAAGTCGAGATCGCAGGCATCCGGGTCCATCGCGCCGCAGAAATATCCCCGGGCGTGATGATCGTAGGTCGGGCCGGTATGCGTGCCCGGCAGGACCATCATCGGTCCGTTTTCTTCGGTGCAGTCGTCGAGATAGATGCCGACGGCGAGCACGGAGTCATTGGTGTGCGGGTAAAACGCCCAATCCTGATGCCATTCGACCGATTCGCCATGCCCGGCGGACTTCATATTCACTTTGGTGTTGTGCACGCGAATGCCGCTGGGCCCGAGAAGGGGGTCGAGAATGTCCATGATCAGCGGTTCCGCCGCATGGGCGTGGAAGAAATCGGAATTCGCATGCGGCGACTTGATCCGCCGGACCCGTGGCGTATCCGGCGTGTGGGACGGGTCCAGGTCCAGGACGTCGTTGTTCTCGGTAAGGTTGACGGCGTCCGCCACCATCCGGTCGACTTCGGCCTTGATCTCGGCGAGGCGTGTTGGGGCGACCGCATTGGGGATTACGATGTACCCCTGTTCGAAATAGGTATCGACCTGTTCCTGGGTCAGTCCCGCCGCCATCGTCCTTCTCCTGCATCGACCATGTGACGCTATCATATCGGGTTACGGCATGGCGGGCGAGGGCCGCGGCGCGGAATTCGGCGTGTCGGTGATGGATTTGACAGGGTCGCGGGAATCCGGGAGCTTTTGGGCGTGTCCGGCCGGGCATCGGCCTACAGCGGTCACATCGTAATCCGGAGGATGGTCAGGGATGGCGGACGAACTCGCCTTCGAAGGGCTCAAGGTATTCGACATGTCGCAAGGCGTGGCGGCGCCCTATTGCGGCATGCTGTTGGCGCAGAACGGCGCCGATGTCATCAAGATGGAGCCGCATGCGCCGGGCGATTGGAGCCGCGCGATGGGCAAGCCCTATGGCGACCAAAGCGCCAGCTCGGTGATCCTATGCCGCGGCAAGCGCAGTATTGCGCTCGATCTGAAGAAGCCGATGGGGAACGAGATCGCCAAGCGGCTCGCCGCGGAGGCGGATGTGGTCCTGCAGAATTACCGCCCCGGCGTGATCGAGAAATTCGGCCTCGATTACGACTCGGTCCGCGCCGGCAACCCGGACGTGGTCTATTTGTCGCTGACCGGGTTCGGCCCGACCGGCCCGAAAGCGAAGCTCCCGGCGACCGATTCCGTCATGCAGGCGTTCACCGGTTTCATGTCGATCAACCGGGACGAATCCGGTACGCCGCAACGCATCAACTATTATGCGATCGACGTGATCACCGGCCTTTATGCCTTCCAGGCGGTCTCCAGCGCGCTGTACCGGCGGGCGACAAAAGGCGGCGGCAAGCATATCCGCACCAGCCTGTTGGAGTCGGCGCTCGCCTTTCAGGACGTCAAGATGGTGGAATTCCAACTGGAAGGCCCGGTCGCGGAACCGATCGGCGCGCCGGTCGGCACCTTCAAAAGCAAGGACGGTCATATCTGCGTCAACGCGCGACGCGACCCGCATTTCCAGGCGCTGTGCCGGTTGCTCGGACGAGAAGAGCTGATCGACGATCCGCGCTACGCCGACGCGCGCTCGCGGGTCGCCAACCGCGACGAGTTGTTGGCGATCGTACAAGACGCCATTGCCACGCGGACAACGGCGGAATGGGTCGAGTCGCTCAGCGCGTTCGATATCCTGAACGCCCCGGTCAACGATTACGGCAATCTCTTCGCGGAGGCGCAGGTCAAGTCGGTCGGTGCCGTGCGCTGGGTGGAGCATGATGTCGTGGGGTCGGTGCCGATGGGCAACATCGCCGGCGTGCCGGCGGCCGCGACGAACAATCCCCGCTCGCATGCCCCGCATATCGGCCAGCACAGCCGGGAAATTCTCGCCGAACTGGGCATGAGCGAAGCGGAGGTCGACGCCCTTTGCGCGGACGGTACGGTCGCGACCTATGACAGCAAACTGGCAGCGGAATAGGAAACGCGATGAATGATGAACCGGCCTTCGCCGGCCTCAAGGTCTTCGACGCCTCGCAAGGGGTGGCCGCGCCGCATTGCGGGCTGCTGCTGGCGCAACACGGCGCGGATGTCGTCAAGTTGGAGCCGTTGAACGGGGATTGGGGCCGTGTGCTCGGCAAGAGCTTGGGCGATTACAGCCCGTATTCGCTGATCGTGAACCGCGGCAAGCGCAGCATCGCGCTCGATCTGAAAACGGAGGAAGGGCGCGCGATCGCCCAGCAATTGGCCGCCGAAGCCGACGTGATGCTGGAAAACTTCCGGCCGGGGGTGATGAAACGGTTCGGGCTCGATTACGACTCGGTCCGCGCCACGAATCCGAACCTCGTCTATATGTCGCTGACCGGGTTCGGGCAGACCGGTCCCTACAGCAGCCGGCCCGCGACCGACATGGTGCTGCAGGCGTTCAGCGGCTGGATGTCGATCAACAAGGATCCTTCCGGCAAGCCGCAGCGGGTCAACATGGTGGCGATCGACGTCATGTCGGGCCTGTACGCGTTCCAGGCGGTTAGCGCGGCGTTGTACCGCAAGGCGATGAAGGGGGTCGGCACGCATATCGAGTTCAGCTTGATGGAGGCGGCGGCCGCCCTACAATCCGCCCCGGTGGTCGAGCATCATTTCGGCATCAACCGCGCCGAAGGCATCGGCGTGCCGATCGGCGCGTTCAGGACCAAGGACGGGTTCATCAACATCAACGCCCGCCGCGATCCGGTCTTCGCCAAGTTCTGCCGATTGATCGGGCGGGAAGACCTTATCGAAGACCCGCGGTTCAAGACGCCGGAAGCCCGCATCGAGAACGAAGCGCCGTTGCTCGCCATGATCGAGGAAGCGATCCAAACGCGGACCACGGCGGAATGGGACCGTGATCTGACCGAATTGGATATCCTGCATGCGGCGGTCAACGATTACGGCGATTATCTCGCCGACGGCCATGTCCGGGAAACCGGCGTGGTGTCCTATGTGGAGCATGAAACCGTCGGTACGATTCCGATGACCAAGATACCCGGCCTGCCGGCCGCCGAATCCGGCAGTCCGCTTTCGCACGCGCCGCATATCGGCGAACACACCGTCGAAATCCTGACAGGCCTCGGCTTCAGCGAGGAGAAGATTTCCGGGTTGTGCGATGGCAAGATCGTCGGGCAATACGATCCCGGCAAGGCGCCTGCGAATGTAGGAATGGCACCTCCTTGATGAGAAACTTTTTTTCGCACAACTTTGGATAGGCATAATTGCCAGCTTGGTATGTCGTGCTGCGCGTCTGGGTCACGTCTGTCTGGAACCGTTAAATAGCGGAAACTTAATAAATTTATTGCGAATTCGGAACGAATATTGGATATCTCCGATCTGAGATTCTTAACTGATCTGGCCAAAATTATCGATGCATTACAATTTATTATAGAAATCTGGTTGGAAAATTTTAACGATCCCCAATTAGAACCCCGTCTCCAGATCTAACCCGAGTTGATGGAGCGGCACGATGTCGGCGTTTCTCAATAATCTCCGTATTAACTTACGTATGGGCCTATTGGCTGGGCTGACGTTTGCAAGCATCGTCATTCTCGGCTGTGTATATTTTGTCGGTGATGCTTCGATGGGGCGTTCCTTTGCGTCCGCCGACGAATACGGCAACCTGGGTCATCTGGCGAACAAGGTTGAAATCGGGGCGCTGCAAATGCGTCGAAATGAAAAGGATTTTTTACTGCGCCGGAATTTGAAGTATGTCGATAAGTATGAGAACGCTGCGAATTCGGTCCTGGTTGCACTCGACGAAATGTCGACATTGTCCGTCGCCGAGTCTGTCCGTAAGGATATCGCCGCAGTACGCGCTGGCATCAATCAGCACAAACTCCAGTTTCAGAAGGTGGTCGGTCTCCATCAAAAACTCGGGTTGAATGAGAAAGAGGGCCTGCAAGGAGACCTGCGAAAGGCGGTCCATGCTGTCGAAAGCAAATTGAAAGAAGTGAATTTGGATTCGCTGACGGTCAAGATGCTGATGATGCGCCGGCATGAGAAGGATTTCATGCTGCGGAGCGCCAAAAAATACATTGGCCGGATCGACGAGCGCCGCGCGGAATTCGATACATTGCTTGCGCAGAGTGACGCGCCTTCCGGGTTCAAGGAAGAAGTGACCGCGTTGATCGAAAGCTACCAACAAGGGTTTCATAATTGGGCCAAGGTAGCCACCATCGTGCGGAATGAAACCAAACTTTTGAGCAAGATTTTCGCCGAGATCGCACCGAACTTCGCTGTGACGTTCAAGGCTGCAACCGAAGGCTCGGGTGCCGCGAAGGATACTCTTGCAAACGCCCGCAGTTTCACCCGTGTGTCGTTTTTTGCCGCGAGCGCGGTGGTCATGGCTATTGCCCTCGGCCTGACATTTCTCGTCGGGCGGACGATTGTAACGCCGATCCTCTCAATGACCGGCGCGATGAAATCACTTGCCGACGGTAATCACGAGGCCGAGATTCCGGGCGTGGACCGTAAGGACGAGATCGGGTCCATGGCCGCTGCCGTGCAAGTGTTCAAGGTCAATGCGATTGAGCGGGAACGATTGGAAAGCGAGCAACACGCGGAACAAGAGAAACGGCGGCAGCGAACCGAGCGTATGGAATCGCTTACCAAGGCGTTCGACGCGCAGGCGATGGAGATTGTTACGACGGTTGCCGAGGCTGCGACCGGTATGCGATCGACCGCCGAGAATTTGACGTCGACAGCGGAGAGAACCAACCAGCAGACTACCGCGGTGGCCTCCGCGTCCGAACAGGCGACGGCCAATGTGCAGACCGTCGCGGCGGCATCCGAGGAGATGTCTGTGGCGATCAGCGAGATCAACCGTCAGGTAGCTCAGTCATCTGATATCGTTAACAAGGCGAACTCTGAAGCACAGCGCACCAACGCCACCGTACAAGGGTTGGCCGCCGCGGCGCAGAAGATCGGCGAGGTCGTCGACTTGATCAGCGAAATCGCCGAGCAAACCAATTTGCTGGCATTGAATGCCACGATCGAGGCGGCGCGCGCTGGCGAAGCCGGCAAAGGATTCGCGGTTGTGGCGTCCGAGGTTAAGAACCTTGCCAACCAAACAGCGAAGGCGACCGAAGAAATCTCCGTGCAAGTGGCCGACATGCAGTCGGTCACGGGCGATGCTGTCGAGGCGATCGAGACCATTGGCGATACGATCGGTGAGATCAACGATATCGCCAACACGATCGCCGCTGCGGTCGGCGAGCAGGGAAATGCCACCAGGGAAATCGCAGACAATACCCAACAGGCGGCGACGGGAACGCAGGAGGTGAGCAGCAATATCACCGCCGTGACCGAAGCGACCACTGAGTCGGGTAAGGCGGCGCAGGATGTCTTGAACGTGTCTGCCGAACTGTCGCAACAGGCCGATATGCTACGGGCCGTTATCGAGCAATTCCTCTCCGACGCAAAAGCGGCCTAAACGGACAACCGTACGTGCGCCCTCGTACGTACGGTTGTCCGTTTAATGGGCGTGAGTCGAGCGATTCCAACAGATTCTCGGGGTAAACGTTTGCCCGACCGAGCTTTAGAATCCGCGGTAAACCGTATATTTAGTTGGAAAACTAGGGGTGTGGCTGCTGCTGCTGATACAGGTGTGGGATATCCGCTCCGGCCCCGTACGTAATAAACCACCGCAGGAAGTGCTGCCCAAGCGATATCAGTGTTGTATGCGTACGATCGGTCGTAAGGTTTTAGGTCTGGTCCGCGAATGGCGCAAGGTCCGGTGCATCCTGCCAGGGCTTTTCTCCGGACAGTCGTGGAACGGCCGTGATGCGGATATCCGGCAGGAACCGTTGGATCGTCGCCGCCGTTTCCGGGACCGGGACCGGGCTTTCTTCGGACTCGCTGATGACGATGCCGGCTATCTCCAGGCCCCGCGCCGTGAGCGCTCCGGCTGCGGTCAGGGTATGGCTGATCGTGCCGAGGTAGCTGCCGACAACCAGCAAGCAAGGCGCGCCCAGTGCGGCCATCCAGTCGAGCACGGTTTCGCGTTCCGTCAACGGCACCATCACGCCGCCGACGCCTTCGATCAGCGTGACCTCCTCCGGTCCGGCGGCGGCGTTTCGGCAGAACGTCACCACCGCATCGAAATCGATCGACCGGTTTTCCCGGACCGCGGCCATATCCGGCGACAACGGTGCCGCGAACCGGAAAGGCGACATGCGGTCGATGGACGCTTCGGTCGGGGGCGTTTCCTGGCTCTGCAATAGGATCGCGGTATCGCTCTCGTCGAAGTCCTCGGCCGTGAAACCGCTGATGACGGGTTTCAGCACCCGCGCCGGCGTGCCGTTTCGGTGCAGTTGATGCGCGAGGGCGGCGGTCACGAGCGTCTTGCCGATGCCGGTGCCGGAGGACGTGATGAAAAGGGTGGTCACGCGGCGGTCCTGTCGTTTCGGTGGAAGGGGCGCACCGCTTCCGCCAGGCGCAGGATGTCCTCGTCGCGGTGTTCGGCGGTGAAGGTGAAGCGCAGGCGCGCGGTATCTTTCGGCACCGTGGGCGGCCGGATCGCCGTCACCAGGAAGCCTTGCCGGGCGAGAGACTGGCTCGCCGCCAAGGCGGTTTCCGCGTCTCCCAGGATCAGGGGGACGATACAGCTTTCCGGATCGGGCAGGTTGAGCGCCCGCGTGAACAACCGCGCCTTCTGCATCGGCTTGGCGACCAGTCCGGCGTCGGATGCGATGATGTCGAGCGCGGCGATGGCGGAAGCCACCGCGCCGGGCGGCAGGCCGGTCGTGTAGATGAAACTGCGCGCGCGCGTTTTGATGAAGTCGATCACCGCCCGGCTGGCGCAGAGATAGCCGCCGTAGACGCCGATCGCCTTGGACAGCGTACCCATCTGCAGCGGTACGCGGGCTTTTTCGCCGGTGACGAAGCTGCTGCCCTTGCCGCCGGCGACGACGCCGAGGCCGTGCGCGTCGTCGGTCATCAGCCAGGCGTCATGCGCTTCGGCCAAGGCGGCCAGCTCGACCACCGGCGCGAGGTCCCCGTCCATGCTGAAAACGCCGTCGGTCAGGATCAGGCAGCGCGGATGTTGCGATCGGTGTTCCGCCAGAAGCGCTTCGCAATGTGCCAGGTCGTTGTGGCGGAAGATGACGAGTTTGGCGTGGCTGATCTGCGAGCCGGCGAACAGGCAGGCGTGGCACAACTCGTCCGCGACGATCAGGTCGTCCGGGCCGATCAGGGTCGGGATGACGCCCACATTGGTCAGGTAGCCGCTGCCGAAGACCGCCGCGGCCTCGGTCTCCTTGTAGGCGGCGAGCTTGGCTTCCAGTTCCTCGTAGAGCGGATGGTTCCCGGTCACCAGGCGCGACGCGCCGGAGCCCGCGCCGTAGCGCCGCGTGGCCTCGTTCGCGGCATCGATCACCCGCCGGTCGTGCGACAGGTTGAGGTAGTCGTTACAGCAGAAGGAGATCATCTCCTTGCCGTCGCGCCGGGTCAGCGCGGCCGCAAAGCGGTCGGTTTCCGCAAGGGTGCGTTTCAGCGACTGCGCCTCGAGCCGGTCGAGTTTGCCGCGCACAAATTGTTCCAGAGAGTCCATGCCTCTCGCTCATTTTTGGGTCCGGGAGGGAAGGTGCATTCTCACTCCGACCGGCCCGCTGTCAACGCCTCTGTCGAGAAGGGCGCGCGGGTTTGACTTTGCAGCGCCGCTCAAAGATTATGCGGGCGATCGGGTCGCTGCGGCGCGCCCATTCCTGCAATTATACCGGATCGACCAAACGATGAGTTTCGCGAACCAAAGTGATGCGCAAACGGCTGTTGAAAACCTCGTCACCGGCGCCCGGGGCGTCGCGCCGCAGCCCGAATCCAGCGGGATTCGCAACGACTGGTCGCAGGCGGAAATCCGGGCGTTGTTCGACCTGCCGTTCAACGACCTGCTGTTCCGCGCGCAGGCCGTCCATCGCCACCATTTCGACGCCAACCGCGTGCAGAAGAGCCGTTTGCTCTCGATCAAGACGGGGGGGTGCCCCGAGGACTGCAAATACTGTCCGCAGTCGGCGCATTTCGAGACCGGCGTCGATGCCGAAAAGCTGATGAATGTGGACGCGGTTCTGGCCCAGGCGCGCGAGGCGAAGGAGGGCGGCGCCAGCCGGTTCTGCATGGGCGCGGCTTGGCGCAGCCCGAAGGACCGCGACATGGACGCCATCATCGGCATGGTGAAGGGCGTCAAGGCGCTCGGCATGGAAACCTGCATGACCCTTGGCATGCTCAGCGGCCCGCAGGCGGCCCGGCTCGCCGAGGCGGGGCTCGACTACTACAACCACAACATCGACACGTCCGAGGAATTTTACGGCGAGATCATCACGACTCGGACCTATCAGGACCGGCTCGACACGCTGGAGCACGTGCGGCAATCGGGCATGAACGTCTGTTGCGGCGGCATCGTCGGGATGGGCGAAAGCCGCGACCACCGCGCCGGCATGCTGATGACCCTGGCGAACATGCCGAAACATCCGGAAAGCGTGCCGATCAACATGCTGGTCCAGGTCGAGGGGACGCCGCTGACCGGGACGGACCAGCTCGATATCCTCGAATTCATCCGCACCATCGCGGTCGCCCGCATCCTGATGCCGCAATCCTTCGTGCGGCTGTCTGCCGGCCGCGAAGCGATGACCGACGAGGCGCAGGCATTGTGTTTCCTTGCCGGCGCGAACTCCATCTTCTGCGGCGAGAAGCTGCTGACCACGGGCAATCCCGAGGTCGATGCGGACGATGCGTTGTTCGACCGGCTCGGCATCGAACCTTACGAGCTCGAAGATCATTACGAGGCTGAAGTGGGGGAATGAGCCCGCCGGACCGCCCGGAATGGAGCGAGACCGGTTTCCCGCATATCTGGCTGCCCTATTCGCAGATGAAGACGATGCCACGGCCGGTCGAGGCCGTGGCGAGCGATGGCGTGCGGATACGGCTTGCCGACGGCCGGGAATTGGTCGACGGCGTGTCGTCCTGGTGGACCGCGTGTCACGGCTATAATCATCCGCATATCCGCGCGGCGGTTACGGCGCAGTTGGAGCGGATGCCGCATGTCATGCTCGGCGGCTTGGTGCATGAACCGGCGCTGACCCTGGCGCGACGCCTGTCTGGAATCCTGCCGGACGACCTCGGCCATGTGTTCTTTTCCGAATCGGGATCCGTCTCGGTCGAGATCGCCATGAAGATGGCGGTGCAGTATTGGCTCAACCAAGGCGTTAAGGGGCGCGCGCGGTTCGTCAGCTTCCGATACGGCTATCACGGCGACACGATCGGCGCGATGTCGGTATGCGATCCGGACGAAGGCATGCACACGATGTTTCACGGCCTGCTGCCGGAACAGATCGTCGTCGACCTGCCGCGCGACGAGGCCGGGTTCGCGCGGTTCGACGACATGCTGGGCAGCCGGACCGACGAGATTGCCGCCGTAATGCTGGAGCCGCTGGTCCAGGCGGCGGGCGGCATGAAGTTCCACGAGCCGGCGGTCCTGAAACGACTCGCGGAACTGTGCCGCCGGCGCGACATACTGTTGATCCTGGATGAAATCGCCACGGGATTCTGCCGCACCGGCACGATGTTCGCCTGTGAACAGGCGGGTGTTTGCCCCGATATCGTGACGCTGTCCAAATCCTTGACCGGCGGGACCATGGCGCTGGCGGCGACGGTTGCGACCGACCGGGTCTATGAAGCTTTTCTGTCCGACCGTTTCGACGCCGCCCTGATGCATGGCCCGACCTATATGGGCAATCCGCTGGCCTGCGCCGCGGCCAATGCGTCGCTCGACCTTTTCGAGCGGGAGCCGCGGCAGGAGCAGGCGAAGCGGATCGAAGCCCAATTGACGCGGGAGTTGCAACCCTGCGTCGGCCTTCCGGGCGTTGCGGATGTCCGATGCCTCGGGGCGATCGGCGTTGTCCAGCTTGACGGCCCGATGGACCTGAATGCGCTTCGCGGCCGTTTCGTGGAAAAGGGAGTTTGGATCCGTCCGTTCGGCGACATCGTCTATGTGATGCCGCCCTTGGTCATCGAACCGGAAGACCTTACCGTGCTGACCGGCGCGATGATCGATGTCGTCGGCGAGTGGTCGGCGACGCTCTAGCCGGGACGGCTTCCATACTATCGACTTGTGCTATCGAAGCGTCCGCGATAGGTGATGCCGCGTATTGTAGGGAAGGATTGGCCGGGAGACGGCCTTGCCGAGGGAAAGTATGGCAGACCAGACAGCAGGCAGCCTGATGTCGTTGGCGCGCGACTATCACCAGTCGGGCCGGGTGTTGGATGCGGAACGGCTATACGACCAGATCGTCGAAGGCGATCCCGGCAACGCCGAGGCTTGGTTTTACCGCGGCATCCTGTTTTTGCAGACCGGCCGGAAACGCAAGGCCATCGAGTCGCTTGAGAAGGCCGACGGCGCGCAACCCGGCCATCCGGACATTCTGTCGAGCCTTGGCGGCATTTACGCGGATCAGGGCGAGTATGACGCCTCGATCGCCGTTCTGCGCCGGGCGATCGAGGCCGCGCCGCAAGACGCCAATTCATATGCCCGGCTCGGCATGACGCTGCTGGAGACGCGGCGTTTCGACGAGGCGGTTACGATTTACAAACGGCTTAACGATCTGGCCCCCGAAGCCGCCGGCGGGTGGTTCAACCTGGGGCGCGTTTATGAAGGGCAAAAGCGGTACGAAGATGCGATCGAGGCCTATCGCGAGGCCTTGGCGCGGAAACCGCATTTCGGCGAAGCCTATGCGGGGATCGCCGCCGCCCTGCTGGACCTGGACCGGCCGGCGGAGGCGATCGACGCTTGCGAGCAGTGTTTGCAGCGCCTGCCCGGCGAAACCGCCGCGATCGCCTATAAGGCGGTCGCGCTCGACGCGCTGGGGGACCGCGAGGCGGTTGCGGAACTGGTTGATCTAGAACAATTCCTGAGGGTCGGACGCATCGAGCCGCCGGCCGGCTTCGACAGCGTCGATGCCTTCAACGCGGCCCTGATCGATCATATCGAAAACCATCCGTCGCTCAGTTTCGATCTGGAGGCGACGTCCTGTCACAATGGCGCCACCAGCGACAACCTGCTGGCCGAGCCGAAAGGACCCGTCGCCCATCTCGAAACCTTGCTTATCCGCGCCTTCGATGGGTATCTGCGGGGCATCGATCCGGCGACGGCGCATCCGTTCCTGCAAAATGCGCCGCAAGACTGGCGGCTTGAGATGTGGGCGACGGTATTGGACCGCCAGGGACATCAGTCGTCCCATATCCATCCGACGAGTTGGCTGAGCGGCGTCTATTACGTGCAAGTGCCCGAGGTGGTCAGCGACGGCGACTCGGGCCATAGCGGATGGATCGAATTCGGGCATCCGCCGGACCATTTTCCGGCGCCGAAACGGCCGGGTCTTCGGTACGAGAAGCCGGAACCGGGAATGTTCCTGCTGTTCCCATCCTATGTCTATCACCGAACCGTTCCGTTCGATTCCGCCACCCGGCGGATCAGTATCGCCTTCGATTTCGAGCCCGTTCCGGCCGGCTGAGCCGTCAGTTTTCTTCCGTTTCGCCCTGCTTTAGGTGGAGGGCCGCGGAGTTCATGCAGTAGCGCAGCCCGCTGGGCCGCGGTCCGTCCTCGAAGACGTGACCGAGATGGGCGTCGCAGGTAGCGCACAGCACTTCGGTCCGGCGCATGAAAAAGCTGTTGTCGTCGCGGGTCTTTACGGCGCCGCCATCGAGGGGCGCATAGAAGCTGGGCCAGCCGGTTCCCGAATCGAACTTGGTTTCCGACGAGAACAGCGGCGCGCCGCAGCAGATACAGACGTAGGTGCCGTCGTCCTTGCAATCGTGGTACTTGCCGGTGAAGGCCCGCTCGGTCCCGTGCTGCCGGGTAACGTGATACTGCTCGCGCGTGAGGATGTCGCGCCACTCCGCATCGGTTTTTTGCACCTTTGCCATCGGTTTACAGTCTCCCTGTCGAATCGCGTCACGGTGTCGGGTATCGCTGCACCTGCAGGAGCAACTCCGTCATCCGCCGGTCGCGGAAGCCGAACTCCGCCAGGCAGGATACCGTATTCTTAAGATAGTCCCGGCAGCTTCCCAGTCGACCCTCGGCCGTGGCAAGCCGTTGGATGACCGTAGCCGGGTCGAGTTGCCCGACATAGCGGTCGTGGCGTCGGTTGCTGGCGAAGCTAATGGCGCGCACCGTCGATGTCTCGCCGGCGACCGTTACCCACACCGGGCGGTAGGTGCCGGCAAGCATTTCGCGGGCCCAGATGATGTCCAATTCCTCGTGGATGGCTTCGGCCGCGATTCGGAAGGCGAGGCCGCAACAGGACCCGCCGGGTTCCAACGCCAGCATCATGCCGGGCTTTGCCTCCGTACCGCGGCCTGCGGTGGAAATCATACAGTAACTGCGGTGGTAGCCATAAATCCGGCCGGGCAGCCGTTCGATGAAATGAAAGGCCGGATTCCACATCAGCGATCCATAGCCGAAAACCCAGACGTCTTCCCCGTCCGCCACGTCCGTCAGCATGGCGTTCTTGGAGGCTTCCCGTTCGGCGTCGGTCCAAATCCGGCCGTGCTGGCGGCTGCCGGCGGCAAGCTCCTTGAAGGCGCCTCGTTGGATGGCGTCGCGGTCTAGGGTCACGAATCGGGAATCCGAATGAAGTGAACTGGTTACGGTCTACCGGCCAATATTGAGGATGGCAAGCGTGGCGCGTCGTCGCGCGGATTGTTTTGCTGGTGCGTATCTTTGATCGAAAAAACCGATTGAAACAATTCAACAATTAGATAAGTAAAAATCATCTGCATGAAGGCAAATAATTCGTATCGGTATTTGCTGTAAATATAGGATGATCAAAAAAATCGATTGATATAATCAAAATAATTAATTTACTTGTTGTTTTTGTGGCTAAACCGCAACAATATTGTCAGTTAATTGGTTTCCATATCATTTTTCATTGGATGCGGGGAAGATCATAGGCGATTACTTGTGCAGCGAACTGAGACGTTTCCTGTGGTTTGCGACGCAGTGTGGCAATTGCGACGGATGGGCAGGGC
The DNA here is from genome assembly GCA_028281325.1 of Alphaproteobacteria bacterium. GTDB lineage: Bacteria > Pseudomonadota > Alphaproteobacteria > UBA8366 > UBA8366 > JAJFJD01. Next base: position 156,461 of record JANQKC010000023.1, read on the forward strand.
GGTTCGATTTGTTTCTTGGGGAGTTTGCAAGTTTATCAGTGTGGAGGTTTTTATGACCAAGTTAAACAAAGCGTTGATGGCGACGACCGCCATTGCCTTTGCGTCTGGTCTGGCTCTTCCGGCATCCGCGCAGGATCCGTCGAAAGCGCCA
>JANQKC010000039.1 GCA_028281325.1 Alphaproteobacteria bacterium
CAAGGACGAAAAAAACAAAGGAGGATAAAAGGAAAAAAGCCGCCTAAACTAACTCCGGCCAGGAGCGGCGACTGTCAGGCGAATACCCTATCTGTACACGCAGGTTGATCGTCGTGCGGCCGGTGGCTTCCACGTAGTTAGGTTCCCGGAACTTGATCGGCGTCTTCTTCAGCGGACACAGGTTTTCGGTCATTGGCTAGTTTCAGTTCCGTTTTTCTGCTTCTCGGAAAGCTAATTTTTTGCCGTTTGATCGTTTTGATTGTCTAACGCCAACTCATTCAATTTCATCGTGCCGATGGACATGAATGCGGGAGGAATGGGACTGTGCCAGTAGGTTTGCTCAAAGTCTTTTACGACCCCTTTCCCACCAGCTATCTGATGACGTCTTTGCCGTCCCGCCGTATGTATGATCAGGTCGGCGACTTCCAGACCGGCTTCCATGTTCTTCTTATCCATGAAACAGCCTTCGACTCTTATCGAGTGTCCTGACCGGTTAACGAGATTCAAGCTGGCGAGATCAAAGTCACGTTGTACCAACTCGTTACCCCTTTCTGATGCTTCGAAAACAAGGGCAACGGTTGTCAGATCGCTATAAGTCCTAACCAATCTTTTGATAAAACTAATTGTTACAAGCGATATAGCCTTGTGTCCGTCAATACCCGGCGGAAGTTCCGTCCGGCTATCGCTCATTGCGGCGAAGCGCCAGAACGGCCTTTTTAAGAAACGGTTGATGCCTGTGATCTGCGCCTTGGTCGGCTGCGATTGGCCGAAGTCCACCGCATGAAAAGGCTTCATTGCTCCGCCCAACTTTTCACGCTTGAGTTTCCTCCAAGGTTTCTTGATTAGCTTTTTGTAGTCTCCGTTCAATGTGGCGCATCCGCCACGCCCAAATGTTGGATTGTTTGGATCGCTAAAGTCCTCGATACCCGTTTCATCAATGAAGACGATGAGATCGTTTGGACGCAGTGCGAGTACTTCATCAGCCATTCAAATGAGATTCCTCTAAGATGCAACCGTTTCTAGATTGCTGGATATCTTTCTGGCCCTGATCGCATAATCTTGTTTCGGTATTGTTAGATTAGCCTCTCTTAGCTCCAAACCAATCAGGAATGGGTGTTGGCTTCGTCGTGCCGATTCTCTAATCAATCCCGGTGCAACTACTCGCCTACCACACCGCGGTGCTCAAGGGTACGGACGTGGACCAGCCGCGCAATCTCGCGAAATCGGTGACGGTGGAGTAGGGCGTCTAGGCCGGGTCTTCCCGCTTCGCATCCACCAACTGCATGCGCCAGCCGTCCGGGTCGCGCAGGTTGATCGTCGTGCGGCCGGTGGCTTCCACGTAGTTCGGTTCCCGGAACTTGATCGGCGTTTTCTTCAGTGCTTCATGCGCATCGTTGACGTTGTCGACGCGGAAGGCGATGTGGTTGACGCCGATCACCTCTTCGCCGGTCGCCTCGTGTATCTCGAAGATCGGCTGGTTCTCGCCTTCGGCCTGCAGCTCGGCGGATTCGCCATGGTGGCTCGTCCGGGTCAGCATCTTGAACCCGAGGCTTTGCAGGAATTCGATATACTCGTCGAAGTCCCGGACGATCAATTCGATGTGGTCGATTCCCTTAATCATGAGGCGGCTCCCAATGGTGACGTGTCGCGCGTTGAGGTCGGTTTGGTTCGATCATTCTTTTGAACCATCCTAATGGCGCCGCGCGCCGGGCGCTAATCGGGGGGCTGGTTGGGGATGGCGAGGACATTGCCGGGTGTGCAGACACGCGCTACCAATTTCATTTCCCCTGGGCCTGTCGGAACCTGCCGGTTGTCTTTTACGTTCGTTCCGATGGGGCTTCCCGCGCGATGCCGACCCTTGCCGAAAGGAAGGACGTAGTATGTTCGACGACACGAAGCTCAGCCGCGCCGGCACGGATTCCGACGCCAATGCCGGAATCCTGAATCCGCCCGTTTACCGCGCCTCGACCATCCATTTCCCCACCATCGAGGCGTTCGATAGCCGGTTCGAGCGGCGCTTCGACGATGTCGTGTACGGATCATACGGAACGCCGACGACGAAGGCGCTCGAAGCCGCGGTGGCCGAGATCGAGAACGGCAGCCGGTCCATCATGTTGGCGTCCGGCACCGCCGCGATCACGCTGTCCTTCATGGCCTGCCTGAAGCCGGGCGATCATGTGCTGGTGACCGACAGCGCGTATAAGTCGACGCGAACCTTGTGCGAAACGCTGATGAAACGGCTGGGCGTCGAGGCCAGCTACTTCCGTCCCGACGCCGGCGGCGCGATCGAAGACGACCTCCGGCCCGAGACGCGTCTGGTCTTTCTGGAATCGCCGGGGTCCTACACGTTCGAGATTCAGGACATCCCGGCGATTACCGAGGTCTGCCGCCGCCGGGGCGTCTTGACCGCCATCGACAACACCTGGGCGTCGCCGGTGTTCTTCAAACCGCTCGATCACGGCGTCGATATCTCGATAAATGCGGCGACGAAATACCTGTGCGGGCATTCGGACGTCATGCTGGGCACCATCGCCGTCAACGACGAAACGCTCTACCGGACCCTCAAGGACGTGGCGACGCAGTTCGGCAACAATGTCAGCCCGGCCGATTGCTATCTGGCGCTCCGGGGCATGCGGACCATGGGCGTTCGGTTGCGGCAGCATCAGGAAACGGCGCTGCGACTCGTCGAATGGTTCGCGGCCCGGCCGGAAGTCGAAGACGTGCTCTACCCCGCGTGGCCGTCCGATCCGGGGCATGAGATTTGGAAGCGCGATTTCTGCGGCGCGTCGGGACTCTTCGGCGTCGTCCTGAACCCGGCAAGCAAGGCCGCCGTCGCTGCGCTCGTCGAAGGGCGAACGCATTTCCGGATCGGTGCAAGCTGGGGCGGGTTCGAGAGCCTGATGATTCCCGCGTACCCGGTCCGGTCCTTCGCCGCGCCGCCGTGGGATGAACGCGGCCCGTTGCTGCGCGTGCACGCCGGGCTGGAAGATGCGCGCGACCTGATCGCGGATCTGGACCGGGGCTTTGCCCGTTTTCACGCGGCGGAGGAAGGCTAGCGGCCTGCACCGAAGCGGTGGCCGGTCGACGGTTCGGCCCGTATACTGCCGCCTAAAGCGATCCAACGTGACAATCCGAACCACCGGGAGCTGTACCATGAAACTGAAAGATCCCAGCCTGTTCCGCCAACAGTGCTATATCGACGGCGCGTGGGCGGACGCCGATAGCGGCGAGACGATTCCCGTCAACAACCCGGCGACCGACGAGGTCATCGGAACGGTTCCCCGGATGGGCACGGATGAAACCCGCCGGGCGATCGAGGCGGCGAACCGGGCTTATCCGGCCTGGCGCAAACGCACCGCGAAGGAGCGCAGCGAGATCCTGCGCAAGTGGTACGACCTGCTGCTCGAAAACCAGGATGACCTTGCGGTTCTGATGACCACCGAGCAGGGCAAGCCCTTGGCCGAGGCGAAGGGCGAGATCACCTATGCCGCCGCGTTCATCGATTGGTTCGCCGAGGAAGGCAAGCGCGTCTACGGCGACACCATCCCGTCGCCGAACGACGACTGGCGCATCGTGGTCACCAAGGAACCGGTCGGCGTCTGCGCCGCGATAACGCCGTGGAATTTCCCGGCGGCGATGATCGCCCGGAAGGTCGGCCCGGCGTTGGCCGCCGGATGCACCATGGTGGCGAAACCGGCGACGATGACGCCGTATTCGGCCTTCGCCCTCGCCGAACTGGCGGAACGCGCCGGCGTCCCGAAGGGCGTGTTCAGCGTGCTTACCGGTGATTCCGGCGCGATCGGCGGTGAGATGACGGGCAACCCGATCGTCCGCAAGATCACGTTTACCGGATCGACCGAAGTCGGCAAGAAGCTCATGCAGCAGGCCGCCGGTACGGTCAAGAAGGTCAGCATGGAACTCGGCGGCAATGCGCCGTTCATCGTGTTCGACGACGCCGACCTGGACGCCGCGGTCGAGGGCGCCATGGTCTCGAAGTTCCGCAATACCGGCCAGACATGTGTCTGCGCCAATCGGATCTTGGTGCAGGACGGCGTCTATGATGAATTCTCGGCGCTGTTGACCAAGCGGGTCGCCGAAATGCGGGTCGGCAACGGCATGGAGGACGGCGTTACACAGGGGCCGCTGATCGATCTGAACGCGGTGGACAAGGTTGAGGAGCATATCGCCGACGCGGTCGGCAAGGGCGCCCGCGTCGTGGTGGGCGGCAAGCGGCATTCGCTCGGCGGCAGCTATTTCGAGCCGACCGTGTTGGCCGATGTCAACACGTCGATGATGGTGACGCGCGAGGAAACCTTCGGGCCGGTTGCTCCTCTGTTCCGTTTCAAGACCGAGGAAGAAGCCATCGCCATGGCGAACGACACCGAGTTCGGCCTGGCGGCATTCTTCTTCAGCCGCGATATCGGCCGGGTCTGGCGGGTTTCCGAAGCGCTCGAAGCCGGGCTTGTCGGCGTCAACGCGGGCGTTATTTCCACCGTGGAAGCACCATTCGGCGGGTTCAAGGAATCCGGCGTCGGCCGCGAAGGGTCGAAATACGGCATCGACGACTATATCGAAACCAAATATGTCTGCATGGCAGGCGTGAGCAAGTAGCGGCGTCAGCCGCTTATCGTTCTTAACTCCCGCGTCGCGGTTTTCCGGAGGCCGATAGTTATGCCCAGTTACGACTACGATCTTTTCACCATAGGCGCCGGTTCCGGCGGCGTGCGGGCGAGCCGCTTTGCGGCCGGGTTCGGCGCGCGCGTCGGCGTCGCCGAGGAACGCTACCTCGGCGGCACCTGCGTCAACGTCGGCTGTATTCCGAAGAAGCTGTTTTCCTATGCCGCCCATTTCGCTGAGGATTTCGAAGACGCGGCGGGCTATGGCTGGACGGTCGGGGAGCGGCACTTCGACTGGCAGACCCTGGTCCGCAATAAGGATACGGAGATCAACCGGCTCAACGGGATCTACGACCGGTTGTTGAAGGCGGCGGGCGTCGATGTCTTCGAGACGCGGGCGGAGATTGTCGATCCGCATACCATCCGCCTTGGCGACAAGACTGTTACCACGGACAAGATTCTGGTGGCCACCGGCGGCTGGCCGGTCGTGCCCGATATCCCCGGCAAGGAATTGGCGATCACGTCCAACGAGGCCTTCTATCTCGACAAACTGCCCGAGAAGGTCGTGATCGTCGGCGGCGGGTATATCGCGGTCGAGTTCGCGGGGATTTTCAACGGCCTCGGCGTCGACGTGTCTCTTGTTTATCGTGGCCCGACCTTCCTACGGGGTTTCGACGACGATGTGCGCCATTTCCTGGCGGATGAGATGCGCAAGAAGGGCGTCGATCTGCAATTCAACCAGAACATCGCCTGTATCGAAGAGCGGGGCGACAGGTTCTCCGCGATGCTGGAGAACGGGCGCGAGATCGAGACCGGCCTGGTGATGTATTGCACCGGCCGCGCACCGTTGAGCCGCGGCTTCGGCGTCGAGGAGGCCGGCGTCGCGATGCGCGAAAATGGCGCGATCCAGGTGGACGATTACTTCCAGACCTCGGTGCCGTCGATCTACGCCATCGGCGACGTGATCGACCGGGTGCAGCTGACGCCGGTGGCGTTGGAAGAGGGCATGGCGCTGGCGAACACGCTGTTCAATGGCAAGCCGACCATCGTCGATTACGACAATATCGCGACCGCCGTCTTTAGTAATCCGAATATCGGCACCGTCGGCCTCACCGAATTGGCGGCCCGCGAGAAGTACGGCCGCCTGCGGATCTTCGCCAGCGACTTCACCCCGCTCAAACACACGATGACCGAGAGTACCGAGCGCACCTTCATGAAGCTGATCGTGCACCGCGAGAACGACACGGTGCTCGGCTGTCACATGGTCGGCCCCGACGCGGGCGAGATCGTGCAGGGCATCGCCATCGCGCTGAAATGCGGCGCGACCAAGGCCGATTTCGACGCGACCATCGGCGTCCATCCGACGCTCGCCGAGGAATTCGTCACGATGCGCGAGGAAATCCCCGACGAGGACGAGGTCGACAACGCCGCGGCGGAGTAGCCTTCCAAGAAGGCTCCAGATTTACTGAGGTTGCGACATGTGCACCGCTTGCTGCACGATTCGCATCGTTGGGCAGTTTCGCGTATTCGCGGCGACGCGCTGGACATCTGGAAAGATTGTTTGCGCTTGAAGGAAGTATTTTTGACCGTCCTCCGGACGATGCACCTTCACGACATAGTAGGCCCATTTTCGATAGAGGGCTGACGCCAGATAAAACCGCGCCGCGCCGTAATTCATGCGCGTCAACGCTTCCTCGCCTCGCTTGATTGCTTCGTTGTAATTGTCGCGGTCGCATAATAGGAACTCGGCATAGTTGCCGTAGCTCCAGGCGTTGGTGGGGTCCGCTTCGATATTTTTGCGATAGATTCGATCGGCCTTATCGAATTGTTGCGTGGCTGTGTAAATGTCGATCAGTCCTTCGAATGCAACATGAATAGCCTTTTTGTTTTTCGTCCCGCCTTTCAAGACGCTTTCGTACCTCTCCACAGCTTCTTTGTATTGGCCCCCCTCGACCAAGAGGTCAGCCCAATTCAAATGAAGCCAGGGCAGGTCGGTGCCCAACTTTTCGGCTTTGACGAGTGCTTCTTTTGCGTCCTTGCGTCGATCCATCAGCCGATAAAGATGACCGAACAACACATACGCATCGGCATAGTCGGGGTCTATATCGATCGCTTGCCTTAGGACCGCTTCTGCATTTTCCAGCGAACCGACCTGAAAGTTCTGATAGCTGATATGGCCCGACATGATGTAGTAACGGGCAAGTTCTCTATACGCGGGCGGGTAGTGCTGATTCCGCTCCAGGATTCCGAATAAGATTTCTCTCGCCGCAATCAGATTGTTGCTGTTCCCGCGATAGTTGTTCAGCAACGTCTTCGCACGCAGATAGTCGTTCCGGTCAGGTTCCGTTTCCGTCCATTTTTTTGCGGTCGGCATATTTGACGCGTGAGTGACAAAGGGCTGACTAAAAATCGCAATTAGCGCCGCCAAGAGCAGATATCTGATGTGAATCATCGCCGATACAACGTTACGTAATTGATGCCGTGACAAGCGATCGTAGTTTGGCTGTGTTAACGACCCTTTAACATGCAATGCAACTATCAAAAGTTGTGAAATCGTCCCTGCGAATTGACGTTACCGGCGCGAACTACGCGCGCAGAATCCCCACGCCGCCGGTGATCAACAGGGCGGCGGCGACGCGCCAGGCGGTCAGTTTTTCCTTCATGACGACGGTCGCGATGGCGACGGCGAACAGCACGCTGGTTTCGCGCAAGGCGGCGACGGCCGCGATCGGCGCTTGGGTCATCGCCCAGACGACGATCCAATAGGCGCTCAACGACAGCACGCCGCCGATGCAGCCGCCCTTCCAGGCGGGACCGGCCGTGCGAAGGCCCGAAACGCCTCGGGATGCCACGTAGACGACGCCGATGGCGATACCTTCCAGGATGGCGAGGTAGACCATGAAGCTGGCCGCCGATGCCGCTTGCCGGGCGCCGATGCCGTCGACCAGCGTGTAGCCCGCGATGAAGCAGGACGTGCCCAGGGCGGCCAAGACGGCGGACCGGTTGATTCGGCGAAGGTTCCGCCCGCCGCGCAGCGCTATGATCCAGATGCCGCCGACCAGGACGACGATTCCCGCGAAGACGCTCGGCGTTATCTCCCCGGTGAGAAACAGCAGGCTGACGATTGCCACGATCAACGGTGCGGTCCCGCGCGCCAGAGGATAGACCTGAACCAAATCGCCCAGCGCGTATGTCTTGATCAGAAAAAGTTTGTATCCCGTGTGCAGGGCCGTCGAAGCGACGATCCAGTACCACACCGTGAGCGACGGAAATTCCGCGAGCGGCAACAGAAAAATGCACACGCTGGCGGAAGCCCCCGACATGATCGTCATCGTCGTGAAACGGTCCGTACCGGTTTTGATGACCGCATTCCAACCCGCATGCATGGCGGCGGCGGCGAGAACGCTGAAGAAAACTAGGGAATCCATGCCGGTGACTTGCGTGAGGAAATCCATTGTTGATTAGGGCGGTAGTGTCTAAACAACTATTTCCCAAACGAAAATCGATTTAATATCACTGATTATGTGATAAATTCTCACATATTATGGTTAGACGAATGCCGCCGCTAAATGCGCTCCGGGCCTTTGAGGCCGCGGCGCGGCATGGCCGGATCGTCGACGCGGCCGCCGAACTTTGCGTGACTCACGGCGCGGTCAGCCGTCAGGTGAAGCAACTCGAACAATCGTTGGGCGTGAAGCTGTTCCGGCGCGCGGGCACGGGCGTGGCGTTGACGGAGGCCGGAACACGGCTGTTGCCGGCGCTGTCCTCGGCCTTCGACCTGATCGAAACGGGCGTGAATCGGGTCCGCCCGTCGTCCGATGGCGCGTTGCTGGTTTCGTGCAGCGGCACCTTCATCATTCGGTGGCTGATTCCGCGTTTGCATGGATTCCGGTCGCGGCATCCGGACATCGAAATCCGGTTGTCCGAATCCGATGCGCCGGTGGATTTCGCGCAAGACGCCGCCGACCTCGCCATCCGCACTATGCGGCAGCCGTGGCCGGACGACATGATCATCACGCCGATTTTCGGCGAAGAGGTCGGCCCGGTGCTCAGCCCTGAATTGCAGGCGGATTTGGACATCCGGAGCGTCGACGACTTGGCGCGCGCGCCGTTGCTGCACACCGAAACGCGCTCGACGGCATGGTCCGATTGGCTCGCCGCCGCCGGGCGGTCGGATTTGGACGCGGCGTCGGGCGACCGGTTCGAGCACTTCTACTACATGCTGCAGGCGGCCGCTTCCGGGCTGGGCGTTGCCATCGGGCCACGGCCGTTGGTGGACGACGATATCGTCATCGGGCGGTTGGTCGCGCCCTTGGGATATATCGAGAGCGGTTACCACTATGTCGTCCTGCGTCCCGACCGTGAGAATGCGCGCGTCGACGCTTTCGTCGATTGGCTGGTCGACGCGGCGGTCAAGGCGTGACCTGTCCGGATCGTATTTAAATGGCGGCGCCGGTGGAAACAGCGCGCCGGACATCTAAATCGGCAGGTATCGTGCGCAGCAATGGCTGCCGAAGCAGCGGAGAGGAAGGGAAGATGCCACCGGATTCATCGGTCGAAACGGTCATTGCGCCGCGGTCTACGGATCTTGGCGATTTCGAGGTCAAGCGGGTCTTGCCGTCGTCGCGGCGGCGCATGGTCGGGCCGTTCATCTTTCTGGACCAAATGGGGCCGACGCGGTTCGAGGACAACGCCGGCGTCGATGTCCGCCCGCACCCGCATATCGGTTTGTCCACGGTGACGTGGTTGCTGGACGGCGAAATCCTTCATCGCGACAGCGTCGGGTCGATTCAGAACATCCGGCCGGGCGAGGTGAACTGGATGACGGCCGGATCGGGCATCGCCCATTCGGAACGCACCCCGGACGCGCTGCGGCCGGGCGGTTCCCGCCTCTATGGGTTGCAGACCTGGCTCGCGCTGCCGCAGCAATTCGAGGAAACCGACCCGTTCTTCGAACATTTCCCGGCCGACGCCTTGCCGACCTTCGACGGAGAGGGGCTGACCGCGACCTTGATCGCGGGGTCGGGTTGGGGCCAGCAATCGCCGGTTCGCGTGTTTTCCGAAACCGTCTATGCGGACGTGCAAATCGCTGGCGGATCGACCTTGCCGGTTCCGGCCGAGCATGAAGAACGCGCCGTCTACGTCCTTGAAGGGACGGTTGCGGTTTCCGGCGAAGACTACGCGGCAGGAAGCCTGATAGTGTTCAAGCCGGGAAATGCGGTAGACGTAAAGGCCGCCGCGGATGCGCGGGTGATGGTGCTGGGCGGCGAGGCGGCGGACGGGCCGCGCCATATCTGGTGGAATTTCGTGTCGAGCCGACCCGAACGGATCGAGCAGGCGAAACGGGATTGGGAGGAGAAGCGGTTTGCCGCGGTTGTCGATGACGACGAATTCATTCCGCTGCCGAAGGACTGACCGGATGATCCGTTGGCCGATTCGCCGATTCCGGCGGGAGCGGTCATGTCGCTTCTGATGCAATCGGCGATCTTTCTCGGCGCGGCGGTGGTCGCGGTGCCGATCTCGCGGCGGCTCGGCCTCGGGTCGGTTCTGGGCTATTTGGCAGCCGGCGCCGCGATCGGGCCGTGGGGCTTCGGCCTGATTAGCGATGTCGAGAATATCCTGCACTTCGCCGAATTCGGCGTGGTGCTGTTGTTGTTCGTGATCGGCTTGGAGCTGCAGCCGTCCCGTCTCTGGACGATGCGTCGGCCGGTCTTCGGGCTTGGCGGATTACAGGTGACGGTAACGGCAATTGTGATTGCGGGCGCCGCATGGTCGTTCGGCCTGGAATGGCGGGTCGCGCTCGTTGCCGGGCTTGCGCTGTCCCTGTCGTCAACGGCTTTTGCCTTGCAGTTGCTGGCCGAGAAGGGGCAACTGACGATGCGCCACGGCCGGACCGCTTTCTCGATTCTGCTGTTCCAGGATATCGCGGTGATTCCCGTGCTGGCGCTGGTGCCGTTGATGAGCATGAACGACACCGGCGCGGTCGATCCGATGGGCGCTCTCATCGCCGTGGGCCAGGTTGCCGCGATTATCGCCGCCGTGATCGTCGTCGGGCGGTTTGCGCTTCGGCATGTTTTCCGGCTGGTTGCGCGATCGGGCATCAACGAGGTCTTTACCGCCTGTGCGCTCCTGACGGTTATCGGCACGGCGCTGATCATGGAAGGCGCGGGACTATCGATGGCGCTGGGCGCCTTCCTTGCGGGCGTGCTGCTGGCCGATTCCGAGTTCCGGCACGCGCTGGAAGCGGATATCGAACCCTTCAAGGGATTGCTTCTGGGATTGTTCTTCATCGCCGTCGGCATGTCGGTGAATTTCGGGTTGCTGGTGACCGAGTTGTGGTTGGTGCTGGCGCTGGTTCTCGGCCTGACCGCCCTGAAATTCGCCGTGCTGTACGGCCTCGGTGTCATGTCCGGGCACTCGGCGCGGTCGGGCGTCTATCTGGCGATTTCGCTGTCGCAAGGCGGCGAGTTCGCTTTCGTCATCCTGACGATCGCCGTCGCCGCCGCGGTCATTCCCGGCAGCCTGTCGGAGCTTTTGATTCTGGTGGTGACCTTCTCGATGGCGCTGACGCCCGTGTTGTACTTGCTGTGGGAGGCGATCCTTGCCGCGCGAAAGGCGGATGCGACGGATCGGCCTTACGAGATGCCGGTGGACGAGGAGAATAAGGTCATCATCGCCGGTTTCGGCCGCTACGGGCAGATCGTCGGGCGCGTGTTGCAGGCGCGAAAGATTGCCTTTACCGCGCTCGAGGCGGACTCCCAACAAGTGGATTTCGTCGCCAAATATGGCAACAAGGTCTATTACGGCGACGCCGGACGGATCGAGTTGCTGCGCGCCGCCGGTGCGGACAAGGCGGCGATCTTCGTCCTGGCGGTGGATGACGCCGACACGTCGGTCCGGATTGCCCGGACGGTAACCGAGAATTTTCCCGATCTTCGCATCTTCGCCCGGGCGCGCAACCGGCAGCATGCCTATCGTCTGATGGATGTGGGCGTGACGCGGATCTGGCGCGAGACCTTCCATTCCAGTCTGGAGACGGCGCATCACGCGCTGATTTCCCTCGGATTCTCGGAAAGCGAAGCCGAGCATACGGTGCAGACCTTTCGCGATCATGACGAGGCGCGGCTGGTCGAGCAGCATGGTGTGCAGGACCCCGCCACGGTGGCGGCGCAGTCGCGGGAATGGGCACGCGAGTTGGAGGAGATTCTGGCGCAGGACAAGAAAGACGAAGGGGCCGGGTAACCGCCACTCGCCGCGCATTACGTTATTTTTCGAGATTCTCGATCGCGCCCAGCATGTCATTCACGCGAAGCGATAGGATGCTTGCGATGTTCTTCACGAGATGGATTGCCGCGCGCGGCTGCATTTCGCAGAATTTTTCGAAGTCGACCTTTTCCAGCCGATACCCGGTCACGTCGGATTCGGCGATGACGTCGGCGGTGCGCGGTTTGTCGGTCAGCAGCGCCATCTCGCCGAGGATCACGCCGGGCCGCCGCGTCGCCAAGTGCAAGGCCCGTTCCTCGCCTTCGATGGCGCGCTGGATGCGGACGCTGCCTTGCACCAGGAAAATCATGAAGTCGGACTCCTCGCCGTATTCGATGAGCGGTGTGCCGGCGTCATAGGTGCAGCGGGTCATGCTCGATTCCAGCGCCTTCAATTCGCCCGGTGTGAAATTGGCGAGGATGTCGAAATCGCGCAGCGGCACTTCGTCTTCGCCCAGGCGGCAGATGTATTTGCGGCTCAGGATGTCGTCTTCGGCGTGGCGCAGCGCGGTGTCCAGGTCGTCATGGACCCGGCTTTCGCGGTAGGGGCGTTCGACGCCCATGTTGATGAGGAATTCCCGCATGGCGTCGCCATAGGGGATGTGGCTCAACAGCAACGTCTTGTCGTAGCGGTCGAACAGTGTGTCGAACCGGCGCAGCACGAAGGCGCCGCTGGCGTCGATATCGGAGACGCGGCGGAAGTCCAGGATCACCGTATCCACCTCGGGCAACACTTTTTCGATATCCTCGGCAAGCTGGTCGGCGGTTCCGAAGAACACCGGGCCTTGGATCTCGAAGATCGCGATCTGGCCGCCATGCTCGTTGAGATAGTTGGTTTCGTCGATGGCGCGTTCGGTGCGCGAGTGGATCGTGTCGCCATAGGTGCTACGGCGGAGGACCAATTCGCGGCTGCGCTGGAAGAAGACCAGCAGCGAAATGATCATGCCGGCGAGGATGGCCTCGATGATGCCGACGACGAGCACCATGCCGGTCACGAACAGGCTGACCGAGAAGCTGAGCAGCAGCGCGCGGCTGACATTCGATGTGCGGTGGATGATCACGCGCAGGAACAACTGGCGCGACCAGCCGTCGATGATCGCGATGGAACCGAACATAATGACCGCGGCGATCGCGGCTTTCGGGATGTACTGCATGATCCACGGCACCTGGGTCACGACGAAAAGCAGGCAGAGCCCGGAAATCAGGGTAACCGCCTTGGCCACGCCGCCGATCTCGTGAATCATCCGCGTGATGCCGATCGACCCGCTGCTCGGCAGCCCGCCGAAAACGCCCGACGCCATCAGGCCGACGCCCTGCGCGACCAATTCGCGGTTCCGATCGGTCCGGACCCCTTGCAAGGTATCCACGACCGTCAGGCTGACGAGCGATTGGAACGACCCGATCAAGGCGATCACCATCGAGGTGCCCGCGATCTTCATCAGCAATGTCCAAAGCTGGTCGGAATCGAGCAGTGAAAAGACTTCGAAATAGGTGCCGGGAAGCGGAATGCCGGCTTGGAACGCGGCATCCGCCGCCGCGACCGTATCGACCGGTTGCGTCGGAAAGATGAATTGGAAGACCAGCACACCGACGCAGATTCCGATCAAGGCGTTGGGCGTTCGTTTGAAGAAGCGCCGCATCAGGATAATCGACAGGTAAACGGCAAGGCCGATCAGCACCGCGACCCCCAGCATCTGATTATCCGTTTCGATAACTTGCGCGACGCCGTCGCCGGGGTTGGCGCCCAGGACGACCGGAAGCTGGCCCAGGAAAATCAGGCAGGCGATGCCGTTCATGAACCCCGCGACGACGGGATAGGGGATGAAGGTCACCAGCACGCCGAGCCGCAACAACGCGAACAGGATCTGCAGCATACCGGCGAACATGATGCAGATCGCGATCGTCCCCATATAGAAGATCGCGAGATCGCCCTGATAGGTGTTCACCAACATCTGTATCGCCGGGTCTTCGGCGAATTGCGCGAACAATCCCGCGATCAAAATGGCGAGGGATGATTTCGGCAACGAGATCAGCGACTGTGATTTGCTCGCGACCGAGGCCGCGAAAACGCCGATGACCCCGGCGCTGATCCCGGCCGCGATGCCGACGGCGGTGTATTCCGGACCGAGGGGGGCGACGGCCACCAGCCCCGACCCGATGACGATCGGAAAGAGGTTCGCGCCGCAGGTCAGGCCGCCAAGCACGTTGTACATCAGCACGCGCAGCCGCGCGCCCAGCGACGAATCCGGTATGACGCTGTTGGCCATCTCTCTCCCTATGTCAGGCCGCCCAATAAAACAGCAACGATGATAGACCGTTATTGAAAACTACGTGAGGGGTAAGTGAACGGCGGCGTCAACGCAGGGGCGGCTCGGCGGTCGCGTCCGGCTCAATTGACGCCGACGGCGTCGCCCAGGGTCGGGCCGATCTCGTCGTGCAGCACCAGGTCGGCGTGGCGGTCCAGGTCCGTCGGCTCGCGGTTCAGGATGACCATCGCCGCGCCGTGCTCCTTCGCGATCAGCGGAAAGCCGGCGGCGGGATAGACCACGAGCGACGATCCGATCGCGATGAACAGGTCGCATTGCAGCGTTTCGATCTGCGCCGCGCGCATCGCGTCTTCCGGCATCGCCTGGCCGAACGAGATCGTCGCCGTCTTCACCACGCCGCCGCAGGCGTCGCAGATCGGCAGCGTTTCGTCGGCGAGGAAGGCTTCCCGGATGGGATCGTTTTCGTGGCGCCGCCCGCAGTCCAGGCAGGTCGAGTAGGTCGAGTTGCCGTGCAGTTCGATCACCCGGTCGTCGGGCACGCCCGATTTCTGGTGCAGGCCATCGATATTCTGCGTGATCACGGAGGAGACCTTGCCGCTCCGCACCAGTTTCTCGACCGCCCGATGGCCGCGGTTCGGCTCCGCCTCGCGCATGTCGCCGGCCCGGGCGAACCGCTGGCGCCAATACTCGCGTTTCGCGTCGTCGGACGCCATGAAGTCGTCGAACATGACCGGTTTGTATTTCTCCCAGACGCCGCCGGGGCTACGGAAGTCGGGGATGCCCGATTCCGTGCTGATTCCCGCGCCGGTGAAAATCACGGCACGCTGGCTGTCATTGAGCAACCGCCGCAACGCCGCCGCCATATTCTCGTTCTCGTCCATGCCCTCGCGTTCCTGGTTTGGTCGTGGGGTTACACTATGTCATCTTATCAGGAACGGTGGGTTTAAGCCCCATTTTCGGTGGAAAACCGGCCGAATTGGGCGTAAAAGCACCGTCTTGGTGGGAGCGAACGAAAGACGAGAGGCTGATCATGGCCCAGGATTGGACACCGGAGAGCTGGCGCGGCCTTCCGATATTGCAGGTGCCGGAATACGGCGACAGCGCGAAGGTCGAAGCGGTCGAGGCGGAGCTACGGCGGCAGCCGCCGCTGGTTTTCGCCGGCGAGGCGCGGCGCTTGAAGCAGCAACTCGCGAACGTGGCGGACGGCAAGGCCTTCCTGCTGCAGGGCGGCGATTGCGCCGAAAGCTTCGCCGAGTTCAGCGCCAACAACATCCGCGACACGTTCCGCGTGATCCTGCAGATGGCGGTGGTGTTGACCTTCGGCGCGGCCTGCCCCGTGGTCAAGGTCGGCCGTATGGCGGGGCAGTTCGCCAAGCCGCGTTCCGAACCGGTCGAGGTGCAGGACGGCGTCGAATTGCCGAGCTATCGGGGCGACATCATCAACGGCATCGAATTCGAATCCGGCCGCCGGGAACCCGATCCCGAGCGCATGCTCAAGGCCTATCATCAGGCGTCCTCGACGCTGAACCTGCTGCGCGCCTTCGCGCAAGGTGGCTTCGCCGACCTGCATGAGGTGCATCAGTGGAACTTGGATTTCGTGGCCGACAGTCCCGAGGGCGAACGCTACGAAGCGTTGGCCGAACGGATCGGCGAGACGCTCGACTTCATGGAGGCCTGTGGCCTGACCGGCGACGCGGTGGCGCAGTTGCGCGAGACCGAGTTCTACACCAGCCACGAAGGATTGCTGCTGCGCTACGAGGAAGCGCTGACGCGGCAGGATAGCCTGACCGGCGGGTGGTACGACTGCTCGGCGCATCTGGTCTGGATCGGCGACCGCACGCGGCAGCCCGATGGCGCGCATGTGGAATTCTTCCGCGGCATCGAAAACCCGATCGGCATTAAATGCGGCCCGACGCTGGAAACCGACGATCTGATGACGCTGATCGAGACATTGAACCCCAGGAATGAGCCGGGCCGGATCACGCTGATCTCGCGGATGGGCCATGAAAATGTCGAGAAATACCTTCCGGGGCTGATCCGGGCGGTCCAGCGCGAGGGTTTTTCCGTCGTCTGGTCGTCGGACCCGATGCACGGCAACACGATCAAGGCGTCGAGCGGCTACAAGACGCGACCGTTCGACCGCATCCTGTCCGAAGTCCGCCAGGTCTTCGCCGTCCACAATGCCGAGGGCAGCTATGCCGGCGGCATCCATGTGGAGATGACCGGGCAGGACGTGACCGAATGTCTCGGCGGGGCGCAGGCGATCGACGACGACGGGTTGTCGCAGCGTTACCACACCCATTGCGATCCGCGGTTGAACGCGATGCAGGCGCTGGAGTTGGCGTTCCTGATCGCCGAAGCGTTGAAAGAGCAGCGGGCCGGACAGCAGCGGGACGTTGCCGCCGCGTCATAGCGCGAAATCTTACCGGTAGGACTGGAAGGAGGCATCGTGGCCCCCTTCCTTTCGTTGCCGGGCAAGCCGCCGCCGCCGTCCCGCCCGCATCCGCCGCGCCAACACCAGGCTGCTCTCGATGAATGCCCAGAGCGACAAGGCGCTGTAACAGGCAAAGACGATGCCGAAATAGCCGTCGAGTTTTTGCGCTGCACCGGAGAGGATCATCGCGATCAGGATGCCGATCAACAACGGCCCCGAACAGGCGAACAGCAACAGGTAGATGATCACCGCCTGCCTGCCGAGGTTGTCGACGGCGCGTCCGGTCATCAGGGATAGGCGCCAGACCCGCTCGCCGCCGTGCCAATAGGACAGGCCGTCGAGCGAGAACACGCTTTCCGCCGACGGCAGGTCTATCATCAACCGCGACCGTAAAAGGGCGAAGGGTGCATTGTTGAGGCGGAAGATTCCAACGATGGCGAGATAGACCGTCAGCAGATGGGCCGTTACCGCAAGCGGCAGGCTCATCACGTCCATGTAGAAGTTCAGGATATCGAACAGGAAGTAATGGATGCCGACGAAGAGCAACGCCACGCCGACCAGTATTTCGAGCGTTTCCGTTTTCAGCAGCTTGGCGATGTCCTGCGGACCCACGATGCGGGCATGGCGCAATTGCCACGGCATCCGGCACATCGACGGCAGGAAGGCGATCTCGCCGCTTGGAAGCTTCTGGAAGAACCCGGAGCCGGTGCGCAGGAATCCGCCCGGCGGCAAGTTGAGGATTTTGTGCAGCGATGCGTCGGCCATATCGCGGTGCTCCTGCGAATCCATCGGTGCGGCGCTGGAAACTCTTGATTTTTCGCGGTCGGTCGCGATTATCCGCGTCAGTATCATGTCATGCGTCGTGATGGACGATCAGCCTAGAGCGAATTTATGACCGAGCGGTTAACCATAGCCCTGGCCCAGTTGAATCCGACGGTCGGGGATATCGACGGCAATGTCGCCTTGATCCGCGACACCGCGGCCGCCTGTAGGGATGTGGATCTGGTGGTGTTTTCGGAACTGGTCGTCTCGGGCTATCCGCCGGAAGATCTTGTTCTGAAACCGTTTTTTCAGGATAAGATCGAAGTCGCGGTTCAGGCGCTGGCGGCGGAAACCGGCGATGGCGGCCCGGCGCTGCTGGTGCCGACGCCGTGGCGCGAGGACGGCAAGCTCTACAACGCGGCGTTGCTGTTGGAGGGCGGCAAGATAACCGCGAGCCGGTATAAGCATGATCTGCCGAATTACGGCGTTTTCGACGAGAAACGCGTCTTTGCGACGGGTCCGATGCCGGGGCCTATCGGGTTTCGCGGCGTGCGGATCGGCGTGCCGATCTGCGAGGATATCTGGACTCCCGACGTGGTCGAATGCCTGGAGGAGTCCGGTGCGGAAATCCTGATCGTGCCGAACGGTTCGCCCTATGAAGCGGACAAGCATGACGACCGCCAAATGCATGCGGTGGCGCGGGTGACCGAGACCGGCCTGCCCCTGGTCTATGTCAATCAGGTCGGCGGCCAGGACGAGTTGGTGTTCGATGGCGGGTCCTTCGTGCTCAACGCGGACCACTCGCTGGCGGTCCAGGCGCCGTCCTGGCGCGAGGCCACCCTCGTGACCGAATGGACGCAGGACGAGGCCGGCGGCTGGCAGTGCGCCACGGCGGAGACCCAGAAACCGTCGGAAGGACTGGACGCGATCTACAACGCGATGGTGCTGGGTTTGCGTGACTACGTTCGTAAGAACGGCTTTCCGGGAATCGTCCTTGGCATGTCGGGCGGCATCGATTCCGCGCTCAGCGCCGCGGTTGCCGTCGACGCGTTGGGGTCGGACAACGTGCATGCGGTGATGATGCCGTCGCCCTATACCAGCCGCGAAAGTCTGGAAGACGCGGAAGAGGCGGCCTCGCTCATGGGCATTCGCTACGACACGGTCGGCATCGAACCGGCGATGAAAGCCTTCGAGTCGATGTTGAAGCCGATCTTCGACGACCGCGCGGCCGACATCACCGAAGAGAATATCCAGGCGCGCAGCCGGGGCCTGCTGTTGATGAGCATCTCGAACAAGTTCGGATCGATGCTGCTGACCACGGGCAACAAGTCGGAAATGGCGGTCGGTTACGCCACGCTCTACGGCGACATGAGCGGCGGCTATTCTGTGCTGAAGGATGTCTACAAGACCGACGTGTTCAAACTGTCGTCCTGGCGCAATCAGCACCGGCCGGAAGGCGCGCTCGGCCCGGAAGGCCGGATCATCCCCGAGCGCATCATCACCAAGCCGCCGTCGGCCGAACTCAAACCGGATCAGACCGACCAGGACACACTGCCGCCCTATGACGAACTCGACGATATCCTGCGGTGTTTGATCGAACATGAAATGGGCATCGCCGAGATCACGGGCCGTGGGCATGACGCGGAAACGGTGCAGCGGGTCTGGCGCATGCTGGACCTCGCCGAATACAAGCGGCGGCAGGCCCCGCCGGGCGTCAAGGTCACGGCCCGGGCCTTCGGCAAGGACCGCCGCTATCCGATCACCAACGCCTTTCTGCGCATTCTTTAGGCCGGAAATCTACACGTCGGCGTGAGAACGGGCGGATTTCGGCCGCATACGGCCCCGTTAATCTTGAATCCATCCGCCGATGCTGGCATAGCTTGCCGGCTTTTGAAGACGGGACACCCCAATGGTACTGCAGATCTACAACACCATGAGCCGCCGCAAGGAGGCGTTCAAGCCGCTGGATATTGGACATGTGGGCATGTATGTCTGCGGGCCGACGGTCTACGACTATGCGCATATCGGCAACGCGCGGCCCGTCGTCGTGTTCGACGTGATGTACCGGCTGCTGCGGCGTCTGTACCGCAAGGTCACCTATGTCCGGAACATCACCGACGTGGACGACAAGATCAACGCGCGGGCGGCGGAGACCGGCGAGGACATCCGCAGCCTAACCGAGCGGACCGCGGACCAGTTCCATCAGGACGTCGCGGCGCTCGGCGCGATCCCACCGGATGTCGAGCCGCGGGCGACCGACCATATTGCCGAAATGATCGCCATCATCCGCGACCTGATCGACAGGGGCTACGCCTACGTCGCCGATGGTCATGTGCTGTTCCATGTGGAGCAGATGCAGGACTATGGCGCGTTGTCGGGACACAGCCGCGACGAACTGATCGCCGGCGCGCGGGTCGAGGTGGCGCCGTACAAGAAGGACCCGGCCGATTTCGTGCTGTGGAAACCCAGCGAGGACGACCTGCCGGGATGGGACAGCCCCTGGGGACGCGGCCGGCCGGGCTGGCATATCGAATGCTCGGCGATGAGCACGAAATATCTCGGCGAAAGCTTCGACATCCATGGTGGCGGCCGCGACCTGATCTTCCCGCATCATGAGAACGAGATCGCGCAGAGCCGCTGCGCCCATCCGAACTCGCATTACGCGCGCTACTGGATGCATAACGGCTATCTGATGGCCGAGGGCGAGAAGATGTCGAAATCGCTCGGCAATTTCTACACGATCCATGAGTTGTTGCAGGAATTCCCCGGCGAGGCGATCCGGCTCACCCTGCTGCAAACTCATTACCGCCAGCCGCTCGACTTCACCAAGGACAGCCTGCGCCAGGCCAAGCAGGCGCTCGACCGGTTCTATGGGGCATTGCGCGACGTCGCCGATGTCGAGGCGGTTGAGGGTGAGGCGGAGGCGGTGCGCGACGCGCTGATGGACGACCTGAACACGCCGCTCGCCTTGTCCGCGTTGCACGCCCTGCTGGGCGATCTCAACAAGGCGGAAGGCGATGCCGAGAAGGCCCGTCTCAAGGGAGTGTTGCTCGATGGCGGCGCGTTGCTCGGGCTGCTGCAGGACGACCCCGAGGCGTGGCTGCGGCAAGGGGCGGGCAACGACGGGTTGAGCGATACGGAGATTGAGGCGCTCATCGGAAAGCGCAACGAGGCTCGGAAATCCAAGGATTTTGCCGAAGCCGACAGAATCCGCGATGATCTTGCGGAACAGGGCGTCATTCTCGAAGACAAGCCGGAGGGCACGATCTGGCGGCGGGCGTGAGTCCCTGACAACCGATTGAGACACCCGGCGGCACGCCGGATCGGGAGGAAGGATCGCATGCTCGACGGCAGGACCGCACTCATTACCGGGTCGACCGGCGGCATCGGGCACGGCACGACCGACGCGCTGGCCGCGCAAGGCTGCCAAGTCATGCTCAACGGGTTGGGCGATCCGGATGAAATCGAGAAGGTGCGCGCGGCGCTCGAAGACAAGCACGGCGTCAAGATCGGCTATCACGGCGCCGACCTTCGTAAGCTGGACGAGATCGAGGACTTGGTCGCCACGACCCAGCGCGACTTGGGGCCGGTCGATATCCTCGTCAACAATGCGGTGGTGCGGAACTTCGCGTCGATCGAGGATTTTGACCCGGCGGCTTGGCAGGAGGCGCTCGACGTCAATCTCACATCCGGGTTCAACCTGATCCGGCTGACCCTGGGCGGGATGCGCGAGCGCGGCTACGGGCGGATCGTCAATCTGGCGTCGACGCTCGGCATCATGGCGATGCCCGACCGTATCGATTACGTGGTGACCAAGACCGCCCTGATGGGGCTGGCGCGTGGCGTCGCAATCGAGACGCAGGGCGAGCCCAACATCACCGTGAACGCGATCTGCCCCGGCGCGGTCCGCACCCCGGCGGCGGAGGGACGGGTCGCCGATCTGGCGGAAAGCAAGTCGATCAGCCTGGAATCGGCGACCAAGGAATTCCTCGCCGGGCGTCAGCCCACCGACCGGTTCATCGAACCCGCGCAGGTGGGCGCGTTGATTGCGTTCTTGTGTAGCGATGCGGCGAACGTGATCACCGGCACGTCGATCCCGATCGACGACGCTTGGACGATTTCGCCGTAGCGTTCTGGTAAATCAATCGAGCCGGTCCAGGAAACGCCACCAGTTCATCCGCACGCGGGCCAGCGGGATCAACAGCGACCGCATCGGGACCGGGTTCAATGGCGAGACTGGAACCGGCAAGTCCGACGCCGGCGTCCCTCGCACCCGCTCGGCCAATACCTTGCCCATCGCCGTCGCCATCGCGATGCCGCGGCCGCTGTAGCCCAGACCGGCATAGACGCCTTCCGCCAGCTCGTGGAACCGAGGCAACCGGTCGAGCGTCACCGCGACCTTGCCGTCCCAGAGATACTCGAAGTCGACATCGCCGACCTGCGGGAAGACGGCCTTGAGCTGCGTCGTGCAGAGATCGCGCAAGGGGCCGCGAAACCCGGGCACCAGCGGCGCGGCCCCGGTCACCATGCGGCCCGCGCCGTCTTTCCGAAAAGCCCAGAGGACGCGCCGCGCATCCGAAATGCCCTGTCGTTCCGGCAGGATGGTGCGGGCGACGTTGTCGCCGAGCGGCTTGGTCGCGCCCTGCAACAGCCGCAGCGGCACGACGCTGCGCGCCAGCCCGGGCCAGAGATTCCCGGAATAGGCGTTGGTCGCGAGGATGACGGTGTCCGCCTCGACAACGCCGCCCGGCGTCGTGACGCGCCAGGAACGGGCGGTGCGCTCGATCGCCGTCGCCGGCGAAGCGGCATGGATGGCCGCGCCCGCGTCCATCGCCGCGCGGGCCAGCCCGCGCGTATACGCCAGCGGGTTGATGTTGCCGCCACCGCGATGCAGCCATGCGCCGATATAATGCGCGCTGCCGGTGAGCGCCTGGGTTTCCGCTTTGTCGAGCAGAGCGACCGGTGCGTCGCGCGAGGCCCATTGATCGTGTTTCGCCTGGGCGATGGCGAGGCGCGACTCCGTGTGCGCCGGCATCAGCCAGCCGTTCTGCGAGGCGTCGCAGTCGATCCCGTGCCGCGCGATCAGGTCGAAGACCAGGGCCGCCGCGTCCTGCACCCAGGCGTTCAAGGCTTCGCCGCGCTCGTCGCCGAACTCGGCCACGATCTCATCCGGGTTGTGGCGGCTGTAGGCGGGAACGACTTGTCCATTGTTCCGCCCCGACGCGCCGAAGCCCGGCGCTTCGGCCTCCAGCAAGACCGTGTCCACACCGGCTTCGGCGAGATGCAGCGCTGCCGACAATCCCGTGAACCCGCCGCCGACAACCACCGCGTCCGTCCGGCGGTCGCCGGTCAACGGCGGCGTGTCGGGCGGGGGCGCGGCGGTCGACGACCAAAGGGCGGATCGGGGATCGGATGTCTTTAGCATTGTTCGCGGCGCGACGGCATTCGTCGACTACAACACGGCGACGAACTCAAGCTGGATCTGCATGGGGTCATCCAGGTCGCTCTTGACTGCATGGCGCGCCGGCATGTTCTTCTCGTCCGGGAACAGCGCAAGCCATTCGCGGTTCACCGGCTCCCGGTTGGCGCGGGATTTCAGGAACACCGTGACATGCGCGACGTCTTCGAGCGTCGCGCCCGACCCCTCGACCATCTTGCGCATGTTGGCGAAGGCGCATTTCGTCTGCTCGTCCAGCGTATCGGGGATGTTGCCGTCGGCGTCATAGCCGATGATGCCGCCGGAAAAGATCATGTTACCGGTCCGCGAGACATGCGGGATCGGGTTCTTATGCGGCACCAGACCGGGGATATCCATGCTTTCGCGTTTCGCCATTGAGTGCTCCAGAGATTTTGGGGGTTGGTCGTTTGACCTCCATCGTGCCGCGTGGCGGGGCGGGATGCAAACGGCATGAACATTATCCGCCAGGGGCATGGCGAAACGCGAGCGGGATCGCTAAAACAGCGGCATGGCAGGAACCGATCGATCCAAACAATCGCACCCCGGTGGCCCGGTGGTCGTTTTGGTGCAACCGCAGCTCGGCGAGAATATCGGATTCGCCGCCCGGGCGATGCTGAACTGCGGCCTGACCGAGATGCGGCTGGTCGCGCCCCGCGACGGCTGGCCGAACGAGAAAGCGCGGGCCGCCGCGGCCGGCGCCGATACCGTGATCGACGGCGTCCAGGTGTGCGACACGACCGCAGCGGCGGTGGCCGACCTGTCCCGGGTCTTCGCGGCAACCGCCCGCAATCGCGACATGATCAAGCCGGTGATGACGCCGCGTCGGGCGGCGGCGGACCTGCGCGCGGAAGAGGGCGTGGACGTGCCCTGCGGACTTCTGTTCGGCCCGGAACGGTCGGGCTTGACCAATGACGACATCGCGCTCGCCGACACCATCGTGCAGGTGCCGTTAAACCCCGGCTTCAGCTCGCTGAGTCTGCCGCAGGCGGTGTTGTTGCTGGCCTACGAATGGTTCCAGGCGGGTGACGATACGCCGGACGAGGAACTGGTGACCGGCCGGGCCGAACCGGCAAGCAAGGGTGAACTGGAAAACTTCTTCCTCCGCCTCGAAGCTGCCCTCGACGACCGCAATTTCTTCCATGTCGACGAAAAGCGCGCCAGCATGGTCCGTAACATCCGCAACCTGTTCCAGCGCAACCGCCTGACCGACCAGGAAGTCCGGACCCTGCACGGCATCGTGTCGGCGTTGGGCGAGGAGCGGGATGGCGGGACAAAGGGAGGCTAGCGCGCAAGCGGCTAGTATTGGATGCGCGTCGTCGCCGCGCCGTCCACGATCAGGTTCGTTCCGCTGATATAGCTGGCGGCGGGGCTGGCCAGAAAGACCACCGCGTTGGCGACTTCTTCGGGTGTTCCCAATCGTCCCATCGGGCTGCGTTTGACGGCGGCGTCATACATGTCCGGCTTCTCGCGCTTTCGGTAGTCCCAGACGCCGCCGTCGAAATAGATCGCGCCCGGCGATACCGTGTTCGCGCGGATTCCCTTCGTGCCGGCGATATTGCTCAGCCCGGACATGTAGCTGATGATCGCCGCCTTCAGGCCGCTGTACGCGCGGATACTGCCCGACGTGTTGACCGCCGCGGTGCTGGCGATGGCGACGATCGAAGCGCAGTCCGATTTTTCCAGGAAGGGCATGGCCGCCTCGACCGCGCGCACGGTGCCGAGCACGTCGACCTCCAGGCCGAGCCGCCATTCCTCCTCGGTGGCGCCGGTGACCAGGGCGCTGGCGTTCGGCACGAGGATGTCCAGGCCGCCGAAGGCTTCGGCGGTGCTGGTGATCCAGGCCCGCAGGGCTTCGCTGTCGGAGACGTCCAGCCGGCCGCCGACGACGGTCGCGCCGTCGCCGGACAACGCCTTGACGGCGTCGTCGACTTCGTCGGTGTTTCGGGCGCAGAGCCCGACGCTGCATCCTTCGGCGACCAGAAGGTCGACGATCTTCCGGCCGATGCCGCGCGTTCCGCCGGTCACGATGGCGCGTTTGCCTTGTAGTCCCAAGTCCATGATTCGACGTCTCCTGTTGATCAGTGTCGGCTGCGGCCGATGATACCGCCGTTTGGCGGTTTGGGCGCAATAATGTCGATACTGCGGGTGCGGTTATCCTGGGGCTTCATGCGCAGAGTGTGGACGGAGGGAACGGCCGTCACGGACAAGGTCTGCGGATCGCCGCCGCGGACTACGCGGCCAGCAGGGGCGTGCCTTCCAGCGGTTTCGATTGCCGCCCGTCGACGCCGTAGGGTATGTCGCCCACCGTCGTCGTCCGGTAAAGCTGCCGGTCGTAGTCCGTGCGCTGGATGTCGCGCGGCGGCAAATGCGCCGTCGACCGGTTGTCCCACATCGCGACCGATCCCGGAGTCCACTTGAATCGCAGCGTGAATTCCGGCCGCACCGCGTGGGATTTCAGCATGGCGAGCATTGCCTCGTTCTCGGTCGGCGACAGGCCGACGATGCTTTGCAGGAATTTCGGGCTGACCCACAGCGCCCGTCGGCCCGTCTCCGGATGCACGCGCACGATGGGGTGTTCTGTGGTTTTCTGATTGGCCGCGATCCGGTCGCGCAAGTCCGGCGTCATCGAAACGCCGGCATAGGTCATGTAGGTGTGGATGCCCCGGAGCCCGTCGACGATGCCTTGCATGGTCGGGGACAGCGCATCGTAGGCGGCGGCGAGGTTGGTCCATTGCGTATCCCCGCCGTAGGGCGGGACGACGGCGCCCCACAGGATCGACGCGGTCGGCGGATTGATCGCGGGCGTCAGGTCGGTGTGCCAGCCGGTCCACGGGTCGAAGGCGGGCACGCCGGTCACCCGGCCTTTCTGGCGGCCCCGCACGACCTGATAAATCTCCGGATGATCCGGGTCCGGCGTATGGATGTTGTGGCCGCGGTTGAGCTGGCCGAATTGCCGTGACATGGCGACGAAGCCGGCCTTGTCCAGTTTCTGATCGCGGAAGAAGATCACCTTCCAGGTGTTGAAGGCGTCCCAGATCTCGGCGCGTTGTTCCTCCGAAAGCGGCTGGGAGAGGTCCACGCCGCCGATCTCCGCGCCGATGTCGACCGCAAGCGGGCTGACCGTGATCGATTTCGGTGCACTGTCCATATGCGCTTCGGTTGCCGACATGACATCGCTCCTGCGTTGGACCTACGGACAGGTATTACAGGCCGAGGTCCCGCCGGCGTCAAATCCCGGTCAGACGGCTGCACGGTGAAGCGCGGCCATATCAGAATCGCAATCCGTTGTGCGATCTGTTACCGTTTTGCGTGATTGAGTAACCGCTTCGACGTTTCAAGTTTGGCGCGAATGCCGGATTGGCGGCGATGCTGGGAGGCATAAAGGGGGCAATCGGATACGGTCGGCGCGGCCTGCGGACCGTTCAATCAAGCTATTCAGAGATCGAAAAGCGACGCTACCCCTGAGTGCGAAATCATAACGAATTGGGGGACGAAACGATGGATTTCTTACGGGCGGTATTTGGTTCAATTGGCGACGGGACCTGGGGATGGGCGTTGATCCCGTTCCTCGTTGTCCTTGGACTGTTCTTCACCATTGCATCCGGCTTCGTCCAGTTCCGGTTTTTCGGGCGTATGTTCCAGGTGCTGTTTCCCGGCACCCAGCCCAGCGGGGAAGGGCATGTCAGTTCGCGGGAAGCGCTGTTCGTCAGCGTCGGCGGCCGGGTCGGCGGCGGCAATATCGCCGGTGTCGCGGTCGCGATCACGCTGGGCGGGCCGGGCGCGGTTTTCTGGATGTGGGCGATCGCCTTGGTCGGGATGGCGACCAGCCTGATCGAATGCACGCTGGCCCAGCTCTATAAACGCACCGACGAGAACGGCACCTATCGCGGCGGGCCCGCGCAGTACATTCTGCATGGCCTGGGTCGCGAATATAAATGGCTGGCGATCATTTACGCGGTGTCGCTGATCGCGGCCTTCGCACTCGGCTTCAATGCGTTTCAGGGCAATACGGTGGCCGGCGCCGTGCAGGAGAGCTTCGGGCTCGACCGCATCTGGACCGGCAGCGCGCTCGCCATCGTAACCGGTTTCGTCGTCTATGGCGGAATCAAGCGCATCGCGCATGTGGCCGACGTGGTCGTGCCGGTCATGGCCATCGGCTACATCGGCATGGCCCTGCTGATCATCGTTCTCAACATCACGGAGATTCCCGCCGTCATCACGATGATCGTGAAGAACGCCTTCGGCCTCGAGGAAGCGGTCGGCGGCGGGATGGGCGCGGCGGTCGCGCAAGGCCTGCGCCGTGGTCTGTTCTCGAACGAGGCGGGACTGGGCAGCGCGCCGAACGTCGCGGCCGTGGCGCATGTCCGGCACCCGATCAGCCAGGGGATCGTGCAGTCGTTTTCCGTGTTCATCGACACCATCATCATCTGTTCCTGCACGGCCTTCGTGATCCTGCTGGGCGATGTGTATGTGGCCGGCGCGTCGGGGATCGACGGCGTCGTGCTGACGCAGAAGTCGATGGTCTCGCATGTGGGCGAGTGGAGCCAGTATTTCCTGGCCATCGCCATCATGCTCTTCGCCTTCAGCTCGATCATCTACAACTACTATCTCGGGGAGAACGCCCTGACCGTGTTCACCGAAAATCCGATTTCGCGCCATGTCTTGCGCACTCTGATCGTCGGGTTGGTGTTCCTCGGCTCGTCCGCGCCGGGCGCGACGTCGGTCTTCTTCTTCTCCGACCCGATGATGGGCGTCCTCGCGATGGTCAACCTGCTCGCCGTCATCATGCTGTTCCCGGTCGCCATGCGCGTGCTGAACGACTACCGGGGCCAGTTGAAGGAAGGCAAGGAGCACCCGGTCTTCGAGCCCGAGAAGTTCTCGGACCTGGATATCGACGCCAGCGCCTGGAAGCAGGACTGACCGGTTCGGCGCAGGCGGCGACCCACCGGCGAATTTGACTCCTCCCGCGATGCGGCGACACTTGACGGTGTCATCGTTCATCGCGGGAGGAGTCCATGCCCATCACCTACGAGAAGAAGGGCGCGGTCGGCGTCGTGACGCTGAGCCGGCCCGAGGCGCGCAACGCCTGGGGACAGGATTATTACGACGGCCTCGTTGACTATTTCACGCAGATGGAGGACGACGACGACATCTGTTGCGCCATCCTGACCGGCGACGACGCCGGCGGGGCCTTTTCCGCCGGCGCCAACCTGAAAGACCGGAAGACGCACTCGCTGGACTCGACCGCCGAATTCATCAAACGGTTGCCGAAACGCCGGGTGAGCCCGTTCAACGTGTTGTCGAACTTCCCGAAGCCCATCGTCGCCGCCGTGAACGGCTACGCCATCGGCATCGGCTGCATCGTCACCTTCTGCTGCGACCTGATCGTGGCGTCGGAACGGGCGGAATGGCGGCTGCCGCAGGTGGCCCTCGGCATCATGCCGGCCTATGGCGGCGGGCCACGGCTCGCCCGCTGGGTCGGCAAGGGACAGGCGACCAAGCTCGCCATGGGTTTTCCGATTTCCGCCGAGGAGGCCTACCGCATCGGCCTCGCGCAATGGCTGGTGCCGCATGCCCGGCTGATGGGGCAGGCGATGGAGGTTGCCGAGCATATCGCCGCCATGCCGCCGCTGGCGTCCCGCATGGTCAAGGAATCGATCCAGCACGGCCTGGACGTGCCCAATATCGCCGATGCCTCGCTGACCGATCTCTACCGCTTCATGGCGCTGGAATTCACCCAGGACAAGGCAGAGGCACATCGGGCCTGGCGCGACCGCCGAACCCCGGAATTCAAGGGCGAATAAGGCTATTTCGGCGTTTGACAATTGGGCCGAAAGCCTTATAGTCCGCGCACTTTTCCGGTAATGCGGGTTGGTTTCGGACCCCGCCGTCCTGGCATGCGGCCGGGCGGCTGACTGGAAGCAACAAGAACTCCGGGAAAACCAGGGGTTAAAGGTGACATGAGCAAACGAATCAAGTCGAAGTACAAGATTAACCGCCGTCTCGGCGTTAATCTCTGGGGACGCCCCCGCAGCCCGATCAACAAGCGGGATTACGGCCCGGGCCAGCACGGCCAACGTCGCCGCAAGCCTTCCGATTTCGGAACGCAGCTTGCCGCCAAGCAGAAGCTCAAGGGCTATTACGGCAATATCGGCGAGAAGCAGTTCCGGCGGTATTACAAGATGGCGGACCAGCGGACCGGCGATACCGGCGAGAACCTGATCGAGATCCTGGAGCGCCGGCTCGACGCCGTCGTCTACCGGGCCAAGTTCGTGCCCACGGTCTTCTCCGCCCGGCAGTTCGTGAACCATGGCCACATCATGGTGAACGGCCGCCGCGTCAACATCCCGTCCTACCAGGTCAAGGACGGCGACGTGATCCAAGTGCGCGAGAAGAGTGTGCAGATCCCGATGGTGCTGGACGCATCGGCGTCGACCGAACGTGAAATCCCCGATTACGTGTCGGTGGACGCGCGCAAGATGGCGGCGACCTTCGTCCGTGGGCCGAAATTGGAAGACGTGCCGTATCCGGTCCGGATGGAACCGAACCTCGTCATCGAATTCTACTCGCGCTAACCCGACGACCGTTGCATTCCGACGGCGGCTCGGCGATCCTCCTTTGGATCGATCGCCGGGACGTACCCGGTTTGCCTGAACGGAGAGCAGGATGGCCGCGAAACCCTCCATCAAGTTCCAACGCTCGACGCCGATTTTGAAGTCCGCCGACTATGACCGGTCGAAGGCGTTCTACACCGAAAAGCTCGGCTATACGGTGGTCGAGGAAGGCGGCGAGCCGCCCCAATTCGGCATCTTCGACCGCGATACCAGCGTGTTGTTCGTCAACGCCTGGCAAGGCGGCCCGACGCCGGTGCCCGGGGCTTGGGACGCCTATATCCATGTCGCGGACGTCGCGGCCGTGCAGGATGAACTCGCCGCCGCCGGGGTGGAGATCACCCGGCCGCTGGAGGTGACGGTCTACGGCATGCGCGAGTTCGAAATCCAAGACCCGGACGGCAACGTGCTGTGCTTCGGCGAGGACGCGGAGAAATCGGCGGGCTGACGCGCCTTGTGCTAGGGTGCCGTTACGGAAATTCAGCAGGGAGAATGCAATGCGTCTAGGTCTCGTTCATGGCAGCGGGGCGGCCGGTTTTTCGGTCGATATGGAAATGATCCTGGAGGCCGAGCGCCTCGGCTACCATTCGGTCTGGACGTCCGAATCCTACGGGGCGGACGCGGTCACCCCGGCGGCGTGGATCCTGGCGCGCACGACCAAGATCAAGGTGGGCACCGGGATCATCCAGATGCCGACGCGGACGCCGACCATGACGGCGATGACCGCGAATACCTTGCAGGCGATGTCCGGCGGCCGGTTCATCCTGGGGCTCGGCGCGTCGGGGCCGCAGGTGATCGAGGGCTGGCACGGCGTACCCTACGGCCGGCCGCTGACCCGCACCCGCGAATACATCTCGATCGTCCGGCAGATCCTGGAGCGCAAGGGCCCGGCGGTCCACGAAGGCTATCACTATCACCTGCCGAACAAGGGCGAGGGGACGACCGGGCTCGGCATTCCGCTGAAGAGCATTCTGCATGGCGATCCCTCGCTGAAGATCTACACCGCCTCGATCACGCCTAAGGGCGTGTCGACCGCGGCCGAGGTCGCCGACGGCTTCCTGCCGATCTACATGAACCCGGAGCGCTACGACGTGTTCGAGGCGGCGATCGACGAGGGGCTGGCCAAGGCGGGCAACGGCAAGAGCCTGAAGGATTTCGACGTCGCGCCCTACGTGAACATCATCATGGGCGACGACCTGGACGCCTGCCGCGCGCCGATCAAGGCGCAGTTGGCGCTTTATGTCGGCGGCATGGGCGCGCGGAACAAGAATTTCTACAACGACCTCGCCAAGCGCATGGGCTACGAGGACGCCGCGGTCGAGGTGCAGGATTTCTTCCTGGACGGCAAGAAGGCCGAGGCGGCCGCCGCCATTCCCGACGCCTTGGTGGACGAAGTGGCCCTGGTCGGCCCGGCGGACCGCATCCGCGAACGGTTGGGCGCCTGGAAGGCCGCCGGCGCGGACGGCAAGGTCGGCACGCTGCTGCTGCGCAAGCCGAGCGTCGAGGCGCTGCGGCTGGTGGCGGAAGAGGTGTTGTAGTCGGGCGTCTTTACCGGCAAACAAAAAGGGCCGCGATGCGGCCCTTTTCTCATCCCGGTTCGGGTGACCGTCAGGCGGTTTGCTGGACGGCGACGCCCTTAGACGTCATCAGTTCCTGCAGCTCGCCGGTGTCGTACATTTCGCGCACGATGTCGCAGCCGCCGACGAATTCGCCTTTGACGTAGAGCTGCGGGACCGTCGGCCAATTGCTGAAATCCTTGATGCCCTGCCGCAGGCTCGGATCTTCCAGCACGTCGATGCCCTTGAACTTGGTGCCGAGTTCGCTGAGCACCTGCACCACCGCGGCGGAAAAACCGCATTGCGGGAACACCGGCGTGCCCTTCATGAACAGGACGATTTCGTTGCTGTCGATCTCGCCTTGAATCCGTTGCGTTACTGTCGTGTCGCTCATTGCGCCGTCCTTCTCTCTTTCTGCGGTTATGCGTTGTCCGGGATTGCCGTCTGCAGCGCCAGGGCGTGCAGTTCATTTCCCATCCGGCCCCGCAACGCATCGTAAACCATTTGATGTTGCTGTACGCGCGACTTGCCCTTGAACGCGGCGGCCGTCACCAGCGCGGCGTAATGATCGCCGTCGCCCCGCAGGTCGGAAATCTGTACCTCCGCCTCCGGAATGGCTTCCTTGATCATCTTCTCTATCTCACCCGCACTCATCGGCATGGTCGTGGTCCTCCCCCCGGGTCTTGTTCAGGGCTGTCCCATGTAACCGGGCAGCCAGCCTTCATGGGCGTCGCGCAAATCCTTCAGCGATATGGTAGCCCCGCCGCTCAGAGTCAACGCCGACCCGCTGGTTCGGCCGATGGTCTGGGCCGGGATTCCGGCGGATTCCGCCGCTTCCAGGACGGATTGCGCGTCCGCCACGGCGATAATGTAACGGCCCTGATCCTCGCCGAACAGCCAGCAATGGTTCGGCAGGGCCGTCTCCGGCACGTCGATTTCGGCCCCGATGCCGCCCGCCAGCGCCATTTCGGCCAGCGCGACCAGCACGCCGCCGTCGGCCACGTCGTGGCAGGTCGTGACCGTACCGTCCGTGATCAGGCCGCGCACGAAGCGGCCTGTCGCCTTTTCCCGGTCCAGGTCGACCGGCGGCGGCGCGCCCTCGGCCCGGCCCTCGATATCCCGCAGGTAGATCGATGCGCCCATGTGGCCCGCCGTCTCGCCGATCAGCAGGATCGTCCGGTCCGCCTCGGTGAAACCCATGGTGGTCGCGTGGCTCAGGTCGTCGATCAGGCCGAGGCCGCCGATGACCGGGGTCGGCAGGATCGCCTCGCCCTCGGTCTCGTTGTAGAGCGAGACATTGCCCGACACGACCGGGAAGTCGAGCGCCGCCGCGGCCTCGCCCATGCCTTGGACGCAGCCGACGAGCTGGCCCATGATCGGCGGCCGTTCCGGGTTGCCGAAATTCAGGTTGTTGGTGATCGCCAGCGGGCGCGCGCCGGATGCGATCAGGTTCCGCCACGCCTCGGCGACGGCCTGCCGACCGCCGGTTTCCGGGTCGGCGAGGCAGTAGCGCGGTGTCGAATCCGTCGTGATGGCGAGGCCTCGATTGGTACCGTGCACGCGTACCACGGCGGCGTCGCCGCCCGGCCCGCGCGCCGTGTCGGCCATGACCATGTGATCGTACTGTTCCCAAATCCAGCGGCGGCTGCACAGATCGGCCGAACCCAATAGTTGGCGAAGCGCTTGCAGTGGATCGTTGGGCGTGGCGATGGTTGCCGGATCGAGGGCCGGTTTCGGCGGTGTCGGCTCCCACGGGCGGTCGTATTCGGGTGCGGCGCTGACCAGGGGGTCGACCGGGATGTCGGCTTCGATGATGCCGTCCTTGCGCAACACCAGATGCCCGGTCTCGGTGATCCGCCCGATCACCGCGAAGTCCAGTTCCCACTTTTCGAAGATGGCGCGCGCCGCGTCCTCGTGGCCCGGCTTCAGGACCATCAGCATGCGTTCCTGACTTTCCGACAGCATCAGCTCGTAGGCGGTCATGCCGTCTTCGCGCATCGGCACCTGGTCCAGGTCCAACTCGACGCCGACGCCACCCTTCGACGCCATCTCGACCGAGGAGGAGGTGAGGCCCGCCGCGCCCATGTCCTGGATCGCGACGATCGCGTCGGTCGCCATCAGTTCCAGGCAGGCTTCCAGCAGCAGCTTCTCGGTGAACGGGTCGCCGACCTGGACGGTCGGACGCTTCTCTTCCGCGTCCTCGGAGAATTCCGCCGAGGCCATGGTCG
Source organism: Alphaproteobacteria bacterium (assembly GCA_028281325.1). Lineage (GTDB taxonomy): Bacteria > Pseudomonadota > Alphaproteobacteria > UBA8366 > UBA8366 > JAJFJD01. Next base: position 33,195 of record JANQKC010000039.1, read on the forward strand.
CGCCGTGGATACCGTCGCGTCCGGTCTTCGACCCGACATAGACCACCGGATTGCCGGGGCCGCCGGCCGCCGAATAGAAAATCCGGTCCGCGTCCGCGATCCCCACGGTCATCGCGTTGACCAGGATGTTGCCGTTATAAGCGGGGTCGAAATTGGTCTCGCCGCCCACGGTGGGAATGCCGATGCAGTTGCCGTAACCGCCGATGCCCGCGACGACGCCGGCGACCAGATGCTTGGTCTTGGGGTGCGACGGCGCGCCGAAGCGCAGCGCGTTCATGTTGGCCACCGGCCGCGCCCCCATGGTGAACACGTCGCGCAAGATGCCGCCCACGCCGGTCGCGGCCCCTTGGTAAGGCTCGATGAAGCTCGGGTGGTTGTGGCTCTCGATCTTGAAGATCGCCGCCTGGCCATGGCCGATATCGACCACCCCGGCATTCTCGCCCGGCCCGCAGATCACTTGCGGTCCTTCGGTCGGCAGGGTCTTGAGCCATTTCTTGGAGGACTTGTAGGAGCAATGCTCCGACCACATGACCGAGAAGATGCCGAGTTCGGTCATGCTGGGGTTGCGGCCCAGGATGCCCAGCAGCGTCTCGAACTCGCCCGGCGTCAGGCCGTGCTCGGCCACCAGGTCCTGGGTGATGGCGGCGGGTTCGGGACCGTTCGGGGGGGCGGACACGGTCACAGCGCTCCCGCCAGTGCGTCGAACATGGCCCTGCCGTCGGTGCCGCCGTGTTGCGCGTCGGCGGCGCGTTCCGGATGCGGCATCATGCCCAGCACCGTCTTCGTCTCGTTGAAAATACCCGCGATGTCGCGGGCCGATCCGTTCGGGTTGCCGTCGCCGCCATTCGTCGTGTCGTAGCGGAAGGCGACGCGGCCGTCGCCTTCGAGGCGGTCGAGCGTCTCGTCGTCGGCGAAGTAGTTGCCATCGTGATGGGCGATCGGAATATCCACCGTCTGCCCGGCGTCGTAGTCCGCCGTGAACAGGGTCTGGCTGTTCTCGACGCGCAGCGTGACCGTGCGGCAGACATATTTGAGGCCGGCGTTGCGCATCAGCGCGCCGGGCAGCAGCCCGACCTCGGCCAGGATCTGGAAGCCGTTGCAAATGCCCAGCGTCGGCACCCCGTCCTCGGCGCGTTTCGTCACCTCGCGCATGATCGGCGAGTTGCCGGCCATGGCCCCTGGCCGCAGATAGTCGCCGTAGGAGAACCCGCCGGGTACGACGATGAGATCGAGGTCCGGCAGTTCGGTGTCCCGGTGCCAGATCATCGCCGGCGCTTGTCCGGTGGCGTTTCGGAGCGCGACCGCGGCGTCGCGGTCGCAGTTAGATCCGGGAAAGACGATGACCGCGGTTTTCACGGCGGCGTTCGCTCCTCTTTTGAATACGGGTGGTCGGCGCCCGCATCGGCATCAGTCGAGATCGATCACGTAGTTTTCGATGACGGTGTTCGCCAGCAGCTTGCGGCACATTTCGTCGACCTGCTCGCGGGCCTTGGTCGGGTCTTCCTCGACCAGGTCGATCTCGATGACCTTGCCCTGGCGCGCATCGGTGACGCCCTCGAAGCCGAGCGCTTCCAAGGCGTGGCAGATCGCTTTGCCTTGTGGGTCGAGGACGCCGGTCTTCAGGGTGATATGAACGCGTGCTCTCACGGGATTGCGTATCCTATTGAACCTTGTCCTATTGGACCATTTCCGGGCCTTTGAGGTCGCCCGGTCCGCCTTCCGGCAGGATGCCGAGCCGGCGCGCGACCTCCTGGTAGGCTTCTTCGACCTCTCCCATGTCGTGGCGGAAGCGGTCCTTGTCGAGCTTCTCGTTGGTCTCGAGGTCCCAGAGACGGCAGCTGTCCGGGCTGATCTCGTCGGCCAGCACGACGCGCATGTCGCCATTCTCCTCGTAGAGCCGACCGAATTCCAGTTTGAAATCGATGAGCTTCAGGTTGACGCCCAGGAACAAGCCGCCGAGGAAATCGTTGATCCGCAGCGCTAGCGCCAGCATGTCGTCGATATCCTGCGGTGCGGCCCATCCGAAGGCGGTGATGTGCTCTTCGGAAACCAGCGGATCGTCCAACTCGTCGGCCTTGTAGTAATACTCGACGATGGAGCGCGGCAACGGCGAGCCTTCGGGCAGATTGAATCGCTTGGATAGCGAGCCCGCCGCGATGTTCCGCACCACCACCTCGATAGGGATGATCTCGACCTCGCGGACCAATTGCTCGCGCATGTTCAGGCGGCGGACGAAATGGGTCGGAATGCCGATCTCGCCAAGCCGGACCATCAGATATTCGGAAATCCGGTTGTTCAGGACGCCCTTGCCCGTGATCGTACCGGTTTTCTTGCGGTTGAAGGCGCTGGCGTCGTCCTTGAAATACTGCACCAGGGTGCCGGGCTCCGGTCCTTCGAACAGGATCTTGGCCTTGCCTTCGTAAATACGTCTCCGTCTCGGCATATCGGGAAAACCTCGTGGTAAGGCGCCGATCCGGCCCCTCGATCAAGTCTCATATAGCAATAGACCAGCCAGGGCACAATGACGCCTTCCGGCGGCCGATCGGGTGCAAAAGAATCACTTTAATACAAATACTTAACGGGATTTCCGGTTAACCATGCCGCTGAGCCGAAGCCCAGTTCGACGCCGGAAGGCGGATCGGAGTCCCGCTGGTCAAGCTAGGAAGACTGACGCTGCGTGAGGTCCGGCCAGAAGGCGTCGGCCCCTCGGGCGGCCACGCGGCGGCCGAGGTCTTCGGCCCATTGGCTTTCTGGCCCGAACTCAGGCCGCCACGACCACAGCCGCCGGGTGGTGAAATGCAGCGCGTGTTCGTAGGTGAAGCCGATCGCCCCGTGCACCTGATGCGCGATCGTCGTCGCGGTCTTGGCGGTCTCCCCGGCGATGATCTTGGCGGTCGCGACCTCGAATTGCGGATCGCCGCGGTCGGCGGCGCGGCACGCGCTCGCGGCGGCAATCGTTGCCTGCGCCGATTGCGCGGCCAACTGCGCCAGCTGGTGCTGGATCGACTGGAATTTCGAAATCGGTTGCCCGAACTGGGTCCGGTCCTGGGCGTATTGAACCGCTTCCGCGACGGCCCGTTCGACGGCGCCCGCCATTTGTACCGACCGGACAAGCGCGCCGTAGAGCCGGATCGGGTCCGTCGTGCCGGTCGAGGAGGCGGGGTCGCCGATCTCTACCGGCGCGTCGTCGAATGTCAGCGTGTCGCGCGGCTCGCGCGCCATGTTGCGGTTGCCGGACAATTCTGCGTCGGCCGTCTTCGCCATCGCGATGCAGGGCGCGCCGTCCTTCTCGACCAACAGCACCACATGCTCGGCGGCGTTGCCCCAAGGGACCATCGCCAGCGTTCCGGACAGGCGCCACGCGCCGCCATCCTGCCGAACGTCTATTTCGCCTGAGCCGGACGAGTCGGCGAGGGTCATCGGGCCGCCGGGAAGGTCCAGTCCCGCGCCGCCGGCCAGCCAATTGGCGACGATGGTCTCGGCCAGCGGCACCGGCGCCGCGGAATGGCCCGCCGCCTTCAGGATCACGAAGGTCTCGTCCCAGGATGCGCCGACCCCGCCCAGGTCCTCCGCGGACAGCGGATTGGTCAGGCCGGCCTCTTCCAACGCCGCCCACAGCGCGTCGGGCCAGGCGCCGTTCTCGGCGTCGGTCAGCACGTCGCGCGTGACCATGTCGCCGAACAGGCGGGTGACCGAGTCTTCCAGGATATCCTTGAGTTCGCTCATCGCAGGCCAAGCCCCCGGGCGATGATGCCCCGGACGATTTCCCGCGTGCCGCCGCGCAGCGAGAAGGACACGGACGCCTGCGTGGCGTAGGCCAAAGAGTCGTCGTAGTCGCCGGCGCCGTCCAGCATGGGTTGCGTGCCGAACAGGTCATGGGCGATGTGGGGGATTTCCTGTTCGAAGCTGACGCCCACTTCCTTGACCACGCTGCCTTGTAGCGCCGGGTCCTTGCCGGCCTGCTGCATGCTGGCGACCGACAGCGACATCTCGCGCAGGGTCGCGATCTGCGCCGCCATGCGGCCGATGCCCTCGGCGGTGCGCTCGCCCGGATCCTGTGTCGCTTCCCGCACCATCTGCGTGATCATCGGGAAGTTGCTCATATAGCGTTCGGGCCCGGCGCGTTCGAAGGCGAGTTCTGCGATCACCTGCTTCCAGCCGTCGCCGGGCGCGCCGACGATGCTGTCGTCCGGCAGGAAGGCGTCTTCGAAATGGACCTGATTGAAGTCGTGATCGCCGGTCAGGTTGTGGATCGGGCTGATCGTGATCCCCGGATTGTCGAGATCGATGAGGAATTGCGACAGGCCTTCGTGTTTCTTCTCGACCGTGCTGTCGGTGCGGATCAGCCCGATCATGTACTGGCATTTATGCGCGTAGGAGGTCCAAACCTTCGTGCCGTTCACGACCCATCCGCCATCGACCTTTTCCGCCTTGGTCCGGACGGAGGCGAGGTCGGAGCCGGAATCCGGCTCGCTCATGCCGATACAGAAGAATGCCTCGCCGCGCGCGATCTTGGGCAGCACCTTTTGGCGTTGCGCCTCGGTCCCGAATTCCAGGATCAGCGGGCCGCTTTGCCGGTCCGCGACCCAGTGCAGCCCGACCGGAGCGCCCATGGCCAGCATCTCCTCGACCATCACGTAGCGTTCGATCGCGGACCGCTCGTGCCCGCCGTATTCCTTCGGCCAGGTCATGCCGATCCACCCCCGTTCCCCGACCTTGCGGCTGAACGCGGGATCGCCGTGAACCCAGGACTTCGCGAGGATGCCCGCCGGATAGTCCTTGAGGGTCTCCGCAAGGAATTCCCGTACTTCCTGGCGCAGCGTTTCCGTTTCGGGCGGAAGGTCGTTGGGTTCGAACTGCAACGGCGTTGTCATGCGGTCTTTCCTTGCTGTGGGTGGGATTTCACCGTCTTGGATATTCTATTGAAGTTAGGTCGGCGGCTCATGTGGGCAAAGGGATGCGCTCGAATGGCGCAGTGTCGGGCCGGCCCGCCGCGAACAGCCAGATATTCTCGACTTTCTCGCTCACCGCTTCGGGCGAGGCGAGGGCGATCAGGCTGCTGGAAACGGTGCCGTAGCCATAGTCGGTCACGATGCACATGGCGCCGCTTGTGCCGTGGCCGGGCGCCCCGTACGGGTCTTGCAGGATTGCGGTCCAGGCCGCCCAGTCGTTGGCGTCCGGGTCGGGAACCGCCGCCGATTCGAATTGCGGCAGATAGGTCGCAATCCGGCCATGCGTCGTATCGTTCAGATCGGCGGAGGTCAGCATTGAGAGGCCTTCCGGCATGGCCGTAACCTCCACTGCGCGCGCGCCGTCACGGCTGCTCAACCAGAAGGCGTCCTGGTTGTCGGCGATCACCAAGTTGAAGCTGCGATAAGCTCTCGGATCAAGCGCCGACAGCGCCTCGGCGGCGTCGCGCGCGTCTGCGTAGTCCAAGGCATCCAGCACCAGCTCTCCCCGGCTTCGCTTGTCCTCGGCCGGCCCCAACGACCCTTCCCGGTTGAGCACCGCCGCCGTCACGCCGGTTGTATTGCAACCGAGCCAGGTGCCGCCGGCCAGCCGGTCGCGCCCGGCGATCACGCCGGGCCGGTCAGACCAGTGCGGCCCCGGCGGGTCCCAAGGTCGGTCCAGCATTTCGTCTCGATTGGCGGCGATCAGCACGGGCCAGCGGTCGCCGGGCCGGCGGAGAAGGATCACAGTACACATCGTAGTCCCCGCATAGCACAGAATTGCCCAAGAAGTGCAACCTGTGAGATATGGAAAGTCGGTCCAAAGATGGTTATATGCAAAGATAGAGAGATAAAAGGGCGCAATCCGCCTATGGAGCCCTAGGGGAAGTAAGGTAGGTTTATATGACCCAGTTCAAAGATCGACAGAAGGCTTTTGAAGCGAAATTCCAAAGGGATCAGGAGTTTCAGTTCAGGGTGAAGGCGCGACGGAACCGATTGCTGGGCCTGTGGGCTGCCGAGAAAATTGGGCTCGGCGGGCAAGATGCCGAAGCCTATGCGAAGGAAGTCGTGGCGTCGGATTTCGACGAGCCCGGTGATAACGATGTGATGCGTAAGGTCGTCGATGACCTGCAAGGCAATGGCGTCAGCATGGACGATACCGCGATTAGAAAGCAGATGGGCATTCTGCTTGAAACCGCGAAGGAACAAATGGCCGAAGAGGCCTAGATCCGTCGTCGGGCGCTGGGTTTCAAGCTGGCGTCTAAGGCGATTTGCGGTAGAAACCATCGGGCCGCGAGAGGGACCGGCTCATTGTCTGCGTGTTCGTTGCTTGTTGCGTCCTCAGCGGCAGTGAAAGCGCGATTTGATGATAGGCGTGGGCCCGACCTGACGAGTGGCCGATTTTGCGCGCCGCGCGCAGCGCAAGCGCCCCTTCACCCCGTAAGATGGCGGCAACCGCAACGGTCGTGAGCGCGCGGTACTTGGGAAGGTCGCGGACTTCGGCGCGGGTCATGGGCGCGTCAGGCTCTTCGGGAAATCCATCGGGAATTCGGGCGGCGGTGTCAAAGGCCAAAAGCAATTCGCCGATGTCGAGTTGAGCGTGGGCGATCTTGTTGAGGAGTTCCGGAAATACGTCCTCATTCTTACTGAACCAGGCAATGCGCCACGCCAGGCCAAGCGATCGTTCGGCGGCGTCTTTCTTGTCTTCCCGTATTTCCGCCTGTGCGATGCGGGTCATCACCGGAACCTTGAGCGGCTTGTCCGGTATGATCCGGAGGGTATCGGCGATTTGCAGAAGAATCGCGTCCCGGTTCGGGGCGTTGCCGATATCGGTGAGCACTTCACGAACCAGTGGAATCGCGTCAACCAGCAGCTCCGGTTTCGGCGGCGTGCCCGTCGGTTCGAGCGCTTGGGCCAGTAGATTGGCCGCCCCGGCGCGGTCGCCAAACGCCGCACGGTGTCGCGCGGCGTGCGCGAAGAGTTGGGCGCGCATGCCGACGTTCGGAATATAGGACACCAGCTTCAGGGCTTCTTCCGGCTTATCGATTTCCAGCAGGACCTGCCCCATCTCGAACATCATACCTTGTTGGACTTTGATGTCCTTGACTTGCCCGATCGCGGTAAAGGCGTCGGCAAGTCGGCCTGCCCGCGTCTGCTCCTTGACGATATGCGTCAACAGTTCGTTTCGAACCAACGGGTCGGTGATGGCTTCAAGGTCTTGAAGCGCCAGGAAGAAGAGCGGTACGGCGCCTTCGATCGATCCGTTCAGGGCGATGGCGCGGGCGATGGAGGCGAGCGTCCGGCCATGCTGCGTTTCTTGTTTCAACGACCGCAGGATGTTCATCGCGCGGACGGTATTGCCGGCATCGACAAAAGCGGCGGCGAGCTTCGCAAGCAATTGCGTGTGTTCGTCGATCCGGAACTGGTGAAGATAGGCATACGCGAATTCGAGGGTCTCGACGGCCAGAGGTTTTTGTTTGTGGCCGGCCATCGCCTGCGCCGTACGCAACAGCAACCGAATCCGATCGGCGCGCCCGACTTGGACTTTCTTCGCTTCCGCAAAAGCGAGCGCATAGGTCGTTCGGGCGTCGGCCGCGATGCCGGGGACGGGAGATCCGCTTTGCAGTCGCGCCAACTCAAGGAGCCTGTCGACGCGCGCAGAGGGTTCGGGAATGCGCTTGGCGGTTCGCCGGGCGCCGCGATAATCCAGGTAGGCTGCTTGTCGTTGGCTGATGAGGCTTAGGACGTGGCCTTTATCGCGTCCTTCTATATCGTCGGTGATCAGATTCGAGGCCCGGCGCAGGATATCCCGCGCATTGGAAATGCTTCTGTTCTTGCGTTCGTGATCCGCGAAATGAATGAGCGCATGCGCTTTCCAGAGCGGCGTGCTGATGACCTTGAAGTCGATCAAGGCGTCCTTGGTTCGGCCGTGTTTCAAAAACGCGCCGACGATTCCCGAAAGCGCTTCTCCTTGATCTTCCGGGTCGTTGAAGGCGATTGCGGCGATGCGAAGCTGCGTCAGGATATCCTGACGCACGGCTTCGGTGACGGGATCGGTCGCGACCTTGCCGTCTTCTTTCACCGGCTTCGGCGCTTTCGACGGCATGTCGTCGGCGCTCATCGCCGAGCCGGCCGCACAAAGCAGCATGGTCGGCAAGAACAGCAGCGCCGGGCGCACCATCGTCGCCTCCTATGCGGACCCGAACACGCGGGTGAAGATCGTGTCCACGTGTTTCGTGTGATAGCCCATGTCGAACAAAGCTTCGAGTTCGTCCTGGGCCAGGTATTCGGCGATTTCCCGGTCGCCTTTCAGCAGGTTCAGAAAGGCGCCGTTGCCGTGCCAGACATCCATTGCATTGCGCTGCACCGCTTTGTAGGCGCCTTCGCGGCTCATGCCCTTCTGCGTCAGGGCGAGCAGCACCCGCTGCGAATTATGCAAGCCGCCGAGTTTTTCCAGGCTGGCCTTCATCGCGTCGGGATAGACCAGCAGTTTCTCGATCACGCCGGTCAGGCGCGCCAGCGCGAAATCCAGGTTGACGGTTGCGTCCGGGCCGATGACCCGTTCCACCGAGGAATGCGAGATGTCGCGCTCGTGCCAGACGGCGACATTCTCCAGCGCGGGCGTTACGGCCGAGCGGACGAGACGGGCGAGGCCGCATAGGTTCTCGGTCAGCACCGGATTGCGTTTATGCGGCATCGCGGACGAGCCCTTTTGGCCGGGCGCGAAATACTCCTCCGCTTCGCGCAGCTCCGTGCGCTGCAGATGCCGGACCTCGGTCGCCAGCCGCTCGATCGCCGAGGCGATGACGCCCAGCGTCGCGAAAAAGGCCGCATGCCGGTCGCGAGGGATGATCTGGGTCGAGACGGGTTCGGCCTGCAGGCCCAGCTTCTCGGCGACATGCACCTCGACCTGCGGGTCGATATTGGCGAAGGTGCCGACCGCGCCCGAGATCGCGCAAGTGGCGATTTCGGCGCGGGCCGCTTCCAGTCGGTCGCGGCAGCGAGCGAATTCCGCGTAATGCCCGGCGAGCTTGACGCCGAAGGTCGTGGGTTCCGCGTGGATGCCGTGGCTCCGGCCGATGCAGACGGTGAACTTGTGTTCGCGCGCCCGTGTCTCGATCGCATCCAGGAGTCTCGTCAGATCGGCAAGCAGGATGTCTGCCGCCTGTTTCAATTGGACCGCGAGGCAGGTATCGAGCACGTCCGACGACGTCATGCCCTGATGGACGAAGCGCGCTTCATCGCCGACATGTTCGGCCAACTCGGTTAGGAAGGCGATGACGTCATGATGCGTCTCGCGCTCGATCTCGTCGATGCGGGCGATCCGGTCGGCGGTGTAGCTCTTGTCTCCGCGTTGCCAGACCGCTTCCGCCGCTTCCGTGGGAATGACCCCGAGTTTCGCCTGCGCGTCGCAGGCATGGGCCTCGATCTCGAACCAGATGCGAAATCGGTTGGCCGGTTCCCATATCGCCGCCATTTCCGGACGGCTGTAGCGTGGAATCATCTAGGCGTTCTCTTGCGTCATGTGCGGATGGCCCTGGTTATGCCAGAGCTGGCTTGTATTGCAAAGCTCTCATGCGATGCTTGCGCGGGTCGGCTAACGTCGTAATATTCTAGTGGAAGCCATGAACAAAGGATTAATCGATGACCGTGCTGAGCGACGCCGACATTCAAGCCTGCCGAATCGATCTGGCCGCCGCCTTTCGTTGGGCCGTGCGCCATGGTTTGAACGAGGGTATCTGCAATCACTTCAGCATGGACGTCGGTGGCGGTCGGTTCCTGGTCAATCCGTGGGGCTGGCACTGGTCCGAGCTTACCGCGTCGAGCCTGCTGCTCGCGGATTTCGACGGCACCGTGCTGGACGGGGAGGGCGACATCGAACCCACTGCCTTCTACATCCATAGCCGGATGCACAAGGCTTGCCCGCAGGCGCGGGTCATCCTGCACACCCATATGCCGTATGCGACGGCGCTGACCATGGTCGAGGGCGGGCGGATCGAGCCCTGCGAGCAGAAGGCGATCCGGCTGGCGCAGGCCACCGCCTATGACGAGGACTATAATGGGATCGCGCTCGACAACGAGGAAGGCGACCGCATGGCGGCGGCGCTCGGCGACAAGCGCATCCTGTTCCTGGCCAGCCACGGGATCATCGTGACCCACCGCAGCGTCGCCGAGGCCTATGACGATCTCTATTATCTGGAACGCGCTTGTCAGGTGCAGGTCCTGGCGCGGCAGACCGGCCTGCCGCTGCGGAAATTGTCGGGGCAGGTGGTGACCCGGACGCAGCGGCAGGTTTCCGGCGACCGCGCCAGCGCGCCGATGCATTTCGCCTCGCTCAAGCGCGTGCTCGACCGGGAAGAGCCCGATTATGCGGCGTAGGGCTGCCCCCTGGACGAAACGGGTCCGGCACATTAAGTAATTTAATGGAAAGGTGCTGGTAGGATATTGCCATGCTGCGGCAAACGATAAAATTCGGCGGTTTGGGCGCGGTCGCGGGGCTTGTCGCGATCGCCGCCTTCATTCTGCTGAACATGAATGTCGCCGGATTCGCCGCCAGCATGGAATCCACCCAGGGTTCCGTCTACCTCAGCAGCCATTTCTGTTTCTGACCGCATCGGCGCTTCGCCATCCTTCGACAGGCTCAGGATGAGGATCGCGATCGGGTGCATGGTCACACAGCCGTCATCCGTCGACAGGCTCGGGATGAGGATCGCTACCGGTGCATGTTCACCCAGCCCTCATGCTGAGCTTGTCGAAGCATGGTGGTGTGTGAGCGCTTAATCACGCCTCGCCCGCTTTTTTCAGCGCCGTTCGAATCTTCTCGGCCATCGCGTCGGGCCCGATATGGGGCGGCACGGTGGCGAGGAACTTTCCGTTGCGATCCATCAGGTAAGACAAGGCCGAATGGTCCATGTGATAGTCGTCGCCCGACCTGACGTCGACCTTCCGGTAGGATGCGCCGAAAACCTTTGCGGCCTGGGAAACCTGTGCCGACGTTCCGGTCAGCCCGATCATGGTGTCGCTGAAATGGGTGACGTATCCCTTGACCTGTTCGACGGTATCGCGCTCCGGATCGATCGAGATGAAGATCGGCTGGATCTTCTTGCCGAGGGCGCCGAGCCGGTCGAGCGCTTGCATCGTATCGGCCAGATGCGTCGGGCAGATGTCGGGACAGAAGGTATAGCCGAAGTAAACCAGCGTCGGTCGTCCTTTCAGCCCGTTCTGGGTGAAAGGCTTGCCGGTATGATCGGTCAGCAGGAAAGCGCCGCCCGGTTCGCGCGTCACGAAAGGCAGGCTCAGGTCCAGACCGGCGCGCTCGGCGACCGTCAGGCCCAGCCAGACGGTTCCGCCGAAACCGGCGGTGAAAATCAACCCGGCAAAGGAGAGACGCAGTAGCTTACCCAATTGGCGATTCCCACGACACTACCCGGCCGTGATTTGCCGGCCGATCCTCATCTATGATCTAACGCGATAGTTTCGCAAGGCCAATACTGACCGCGGGGAAAGACCATGGTGGATATCGGGTTGACGGTGGCGTGTTGGGACTACGACCGGACGAAGGCGTTGCTCGACGGCCGCGTCGGGATCGAGGGATGCCGCGTGATCCCGGTAACGATCGGCACCGAAGACGCCTTTCCCCGCGCCGTAACGCGGCAGGACTTCGATGTTTCGGAGCTGTCGATGAGCAGCTACCTGCTGCAATTGTCGCGCGGCGACTGCCCGTATATCGCGATCCCCGCCTTCCTGTCGCGCGCCTTTCGCCATGATGCCTATTACATTCGCGCCGACCGGGGCATCGAGACGCCGAAAGACCTGGAAGGCAAGCTGGTCGGCGTGCCGGAATACCAGATGACGCTGGCCCTTTGGGCGCGCGGTATCCTGCAGGATGAATACGGCGTGGATTTCCGTACGCTGCGCTACCGCACCGGCGGCACCAACAAACCTGGCCGCAAGGAGCGGCTGCCGCTGAACCTGCCGGATCACATGGACGTGGCGCCGATCCCGCCCGAGAAATGCCTGAACGATCTGCTGGTGTCGGGCGAGTTGGATGCGGTGATGTCGCCGGGCCCGCCGCGCGCCTACGCCGAGGGTGATCCGAATGTGCGGCGGCTCATCCCGGACACGGCCGAGACCGAAAAGGCCTATTACAAGAAAACCGGTTTTTTCCCGATCATGCATTTCGTCGGCATCCGCCGCGCGTTGGTCGAACAACACCCCTGGCTGCCGGCGCGCGTCTTCGCCGCCTTCGTCGAGGCCAAGCGGATCGCGATGGCGGAGATCAGCGAGATCATGTCGCTGTCGGCCAATAAGATCAGCATGCCCTGGTTCGCCGCCGAGATCGAAGCGACCCGCCGGCTGATGGGCGACGATTACTGGTCCTACGGCGTCGCCGCCAACCGGGCCGAACTCGAAGCGATCTGCCGTTATTCGCAGGAGCAATACCTGTCCGAACGCCCGATCGCGGTGGAGGAGTTGTTCGCGCCCGAAACGCTGGATATGCCAGGCATTTGACGCGAAACCCGAAAGGCGTCGCGGGCTATGTCCTGATGAGCGCCTGGACCGCTTTCAGCAATCGCGTTCCGATTCCATTAATCAGTACCTCGGCAGGCTTTATGAACATCCCGACGATAAGGCTCAACGCGAGGATCCATACCAATCCGGCGGAATAGGGGCCGGCTTGGTTTGCGGTGCCGTCGTCTGGACCATCGACCGTCATGACGATGTAGATCACGAGGGCGAATAATACGGCCTCGCCCACGCGATACCACAAACCGCCCCAAAACTTCGTGCCCCGATACTCCAGGTTCTCTTCTGCATTGGTTTCCGTGTCGGCGTCTGCCGTGTCGTCTACTGCGGTATCGCCTTTCTCAAGGTGGTCGCGTTTGAGCCGCAATGATCCCGCGACAAAGAACAGACTGCCAAGAATGGCGAAGCCGGGAATGAGGCAGAGCTGGACCATCTGGTAAATACCGCAAGAAGCAGGCGTTCTGCCGCCTTTAGGGTCGCAGCTCTGATCGTTGATACTCAGGATGTCGTGCAAGATTCCAACGCTCGAAAACCCCGCTAGTGCAACGAAATTCACGACGCCCACCAGTGTAAGCGCGAACCCTAGTCCCAAAAGTGCGTAGTCGTACCGGCGCAGGTCCTTACCCGCGTCTGTTTCGTCTTCTTCGCGGAGCAAGAATGCGAGAACGGTCGTGATCGCGCCGATGAAAGCGGCCGACATCATCAACCAAAAAGTACCGTCGAGCGGATGGGCCGTAGTCGCCATGGCCCCGCCGCCCGCTGCCGCATGCAACATCGTCAGAATCGCCGTCGAGGACAGAACGGCGACGACGTAAATCATGCCGACAGTGAGGAGAACGGCGCCGGCGCCGGCAAAGACGAAAAACTTGTTCGCGCCAAACCGGGCGACGAGCTCTGCGACGAGCCCACGAGGTTCATCAAGCTCTTCTATCGGCTTCGAAGCTGAGGCGGTTTCACCGTTTTTGTCGGCTTTATCCTTTTTCTTGGCCATATTCGTTGCCTCCCTAATCGGAAAAACAAATGCCGTGCAGTCGGCAATTTATTCTATTTATAGTCGCAATAATTGCATATAAATGCAACATTATGGCGGTACTTGGTTGTGTGTCGGACCGGCGCATCCGGGTTATCCGGTTGGGATAGGAGCATGAACCGCATGGTTTGCGGTTGGCGCCAACCCGGGCGATAATAGCCACGCCCCAATCGCGCAAATTTCACGGATTTTTTGGAGAACCGCATGGCCACTGCACTGAAAGAGGTGAAGCGTCCGCAGGACGTTTCCGACGAGGAATGGAACACCCGGGTCGAGTTGGCGGCCTGCTATCGACTGGTCCACAAGATGGGCTGGGACGATCATCTGGCAACGCATATTTCGGCCCGCGTGCCGGGGCCGGAGGATCATTTCCTGCTGAACCCCTACGGCATGATGTTCGACGAGATCACGGCGTCCTCGTTGGTCAAGATCGACGTGGACGGCGAGATCATCGGCGACAGCAACGGCTATTCGGTCAACCCAGCGGGCTTCGTCATTCACAGCGCCGTTCACATGGCGGCGCCGCATCTTCTCTGCGCGCTGCACACGCATACCTATGCCGGCGTCGGTGTGTCCTGCCAGAAAGACGGCATTCTGCCGCTGAGCCAGATGCAGCTCGTGATCTGGGACGAGATCGCCTATCACGACTACGAGGGTGCGGCCGAACAGCTGGACGAGCGCGAGCGCATCGTGGCGGACCTTGGCGACAAGCGCATGTTGGTGCTGCGGAACCATGGCCTGATGACCGTGGGCGAGACCATCGGCGAGGCCTTCGTGCATATGTACAAGCTAGAGCGCGCCTGCCGCATGCAGCTTCATTTCCAACAGGCGGGCGCGGAATGGGCCGCACTGTCGGACGACACGATCCGCAAGACGGCGGACCAGGGCAAGCGCTTCTCCGGCAAGGACGGCCACCGCCCGGTCGGCACCGTCGAGTGGGACGCCTTCAAGCGCATGCTCGACCGCGACGACACGAGCTACCGCACATAACCGTTTTCATGGCTCAAACAAAAGCCCCGGTCGGTCGGCCGGGGTTTTTTGGGCGCTTGAATCACGTTGGAATACCAACGTTTAGTGTTCGCTTCGCTGCAAGATACTTGGCGGCTGATGGCGGCCCTGAATCCAAACTCGCCGCATGGCGATGACCCAAATCGACCATGTAAGCACTCCAAATGCGGCATCTTGGCTCTTTCAAGGTTGGCCCATGCTTGTTAGGCATCAAGGTGAAGGCGTTATGCGGATTGGGAGCCTTGCAGTTCGATTTTTTTTACGTGCGAGCATTGTTGTTGCGCTCGTATTTTTTTCGTTCGCTCACACGCCTGTAGATTTCTCGTCGTCGCAACCTCATGACCTCTCCGCCTCCGTACTTCCGGATGGTTCGCTACTAGATCTCTGTTTCGGAACCGGCGGTGCCGGCACGGAAGATGAAGCAGGCCACGCTGATGTCTGCGAGTTTTGCAAGATCGCCGGATCGGTCGCGCTCGCTATGCCCGACCGTTCGGGCAAGCCTGCATACGCTGCGAAAGTCCAGCCGCTGTTTCCGCCTGAAGCGAAACATGTTGTCTCTCTCGCCTGGCGCCTGTTGCCGCCAAAACAAGGTCCTCCTTCGATTGTGATTTGAACCGTTTTCGTGGTGCAAGGCCGCGATGCGACCGACGAAACCAAACGCATGCCACCGGTCTGTGCGTCGGGTTTCGAAAACCGATCCGATTGAAAGGACTATAAGATGAAATTCCCAAAAACCGTTATTGCTGCCGTCATTCTCCTGCTTGCGAGCGTCATGCCTGCTATCACTGCCCAGGCGGAGGACGCCAAGCCAGGCCTTTTCGTCAACCTAACGACCGACGATACCTGGGCAGCAGCCAAGGCGATTATGTTTGCTCATCAGAAAGCGTTGAAAAACGGGCACAAGCCTGTCGTCATCTGGCTGAACGTCCACGGCGTCTATCTGGCCGACAAGAAGCGCCCGTCTCATGTCCATGGGCTGATGCGCAAGCAGAATGCTTCGATCCAAGACATGCTGACCGCATTCATGAAGGATGGCGGGATTGTGCTGATGTGTCAGGCCTGTTCGGCTGCAGCCGGCCTGACCATCGAGGACTATATCGATGGTGTCCAGATGGGTTCCTGGCCAGTGGTCGAAGGCTACTTGTTTGATCCCGCCGTGAAAACGCTGTCTTGGTAAACGGTATCACGTCAACGCAATAGCGATGCTGAACGCGAACCCTACGGCTAATGGGTTCGCGTTCAGCAGGTCGGGCAGTAGCGTCGCATTCGGCTTCGATCGCAACTGCATCAACTGTGCGGATTCAGGACGACGGTTTTAACTGGTCACGTTGTCGGTATACACGGCGTATGGATCAACCTAGGCGGTTATGTCGAAGGCAGGCATCGGCCAGCTATCGTTTATGAACACGCGGCCTAGAACCCGTCTTCCCGAAGCTGTTCCTTGTATTGCTGCCAGCGGCGGACATAGCCGCCGGGGATGCGTTTGATCATCTCGATATGCTTGTCCTCGACTTGTTTCACCACCTTGCCGGGAGAGCCGAAGACGACCGAGCCATCCGGGATTTCCTTGCCCTCGGGGATGAAGGCGTTCGCGCCGATCAGGCAGTGCTTGCCGATCTTCGCGCCGTTCAGGATGACGCTGCCGATGCCGATCAGAGTTTCGTCGTCGATGGTGCAGCCGTGCAGCATGACCGAATGGCCGATGCTGACATTGTCGCCGAGCGTGCAGGGAAAGCCCGGGTCGGCATGGATCACGGTGCCGTCTTGCACCTGGGTGTTCTCGCCCAGCGTGATCGGGTCGTTGTCGCCGCGCAGCACGCAGTTCCACCAGACGCTGGCGTTCTTCTTCAGGATCACGTTGCCGATGACGGCGGCGTTCGGTGCGATCCAGTAATTGTCGCCGTCCGTCTGCACACGCGTGTCGCCGAGGGCGTATTTCATTCGTCACACTCCAGTTTCTGCGGTCTCATGCTTCGTCCTTCGACTAGCTCGGGATGAGGAAGCTCAGCATGAGGCATTTTGTTTATGGTCCTTATCCTGAGCTTGTCGAAGGATCGATTGAGTTCTGCAATCTGCGTCCTGCTTCGATAGGCTCAGCATGAGGCTTCATCTCTTATAATCCTCACCCTGAGCTAGTCGAAGGGTCGACTGCGTCCAGTCGTCCAAGTCATGCTTCGACAGGCTCAGCATGAGGTTTTTGTTCGCGGTCCTCACCCTGAGCTAGTCGAAGGGTGAAGTCGTCAAAAAACGCCACCCGTCACGCCGACTGCGCCATCTCGGGCGGGTCGAAGGCGGTGACCTGCGGCGCGTCCTCGTTGTACAGCTCGATCTGCACCAGCGCGCTGTGGGCGATCGGGCCCTGCGCCAGCTTCGACGTTCCGCGGTCCGGCGTCAGCACGTTCGGGTTGCCGTGTTTCTCCAGGCTGCCGATGCGGCCCGGTTCCGCCGGGTCGTACCACGCGCCGGTGGAAATGCGGATGACGCCGGGGCGGGTGTCCTTCGACAGCACAGCGGCCGACAGGATCGCGCCCCGGTCGTTGAAGACGCGCACGATGTCGCCGTCCTTGATGCCGCGCGCCGTGGCGTCGTCGGGATGCATGACGACTGGCTCGCGGCCCTTCACCTTGCTCTCGACGCTGACGCGACCATCGTCCATCTGGCCGTGCAGCTTGGTCACCGGCTGGTTCGAGACCATGTGCAGCGGGTAGGCCGCGGCCCGGTCGCCGCCGAGCCATTCCTTCGGTTCGAGCCAGACGGGATGGCCCGGGCAATCGTCATAGCCGTAGCCGGCGATGGTCTCGGAGTAGATCTCCACCTTGCCCGACGGCGTGCGCAGCGGGCTGTTTTCCGGATCGTTGCGGAAGGCCTCGAAGGCGATATACGCGCCGGTCGGTTCCGGCGTTTCCACATAGCCCGCTTCCCAGAAGTCCTCGAAGCCGGGCAGTTCGATGCGCTTCTTCGCGGCTTGCTGGCGCGACACGTTGTAGAGATGCCGCAGCCATTCGTCTTCGTTCCGGCCTTCGGTGAAGCGTTCCTCGAAGCCGAGCCTTTTCGCCAGGCCGGTGAAGATGTCGAAGTCGTTGCGCGCGTCGCCGACCGGCTCGACCGCCTTCTGCATCGCCATGATGAAGCGGTCGCGCGAACTGGCGCCGATGTCGTTGCGTTCCAGCGTCGTCGTTGCCGGCAGCACGATGTCCGCGTGGCGCGCGGTCGCGGTCCACCAGATTTCGTTCAGCACGATGGTCTCCGGCTTCTGCCACGCCTTGATCAGCTTGTTCAGGTCCTGATGGTGATGGAACGGGTTGCCGCCGCACCAGTAGACGAGGCGCGTATCCGGATAGGTCCGGTCCATGCCGTTGAACTGATACGCGCCGCCGGGATTGAGCAGGAGGTCGGCAATCCGCGCGACGGGGATGTAGCTGCGGGTCGGGTTCTCGCCGCTCGGCATCGCGGGCACGGCGAAGCGGTCCACCGGGTTGCCGTAGCCGTTCATGCTGCCGTAGCCGAAGCCGCAGCCGCCGCCCGGCAGGCCGATCTGGCCCAGCATCGCGGCCAGCGTCGTAGTCATCCAATAGGTCTGCTCGCCGTGCTCGGCGCGTTGCAGCGCATAGGCGGTGCCGATCATCGTGCGCCCGGCGGCCATGCGGCGCGCCAGACTGCGGATCGTGTCCGCGTCGATCTCGCAGATCGCGGCGGCCCAGTCGGCGGTCTTCGGCTGACCGTCGGTTACGCCCAGCAGATAGGGCTCGAACTTGTCGTAGCCGGTGCAGAAGCGGTCGAGCGCCGCGTGGTCGTGCAGTCCTTCCTCGACCAGGGTATGCGCGATGCCCAGCATCAGGGCGACGTCGCTGCCCGGCCGCGGCGCCAGCCAATCCGCATCCAGGAAATCCGCGGTGTCGTCGCGCAGCGGCGTGATGCTGACGAACTTCGTGCGGCCGTTCTTCAGCTTGTTGAGCCATTTGTGGGTGCCGTGCTCGCCCATGCCGCCGGGTTCGACCTGGGTGTTCTTGAGGCCAAGCCCGCCGAAGGACACGAACAGGTCGCAGTGGTCGGCGATGCTGTCCCAGGACGTGAACGGCCCCCGGCCCAAGCCGGGATCACCGAAGATATAGGGCAGGATCGCGTGCCCGGCCGCGTTGCTGTAGCTGTGCACCTGCCCGGTATAGCCGCCGAACATGCCGAGGAAACGCTGCAACTGCGTCTTGGCGTGATGGAACCGCCCGGCGCTGGACCAGCCGTAGGAGCCGCCGAAGATCGATTCGTTGCCGTGTTCTTCCTTGACCCGCTTGAGTTCCGCCGCCAGCAGGTCGAGCGCCTCGTCCCAGGGGACGGGCACGAAGGGCTCCGCGCCGCGCCGGTCGGTCCGGGCGCCGGGGCCGTCCTTCAGCCAGCTAGCCCGGATCATCGGCTGCTTGATGCGTGTCTCCGAATAGAGCGAGTCCGGGATCGATTCGATGATGCGCGAGGGATGCGCGTCTTTCTCGAAGGGTTCGACGCCGATCAGCTTGCCGTCCTTGACCAGGGTGTTGAACGCCCCCCAATGGGACGAATGCCGTCGGCGGATAATCGATGGATCGGTGTCGCTCATGCCTCAAAATCCTTTGCGCAGGGGTGGTTACGGCGACCGGGGCGGGCCGGAATTCTGCTGTCTCCTGTGATACCCGAAAAACGGATGTCTCGCCAGACCGGCCGCGACGGTGTATGAGAACGGCCATTCTTCTTAACCTTGGCGCTTGGCGCGCCACGGCAAGACCCAGGAGGCCCTCCGCCATGACCGAACCCGTCCACGGTCCCACGTCGCACAGTTATTTCTCGCAACGGTTGCGGCTGCACTATGTCGACTGGGGCAACGCCGGCGCGCCGCCGCTGTTGCTGGTGCATGGCGGGCGCGATCATTGCCGCAACTGGGATTGGGTCGCCGAGGCGTTGCGGCGCGACTATCATGTCATCGCGCCCGACCTGCGCGGCCACGGGGATTCGCAGTGGATGCTCGGCGGCAGCTACTCGATCTCGGAATACGTCTTCGACATCGCGCAGCTTCTGCATCAGACCGAGTTGACGCCGCTCACGATCATCGGCCATTCGCTGGGCGGGGCGATCAGCTTGCGCTATGCGGGTCTCTATCCGGACACGGTGAAGAAGGTGGTCGCGATCGAAGGCGTCGGCCCGCCGCCGGACCGCGAGAAGGAAGACGCCGACCTGACCGCGCAGGGACGGGTGATACGTTGGGTCGACCAGTTGCGCGACCTCGCTGGCCGGGTGCCGCGGCGTTACAAGACGCTGGAAGACGCGTGGGCGCGGATGCAGGAGGCGAACCCGCACCTGACGCCGGAACAGGCGCGGCATCTCACCATCCACGGCGTCAACCAGAACGAGGACCGCACCTATAGCTGGAAATACGACAACTACACCCGCGCGACGCCGCCCTTCACCATGCCCAGCGCGGCGACCAAGGAGTTATGGGGCGCCATCGCCTGCCCGACGCTGCTGATCCACGGCACCGACAGTTGGGCGACCGATCCGCGCAAGGACGGCCGCGCCGCCTACTTCAAGAACGCCACCGTGGAAGAGGTGAGCGGCGCCGGGCACTGGGTGCACCATGACCAGCTCGCCGTGTTCCTCAAACTGGTGCGGGATTTTCTCAAGGACTGACCGGAGCGCGACCTCATGTGGCCCAAGACCGACTTGCTGGACCTTCTCGGCATCGATCATCCGATCATCCAGGCGCCGATGGCGGGATCGACCACGCCGGCCTTGGTCGGTGCGGTCTCGAATGCGGGCGGGCTCGGCTCGCTCGGCTGCGCGCGACAGACGCCCGACGGATTGCGGACGCTGCATACGGATATCCGCACGGCGACCAACCGGCCGTTCAATCTGAACTTCTTCGCGCATGAGGAGCCGGACCTGGACCCGACCGCGGCGGAAGAAATGCGGGAACGCCTCGCCCCCTATTACAAGGAATTGGGCATCGGTGCGGTGCCGCCGGCGACCGTGCCCTACGGCGGGTTCGACGATGCCATCCTGGAGGTCATGCTGGACCTGCGCCCGCCGGTGATCAGCTTCCATTTCGGATTGCCGGACGAGGCGGCGCTCACGGCGCTGAAGCAGGCCGGAACCATCCTGATCGCCAGCGCCACCACGGTGGCGGAAGCGCGACTGCTGGAATCGTCCGGAATGGACGCGATCATCGCGCAAGGCTACGAGGCGGGCGGCCATCGCGGCACCTTCGCCGGGCCGCTGGAGACAGGGACGGTCTCGACCTTCCCGTTGGTGCCGCAGATCGTCGATGCGGTCGGCGTGCCGGTGATCGCCGCGGGCGGCATCGCCGACGGGCGCGGCATCGCGGCGGCGCTCGCGCTGGGGGCGAGCGGCGTGCAGATGGGCACCGCTTTCCTCACCTGCGACGAGGCCTCGGTGCATCCGGTGTGGCGGGACGCGTTGGTGGACGGCCAGGCCGAGGACACGATGGTGACGGCGCTGTCGTCGGGCCGGCCGGCGCGGCTGGTGCGCAACCGGCTCTACGACGAGTTGGCCGACCTGGAACACACGGCACCGCCCTTCCCGGTGCATTACAGCCTGGTTGCGCCGTTGCGCACGGCGGGCGGGTCGCAGGACACGCCGGATTTCCAGGCGATGTATGCGGGGCAGGCGATGGCGATGAACCGCCCGATGCCCGCCGCGGAGCTGATCGAGACGCTGGTCGCCGAAACCCGCGACGTGCTGTCGAAGCTGTCGGCGGAACATTAGAACCTGTCATTCCGGACACGGCTTTCCGCCAAATCTTAGATTTGGTCCGGAAAGGCAGTGATCCGGAATCCATGGGGCGCGGTCGTTGCGACGGAAAGATGGATTCCGGATCGTAAGGCTCGCTCACGAAAACCTGCTGGTTTTCGGCTCGCCTAACGTCCGGAATGACGATGAGAGTGTGAGCGCGCCGCCAGCTTACCCGCCGCAGCCGAGCGTGCCGAGCGCGTCGATCTCCACTTTCATCTCCGGGCGGACCAGCTTGCTCACCTCGAACAGGGTGGAGACGGGGAAGGGCTCGGTGAAGAATTCGCGCCGCGCCTTCCAGACCCCGTCGCGGTCGTCGATGTCGGTCAGGTAGACGACGATCTTCGTCAGGTCGTCCATCGACCCGCCGGCCGCCTCCATCAGATGCTTGATCTTCTGGAAGATCGCCTTCGCCTGGGCGTAGGCGTCGCTCTCGTCCATGTCGCCGTCGAATTCCGTCCCGCGCGCGGTCATCCCGGCGATCGAGACCTGGTCTCCGACGACGAGGCAGTTCGACCAGGTGCCCTCGGGCGGCTCGCCCACATGCTCGCTGATGACGCGGCGTTTCTTCGGTGCTGTTCCTTCAGTCATAACAATCCTTTCGCGCGGAAGCTTTCGTGGCCGTGGCGGCCGATGACCAGGTGATCGTGCAACGCGATGCCGATTTTTTCCAGCGCCTCGCGCAATTCTTTCGTCATGCGGATGTCGCCCTGGCTCGGGGTCGCGTCGCCGGACGGGTGGTTGTGCACGACGATCAGTGCGCTGGCGCTTAATTCCAATGCGCGCTTCACGACCTCGCGGGTGTAGAGCGGCGTGTGGTCGACGGTGCCCTGCTGCTGCACCTCGTCGGCGATCAGGACGTTCTTGCGGTCGAGGAACAGCAGGCGGAGCTGTTCGACCGGCTCATGCGCCATGGCCGCGGTGCAATAGTCGACCAGCCGGTCCCAACTGTCGATCACGTCGCGGCCGAGTACCTGCTGTTGCAGCAGCCGGACCGCGGCGGCCTGCACGACCTTGAGCGCGGTGGCCGAGCTGTCGCCCATGCCCCTGACGGCCGTGAGCCGGTCGGCATCGGCGGTGATCACGCCCGCGAAGCTGCCGAACCGCTCCAGCAGGTCCTTGGCGAGCGGTTTCACGTCGCGGCGTGGGATTGCCTGCGCCAGCAGCAGTTCCAGGAGTTCGTAATCCGGCATGCCGTCGCCGCCGGTCGCGGTGAAGCGTTCGCGCAGGCGTTGCCGGTGGCCATGGTAATGCGGGCGTTTCTTGGCCGATCTGTCGGCGGGAGGGGCGGCGGGTTTGTCCGGTGTGCGCGGCATGGTGTCCTCTGCCGCCGCGCAATGCCCTAGGTGAAGGGCGGCGCGGTATGCCCGGCGGGCGAGAGCGTGAAGATTTCGTAGCCGTCGGCGGTGACGGCGATGGTGTGTTCGAACTGCGCCGACAGGCTGCGGTCCTTGGTAACCGCGGTCCAGCCGTCGCCCAAAACCTTCACGTCGAAACGGCCCGCGTTGATCATCGGTTCGACGGTGAAGAACATGCCTTCTTCCAGCGTCATGCCCTTACCGGGCGCGCCGAAATGCAGCACGCTGGGCGCGCAGTGAAAGATCTTGCCGATGCCGTGGCCGCAGAAGTCGCGCACCACGGAATAGCGCTTGGATTCGGCGTAGGACTGGATGGCGTGGCCGATATCGCCCAGCGTCGCGCCGGGCCGCACCACGTCGATCCCCATCATCATCGCGTCATAGGTCGTCTGCACCAGATTGCGCGCCTTGACCCCGACCTTGTCGCCGACGTGGAACATGCGGCTGGTGTCGCCGTGCCAGCCGTCGACGATCACCGTGATATCGATGTTGACGATGTCGCCGTCGCCGAGCTTCTTGCCGTCGTCGGGGATGCCGTGGCAGACCACGTGGTTGACCGACGTGCAGATCGATTTCGGAAAGCCGCGGTAGTTCAGCGGCGCGGGAACCGCCTCATGCTTCACGATATAGTCGTGGCACAGCCGGTCCAACTCGCCGGTCGACACGCCGGGGATCACATAGGGCGTGATGAAATCGAGCACCTCGGCGGCGAGGCGGCCCGCCACGCGCATGCCTTCGTAATCGACCGCGTCATGGATGGGCACGGGATCGTATGAACTGCGCTCGCTGCGTTGTGCTTCGGTCATGGGGTGGATTTGATCTCGTTATGACAATTGATGGTAACTTAGGCCGTCGCCCCGGATATTTGAAGGTCTGGCAGGAAATAGTTGGGTTTTGGTAAACCGAACCCAGGGAGTTCAGCGCCTTTCCCGAAAACCCCAAAAAACCCCGCACGGGATCGGAACGCAAGGAAAAATAGGGATATGACCGTGGATCAGGACGCTTTGGACGACTGGATCGGCCGGACCGAAACCGCCGAGGATCAGGTAACCGCCGCCCCGCTGGCCGGCATGGCGGCGACGCTGGATCACGAGCCGCCGGTTCTGAAACCGGGCGACGCCGCCCCCGTCGGGGCGCATTGGATGTATTTCCACACACGGGCGCCGCAGTCGCAACTGGACTCGCGCGGCCATCCCGGTGGCGAGGATTTCCTGCCGCCGGCGCCCTTGCCGCGCCGCCTATGGGCAGGCGGACGGCTGACCTTCCACCGGCCGCTGCGGGTCGGCGAGCGGATCGAGCGCGTCTCGACGATCAAGGCTATCACGGCCAAGCAGGGCCGCAGCGGCGCGCTGGTCTTTGTGTTGGTGCATCACGCAATCGCCGGGGCGGACGGGCTCGCCGTCGAGGAGGAGCATGACATCGTTTACCGCGAGACGGCCAAGCCGGACGCCCCGCCGCCGACACCGCAGCCCGCGCCGACCGACGCCGCCTGGTCGCGAACGGTCGAGCCGGACCCGACGCAGATGTTCCGCTTCTCCGCGCTGACCTTCAACGCGGCCCGCATCCATTACGACCGGCGCTATGTGACGGAGGTCGAGAAATACCCCGGCTTGATCGTGAACGCCCGGCTGGTCGCGATGATGCTGATCGAGATGAGCCAAGCGCATTTCCCCGGCCGCGCGATGACCGGCTTCGACTTCCGCTTCGGCCGGCCGCTGTTCGACACCGGGCCGTTCACCGTGGCCGGAAAGCCCGGCGACGACGGTGACAGCGCCACCCTCTGGGCCGCGGATCAGGAGGGGAACCTGTCGCTCAACGCCGAGGCGCGGTTCGGGTAGTACGGGCGTGGGTTTGGGTCTGTCGGGCGCGACGGGGTAAAGTAAGGCCATCCCCGACCGCACGACAGACGAAACAATAGAAAGGGCTTTTTCATGCCGCCGGACGCGCCGTACCAAGACGTCGAAACATCATCCATCGAAGTTTCGCCGCTCTCGATCCACATCGGGGCGGAGATCGGTGGCGTCGATTTGACCAAGCCGCTGCCGCCGGAGCAGGTGCGCGACATCCGCGCGGCCTGGCTCAAATGGAAGGTCGTGTTCTTCCGCGATCAGCCGATGAGCCACCGGCAGCATATCGATTTCTCGGCGCAGTTCGGCGAGGTCACGCCAGGGCATGTGGTCTACGGCAGCGACAGCGAATATCCGGAAATCTATTCGATCGCGAAAAACCGCACGGCCAACCATTTCCGCGACCAGGTGCTGTTGCGCGCCTGGACCGGTTGGCACACCGACATCACCGCCGCGATCAATCCGCCGATGGCGTCGATCCTGCGCGGCGACATCGTCCCGCCCTATGGCGGCGACACGCAGTTCACCAGCATGATGGCGGCCTATAACGCAATGTCGCCGGCGATGCGCGCCTTCGTCGACGGCTTGCGGGGCATCCACCGGAACGGGCAGCCGCAGAATGTCGAGACGAGCAAGGACTACGACGAGAAGATCAAGAACCGCTTCATGGAGTCGGAGCATCCGCTGGTGCGGGTCCATCCGGAGACCGGTGAGCGCGCGCTCTATGCCGGGCCGGGTCACCTCAAAACCATCGTCGGTCTGACGCCGCGCGAAAGCCAGGGCCTCTTGGAATTGCTGTGGGAGCATCTGGTGCGCCCGGAATTCACCGTCCGGTTCAAGTGGGAGCCCGGCAGCGTTGCCTTCTGGGACAACCGGTCGGTTTGTCATTTGGCGCCGCGCGACATCTTCGATTCGGATTTCCCGCGCGAGTTTTACCGCACCACGCTGGTCGGCGACGTGCCGGTCGGCGTCGACGGCGAGAAGTCGGTCTCGCTGAAAGGCGAGCCGATCACCGCTGCGTAGCCGTCACGGAGTTCGATCTCGATTCCCGCGTGCGCGGGCATGACCGACTATAGAAACCTATTCGTCGCTCCCGCGAAAGCGGGAGCCTATGCTGCCGGCCTAGGACGTGAACTTCATATCGGCCATCGCCTCGATGGTGGCGGCCGCCTCGTCGAGATTGGCGCCGTCGCCGGCCTTGTAGTGGGCGGCTTGCAGCAGGCCGCGCGTGACGTTCGCGGTCAGCATCGGCGCGCCGCAGTTGATGCCCAGTTGCGTCGCCAGAGCGACATCCTTCAACATCAGCGCGAGCGCGAACTTCGAACTCGGCTGGCCCTCGATCATCTTAGGCAGCATCCGCTCGGTCGTCCCGTTACGGCCGGAACTCTTGTTGATCACCTCGGTCATCTTCTCCAGCGACAAGCCGTATTTCCGGCCCATCGCGACGGCCTCCAGCGTCGCGACGCGGCAGCAGGCGGCGATCGTGTTGTTGACCAGCTTCAGGACATGCGCGTTACCGACATCGCCGCAATGGAACACGTTCGGGCTGATCGATTCGAAGACCGGCTTCACCGTTTCGAAGACGTCCATCGGTCCCGTGGCCATGATCGCGATGGTGCCGGCGGTCGCGCCGTCCGGGCCGCCCGAGACGGGCGCGTCGATGAAGGTGATGTCCTTTTCCGCCAGTTCGGCGGCGATCGCGCGGGTTTCGTCCGGATCGCCGCTGGTCTGGTCGACGACGATCTTGCCCGGCTCCAGTCCTTCGATAAGCCCGCCCGGTCCGAAGATCGCGTCGCGGACATCGGCGGAGCGCGGCAGGCAGAGCAGGATGACGTCGCATTCGCGCGCCAATGACGCGCCGTCCTGCGCCGGCACCGCGCCGTCCTTGGCGAAGTCCGCGACCACGTCCGGGCGCAGGTCGAGTACGCGTAGCGTATGTGACAGCATCAGCCGCCGCGCCAACGCGCCGCCCATGGCCCCTAATCCGACATATCCCAGTTCCATGACGTTTCCTCCCAGTTCGACATAGTCATCCTTCGACAGGCTCAGGATGAGGACATCGAAGATTATTAGCCCTCATGCTGAGCTTGTCGAAGCATGGGGTCAGCGCCGTGCTATACTCCGCGGAAGACCGGTTTCCGTTTCTCGACGAAGGCGCGGCGGGCCTCCTTGGCGTCTTCCGAGCTGTGCAGCACGCCGCCGACATTCGAGGTCAGCACCATGGTCGTCTCCAAGGTGCTGTCGACCGCCGCGCGCATGATCCGCTTGCTGGTCCATTGCATGATCGGCGGCTGGGCGATGATGCGGTCGCATAAGTCGCGCGTCGTGGCCTCCAACGCCTCCGACGAAACCAGATGGTTGAGCAGGCCCCACTCATAGGCCCGTTCCGCCGTCAGCGTGCCGGTATAGGCGAATTCGAGCGCCCGGCCGAGGCCGACCAGTTTCGGCATGTAGTAACAGCCACCGTTCTCCATGATCTGGCCGGCCTGCTGATAGCCGATGAAACGTGTTTTTTCGCAGCCGACGCGAATGTCGCAATGCAGCGCCA
Organism: Alphaproteobacteria bacterium; assembly: GCA_028281325.1. GTDB lineage: Bacteria > Pseudomonadota > Alphaproteobacteria > UBA8366 > UBA8366 > JAJFJD01. Next base: position 60,233 of record JANQKC010000039.1, read on the forward strand.
TGTCCATGCCGGACCCGACCGCAGCACCGTTGATCATCGCGATGGTGGGCTTCCGTATGATGGAGATGTCGCGGTGCAGCTTGGTGAAGCCGTGATAGAAATGCTGGCGCGCGGCGTCCGGCCCCTCGCGGCTGCTGCGGGAGCCTTCGATATTCGGCCCGATCTCGTCCGCCGTCGGCCGGGTCTTGAGGTCCGCGCCCGAACAGAAGCCGCGCCCGACCCCGGTCAGCACGATCACCCGCACGTCCGGGTCGTCGTCGCCCGCCCGCATATATTCCCCGACCTTGGCGACCGTGCCGCGCGCCTCGCCGGTGCCGTAGAGCGCGTTCATCTTCTCCGGCCGGTTGAACTTGATCCAGAGGATGCCGTTGTCCTCTTTTTCATACAGCAGATAATCGACAAGTTCCGGTCCCATATCGGTTTCCTCCGTGCGTGTAGCGTGCAACCACTATACGGGGAGGGCCGTACCGCCGTCATATCGGCCGTGGAATTCCAAGCCCGGCCCGCGCTATGTTAAGGTTCCGTCCGGTGCGCAGCGTGATGCGGACCCAAGAAAATTCCATAACCGATCCGGAGAGACCGCCGTGGCAGCACCGCGCACCATGTTCGAGAAGATTTGGGATCGGGCGTGTATCCTGACCCGCGACGACGGGCAGTCGCTGCTCTATGTGGATCGTCATCTGGCGCATGAAGGATCGGGGCGGGGGTTCGCCCGGCTGCGCGCGGAAGGGCGGAAACTACGCCGGCCCGACCTGACCTTCGGCACGGCGGATCACTACATCTCGACCAAGGGGACCACGCTCGACGATATCGACGATCCGGACCGGCGCGAACGTGTCGCCTTGTGCGGCCCGAACGCCGAGGAGTTCGGCGTCACCTTCTTCACGCTCGGCGATCCGCGGCGCGGCATCGTCCATGTGGTCGGGCCGGAGCAGGGGCTGACCCAGCCGGGTTTGTTGATCGTCTGCGGCGATTCGCACACGTCGACGCATGGGGCGCTCGGCGCCTTCGCCTTCGGGATCGGCTCGACCGAGCATTACCACGTGATGGCGACGCAATGCCTGTGGCAGCGCAAGCCGAAAACGATGCGCATCACCGTGGACGGCGCGCTGGGGTTCGGCGTCACCGCGAAGGACGTGATCCTGCACATCATCGGCGAGATCGGCGCGCAGGGCGCGACCGGCCATGTCATTGAGTATGCCGGCTCGACGATCCGCACCATGTCGATCGAGGAGCGGCTGACTGTCTGCAACATGTCGATCGAAGCGGGCGGCCGCGCCGGCATGATCGCGCCGGATGATGTGACCTACGACTATCTCAAGGGCCGGCCTTTCGCGCCGCAGGGCGCGGATTGGGACAAGGCGCTGGCCTTCTGGAAGACATTGCCGACCGACGACGGGGCCACGTTCGACCGCGAGGTGACGATCGACGCAGCGGATATCGCGCCGACGGTAACTTGGGGCACCAGCCCGGAAGATGCGCTGCCGGTCACCGGCGCGATCCCCGATCCGGCGGGCGTGGCGGATGCCGGCAAGCGCGCGGCGCTGAAAAACACCATCGACTATATGGGCCTTCGGCCGGGTGCGCCGCTCGGCGACCTGACCGTCGATGGCGTGTTCATCGGTTCCTGCACCAACGGCCGGCTGTCCGACCTGCGCGCGGCCGCGGCGGTGGTGAAGGGGCGCAAGGCCGCGACCTTCGCGATGGTGGTGCCGGGGTCCGGGCAGGTGAAGGCGCAGGCGGAGGCCGAAGGGCTCGACCGGGTTTTTACCGAGGCGGGATTCGAGTGGCGCGAGGCCGGTTGCTCCATGTGCTGCGGCTTCAACGGCGACATCGGCAAGCCGCAGGAGCGGTGGGCCTCCACGTCGAACCGGAACTTCGTCGGCCGACAGGGACCGGGTGTCCGCACCCATCTGATGAGCGCCGCGATGGCCGCGGCGGCCGCCGTGACGGGCAAGTTCACCGATGTCCGCACGTTGGAGGAGAAAACCTGATGGAAGCCTTCACCAGATTGACCGCCGTCGCCGCGCCCTTCGACCGGCCGAACACCGACACCGACCAGATCACGCCGGGACGCTTCCTGACGCGCTGGGACGCCGATTGGGCCAAGGTGCTGTTTCACGATCTACGGTTCGATGGGAACGGCGCGGAGCGGCCGGATTTCATCCTGAACCAGGCCCCGTTTCGCGACGCCAAGATTTTGGTCGCAAACGTCAACTTCGCCTGCGGGTCGTCCCGCGAGAGCGCCGTGCACGCGCTGGTCGCCTATGGCTTCCGCGCGGTGATCGCGCCCAGCTTCGGCGATATCTTCTTCAACAACGCGAGCAAGAATGGATTGCTGACCTTCGTCCAGGACACGGACACTTGCGATCGGTTGCGGCAGCAGTTACACGCGAATCCGGGTGCGGAGATGAGCATCGACTTGGAGGCGCAGCGCTATAGCGGCCCCGACGGCGCGCACTATGCCTTCAAGGTCGACAGCTTCCGTAAATATGTGCTGTTGAACGGCTTGGACGACATCGACCTCACCATGCAGTACGAGGACAAGATCGCCGCGCATGAAACGGCGCTGAGGACCGAGATCCCATGGTTGTCCACCAAGGCGTGATAACGAAGGGCGTGAAACCGATGAGAGGATCCGTAGCGATGCCGAAGGCTCCGCGGTCTATGATGACGAGAAAACCGGCCGCGCATGACGGGCGGCGTATTCAAAGACCTGTAGTCAGCCAAACCGACGTCAGGAAGGATTGAAACATGAGCGTTGCGGATCCGAATCGCGTGTTGCTGACGGGTGAGAACCCGTTCATCCGTCTCAGTGTCGAGGACAGCGACGATTACACGACGAACGCCAGTTTTTGGCGCATCATCTTCAGCCCGAAGGGGGGCGGTCATGTGCTGTTCGTCAAAAGCGAACTGACGCAGAATTCCTGGCGCATCTACACGGACAACGGGGATATGACGCGATGGCTGCAGTCGGGCATCCAGGGGATCCTGAACCCGGACCTGGCGGATCAGGGCATCGCCATGATCGATGCGGAATTTTCCAAGGCCGGCGACGCGCGGAAGGATTGGACCGAAACCATCCGGTCGGCGGAGGAGGACGTGGTGCTGTCGTGGCGCGACCTTGGCGACCCGATGCTGATCCACACCTATCCCAGCGATGAACCCGGCGAGCGGCCCGTCGGCGTGTGCACCGTGTTCGTGCCGGCGCTGAGCGCCGGGTTGTCGATCAACGGCGAGGACGCGCCGGGGCAGGCGTGGCCGCGGGAGCGGGAAGGCCGGCCGTTCAGCACCTGTTCGCTGGCCTTCTCGGAGAGTTGGACCGAGGCTCGGTAGCGCCGGAAAACCGTGCGGATTGCATCTTTCAACGTCCAGAACATGCGGCTTCGCGTTCGCGACGGCGCGGCCCATCTGGATGGCGCGCGTGACGAGGATATCGAAGAGGACATGGGCGCGGACGCTGCGGCGCTCGACGATATAGACCGGCGTCTGACGGCCGCCGTCCTGAAGAAGGCGGCCGCGGATGTCGTCAGCCTGCAAGAGGTTTTCAACCAGGACACGCTCGATTACTTCCACGACACGATTCTCGTGCCCGGCGGCGTGCCGCCGTATCCCCACCGCATTTGCCTTCCGGGGAATGACGGCCGCGGTCTGAACGTCGCCGTGATGAGCAGGTTGCCGTTCGACGACGTGACCAGTCATGCGGCGGAGACGACATCGTCGCTCGGTTTGGAGGAGTCGGACATTCTCGGCCCGGACAACCGCATCTTCCGGCGCGATTGCCTTGAAGTGTCGATCGGTCGTCTGACCGCATTCATCTGTCACCTCAAGGCGCCGTATCCGGACACGGCCTCGGTGTTCGATATTCGGCGGTTGGAGGCGGTTGCGGTTCGCCGCGTTATCGAGCGCCGTTTCGATACGCCGGCGGAAAGCCTCTGGCTTATCGTTGGCGATCTGAACGAACCGGCAATCGCCGAAACGGACCCCGAGCGGTCGATTGCGCCGGTCTTCGAGGGCTTCGCGGTGGACTTGCTCGCCCGAATACCGCCACAAGAGCGATGGACTTTCCATCAGCCTCATTCGGCCGTGTACACCTGTCCCGACGCCCTCTTGGCGTCTCCCGCGCTTGCGGCGCGGTGGCCGGATGTGCGGCCCGAGATTTTGCGGATCGGTCTCGACCGCGACGCCGAGCGATACAGGGGCGCGCGTCTCGCGGGCGTCGGCGCACACCGGCCCCATGCCAGCGATCACGCGGCCTTGTCCGTTGATTTTCCCGGACTCTGAGCGCGATAGAAAAGAACGATCAAACCGCGTAAAAAACTCGCTTGTCTCACCTGTGCAAAATGCCATTTCCCCGTGCATATCATGACATCGCTGCCGGGCAGCGCGTAAGGAGGTAGGGAGACTATGGCGACGAACTTCCGACTGAACGACACGGCGGTGACATCGACGGTCGATGACGATACGCCGCTTCTTTGGGTATTGCGTGACGAACTCGGTCTGACGGGCACCAAATACGGCTGCGGTATCGCTCAATGCGGCGCGTGTACGGTGTTGGTGGATGGGGCGCCGGCGCCGTCCTGTTCGCTTCCGGTGAATGCGGTCGCGGGACAGACCGTTCAGACCATCGAAGGACTCTCGGAGAACCGAAACCATCCCGTGCAATTGGCGTGGGCGGAAGTCGACGTGCCGCAGTGCGGGTATTGCCAGTCGGGGCAGATCATGACGGCCGTGGCGTTACTCGCCGACACGCCGCAGCCGAGCGATGAGGATATCGACGCCGCCATGAGTGGCGTTCTCTGTCGCTGCGGCACCTATCCGCGCATCCGGGCCGCCATCAAGCGCGCCGCCGCCCTGTCGCGCGAAGGCTGAGGGAGAGGGACATGACCGTAACATTGAACCGTAGAAGTTTTCTCGCGGCGACGGGGGCCGCCTTGGTGATCCCGTTCACCGTATCCGGCGTCGCCAAGGCGACCGCAAATCCCGCGACGCTGACGGCCTATCTTCGCATCGAGCCGGATGGCGCCGTCACCATCATCTCACCGGTGTCGGAGATGGGACAGGGTACCCATACCGGCCATGCCGCTATCATCGCGGACGAGTTGGGCGTCGATATCGCCCACGTGCGCGTCACCGTGGCGCAACAGCCAGGTCCCGCCTACCGCCTGCGCTTCGGTCAGATGCGGAGCGTGGGCAGCTTCGGCATCCGCGCCTGGATCGACCCCTTGCGCAAGTCCGCGGCGCAGGCCCGTACGGTGTTGACGGAGGCCGCCGCCGAACAATGGGGCGTGGATAAGGCGGCGTTGACCGTCGAGAATGGCGCTGTCGTGCATGCCGCCAGCGGTCGCCGCTTGCCGTTCGAACGGCTGATAGAGGATGCGGCGAAACGGCCGTTGCCAGAAGAACCGACACTGCGCGCGGCCGATACCCGTCGCTACGTCGGCAAGGCCGTGTCGCGGATCGATACGGCGGCGAAGATCGACGGCAGCGCCGAGTACGGCATTGATGTCAAACTGCCGAACATGCTGCACGGCGCTGTTCGGCTGTCGCCGGTTTTCGGGGCCGAGGTGGATAGTATCGACCCGGCCTCCGCGCCCGGCGCCGTCGCCGTGGCGCAGGTGCCCGGCGGCGCGGTGGTCGTCGCGGAGAGCTGGTGGAAGGCGAAACAACTCGCCGACGGGCTTTCGATCCGTTGGAAGCCGACGCCGCACGACAAGATGTCGAGCGCCGATCTCTCGAAGGCGATGCGCGCCGGGCTCGGCGTAGTGAGTGCGCCGGCCGCCGTCAGTCGCGGCGACGCGGTGGCGCGTTTGAACGCCGCCGACCGCGTGGTCGAAGCCGACTACGAGGTGCCGTTCCTCACCCATGTGTCGATGGAGCCGATCACCTGCGCCGCGCAGGTCAGTGACAGCCGGTGCGACGTGTGGATGTCGACCCAGGGCCATGACGTCGTGCTCGACGCGTTGAAAAAAGCGACCGGCCTCGCGGGCGAGAGCATCTACATCCACACGACCTATCTGGGCGGCGGCTTCGGCCGGAAGACCCACGGCGAGGTCGCGGAACAGGCGGTGATCGCGTCGCGCGCGGTCGGCGGCCGGCCGGTCAAGGTCGTTTGGTCGCGCGAGGACGATGTGCAGCAAGGTCAGTATCGTCCGGTGATGACCGCGCGGATGCGCGCCTCGCTCGGCTCGAACGGCCGGATCGCGGCGATGCATGCCCGCCTGTCGGGGCCGATGATGGGCAAGGAATATGAGCATGTGACGATCCGCGACAATTTCGATTTCTTCTCGCACGCCGTACTCGGCAATCAGCGATATGTCGCGGGCGACTATCGGCTCGATCATCACGAGGTGGACGTGCCGCCGTCGACCTGTCCCTGGCGCGCGGTGTCCAGCAGCCAGAACGGGTTCTTCCTGGAAGCCTTCATCGACGAGGTCGCGCAGGCCGCCGGGCAAGACCCCTTGGCGTTCCGCAAGGCGCATCTCGCCGATCACAAATCGCATATGGCGGTGCTCGAAGCGGTCGAACGCCGTTCCGGTTGGGGCAGCCCGCTGCCGGGGCCGAACTGGGGCCGCGGCGTGGCGATCGTGGAGAGTTACGGCTCGCGCTGCGCGCAGGTGGCCGAGGTCGAAATGGTCGACGGCAATCCGGTCGTCCGCCGCGTGTTCGTCGCTTTCGACTGCGGCGAGGCGGTCAACCCCGGTCAGGTCGAGGCCCAGATGACCGGGTCCGTGATCGACGCGTTGGGGCCGGCGCTACGCTGCCAGATCACGCTGAAGGACGGCCGTTCGGAGCAGTCGAACTTCGACGGCTACCCGATCCTGCGCATCGACGAGGTGCCGGAAATCGACGTCGAGATCGTCAACACGGGCGCGCCGATCGGCGGCGTCGGCGAACCCGGCCTGCCGCCGACAGCGCCCGCCGTCGCGAACGCGATATTCGCCGCGACTGGAAAGCGTCGCCGGAAGATGCCGCTCGAAACGGCGTGAGCCGGATGGTCCGGAGGTTGGCGCCTAGCAGGGACGGCTAAAGCGTAACCGGCAGCGCGCCCGCCACGTCGATACCGTCTTTGCGCATGTCGCAGGCGTAACAGAGAACCTCCACGCCGGCCTTCGTCGCGGTGTCGAGCGCCTCGGCGTAAGCGGGATCGATGTCGCCGGCGATGCGCAGGTGATCGCAGTCGCCGCGCTGCACCAGGTACAGCATCACCGCGCGGTGTCCGTCGGCCACCATGTTGCCGAGTTCGACCAGATGCTTCGCGCCGCGCTTGGTGACGGCGTCGGGGAATTCGGCGGCGGTCTCGCGGCCGGGCTGGGCGCGTTTCAGGTTCACGTTTTTGATCTCGACATAGCAGTCGGGTTTTGCCGCGTCCTCCAGCAGGATATCGATACGGCTGTTCTGGCCGTATTTCACCTCGCGCCGCAGCGTGTCGTAGCTGGTCAGTTCGGCGATGCCGTCGCGGGCGATCGCCTCCTCGACCAGCTTGTTCGGATGGGAGGTGTTCACGCCGACGAGGTGATCGTCGATCGTCACCAACTCCCACCGCCAGTCGAGCTTGGCCTTCGGGTTTCGGTTGGGCGACAGCCAGACCTCGGAGCCCGGTTCCGCCAAGCCGATCATCGAGCCGGGGTTGGCGACATGGGCCGTGACCGTCTCGCCGCCCTCCATTTCGATGTCGCTGAGGAACCGCTTGTAGCGCTGGATCAGCGTGCCGCGCACCAGCGGGTCGGGGAACTGCATGCCGGGGCCGTCCTAGTAGGTTTCGAACATGCGCTGGATTTCCGCCGGGTCGTCGGACCGGGTCAGCGCCAGCATCAACAGGATGCGCGCCTTCTGCGGCGGCAGGTTATCCGCCAGCACGCAGGTGTCGGGCCGGCCGCTGTTGACCTTGACGACGCGGCCGCTGCTGTTGCGGGTGCTCTGCGCGACCACGACGCCTTTCGCGACGGCGGCGTTATAGGTCTCGATCTGCGCCTTCGTGTTGAAGCCCGGCAGCAACCCGGCGGCGATCAGTCCCTTCGCGCCCGCCGCGACGAAGGCGTCGATGGCCGCGCCATCCGCGCCCGCATAGCCCGGCACGATGTCGACGCGGGGCAGGTTGTCCAGCCCGGCGACGTCGAACTCCGTATCCGGCGCGCGCTTGCGCACCGGCGCGCGGTAGTAGATCACCTGGTCCGCGTCCGCATGCCCGAGCAGGCCGAAGTCCGGGCTCTTGAAGGTCTGCAGCCGCAGGGTCGAGGTCTTGGTGACGTCGCGCCCGCTGTGGATTTCGTCGTTCAACACGGCGAGGACGCCGAGACCGCGCGATTGCGGCGCGCCGGCGACCCGGATCGCATTCACTAGGTTCAGACCTGCGTCGGTGCTGAGCGAGGACGCCGGCCGTTGCGCGCCGACCAGAACGACCGGGATGTCCAGCTTGACCGTCAGGTTCAGGAAATAGGCGGTTTCTTCCAGCGTCGCCGTGCCATGGGTCAACACGATGCCGGCGAGGTCGGGATTGTCGGCGGCGGTCTGGTGGATCAGCGCGTGCAATTCGAGCCATTCCGCCGGGCCGATTTCGGTGCTGCCGACCGCGCGGAAACGGATCATCAAAAGGTCGCCGACCTGCGACGTCTCCGGGAACTGCGCCAGCAACTCGTCGACTTCGTATTTTTTCTTGTTCTCCGCATAGGTCGCGATGTCCATGCTGTTCTTGCCGACCGAGGAGATGGTTCCGCCCGTGCCGATAACCGCGACGCGCGGCAATGTCGCTTGTGCCGTCATGATGACCCGTCCATTGATTGAAGAAATCCGTCGCCCAACCGTCGCATAGGTCTTGGACCGGGGCAACGTTTCCGTCAGATCGCCGTCAGATCGACGAGACGGTCGATGGTCTTGGCCTTGTCGATTGACCAGATCAGGTCGGCCATTTCCGTGCGGGCGTCCTCGGGCAGGCTCGTCGCGGCGAGGGTATGAAATTTCTCCTCGAAGGTCTGTTTCGATGGGCCGCGTTCGATGTCGCGCAAAGTCTGCCGGTGCTGCACGGAGATTTCCTTGCCGTCCTTGGTGGTCGCCACGAGGCGGCAGGTCCGTGTCGCCGGCGCCACCTTGTCGAAGGCGTCGTCCAGGTTCATTTGCATGCGCTTGATCAGCCGCCGTGCGTCCTTGTCCAGATAGCGTTTGCGCGCGAACGTTTCGGGCGAGACGGCGCCGTCCAGCAACGCCGCGGCGACGCAGAAGGGCAGGGAATGGTCGGCGCTTTCCCGCGTGGATGGTTCCCAAAGCGCCGTGTCCTCGACGGCGCGCGCGAAGCTTTTCGCATAGGTATCGATCCGCAGGGTCTCGATGTCCGCCGCCGATACCTTTTCGCGCAGTTTGAGCGCGGCCATGATCGGCACTTGAATGGAGTCGCGGACCGGGTAGGTTTTGATATTCGTTTGCATCAGCGCGAAGGTGTGGCCGTTCAGCTTCTTCGGGATTTTCACCGGGTGCGGCGCGCCCACGGTCTGCGCCCACAGGCCGAAATCACCCTCGAACGGGTCTTCGGGACCCGTCATGCCGGCTGCGGCGAGCTGTGCGGCGAAGACGCCTTGCCGCGCCGCGTTGGGGCCGGCGACGCCTTTCCACATGGAGAGTTTCCCGGCCCGCGTTTGCATCGTGGCAAGATTCGGGACGGCCGCCATGGCGAGGGCGTCGTGGAGTTGCGGTTTTTTCAGGCCGAGCAGGCGGCCTGCCGCAAGCGCCGCGGCCGGTGCGCCGGCGACCGGCTGGTCCCATCCTTCGACCTGAAAGGCGGCGGCGTCGGCCAACTGGCATTGCACCTCGTAGGAAATGACGATCGCCAGGATCAAATCCTTGCCGGATGCGCCGGCTTCCTCGGCGATGGCGATCAGACCCGGAATGTTGTCGGATGGATGCGCCGTGCTGGTCATAAGAAAGGCGTCGCTCATGTCGAGATACCGCACCATCGTGCCGTTCACCAAGGCGGCGAGGTCCGGCGCCGTTCGCGTCAGCGTGCCGAAGAGCCGCGCGCCGTCGGTCCCGGCGATCGGGTAGGCGAGTTTGCGCGCGGCCCGCACCGGCGGCGCCAGCAGGCCCGCCATGGCGCAGCCCATGGAATCGAGCAGCCGTCCTTTCGCCGCCTTGATCGTCGCGGCGGGAATATCGGAATAACGCAGGCCCGCGGTGAAATCGACAAGCTGGGCGGCGGTTTTGTCCATGGAAGGCGTCCTCGTCTGCTCTGTGGCTGTCCCGTTCTTGCCGCGCACTCTAATTAAAATTCCACGGATCGCACAGGAACCGCCCGATGAAAAGCAAAGGACGGCGTTTCAAGGAACTGTTGCAAGCACCCGACATCCCGGCCGCGCGCGGCGTCTATGACGGGTTCAGCGCCCGCGCCGTGCCTCGGCCGACTGTGTGCAATAGCGGGCCCGGCTGCCGGCCTAAGACGATTTGCCGGTCGCCAACCGCCGCAGTTTCTGCAGCGCGATTTTCGGGTCCTCGTTATACGCGATCGTGCCTTGGAAGCTGCCGTCCGGGCGCACCAGATAGATCGACGCGGTATGATCCATCGTATAGTCGCCATCGTCCAGCGGCACGCGCCTGGCGAAGACACGCCACGCCTTGATCAATTTGGCGATTTCCTTCGGATCGCCGGTGATCCCGGTGATCCGTGGCGAGAAGGCCGTGACGTAGTTCTTCATCAGTTCAGGCGTATCGCGTTCCGGATCGACGGTGACGAAGAAGGCCTTGAGCGGCGCGCCGTCCTCGCCCAGGTCATCCATCAGCATCGCCAAGTCGTACAAGCTGGTCGGGCAGACTTCCGGGCAGTGCGTGAACCCGAAGAACAAAGCCGTCGGGTGGTTTGCGAAAGCTTGCTCGGAGATCGGCTCGCCATTGTGGTCGATCAGATTGAAGGGCGCGCCGAGTTTCGCCGCGGCCGCGACGACCGACCGTTCGGTGCCCTTATAGACGGATTGGTAGATCATCACGCCGCTTAGAACGAGGGTGAGGACGGCAACCGCCACCCACGCCCCAATTCGAAAAGACTTCAGAGTCATCGTCCGACCTTTCCTATTTGTCCTTCATGCCATGGCCGTGTTTCATGCCGTGACCGCCATGTTTCCGCCCGCCGATCTTCTTGACCGCGAAGTCCAAATCGACTTTTCCGGCTTTCTCGAAAACCAGGGTCGCGGTTCTGTTTTCGCCTTCCTTGAGCTGCTCCTTGAGCTTCATGAACATCACGTGATAGCCGCCGGGCTTGAGCGTGACTGAGCCGTTTGCCGGGATTTCGAGACCGCCGGCGATCTCGCGCATTCTCATGACATCGCCTTGCATCGTCATTTCGTGGATTTCGACCCTGCCGGCAAAGGGCGCGGATCCGGCGACGAGGCGGTCCGGCTGCGATCCCGTGTTGGTGATCGTCATGTAGCCGCCCGCGACGGGCGCGCCAGGAACGGTTGCGCGGGCGTAGGGATCGGCGATTTTCAGGTCCCCGACCGCGGTCTCCCCGGCGATGGCCGTACCGGACAGGGTGGCGATAATCAGGCTGGCGATAAGGGCGATGTGTTTCATTCTGTTTTTTCCCGTTGCGCAATGGAGATGTCGGGTCCGTGGACCGCGGCCTATTCCATGCGTCTTCAATAATGTTGACCGGCGCAAAGACGTGGAAAGCCCTCAGGCGTCCGACGATTCACGCAGTTCGTGTAAGGCGTTGGAGGGTCTAGGCCAGCGGTGGGCCGCGCAACGGAGCGTTCGGTCGGTGTCCGGTCGAGGCGGGTCGGTTGTCGCTCGGGGCTGTAAGGTCGACGGCGACCGACCGGACGATCGGTTGCGGCAGGCATGTCCGCTGCGGAACCATGAACGTGCCGGCGATTCGGCAGAAATCACAGAAGCCAGGAACGAAACCGTCACCGCTGCCGTCTCCGGAACCGGCGATGCAGAAGACCGGGAGGCTTCCGTCGGGCAATGCATAGGCCGCGAGGTCGGTGGCGCGATCGCCGGGTATGCCGGACACCGCCGCGGGCTGATGGGCAAACGCAACCATAATCAAGGCGAGAGCGCAGAACCCTCGCACCAGATATCCTGCTAGTTTGCGACCGTATGTCACCTGTCGGCCCGTCCGATATCAATGGATACGCCAGCGCCCCTTTGAATACGGCGCAGGCGTAGCATCCGCCATGCGGCAATTGAGCGCAAGACCGTTGGTTTTGTCGTCCCGGGCCCCAGTATTTTCCGCAGAATCGGGCCGTTTTGTCCTCGGGCCTCGTCATCGCTATTGTTGCCCTGAAACTTGGTGGCGGCTTGCTCCGCCGCCGGGTCACGGACTGCACACAGACGGAGGGATAACGATGAAAAGCAAAGGACGCCGCCTGAAGGACCTGCTTGAGGCGCCTGAAATCTTGATTTCGCCCGGCGTCTACGACGGATACAGCGCCCGACTCGTCCAGGCGCGCGGGTTCAAGAGCGGCGCGATTTCCGGCGCGGGTCTCTCCGAATGCCATCTCGGCTGGTCGGACAAGGGCATCATGGGGCTGGAGGACAATCTGCGTTTCTGCCGGGCGATCGCCGAATGCGCCGAGGACCTGCTGCTGCATGCCGACGCCGATACGGGCTACGGCAATGCGGTCAACGTCCATTTCGTGACGCGCGCCTTCGAACAGGCCGGCGTCGCCGCGGTGATGTTCGAGGATCAGGTCTGGCCCAAGCGCTGCGGTCACATGGTCGGCAAGGATGTGATCTCGGCCGAGGAAATGGTGCAGAAGGTGAAGGCGGCCTGTGACGCCCGCCGCGACGATGATTTCGTCATCAAATCGCGGACCGACGCCGCCGGTGTGCTGGGCCTGAACGCGGCCATCGACCGGCTGAACATGTATGCGGAGGCGGGCGCCGACCTGTTGTTCGCCGATGCCCTGCTGTCGGCCGAGGATATCGAGACGGTCGCGCGCAACGTACCGAAACCGCTGACGGTCAACATGGGGCTCGGCATCCGGTCGCGCCCGACCACGCCGCTGATCTCGCCGGGCCGTTTGCAGGAAATGGGCGTCGCGGCGGTGAGCTATCCGCGTCTGCTGTCGACCTCGGCGGTGCGCGGCATGATGAACGCCATGGACGCCTTCCAGGACATGGTGGCGAGCAATGAAGAGGTTGATCGGCCTGACCTGTTGGTCTCGTTCGACGAGGTCAACGCGCTGGTCGGCTACGACACGCTGGCCGAGATGGAACACCGCTACGCGGTCGAGGGCGATACCGCCCCGAAAAGCGCGACCGGCGATTAGCGGCAACCGAGGAACACGCCATGGGCATGACCATCATCGAGAAGATTCTCGCCCGGCAGAGCGGCCAAGACCGCGTGCGGCCGGGCGACCTGGTCACCGTCAATGTCGATACGGTGGTCATGTTCGATAACAATTTCATGGACAGCGTGTGGCGGGCGGTTCTGCACGTGATCGATCCGGACCGTGTGGTCGTCGCCTTCGATCACCGCGCGCCCGCGGCCCATGTGGCCAGCGCCGCCGCGCATCAGACCGGCCGGCGGTTCGTCGAGAAATTCGGCATCGAGCGGTTCCACGATGTGGGGCGTCGGCAGGGGATCTCCCATGTCCTGGTCGCCGATCATGCCTATGCGATGCCGGGCACGGTGTTGTTGTGCAGCGATTCGCATACCTGCAGCGCGGGGGCCTTCAACTGCGTCGCCCGTGGCGTCGGCGCGCCCGATATCATCTACGCGCTGACCAAGGGCGAGACCTGGTTCCGCGTCGGCGAGACCGTCCGCTATGACCTGGAGGGCAGCTTCAACCCGGCGGTGTCGATGAAGGACGTGTTCCTACATATCGCGGGGACATACGGTGGACATGAAACGATGAATGTCGAGTTCGGCGGACCGGCCATGCCGCAGCTCAACATGAACGCGCGGCGCACGCTGACGACGATGGGCGCGGAGTTGAGCGCCGAGTTCGCGACCTTCGAACCCGATCGAATCCTGTTCGACCATATCGATGCGCAAAACCCCGGCCACCCGGCCTACGAGGCGCAGTATCCGGACGAGGACGCGGCCTATGCGGACCGGCGGACGATTCGCCTCGACGAGATCGAACCGCTCGTGGCCCTGCCCGACAGCGTGTTGGACAATTCGCGTCCGGTCGGCGACCTCGCCGGCACCGCGATCGATCAGGCCTTCATCGGCTCCTGCGCCAACGGCACCATCGACGACCTGGAAAGCGCCGCGAGGGTCTTGGCGGGCCGGCAGGTGGCGGACAGCGTGCGCCTGATCGTGACGCCGGGCTCGCAAACCATCTATCGGCAGGCGGCGAAAAGCGGCGTCTTGTCGACCCTGGTCGAGGCGGGTGCGGTGGTGACCAATGCGACCTGCGGGGCGTGCGGCGGCGGCCATCTCGGTGTGTTGGGGGCGGGCGAGACCTGCATCACGGCGAGCACCCGGAACTTCAAGGGCCGCATGGGCGACCCCAGCGCGAAGATCTACATGGGGTCGCCGGCGACCGTAGCGGCGTCCGCGATCAAGGGAACGATCGCCGACCCGAGCGAGTTTCTCGGGCGGGAAGACTAAGCCATGGAATACGAAGGTAAGACATGGCGCTTCGAGGCCAACATCAATACCGACCTGATCCTGCCCAGCCGTTGCTACTACCTGCCGCCGGAGGAGCAGATCAATTATATCTTCTCCGCCAACCGTCCCGGCTGGGTCGACGAGATGAGCAAGGGCGACATCATCGTTGCGGAACCGAATTTCGGTATGGGGTCGTCGCGCCCCGCGGCCCGGAACCTGCGACTCTTGGGGGTGGCCTGCCTCGTTGCGGAATCGATCAACGGGCTGTTTTACCGGAATTGCGTCAATTTCGGCTTTCCGGCCCTGGAATGCCCCGGCGTGACGGACGCGTTTACGGAAGGCGATGTTGCCGCCGTCTCTTTCGAGGATTTCACGGTTCGGAATGTCACCACGGGGCGGAAATTGGAGGCAAAGCCTCTACCGGATGCTCTGCTGACGATTCTGATGGCGGGCGGGATCTATCCGCTGCTGGAAAAGGAAGGTCTGATCGCGCCGACGGAAACCGGTTAGCCGGTCGCCGCTTTCGGCGGCGATTGTCCCGGAATCGATACCGGCAGTTCGATCTTTACCGAGGTGCCGCGGCCCGGGGCGCTGCGCAGATCGATCTCTCCGCCGAGCATTTCGATCAACTTGCGGGCGATCGGCAGGCCAAGTCCGGTGCCGGTTTCGTCGGAGTCGCCGCGCTTGTAGGGTTTCATGACTTCGTGCAGGTTTTCGGCGGTCATGCCGATACCGGTATCCGACACCACCAGCACCAGCACCCCGTCCCTTTTCCCGCGTTTCGCGGACAGCATGACGCGGCCATGTTCGGGCGTGTATTTGATCGCATTGGACACGAGGTTGACCAGGACCTGCCGCAGCTTCCGTTTGTCGGTCTCGATGATGGGCAGGTCGGGCTCGATATCGATCTCTAGGTTGATATGAGCGTCGAGCGCGAGTTGCCCGAGCATCTCGGTCGTTTCTTCGATCACGCGGTTGACGCTGACATCCTCGATTTCAAGCGCCTCTTCGCCGACCTCGATCCGGGTCAGATCGAGCCGCGCATCGATGATGCCGAGCAAATGCTGGCCCGCTTCGAAGATGTTCTTGGCGTATTCCTTGTACTTGCCATCCGGCATGGGCCCGAAGGATTCCTGCCGCATCGCGTCGGACATGCCGCAGATCGCGTTGAGCGGCGTGCGCAATTCGTGATGCGTTTCGGCGAAGTAGTCGATGCGCTCGCGATTCTCGGACCGAACCGACTCAAGTTCGCTGGCCAGCCGCTTCTCCGTTTCCTTCAACAAGGCGAGCGCGCTGTCGAGCCGCCTGGTCCGGCGATCCAGCCTCGCTTGGATTTGCGCGTGCGATTGCACTCGCGCGATCAGTTCGATGGGGTCGAGCGGCAGCGAGACGAAATCGGTGCCGGCATAGGACAGCAAGTCCCGATGGCCGTTGTGGTCCTGCGCATCCGTTAGGAACAGGATCGGCCCCGAGTATGGCTTCCCGCCGTCCTTGAGACCGGCGATCAGGGCGAGACCGTCGGCGTTGGCGTCACCGGGTACGGCTAGAACGATGCTTGGGGGCGAGGACGCGATTTCAGCGAGCGCGGTCTTGATGTCCGCGCAGACCATCGCCGACTCGAAACCGGCCTTTTGCAGGATGCCCTGCGCTTGCGGCGCAACGGTATCCGTCGGATCGACGATCAATACCGCAGCGTCGGCCACCCGGACGCCATTCGCCGGCGCACCGCTTGCCTGAATTTTTATTGGCTGCTCGGTATTGTCTTTATCGGCCATGCTTGGAAATAAAATTGAATATGAATTCCGACGTTAACCCTATTCCCGATGTCTTAACATCGACTTACCCCTGCGCGCATAAAAAATCCGCGATTTCGCACCGGTTGTAGCGAAACCAAATTTGCAGATATAAAGTCCTAATATCGGCAATTCTTTGATGTTTACGCTGCATCTCGGCCGAAAAGAAGCGAACAATACGGGTTTTTGGCGCGAGTTTTCGTCTTACGGTAGTAATTGTGGCAGATTGGCGAAGGAATACGCGCCGGCTTGGCCCGCTGGGGTCACCATGTCTGCTTGAATCCTTTGAAGGGGGTCGGGATTTTCTGCAGGTCTTGGATGACTTCGCCCGGCAGCGAAATGTCCACGTCGGCCGACATGCTGGCGTTCAATGTGTCGGACACGCCGCCGAAGCGCGCCTCGACGGCGCCGACGATGTCATCGTAACTGCCGACGGCCGCGAAAAGATGGACGATGTCGTCGGGAATTTCGGCGGCCATCTTGTCCCACTCGCCGCGCTTCGACATCTCGTGCAGCTTCATCCCGAGATCTTGCTGATCGTGCAGTTCCCAGACGGGAAAATAGCTGCGGGTCGACCCGTAGAAGGCGACGCGGTAACGCACCCACTCGAACAACTTGTCGATGCTTTCCTGGTCGGGGCCGGTGACGATGTAACCGCCGCCGGTGATCTCGAAATTCTCCCGCTTGGTGCCGCCCTTCTCGAATCCCTCTTCCAACCGCGGCATCACCACCTCTTCGAGATAGCGCCGGGTGCAGAACGGATGCAGCCGTACGCCGTCGCAAACCCGGCCGGCGAGCCGCAGCATCGCCGGGCCGACGGCGGCGATGGTCACCGGGATCGGCGGCAGGCCGTTGCGGTCGGGAATGAAGTTCGGCGTCATCAGCGTGAACTGGTAATGCTCGCCGACATAGTTCAGTTTCTCGCCCTTTTCCCAGCACCGCCAGATCGCGCGCAGGCCTTCGATGTATTCGCGCAGGCGCGGCGCCGGCGGGCTCCACGGCACGCTGAACCGCCGCTCGTTATGGCCTTTGACTTGCGAGCCCAGTCCCAGCGCGAAACGTCCGTTCGACGCGGTCTGCAGATCATGCGCGGTTTCGGCGACGACCATGGGGCTGCGGGCGAAGGCGATTGCGATGCCAGTCGACAACTCGATCCGCTTCGTCGCCGTCGCGGCCACCGCAAGCGGCAGGAACGGCTCGTACTTGTTTTCCATGGTGACGGCGCCGTCATAGCCGGCGGCTTCGATCGCGGCCGCCTCGGCCGGAACGTCCTGCAAGTTATGTTGCGGCAGGATCGTGAGAACGCGCATGTCGGAAATCTCCTAGAAGGGGCGGAATTGAGCGGGAACTCGGACCGGCTGGCGCCGTTTGGCTGGCCGGAGCGATGTTATGGTATACTATGTTTTCGGTCGTCCTGCGGCCCATCCATTTCTTAATCAGTTTATCCGAGAGAGGAATCGCTCATGTCAGCGCTGGCAGCAATCGATGTGCGCCCGGAAGACATCCCGACGATGCGGGAGAAGGTGTCGCCGGAAGAATGGGAAACGCGTGTGAACTTGGCCGCCTGTTACCGGCTGGTCGATTACTACGGCATGTCCGATCTGACCGGCACGCATATTTCGGCGCGCGTCCCGGGCGAGGACGGCACCTTCCTGATCAATCCCTACGGCCTGTTCTTCGACGAGATCACGGCGTCCAGCCTGGTCAAGATCGATATGGACGGCAATATCCTGAGCGATACCGAATACCGCATCAACGCCGCGGGCTACACGATCCATAGCGCCGTGCATGGCGCGCGCCACGACGTGCAATGCGTGCTGCACACGCATACGCGGGCCGGGATGGCGGTTTCCATGCTGAAATGCGGCCTGCTACCGATCACCCAGCATTCGGCGCGGTTCATCGGCAACACCGGCTACCACGACTATGAGGGCGTCGCGACGAATCTCGACGAGCGCGAGCGTCTGGTCGCCGACCTGGGGCCGACGAACCTCGCGATGATCCTGCACAATCACGGCCTCATGACCTGCGGCTACAACATCCCGCATGCCTTTTGGCTGATCCATAAGCTGGAGAAGGCTTGCCAAGCGCAGATCGACGCCATGGCGGCCGGAACAAAGGTCACGGAAATCTCGCAAGCGGTCCAGGACAGCACCGCGGCGCATTTCCGGAAGGGCGGCACCGCCGGGGCGGACCGGGGCTGGCCCGGCCATTTGCGGCAACTCGACCGCGTCGATCCCAGCTACAAGCATTGAGACGGGAAGGAAACCAGCAAATGTCATTACGCGACCGCGTGACCCCCGAGGAATGGCAGACCCGCGTCGACCTGGCCGCCTGCTATCGTCTCTTGGATTTCTACGACATGTCGGACCTGACCGGCACGCATGTCGGCGCCCGGGTGCCGGGCGAGCCGGATGCCTTTTTGCTCAACCCGCACGGCATGTTCTTCGAGGAGATCACCGCCTCCAGTCTGGTCAAGGTGAACTTCGATGGCGACGTGTTGACCGAAGACAGCGAATACAGCGTCAACGCCGCGGGCTTCACGATCCACAGCGCCGTGTTGGGCGGGCGGGACGATGTGGCCTGTTCGCTGCACACGCATACCCGTGCCGGGATGGCTGTCTCCGCGATGGACTGCGGGCTGCTGCCGCTGTCGCAGCATTCGATGTTGTTCTACGACGCCATCTCGTATCACGACTACGAGGGCGTCGCGACGAACCTGGACGAATGCCAGCGGCTGCGGCGCGACCTCGGCGAGACGAACATGGCCTTGATCCTCAAGAACCACGGCCTGCTGACCTGCGGCCGCAACATCCAGGAGGCCTTCTGGATGATGTTCCGGCTGGAGAAATCCTGTCAGGCGCAGGTCGATGCGATGTCGACCGGGGCGGAGCTGATCCACGTGTCCAAGGACGTCGGCGAGCACACCCGCGGCCAGATGACGGCCCGCGGCACCGCGTTCGGCGACATGGGCTGGCCCGGCCACCTGCGCCGGCTCGACCGGATGGACCCGAGCTACGCGCACTGATCGGCGCGGCCGGCTGGCCGCCCGAGCGCACCGAAAATTGAAGGATGCCGCCGTTTCCATGGGTGACTCGGCGGTATCCTTCGTTATGATCGCAAGCCTTCCTTTCGCCTGATCCGGACCGTTCCATGAGCCCATCACAGAAAACCGTTACCGCCGCTGTGATCGTCATCGGCAATGAAATCCTGTCCGGCAGGACGCAGGACAAGAATGTCGCGCATATCGCCGTCACCTTGAACGAGGTGGGCGTTCGCCTGTCCGAGGTGCGCGTCGTGCCCGACATCGAGGCCGAGATCGTCGATGCGGTAAATACGCTGCGCGCGAAATTCGATTATGTCTTCACGACCGGCGGCATCGGCCCGACCCATGACGACATCACCGCGGAGTGCGTCGCCAAGGCGTTCGGTCAGAAGCTGATCCAGAACCCGGAGGCGACGCGCCGCCTGATGGAGCATTACGAGCACAGCGAGATGGAGTTGAACGCGGCGCGGATGCGGATGGCGAACACGCCGGAACATGCCACGCTGATCGACAACCCGATCTCGACCGCACCGGGCTTCCAGGTAGAGAATGTCTTCGTCATGGCCGGCGTGCCGTCGATCATGCGCGCCATGCTGGACGGCGTGAAAGGCGGCCTCGTCGGCGGCGTGCCGGTGCTGTCGCGCACGGTCCTCTGCAATCTCGGGGAGGGCATGGTCGCCGGCGGGCTCGGCGAAATCCAGGAGCGCTACCCCGAGGTCGATATCGGCAGCTACCCGCAATACGCGCGCGGCGAGTTCCGCGTGAGCCTCGTCATGCGCGGTACCGACGCCGCCGAACTCGACGCCTGCGCCGACGAGGTCCGGGCGATGGTCACAGGGCTCGGCGGTACGCCGAAGGACCTCGACGAAGACGAGGCGTGATCCCATGGCGGCGAACCGACGGGTCCTGATCCTGGCTTTCGACGCCTTGCGGCCGGACATGGTGACGCCAGACCTGATGCCGAACCTGTGCGCCTTCACCGAGGCCGGCTTTGCCTTTCCCCACAGCCGGTCGACCTTTCCCACCGAGACGCGCGTCAACCAGTCGGCGATGATCACCGGCTGCTATCCGCAGCGTCATGGCATCGTCGGCAACAAGTTCCTGGACCCGGTGGCCGCGCCCGACGGCCTGTTCAATACCGGCGACGAGACGCAATTGGCCGAGGGCGACCGGCGGCTCGGCGGCAAGCTGGTCGATGTGCCGGTGATGGGCGAACTGCTGGCGGACGCCGGCAAGACGCTCGCGGTC
Source organism: Alphaproteobacteria bacterium (assembly GCA_028281325.1). Lineage (GTDB taxonomy): Bacteria > Pseudomonadota > Alphaproteobacteria > UBA8366 > UBA8366 > JAJFJD01. The sequence goes on from JANQKC010000039.1 coordinate 80,865, forward strand.
TTGAGCGCGGGGACGCCCGGTGGTTGCCGCATGCTGCATCACAAGGCCGAGGCGCTGGACATGTTCCGCCTGGCGCTGCACCGGCCCGATGCGTCGGTCCCGGCTGCGCGGATCGCCGAGCTGCTGGATCGGGTCGGGCCGATCCCGAAGCATGAAATCCCGTCCTTGTCCTGGCTGACCTACGCGACCGATGCGTATCTCGACTATATCGAGCCGGAACTGCGGCCGGACGTGACGGTCCTGTGGTATTGCGAGCCGGACAACAGCTATCACTACAAGGGCATCGGGACCGATCCGAACCTGCGGGCGCTGCGCCATCTGGATGCGGAGTTCGGCCGCCTGCTGGAATGGCGATCTACGGACGGGCCGGGCGACGCGCTGCAGGTCATAACGCTGTCCGACCACGGCCAGATCACCGTGGCGGAGGAGAGTGTCGACCTTGCCGGCAAATTCCGCGCGGCGGGCTTCACCGTCGGCAAGACGGTGACCGAGGGCGCCGACATCGCCATCGCTTTGTCCAACGGCGGCGGCGTCTATGTGCGGGACTCCGACCCGGACTTGATCCGCAAGGTGGTCGACTGGCTGCAGGCGCAGCCGTGGTGCGGGCCGGTCTCGACCCGCGATGGCGTCGGCGCGCTGCACCACAGTCATTTACAGATCGACCATCCGCGCGCGCCCGATATCGGCCTGATTTTGGCGAGCGACGACCGGCCGAACGCGGCGGGCCTGACGGGGCATACGTTACAGAACGCCGCCTATCCGGTGGACGGCGGGCTGCATGGCGGCCTGCACGCGATCGAGTTAAGCAACTGGCTCGCGGTGTCGGGCGACGCCTTCCGCGCCGGCGGCGCATCCGACTTGCGGGCCGGGATCGTCGACGTGCTGCCGACCGTGTTGACGCTGTTGGGGATCGACGTACCAGCGCATGTGCAGGGCCGTGTCCTGTCGGAAGCCATGCCCGATGCATCCGGCGCGCCGCCGGAACAGAAGACCGACACCGTTACCGTCGATGGCGCGGCGGGCTACCGCGTGCACCTGACCCATAGCCGGGTGGGCGACACGCCGTATCTCGATCGGGGGTGGGTCGAACGGACGGACTAGCCGGTTGCCGCTTCGTCTGCGGCCCCGCGGTTCTCGTCCCGGCCGGCCAATTCGAAGGCGTCGGCGTGAATATCCGCCAGGCTGGCGCCCTTGAGGTAAGCTTGCGTGCGCGCCGCATGCACCATGGCCGGCAACCCGCAGAGATAGACCCGCCACCCGGCCAGATTGCCGAATTCGTGCAGGGCGACGGCGTCGGCCCGCCCCGGGATGCAGTCGTCCGGTACATCCCGGCCCGAGACGCAGGGGTGATAGTGGAAATTATCGTGCGCGGCATGCAGGTCGCGCAGCGGATGATGCCGGTAGAGGCCATCGCGCGACCGGCTGCCGTGATAGAGGTGGATTCCGCCCTGGTGCCCGGCATGCAGGGCGTCCCGCGCGATGCTGAACAAGGGCGCGAGGCCGGTTCCCGTGCCGATGAGAAGCATGTTCTGCGGCTCGCGCGTCGGCAGATAGAAGCACGTGCCGGCCGGCGCACTTACTTCGACCGGGTCGCCGGCCTTGATCGTATCGCAGAGCCAGGTGCTGACTGCGCCGCCGGGCAGGCGTTTGACGTGAATTTCCAGTTCCGGGATCGTGCCGGGCAGGCTGGCGAGGGAGTAACTCCGGATCAGGCCGTCGGGCCGGCGCAGGTTGATGAACTGACCCGCATGGTAGTGCAGCGGCGTTTCCGGCGACAGGACGACGCGGTGCACCGTCTCGCCGAGCGCCTCGGTGAACACCACCGTTGCCGGTTGAAACGCGGCGTTGTTATCCGGCGACGCCAGGGTCAGATCGCCGTCGGGGCGGCACTGGCAGGCGAGGAAATACCCTTCGTGGACGAATGTTTCCTTCAGGCCCGCTTGCGCTTCCGCCGGGACATAGCCGTCCATCGCCCGCATCATGCAGGATTGGCACGCGCCCTTGCGGCAGGAATTCGGCACCGCGACGCCATGGCGCAGCAGCGCGTCCAGCACCGATTCATCGGCGGCGCGGTCGAACGAGGAACCCGCGACGGTGATTTTCGGCATGGGGTCGCGCCGGACCCGGTCAGCGGTTCAGAACGTCGTCGCGCACGCTTTCGGCGACGCCCAGAATCGTCGTCAACAGGCTTTCCGGCACGCCGAGTTCTTCCAGCGTCGATTTGAGATGGCCGCAAACCGCGTCGAAATGGCTGTCGTTCAAGCCGCGCGACACCAGGCCCGCATGCGCGGCCCGCATGTCCTTGCCGGTGTACTCGTTCGGCCCGCCGAACGCCATGGTCAGAAAGGCCTTCTGCTTCGCCGCCTGATCGTCCATGTCGACGGAGTCGAAAAAGTGGCTGATGCTCGAATCCGTCAACACCTTGCGGTAAAAGATGTCGACAGCGGCGTCGACCGCCACCGCCCCGCCGATCTCGTCGTATACGCTCGTGTCCATCCTGCGTCTCCTAGGTCTTGGCCGAGGGGATGGCGCCATCCCCTCAAATCACGCGCAGGGTAGGCGGATTGCCTTAATCAACTATTACCGCAATAGTTGATATTTCTATATTTATGCTCGGAAAAAGGGTGTTTTGAGACTCGTGCGGTCAACGGCTTAGGGCGTTGACCAGCAGCAGCACGCCCAGGACCAGGAAAATACCGAGCGCGATCAACGAGTACCCGCGCATACCGGCTGCCCCACGGGCGCGCATGACGAAGGTCAGCAGCGCCGCGCCGGCGATGAAATACGCGAAATACTGCCAATTCCAGTCCATCGGTTGTCCTGTTCCGCGCGGTTCCCGCAATCGTGTCTGGCGTTTTCGCGACGCGGGAGTATATCTCAGGAATGGAGAAACGCCCGATATCGCGTCGGAAGATATTGACCCGCCTGGCCGCCGTGGCGGCCGGCGCAATGGTCGTGGCCGCCTGCGAATCCAAACCGCCGATCCGCATCGAAGGCAAGGGCGGCTCGAAGACCAAGACCCGTGTCCGGGTGAAGGTGTTGTACTGACGGCACGCGTCGCCGCGCCGCATTCGCGTGATTCCCTAAACGCCCGAGATTGAGTAAGGTGCGCCGGTCTATCGCGCGCCTGCGCACTGGGTTTGCCCGCTTGGCGGAATTGGTAGACGCAAGGGACTTAAAATCCCTCGGCCGCTCAGGCCATCCCGGTTCGAGTCCGGGAGCGGGCACCAGATTTTGAAAGACCGTCGGCGTGTCCGGTCTCAGTGCCTTAACGGACCCAATTCGATGAAAGGTGTTTGATCCGCTAATGACCCAAAGCGGAGGCTCGCCCCTTTCGCGGGGACGTCTGCAGTGCGGACATTGCCGCCGCTCCCAGAGCCAAGATGAATGTCAACTAAGTACCTTTGCCAGATCGCTTGCCGCGCTCGATCTCTGTTGTCAGGGCCTCCATTTTGGACGCCCAGAAACGGCGAAGCTGGTCCAACCATTCGTCCACATCGTCAAATCCTGTAGGATCGATTTCGTAACAGCGTTTTGCACCGTCTCGCCGCACTTTTGCAAAGCCAGTGTCGCGCAAGATGCGAAGATGCTGCGAGACCGCGGATTGAGAAATGCCAAACTCGGCCTCAACGACTTTGACGATTTCGCCTGACGCATGTTCCCTTTGCGAAATCAGCTCTAGAGTTCGCCTGCGCACGGGGTCGGACAGCACATCAAAGGCGTTCATTTTTCCTCGCCGGTGTAGAATGCAGCGGTGCGTTCTGCGGTTTCCATAGCGATCTGCGCGTCTGTCCCAGATTCGGCATGGGCCTCCCCCCATGCTTCGGCCCATTCACGTAGTGTTGCCTTGCCTTTTACGCTCCCGGCCCAGGCCTCTCCGGCCTCAATGGTCGACGCGCCGTCGCCGGTTACATGCATATCTAAGCCCAGCAACGCCAACTCCCACCCAACACCGGTCGCTCCGGGGCCGTACTGATCCCAATGGGCTTGGCTTTCGTGATCTGTCGGGTGTTCATGTTCGAGCGTCAAAAGTGCGCCTTCGTCTGACTTATCGATTGTGACCTTGACCCAGCTCGTGTTGCCGCCGAACTCCCAAGTGAGAACCAACAGTCTTGGTGGTTCGCAGGCGAGAATTTCACCATCCGCATTTCCTTCTATGGAAAAACACCCGCCTTGTTTGAAATCGCCAGTGACTTTCGCGAACCAGCGCCGGAGACGCTCGTTGTCCGTCAAAGCACTCCATAAATCGGCCGGAGTTGTTGGGTAACTGCGACTTGCACGAACGATGTGCGTCGGGCTTCCGTCGCGTTCACCGCTAACAACCTCACGAAAGGATGCACCTAGCACGTCGTCGAAATTCACCTCTTCAACCTCGCCATCTCTAATCATATTAGTTTATGCTAATATTACTTCTTGCTAACATCAATAAACGACGCAAGGGACTTAAAATCCCTCGGCCGCATAGGCCATCCCGGTTCGAGTCCGGGAGCGGGCACCAATTTGAAACTCAACAGGTGTGTTCGGCTTCAGGGGCGAAGCGGCCTCATGTCGATGGTCGGCGTTGCGCCTGCTTCTGACCTCTCGCTGACTTTCTAGGTCAGGAGGTCCTCGCTCCCCTCAGCGCGGAAGGCATATGGATGCATGGTTCAGCGCGGCCCTTGCCCCCTAGACGCCGCGTCTTACAATTCTGGTTAAGCTTCGGGTGGGGTCCATTCCGTATCTTCATCCAAGGGATATACGGGCCGGGGCAATCCCTTCCAATCAAAGCGGTTGAGCATCGGAGATGTAAAACCCGGCGTGTCGACTTCGAGGACACGATCGGGCGTAAACCACGGCTCGAAACCGGCGCGGAAATGACCACGGGATTTAACGATGACGGTTCGGGCCTGGCCGATATCCAACCCCAAATGCTCAAAGAACATGGGATCGGAAGTCTGATAACGGTTGGAAATGACCACGACCGTAATTCCGCCGATCCGCAGCGCGACCGTCGGTGCGGCCTCGATGAGGGTGCCGGCGTATTGACCAAGCCGTCCAACGAAAGCTTCTGTCGATACGGCCGCTACCGTTGCCTTACATTCATACCGCGTTGAAAACATCGTGCGTGGGTTGGTATTGAACACCGCGTCTAGTTCTGCGCCAACCCCGGCCTGCAACGCAGTTGCGGCCAGTTCGGGATCAAAAATGGCGCCCATCAGAACGCCCTCCGCGCCGGCCTCAATAAGCGCCGCAAGAAGTTCCGTGGTGTTGCCGCATCCGCCACCACCAGGATTGTCACCAATATCCGCATAGATTTGAGCGGGCAGATTCGGATTTTTGCCTCGCTCCACGGCAGCTTGGACAGCCTCATCCATTGGTGTCAGCACGACTTTGAAACGTTCGCGATCGGACCATACGCGTTCGGCGATTTCTGCGAGCAACGCCTGAGCCGGTTCCAGGTCATGGCGTCCGGTTACCCAAATGGCCATGCCGGTTGTGTCTGTATCCGCGTAGACGAATCCGGCGCTGATCGAAACGTTGAGGATCCTTCCGCCGAACTCGCGTTTGCGCCGTTGCCCGAAGTTGATGATATCTGCATAGGGGCCTGCGCGCGTGAGCAAAGTAGCCGTGGGAGGCGTAAGAGGAACTTTGGCATAAGCGGTCTTGGGTTGAACGGAGCCAGCCAGAATGGCCCGCAACGCATGAGCCGATTCTTCCCCACGCTCGAACATGTCCACATGAGGATTGGTCTGATAGGCGACGAGTAGATCAGACGCCGCTATAGAACGTTCGGAGACATTGGCGTGAAGGTCCAATGTTCCAACGATCGGCACCTCCGGTCCGACAACTTGCCGCAATCGCTCCAACATGTCGGCGTCCGGATCGGGATTGCCCGTTGCAACCATTGCACCATGGCTGGCAACGAAAACCGCATCGACACCGCCATTATCTTCAATCCGCCGGGCCATCTCGTTGACCATATAGTCAAAGAACTTCTGGTCTACCGGTCCCCACGGATGGCACCAACCGAAGACGAGAGGGACGGGCTGCCAAGGTCCTGTCGCATCCATGGCCGTTACAAACCCGATAACCTCGCGGGTGGTTTTCGCGGCGTCGGATCGAACATCCGCGATCAAGTCTTCGCCCTCTAGATAGCAGAGGCTTCTGAAATCATCCTCCGTCGATACCGGCGAAAAAGCGTTGGTTTCCAGATTAATGCCGCAAAGTGCAACGCGAGGCTGTTTGATGGTATTCACGAGAAAATTCCGATCATTCGTGCTTGCATAATGAATAGTGTTCGGGATTGGCCCAACAACGACAGAAGACTCGTTCACACGGGAAAGGCCAACTGTCGACGACGAGAGCTTGCGGATTAGCTTGCCACGTTCATTTCATACATACCGTCGGCTCTCTGCCAAGAGCTTCCGCTCTTGGGTGACGGACGGAGATACCCAACAAGCGGCATTAGTGGCCATTTAAGGGCACATCTAGACCGGAAACTTACACAAATATTTTCACATTTTGAAGAATGATATAGAATAATATATTAATATCAATAGATTACAACATTGCACAAAATACTTAAAATCCCTCGGCCGCTTAGGCCATACCGGTTCGAGGCCGGGAGCGGGCACCATTTTGCAACTCTATCGGCGCGTCCGGTTTCAGTGGCTGACCGGGTGCAACCCGAAGACCAGTGTTGGGTCTGATTCTGACCCTGAGCGGAAATTGTTAGCTGATTCCCAAGCGCGTAGTCTCCGGCCCGGTACATGGCTGAGCATTCTAGGCATACGGCGAAGTTCACGTCGTGCGCGATCCGCAGCATTGCGCCTTACGCGGCATGTCCGGAAAACGATGGCATAACTCATTGAGAGGCCGTCGCCGCCAACCGGGGTGATGTGTTCAAGCCGCTTTCCGCTCGCTCGTGACGGCGGCCAGCGCGGCAAGCGCCAACCAATCTACATCTTTGGCCGAGAGGGAGGCCGCATCGTGGCGGTGAAACGCGAGACGTTCGGGCCAGTCGCAAAGTGGTCCAAAAGGCCGGCCGCCGACATGAACGGGGATACCTGTCAACTGCTCTCGAACGGCATCGGCGAACGCTTCAGCACGACTGTTTTCGCTATCCCAGCCGACCCGTGAGCCCGCTACGATGATTGCGACCAGGCCCGGTCGAGACAAGACGTTAATCGCAGCATTGTCATTTGGCTCGATCACCGTGCGAACGGAGATCCCTGCGGCACGCAGCAGGTCGGCCTTAACGATCGCACCAAGAATCTCGCGACTGTCCGGTGGCACGGCGACGGCGACGCACTCGCGGGCGTGCAGCGGCTCTGGGATGCGGCCGACCCGGTGCCAGAGGCAATTCAGGTGTGCCATGCCGATCGCAATCTCTACCGAACTCCAGCGGTCATCTTGCCAACCCAACATGAACGCCGCGCAGACGTCATCCACTAATTGCGCACGCACGCCCAGGTCTGCAATCGCTCCTTTCGGCAAGTTCGGGAGGCAGTCTGGCGTGGCCAGGATGAGCTTCTGTGCGAAATCTGCGTGCAGCGGCGGCATCGCGCCGCTTTGGTCCTCCTGCCGCCGGTAGGCCTCGGCCATGACATCGAAGGCCGCCATCGCTCTTGCGGAGTCGCAAGGAGCGGAGCGTAAGGATGCACCGGCCTGTGCAGCGCTGTTTGGTGGGAGACGATGTTCGGCAAGTTGCATGGGCCAGCGAGCGTAGCGCCGCTCCTTCAGCCAGCCTGCGCTCAGGACCGTCACATCCCTGTGTCGTGGGTCCGATTCGATCCGCGACATGAGCATGCACACATCTTCGCCCGCACCCTCGAGCCATTGGAGGAAGATGCCATCGCCTGAGAAGAGGACGCCGGAAACGCGGTTGCAGAGGTTTTTTTCGGCTGCATTGGCTGCGAGATGGACCACCGTACCCGGTTGCATGTCGGTTTCGGCGCGGCTTGCGTAAGCAAGCCGGAAGACGCGTTGGCCGCCTGATTCTGGTGTCGCTCTGTGTTCCATATCTACTGATCCCCCATCGGGGCGGATACAGCAGGTTCGCGGGCAGGTTACACCGCACAACACGCCGGCGGCCAGAATGCCATGCGTCCCCCGGTGCACCCCGCCCGGTTCAACGATTTTCGATGGCAGGTATCCTGACTTGCGGGTCGCCGCTTCCTCGAACCTTCCCGGACCGCATGGCCCAGTGGTGTTCCTCGAGGTTGCTCACCGTTCACAGTTGCGGGGGCAGTCGCGGAATTGGGTTATGACCCGCACCGCGTTCCCTTTTCAGCCATCCCTTGAGAGACGGTCACCACCACGGTGATCTTGGCACGCGGCGCGGGCAGAGTCCACATGGGCGAGAGAAGGTTCGACGATATGATCTTGCCGAGTTAGTGCATGTGGCTTTTTCGGTTACGGTGCGTCCGACCGCCGGCCCCGAATGACTTGGAAGCTGGAGTATGGTCGTTATTGGCACTTAGCGGACCTTTAAGCAGACCGAGCCGATCTATTGCCCGTTAGAGACTAACGGAGATGCATCCATAAGCCTCATCGGTGATTGCTTATGAGCGTCTCCAATTGGCTAGAGTCACACATTTTCTGATAGATGCTGAGAGTTCGTATCAGAATTCACCGCAAAATCAATTTGTTATACCAATACCATGAAGCACTTAAAATCCCTTGACCGCTTAGGCCATCCCGGTTCGAGTCCGAGAGCCGGCACCAGATTTTGAAAGACCGTCGGCGTGTTCGGTTTGAGTCGCTCCGCGGACTCAATTCGACGACTAATTGTTCACCCTCGTTGACTGCCGTCAGCCTGCCGGTTGTCGATCGGTTTTCAGACCTCTCTCTCCCATCATGCTCGCTTCACACATTGGCGCCGACTTGAATATGCCTGCGCGCGATGCGCCTAGTACCCAAAATAACGGGGCACGAAGAGGACCGTTTCCGGGATATATGTGATCACCATCAAGGCCGCGAACATGACGGCGATCACGGGAATGACGGCGATGCTGCATCGGATGATTGATTCGTTGCTGATTGCCGAGACGATATAGAGGCAGTTTCCAACCGGGGGCGTCACCGTCCCGATGGCCAGGTTGACGACCATCACGACACCAAAATGAACCGGGTCAACGCCGATCTGCTGCATAATCGGGATCAAGACCGGCCCGAGGATGATCAGCGCGGCGGCAACCTCCAAAACGCAGCCGATCCCGAACAGCAAAATGTTTACCAGCAGCAGAACCACCCACGGCTCTTTGGAAATTGTCAGCAGAAATTCCGCGGCGGCCAACGGAATCTGTTCCGTCGCGAACAGAAACCCGATGAAGGTCGCCACCGCGATGAGAAACATCACCTTGGCGCTCAACAATCCGGTCGTATAAAGGATTCTCGCGAGCTGTGACCAGGTCAGTTCGCGATAGACGAAAAGGCCGAGGAGAGCGGCGTAAGCCACGGCCACCGCCGCCGACTCGGTCGCGGTAAACACGCCGCCGAACACGCCGCCCAGGATGATGATCGGCATAATCAGCGCCAGTATAGCCTGCACGAAACGCTCGAAAATTTCCCTCGGGCCGACAGTTTCCTCGCGCGGATAGCCATGCTTTCGGGCCATGTACCAGACCAGACACATGAGCCCCAGCCCGATGATGAGTCCGGGAACGAAACCGCCGAGGAACAGCGCGGCCACGGACATATTGCCCATGGCTCCATAAATGACCAACAGGACGCTGGGCGGGATGATCGGTCCCAGCGCGCCCGAGCCGGCCGTCAGCACGGCCGCGAACGGGCCGTGATAGCCTTTGCGTTTCATGGCCGGGATCATGACGGAGCCGACGGCGGCGGTATCGGCCGACGCCGATCCCGAGATGCCGGAAAAGAACATGGTGCTTAAGACAGTCACGTGCCCCAGCCCGCCACGGAACCTGCCGACAAGGGCGGAAGCGAAATTGACCAGCCGTATCGCGGCGCCGCCCTCTTCCATCAAGGCGCCGGCCAAAATGAACAAGGGAATGGCAAGCAAAAGGAAAACGTCGATACCGACGAAGATCCGCTGCGCGAACAGCGTCAAGATGACCATGAAGTCCATATCGATGGCCAACGCCATCGCCAACCCACCCAACCCCAAAGCGAAGGAAACGGGGACGCGGACCAAGATCAGACCAATGAAAATGAACAGAAAGACAAGGGCGCTCATGGTTAATCCTCTACGGGGCCATGCTTTGCGCGCCAGAGGACCCAGAAAATACCGATGAGGGGGGGCACCGTCATGCTCAAATACATCATCCACATGGGAATCCCGACGGAGGGAGAGAGCTGATGAAACTGCGTTTCGATCATTCGGAACCCGCCAACCGAAATGGCGAGGCTGCAGACGATGATCATAAGACGGCTGAAGATATCGATGGCGTGACGCAGGAACGGGCCGGCCCGGTTCCGCAGGGAATCGAGCTCCGGGTGGCCGTCCGATAGGCGCAACAAAGCCGCGGCGCCGATCAAGGTCACCCAGACAAAACAGTAGCGCGTGACTTCCTCGCTCCAGGTGAGCGGTTGATTGAGGCCGTAGCGCCAGATCACTTGGATCAGCGTGAGGACAGTGATGGCGGCCATGAGGCCGCCAATCACCAATCTTTCAGTCGCCGCGAGCAACCGAATGAAGCGCGGAGATCGCGACGGGTCGCGCATCATTTTGAACCCGCAGCGAGGAAGCGTTTCGCGAAAGCTTCGATTTCAGCGCCGCCGCCTGCCATGTCAACGAACTTCTGGGTGTATTGAGCGGTATGCTTAGCGAAAGCAGCCCGGTCGACATCGGTGTTAACTTTGGCCACCTTCTTCAGTTCGGCCAGATACTTCTTGTCACCTTCACGATACAGGCCACGCTGGTAGCGGGCGGCTTCGATACCGGCTTCGTCAACCAGTTTCCGCTCGGCTTCGGAAAGGCCCTGGTATGTTTTTTCAGACATGAGCAGGGTCAGGATGCCAACGCCGTGACGGCTTACGGAGATGTAAGGCGCCACTTCGTAGTATTTTTTCAGATAGAACGTGGTCAAAGAATTTGCGAACCCGTCAACGACGCCCTGCTGAATCCCGGTGTACACTTCCGGAAATGCCATCGGCACGGCGTTCGGGCCAAGCGTATTGATCTGAAGCGTCATGGCATCGGACTGGATGGAGCGCATCTTCATGCCCTTGAAATCCGACGGCGTTCTGATCGGCTTCTTAGAGTTTGCCAGGTTGTGGAAACCGGCAATGAAGAACCCGATATGGCGAATCCCGGCTTTTGGCCAGTTTGCGACCATTTCCTTACCGACGTCACCTTCCAAAACTTTGTCGACAGCGTCGTAATCTTCAAAGAGAAACGGCATGGCGACCAGGTTGACCTTTTTGTCACCGGAGATCTTGCCGCCCAGGGTTGCTGCACCGATAACCACATCAACGGTACCGATTTTCAGGCCCTCAACCATGTCACGCTCGCCACCCAACTGCGAGTTCGGGAAGATCTTGACTTTAAGCTTCCCGCCGGACTTGGCTTCGAGCAGCTCAGCGAACTTTTGGGCGCCCAGGTCATAGGGGTGACCGGTCGTCAACGAGTGACCAAGCTTCAGGGTCTTGGCTTCGGCGCCGGACACACTGGCGCCGGCAATCAGCGCGGCACCCATGACGGCGGCGGTGACGCTACGTGACGGACGCAGGGTCCGGATAAGCGTATAAAATTTCTGCATTTCAGCCTCCTTGTTTATGGCTCGTTGCTCCCCGCACGTTCCATGCGCGGGCTTTTTCGTGGCGCGACACGCTAGGCCGGCGTCGCCGGCGCCTCGTGGCGCTTCAGAAAACTGGAAAGTTCCCGGTTGAACGCGGCCGCCTGCTCAATGTTCGAGAGGTGCGAGGCGCCCGCGATCTCAACGAGTTCGGACCCCGGCAGGTTGTCATGTATTTCACGCGACATCGCCGGCGGCGTACCGGCATCCCGGTCGCCGACCAGGATCAAGACCGGGCACATGATCCCCTTCAAACGATCCGTGAAGTTGATGCGCGGAATCGCATGGCTGCATCCGGCGTAACCGGCGACGGGTGTCTTGCGGATCATGTCACCGATTTCGGCAACTTCGTCGGGGTTGGTCTGATGGAACTGCGGCGTGAACCAGCGTCCGAGCGTTGCCTCCACCAGGGAGTCCATCCCATCGCGCACACCCTGCTGGGCCCGTTCAGCGAAAAGCTGGATCGCATCGGGCGGCCACTCGCTGGCCGAGTCCGCGATGGTTAGGCTTGTCAGCACCTCGGGATGCTTGAGCGCCAGCGCCTGTCCGATCATCCCGCCCATCGAAAGTCCGACAAAATGCGCCTGCCGGATTTCAAGGTCGCGGAGGAGTTGGTACGTGTCCTGAACCAGCTCTTCCATCGTATACGGCCCCGTCGGACAGTCGCTGTGCCCATGGCCGCGGGTATCGAAAAGCAATATGCGGTGCGACCGGGAGAATTCGTCCACCTGGGGCCGCCACATTTCCGTCGTACAGGCAAGGGAGTGACTGAACACGATCCACGGACGCTTGTTATCCGCAGCGTCGCCATGTATCTCATAATATATATGAACGTCGCCTACGTTGTGTTTCATAGAATCGAATCCGATCCCTTGTTTTTAATTGGCCATTGCATGTGCAAGCTTGGACGGGTTTCATGGCGATTTCGAAGGTATTGGAACACTACAGGGAGCGCGGTTGTTCCGCAAGATCGAATCAAAAAGGAAAAGTGTTTCATATGATCGAACAGTCACCTCGACCAAAGTCGTCCCCCCAGCGGGCCACGCATATCTCGCTCACGCGAGGCTTACGGATATTGGAGATGATTGCCGGCGCCGACGGGCCGGTCGCTTTGAGCGACACGGCGCGCGCCTTGGATTTGCCGCGCAGTACGACGCATCACATCATGCAGACGCTCACGCAGCTTGGGTACCTGCATCAGGACGATGTCAGTCGCACCTACGCGCTGGGGGAAAAGGCGCTGCGGTTGACGGGACGGACCCTAAGCACGAACAGGATTGCCGAACTGGCGTTACCGTTGCTCAAGGAAATCTGCAGCGACTCCGGCGAAAGCGCCGCCATCGGCGCCCTGCTCGACGATCAAGTTACACTAATCGCGACCCACGATGCGGACGGGCCGGTTCGGGTCGTCCAGGACGTCGGCGCCCATCGGCCGGTCCATGCAACGGCCTTGGGCAAGGTCCTCGCCGCTTGGTTGCCGGCGGGAGAGCTTTCGAGGCTATTAGCGACGATGAAATTCGAGGAGTTCACGCCCAAGACTATTGTTCAGCGCCCGAGTTTCGAAACCGAACTTGTGCGCGTACACGGCGCCGGTGTGGCGTTCGACAACGAGGAATACCTTTCGGGCGTCCGTTGCGTGGCGGCACCGGTGTTCGGACCCGATAAGAATGTGATCGCGGCCCTTGGGCTCACGGGCCCCCGGCATCGTCTGCCGCAACGGAAAATGCGTGAATTTGCGCCTCTTGTACAACGGTATGCCGCCGAACTTTCCGAGCGATTGTCTAATATTGGGTAGCGCTTGCCACCGGCCCGGCCGAGTGAAACCAGGCCCTTTCCCGTGGGCTTGTGTATCGATGTCCCTCGGTCAACCGCCGACGAAGGGTTGGACCACGGGGTTCGGTAGCCAAGGGGGCAGGAGCGGGAAGAACATGCACAACCCGAGCACGCACCCGTCCGCACACAAATAGGGGAACGCGCCGCGCATCACCGTCGTTACCGGGACGTCGGCGTGTCCGGTCTCCGTGGCCCGGCGGGCACTACCCGAAAGCCGGTGTTTGGTCTGCTTCTGACCCCGAGCGCACTCGGCGGCTCGCTTCGGTGCGAAGCGTGGAAGCCGCCTAAGCTCTCGTGCGCTCTCAAGCGGGGCGATAACGCTACTTGAGGATTTCGCTCAAGAACGACAGGGTCTGACGCCATGAATCCTCATCCGCTTTGGCATCGTATTTGAGCGGCAGTTTGAGTTTTTCGCCCTTTTCGGTTGCTTTCGGATTCGTAAAACTGTGGGTCACGCCCGGGTAGGAGATATACTCGAAATCGGCACCCGCCGCTTTCATGCCGTCTTTGAAGACCTTGAGTTTCTCGGGCTTGATGAACGGATCGTCGGCGCCGTTGAAGACGCGGACCTTTGCCTTCACCCCGCCCGGTTTCGCTTCGATCGTTTGAGTCAGGCTTGCGTGATAAGCGACCACGCCTTTCAAATCGACCCCTGCGCGCGCCATGTCGAGAACGACGTTGCCGCCGAAGCAATAGCCAAGGGCAGCCTTTCTCGATGCGTCAACCGTCTCGTGCCGTTTCAATACCTCGTAGGCCGCCTTGAAACGGGCATGCATAATGCCCTTGGTTTCAATCACTTCTTTGGCGAATGCGCCCGCATCTTTCGGGTGGTCGGCGAGCCGGCCGGTGCCATACATATCCAAGGCAAAGGCCGTATATCCTTGACGGGCCAGCATATCGGCGCGCCCGCGCGCGTAGGCATCGTGCCCCCACCATTCGTGAACGACAAGAACGCCCGGCCGCTTGCCGACACGCGCCTCATCATAAACCAGATATCCGGTGAGCTCCCGGTCGCCCACCTTATACGTCACCTTCTCGGACTTGAGCCCGGCATCGGCGTCGCCAATGCTCAGACCAAAAACAACCAAAACGCCCAATGCTGCTTTCGTGATCCAGCCGAGCATGATGCCTCCTTGATGTTGTCGTCTGCGAAGAACCAGAGCCTTGGTTTCGATGTTAAGTAATCAGCCGGGCGTGCGGAAGGCTTTTTCGCCTTCCGATTCCCTGAATCCGTCGTTTGGAGCTGAGGTTGTGCGCGGGCATACGGCTACGGTCGGTAGCACGATACTCACGAATGCAGAGTCTTGTGTTCAAGACCTCTCGGCCATGGCTCCGGGGAGGTGGCCGATGGCATGTTGAGGCAGAGCAGAAGTCGCGTGCGTCCGGTGCCCGCGATCGGTGGGGAGCGGTGCACGATTCCGCTGTCCGGTCCGGCACTGCTTCCCTTGAAAACCGCCACGTCGTTCTTCCCAAGGGACTCCGTCGGTCCTGTGTATTGTTTCTGTTCACGCAATGCCTGGCCGGCGTGATGCGGGTGGACCCACTCCGTGGCGGGACCGCGGTAGGTCGTCAGGAGGCGCGCCTCCACATAGTCGCGGTGGAACTTCCAGCAGGAATCATTGCTAACGCGCTCCAGACGGACATCAACGAGATCGCTTCGGGTGATGGCGGCAAAGGCCGAGACGAGACCATCGACGTCCCCGATCAGCAAGTCCCGCATGTCGCCCCGCGGCATGCCACAGTCATCCAAACGCGATTCTACGGCCTGTCGAAGGTCACTCGGTTGGACAAGAAACCGCATGTCAGGGAGGCGTGACGGGTCCATTCCTTCGAGCCAGGTCTGCAAGCGCGACGGGAGCGCGCGGCGCCAGATCACGAGTTCGACGCCGGGGTTGCCGATGGCGGCAAGGCCTTCCGCCGCGTCGCACGTCTCGATGTCTGCGCCGCCCGGGGTCGGCGTGCCGAGGTGCTCGCCGTCCAGGGATGCCATCGGGCCGGTCACGACGGCTCCGCCCGCTTCCAGACAGGGAAGGGATCCTTCAGCTTTCTCCAGGCAGCGGGCTGCATGGCTTCGGCATTGGCGTCGCCGATCAGGCAGGCGTCCAGGCGGCTACGGATCGCAGCTTCGTCCATGTCGGCGCCTATGAAGACGATTTCCTGGCGGCGGTCCCCGTAGACGCTATCCCAGGACTTGGCCATGTGCTCGCGCCATTCCGGGTGATCCGGCCACCGCTCTTTCGGCACGCTGGACCACCAGAATCCCATGGCCTCGTGCTGCACAAGCGCGCCGGCCTGGCTCAACTCGCCGACCCATTCCGGGCGGGTGGCCAGCCAGAAATGGCCCTTGGCGCGAATGACCCCCGGCCAGGAGGAATTGAGGAAGGCGTGGAATTTTTCCGGATGGAACGGGCGGCGCGCCCGGTACACGAAGCTCTGCACGCCGTATTCTTCCGTTTCCGGTTTGTGATCCGCAAAGCCGTACAGTTCCTTGAACCACAGCGGATGTTCCTGGGCCTTGTCGTAGTCGAACCGGCCGGTGTTCAGGACCGTGTCCAGCGGCACGCGCGACATGCTGGTTTCGATGAGTTCCGCATCGGGATTGAGCGAGCGGATGATCTTGCGCGCGGCGGCGGTCTGTTCGGGCGTTGCTGCGTCGATCTTGTTCAAAATCACGACATCGGCAAACTCGATCTGGTCGACGAGCAGGTTGACCAGGGTACGATCATCTTCTTCGCCCAGCGACTCGCCCCGGTCCTTGAGGAAATCCGTCGACGCGTAGTCGCGCAGCAGGTTCGCTGCATCGACGACGGTTACCATCGTGTCGAGGCGCGATACGTCCTCCAGGCTTTCGTCCTCTTCGGTCCGGAAGTTGAAGGTGGCCGCCACCGGTAGCGGTTCGGAGATTCCGGTCGATTCGATCAGGAGGTAGTCGAAGCGGCCATCCTCCGCGAGACGGCGCACCTCCTGGAGAAGGTCGTCGCGCAAGGTGCAACAGATGCAGCCATTGGTCATTTCGACCAGAGTCTCTTCGGTGCGGCTCAGGTCTGCGCCGCCGTCGCGGATGAGGTCGGCATCGATGTTGACCTCGCTCATGTCGTTGACGATGACGGCGACGCGCTTGCCTTCGCGGTTGTTGAGGATGTGGTTCATCAAGGTCGTCTTGCCGGCGCCAAGGAAACCGGACAGGACCGTAACGGGAAGCTTGGGGTGCAGGGAAGTTTCACTCATGGATGGCGACTTTCATGGTGGCATCATCGGTTGCGGCTTTATTGGATAGCCGAAAGGGGAGGTGCCTCAGGCCGATATCTCGCGGGCAAGTTGGCTCAAGACAGAAGTTGCGCCGTTTGGTCCGTGGGCGTCGACGAGACGTGGCATCAACGCCGTCACCGACGCAGCGCGCACCGTATCTCCCGGTATTCCCGCCGCATCGCATCGTTCGATCGCAATATGCCCTTCATCCAAGGCGTCGGAAAAGCGCGCGGGCAATTGGATGTCGGAGACATCGTCGACGGGCGCAAGCAAAGTAAATATTTCTGTTCGATCGGGCATATGGCCGTCCCACTTCAGAGCTGCGTCGGATTCGGCGCATCACCGTAGACGTCCTTCGGATCAAAGGATTTCTGTGATTCCGTGAACACGAGCCGGGCAGGCCCGCCGGCAGGGCCGTTGAGCTCAACCGACCGGTAAAAACAGGACCGGTATCCGACGTGACAACTGGCGCCCGACCCACCGATTTGGACGCGCAGCCAGACAGCGTCCTGGTCGTCGTCGATGCGCATCTCGACAACCTTCTGG
>JANQKC010000005.1 GCA_028281325.1 Alphaproteobacteria bacterium
GGTGGTTAACAGCCACCTGCTCTACCAACTGAGCTACCGCGGATCAGTGGCGGGCTTATAACAAACCCCGGCACCGCATTCCAGCAAATCATGACGAAAAAATTGCGATGGCGCCGGCTTTTGCGCCGGCCGCGTAGCCCGCTAGTTGCGGCCGTAGATATCCTCGAGACGGACGATATCGTCTTCGCCCAGATAGCCGCCGGTCTGGACCTCGATCAGATGCAGCGGCTCGGCGTCGGTATTCTCCAGCCGGTGAACCGTCTCGGGCGGAATGTAGGTTGATTCGTTGGCGTTCAAGGTCATTTCGTCTTCGCCGCGAACGACCTGCGCCCGGCCGCTGACGACGATCCAATGTTCGGCGCGATGGTGATGCTTCTGCAGCGACAGGCATCCGCCGGGTTTGACGATGATATGCTTCACCTGGAACCGGTCGCCCATGCGGATGGTCCGGTAGGAGCCCCACGGCCGGAAGACTTCGAGATGCGCATGCGGTTCGTTGCGGCCCTTGGAGGCCATGTCCTTGACCAACTGGCCGACGGCTTGCGCCTTGTCCCGGGGCACCACGAGGACGGCGTCCTCGGTGGCCACGATGGCCAGATCCTCGACACCGACGGCGCAGAGCAGGGGGCCCTCGGCCCGCAGATAGGTGTTGCGGGTATCGTCGGCGATCACGTCGCCCTGCGTCACGTTGCCGTTGGCGTCCTTGTCACCCACGCCCCACAACGCGGACCAGCTGCCGACGTCGCTCCACCCGGCGTCGACCGGCACCACGGCGGCGCGGTCGGTCTTTTCCATGACGGCGTAGTCGATCGAATCGGCGGGGCATGCTTCGAACGCGCCTTTGTCGAGGCGGAAGAAATCCAGGTCGGTCTGCCCTTTCGACACCGCGTCGCGGCAATGGGCCAGCATTTTCGGTTGGTGCCGTTCCATCTCGGCCAGGTAGGCGTCGGCGGAGAACAGGAACATGCCGCTGTTCCAGGCGTACGCGGCGTCGGCGACGAAGGTTTCGGCATCGGCGAGGCAGGGTTTCTCGACGAACTGATCGATGTCGAAGCAGCCGGGCAGGGGGCTGCCGTCGGCGGCATACGGCGCGCCGCGTCGGATATAGCCGTAACCGGTTTCGGGCCGGTCCGGGGTCACGCCGAAGGTGACCAGCGCACCATTCCCGGCGGCCTGGGCGCCAGTTGCGACCGCGCCGAGAAAGACATCGGTCTTTTCGATCAGGTGATCGGAGGGCAGCACCAGCATCATGGCCCCGGGATCGGTCTGCGCCAGCAACAATGCGGCGCAAGCGACGGCGGGGGCGGTGTTGCGCCCGATCGGTTCCAGCATGAGGGCGGTCGTCTCGGAGCCTGCGTCGCGCAGCTGTTCGGCGATGATGAAGCGATGGTCTTCGTTACAGATAAGAATGGGGGCGGCGAACCGGTCCGAATCGCTGACCCGGATGACGGTTTCCTGCAGCAAGCTCTGCTCGGCGGTAAGCGGCAAGAGTTGTTTCGGATACAGCGTCCGGGACAGCGGCCATAGCCGCGTGCCGGCGCCGCCGGAAAGGATCACGGGGTAAATCATTGGTTGCGCCATCGGGCCATTCCTTTTGGTCTCCGTCCTCTCTACGTGAATTTCCGGAGGTTCCCAATACCTATTCCGGAGGAGATTGGCGCGGTCTTTTCATTGGGACGCGGTGACACGTTAACCATAACGAAAAACCGGGATGGGCCATGGGGCCCATCCCGGTCAACGGAGGTGCAAGACTGTCCTCGGAGGTTGTCGTCAGGCCGCTTTCTGCGTCCGGCGTATCCGAGCGAAGGATACGAGGCCCAGAATGGCAGAAATGAACAGCCAGACTGCTGGCGGCAAAGGCACCGCCGAAACGGCGATCTTGACGGCGAAGTCGTCGCGGTCTGAATCGCCCGCTCCGTCACCGAAGAGCGCGATAAAGCTTCCGTCGTCAAGCGCGGCGAAGGCAATCGACAGGCCTGCCCCGAACGGGCTGCCGTTTGCGGCGGAGCCGCCCACGCCAGACGTGTTGAACAGGAACGAGACCAACCCGCCGACCAAATCGAAGGCCGCCGAATCGCCCGTTGCGTTGCTCTGGTCGAACACCGTACCGAAGCCGCCGACTTCGAAGCTGTTGGTTGCTTCCGCTTCGGAGCCGAGGAAGGTAAAGACGACGTTGGCGGGACTGCTCAACTGGAGCCCCGCGCCACCGGTCGATCCGTCAAAGATCGTAATCGCATCGCCGGCGCTAAGGCCGGTCTCTGCACCAAGACTGAACCCGACTGCTGGAATTGCGCCAACGATACCGCCCGCGTCCAGCGACAAAGTCATCGCCCGGGCAGAACTGACGTATGCTCCCGCCAGAAGCAGCGCCGCAGCAAATACTGCGGCAAATCGAGTTGTCTTGAATAGCATTCGTTTTTCTCTCACCGTTATATTCCCCCGTGTCATCAACGAGTTAAAGTGACTTCCGGATCTTCCCCACTCAGTGTCCAGATCGACGAAACAGCTGCCCCACTATTCCGTCACGCCAAATCGAGTTTCTTGTTGGTAAATTTTTCTGGTTAACGACCGTGAGTGTAACACACCTTCGCAGGAATGAAATTTACCATATTGGGAACCTACAGCACCGAGACGGATATTTCATCGGGTCTATAGGTTCTTTCGATCGAAAACGTAGAGGTACCTCCAACGCGCGCGGGCATGGCCAAAATCGAAATTACCTTAATAAAGCCTTATAATTGCGACATTATCATGGTGAATAAATGGTATTTATTGGGGATGACGAGTGATCGTCGGAAAGGGGTGTTGAGGCAAATGTGCCCTTTATGTCACAGGGTTACGGGAAGGGGCGCGTCAGTTTTGTGACTCAATACCTAAAATAGTGTCGATTGCACATTTACCACCGGCGAATCGGTTCAACCCCGTAAAACAAGTAAATGAAAGTAAGTGGATTAAGATTTGAAAGTGCGATATTCAGGTAATATTGGTCGCGTTAACCAAAAAATGCAGCGACGATGCCGAGGGGGCGCGATGTTGAAAGTATGGCTGGCGGTGTTTTCGGTTGTCCTGGCCATGACCGTGGCGGGGGCGAAAGCGGCTGAGCCGTATCAACTCAACCCCGGCGACGTTCTGGAGATTTCCGTATGGAAAGAAGAAGGCATGCAGCGCCAAGTCGCGGTGCTGCCCGACGGCAACATCTCTTTCCCGCTCGCCGGACATGTCAAAGCCGCCGGAATGACGCCGGCGCAGCTCAAGGCGGTTCTTGAGAAACGGTTGAAGAATTACTTCGCGGATCCCGTGCTGACCGTGTCGGTGTTGCAGGTCAGCGGTAACAAGATTTATGTCATCGGCCAGGTTCGGGCGCCCGGCGAATTTCCGGCGAACCGTCCGGTGGACGTCATGCAGGCTTTGAGTCTTGCGGGCGGATTGACGACTTTCGCTGCGGAGAACGACATTCGGATTCTTCGGCGCGATGCGTCCGGCAAACAGCAGGCGCTGAAGTTCAGCTATTCCGATGTCTCTAAAGGGAAGGCGTTGAACAGCAACATCGTATTGCGGAGCGGCGACGTGGTTGTCGTTCCGACGAGTGGGATTTTCTAGGGGGTGCGCGTGTTACGAGAAAGGCATGGCCGGGACTCAAGGGCCGTGATGGAAACCGTTTGGCCGAGGGGCGTGGTGGTGACGGCGGCGCTTTGCATTGCCGTGGCGGCGCCGCAGGCCGCGAGCGCCTCGGATTGGCATTTGCAGGCATCGGTGTCGCAGGAATTTGAATATGACGATAACTTTCGTCTGTCCGACGACAACGAAGAGACGCTGTGGGGTTTCACGACCCGGCCGAGAATAACCCTCGAAACCCACACCCCGACGGTGGATTTGTTGTTCGGTGGCGAAGTGAATTACTCGGCCTTTCCCGACAAGACCGACGAGAATTCCTTCGACCAGCGGCTGGATGGGGCGATCAGCCGCAAAGGACCGCGCAGCCGCGTTTCGCTCAACGGGGCGTTTTCGCGGCAGACGACGCGGACCAGTGAGGACGAGGACACGGGCCGCGACTTTTCCGATGCCGTCCGGCTGTCGGGCAGCGGCGGGCTGTCGGGCAGCTATCTATTGACCGAATTGGTCAGCGTCGGCGCGCGGACCGGCGGTGTGGTTACGACCTATGACAGCGACGAGTTCGACGACTTCTTCAACGTGTCGGCCGGTCCGTTCGTATCCGTGCAGTTGACGCAAAAGGACAGCGTTCAGATTGCGGGCAATTATTCGCGGTTCCAGCGAACCAGCGGGCTTGACCGGGAAAGCGACGCGTTTTCGGGGGATGTTACCTACACCCATGTTTTCACGGAACAAATCGAGACGAGCGTGCGGGGTGGCGCGAACCACGTTCGAACTGATTTACAAGAACTTAACGGTTCGACCGTAGTGTCGCGTACGGAGAACAACAGCGGATTCGAGGCGGGCTTTTCCGTGACCTATACCGAGGAGCGGGGCCGGCTCACCGGCAGTTTCGACCGGGCATTGGTGCCCAGCGGTGAAGGGCGGTTGCTGGAGCGGAATTCGGTGCGCCTCAACGCGAGTTACCGAGCGACACCGCTGGTGACCGTGGATTTGACCACGGCGTTCATTGATCAGACATCCGCTGACGACGACGGGACGGATCGGACCTTCTTCAGTGTCGAGCCGGGACTAGTTTGGCAGTTTTTACCCGATTGGAGCTTCAGGGTGGCCTATAAGTTCCGTGCGCAAGAACGGGAATCCGAGGACAGGGCATATTCCAACGGCGCACGCGCGTCCGTAACTTGGCGCATGCCTGGTTGGGGGGCGAGGGGCGGCGTTAAATAGTAACGCATGAAAGGCTTTTTCGCCGATGGCGATCGAAGAAGACGTCAAGGGGCCAAGAGACTACCTGGATGCGGTGAAGCGCCGGCGCTGGCGCTTGATCATTCCGGCGGTCATGGTTGTGGTCATCGCGGCAATTGTCGCCGTGTCGATTCCCGCTGTGTATGAATCCACGGCGACGGTTCTTATCGAAGAACCCGAGGTGCCGCGCGAGTTCATCCAATCGACCATTACGAGTTTTGCGGCCCAACGGTTGCAGGTCATCCAGCAGCGCGTGATGACGACGCAAAACCTCGTGTCGATTATCAACAAGTTCGATCTGTTCAAGGAGGAGCGGCGGCAGAAGCCGATCAGCGAGATCGCCAGCGACTTTCGCGATAACATCTCGATGGACTTGGTCAGCGCCGAGGTGATCGATCCGCGCAGCGGCCAGTCGATGCAGGCGACGATCGCCTTCAACGTCTCCTATCAGGATTCGAACCGTCGCGTGGCCCAACAGGTCGCCAACGAGCTTGTCTCCCTCTACCTCAACGAAAATCTTAGGGATCGCCGCGAAAAGGCTGCGGAGACGACAGGATTCCTCGCCGAAGAGGCGCGCCGTCTTGGGCAGGTCGTGGGCGAGGTCGAAGTGAAGATCGCCGATTTCAAACGACGCAATGCCGGTCAGCTTCCGGAACAGCTTGAACTGAACCTTGGCTTGATCCGCCGCGCCGAGGACGAATTGGCGAATACCAGCCGCCGGATTCAGCTGCTGGAAGAGCGCAAGGTCGCCCTGCAATCGGAAGTGTCGCAGCTCAGCCCGCATGGCGCGCGGACGATTGACGGCGAAACAGTGCTCAGCCCGCCGGAACGCTTAAAGGCGTTGCAGACGAAACTCATCAGCATGCAGGGCGTTTACGGTCGAAACCACCCGGATGTGGTGAAGATGCGCCGGGAGATCAGTGCGCTGCAAAAGGAGACCGGCGAGGGAACCGACGTCAACGCGCTGAAATCGGAGCTACAGCTTGCCAACGACGCCCTGGCGGCGACGCGGAAGAAATACGGCGCTCAACATCCCGACGTGGTTAACCTAGAGAAAAAGATCGCGAGTCTGAAGGTCGCCATTCGCGAAGCCGGAGATTCCAGGAACAACGGCTCCTTCACGCCGAAACCGGACAATCCGGCCTATATCATGGCGCAAACGCAACTCAAGACCCTGGATTCGCAGATTCGTTCGTTGTTGAACCATCAGGAAGAACTCCGCAAGTCGCTCAAGCTGCAGGAGGAGCGCGTTTTAAAAATTCCCGAGGCCGAACGGGAATATCGGGCGCTGAAACGCGACTATGACAATGCGTACATAAAGTACAAAGAGGTGCGGGCGAAACAGCTTCAGGCGCAGCTTGCCCAGTCGCTCGAGACCGAGCGCAAGAGCGAGCGGTTCTCGCTTATCGAGCCGCCGCAATTGCCCCTGAAACCGGTTAGCCCGAACCGAATTGCGATTCTGTTCATTGGCCTCGTCTTTGCCGGGGCGGCGGGGGTCGGCAACGTGTTTCTGGCGGAGACGATGGACGAGACGGTCTATGGGTCCAAGCAGTTGGCCTCGATCATCGGCCATCAGC
This sequence comes from Alphaproteobacteria bacterium, assembly GCA_028281325.1. GTDB lineage: Bacteria > Pseudomonadota > Alphaproteobacteria > UBA8366 > UBA8366 > JAJFJD01. Next base: position 6,435 of record JANQKC010000005.1, read on the forward strand.
CGCTTGTGGTCGTCCCGCTTATTCAACAGAAATCCGATAAGACCGTCCGTCGCTGGGTCATCGCCGGGGTCGTGTTGATAACGCTTGTGGCCGTCGTGGCCGGACTCGTCGCCTTTCACCTTTATGTAAGGCCTTTGGACGTAATGTGGTTCTCGACGCTCCGGCGATTTGGGTTCGGATAGGACAAGGGCGCTTAGAATGGATCGAACCCGCGTAGCACTCGACAAGGCGCGTGAAAAACGGCTTGGCGGCCGGCCGATCTTTTCGGTCTCGCCGCTGCCGACGCTGAACGCGAACCCGGTTCCGGTCAAATACCAGCAAACCAAGGTCTTGCCGCTGTCGCCCGCGACGCTGCGCGCCAATTGCGTGATCTCGGGCCTGGAGAACGAGCCGATCGCCGATACCTACCGCATCCTGCGAACGCATGTGCTGCGGCGGCTTTCCGCGGAAGGCTTGTCGACCATGGCGATCTGCAGCGCGAACAAGGGGGATGGCAAGACGCTGACGGCGGTCAACCTCGCGATCAGCCTGGCGATGGACGTCAATCAGACGGTGTTGCTGGTCGATCTGGACCTGCGCAGCCCGTCCGTCGCCGAAACGCTGGGGATTCAGCCGGAGTTCGGCCTCGACGATTTTCTGAACGAATCCGTCGAGTTGCCGCAATGCTTGATCAACCCGGGAACTGAGCGGCTTGTGATATTGCCGGTCCGGGCGCCGATGGAGCAATCCTCGGAAATGCTCGCGTCGCCGAAGATGGCGAAACTGGCGCATGAATTGAAGAACCGCTACCCGGACCGCATCGTCCTGTACGATTTGCCGCCCTTGCTCGCCACGGATGACTGTCTTGCTTTCATGTCGAATGTGGACGCCACGCTGTTCGTGGTGGCCGAAGGGGAAACGCCGAAACACGATATCGAGCGCGCGATGATGCTGCTGGGCGATAGCCATTTGATCGGGACGGTATTGAACAAGTCATCACAAAAACAAATGAATGCTTATTTATAGGCCGGCCAGCCGCGCTTCCGGGTGGGACGGAGCGGCGCGGACGTTTCGAGAACCGGTCTGCATCAGGGACACGATGCCATGTATGAGTCGTTTTATGGATTGAAGGAGAAGCCGTTTACCCTGACGCCGGACCCCGAATTCCTTTACATGAGTCGGCAACATGAGAATGCGCTGACGATGTTGGAATACGGGCTGACGTTGCACGGCGGGATAACGGTGATCACCGGCGAAGTCGGATCGGGCAAGACCACCCTGATCCGGCGCGCGATGCAGGTGCTGGACCCGCAGTTCACCGTCGGGATGATCAACAACACCCATCGCAACATCGGCGAGCTTTTGAAGTGGGTGTTGTTCGCTTACGACCTCGACTACAGCAGCAGCGACAAGGCCGAACTGTATCACATCTTCATCGATTTCGTGGTCCAGCAGTATGCCGCCAACCGGCGCACCCTGTTGATTATCGACGAAGCGCAGAACATGGACGTCGAGACGCTGGAAGAGTTGCGGATGCTCACGAATGTGAACAGCGACAAGGATCAGATCTTGCAGCTTCTGCTCGTCGGCCAGCCCGAGTTGAACGAGAAGTTGAGGATGCCGGAACTGCGGCAGTTCGCCCAGCGTATTTCATCCGGTTTCCACCTGACGCCGCTCGAATTTCGCGACACCCGGGAATACATCCACCACCGCATATCGGTGGCCGGCGGCGCGCCCGGCATCTTCGACGATATGGCCTGCGGCGCGGTGCATTATCAGACTAAGGGCGTTCCCCGGCTGATCAATACGCTGTGCGACGCCGCCCTCGTCTATGGCTTCGCCGAAGAGAGGGAACAGATTGATATCGATACGATTTTCGACGTTGTGTTGGACAAGAATCAGGGCCCGCTCAGCCCCTTCATGGTCTAATCCCCGCGCGGCGGGACGCCATGGCGGTGCACGCGAATCCGGCCGGCTCGGCTCACTGGTAACTCCGATTGCATGATGAATAAAACGATCTGCGTGGTTGGGCTCGGCTATATCGGGCTTCCAACCGCATCCATTCTGGGCACGAAAGGGTATCGCGTCGTCGGCGTGGATGCGTCGCCGGATGTCGTCGAGACGATCAATCGCGGCGAGATTCATTTCTTCGAACCCGATCTCGACATCCTGGTTCGCTCGGCGGTCCATTCCGGAAACCTGGCGGCGGTGTCGGAACCCCAGGCGGCCGACATCTTCATCATCGCCGTGCCGACGCCGTTGGACGACCGGGACAAATCGCCGGACCTTTCCTATGTGGAGGCCGCGACACGCAGCATCGCGCCGCATGTCAAAGCGGGCGACCTGGTTCTTATCGAATCGACGATTCCGGTCGGCACCACGACCGAGGTCGTCCTGCCGATCCTGACGCGGGAAAGCGCCGACAAAGCCGCCGGCGTGCGGTTGGCGCATTGCCCGGAACGCGTGTTGCCCGGGCGCATTCTGGTCGAGTTGGTGGACAACGATCGCATCGTCGGTGGGATCGACGAGGAGTCGGCTGCCGCGGCGGCCGCCTTCTACGAGACGTTCGTGCGGGGCGACGTATACCGGACCAATGCGGCGACCGCTGAAATGGCGAAACTCGCCGAGAATACCTTCCGCGACGTGAATATCGCGCTGGCCAACGAGCTTTCGGTCGTCTGCGACCGTCACGCGATCGATCCGTGGGAGATGATCAAACTCGCCAACCGCCATCCGCGCGTGAACATTCTGCAGCCGGGACCGGGCGTCGGCGGGCACTGCATCGCGGTCGATCCGTGGTTCATCGCCGCCGGGGAGCCGAATGCGCGCCTTATCCGGACGGCGCGCGAAGTCAACGACGCCAAACCCGATTGGGTGGTGGAGAAGGTGCGTGCGGCGGCGGCCGGGATGGCGTCGCCGGTCATCGGCTGCCTTGGGCTTGCGTTCAAGGCGGATGTGGACGATCTGCGCGGGTCGCCGGCGGAAATCATCGTGCGGCGCTTGAAAGAGGACGCGGTGGGCGACCTTCTGGTGTGCGAGCCGAATATATCCCGACACGCGGATTTGCCCCTCACGGCGTTGGAGGACGTGGTGGCGCGCGCCGATATCGTCGTCCTGCTCGTCGACCATAAGGAATTCAGAGCCTTGCGGCCGCACGATTTGGCCGGGAAAACCGTCATCGATACGCGGGGTGCCATTCGCTGATGCCGTTGCGCGTTCTCAGCGTTCTCGGAACACGTCCGGAAGCCATCAAGCTTGCGCCGGTGGTCCTGCGCCTGCGCGATGCGCCGGGCATTCATAGCGCCGTCTGCGCCAGCGGCCAGCACCGCGAGATGCTGGATCAGGTGCTCGGCCTGTTCGGGATCGTCCCGGACCACGACCTGGACGTCATGCAGCCGGGACAAGACCTGTATGACGTGACCGCGCGGGTGTTGTTGGCGATGCGCGCCGTCCTGTCGGCCGAACGACCGGAACTGGTGCTTGTCCAAGGCGACACGACCACTTGCCTGGCGGCGGCGTTGGCGGCCTTTTACGCGGGCGTTCCGGTCGGGCATGTCGAGGCCGGATTGCGGACCGGCGATCTGACGGCGCCGTTTCCGGAGGAAGCGAATCGATCGCTCGTGACCCGCATCACGGACCTGCATTTCGCGCCGACCGAGCGATCGCGCGAGAACCTGCTGCGCGAGGGAGTGGCGCCGGACAGCATCTTCGTCACCGGCAACACCGTTATCGACGCGCTGCTGTCGGTCCGGGACCGGGCGGCGGAACTGACCGACCTACCGATTGCCGATGACCTCCGGGCGGATTGGCTCAGGCCGGGCACGCGACGGCTGCTGGTGACCGGTCATCGGCGGGAGAATTTCGGGGAAGGGTTCGAGAGTCTTTGCGGCGCGATCGCCGATCTCGCGATCCGTCACCCGGATTGGCGGGTGATCTATCCCGTCCACCTGAATCCGAATGTTCAGGAGCCCGTGCGCCGCATTCTGGGTGGGTTAAAAAACGTCGCGTTGATCGAGCCTTTGGACTATTTACCCTTCGTATGGTTGATGGACACGGCGGATGTGATCCTGACCGATTCTGGAGGTATCCAGGAGGAGGCGCCCTCGCTGGGCAAGCCGGTTCTGGTGATGCGGGATGTCACGGAGCGTCCGGAAGCGGTCGACGCGGGGACGGTCCGGCTGGTCGGCACCGACAAGCCGACGATCGTGACGGGAGTCGAATCCGTGATGTTGGATGACGGGATTTATAAACGGATGTCGAAAGCGCATAATCCGTATGGCGACGGGATGGCGGCGCGGCGCATCCACGCCGTTATCGAGGAATGGGGCGCAGATCGAGCAACCGGTTCCGGTGGAGGATCGACGGTGACCGCCAGTAACGCAAAGATGGCGCGGACATGAGCACGGTCGCAGTCGTGGGCCTCGGGTATGTCGGGCTGCCGCTTGCGGTCGCCTTCGGTCGCGTGACCGACACCATCGGCATCGACCTGTCGCAAGAAAAGGTCGATCAATACCGCAAAGGGATCGATCCAACCGGCGAAGTGGAAAAAGCCGCTTTGGAGGCGGCCACTCGCCTGACCGTTACGACAGAGTTCGAAGCCGTGTCGGGGGCGGATTTCGTCGTCGTCGCCGTACCGACGCCGGTGGATGGCGCGCATAATCCGGATTTCGGCCCGCTGATCGCCGCGACCCGGTCCGTCGGGCCGCATATCAAGCAGGGCGTGGTCGTGATCTACGAATCGACCGTGTATCCCGGCGCGACCGAAGAGGTTTGCCTGCCGGTCCTTGAAGAAAGCAGCGGGCTGACCTGGCGGCAGGACTTCCATATCGGATATTCCCCGGAACGGATCAATCCCGGCGATCCGGACCACCGTTTGGAGACCATCACGAAGGTTGTCGCCGGCGACGACGCCGACACGCTGAATCGCGTGGCGGCCTTGTATGAGCGGATCATCGACGCCGGCGTGCACCGGGCCGCGAGCATTCGCGTCGCCGAAGCCGCGAAGGTGATCGAAAATACGCAGCGCGACTTGAATATCGCATTGATGAACGAACTTGCGATCATTTTCGACCGGGCGGGCCTCGATACCATGGATGTTCTCGCCGCCGCCCGGACGAAGTGGAATTTCCTGCCCTTCCGGCCGGGTTTGGTCGGTGGGCACTGCATCGGCGTTGATCCGTACTACCTGACCCACAAGGCCGAGGCCCTCGGCTATCATCCGGAGGTGATTCTTGCGGGCCGGCGGATCAACGACGGCATGGGCGCGTTCGTGGCGCAGCAGACGGTCAAATGTCTGGCGAAATCGGGCAGTCCGGTGAATGGGGCCAAGGTTTCGGTGCTCGGCGTCACGTTCAAGGAGAACGTCTCGGATATCCGGAACTCGAAGGTCTTCGATCTCATCGACGAATTGCAAAGCTACGGCATCGACGTTTCGGTGCACGATCCGCTGGTTCTGGAAACAGGCGTCGACCGGGTGGAAGGCGTCGACCTGGTGTCCTGGGACGACCTGCCGCAATCGGACGGATTGATCGCCGCGGTGGCGCACCGACCCTTTCTCGACCGGCCGTTGGACGACCTCGCCGGCAAGGTTAAACCGGGCGGGTGTTTTATCGATCTCGGATCGACGTATGATCGCGCGGCGCTGCGGAAAGCCGGCTTGGCCGTATGGCGGTTATAATGCCGGCGTTTCAGGGTATTTTTGCGCGGGGGGAGGCGTCCGAAGGTCGGACATGAAGCCATGAAGCAAGTCGTACAGCATTATCGCAGCGGGAAGCTGAGCGTAGAGTCCGTTCCCGCGCCGACGGTCCAGCCCGGGTGCCTGCTGGTCGCGACGCGCGCGTCCTTGATCAGTGTCGGGACCGAACGGGCGACCGTTGGCATGGCGAAGAAAAACCTCGTCGGCAAGGCGATGGATCGCCCGGACATGGTCCGCAAGGTGATCCAGAAGGCGCAGAAGGATGGGATCATCGAGACGGCCAAGATGGTATCGTCCCGGCTCGATGCGCCGGTCGCGCTCGGCTATAGCTGCTCCGGCGTCGTTGTCGGCGTCGGCGCCGGCGTGGAGGGCTTCTCGGTGGGCGACCGGGTCGCCTGCGCCGGACAGAACTATGCCTCGCATGCGGAGGTCGTGTCGGTTCCGAAGAACCTGTGCGTGAAGATTCCTGATGGGGTCAGTTTCGATGACGCGGCCTATGTCACCATGGGCGCCATCGCGTTGCAGGGTGTCCGCCAGGCCGACCCGAAGCTGGGCGACGTGGTGGCGGTCATCGGATTGGGGCTGGTCGGCCAGTTGACCGTGCAGTTGCTCACGGCGAACGGCTGTCGGGTGGTCGCCTCCGATCCGGAACCGGAAAAGCGCACGGTCGCCGAAAAGCTCGGCGCCGAGGCCAGCGTGTCGCCGGGCGAGCTATTGGACGCCGTATCGGGGATGACCGAGGAGCATGGCGCGGATGCGGCGATCGTGACCGCCAGCACCAAGGACAATGCGCCGATCGTCGCCGCGGGCGAGGCGGTCCGCAAGAAGGGCCGCGTCGTCGTCGTCGGTGCGGTCGGCATGGACCTGCCACGCGAGCCTTATTATGCGAAGGAACTGGAACTGCGGTTGTCCACGTCCTACGGCCCAGGCCGGTATGACGCGGAATATGAGGAGAAGGGCCGGGATTATCCCTACGGCTACGTTCGTTGGACCGAAAACCGCAACATGGGGGCGTTTCTGACGCTGATCGCCGACGGCCGTTTGGACGTGGCGTCGCTGACCCATCATCGCATTCCGATCGAACAGGCCGAGGCTGCTTACGCCAAGATTCTCGCTGCATCCGAGAGCCCGCTCGGCGTTCTGCTGACCTATCCCGACGCCGCCGTCGAGAGCGATCGGAAAGTGACATTGCGCGCCAGCGTGTCCGCGGATCGCGTCCGCGTCGGCTTGATCGGTGCGGGTAGCCACGTGAAGGACATGATCGTGCCGGCGCTGAAAGGCTTGCGGGACGTGGATATTGCCGCGGTCTGCACGCAGCGCGGCATGAATGCGAAGACGTTGGGTGAACGCCTCGGCGCGGGGTACTGCACCACGGACATGGACGAAATCCTCAACGATTCGGCGATCAATACGGTGATCATTGGGACGCGGCATGACCTGCACGGGCCGATGGTGCTGGCCGCGCTGCGTGCGGGGAAGCATGTCTTCGTCGAGAAGCCGTTGTGCCTGACGATGGAGGAGCTTCAGGAAATCGAGACGCTTTACGCGGCGAAGGCTCGCGATGGAGTCCGGCTTGCGGTCGGGTTCAATCGGCGCTTTTCCGATCACTGCGCAAAAGCGAAGGAATTCCTCGGTGAGCGTCGAAATCCGCTTGTCATGCTCTACCGGGTGAATGCCGGTGCGTTGCCGGCGGACCATTGGACGCAGGACCCCGATGTCGGCGGCGGACGCATCCTGGGGGAAGCCTGCCATTTCGTCGATTACCTCCAGGCCTTATGCGGCGGGCAAGTCGAAACGGTCTACGCCAACAGCATTGCGACCCACACCTCCGGGACGACGCAAGACCAGTCGACCCTCTCTTTGACCTTTTCGGATGGCTCCGTCGGCACGATCGTCTATGCCGCCGGCGGCGACACCGGGCTCGCCAAGGAGCGTTGCGAGGTCTTCGGCGACGGTTGCAGCGTCGTCATGGACGATTTCGCCCAATCCGAATTCTTCCGAAGCGGGCAACGGACGCGCTATAAGAGCAGTGGTCGTGACAAAGGATTTTCGCAGCAGATGGCGGCGTTCTGTAATTCGATCATCAAGCCGGACACGGACGGCATGTCCTTCGCGTCGGTCGTGTCCGTAACCCGGGCGTGCCTGGCGGCAGTCGAGAGCATGCGGACGCGCACGGTAATCGACATTGAATAGGATGGCCGGCCGTTCGCGCCGAGGCTGCTGAAAACATCGCATGGAACGGCTTTCCTGGTATCTCAAGCGCTTGTCCATCATGGATTTTCGCGAAGTGCCGCATCGGCTTCGCGAGCATGCCTGGATATTCCGGCTGCGTCGGCAGCAGAATAGGTTGGATCGCGCGATGTCCGCGCGTGCCGAGGATGAAGCCGTCCAGCGGTGTTTAGCGCAGACGGAGCCGCAACTACCGGCGCTCCCGTGGAGTTTCTCTCCGACGCCCGAGGAGACCGACGCCTTGTTGAAAGGCGAGGCGGCGGCGCTCGGTTTCCGTTGGCGCTGGCGCGACGATCCGGCGGTCTGGCACACCGGACCCGACAGCCGCCGCCTTTGGCCCAAATCGTTTTTCGGCGACATTCCCTATCGGCTCGGGAATCCCTTCGGCGACGCCCGGCTCGTCTGGGAGCCGTCGCGGTTGCAGCAGCTTCTTCCCTTGGCCCTTTTGGCGGTCCGGGACTCCGGCGAGGTCGCCGCCGCCGCGGCGGACCTGTTGGAACACCAGTTGCGGTCCTGGCTCGGCGCGAATCCGCCGTTTCGCGGCGTCCACTATGTTTCCGCGATGGAATGCGGGCTGCGGTTGATCGCGGTGTGCCACGCGCTGGATATCGCGCGGTGCGCTCTCAAGGATCCCGAAAAGTCCTGGACGGTTGGGGTCCGCATCGTCGGCACGCACGCCCCCTTCATCCTGCGGCGTTTGTCGCTCTATTCGTCGTCGGGCAACCATACGATCGCCGAGTGCGCCGCGCTGGTCTATGCGGGGACGCTGTTTCCCGAGATTCCGGAGGCCGCCGTCTGGCGGCGGCGCGGCCTCGCGATCCTCGAACAGGAAGCCGAGCGGCAGATCCTGCCGGATGGCGGCGGGATCGAACAGGCGATCTGGTACCACCGTTTCGTTGTCGATCTGCTCGATCTGGTGGCCCGGCTGCTGGCGCATCGCGATGAAACGGTGCCGGATCGGATTTCGGCGGCGGTTGAGCGGGGACGGCGGTTCCTCGCGGCCTTTCCGGGCGTTGAAGCGTTGCCGCCATTCGGCGACAGCGACGGCGGGCATGCGCTGTCGCCGCATCTCGCCTTGGATGATGAAAAGGTCTCGCCGCAGGCCACTACCTTCGAGGACAGCGGCTATACCGTCATGCCGGTCGACCCGGCATCATCCTTACGCTTGATCTTCGACCACGGCGGCCTGGGAATGGCGCCGGCCCATGGGCATGGCCATGCGGATGCGTTGTCGGTTTCCTTGTACCAGGGCGATCGCGCCTTGCTTCTCGATCCCGGGACCCTGACCTACACCGGCAACGCCCAGTGGCGACGGTATTTCCGCGGCACGCCGGCGCATAACACGGTCACCGTCGACGAACAGGATCAAGCGCAGCAGGAAACGCCCTTCCAATGGTCCGATCCGTATACCTGCGCCGTGGTGCGACATGAGCAGACGGACGGCCCGACCCACATGATCCTCGCCCGGCACGATGGCTACATCGCCTTAGGGGTGACACATTGGCGGGGTATCGCTTGTCGCGAGGGCGCATGGACCCTGATTTGGGATTATCTGGACGGCGACGGAGACCATACGGTGGACCTGCATTGGCATTGCGACGGCATCGAAACGGAGGGCGAAGGGTTCCGCTTCGCGGCGGCCGACCCGCCTGTATTTCTCAAGATCGATGGGGCGGTGGTTCAACGATTCCACGGTTCGGAGAATCCCCGTCTTGGCTGGCTGGCGCCGGAATACGGGCGCTATCGGGCGGCAACGACATTACGGTGTCGTTATGCCGGACCGTTGCCGCATCGCTTTCGGACGATCGTCGGCTTGAACGGGACGTGGCCGGAGCAAGCGGCGGTCGACACGGCAATCTCGCAATTGGAGCAATGGGTTCGTGACGCCGCGGCGAATTGAATTGTTGGGCGTGCCGGTCGACTGCGTGACCATGGCGCAATCGGTTGATTTCGTCGCGGATCGCATCGTATCGGACGGCGGCTGCGCCGCGGTCGTCGCCGTCAATCCGGAAAAGATCATGCGGGCCCGCAAGGACCCGGCTTTGTTGCAGAGCCTTCGGCGTGCCGCGTTGTTGATCCCCGATGGGATCGGGGCGGTTTGGGGCGCCCGGTTCCTGGCGGACGCCGCGCTCGACCGGGTGCCTGGCTCCGAATTGATGCCCGCAATTTGCGCCCGGGCGGCGGAAAACGGTCGTAGCGTTTTCCTGTTTGGCGCTCAGGAGGACGTCAACGCCATGGTGGCTGATATCCTGCCGGCGCGGTTCCCGGGCTTGCGGATCGCCGGGCGGCGGAATGGCTATGTCGATGCGGACGCGATGCCGGCCTTGGTCGACGAAATCAACCAAAGCGGCGCCGACGTCCTGTTCGTCGCCCTTGGAAGCCCGCGTCAGGAAGATTGGATCGACCGGCATATCGGCGCGCTCCGCGTCAAGGCGGTGCAAGGCGTCGGCGGCACGTTCGATGTCATCGCCGGTCGCGTGCGGCGGGCGCCCGATCTCTTCCTTCGGCTGAACCTCGAATGGTTCTATCGCTTGTTGCGCGAACCGAAGCGGGTTTGGCGGCAACGCGTGTTGTTATTCTTCGTGCTGGCGATCATCGCCGAACGGTTTAAAGCCAAGACAGGGTAGCGGCGGCACGGTAGCCTGTCCGCGAGAGGGTGCTTGGCGGGGAAAAGCGCGGGGCGTCGTCGTACGGACTAGGAGAATGTGGAGGCGGAACGTGAAGTTGGCCCGATCGGTCGCGGTGGCAGTATCGTTGTTCGGTGTCGCGGCAACCGATGCCGCGGCCGAAAATTTGATTCCCAACGGCAGTTTCGAGGCGGGCATCGACTATCGGCTCGCGGTCGGTCGTTGGTTCGACGGCGGCTTGCCGAGCGCAAAGCTGGACAAGACGACGCGCGTTCATGGAAGCGTCAGCTTCAAGATTCCGTATTCCCGCACCATGAATACCGCGAGCGGCGCGGTTGCTGGCACCAGCGTCTGGGGCGCTTTGCCGGTCCCGGTGAAACGGGGACGGCAGTATACCTTTTCGCTCTATGCCAAGAGCGACAGGCCGGGGCCGGGGCGGATCATGCTGACCGGAAACGCGCACACCGATTACAGGGTCACGCCGAGCGCGGCCAAGGAGATTCGCCTGACCCGCGAATGGCGGCGGGTCAGCATCACCTTTACCGCCAAGAAGGACGAACTGATGTACTGGTCTGTTGCGGCACAGTCGCGCGAGCCGGGACATCTATGGCTGGACGCGGTGCAGTTCGCGGCGGGCCGGCTGCGGGAATTTACGGTGGCGGCGCCGGTGGAGGCCGCGCTGACGAGCACGCGGTTGGGTCGTATCTTCGCACCGACGGAACCGGTCGAGATGACGATCGGGATTCGCAATGACGGCGCGGCGGCGGCGACGGCGTCCTACCGCCTCAGCATATTCGACTTCTACGGGGAAAAACTCCGGGATGAGCGGATCTCGAAACAAGTGCCCGCCCAGACCACGATGGCGGTGCCGGTGACGCTGACGCAGAACCGCCGCGGCCTGTTCCGCGCTGTGCTTCGGCGCGAAGGCGCAGCGGACCCGGAAAGCGAGCTTCATTTCTCGGTGTTGCCGCCGCCGCGCCCGGTCAAACAGGAAGACGGGGCCTTTGGGGCCTATCTGACGATCGCGCCCGAGCCTCTGCAGATTGCCCGCCGCATGGGGTTTTCGAGCATCGCGATGCTCACGTCGAATAGGGGCATGAGTTATTGGGATGCCGTCGAAAGCCGCCGCGGCGAATTCAACTGGTTCGACAAGGAGATCGACATGGCCCGGGCCGCGGGCTTCGATCTCATGTTCAACCTCGAGCCCTGCCGGACGCCCCGATGGGCGAAAAAGATGACGCGGGACGAACGCCGCGCCGCATGGTCGAATTACGTGACGGCGATGGTCCGGCATTACAAGGACAGGGTTAAACTGTGGACCATTGGCGACGAGGTGGCGGATCTGCGCAAGAAATCATACAAGCGCAACTGTTGGGATACAGCGGCGGAGTACGCCGATTGGCACCGCCGCGGTCATCGGGCGATTAAGTCGGTCGATCCGACGGCCAAGGTCGTTTTGAACGCGTGGCCGGGCTTCATGCAGGACTTGTTCAAGACGCTGGACCCGGCGACCGTCGATATCGCCGGCGTGAACGCCTTTCACGTACCGGATAACTACCTGCCCCAGGCGCGGCGAGAGATCGACGCCGCCGGAATCAAAGGGCGCTGGACGCCGGGCATCGGGTTCGGAATCGAGCCCTTCTACCGGCGTCTGATCGCGAAGCACCGGCTGAAGAACGTGAACGACGACAGCTGGCGCGCGCTCAATAACGAGATAGCGCGGGCGGTGGTGCGGACCTTTGCCTTGGGGTTTGATCGTTTCTACCAGTACACGGCGACCTATGTGGGTAATACCAACAAATACTCGTGGTTCGAGGCGGATTCGGGCCTTCAGCCGTCCGGCGTGCAGTTCGCCGCGCTGGCCTGGTTCCTCGACGGCTTCGAGCGTGCGACGGAGGTGGCGACCGGACAGCGGGAGCGGCGCTGGTTGGCCCATCGCGTGGATCGCAAGGACGGCAAGACGATCTTCGTGATTTGGGGAAATGACAGTCCGGATCAAGCCGTTCGACTGGCGCTGCCGTCGGCTGACGGCATGGTGTTGTACGATCATTTCACCAACCCCGTGCCGCTATCGGCGGCGAAGACCGGCGTCGATGTGAAGTTCGGCCGGGAGCCTGTCTTTCTGGAAGTCCCGCGCAGCCTAGCCGGCGATGTCGAGACGGCTGTCCAGCGCGCCGTTTATCGCCTGAACCGCCTTCCGATGGCGAAGTCGGCGTCGCGGAAGGGCCGCTACGCCGTGCTTGAGGGCGTAGAGGACGGTCTCTATCGGCATCGACCGAATATCAGCTTGTGGTACCAGTCCCAGCGGCATGGCTGGGTGGAGATTCTCCGCCAACGGGCATCGACCTATCCAGGCCGATACGAGGCGACCGAAAACGGGTTTCGCGTGGCATGGAGTATTCCGGCCGACACCGGCGCATTCTTTCTGGGACTCGGCAAGCTGCCGTCAGACTTAATCGACGGGGCAACATACGAGCGGCGTCTGCCGGGAACAAAAGGCGTGCGCCGTTTGAGCGGTAAGGTCGAGATAGCGGGGAAGCGGGGAGTCGAAGCCATAGAAAGTCAATCGCCGCCGGCCGACGATAGGTTGGTCGACTACGTTTTCACGATGGAGAACGGCCTTAAAATCGTGGTGGATGGCCACGGCAACGAGGCAGCGCAAGACTTCCCGCAGTGGCGCCTCCTTCAACGCGGCGAGACGGATGTCTTTCTGCACCGCTATTTCAGGCGCGGCGAGGCGCCCAAGTCGGTCCGCACGGTCATTTCAGTCGTCGAGTGACTCCGGCGTTTGTTCGAGGATTTCCAGCAGATGATCCGCGACATGGGCAATACTGAAATGGGTCCGGGCGTAATCTTGCCGTTGTTGCCGGGCGTCCGTCGGTTCGCCGAGAAAGACGCGGATGGCGTCGCGGCCCTCGTCGAGCGTGCCGATGCATCGACCTAGGCCTAGCGTGTCCAGTATGCCGTCCGGATTGACGCCGAAGGAAACGACCGGTACGCCGCGCGACCAGGCTTGGACAAAGGTATTGGGGAAGCCTTCGTTGGCCGGCAGCGATGTATTGACGAAGACCGATGCTTGATCGAACCAGGCCAACGTGTCGTCGAGGGGAAGGTCGATATGCCAGTCGAATGCGGTCTCACTGCCGGCCAGATGGTGGATTTCCTCGGGCTTCATATGGGTATCGGCGCCGAAGCGTTTTGAGATCATCACAAACCGGATGTCGGGGGCCGCGCAGGCCTTGGCCAACTGGGCGAAGAGTTCGGGGCGCTTGCCGGCGCCGAATCCGGCAACCCAAAGGACGATCGGCGGCGATTCCGGTTTTTCCGGTAAGGAGTCCGGGATTTCGTGACCCGACGGAAAGGGGAAAGCGGCCCGGCCGTAGTGCTCGGCAAAGGTCCCGCGCTGTGCCTCATTCTGAACGCAAGGATGGGTTACAAACCGCATGCCGTTTTCACGACTGCGATCTTTGAGCCATGCATGCAGGAAGAGGGGCCAACGCTTGTAAAATGGTCGGGCCGTGCGGTTCAGGATGTTCCGCAGCACCGCCACGAAATAGTCGCGGACCGGTGACGCGTTATCCGTACAAATCCACACGAATTTGGCATTGTGCTTTCGGCAATACCGCCCAAGCGCCCATTCATAGCCCGATGTGTAGCGATGAAGGACGACATCCGGCCGAATCCGGTTCAGGGCCGATGCATAGGCCGGCATGCTGAGGATGTTGAAGTAACGCAAATGTTTCAGCCAATGCACCTGGACGCCGTCCTTATTCTCGACGGTTCCGCCGCGGCCGGTCAGGCTTTCGCAGACATAGGAAACCGAATGACCGCGCGACGCCAATTCCTTGGCCAAGAGCCATGCCTGAACCTCGGCGCCGCCGATGCGCTCCGCGTAAAAGAATTTGGCGACAATGCAAATGTTCATTAACTGCCGTCATGGTGAAGTGGGGTTGGCCGGTGTATACACCGGCGGGACGGTTTTCATAAGGCCCGCTGAGTTAAGATGACGTCACGGCACATATTCAATAAGGCCGCCGAAGCGGGGCTGAGCACGGCCGTGCTCAAAATTTTCCATCAAGTGATCTCGTTCGGCGCGACGGTTCTGCTTGTAAGAGCGCTGTCGCAGGAAGAATTCGGCATATACAGCATTCTATATGCGATCATTCCGATGCTGAATATTGTAGGTTCGTTCGGATTACAAGACGTAATACAGCGTTTTTTGCCGGAATACTACATAAAGAAAGAATTTAAGCTGGCAAGTAAGCTTGTTTTCCGTGTATTTATTATGCGTTCTATTGTAAGTATAATTGTAATATTTGCAATTTTTGTCTATTGGGACACATTATCCGCCCTAATCAAGATAAAAGAATACAAAACCTACTTTGCGATATTCTGCGTTTGCATTATTGCGTATCAGCAATGGGGGATACTGACGGCGACGGTCGAGGCGTTTTTCCTCCACAAGTTCGCCTTCTATATCCAGATCGCCGTGGTCACGATGCGCGCCGCCGCTTACCTGGTCTGCCTCGTTCAAGGGTATGGCCTGTTCGAGATTGTGGTCATCGATACGGTTGTCTACCTTATCTTGGCCGCGGCCTTTTTCGGCCTTTACGGGCGTGTCGTGCCGAAGGCCGGCGGGGAGCGCGACGAATTCGGCCCGACCGATCGGCGGCGCATTTTTCGCTACGCCTTCTTCAACAATTTCAATTCGATCGGCGTCCGCTTCATGGACAACGGCACGAATTATCTCATCGTCGCCTATTTCATGAGTCCGACGCAGGTCGCCATTTATGCGTTTTGCAATCAACTGGCGAATCGTTTCGCGCGGATCAGCCCGGTCAACTATCTGGCTGCCGTCATCCGGCCGGCCTTTTTCAGCTTCGGGATCGCCTCGGAGGAAGAGCGGATCGTCGCGATGATGCGGTTCCTGATGAAATGCATCATATGGTTTTATCTTCCGATCTTCTGTTTTGCGATGTTGACGGGTGAAGCCTTCATTGCGTTGGTATTCGGGAAATTCCAGGGGCACGCGGATGTCTTCGCGGCATGTATCGTCGTTGCCGCCATCGGCGCTCTCGGGTTTCCCATTAGCATGGCCGCGCAACTCCGCGAGCGGGTCGACATCATTCTCTACAGCAAAGTCTTCGGTTTTTTGAGCTTGGTGCTAAGCGTTTTGACGGTGCCGTACTACGGGATTTGGGGCGCAATATGCGCCGTCGGCGCCGGCCAATTGATGAAGAACATCTTCATCGGCTGGTTTATCCGCGACTTGTTGCCGCTTGCGGATATCGGGCGTTCGGGCGCGCGCGCGTTGGTGTATTGGGTGGTGGTGGCGGCGGTTTTGACTTGCTTCCCATGGACGATTGGGAATCTCGCCATTGTTTCAATCACCGCGGCCGTTTTCCTAACGGCAACCATCATGTTTATCGTGCTTTGTATAGATTTGGACATGTTCGAAAGGCGTTTTGTGCAGTCGATAGCGACAAAGGCGAGATTACAGCGCTATCTCCCGAAACGGATGGGCGGATAGCGAATACAGTAGCGGTGCCACGCTTAGTACGTGTTTCCCACTTGGGCGTCCTTCCACGCCATCAACGAGACCAATCGGTCTGTCTCGATCTCTTGTCCCTTCGCAAGTGTCGTTAGCGTTTTGTACTCATCCGAATCCAGAACTTTTACCTGTAAGCTTCCGTACCACTGTTTCCCTCGGTCGGTCTGCAACACATAGTGAAGCGCGCTTTGTAAACCAATCTTTGGAAGCATCCAGTATTCCTTGTCCATATGTCGTGCTGCAGCTTTGCGCAGGATGTATTTTGTCGTATTGCCGTGTAGTTTCCATTCGGTCGGGATGTTAAACGCGAGTTCGACCAACTCATCGGTAAAGAATGCCGGAATCGGAGAAATGCCGAGGTCGGTCATCATTTCGGAAGCCCCGTGGAAGAACATCTCGGGGCACATGTGGACGGACTGGTAGGTGAAATATGAACCGAAATCGAAAGCGCCGAAGTCTCTCGTGAACTGTTCAAAGTATGACTGCGCGCCGAGCTGGAAAACGCGCCACTCATAGTCTGGATCGTATATTCTGACACCGCCGAGCTTGCGCTCCGGATAGGGTGGAATCCCTGCACGCCAGTTTGAAACCAGAATGTGAAACTTCTGGATTTCGTCGCCAGGCAGCATCCCCAAAATCAGCTGTAGCGGACCGGTCATACCGAACCTGGCAGCGCGGTTGTAAAGGTCGATGGCACGTCGATACCCGATATATCGGTTCATTCCGAGAAACAACCGATCCGCACCGTCGCCGTCGAACAGTTTGGCCAGACCGTCCTTTCTAGCTTGCCTTGCCGCGAAACGCATGATTGATCCGTTGAGGGCGGCGGGCTCGCTACTCGATGCCGAAACTTGCTCGAAATTTTCGATGATTTCGTCTGCGTCCAAGCGTATCTTTCGAACGTTGATGTTTAGCGATTTGGCGAGGAAGTCGACACGGTCTTCTTCATCGTAATAGTCTTTATAGGAAATATTGTACCCAAAGACGATCGCACCCGTTTGTGTGAGCTTCTGGGCAATGTATCCAGAATCAACGCCGCCACTTAGGGAAATACCCACCTCTTCTCCGCTGTGTGCACGGTGGGCTACCCCGTTTGCCAGGGCATTGTCGATACGCCCACACCATTGATCTTCGTCGAGCGCGCGATAATCTTGTGGCCGATACAAGTTCTTTACGTCAAAGTATCGGCGGACGTCTTGGCGATCGTTCTCGACGGTTAGGAGGGAGCCTGCCGGAAGTTTTTTGGTTCCCGCAATTAATGAACTGTCAGAGGGAGTAAAGCCAAAGTTATAGTAATGAAGCAATATATCGTCCTGAATATTTTGGTCTTTTTTTCGCCCTAGTAAATAAAATCCAAATAAATGGGTTGAAAACAAAACATAATCTTCAGTATTTATATAGTATAGACGTCGCGTCCCAAACTTGTCGGTTGCTATTGTCACGCAAGTCCGTTCGGGGTGGTGTTCGACCTTGATAAGGATGAAGCTGCCATCGAGCGCTGTGAGGTCGAAAGGTGCTTTTTTGCCCACTAATGCATCAGGCCGCATGGTGGTATCTGATGTGTTGTAAAGCGCACCAACCACAAGGATCTTTGCCGAACTCGACATGTACTGCCGAAGCGGCAAGAGGCTGGAGTTCGCACAGATGACAACCGCCGGCTCGGAAACAGCCTTAATATTTGCGTGATCGTTGGGCAGCAGTATGTCAGCCGGTGCGGTCGCTGCATCGCGAGAAATCGCGCCGAAAAGGCAAGGGATCATTAAGCACGTTTATCCATGTTACTCGTACCACTGGCTGAGGAAGCCAGTGCACAGTCGTAAGCTTCCAGAAACTTACCGGCAGCCTTTTTAATATGGAAGTTACCAGCGTGGGATCGCAAGCGTTGGGCTTCATCGCTCATTTTATGGCGTTTGGCGTAATAGGCCTCTAGACGCTCTGTTAACTCTTCTACGCTTGAAACGATGTCTGCAGGATTGCCGCCAGTAATGATCTCCACCAAGCCTCCGCCATCGTCGAAGACAATTGCCGGTTTTCCCATCGCTAACGCTTCCAATGCAACAAGGCCGAACGCTTCTCCGGAGGAAGGGATCGCACAGACGTTGAACATCGCCTCGTAATCGAACACATTGCGCTGAAAGCCAACGATCCGTGCGGTATCGGAAAGCCCGCGCATTCTGATCTGGTTCTCTAGTCTATCTCGAAGAGGGCCGTCGCCGACGATGATCAGCGCGACATCTGACTTCTTGTCTTTAAAGGCCGCGAAAGCATCAATAAGCCGGTCAATGCGTTTAATTTTGACTAGACGACCGCACGCCCCAACAACAAATTTGTTCCCAAATTGGGCCTTAACGTCGTTTGGTAGACAGTCGGCACTACCCGAAATGTCCTCAATATTTAGACCATTGTATATGACCATCGTCTTGACGTTGCAGATTGAATAAATGTGTTCCGCACATTTTTTTGTGAAGTTTGAATTATAGGTTACAACATCTACAGATTTGCGAATAAAGTACTTGATCACAAACCGTTTCACATAATCTTTTATTGTTTTTTTTCTGAGAATTCCGAAATTTCCATGGAATGTATATATCGTCGGTTTACGGCAGATCATCGCGCACATTGCGTACATCGGGCTGAAATAGTGGAAATGAAGGACGTCGACTTGTCGAAACAGCCGTATGATTCGATAAGCGGCGAGGGGGGAGACGTCATATCCGCTGCTCACCGGCACATGATGCACTACAATGTCGCATTCTACCTGATCTTTATGGGCTTTTTCATTGGTCTTGCCATAGAGAACAAAGGGTTCCGTTTTATTGTCCTTTGACTGCGCTAACGCCAGCGACCTGACCATAGTGCTGATTCCACCGATGCCTTCTCCGTTGAGCATATGCAGAATTTTCATTTATTCGCCAACAACATCTTTATTGGAGACGGAGACATAGTGTTACAAACGAAATTTATAACTAAAGGCGTTGCAGCGTACAAATAGTCAGCCGAAAACTCCGACATTGATCGTATTTGAGGGTAAGACGCTTGCTTTTTTCGATCGATCTGTTTAGAGGATTGATTTTTAACTGTAATTACGCCTTTATTCCTTGTTTTAAGATAGTCGTTTGTGCAGAAGACGAATTGTGATGCCGGTTAAATACCGTCACCAATTCAGCTCAAAAGGTCCAAATGAGAAACGTTTTCCTCATAACAAACATTCCCACACCCTACCGGATTCCTCTGTTTAATGAGCTTACTCGGCAAATGCGCGCGAACGGGTATCATTTACAGGTCGTTTTCGGCGCTTGGGGTTACAAACGGCGTCAATGGGAAGTTGATCCTACGACTTTCGAATTCGACTATCATGTTTTGGATGGCGGTGGTTTTTACATCGGGAAGAGCGAGAGCATAACGCTGACATATGGCGGCTTGATACGTCTCATACGCATGACCAAACCGGTTTTCGTCATCACAAGCGGGTATTCGATTGCAAGTATAAAAGTCTTTTTGTGTAACTTATTGTTTGGCATTCCTTACAGTATATGGTCCGGAGCAGTAAAAGGCCTTGGCGCGTCGGCGAGTACGGCACGGAGTGCACTTAGGCGGTTGTTGGTGTGGCGCGCTGCAAACTTTATCGCCTATGGCACACGTGCAAGGGAGTATTTGAGGACACTTGGCGCCGAAGAGGATCGCATTTTCACTGCGATCAATACCGTCGACGTTGACTTTTTCAAGACTGCGGGGATACGTCGGCAACAGGGCGAAGGGGAGAAGCGTCGCAAGATCATTCTCTATGTCGGTAACCTAACCCGCGGAAAGCGGCTTGATTTAGCGCTAACCGCGCTTGCCAAAATTCACGGAAGTGCGGAAGACTTCGTCTTCCGTTTGGTTGGTGAAGGCGGGGAACGAACCAAGTTGGAGGCGCTGGCTCGCAAGGTCGGCCTCGAGGATCGGGTCGATTTCATTGGCTTCAAGCAACGTGACGAGGTCGCCGCAGAGTTTGCCGGCGCGACATGTTTCGTTTTCCCGTCGGAATATGACGTTTGGGGCCTGGTGCTCGTAGAAGCCATGGCCGCAGGCGTACCGTGTATTGCATCGATCAAAGCCGGCGCAACAGTTGACCTTATCGATGACGGGCGTACCGGATACGCCGTCAATTTCGAAGATGCGACCTGTGTCGCATCGCGGGTCCACACCTTGTTGACGGATACGCAGACCGCGTTGCGCCTCGGCAAAGCGGGACGTGACTTCATTACGACACACTGTAGCCTCCGTGTTTCTGCGAAGGGCTTCCATGACGCCGTCGTCGATATCGCTTCCGAAGAACAATGAAAGCAGCTGTGAATCCATGTCTCCGCCACGGAAAAAGCTGCTGATAATCGGGCCGGTTCCGCCGCCGTTTGCCGGGCCGGAAATCGGCACCAAGACATTGCTCGATTCACCGGTGTTGAACGAGACCTATGACATCATTCATCTCAACACCACCGTTCGAAAGAGCAATACGGAAAAAGGTAAATTCGGCGTCCAGATGGTCGTTGCCTTCGTGCGGTATCTCTTGTCGCTGATCGGCAATTTGATGCTGCGGCGTCCCGATTTTGTCCTCTATTGCCCGACGACCGCGTCGCTCATGGGATGGACGCGTGATGGCAGCACGACAGTGCTCTGCCGGTTGTTCGCGATCAAACTCTTTATGCAGTTCCGAGGCGGGCATTTCCGGCTTTTTCTCGATTCGCTCTCGCCGATCCCGCGATGGACGATACGCCGTTTGTTGGCAATGACTCACAAAATGCTGGCGCAGAGCGAACGTCTGAAACGGCAGTTCGACGGCATTTTACCGGCGACCAAGGTTGGCCGGTTTCCCAATTCGATCGCTGCGGATTTTTTCACGCATTATGAAGGGCTCGATCGGTCCGGGCGGACCAGGCCCGTGACTGTTCTTTTCGTTGGTCACTTGAGCGCCGCCAAGGGATATTGTGACCTTCTTGAGACGATTCCAACGCTTTGTGGCGGAAACCAGGTGAAGTTCCATTTCATCGGGGCACGTTCGGTGGGGGCGAGAAACATACGATTTAATCAAGCAACGGGAGAGCCCTTCCATCAACGGGACCCTGAAATCGGGTTCCAACGCTATGTGGTCGAATCCGGATGCGAGGCGCATGTTGAGCGCCTTGGTGAACGTGTCGAAGGCGAGGCAAAATTGAGAGCATTCGAGAATGCCGACATTTTTGTCCTACCGAGCTATTCTGAGGGCTTTTCAATGTCGATTCTCGAGGCGATGTCATCCGGATTGCCGGTCATTGCGACCCGCGTCGGTGCTGCGCCGGATATCATCGAAAGCGGCGTGAACGGTATTTTGATTGATCCCGGGGATGTTGCGCAACTGACCGATCAACTGCAGACCTTGATAATGGAAAAGGATCGGCGGTTAGCCATAGGCCGCGCAGCGCGGGCAACATGCCGCGATAACTTTCAAGTCGATCACGTTTCACGACAATTGATCGATATTCTGGAAACGGGGGCGTCTTAGAATGGATGTCCCGCGCAAAGAGGTGGCTGCAGACAGGTTTTCAAGTGTTTTGAACAGGTCGTTGGCCGAATCATGACCGTAATTCTCTTGGTTGCCGGATTATTTGTCGCCGGTATCGGGGCTGCTTTTCTCTATAGCGCGCCCGCTGGGGTTATGATCGCTTTCCTTGGCAAGCCAATAATAGATGCAACCTGGAATTACTCTATCGGTGGCATCAATGCGCTTAAGATCGTCGGTGTCCTCGTTCCCATCATGGTTTTCGCCTACGCCATCTCGTCGAAATCGCCGGTTCGGCGGACACCGCTTTTGTCGATCTGGTTGATCTATTCGATCTACACCTGCCTGTCTTATGGCTTTCAATTGGCATACGCGGATGATCCGGCGGACGAATTCATCAGCGTCGTTCAGGCTAGCTTTCGGACGCTGAACGGTTTAGCAGCCTATTTGATGGTTCAAGCGTACTTCCGGGATACGGAGCAACTCCGTCGGCTGCTGCTTGTTCTATTGTTGGCGAGTTTATTCCCAATGTTGATGGGCGTTTATCAGGCCGCCACCGGCGTGGTGTGGCGGGAACGGTCCACCGTCGGTTTGGCCCGCAATGTCGGCCTGTATCACGACGCGTTCACCTTCCGTGGCTACGCATTCCAAACGTTGACCGCGATCTTATTGTATTGGGCCTATTTCGTTAAAAAGACACAGGTTATCCGCCAACTTCTTCTTCTTGGCCTTGCAATGATGGCGCTAGTCGTCTTGTACAAAGTTTATTCCAAGGCCGGCGTTTTAATCATATTGCTTTGGGTTGTCATTTGGACGGCGGGACGGCGTAGTTTCATGCCCGCCATGATCGCGGCATCTGTGGTGCTTCTCGCAAACGCTCTTACGAGTGAAACGTTGATATCTGAGGTGCAACAACTCTTCACGAAGGAGTTTGTTGCATCGGGAGATTATGCAACCACGCGGGACAAGCAGCGCACGCTTGGCGGACGTTGGTTCATTTGGAGCATATATCTTGAGGAGTTCTGGCGATCGTCGCTGCTCGAACAGATGTTCGGCACGGGACGGCTTGTGCCGGCGCATAACGATTTTCTTGGAAAGCTGATTTCGAGCGGTGTGCTTGGCGTAACGCTTTATATCATGCTCCTTTGGGCCGTCGGGGTGTGTTTGGTGCGCAACTACTTCCGTGAGCGATCGCCATTGAATGTGATGGGCTTGATGGTTTTCGTCATGTGGATGGTCGATACTGTCGGGTTGTCGCCGAGCATTTACACGAGTTATCAGTGGTTTGCATGGGGAGTGATGGGGTTGGCGATTAGGGGTTTAGATCCGGTCGAGTCCAAGCCAAAACCGGTTGCAACGGTGCCGAGATTCAGTAACGCAACACCCAAGCCCCTGGCACGGTTTGACCACCGGCGGGGTTAGACGGTCAGTATCGTCTATTGGGCTTTTTCAGGTTTTGTATGGCGGCCGTCTTGTGGCTTCGACTGAACGAGAGCTCGGCAGGGCTCTTGTTGCTTGAACGGACGGCAAGAGCGGTTCACCCAGAAATCTCACCAACAAAACGTTGTTCGCACCGATCTTAAGTTCGTTTTGCAGTGGCAATGTCTGAAATGACAGCGCGAACTTTGCCGGAAGGCGTTCGTTCGACCATCGTTCTGTATTTAAGTCGAACGTCGATTTCTGAACCGAGGTAAAATCGTAGTGACGATAACAGCGCGGTTTCGTCGTCATTTGAGTATTTGGGCCTCTTGACGACATGCACGGTGATTTTCCCAGGGACGTTTTGGCGAATCTGGGCTTCCTTAATGTTGACTGAATCCTCGAATATGCGGTTCACAGCGCCGATTCTCTGACCGTCTTCGAGGACAATGAAGTCTTCGCCGCGTCCTTCGAACTTTTTCACTTTTCTTGGGAAGCTTTCGGTGTCGAGCAACGCTAGGTCTCCGGAATCGTATCGGATCAACGGAGTCGCAAGGTTGCTTACATTCGTGCCGACAATACGCTTTGTAGTCGTTTCCGTATGATCCAAAAACTCGATTGTTGCGAAATCCTCGTCCACGCGCAGCTCTCGGTCAGGGTGTTGTGAAATGTTGCCGATGGCCTCCGCCATGCCATAGTGTTGAAGAGGGCGCACGCCAAAGGTGGTTTCAATCAGATTCGCTTGTTGATCGGTTAGATTCTCGCTGGCGCTCGTGATCCATTCGACGTCGTGGTCGAGCCGGTCGCCGCTATCGGCGATATAGCTTGCGAGTATCGTCAGCGAGGACGGACGGCCCTGAATCCATCGCGGTTTCAGCTCTCGAAGCGCCCGGAGATAGGCCGGAAGCTTCGCGTCGGACATATGATAGGAACTGAAAAAAGTCCGGCCGGTCGCCGAGTCATGCCGCCAAAACGGCGGATCGGGTTGATCGATCGGAACGAGGTGTTGTGCGAGAAAAGCCGCGCTCGGGGTTCCACGTCGGATGCCATGCATTCGGTAGTAGCGCCACCAAATCGCCCATTGTTCGCGGTCGGCGTGGATCGTCGTCGGAAAATGGAAACCAGCGCCGGTGCTGCCGCTCGTATGCGTCATCATCCGCGCCGATTTCGGGACGGCTTCGGAGTACATGTCCGCGCCTTGTTTGATCGCTTCGCTTTTTGTCAGGACCGGCAGCGGTGCCAGGTCTTCTGGGGAATGAACGGAGCCAGGATCGAAGCCCAATTCCGCGAACAATCGACGATAGTAGGGAACTGTATCTGCGGCATGACGGACAAAAGCGCGGAGTCGCGAATTTCGATAATCGAGCAATCTATCGGCTGGCCAATTCAGTCGTTTTTCCGCTTCCGCGAGAACCGCGTCGAACTGTGACGAGAAACGGCGGGAATTCAGTTTCCAGCTGTATAAACTGCAGGCCAGATTCTGGAAGGGAATGGGAAGTGCGGCGTAGAGACGTTGATACATTTGAATTTATCGACCTCAACACTGAATCCGGTTTCACTCTCACAATAGGATTCAGCCTTGTCTGCATACATTTCCAAAGGGCTATAGGTGTGCAAATGAGCTTAAGCTATCCGATCATGCCAACCTGTCTTCTTCGCCCGATCATCGTGTATTGCCACCGTCACAACTCGTGCGAAATACCCTGAAGGAATGATTTTCAAACAGGGGCGGGCCGACGGCGAGTTTTTCTAGTGCCGTGTTCCGGCGTTTGAATGCCGGGCGGTGAGATGCCGTGTAGATCGCTACGCGCTGTGCGGGGCATGCCGTTTCCGTGCGGAAGAAAGCTCGGCGTTCGCCGTAAAAGGTAAGACTTCGAGGTTTCCAGAAGAGGAAAACCGACCCTGGATCCGTTGTCTTCACGTAGTCGAAGAACGCTTTTGCCTCCGGCGTGTAGGGGCCTTCGATCGGTGGGCGATCCCCCGTCCATTTTATCAGCGTGATCACGATGCAAGCCAGTGCGGCCGAGGACGCGACAAGAGCGCGGATGCGTCCGCTTTGCAGGCCATGGCAGGCGAAATAGAACAGGAACGGCATCACCGGGAAAAGAAACCGCGCCTGCCGAAAGGGATAGATCGCCAAAATCGAGGCATATGCCGCGCAGGCCGCGAGGAGTATCAGGTCGTCGCGCCGGCGCTTAAACGCGCCGAGCGCCGCTAAACCGTGGACAGCGCATCCGATGACGATCCGAACCGTGTCGGTGGCCGCAAAGTGGCTACCGGGAGCGAGTAAATAGAAGTGGACGTTTTTCCACAGGGTGTTGGCGGGCGCCTCGGAGAACCCAGCCAAATGGCCGCTGCCAAGATAGGATGTGTCGCCCGGCAGGAGTTTCGTCATGCCGACACAGGCCGCGAAAACCAAATAGGGGATGGGGCTAAATCGACGCTGGAGGAGCTGGGCAAGAAGCAAGGGGGCCAGAAGAACGACGCCGTGGCTCCTGGTCCAATAGGCGAAAAAGACCGTTAGTCCCAGGAGGATGCTTTGCCATGGCGCTGGGCGGTTTGCATCCTTGTAATGTCGGGCGATCAGGTAGATCGCCAGCATGAAGAGGAAAAAGAAGGGAGCTTCCGAGCGAAGGCTGTTTTTCACGTCAAAGAAGCTCGGCGCAAACGCGACCACAGCGAGGATGGCCGCCGCGGGGAGGGGGGCGATGCGGTTTCGTATGATCAGGTAGAAAACCGCGAACCCGGCCATATAGAACCCAAGCATGTAGGTTTTCATGGCGTCGACGCTGTGGCCCCATATGGCATGGCCGATCGCCAGGATCGCCGGATATCCCCACGGATAAACCGCCGGTCCGATAATCAGATCGGGCATCTCCCTCAATCGAAAGGCGCCTTGCGCGGCGATCTCTTCCGTCGTTCCGTCGAGCAGGCTGACCGCTTGCGCCCAGTTCCAGGCATAGTCCGCCCCCCATTCGTGCCCGGGCCGAAAGCCTGTTGCATGCACGAGCGTGGCCACCGCGAGAACCGGAATCCATGCATAGTGCGCAACGTTCTTAGATAGCATGCCGATATCGCTCAACTTTCACGGTGTGCGGGCGGGAGTCTGAAGATCACGATTCGATCCGAAGGCGAAGACGGAGAATCCGCTGGATTCCCATCGTCTGTTACTGGAACTTATGGGCGATATGAAGGCATGTTCGGGCTTCATCCACTCGGATCGTCTCTGCTTGCCTCCCTTACGTCGCCAAACCCACGCGCATAGACGGATCGTCTCGGCCTGACGAAGGTCGTTTCGTGGCGAGACTTTGAGCCGGATCGTCTCGATTGCGGACATTGGACGTGGCCTTTCAGGCAAAAGTTGGCGTCGAGGCAGGCAGGCGGCGAACCAAGGATCGGCAACTCTGTCAATTGCCTAGGAACACTGCCCACACCATCATCGGATAGGGGGCCGGGTCGCCTTCCGAGATGGGGCGATCTCAGTATCGTTGCGCAATACTAAGAAATTCAATATTTTAGTAGCTTATTTGTGAATATTGTAGTGGCACATCACATTTTTGAGACAAGAAACAAACTTGGTTGAATATCCTGGCCATTGACTGTTTTATCGTTCGTTCTGAGGCGAACCATCGCTGCGCGCCGAAGAGTCGTTGACGAGACTGGTCAAGCACAAGACATTCGTCGCTGGAAAGGGGATACGGCTCGTTGCCTGATAGCACGCATTTTCAGTCACAGCAGGTGAGCGGCGCCCGGGGCGGGGGGCGTATTCTTTGGATTCTCAGCGCAATTCTCGGCGCCGCCGCCTTCGCCTATATCTTCCGGGACGGCCTGATCTACATGATCGAGCGCTGGGATCAGGAAGAATACAGCCACGGGTCGCTGATTCCGATCATCACGCTGTTCCTGATCTGGCAGAAGAAAGACGCCCTGGCCGCCGCCGGGGCCGGCACGCCCGCGATCGGCGCTGCCGGTTGGCTCGGGACGCTCGTGATGGCCGGCGGCATTTTCGTTGGCTTGGTGGGTGAACTCAGCACGATCTACCTGATTATTCAGTATGGCTTCCTGATGACGATCGTCGGCATCGCCATGACGATCGTCGGATTCCAGGGGTTGAAGCTTATCTGGGCGCCATTGCTGTATCTCGTCTTCATGGTGCCGCTGCCCAGTTTCCTCTACGCCAATCTATCGGCGGAACTGCAGCTTATCTCGTCCCAGCTTGGCGTCACCTTCGTCCGTTGGTTCAACATACCGGTGTTCCTCGAGGGGAATGTCATCGATCTGGGAATCTACAAGCTGCAAGTGGTCGAAGCCTGCAGCGGGCTTCGGTATCTGTTCCCGCTGATGAGTTTCGGCTATCTCGCCGCCTATCTCTATCGCGGACCGGTGTGGCACCGGCTGGTGCTGTTCCTGTCGACGATCCCCATCACCATCATCATGAACAGTTTCCGGATCGGCGTGATCGGCGTCGCGGTGGACCGGTGGGGCATCGAGATGGCCGAGGGCGCCCTCCATTTCTTCGAGGGCTGGGTCATCTTCATGGCCTGCGTCGCCATTCTGTTCCTGGAAATCTGGCTCTTTGTCCGCTTCGCCGGCCGCAAGCGCAATTTCACGGATGCGTTCCGGATCGAGTTGCCCGATCGCGGCGACGGCTGGCTGCCCAAGCTTTCCGGCACCCCGACTCGCCCCTGGCTCGCGGCCGTGGCGGTGCTGATGCTGGCGACGGTCGGGTCCGTCGCCATCGCGCAGCGCACGGAAACCGTCGCGCAACGCGCCTCGCTCGACGCCTTCCCGCATCATGTCGGGGACTGGTATGGGCGTGGAATCCCACTGGAACAAGAGATTGTCGACGCGCTGAAAATGACCGACTACGTGAACGTGAATTATGCCAAGGCCGGCGATAAAATGCCGGTGAATCTCTATGCTGCCTACTACGCGTCGCAGCGTAAGGGTGAGGCGGTGCATTCGCCGCGCTCCTGTATCCCGGGCGGCGGTTGGCGTATCGAATCGGTCGAACGGCAGGCGGTGCCCGATGTGACGCGGGCCGACGGACAGGCGCTTGAGGTAAATCGCGTCATCATCGCAAAAGGGCCGGTGCGCCAGGTGGTTTACTATTGGTTCGCCCAGCGCGGCCGGAACCTGACCAACGAGTATCTCGTAAAATGGTTCCTGTTTTGGGACGGCATCACCCGCAACCGGACGGATGGCGCGTTGGTTCGATTGGTGACGCCGGTCCGCCCTAATGAGGACACAAGTATCGCCGATAAACGGCTGGTATCGCTCTTAAAACAAATTTATCCAAAAATTGGCAGATACATTCCGGCATAACGCGACGCCGGAGACTTTAAGTAACGGCCCCTCGTCTGGTATGAAGGGCCCGGGGGAGGCCGGCATTCAGGGTCGGCTTTTGGTCACGCCGCGTCGGCGTGGGCGATTGTCGGCTGAGTCGATGCGAGACGTTTGTAAGCGGAAGGCCGAGCCATGCGACGGCATGTAGGTGTTTCCCCCGAAAGGTGCCGATGATACTGGCGTTCAGTTTCGTCGGCGCGCTCTTCGTCACGATGGTCCTGGTGCCGCCGCTGATGCGGATCGCCGGGCCGTTGCGCCTGTTGGACGTCCCCGACGAGCGGAAAATCCATACCGATCTCGTGCCGCGCTGTGGCGGCTTGGCGATCGCCTCCGGCGTCCTGCTGCCGCTGATAATGTGGATGCCCAAGGAAACCGCCATGTCGGCGTTGCTGGCCGGCGCGATCGTGGTCTTTCTGTTCGGGCTCTGGGATGACGTAAAGGACCTCGACTACAAGATCAAACTGCTTGGGCAGTTCATCGCGCTGGCCATCGTCCTGTATGGCGGCATCGTCCTGCAGCGGTATCCGTTTGCCGGCCTCGATCCGTTATCGCCGTGGATTTGCGTGCCGCTTTCCGGCCTGTTCATCCTGGGCGTGACCAATGCGGTCAACCTGTCCGATGGCCTGGACGGCCTCGCGGCAGGCTGTACGCTGCTTACGCTGGCCATGATCGCCTTCATGGCCTATCAGGCCGACGGGTACTCGACGGTCCTGCTGGCGTTGACCGTCATGGGCGGCATTCTGGGATTCCTGCGGTACAACACCCATCCCGCGATTGTCTTTCTCGGGGACGCCGGCAGCCAGTTTCTCGGCTTTACCGCGGCCACCTTGACGATTCATCTGGTGGCGACGGTCAATACCGCGCTGAGCCCGGCGCTTCCGCTGCTGCTGCTCGGGCTGCCGATCCTCGATACCTTGTGGGTCATGGTTATCCGCATGCGGGTGGGCCGGTCGCCGTTCAGCCCCGACCGCAATCATTTGCATCATCAGCTGTTGCGTCTCGGGATGAAGCAATACGAGGCCGTGTCGCTGATCTATGCACTGCATGGTTTGCTTATCTTCTCGGCTTACTATCTGCGGTACGATTCGGACGGCTTGATCGTTCTGCTCTATGTCGTCTTTTGCACCGTGGTGATCGGCGCCTTGTCGGTGGCGAAGATCCGGGGCTGGCGGTTCCGTTCCGAAACGCCGGCGAAAAACGACGCCGTCGAACGCCGCAACCTTTGGCTCCGCAAGCGCGCCTGGCTGCCGACCGTCACGGCCCAGTTTCTGGCAGTCGCGGTATCGATTTTCCTGATCGGCGGCGCCTTCGTCGTGGATTGGCTACCGCGGGATTTCATCGTCGTCGCCGTCGCGGCGATCGTCGTGCTGGTCGCCGGCACGGTTTTCCTGCGCGGAAGCTGGCGGCTTTTGACCCGCGCCGGCGTCTACATGTCCAGCGTGGTGGTGGTTTTTCTGTTGGGCGACATGCCGGATAGCCTCTGGGTCAACGATTTCAGCATCAATGCCTTCCTGATCGTGGCGTCGGCGGGGCTTGTCCTGGGAATTCGCGTGACCCGCCGGGATTTGTTTCGCGTGACGCCGCAGGATTTGCTGATCGTTTTTTTTGCGCTCGTCGTTCCCAATCTGACGTCTGAATATTTAACGCGATATCCGGTCGGTGAGATTGTGTTCAGACTTTTGGTGTTGTTTTACATCACGGAGTTTTTGCTCAGCCAAGAGCGGCAGGGCCGGGACCGTGATCCACAAGCCGATCATTTAATGCGGTTTATCAACCGTTTATTGAGATATTCCGCGCTAGTATGTCTCTCCGTATTGGTGCTGCGCGGCCAGTTGCTATGGTAATGGTGAGTAACGCTAACCCCTTGGAAATCCGTAATACTTCTGCTAGTATTCGGACGATTTCTTTGAATTGTGAAAATATATTTATGAACATTTTGCGCTTTGCTTGGGCAGTGTTGACCGTGTGTTTGCTGAGTACTAGTCCGGCAAACGCCGTCCAGATCAGTTTGTCCAGCGAAAATGTCCAACAATATTTTCATATCCTCGAAATCTACGTCCTGCCGTTTCTTGTCGTGTCGACGATTGTCCTGCTGTGCGGGTATATCGCGAGCAAGATCTATAATCGCAGACTGAACAAGTCGGCTGAGGATTTGGACGCCGAACAGCGCTTGCCGGCCAATCGCGATGAGGGCACGGCGGCGTTCCTGCGCGAGTTGAAATCGACGCCGCCGATCAAGGACCCGGTGCCTGAAACCGAACCGCGCCTTCGGTTGCGGCGGCGGCAGCCGAAGAAAGAGGCGCCTGCGGTCGAGCCGGCGCCCCGAATTGCGACGGAGGACCGACCCGACTTTTCTGACGGTGGGGATCGGACGGGCGATGCGGACCGTGAGCCGTTGCTGTTGCGGGTTCCCGCGAGTGTGCCGACGGATTCGGACGATCGACCGGACCACGGCGCGGCCAACGAGCCGCGTCTGCGGCCCCTTGCGACGGAAAGGTCCTTCGATGCGCCGGATGCGCTGCCGGACACGTTGGAGGATCCGGCGCCGACACGGGACCCTGCGCCGCCGCGCGACGAGACGCGGGCCGGGCTTGAGGTGGATACGGCGGCGGACGCCGACCTGTCGGTCCCGGTCGAGCCGGGCGATGCGCCGTATCTTGAGACGCCGTTTGACCTGAAGGCGGGGGATGATACGGCCCCGCCGACATTACCTGCGCCGGTGCAGAATCCCGAGCCGATGCAACTTGGCGAATCGGCAAGGATCAGCGATGGCGATCCAGTGGAAACGGAGCCGGACCGATTGTCGGCGGACGCGCCGATTGATCTAAAGCTCAGTCGGGCGGATGACGATATCGTGGCGCAGGAACCCGAACAGTCCGATGAATCGGAACACACGTTGAGTTCCGATCGGTGGGACGAGGATGAGACGCCGTCGTCATCCGCCTTGGAACGGACGGCATGGTGGGCGGATTCGAGCGCCTCGTCCGATCGGATCGAGCCCAGCGTGGGCGTCGTCCAGCCGCTGAAACCGATGGCGGAGAAGGCGCCGTCGCGCGAGACGCGGAATGCCGAGAAAGCGGCCGGCGAAATCGTGCGGAGCCTGGATCGCATCACGTCGGGCTTGCAGCAAAACATGACGGTGTTGGCCGATCACATCCGTCACCGGCGCGGCATGATGTTGGAGGATGTTCAAAGCCTTCGGATTTCCGGTTTCAGCGCGGGAATCGACATCGCGGACCGGTTGCGCGTGCTGGACCAGCAAGCCGTCACGGATGTGCATGCGAGTTACGCGGCGGTGGAGAGCTTGAACCGGATCGTCGACCGGCTTGAGGAGATGGCCACCGACGACGCCTTGGACGAGGGTTGGAACGACTTAATTCGGACACGTTTATCCGAGACAATCTATGTGGTGGGGCAGGGCAAGAAGACGCTTTCGCCGTATCTGCCGGCCGAATCCTCCGGGGGCGGGGGCAACGAGCCTGATGATACGGCGGACGGCACGGAGCGGTCGCCCCACAGCGGCGGTGTGCCATTCGGTAACCGCCAAGGATAGGCCGGTTGGGCCGGAGACTGTTTACAGTTTTGAGGGCGGGATACCGCCCACGAGCGAAGCGATGGATCGTGTCGGAGAGGTCGGAATGGTATTGCGGTAGGGGCCAGCAGGGAAACGCGGCAGATAATCCTAAAGTATTAAAACGAAATTTTCGACCGCGCCGGCGGATACTTCCCCAACGGCACGGACTTCCACTATATCCTTCGCCCTAACAGCAACCACCGGACTCTGAATAATCTGGGGCGCTGAATGCAGCGGGCACTGAAACAAGTTCAATTATCCATGTCGACTCTGAAATCGCCGAAACAGCCGTTTAGGCTGACATCCATTTTCAAACCTTTATTGGTTGTGGGCATGCTGACACTGGCTGCTTGCGACGGCGCCGAAGAGCGCGAAGCGGCGTATTTCGACCGCGGCAAGGCGCTCTACGAGGAGGGCGAGTTCACCAAGGCGCGGCTCGAATTCCGGAATGCGCGCCAGATCAATCCGCTCAACATGGAAGCGCTGTATTACCTGGGGCTCATCGCCGAGCGTGATCGGGACTATCGCGCTGCGCTTGGGGCCTTTCGCAAGGTTACCGAACAGAATGAAAAGCATGTCGGCGCGAATGTGCATGCCGGCCGGATTCTTCTAGCGGCGGGCCAGATCGATGACGCGCTGTTGCGCGCCGAACGCGTCCTGGAAGTCGAACCGGAGAATGCGGATGGGCGGGCCCTGCGGGGCGCGGTGTATCTACGGCGCAATCGGCTGTCCGACGCCCGTGTCGAGGCGGAAGCCGCCCTCAAGCGGGACGGCGCCAATGCCGGCGCGATCTCGGTTCTCGTTGGGGTTTATCAAAAGGAAAACCGGAACCAAGAAGCGATCGACCTGCTTGAGAAGTCGGTCGCCGGCAGTCCGTCGGAAAGCGCGCTGCGCCTTCTCTTGATTGAGATGTACCGGCGCACCAAAAATATCGACGCGATAAAAAGCGTCTATGCGGACTTGTTCAAGCTCGATCCCAAGAACCATGGACACCGGGTCGACCTGGCGAAACTGCTCATCGGGTTCGGCAAGAAAGCGGATGCCGAACAGGTGCTGCGCGATGGTATCGCCGCCGATCCGACCGAGAACCGGCCGAAACTCATTCTCATCGATTTCTTGGCCAACCAGCGGTCGCTGGACGAGGCGGAACGGACGCTGGCGGACCTCATCGAGAAATCGCCGGACAATAACATGCTGCGGTTCGGCTTGGCGCAGCTCTACGCCAAGCACAACAAGGAAGCCGACGCCGAAAAGGTGTTGCAGAACATTGCCGATACGTCCCAGTCCAATCCCGAGGTGATCCAGGCCAAGACGGCGATCGCGCGATTGCGGCTTGCGGCGCAGGACGTTTCGCGCGCCGAGGCGTTGGTCACCGAAGTCCTGAGCGTCGACAAATCGAATGCGGACGCTCTGATCACCCGCAGTCGGATTTTGTTGTCGCAGGGGCAATTGAACGAGGCGATCTCGGACCTTCGGCAGGTGTTGCGGGACAATCCGGATTCGTCGCAAGCGCTCGCGCTCGTGGCCGATGCGCATTTGCAGGCGGGCGATGTCGATTTGGCGGCGCAGAGCCTTCAACAGTTATTGACCGTGGTTCCGACCAACGATGAGGCGCGGTTGCGGCTGGCGCGGTTGTATGTGCAGCAGCGGAATTACGACACCGCCTTGGCGTTGACCGATCAGGCCTTGAGCCGGGCGCCCACGTCGCAGGACGCCTTGCGCTTACGCAGCGATATCTTGATCGCGCAGCGCAAACTGGGGCCGGCGTTGGCCACGGCCGAAAAACTCCGCGATGTCGCGGACGACAAACCGCAAGGACATATATCGGTGGCCCGGGTCCATCAGGCTGAAGGACGGCACGTGGAGGCGTTGGCGGCCTTCGACAAGGCGTTGTCGTTGGAACCGAACTCGGTTCCCGCCTTGACCGGCATGGTGCGGTCCCACCTGTTGATGAAGCAGTCCGGCGATGCGGTGGCGCGCCTCAAGGCGGTGATCAAGCGGTCGCCGGAAAACGCCTACGCCCATAACCTCTTGGGCGAAGTCTACGCCGTCGACAAGGCGGCCGAAGACGCCAAAAAGGCGTTTATCCGGGCAACCGAACTTCGCAGCACCTGGACCTTGCCCTATGTGAACCTGAGCCGTCTCGTCTTGGCGCAAGACAAGCCGAAGGATGCGATTGCGGTGCTTCAGCAGGGCCTCGAAGCGTCGCCCGACGATGCGACGCTGCTTTTCACGTTGGCGACGGCTCAGCAGGCCGACAAGGACTATGACAGCGCTATCGCCACTTACGGCAGGATGCTGGAAAACAACCCAAATATGGATGCCGCCGCGAATAACATGGCGGCGCTCGTCGCGGATCATCGGTATTCGGATCCGGAGGCCCTGGAAAAGGCCCTCGCGATCGCGCAACGCTTTCAGACCTCGGAGAATCCGTTCTATCTGGATACCTTGGGATGGCTGCTGTATCGCAAGGGCGACTACAGCCTCGCCGTCGTCACGCTGAAGCGCGCGGTCGACGAACTGCCGGACCACCCATACCTGAATTTCCATCTCGGCATGGCCTATTACAAGAGCGGCCAGTCCGAACAGGCTCGGCCGCATCTTGAGAAAGCGATCGCGCATGTGGACGAATACCCGACGATCGCGGAAGCGAAGGCGATTCTCGAATCGATGTAACGGTATCGGATGGCCGTTTCCCACGGCGCCGGGGCATGCGGCCGGCCTCGCCGGGTTAATCCCTTCTTAATAGTCCGAAATAGCGCGCTCCCTAGCCAAACAGAGAGCTGCCCCACCAATCGGCTAACCCTTATTGTGACGAAGACGGTCAACGACGCCGTCTTCTGACGGAATTACAAGGGTTTGCGAGACGATGTTACGAGGATGTCTGTTTGTTGTCTGGTCCTTTTTCGGCCTTTTCATGCTCGGAACCGAAGCGTCGGCGATGACCGTTGGACCCGGCAACACGGTATGGAACGCGAATGTCTCGTTGTCCTGCTCCGGGACGAATGCGGCGACCAGTTCGTCCTGTATCGGCCACGAGTCGGGTCCGATGACCTTCCAGGTCTCCGAGGCGCTTACCCTGAAAACCACCGCGTTGAGCGTCGAGAACATGGTCGGCTTTAGCCTTCGGCTGTTCGAAGTCGGGTCCGATACGACGATCGCGTCCTTGTCGGTGAATGCGGCCGGGACGACGGTGGTCGATCAACTCCTGTCTTTCTCGGTGCTGCAGCCAGGCGTGCTTTATGCGCTTGCCGCGGCGGGTGACGTCTTCTTTCCCGTTGGCGCGACCTCGGGCAGTGGGGGTTACAGCTTCCAGGCGATCGTGGTCCCGGTGGCGGAGACGCCTCTGCCTGGCGCGATGTGGCTGATGCTGAGTGGGTTGGCCGCATTATTGCTCGGCGCGAGCCGCCGCAAACCCAGTTAGCGCAACCGCAGTCGGTCGCCGCGTGCGGACGGCCGCTCCGGGGCGCCGATGGCGAGGGCCTTCATGATGCCGCGCATCGCAATCATGCCGATGAGCACGCCGGCGACATTCGCGCCGAAATCGGGCCAACTGCCCGTCCGGAACGCGATGAAGGTTTGCGCGTATTCCAACGCCGCCCCATAGACCACCAATCCCGCCAGCAAGGCCCAGAATTGACGGCGCGTTGAATAAGCCAACGTGCCGGACACCGCGAGCGCGGCGTAGGCGGCAATATGCCGCCATTTGTCGAGGCCGTCATAGACCTCGCCCGCGTCCCCGGGTTTTAGCGATAGGTAGGCGACGATGCCGAGGGCCAAGACGAAGGCGGCGCGCAGCCATCGCTCCCGGCGCCGGATCCCGCCGCGAATGCCGTCGATGAAGCGGGCTCCGATCATTTTACCTTCCCGACCGGCCGCAGCCGGCGGGACAAAGGCGAGGCGGGCCGGTTTCCGGCAGACTATCTTGGCGGGTTGGAGGTCCGGGCCGGAATCGAACCGACGTACAAGGATTTGCAGTCCTCTGCATAGCCACTCTGCCACCGGACCAACGCGCATTGAGCGTCGGCGTCATATACGGGTCCGGCCGCCAAGGGTCAAGCATCGTGGTCGGTGGTCGTATCCGTTGTTTTCCTGAGAATAGAAAGATATAAACGATCAGGACTGTGTTGGGGTTTTATTAGGATTTTTTATTCTTAATCTGCTTCGACGGATTTCTGGGGGGAGTAACAGTTCTATGGATTTCGCGGTAGCTCGGCGCAACATGGTCGAGTGTCAGCTTCGCACCAACCGCATTACGCAAGATGCGGTCATTGCCGCGATGGGAGAGGTTCCGCGCGAACGGTTCGTTCCCGACAATCTCGCTAACATTGCATATGTCGACGAAGACCTCGCCGTGGGCGACGAGCGCTATCTGGTGGAACCGATGGTGCTCGGCCGGTTGTTGCAGGAAAGCCGCGCGGATCAAGACGACATTGCGTTGTTGGTGGGCTGTGGGACGGGGTATTCCGCCGCGGTGCTCTCGAAACTGTGCGGCGCCGTCTTTGCCTTGGAAAGCAACACGGCGCTTGCCGCGAAGGCATCGAGCTTGCTGGCGACGCTTGGGGCCGATAATGCGGTGGTGGTCGAAGGTCCGCTGGAAAAGGGATGGCCCGGCGAGGCGCCCTATAACCTTATCGTGTTCGACGGCGCTGTTGCCGACATGCCGCCTACGATCTTGGATCAACTCGCCGACAGCGGACGTTTGCTCGCGGTCATTCGCGACGATCAGAATGTGGGTCGCGCAACGTTGATGGAAAAACGCGGCGGGGTCGTATCGAGCCGCACATTGTTCGACGCGAATACGCCGATGCTTCCCGGCTTTGCGAAATCAGCAGGTTTTGTGTTTTAGGACTGTCATGGGTCAACATTTTGTGGTTTTATCGATGTGTGGGAGTGTTGGACGAGGGGGAGCCTACCAAACCGCAATTCTTGTTGGGTCATTTCTGATACCGATTAACCGGCGCATTGCCGCAAACCTACGCATTGGGTAGTGCTACCCAATGGCGCGTAACTGCATCGCTTCGATGAGGTCTTTCGTTAGCATGCCAATTGCGCAATTCGGTGGAAGAAGGGAGCCGTGGGGCTTCGACGGTCGATTTGGTGGGTTTGTTGACAAGAGGACGTATAGGCTCTGTCTAGAACAGGAAAACGCGTAGGTGGCGGCAATCGATCGCGACTGTCCGGCATTCGGCGAATGATCGTGAAAAAAGCGCTCGGCAGCGTTTCTGCGCTGGTGTGCGCGGCGGTGCTTGTGCTGCCGGCGGAGTCCGCTAAAGGCGACTCCTTGGTGGATGCGATCATTTTGGGCTATCAGAACAATCCGACGCTTCAGGCGCAACGGGCAAATGTTCGTATCGCGGATGAAGGCGTGCCGCAGGCGGCGTCCGGTTGGCGGCCGACGGTGGAAATCCTGGGTGATGGCGGCGCCGTCACCGAGGAGACCAGCGGCTCGACGTCAAACAGCGATACCCGGGGCCGGTTCTCCGGAAACCTGCGGGTGACGCAAAACCTGTTTTCCGGCGGCGGAACCGTGGCCGATATTCGCCGCGCCGAGAATTCGGTCCGGGCGGAGCGGGCGCGGTTGGAGGTGACCGAGCAGGACGTGCTGCTGAGCGTCGTTCGGGCCTATATGGATGTGTTCCGGGATGCGGCGGTGCTGCGCCTGAATATCAACAACGAAAGGGTCCTGGCGCGGCAGCTCGAGGCGACGCGCGACCGCTTCAACGTGGGTGAGGTCACGCGGACCGACGTGTCGCAGGCCGAAGCCCGCTTGTCGCGCGCCACGGCGGACCGGATTCAGGCCGAAGGCGATCTTCAGATCGGGCGCGGCGTGTTTGTCCAGGTCGTCGGTCAGCCGCCCGAGGATTTGACCAAACCGCCGACGGTGCTGGACTTGCCGTCCAGCCGGGACGAGACCATCGCGCTGGCGCGGGAGAATAATCCGATCGTCAGGGCGGCATTGTTCGATGAGCGCGCGGCGCAGGAAAACGTCAAGGTCGTGCGCAGCGAGCTTCTGCCGAAGGTCGATGTCGTCGGCGAAGGCGGGCGCTCGCGGAACCAGTCGGCGAGCAACCTCACGCGCGACTCGGCGAGCATTACAGCCCAGTTGACGGTTCCCCTGTATCAGCGCGGCAGCGTTTCGAGCCGCGTTCGCGAGGCCAAGCAGGTCGTGGGCCGGAACCGGTTGTTGCTGTCGGAGGCGCGCCGCGAGGCGACCGAGGACGGCAACAGCGCGTGGGAATCGTTGGTTACGGCCCGAGCGCGAATCCGCTCATTTACCGCGGAAGTTCGAGCGAATCGCATTGCCCTGGAAGGGGTTCAGCAAGAGGCCCTGGTTGGGTCGCGGACGGTTCTCGATGTCTTGGACGCCGAGCAGGAGTTGCTCGACGCGCAGGTCAACCTGGTCCGCGCGGAGCGTGACGAACTTGTCGCGCAATATGAATTGTTATCGGCTGTCGGCCGATTGACGGGCGATGGCTTGAGTCTGAATACGGAGTTGTATAGTCCTGAAGCGTATTATAACGCGGTTCGGGATAAGCTTTGGGGGCTTGGGGAAGTCCCGGTTAAGTCAGAGGCGAACTAAGCCGGTGCCGATGGATGGCGGCGTTGCGAAGGCAAC
This sequence comes from Alphaproteobacteria bacterium, assembly GCA_028281325.1. Lineage (GTDB taxonomy): Bacteria > Pseudomonadota > Alphaproteobacteria > UBA8366 > UBA8366 > JAJFJD01. The sequence continues at coordinate 44,989 of JANQKC010000005.1, forward strand.
GACGGCAAGTTAGACGCACCAGGTTGCAATTAGTCAGGATGATCGAACGATGAGTGAGGCAGGCGACCAGCAAGAACCTTCGATGGAAGAGATCCTTGCTTCCATTCGGAAGATTATCTCCGAGGACGGGGAAGAGGAAGCCGCGCCGCAGGTCGAGGCCGAGGCGGCCGTTCCCGAGCCGGAGCCAGAACCGGAACCCGAGCCTGAACCGGAGCCCGAGCCCGAACCCGAGCCGGTCGCGGAAGAACCGCTCGAATTGACCGACGAGATCGAGCCCGCCGAAGAGCCGCTTGAGTTGACGGAGGAAATCGAAGCATCCGACGAACACGCGATCGAGGTAATCGACGAGCCGGAACCCGAGCCGGAGCCGGAGCCCGAACCGGAGCCTGTCGCCGAGATGGAGCCTGCGCCGCTGGCGCCCGTTGAATCGATCGTATCCGATAGCACATCCGCCGCGGGCGTGGCGTCGTTCATGGAATTGTCCCAGTCGGTGAAATCGCAGCGCGGCGGCTTGACGATCGAGCAGTTGGCGGAAGAACTAATGCGGCCGATGCTGCGCCAATGGCTTGACGAGAACCTCCCCGATATGGTCGAACGTCTCGTCCGACGCGAAATTGAGCGTATGGCCCGTACGGGAGAAGACGGCTAAGCCTCTCCATCCGGGCCGGGTAATCCGAATTCTGGCCTGGAACGTGTAAATGCCGGTCCTCGAAAAGACTTTCCAACCCGCAGAGGTTGAGAAGAAGCACTACGAACGGTGGGAATCCGGCGGCGCTTTCGCATGCGGATCGCAGCCGGACGGCGATACCTATACCATCGTCATCCCACCGCCGAACGTGACGGGCAGCCTTCATATGGGGCATGCCCTCAACAACACCTTACAGGACATCTTGATCCGGTATGCGCGGATGCGCGGCCGTGATGCGCTTTGGCAACCGGGGATGGATCACGCCGGCATCGCGACGCAGATGGTTGTCGAGCGCCAACTGGCCGATGCCGGCAATATGTCGCGGCGCGATTTGGGGCGTGAGGCGTTCATCGAGCGTGTCTGGGCGTGGAAAGAGGAATCGGGCGGGACGATAACGAGCCAGCTTCGCCGCCTCGGCGCGTCCTGCGACTGGAGCCGCGAGTGTTTCACCATGGACGACGGATTGAGCCGCGCCGTGCTCAAGGTGTTCGTGGAACTTTACAAAAAAGGCTTGATCTACAAAGACAAACGGCTGGTGAATTGGGACCCGCAGTTGGAGACGGCGATCTCCGATCTAGAGGTCGAGCAGCGCGAGACGCAGGGAAAACTCTGGTATTTCAAGTATCCGGTCGAGGGCGAGGAGGGCGTTTTCCTGACGGTTGCGACCACGCGTCCGGAGACCATGCTGGGCGATACCGCCGTGGCCGTCCATCCCGACGATGAACGGCACGCTCACCTTATCGGCAAGCATTGTATTCTGCCGCTGGTGGGGCGCCGTATCGTCATCGTCGGCGACGACTATGCCGACCCCGAACAGGGGTCCGGCGCGGTCAAGATCACGCCGGCACATGATTTCAACGATTTCGAGGTCGGCCGCAGGCACGACCTGGAGATGGTCAATATTTTCGATACGACCGGCTGCATCAACGACAACGCGCCGGAGACCTATCGCGGTCTCGACCGGTTCACCGCCCGCCAGGCGGTGGTTCGGGACATCGAGGCGGCCGGCCTGCTGGAGAAGATCGAGGATCACGTCCACACGGTGCCGTATGGCGACCGCGGCGGCGTGCCGATCGAGCCCTATCTGACCGACCAATGGTTCGCCGACGCCAAGGAATTGGCCAAGCCCGCGATTTCGGCGGTCGAGGACGGCCGGACCAAGTTTTTCCCGGAGAACTGGTCGAAGACCTATTTCGAATGGATGCGGAACATCCAGCCGTGGTGCATCTCGCGCCAGCTTTGGTGGGGGCATCAGATTCCGGCGTGGTACGGCCCGGACGGCACGGTCTTCGTCGAGTTGGACGAAGCCGCGGCGCAGGCGGCGGCGGACGCGCACTACGGTAAGGCGGTCGAACTGGTCCGGGACGAGGATGTCCTGGATACCTGGTTTTCGTCGGCGCTGTGGCCGTTCTCGACGCTGGGTTGGCCCGACAAGACTCCCGAACTGGCGCGCTACTATCCCACCGATGTCTTGGTGACCGGATTCGACATCATCTTCTTCTGGGTCGCTCGGATGATGATGATGGGACTGCATTTCATGGACGAGGTGCCCTTCCATACGGTCTATGTCCATGCGCTGGTCCGCGACGAGCGCGGCCAGAAGATGTCCAAATCCAAAGGCAACGTCATCGATCCGCTCGACCTGATCGACCAGTTTGGCTCGGATGCCCTGCGCTTCACCCTGTCGTCGCTGGCCGCACCGGGGCGCGACATCCGCATGTCCGAAAGCCGCGTCGAAGGCTCGCGGAACTTCGCGACGAAGCTGTGGAACGCAGCGCGTTTCTGCCAGATCAACGGCTGCGTTTCGGGCGGAAGCTTCGACCCCGCATCGCCAAGCCAGACCGTGAACCGTTGGATCGTCGGCGAAGTCGCTAAATGCGAACGGGACGTGGCGCAACAGCTCGGCGCCTACCGGTTCAACGAGGCGTCGAACACGCTGTATCAATTCGCCTGGGGCACCTTCTGCGACTGGTATCTGGAATTCTGTAAACCGCTGCTGAACGGCGACGATGCCGCGCTCAAGGCCGAAACGCAGGCGACGGCGGGATGGGTGCTCGATCAGATTCTGCTGATGCTGCATCCTTTCATGCCCTTCGTAACTGAAGAGCTGTGGGGCGCGCTTGCCGAGGACCGGCCTGCCGACCTGATCCGGTCGCAATGGCCGAGCTATCCGGACGGAATCGTCGATGAGAATGTCGCCAAGGAACTCGATTGGGTGGTCCGGCTGATCACCGGCGCGCGCTCGGTCCGCTCCGAGATGAATATTCCGCCCGCGGCCAAGGTCCCGATGATCCTGAAAGGGGCCGGCGGCCGGGCGGCATCCTGGCTCAAGACGCACGAACCCTTGATCCTGCGCCTGGCTCGGCTCGACGGGATCAGGATGGCCGAGGATATTCCGCAAGGATCGGTGCAATTCGTCCATGACGAAGCGACGGCGGCGCTGCCGATCGCGGATGTCATCGACATCGGCCAGGAGAAGCAGCGGCTGGAGAAGGAAATCGCCAAGGTCGACGGCGAAATCAAGAAGCTCCAGAAGAAGCTGTCGAATGAGCAGTTTCTCAGTAAGGCGCCCGAGGCGGTTGTGGACGAGCAACGCGGCCGGCTGGCGGCCGAAGAGACGGCGCGGGTGAAGCTCGACGAGGCATTGAAGCGGCTCTCGGCGGTCGCCTAGGACCGCGCCATAGGAGGGACGGTGCGAAACTGGCTGCGGATACTTGCCGTCACGGTCATGGTCGCGGGGTGCGGCTCGTTTGACGCCCGATCTCTGCAGGACGTGTCCGCGTGGGGGATCGGATGGCAGCTCAAAGCACCGCAGAACCGCATCGGCCGCGCTTTCCCGCCGGTCGTTCAGTTTCTGCGCACCGAAAACCCGGCCATCGACAGCGCCGACCCGCCGGAACCCATCGCAGCGACCTATCGCGAGATCGTCCTCGGATTGAAGGGGGCGGACCGCCGCCGCGTCGAACGGCGGCTCATCGGGGTCTTCACCGTCGCGGGCCAGGGCTGCGCCATGCGGGGATACCCGGTCCGGGATGGCGGCGCGCCGGTCGCCGCGTTCATCACCTTGGATAGCGGCGCGATGGCGGGCGATCCGACGACCTGGACGTTGTGCCGGCCCGTCGCGCTTCCGGCAGGCGGCACGGAGGCCTTTCAGACGCTGCTCCTGTCGACGTTGGCGCGGGCGGTCGAGTGACGATGACGGCGGCACACCCTTAACAGTTTGTTACCAAACGGGTCCTAGAATTTCGCGTTCCGTAAGGCGTGCGCGGTAGCCTCGTCATTCTTAATTATATCAATCCTTTAGGTGGACCGGGTAGCCGAAGCATGACCAAGGGATGGAGCGGCTGGGGGGCGATGGCGGGGCTGCTGCTCGCCGTCCTGTTCGTGACCTACACCATGGCGCCCGAGGTGCGGCGAGCCTCCTTCTGGGGGGACGGCTGGCAGGAAAAACCGCTGGTCGACCGGGTCAGCGTCTTGCCCGCCGATGCGCTGCCGTCGCTTCGTGAAGGCCTGAGCGACCATCATTTCATCAGCAAGGTCGTACCGGCCCGAAACGCCGAATACGTCATCAAGGACATACAGCAGGCCATCGAGGACGTGCCGCAGGAAGTGCGGGATCTCGTTTTCGACCGGCTGGTGGGGATCTACCTCGTCGAAGGGCTGGCCCAAAGCGAGCATTCCGACAATCTGGGCATGGCCTTCGAGGTGCAGGGGTTCTGGCGGCAGCATGTGGGAACGGTCATTCTGATCGACCGGAACCAGACCGACCAAAGCGCCAACGAGGCGATGGCGGGCATGGAGTATGTGCCGTCGCAGGATTATCGCGGCATGGCGGTGGCGCCACGGCTCGCGCGGCGGGGCGAGAACGACCGGGTTACGACGCTGCGTTACGTCCTGCTGCATGAGTTCGGCCATCTGATCGATTTCGAGCGTGATATCGTGTCCCGCTGGTTCTCCTACGACGAAGCCCATGCCGACTGCGCCTTTGCCTGCCTGTCGTGGATCAATCCGCAACGCCACCGGTATTCCCGTTCTCTCGACGCGGCGCTCGACCAGGTACGGAGCGGCAATCACGATGAGTATGTCCGGTCTCTGCCGGACACGTTCAAGCATCTCGAAAATTCCAACTTTCCGTCGCTTTACGCGACCACCATGCCGGCCGAGGACTTCGCCGAAAGTTTCGCCATGTATGTCCATACCGTCCTGATGCGGCGGCCGTGGGAACTGACCCTGCGGCAGAACGGTACGATCGTCAGCGAACTCGGCTCGTGTTTCACCGATGGCCGATGCCGCGACAAGCGGGACTATTTCGACCGGTTCTTCGCCGAGGCCCGCCGCTAAAATCCCCTATTTATCCGCGTTGCCGTTCGGTTCCGCTGGCCACTGGCCATCGCTGCAGAAATCCCTTAGGAATTGCGGTTGGTGGCTCAGTTTACTGCACCGAAATCACGGCAATTGAACAGGTCTCACAGGAGGAATCTTATGGCCTTCGACAAGTCGAAGCTGCCCAGCCGGTATGTGTCCGTCGGGCCCGAAAGCGCGCCGCACCGTTCCTACTATTACGCGATGGGGATGACGGAGGAGGAAATCGCCCAGCCCTTCGTCGGCGTCGCGACATGCTGGAACGAGGCCGCGCCGTGCAACATTTCGCTGGGCCGGCAGGCGCAGGCGGTGAAACTGGGCGTCAAGGCGAAGAAGGGCACGCCACGCGAGTTCACCACGATTACCGTGACCGACGGCATCGCCATGGGCCATGCGGGCATGAAAAGCTCGCTGGTGAGCCGCGACCTGATCGCGGATTCGGTCGAATTGACCATGCGGGGCCATTGCTACGACGCGATGGTGACCCTGGCGGGCTGCGACAAGTCGCTGCCGGGCATGATGATGGTCATGGTGCGGTTGAACGTGCCGTCGATCTTCATGTATGGCGGGTCGATCCTGCCGGGCCGTTTCAAGGGGCGTGACGTCACGGTGCAGGATGTGTTCGAAGCGGTCGGCGCGCATAGCGCGGGCCAGATGTCGGACGAAGATCTGAAGTTGATGGAATGCGTCGCCTGTCCGTCGGCCGGCTCCTGCGGCGGCCAGTTCACGGCGAATACCATGGCCTGCGTGTCGGAGGCGATCGGCTTGGCGGTGCCGGGGTCGGCGGGCGCGCCGGCGCCGTATGAATCGCGCGATGCCTACGCCGAAGCTTCCGGCCAGATGGTGATGGACCTGTTGGAGAAGAACATCCGGCCGCGCGATATCGTCACCAAGGAGGCGTTGATCAACGCGGCCCGTATCATCGCGTGCTCCGGCGGGTCGACCAACGGCGGCTTGCATCTGCCGGCCATCGCCAACGAGGCCGGCATCGACTTCGATATGTTCGACGTCGCCGATATCTTCAGGGACACGCCGTATATCGCCGACCTCAAGCCCGGCGGCAAATACGTCGCCAAGGATTTGTACGAGATCGGCGGCGTGCCGGTCCTGATGCGGGCGTTGCTAGACGGCGGGTACTTGAACGGCGACTGCCTGACGGTCACCGGCAAGACCATCGGCGAGAACCTGGAAGGCGTGAAGGTGCCTGGCGACCAGGACATCATCTACTCGACCGCTAACCCGATCACGCCGACCGGCGGCGTCGTCGGCCTGAAAGGCAATCTCGCGCCGGACGGGGCCATCGTGAAGGTCGCCGGCATGGATACGCTGACGTTCACCGGGCCGGCCCGGGTCTTCGACTGCGAGGAAGACGCCTTCGAATGTGTCGAGAATCGCGGCTACGAGGAAGGCGAAGTGTTCGTCATCCGTTACGAGGGGCCGAAGGGCGGCCCCGGCATGCGGGAGATGCTGGCGACGACCGCGGCACTCTACGGTCAGGGCATGGGCGACAAGGTCGCGCTGATCACCGACGGCCGCTTCTCCGGCGCGACGCGGGGCTTCTGCATCGGCCATGTCGGGCCGGAAGCGGCGGTTGGCGGGCCGATCGGCCTGCTGAAAGATGGCGACGTGATCACCATCGACGCGGTCGAGGGAATACTCGATGTCGACCTCAGCGAAGAAGAACTGGCCGAACGCCGAAAGAGCTGGGAGCCGCGCGAGCATGACTACCAGTCGGGCGCCCTGTGGCGCTATGCCCAGACCGTGGGCGATGCCCGCGGCGGCGCGGTCACCCATCCCGGCGCCAAGGCGGAGAAGCACGTCTACGCCGATATCTGACGGATGCCGGATCGGGCGGCCTCCGTCGCCGCCCGGTCCGCTTCGTCTTCCAGCCAACCTGCGGGCCAACGGATGCCGGGATCGGCCCGCCGAGTCCGTAGAGAGGCTCCATGATACGAACGGAAAACGACAGCGGCCGGATTTCCCTGATTCTGGACCGGCCGGAACGCAAGAACGCCTTCGACATTCCGACGACGCTGGCGCTGGCGGATGCCTTGACCGAGGTCGCGGCAGACCGGAGCGCCCGCGTTCTCGTCATCAAGGGGGCCGGCGGCGTGTTCAGCGCGGGTCGCGATCTCAAGGCCGAGGCCGGAACTGAACCGACGCCGGACGAGGCCTATGCCAAGGATCAGGCCTGGGTCCGCAGTTTTCATATCCTGCACAATCTGGAAATCCCGTCCGTGGCGGTGGTCAATGGATACGCGGTGGCGGGCGGGTTCACGCTGTCCATGGGCTGCGACTTCGTCCTCGCCGAGCGGTCGGCGCGGTTCGGCGCGCTCGAAATGCGGAACGGGTTCCCCGCATCCGTCTGCACGCCGATCCTGGCGCGGCTTGTCGGGCCGCGGCTGGGATTGGAACTGGCGATGTTCGGCGATCTAGTCGAGGCGACCCGTTTATACGAGATGGGGCTGATTAACCGATTGGCCGAGGACGCGGACGCCCTGGAAACCGTCGAGGCGGACTTTGTGGACCGGCTGATGGCGCTGGACTCGAAGGCGGTGGCGCTGACGCGCGAGACCTTTCGGGCGGCGGAGAACATGCCGTTGGATAACGCGCTCGATATGGGCAAACACCTGAACCAGTACTTGACTGCGTCGGGTTGGTTCGCCAAAGGGGCGAAGAAATTCCTCGACAGCCAGAAGAAATGACCGGTGGCGGACGGAGCCGCGGTTCGGACGGAGAATGACATGGTGAAGATCTGGAACCACAGCGCCGCCCTGCCGCGCGGCATCATGAAGGTCGCTCGCGATACCGAGGAGAAGGGCTGGGACGGCCTGTCGGTCGTCGATTCCCAGAACCTGTCGGGCGATCCCTACGTATCGCTCGCCATGGCGGCGACGGTTACGGAGCGGATCGGTCTCGGCACGTCGGTGACCAATTCCGTCACGCGCGTCGCGGCGGCGACCGCCACGTCCATCACCAGCGTCGACCGGGTGTCCGGCGGCCGGGCGGTCCTCGGCATTGGCCGGGGCGATTCCGCGCTCGCGCATCTCGGCCGTGGTCCGGCGCGGCTGAAGCAGTTCGAGACCTATTTACGCCACCTGCAGACCTATCTACGGGGCGAGGCGGTGCCCTTCGACGAGATCGAGATGCCGGAGAGCGTCGCGCCTGCGGTCGGTAGTCTCAAGCTGGCCGATTCCCCCGAGGACAGCCGGATAAGCTGGATGGCCGGGGGACACAAACCGCCGGTCGAGGTGGCGGCGAGCGGGGAGAAGGTGATCGAACTGTCCGCCCTCCATGCGGACCGGTTGATGTTCACGCTGGGGGCCGACAAGGATCGGCTCGCGTGGGGCATCGAGCTGGCGAAGGCGGCGCGCGAGAAGGCCGGGCTGGATCCGAACGGCATCGCCTACGGCGCCTATCTCAACTGCGTCTGCCATCCCGATTTCGACGTGGCGCGGACCCTCGTTAAAGGGGGGCTGACGACCTTCGCGCGCTTCTCGGTGATGCACGGCAAGACCTCCGGTCCCGTGTCCCCGGCGATGGAGGCCGCGTTGCAGACGCTGCGCAAGAATTACGATATGCGGAAACACACCCATGGCGATTCCCGGCAGGCGGATACGCTCACGCCGGAATTCATCGATCATTTCGCCATCGTCGGCCCGCCCGATCATTGCATCGAACGGCTGCGGGACCTCGCCGCGCTCGGCCTCGACAAGGTCTCGATGGGCGGCAACATCCGTCTGACCCAGACACCGGAGGGCGTCGAGGCCAAGGCCTTGTTGGAAAAGGAGGTGTTGCCGGTCTTGCAAGCCGTTTGACGCCGGTTTTCTTGGCCGGGAGGATGCACCAACCGGCCGTTGCCGGTCCTATGAGGCAACGATCCCACGGAAAAGGCCCGGCCCCGCGGGGAGGCCGGGCTCTTCCTTGCCGGGTTGGGCTTTGCCTAGCCGCCCTTGAACCGTTTGATCTCGCCGCTTTCGATGCGGGCGAGATAGGATTGCAATTCCCGCTTCACGATGGGAGCCAGGAAGTACAGGCCCAGGATGTTCGGCACGCAGATCAGGAAGACCAGCGCGTCGGAGATGTCCAGGATCGGGCCGAGCTGCACCGTGCTTCCCAGCACCACGAAGGCGCAGAAGATCAGCTTGTAGATCGTCTGCCCGCGTTGATCCTCGCCGAAGATATAGGCCCAGCCCTTCAGCCCGTAATACGACCAGGAGATCATGGTCGAGAAGGCGAACAGGACACCGGCGATGGCCAGCGGAACCGGAAACCATGATATCTGTCGCTCGAAGGCGGCGGATGTCATGGCGATGCCTTGGGCGTCCCCGGCGAAGTTCGGGTCGGCCGCGGCCGTCGTGCCGATCACCAGCGCGGTGATCGTGCAGATGACGATGGTGTCGATGAACGGTTCGAGCAGCGACACCGTGCCTTCGGTGACCGGCTCGTTGGTCCGGACCGCTGAATGCGCGATGGAGGCGGAGCCGATGCCGGCTTCGTTCGAGAACACCGCCCGTTGGAACCCGATGATCAGCGCGCCCAATGCGCCGCCGGCCACGCCTTCGCCGGTCATCGCGCCGGTGAAGATGTTCGCGATGGCCTCGGGGATCACCGCAGCGTTCATGAAGATCACGATCAGCGCGAACACGCAGTAGAAGATTGCCATGAAGGGAACGATCTTCTCGGTCACGCGCGCGATCGACTTGATACCGCCCACGATCACGAGAAAGACGATCCCCGCCATGACCAGGCCGACCAGCCAGCCGAGCCCGTCTAGGGTGCCGCCGGCCACGTTGTTGAGCTGCACATAGGCCTGATTCGACTGGAACATGTTGCCGATGCCGAGGGCGCCGATGAAGATGCCGATGGCGTAGAACATGCCGAGAAACTTGCCGAGACCTTCCATGCCGCGCTCGGCGAAGCCCTTTCGAAGGTAATACATCGGGCCGCCCGAGACGGAGCCGTCCGGGTTTTCGTTCCGGTATTTCACGCCGAGGGTGCATTCGACGAACTTCGTCGACATGCCCAGGAACCCGGCCATGATCAGCCAGAAGGTCGCGCCCGGACCGCCGACCGTCACCGCGACGGCGACGCCCCCGATGTTGCCGATGCCGACCGTGCCGGAGACCGCCGTGGCCAAGGCCTGGAAATGCGAGACTTCACCCGCGTCCTTCGGGTTCGCGTAGTCGCCGCGCACCAGTTCGATGGCGTGCTTGAAACCGCGGATGTTGAAGAAACCCATGTAGAAGGTGAAGAACACCGCGCCGACGACCAGCCATAGGACGACCAGCGGCAGTTCCGCCCCGAAGACCGGGATCTTGAAGAAGACGATTTTGCCGACCCAGGCGGCGATCGGTGCCGTTGCGGTGTTGATCGTTTCGTCGATGCCCGCGGCCTGCGCCGTCGCGGTCGTCAATAGCGTGAGGACCGCAGCAAGAATGATACGTTTCATGACACCCCCCTTTGGTGTGTCCGTTTGTTGATTCTTATGGAACGACTGTGACAGGCACAGGCGAGGTCTGGACGAGCGATCCGGCGACGCTGCCGAACAGCAGCGACGCCACGCGCGATTGACCCTTCCGGCCGATGAAAATCTGCGCGGCGCCACGGTCCTTCGCGAGATCGACGAGCGTTTCCGACGGATGCCCGTGATGCACCACGGCCTCCACATCCACGCCCTTGTCCTTGACGGATTGCGATACCGGTTCCAGCACGGTGGAGTGTGCGCGTTCGATCTCCTCTTCCCGGCGCTTGTGCCGTTCCGCCAGTTCGTCGGGTGTGTGGAAGCTGTAGGGCGACCATTCAATGACATAGGCGAGGACCAGTTTCGCTTTACTGGCAACCGCCCGTTCGGTCGCGAATTCGGCTGCTCTGACACTACCCTCGCTGCCGTCCACGGCTACGAGAAACGTATTAGACATCGGTGTCCCCCTTCCGACATGCCTAGCCACGGTCCGGACCGCACCCGATTGTCCGGTCTTCGCCGGGCTTTCAGCTTTGTGGCAGTAGCGTATCAGGTTTGGGACGGAATAGCGTAAAAGTTGTGATGGCGTTATCGCCTACTTTTCTGGCTTGTATTTGCCGCGCTCAGGCTTCGACTGTGGCGAGATCCAACAGCGTTGCATGGAGTGTTTCGGCGGTCGGGGAGAGGGCGGCGCCAGCCCGGCGGACCACGCCGATGGTTCGTGCAATCGACGGCTCGACGAGCGGGCGCGACACGACACGGGAATGGTCCGTATCCGGGATGGCCGAGGCGGGCAGGGCGGTGACGCCGACGCCGGCGTCGACGAGCGCCAGGGCGGTGGAGAGATGCCGCGCTTCATAGGCCCAGCCCAGATTGACGCGGGCGCGCGCCAGCGCGTTATCGATCAGCATGCGGTTACCGCTGCCTTTCCAGATGGCGATGAACCGCGTGGGGTCGATATCCGCCCATCGGATGGACGATTCCGCCGTGAGTGGATCGTCGTGTCGCATCGCCAACGCGAACTGTTCTTCCGCCAGGGGCTGGAAGTCGAAACTCGGATCCTGTGCGCCGATGAAATCGATGCCGAAATCCACATCGCCGCTGGCGACGGCGTCGAGCACTTCGCTGGCGGATAGGTCGCTGATCCGAATGCGCGACCGATTGCCGGCGCCGCGAAAGGCGGCGATGGCGCGCGGCAGCAGTGCGTGCGTCGCCGTCGGGATCGACGCTACGGTTACCGTATCGTCGGTTTGCACGACGACATGTTGGCTGGGTTCGGACATGCCGCCAAGATAGGGATAAACGGGCGTGTTGCAAATCCGGTTCGTCCTGTTCAGGGGCATTTGAAATGCCTGGGTCAGACCGATAAGCTGCGGAACGTGATCGGCCGCCCGCCTTGAGCGCGGCCGATCTTTGGTTATTGTCCCAACACGCCGATCAATCTGGGTTCATCATGCCGCTTCGTCCCATTCCATGCCTGATCTTTCGCGGGGGAACGTCCAAGGGACCGTTCTTCAATTCGAAGGATCTGCCGTCCGACCCGGCGGAGCGCGCCCAGGTGCTGTTGGCGGTGATGGGGTCGCCGGATACGCGGCAGATCGACGGGATCGGCGGGGCGGACTCGTTGACCAGCAAGGTTGCGATCGTTTCCGCGTCGGAACGGCCGGGTATCGATGTCGACTATTTGTTTGCCCAGGTATCGATCGATCAGCCGGTCGTCGACATCACGCCGTCTTGCGGCAACATGCTATCGGGGATCGGCCCTTACGCGGTCGAAACCGGGATGATCACGCCGACATCCGATCAGACCAGCGTGATGATCTATAACGTCAATACCGGCGCGCGGATCGAGGCGCGGATCGAAACGCCGGGCGGCGGCGTGCGCTATGACGGCGCCGCGGAGATCGACGGCGTGCCCGGCACGGCCGCGCCGGTCTACCTCAATTTCATGGATGTGGTGGGGGCCAAGACCGGGGCCTTGCTGCCGACCGGACAGGTGATCGAGACGATCAACGGCCTGGACGCGACCTGCGTCGATGTGGCGATGCCGATGGTTTTCCTGCGTGCGGCCGATTTCGGCTTGTCGGGCTACGAAAGTCGCGACGAGATCAACCGCAACCGGGTGCTGTTCGAGTTGATCGAACCGGTCCGGTTGGAGGCCGGGGCGCGAATGGGCCTCGGCGATGTATCGGAGATGGTCATTCCGAAGGTCGGTCTGATCGCGCCGCCGGCCAGAGGCGGCGATATCTCCTCGCGCTACTTTACGCCATGGCAGGTACATGCGGCGCATGCGGTGACCGGCGCGGTCTGTGTCGCGACCGCCTCGATGATCGAAGGGTCGGTGACCCATGAACTCTGCCGCCCTGACCCCGCCAATCCGCGTGACGTGCAGATTGAGCACCCGTCGGGCCGGATCGATGTCCGGCTCGAAACCAGCGGCACCGGGGTCGATCTGAATGTCGTGAGCGCGGGTATCCTCCGCACCACCCGGCTGATCATGCGCGGCGAGGTCATGGTTCCCACGCCGTAAAGCCGGTCTATGTTTCGGGATCGAGACGGATTGCCCTCGAAAAGCAAAAAAGGAGAAGCGCCGATGCGCGTGGAAAACAAAAATGCCGATATCGTTGCGGAAGAACATTGGGCCAAGAAGGGGGACGTGAACCTGTTCCTATACAGGAAATACGCGTCGAACGTCGGCAGCGACGGCGAACGGCCGGTCTTGTTCCTTGTCCATGGATCATCGCAGGCGGCGCGCACGAGCTATGATCTGACCGTGCCCGGCGCGGGCGAATACTCGCTGATGAATGTCTTCGCCGGCCGTGGGTTCGATGTCTGGACGATGGATCACGAAGGATACGGCCGGTCGAGCCGCACCGAGGGCTTCTCCTACATCCTTGACGGCGCCGAGGATCTGAAGGCGGCCGTGCCCATCGTCGAGAAAGCGACCGGCCAATCCAAGTTCGCGTTCTTCGGCACGTCGTCCGGGGCGCTCCGCGCCGGTGCGTTCTGTAACGCTGCGCCGGAGCGGGTCGAGCGGTTGGGGTTGTCGGCCTTTCCCTGGATCGCCAAGGACGCGCCATCGCTGGTCAAACGCCGGGAACGGCTGGCGGAATGGCAGGCGACAAACAGCCGCGAGGTGGGCGAGGAGTATTTCCACAACATGTTCACCCGCGACGTGGTGGGGCTGACCGCGCCCGAACTGCCGGCCGCCGCGGCGGCCGCGGAAATGGCCAATGGCGGCGGCACGGTGCCGAACGGCACCTATGTCGACATGTGCATCAACCTGCCGCTCGTGGATCCGACGAAGATAACCTGCCCGGTGTTGATCATCCGGGGCGACCATGACGGCATCACGACCGACGAGGACAACGCCGCCTTCTACGCCAAGCTGCCGACCAAGGATAAGCAGATGATCATCCTGTCCGGGCAGGCGCATAACATGACGGTCGGCATCAACCGCCGCCGGTTCTGGCATGTTTTGGCGGCCTTCCTGGAAATGCCGGCCCGCGTGGACGACGGCGTGGTCTAAGGGCGCGCTATCACCACTCGATGGTGCCGCCGTCGTAGCGTTGGAACGTGCCGCTCGTTTCCGGGGTGAGGCCGTCGATGATTCCCCGCATCCCGGTGACGCTCTCCTCGACCGGAATCTGCCCGCCCTTGCGGGTTTCCGTCGCGACCGAGCCGGGATGCAGGACGGCGGTGACGATGCCGTGCTTGGCGAAATCGATGGAGAGGCTCTTCGCCGCCATGTTCAACGCCGCCTTGCTGCACCGGTAGGCGTAATGTCCGCCGGACCCATTGTCGCCGATCGAACCGGACCGGGTGCCGATAAAAACCATTTGACGGCGGTCGCTGCGGGCGACGTGGTTCTCGAAGGCATTCGCCACATAGACGGGGGCGACCGCGTTGATCTTCATCACGCGGGTGTATTCGTCGATATCCGGCAGCATCAGCGTGCCGGGTCCGTCCGGCGCGAAACTCGCCGCGTTGTTGATCAACAGATCGATCGGTTGGTCTTTCAGGGTATCGGCCAGCGCCGCCAGCCCGGCCTCGTCCGAGACATCCAGGTGATGGAAATGGACATCGCTGGAGAGCGCGGCCACCTTATCGCGGCTTTCGTCATCGAGGCAGATCGCGTGAACGGTCCAGCCATCCTTCGCGTATTGTCGGGCGAACTCGAACCCGATTCCATAGTCGCAGCCGGTGATGAGCACGGTGGGCATGACGTCCTCCCATTATCCTGATTGATTGCGCGGGGCCAACCCGTCAACAGTAACTGTGTCCCGTCTCTGCGGCTACCGACGATCGACGGTAATCCGACGGTCCAATGCCGGAGTTCTCCAGCGTTCCCGCAACACGTTGTCGGATCGGTCCCTGCGCCCATGGTCGGCCCGCGGAACGAAACGCGCTGGTAAACCCAGGACCTATTCATTAGGGTCGGCAGATGGCCAAACCTGACGTTGTTGCGCCGGTTGCGACCGATTTGAATGCGGTGCGCCGCGACGGTTTGATTGTGACCATGCGAGTGCTCCTTCTCGCTATGCGGCGTGAAATGACCGTGACGGGTTGGATGCTCCTCCGTCGCGATGGCTACGGCCGCATCGCCCGCCTCATTGTCGCGGTTGCGGCCTTGGGGTTGCTCGTTCATGCAACGCTGCTGCTCGGACTAAAGTATGAGAATTCGGTCGCGGTTTGGATTTGGGCAACCGGCATGCTTCAACTCGACCGCGATCGGTCGGTGTTCGAATTTTTCGAATACGGCCTGTTGGGCATCGCCGCGCTTGCCATGTGGCGCGCGGGGGGTGCGCACCAGTCGTGGCTGCTCCGGGTGATCGCGGTCGTTTACCTGTACTTCGTGGCCGACAATGCATTGCGAATCCACGAGACAGCCGGAAAACTGCTGCCGTTCGAGAAGAGCTACGGTGAACTCGTTTTCTTTGCGGGCTCGGCGATGGTGATCTTCGGACTATCGATCATCGGCTTCATCGCGGATCGGGGAAAGGTGACGGTGATCGCATTGGTCAACGGCGCCGGCGTTGGGCTCCTTGCTTTTTTCGGTGTTGCGACCGACTTTGCGCATGCACAGTTCGCCAGCGTGTCCCGAACGGTCAACTACGGATTCGCGTTCGTCGAAGACGGCGGCGAGATGCTGGCCATTGCCTTGATCGGACTCTACGGATTGTCGATCTTGATGCGAACCCCGTCGCCATCGAATATCAAGTAGCCGACGCGTGGCGGTTATCTTCCCAGCAGCATGGAGCATCCGCATTGAGTGCCGACACCATCGACGAAATCGTTCAATTTTGGCTGGGGCCTAGCCTCGACGGCCCCGACGCGGCCTATGCCCGCCGTGACTGGTGGTATCGGGGCGGTGAAGCGGTGGACGAGGAAATCCGCGCGCGTTTCGGAAAACTGGTCGCCCGCGCCTGCCGGCGCGAGTTGATGGACTGGCGGGACACATCGGGCGGGGCGTTTGCGTTGATCCTGTTGCTCGACCAGTTCACGCGCAATCTTTACCGTAACACGCCGGACGCGTATCTGGGCGATCCTTGCGCCTTCGAGGTCGTGACCCACGCGATCGACCGCGGGCTCGACCGAGCGCTGCATCCGGTTGAACGGATTTGGCTGTACCATCCGTTCCATCACGCGGAGAGCATCGGGGATCAGGAACGGGGCGGCGCGTTGTTGCAACAGGTCCGCGCCTCCGCGCCGAGCGAATGGCACCGCTATATCGACCGCAGCATCTGGGGTTGGGGCCGCCATCGCGACATCGTGGCGCGGTTCGGCCGGTTTCCGCATCGCAACGCCGTGCTCGGGCGGACCAGCACCGAGGAAGAGTTGGCTTTCCTCGCCGAAAACGGCGAAAGCTTCGGGCAAGGCCCCAAGAAGACCGAGAACGCGGTTAGATGACCTTGCCGGCGGCGAGGTCTTCGATCTCGGCGTCGTTCATGTCCAGCCATTCCCGCAGGACGTCGGCGTTGTCGGCGCCGATGCCGGGAAAGAATCTCACGTCCTCCGTCGCGTAGCTCGAAAGCCGGATCGGCGCGGATGGGAGGACGATATCGCCCATGTCCGGGTGGTTGGCCCATTGCAGCATTCCGCGCTCGTGCATATGCGGATCGGCGCGGACATCCGCCAGCGTGCGGATCGGCGCGACGGGCACCCGGTTCTCGCGCATGATCGCATAGGCTTCGTCGCGGGGCAGGTCGCGACACCAGGTTTCGATCATGCCGTTGATCTCTTTCTCGTGGGCGTGGCGGTCTTCCCGTGTCCCGTAGTCGGGGTTCCCGATCAGGTCCTCGCGGCCGATCACGGTCAATATCCGTTCCCACTGCGCCTCGCTGACGCAAATCAGCGCAATCCAGCCGTCCTTGCATCGGAAGCGGCTGTAGGGCGCGATATTCGCCGGCGACTTGTCGCCGCGCCGTTCCGGCAACTCGCCTGTCCGGTGAAAGGCGGAAAGATCACTCGTCAGCGTGAAATACATCGTTTCCACCATCGCCGTTTCGACCAGCGTGCCTCTGCCCGTCGCCTGCCGGCCGAGCAGCGCCTGCAACACGCCCGCGTAGAGGTGGACGCCGCCCATGATGTCGCAAGGCGTGCCGCCCGCGCGGGCCGGTGGTCCGCCGGTCTCGCCGGTGATGCTCATCAGTCCGGCGGCCGCCTGGATCGTATGGTCCATGGCGAGCATGTCCCGGTCCGGCCCCGAGAGGCCGTAGCCGGTTCCCGACGCATAGATCAGTCGGGGATTGATCTCGCGCAGCACGGCATAGCCGAGACCCAGGCGGTCCATCGTGCCGGCGGCGAAGTTCTCCACGAGCACGTCGGCTTCCTTGGCCATGGACTTCAGGATTTCCTTCCCCCGCGGATTTTTAAGGTCGAGGGTCAGGCTTTTCTTGTTCGAATTCAGCATCGCGAAGGCAAGCGAGGTCTTGTCGCCGACGCCTTGGCGCATCCGCTCGCCGCCCGGCGGTTCGACCTTCACGATCTCCGCGCCGGCCATCGCCATCAGGAAGGTCGCATACGGGCCTTGGTAAATCTGCGTGAGGTCGAGGACCCGGATGCCGTCGAGGGGCTTTGCGTCCATGTGTTTTGTCCTGTTTTGTTGGCGTGGCGGGGAGGGAACGACGGTGCAGGCGAAGTGTAGCGCATTTTTGGCGGGCGGATTCCCGGGCCGGAGTTGCATCGCGGCATCCGGGCCGCATACCATTGCGACACCGGGCGGACGTTCGCGCCGCTCCAATGCCTTGCCGTTCGACGCTATTCGCCAGAATAGATGCCGCCTGCCTTCCACCGGGAGACCCGAAAAGAATGTCCGATAAGAATACTTCACGCGATAACGCACGCCGTGTCTGTTGGTTCGACGACAAGAAGACGCCGAATGTTGCGGATCACCTCGACTCCGACGCTTCGGTCGCCATGCACCGCCTCGATTTTCAGGCCGCTGACGACGCCAATTGGGCGATCATGGAGACCTGCCACGCCTATTGCATCACCAGCGCGCGGGATGAAGTCCCGGACCGTTATAAGGTTGCGGCGGATTTGCTCGCCCGATGCCCTAAGCTTCTGGTCGTCTCCACATCGGGCGCCGGATACGACCCGATCGACGTTCAGGCTTGCACCGAGGCGGGGGTCCTGGTGGTAAATCAGACCGGCGCGAATGCCGAAGCCGTTGCCGAACACGCCGTCGGCATGGTGCTTGCCCTGGCGAAAAAGATGGTCGAGACCGACCGGTCATTGCGGCGCGAACGCGGCGTCGATCGCGAGGTGTTCAAGGGATGGAACGCGGAAGGCAAGACCATCGGCTTGATCGGTCTCGGCAACACGGGGCAGCGCGTCGCGCGGATCTGCGGCAAGGGCCTCAACATGAAGGTGATCGCCACCGACCCTTATGTCGACCCGGCGGGGTTTCGGGAGCACGGCGCGGAGTCCGTCTCGCTCGACGATCTCATGGCCCGGTCGGACTTCGTCAGCGTGCACTGTCCGTACAACGCGGAGACCAAGGACTTGGTCGATGCGCATGAGCTGTCCCTCATGAAGCCGGGCGCGTTCATCGTAAACTGCGCCCGCGGCGGCATTATCAACGAGGATGCGCTGGCGGATACGCTGGCGGCGAACGGTATCGCCGGGGCGGGGCTCGATGTCTGGAATGTGGAGCCGCCGCCCATGGATCATCGGCTGTTGGCTTTCGAGAACGTGATCGCGACCTATCACACTGCCGGGGTGACCTATGAATCGCGGCAAAACATGGCCGAATGGAACGCGGCGCAGGTCGTCAGCACGTTGCGGGGGGAGCGGCCGCCGCGGTTGATCAACCCGGAGGCGTGGGACCGTTTTGCCGCGCGGTTCGAGGAGATTTTCGGCCAACCGGTCGCGGGCTAACCGCCCGATCCGGCCGCCGGCTCAGACAATCCGAAAGCGCGCGGGCGAGGTCGCGGACGTTCGGCTCCTCCAGCAGATCGTCATGCTGTCCGGGAACCGATCGGATCTCAAGGGTGCCGCCGATGAGCGTTTGCCAGCCTTCATGGGCGTCTGCCGCCATCCAGGCGTAGGGTTCCGCCTTGAACAGCACGGCGTCGCCGTCATACGGCTTGGGATGATAGGATCGGACCGCCATCAAGTTCGCTTCGGCCGGTCGGTAGAGGAGGGCGGGGATGGATTTTCCGCGCTCCTCGGCCATCCGCCATGCGGTCGAGAAGAGCTTCCCGCGGGCCTTTATCGTCGCGATCTCACCCATGTTGCGCACCCGTTGGGCCAAGTAGGGACCGATGTCGACGGGTTGGAGTTCCGAGAGGCGGCGCCGGTGATGCCCGAGCCATTTCGACAAGGGCGCCCGGCCGGATGTCTGCCGAGGGGTCGTGTCGAACAGCGCCAGGAGAGCGACCGATTGCCCTATTTGGCTGAGTTGCTGCGCCATTTCGTAGGCGATCCATCCGCCCATCGAGTAGCCGCCGATAGAGTAGGGGCCGGACGGTTGTACCCGACGCATTTCGGTGATGTAGCGCGCGGCCATGTCTTCGATCCGCACCAGGGGCGGTTCGGTTCCGTCCAACCCTGCGGATTGTATGCCGTAGACCGGCTGGTCGGCGTCCAATCGTTGCGCCAAGGGCCGGAAATTCAGGACTTCCCCGTTGATGTCATGCACGCAGAAAAGCGGCGGTCGGCGGCCGTCGGGACGGATCGGCACCACGCAGCCCGTGGATGTCGCCGTTTCAATATGCTTCGCCATCGCGGCGACGGTACCGGCTTCGAACAGCACCGACCGGGGTAGGGGATGACCCAACCTTTTCTCGATCTGCAGGAATAGTTGCACGGCCTGCAGGGAATCGCCGCCCAATTGGAAGAAGTCGTCGTCCAGGCCCACGTGGTCGCGTCCGAGCGCGGCCGCCCAAAGATCCTGTAGCCGCCGCTCCATGGCGCTGGGCTTGCGGTTCGGCGCGCCTTCGGCATTCGCCGGTGCGACGGGCGTGTCGGCGAAGACATCCGCCAGCGTGTGCCGCTGTACCTTGTCGGTCGGTCCCTTAGGAATCTCCGCGGTGAAGAAAAGTTGGCGCGGTATTTTGTACTCGGCGAGCCGCCCGCGCAGGAATTGGGAGAGCGCGCGGTGGTCGAGGGGCGCGCCGTTGCGGGTCACGATGGCGGCGGCGACGTCTTCGCCGAGCGTCGGGTGCGGAACCGGGAAGGCCGACGCCGCGATGACGTCGGGATGGGCGAGGAGAGCGTCATCGATTTCGACCGGCGTGATGTTCTGTCCGCCGCGGTTGATCATTTCCTTGATGCGGCCGGTAACGAACAGATAGCCATCGTCATCGAAATAGCCGAGATCGCCGGTGCGAAACCACTCTCCGATGAAGGCGATCCGGTTCGCGGCGTCGTCGTTCTCGTAGCCGTCGAACACGGTCGGGCCGCGTACGGCAATCTCTCCGGTCGCGCCGGGCGGAAGCGGCTTGCCGGTGTCATCAAGGATTTCGACGCCGCGATGTCCCCGCTTCCCGACGCTGCTTCGGTCGGGTCGCGGCCGGTCCGGGGGATCGCTGGTCGAGGATCCGGCTTCCGAGGTGCCGTAGGTCACCACGATCGGAACGCCGAACGCGGCTTCGACGTCTTCGGCCACCGTGGCATTCAGCGGCCCTGTCCCCGACCGCATGAAGCGCAACCGCGACGCGATCCGTTCGATCGCCGGGCGGTAAGTCTTCAAGTGAGGGTGAATGGCGTGATAGACGGCGTAAGAAGCGGCGCACCACGTCACCTGCTCCGTGTCCAACGCTTCGAAGATACCCTCGACGCTGAAATCGGTCAGCACGGCCACGCTGCTGCCGGCGATCAAGGGGGTGGAAATTCCCTGGCCCAGCCCGCCGCTATGGTAGAGGCGCAGCATGTTGAGACCGCGGTCGCCGGGGGTTAGTCCCAGGTCGGCCGCGGCGATTTCGTTCCGGGCGGTCAATTGACGGTGCCGGATCGGCACGATCTTGCTGTGCGACGTGGTGCCGGATGTCGCCAGGACCGCGATAATGTCATCCGGCTGCACCGGGCCAGCATGTGCGTCGGATGGCGCATGGGCCCGCGTGGTCGCGGTAAGCATCATGCCGCCGTGGCCGTCCGGCCGCAGATCGAGAATCGGTAGGTCCAGATCGATCGCCGCGCGCCGCGCCGCCGTATCCATATCCGCGAGGATGGCGACCGCCGTGACCCGCATGTCGCGCAGGTGAAGGGCGAACTCGCCCAGCGTGCTGTCGGGATTCAGGGGAACCGGTGTCGCATAGCTCCAAATGCCGATGATCGCCGCGGCCATATCGCGACCCCCGGGGTGGACGACCGCGATGCGATCGTTTCGGCCGAAACCCCAGCGGTTCAGCGCTGCGCCCATGGCGTCGGTCGACCGCAGCAGATCGCAGAAGGCGAGCGGGGGCCTTCCATGCTCAAGCAAAGCGGGACTGCGTGGCGTTTCGCCGGCCCAATGCCGCAGGACCTCATACATGGTGCCGAACCGCTGCGGGGCAGGTAGAACGCTGATATCCATCATCCACTTCCTGCTCAAGTATGTGGGATGGGCGGCGCTGCGGCCAGCGCTCCAATGGGGGTAATCATCTGTGCCGCCGGACCCGTCGCCACGGTCCGACGTGACACGGTGGCGGGGCAGGCCTCATAATCGTGGCGTAACACCCAAATGAGTGCGGGATACGCGTGACCACAGATCGGACGACCAAGGGCCGCGCCGGGGCCAATGAGCAGCATCTGATCCTGTATGATGACCTGCGGGGCTGGATCGAGGAAACAGAGCGGCTCGGCGAGTTACGGCGGATAGACGGGGCTTCCTGGCAGGAAGAGATCGGCATGGCGGCGGAATTGGTAAGCCATGACGACACTGCGCCGGCGGTGTTGTTCGGTGAGGTCCCCGGCAGCCTCCAGGGATCGCGCGTGTTGGTCAACCTGTTCGGCGGACGGCGTAAGAACATGACGCTCGGCTTTCCGACCGACCTCGACAAGGTGGCGTTGAGCGAGGCGTTTGCCGCGGTTTACGCCGGGAACGAAGGGTTGATCGCGCCGGTCGAGGTCGACGACGGACCGGTGTTCGAGAACGTCATGCAGGGGGATTCCGTCGACTTGGAGGCCTTTCCGGCGCCGCATTGGCACGAGAAGGACGGCGGCCGCTACATCGGCACCGGCTGTTATCACGTCACGCGGGATCCGGAGACCGGGACGATCAACCTCGGGTCCTACCGGGTGATGATCCACGGCAAACGGTCGGTCTGCCACAACGTGCTGCCCGGGCGTCATGCCGACCTACACTTCAAGAAATACCGCGCGCGGGGCGAGCGGATGCCGGTCGCCATCGTGGTCGGTGGCGACCCGTTGACCTTCATCATGGGTGGCTGCGATATCCCGGAGGGCGTTTCGGAATACGATGTGGCGGGTGCGCTGCGGGGCAAACCCATCCATGTCGTGGCGGGCAAGGTCACGGGGCTGCCGATTCCCGCGAATGCGGAGATCGTCCTGGAGGGTTACGTGGACGGCGACCGTCTGGAGCCGGAAGGGCCGTTCGGCGACTGGACCGGCACCTATACGGAGAAGGGCCGGGTCAATCCGGTGGTCGATATCGCGGCGGTGTACTACCGCAACGAACCGATCCTGCTGGGATTCGCGCCGCAACGGCTGCCGGACGAGTATTCCCGGTTCCGCGCGATTACCCGCTCCCCGTTCCTGAAACGGGACCTGGAAGCCGCCGGCGTGCCCGGCGTCACCGCGGCGTGGTGCCACGAGGTCGGGGGATCGCGGATGTTGCTCGCCATCGCGATCGAGCAGCGTTATGCAGGGCATGCGCGGCAGGCGGGGCATGTGGCGTCGATGTGCCGAACCGGCGTCGACGGGAACCGCTGGGTGATCGTCACGGACAGCGATGTCGACGTAACGAACCTGGAAGAACTGATCTTCGCCGCGCTGACCCGGGCGGATCCGGCGACCTCGATCGATTTTATCCGGGGCGCCAAGGGCGCGGTGTCGGATCCCCGCCTTGCCCCGTGGGACCGCGCGGCGAAGAATTTCACCAATTCGCGGATGATTATCGACGCCTGCATCCCGTATCACTGGCGCGACGACTTCCCGGAGATCAACCAACCGAGCCCGGACGCGTTGCGCCGGGCACGGGAAAAATTCGGATATCTGCTGGATTAGGGGGCAGTTGCCCTAGTCGTCGCTCAGTTCCACGTAGACCGGCGTGTGGTCCGAGGCCTTTTCCTTGCCGCGGGGGCCACGTTCGATCTCACAGGCGACCAGGCGGTCGGCGGCTTGCGGCGACAGCAGCAGATGATCGATCCGTACGCCTTCGTCGCGGTTCCAGCGCCCGCCCTGGTAGTCCCAGTAGGAATAGGCGATTTCGCTGTGCAGCGCGCGCCAGGCTTCGGTCAGGCCCAGGTTGACCAATTCACGGAAGCGGCGGCGGGTTTCCGGACGGCAGAGCGCGTCGTTCGCGAACCCTTCCGGGTCGTAGACGTCCCGGTTGGTCGGACAGCAATTGTAGTCGCCACCCAGGACGATCGGCATTTCCGTCGGCAGGAGCGTGTCGCGGACATGCGCGGTCAACCGGTCCATCCAGGCGAGTTTGTAGGTGAACTTCTCGGTATCGACCGGGTTGCCGTTAGGCAGGTAGATGCCGCCGACGCGGACGCCTTTGACCGTCGCCTCGATATAGCGCGCCTGATCGTCTTCGGGATCGCCCGGTAGTCCGGTCCTGATATCCTCGATCGAGTGCTTCGACAGGATCGCGACGCCGTTGTAGCTCTTCTGGCCGTGGGCAGCGACATTGTAGTCCAAGGTCTTGAATTCGAGTTCCGGGAAGTCAGCGGTCTGCGTCTTGATTTCTTGCAGCAAGGCGACGTCCGGCTTGCTCTCTTCGAGCCATTCGAGCACGCGCGGCAGCCGCGCCTTGATGGAGTTGACATTGAAAGTGGCGATCTTCATCGCGTGTTGGCCGTCCTGTCTGTCTGGAAAAAGTTGCCGGTCGACAGCGCATCACCCTTGAAGGTGATGACCGGCGACAGCGGTTCGGTGCCGCCGCCGACGAACGTGATACGCCGTATCGGTTCCGTCATCGGAAGGTCGTCTTCGCTTTTTGCCCCGGTGATCGTCTTGGACAATAGCCGAAACGCTGCCGGATGACATGCTTATAGCGAATATTGACCGAAAGATGCGTGTGACGCGCAGCGTCACTAAGCGTCACTGACGCCTCGGGGGCTGATTAGATCGCGAAGGACGTCCCGCAGCCGCAGGACGAGGTGGCGTTCGGATTCTTAACCTGGAAGGAGGCGCCGATCAGGTCTTCGACGAAATCCAATTCCGAGCCGGCCAGCAAATCCAGCGATACGTCATCCACCACCACCGTGATGCCGCTTTTCTCGAAAAGATGGTCGTCGGCCGTGGTGTCGCTGTCGAAGCCGAAGCCGTATTGATAGCCGGAACAGCCGCCGCCCGAGACGGTAACGCGCAACATGGTGCCGTCCGACTCGCCCTCCAGGAGGGTGGTGATTCGCTTAACCGCGCTGTCGCTGACCGAAAAAGCGCGATCAGGCTTGGTTTGCGTGCTGGCGAAGGCGTCGCTCATGGGCTGCTCCGATAGATACAGAATGGCGCTTTTGTAGGGGTTTAGATAGGGTTTTTCCAGGATTTGTCAATCCCATTCCCGATCCCGGCGCCATCGAATTTTGAGGCATTGCCTTCCCGCGAGGCCGCCGATACCTTCCGGCATGCCTTCAGATTTAGCGCCGTATGCGAGCGATCCAGAGGCCAGCCGCGGACGGCTTCGGGCGGAGCCTGAAAGCCCCACACGGACGTGTTTCCAGCGCGATCGCGATCGGATTATTCACTCCACCGCCTTGCGCCGGCTCATGCATAAAACCCAGGTCTTCGTCTCGCCGGGCGGCGACCATTTCCGCACCCGGTTGACCCATAGCCTGGAGGTTGCGCAGGTCGCCCGCGGCTTGGCGCTCAATCTCGGCCTGAATCAGGATTTGGCGGAAGCGCTGGCGCTGGCCCATGACTTCGGTCATCCGCCTTTTGGACATGCCGGCGAAGAAGCGCTCGACGAGGTCATGCGGCCCTTCGGCGGGTTCGACCACAATGATCAAACCTTGCGGATCGTCGTCCGGCTGGAACAGCGCTACGCGGCGTTCGACGGCCTGAACCTGACCTGGGAAACGCTCGAAGGACTGGTGAAACATAACGGGCCGCTAACGGGGCCGCATTCGGACGGCGCGCCGCTGCCGGAGACGATCGCAGGCTATACCGAGCTGCAGGATCTGGAACTGGAAAGTTTTGCCGGACCGGAAGCGCAGGTCGCGGCGATCGCCGACGATATCGCCTATGACAATCACGACGTGGATGACGGACTGCGGGCCGAGGTTTTCACCATCGATGAGCTTTCCGCCGTTCCGCATGTGGCGGCGGCGATCGACCGCGTGCGCCGGCGGCATCCGCGACTCGAACGGCATCGGTTGAGCCATGAGGCGGTGCGAAGTCTGATCGACGCCATGGTCACCGATGTGTTGGAGGAGACTCGCGCGCGGTTAGCCGCGGCGTCGCCGGCGTCCGCAGCCGACATCCGCGCACTCGATCAGCCGGTCGTTGCCTTCTCGCCCGCAATGGTTCAAAAGGACCGCGCCATAAAGAAGTTCTTGTTTGGGAATATGTATCGCCATCCCGACGTCTTACGGGAGACGGACAAGGCGCGAAAAATCGTGAAGGATTTGTTCCGCCGCTTTGTCGAGGATCCTGCGTCGATGCCCGACGAATGGTCCGTCCTGGCGGCGGCGTCGGGAAGCGGGGAGACCGCGCGTGTTGCGGCGGATTACATTGCGGGCATGACCGACCGCTACGCCAAACGGGAACATGCGCGGCTGTTTGGAGCGAAGGAAGTGTCGACGTGAATCTATTTCGGGACATGCGGGACAAGGTCGTCGCCGCCATTGGCGCGTTGGGCGCGGAAGGCGTCTTGCCGGCCGATCTGGACACGGCGCGTCTTTCGGTCGAACCGCCGCGCGACGCGTCGCATGGCGACATGGCGACGAACGCCGCCATGGTCCTGGCCAAGCCCGCCAAGATGAAACCCCGCGATATCGCCGACGCGCTGGCGGAAAAAATCGCCGCGTTGCCCGATGTCGCCGCGGTCGATGTGGCAGGTCCGGGTTTCATCAACATTCGCCTGGCTGACGCCATTTGGTGCCGTTCGGTTGCGACGATTCTCGAACAAGGCACGGAGTACGGACGGTCCACGGTCGGCGCGGGGCGGGCCGTCAATGTCGAGTATGTCTCGGCCAACCCGACCGGTCCGCTGCATATCGGACATGCGCGCGGCACCGTGTTCGGCGACGTCCTGGCGTCCCTGCTGGAAACCGTCGGCTATGACGTGTGCCGCGAGTATTACATCAACGACGCCGGGGCGCAGGTGGACGTGCTCGCGCGGTCCGCCTATCTGCGCTACCGCGAGGCGCTGGGCGAGGATATCGGCGAGATTCCAGAAGGCCTGTACCCCGGCGATTATCTGCAATCGGTCGGCGCGGCGCTGGCGGCCGAAGACGGCGACAAATGGTTGAGTGCCGAGGATTCCGATTGGCTGCCGCGCGTTCGGGACCATGCCGTGGAGGCGATGATGGCGCTCGTCCGGGACGACCTTGCGGCCGTGGGCGTGTCGCACGACGTCTTCACCTCGGAGCGCAAACTCGTCGAGGCCGGCAAGGTGGCCGAAGCGTTCGACCTGCTCGAGTCGCGCGGACTGATCTACACCGGCACGCTGGAGCCGCCCAAGGGCAAGCTGCCGGACGATTGGGAAGCGCGGCCGCAGACCTTGTTCCGGGCGTCGGATTTCGGAGACGATATCGATCGCCCGTTGAAAAAATCGGACGGGAGCTGGACCTACTTCGCCAGCGACATCGCCTATCATCTCGACAAGTATCAGCGCGGGTTCGCCAATCTGATCGACGTTCTCGGCGCGGATCACGGCGGCTACGTGAAACGCATGCAGGCCGCGACGCGGGCGATCACGGAGGACAAGGCCGATCTGGACGTGAAACTCTGCCAGCTTGTCCGCCTCATGGACAAAGGCGAGCCGATGAAAATGTCCAAGCGGGCGGGCACTTTCGTGACGTTGCGCGACCTCGTCGACGAAGTCGGCAAGGATGTGGTGCGTTTCATCATGCTAACGCGCAAGAACGACGCCGGTCTCGATTTCGATCTGACCGCCGTGACCGAACAGTCGCGCGACAATCCGGTCTTCTACGTGCAATACGCCCACGCGCGCAGCCATTCCGTGATGAGGATGGCGAAGACCGCTATGCCGGGCATCGATCTGTCGGATTCGGCGTTGCAGGCGGCGGAGTTGGACCGCTTGACGGACGAATCCGAGCTTGCTCTGATCCGGGCCATGGGAAACTGGCCCCGCACCGTAGAGGCCGCCGCCGAAGCCCATGAGCCGCATCGGCTGGCCTTTTACCTCTACGATCTCGCGTCGGCCTTCCATGGCCTTTGGACCAAGGGTAAGGACGACGCCACGCTGCGTTTCATCATCGAGGATGACGTGGCGCTGACCACCGCACGGCTGGCGCTGGTGCGGGCCTTGCAAACGGTCGTGGGAGCCGGGCTGCGCATCTTCGGCGTCGATCCGGTCGAGGAGATGCGATGAGGGCGCGCCGATCCGATCCGCTTAACGATGAGCTGACAGCCTTGGACGAACTCGAGGACGAGATTCGACGACCCAAGAAGCGATCCCTGTCTTTGATCGTCCCCTTGCTGATTACGATGATCGTCATGACCGGCGGTGTCACCATCGCCTGGTATTCCTACACGGCGGGAATCAAGGAAGGCAGCGAAGGGGCGGCGCCGTTGCTGAAGCCGGAGGGGCCGATGAAGGTTGCGCCCGCCAACCCCGGCGGCCTGGCGATTCCGCATCAGGACAAGACCGTCTTCAATGCCATCGACGGGCGCGGCAAGGACGAAGGGGTGGAGCGCCTGTTGCCGCCGCCCGAGAAGCCGATGTCGATCCCGGTGCGCCCGGTGCCGTCGCCGGCGGTCACGCCTACCGAGCCTCCCGTCGGGTCGCGGGTGCGGGCCGCCGACCGCGCCGGAGAGAGCAGGGCGGCGGTCGGAAAACCGGTGCCGCTGACGCCTGGCGGATCGCGGCCGGAGCAGCCCGTTGCGCCGACACCTTCCGCGCCGCTACCTTCCGCACCAACGCCTCCCGCGCCGTCGGCCGGGTTGACGGCGCCGAAAGCGCCCACGGTGACCCCGAGCCCGCCAAAGACGCCGCCCGCGGCGCAAAAGACAGCCCGCGCGACCCCTGCAACGAAGCCGGCCAAGCCGGCGGCCGCCGCTGGCAAGGCGTTCCGAATCCAAATCGGATCGGTGTCGTCGGATGTCCAAGGCAGGAAATACTGGGAAAGCGAGAGCGCGAAACACCGAGACCTGTTCGGCACGCTGAGCCTCAATCTCCAGAAAGCGACGGTGAAGGGGAAGGTGTTCTTCCGTATCCAGGGCGGGCCGTTACCGAACCGCGCGGCGGCGGCGGACCTCTGCCGGAAGCTGAAGGCGCGCAAGATCGGCTGTATCGTCGTTCCGCCCGGGAGAGGCTGAGTGCCGCTCGCGGCAATCTTCGGGTGCGCCGGCCTGTCGCTGACGGCGGAGGAGAAATCCTTCTACCAAGAGTGGGATCCCGTCGGATTCATCCTCTTCGCGCGCAATGTGGACACGCCGGATCAGGTTCGGCGACTGACCCATGACCTGCGGGAAACCATTCAGCGGGACGACGCGCCGATCCTGATCGATCAGGAAGGCGGCAGGGTGGCTCGGCTGAAACCGCCGCATTGGCGTCAACCGCCGCCGGCCGAGCTGTTCGGGCGTATCCATGCCCGGGATGCAACGGCCGGCGTGCAGGCGGCGCGGTTGAACGCGGCCGTGATCGGGGCCGAGCTTTTGGATCTAGGGTTGACCGTGGATTGCCTGCCGTTGGTCGATCTCCGCTTCGAGGGCGCGCATGACATCATCGGCGACCGGGCGTTTTCGGACGATCCCGGGGTGGTCGCGACGCTCGGTCGGGCGGCGGCCGACGGCCTGATGGATGCCGGCGTGTTGCCGGTGATCAAGCATATTCCGGGACATGGTCGGGCGGTTGTCGATACGCATGAGGCGCTGCCGACGGTAGAGGCGCCGTTGGACGATTTGCGCGCGACCGATTTTCGTCCCTTCCGCGCCTTGTCCGACCTGCCAATCGCGATGACCGCGCATATCGTATATCGAGCGGTCGATCCGTTGTTCCCGGCGACCACATCGCCGACGGTGATCGAGGAGGTTATCCGCGGCGAGTTGGCTTTCGACGGGTTACTGCTGAGCGACGATCTCAGCATGAAGGCGCTAAAGGGCGGGTTGGAAGCGCGCGCGCGGGACGCGGTCGGCGCCGGATGCGATATTGCGCTTCATTGCAATGGCGATATGGCGGAAATGCGCGATGTTGCGGCGGGCGCGCCGGCCTTGTCCGACTCGGGATCGGCGCGCTTGAAACAGGCGCAATCCCGCGTGTCGGAAGGCGGGATTGACGATGCCGACGAGCGGCTCGCAGAACTCGATGAATTAATATCTAAATCAGCCGGTTAACGGGCAATGCTTAAGAGGTTGTGGCAGCGTATGCAGGCGCGCCGTCATCTTCCCCATGGGATAAAGATTTCTCCTAACGTATGATGCGCGGCTTATGTCGAACGAAACCCCGCCGCAAGACGGCGCACCCTTTTTCGAAGAAGACGCCCGCCCGGCCGAACCGGGCGAGACGGGAACGCTGTTTCTCGACCTGGAAGGATTCGAAGGACCGATCGATATCCTGCTGACGTTGGCGCGCGATCAGAAGGTCGATCTGACGAAGATTTCAATTCTCAAGCTTGCGGACCAGTATCTCGAATTCATTACGCAGGCGCGGGAACTGCGCCTTGAGCTCGCGGCCGATTATCTGGTCATGGCGGCGTGGCTTGCGTATCTCAAATCGCGGCTGCTGCTGCCGACGGTCGAGGAGGACGGCGAGCAACTGTCCGCCGCTGAAATGGCGGAACGTCTGGCGTTCCAGCTTCAGCGCCTGGAGGCGATGCGCAAGATCGGCCGGGCCTTGATGGAACGTCCGCGGCTGAACCGGGATTTCTTCTCGCGGGGCGAACCCGAGCCGGTCGAGGTGGTGAACAATCCGGTTTACGAACTGTCGCTGTTCGAGTTGTTGAAGGCGTATGGCGAGTTCCGGACGCGCGAGAACATCACGTCCTTGCGCATCGACCCGACGGAATTGTTCTCGACCGAGGCCGCGCTCGACCGCCTGCGGGCGCTGTTGGGCGACGTGCCCGACTGGGCGACGTTATCGACCTTCCTGCCGGCCGACATGCCGCGGGGGTTGGTGGCGCGTTCGGCGATGGCGGCGACCTTTGCCGCCAGCCTTGAAATGGTCAAGGCGGGCGAGCTGATGGTCCGGCAGGCCGGGACGTTCGAGCCGATATACGTACGAAAAGCGACACGAGAAACGCCGATGGGGACATCATAGGAATGGATCATTTTCAGCAGCTTCGCGTGCTCGAGGCCATGCTGTTCGCCGCCGCCGCGCCGGTGCCCGTAAAGACGATCGTCGACCGCATGCCCGAAGAAGCGGACGTCAAGGCGCTGCTTGAGGAATTGAAGGGCATCTACGCCAACCGCGGCGTCCATCTGTGCCGTATCGGCAAGGGCTGGGCCTTTCGGACCGCGCCGGATTTGGCGCCGCATCTGCGGGTCGAGAACACGGTGACCCGGCGAATGTCGCGGGCGGCGATCGAAACGCTGGCGATCATTGCCTATCATCAGCCGATCACCCGGGCGGAAATCGAGGAAATGCGGGGTGTCGCGCTCAGCCGGGGCACGCTCGACCTGCTGCTGGAAGCTGGTTGGATCCGACCGCGCGGCCGGCGGCGGACGGCGGGGCGGCCGGTGACGTGGGGCACGTCGGAGAATTTCCTCGATCACTTCGGGCTGGAAACTGTCGATGCATTGCCGGGCGTCGACGAGTTGAAGGCGGCGGGGCTGTTGGACCGTAAACCGGGCTTCGGACCGTTGAGCGAAATCCGCGAACAACCTACGACGGAGGAAACCGACGAAAGCGCCCCTGACGAGGAGGAATTGTCTGCCGAGGAGGCCGTCGAAGCGGATTTCGGCGACGATCCCGGACCGGAGGATGCGGCCGGGGAGGCGCCGGCGGCCGGCGGGGAGGCCGCGGAGTCCCCAGAGCAAGACGAACGCCCGACGGCGGAAGTGGTCGATTTGCCGCAGTTTGCGCGCTCCCGCGGCGGTGAATAGCGTCAACGCATACCTTGTGTTAACGCAATTGCGACTTAATCTAGATAGCAGTATGAATGACGCGCAACGCAGCGACTGCATCTGGGGCGATAGGTGACCACACCGGCAGCACTCGAAATGGAAGGCCTCGGCCACGCCTACGGCGACGTCAAAGCCGTGAATTCATTCAGCCTTTCCGTGGCGCCCGGGGAAGTCGTCTGCCTGCTCGGACCCTCCGGTTGCGGCAAGACGACGGTTCTGCGGCTAGCGGCGGGGCTGGAAAAAGTGCAGCAGGGCCGTATTGCGATCAACGGCCAGGAGGTCGCCGGACCCGGCGTGTGGGTTCCGCCCGAGGATCGCAACGTCGGGCTGGTCTTCCAGGATTTCGCGCTTTTTCCCCATCTGACCGTCGCGCAGAATGTCGATTTCGGACTGACCGGGATGGACGACGAGGAGCGCCGGGCGCGCTGCGACGAGGTGTTGCGCCGTGTCGGGGTGGCGCAGCTTGCCGATCGCTATCCGCACGCCTTGTCCGGTGGGCAGCAGCAACGTGTCGCGCTGGCCCGGGCCCTGGCGCCGAGCCCGCCGTTGATCCTGCTGGATGAGCCGTTCTCCGGACTCGATTCCCGGCTGCGGGATCAGGTTCGGGACCGGACGCTCCATTTGCTGAAGCGGAGCGGGCAGGCGACGTTGATGGTCACCCATGATGCCGAGGAAGCCATGTTCATGGCGGATCGTATCGCCGTCATGCGAGACGGGCACAACGTTCAAACCGATCGGCCGGACGCGCTCTATTGCGAGCCGGCCGATGCCTTCGTGACCGAATTCTTCAGTGATGTGAACCGTTTAAGCGGTGTTGTCGAGAAAGGCGATGTCTATACGCCTTTCGGCAATCTGTCGGCGGCGCCGATGCGGGACGGCGAGAAGGCGGAAATCCTGATTCGCCCGGAAGCGTTGCGCCTTGGCGCGGTTCCGGATGGCGAGGAAGGCTCCGCCCGCGTGCTCGCATCCCGCATGCTGGGCCGGTCGAGCCTCGTTCACCTATGCACCTGCCGCCAGATCGGCGAAGAAATCCACCTTCATGCCCGGGTGCCGGGACGCTTCCTCCCGAAGGAGAACGAGGTCCTTCAGGTAACGTTGGATTCCAAACAGGCCTTCGTCTTTCCGGCCAATCAAGGCTGATCGCAGGGCAATATCGCAGATGTGATTTGCCCGTGAAGCAAGCCACCCTCCGAATGGCTTGGAATGCGGGCGTTTCGTGATATCTCTCCTATCAAAGGATCGTTGCGAGGGCGTGCGTGTTCTGCAATGATCGGCGCCATCTGGCGTGTATCAATCCGCGCCGGTAACGAGGAGACTTCAGCTTGGGCACATTCAGTATTTGGCATTGGCTTATCGTCCTGGCCGTTGTCCTGATCTTGTTCGGCGGCGGCGGGAAATTGTCGCGCCTTATGGGCGATTTCGGGAAGGGTCTGAAGTCCTTCAAAAAACAGGTGAAGGACGACAACAGCGATAACGCGGACGCCCCGCCGGTCACGCATAATAGGGAGACGGAAGAGGTCGTCTCTCCGACGGCAGCGGAAAATGACAAGGCAGCGAAAGGCTGACAGCGTCGCCGTCTTCTCATCACTTCAAGGCATGACGTGCCGCCATGTTTGACATCGGCTGGCAAGAACTCTTTCTGGTCGCCCTGATCACGATCATCGTGGTCGGGCCCAAGGAGTTGCCGCGGGTGATTCGCACCGTGACCCTATGGATTCGCAAGGTCCGGTCGATGGCGCGGGAATTCCAGGATGGGATCGACGATCTCGCCCGGGAGGCCGATCTGGACGATCTGCGCAAAGAGATCGAGACGGGCGGCGGCATGGATCTGGAAGACGAAATCAGCCGTACGATAGACCCTTCCGGCGAGTTGAGGGATGTGGCGACGGACATCGGCGGCGCGCTCGACGATGCCAAGGATACGATGAATGTCCCGAAAATCGGGACGGAGAGGCCCGACGATACCGA
Source organism: Alphaproteobacteria bacterium (assembly GCA_028281325.1). Classification (GTDB taxonomy): domain Bacteria; phylum Pseudomonadota; class Alphaproteobacteria; order UBA8366; family UBA8366; genus JAJFJD01. The sequence goes on from JANQKC010000005.1 coordinate 78,333, forward strand.
ACCCGGACCGCGAGCGTCCGAAGCTGCCGGCCCGCCGCCCAAAGTCGCCGGCGGTAAGACGGAAAGCGCCGGATGAGCGGGGATATCCAGGAAGCGAAGATGCCGCTGCTCGATCATCTGATCGAACTGCGGCGGCGTTTGATCTATAGCGCCGTTTCCTTTCTCGTCTGTTTTCTGATCTGTTTCTATTTCGCCGATCCGATCTTCAATTTCCTTGTGGCGCCGCTGGCCGACCTTTGGACCGGGCAGGAAGCCCGACGCCTGATTTTCACGGCGCTGCACGAGAAATTCTTTACGGAGATCAAGGTCGCCTTCTTTGCGGGAGCGTTTCTGGCGTTTCCGTTGATCTCCAATCAAATCTGGATGTTCGTGGCCCCTGGATTGTACCGTCACGAAAAGCGGGCGTTCCTGCCGTTTCTGATCGCCACCCCCTTCCTGTTCCTGACGGGCGCGGCCTTTGTCTACTATCTCGTGCTGCCGGTCGCCTGGCAGTTCTTCGCCGGGTTCGAGCAACTCGGCGGGGAGGGACAACTCGCCATCACCCTCGAACCCAAGGTCAACGAGTACCTGTCCCTGGTCATGCGGTTGATCTTTGCGTTCGGCATCAGTTTCGAATTGCCGGTCTTGCTGACGCTGTTGGCGCGGGCCGGGTTGGCCACCAGCAAGGGCATGCGCGAAAAACGCCGCTACGCCATCGTCGCGGCCTTCGTCGCCGCGGCGATTCTGACGCCGCCGGACCCGCTGAGCCAGATCGGGCTCGCCTTGCCGATCATCCTTCTCTACGAGATTTCGATCTGGTGCGCCCGTCTGGTCGAACGCCAGCGCAAGGAGCGCGAGGACGCGTTGGACCGCGAACTCGAGGATGATGACATCTGACGGCTAGCCCCGTATAAAGCCGCAGAAACTCATCCATATCCATTCGAGACCGGTCTAGGGCCATGCACGACCTGCGCTTCATCCGCGAGAATCCCGATGCTTTCGACAAGGGCCTTGCCCGTCGCGGCGTTTCGCCCGCGTCGGCGCGGATTCTGGAACTGGACGTGCAACGGCGCGCGGCGCAAACCGCGATGCAGGAAATGCAGCAGCGCCGAAATGAAGCGTCCAAGCTGATCGGCGCGGCGAAGAAGAGCGGCGAGAACGCGGACGATCTGATCGCCGAGGTGCAGTCGATCAAGGATCGCATGGACACGGCCGAGAAAGACGAACGCGGCCATGCCGCGGCGTTGAAGGACATTCTCGAGACGCTGCCCAACCTGCCGGCGGACGACGCGCCGGACGGGGCGGATGAAGAGGACAACCGCGAGGAACGGGTGGTCGGCGACGCCCGCCGGATGGATTTCGAGGCGCGGGAGCATTTCGACCTCGGCGAGGCGCTCGGCATGATGGATTTCGAAACCGCGGCGCGGCTGTCCGGTTCGCGTTTCGTCGTGCTGTCGGGCGCGTTGGCGAAACTGGACCGCGCGCTGGCGAATTTCATGCTGACCCTGCATACCGAGGAGTTCGGCTATACCGAGGTGGCGCCGCCGGCGTTGGTGCGCTCGCAGACCATGTACGGCACCGGACAATTGCCGAAGTTCGAGGAAGACCTCTATCGCACCGGCGACGATTTCTGGCTGATCCCCACGGCCGAGGTCCCATTGACCAGCCTGGTCGCCGACGCGGTGACGAATGTCGACGAACTGCCGATCCGGGTGACCGCCTGGACGCCGTGTTTCCGGTCGGAAGCGGGGGCGGCGGGCAAGGATACCCGGGGCATGTTGCGCCAGCACCAGTTCAGCAAGGTGGAGCTGGTCAGCATCACGCATCCGGACAAGTCCGACGACGAGTTGGAGCGTATGACCGCCTGTGCGGAGGAAGTGCTGAAGCGCCTCGGCCTGTCGTACCGCGTGGTGACGCTGTGCACCGGGGATATGGGCTTCAACGCCCGCAAGACCTATGACATCGAAGTCTGGCTGCCGGGTCAGGACCGCTACCGCGAGATTTCAAGCTGCTCCAACTGCTGGGACTTTCAGGCACGGCGCATGAATGCGCGGTTCAAGGTGCCGACCGAGAAGGGAACCCGGTTCGTCCACACGTTGAACGGCTCGGGCCTTGCCGTCGGACGCACGCTGATCGCCGTGCTCGAGAACTATCAGCAAGAGGACGGCTCCATTGCCGTCCCCGATGTCCTGCAACCCTTCATGGGCGGGCAGGACCGTATCGACGTCGATCGCCGATAGGCCGAAGGAGCCGGCGCCGCACGATGGTGGATTTGCCGAACGCCCGCATCCTGGTGGTCAATGACGACGGGATCGCTGCGCCCGGCCTCAAGGTCCTGGAAAAGATTGCCCGCTCGCTGGGCAAAGACGTTTGGGTGGTTGCCCCCAGCACGGAACAAAGCGGCGCCAGTCATGCTTTCACGGTAACCAGTTCGATCCGGGTCGAGAAGCTTGGCCGCCGGCGGTTCGCCGTCTCGGGCAGCCCGACGGACTGCGTGTTGCTGGCGGTCGGCGAGATCATGGCGGGGTCGCCGCCAGATCTGGTGCTGTCGGGCGTCAACAAGGGCGCCAATCTTGCCGAGGAAGTGATCTATTCCGGCACCGTGGCCGGGGCGATGGAGGGGGCCTTGCTGGGGTTCCGGTCGATTGCCCTGAGCCAGGCCACCGGCGCGGGACGGGTGACCGACTGGGCGACGTCGCGTCATTATGGAGCGGATGTCATACGGCGGCTGCTGTCGGTCGAATGGACGCGCGACGTTTTCATGAACGTGAATTTCCCTGCCTGTCCGGTCAAGGATGTCGGCGATACGGTCGTGGCGCCGCAAGGCCGGCGCAGCGGCGGATACGAGATACACGGCGTGCCGTTGCGCGGCCGTCAGTACTACATGATCGGCGAGCCGCAGCATGACAACAACCGTAAGCGCGGCGACGCCGACTTCCGGGCGATCGATCGGAACGACATCGCGATCACGCCGCTGCATGTCGATTTGACGCATCGCGGGTCGTTAACGACTATTCGCTCGCTTTTTGCTAAAACAAGGACCGATCGTTAGACGCAAACCAGACGGGAATACGCGGTGACGCCGCCGACCCAAAAAATTCGATTGATTCTCGACCTCCGCCGCGCCGGGATCACCGACACGGAATTGTTGTCGGCGTTGGAAAAAGTGCCGCGCGGATTGTTCGTTCCCGACGCGTTTCAAGATCAGACCTGGGAGGACACCGCGCTTCCCATCGGTCATGGGCAGACGATCAGCCAGCCGACGGTCGTGGCACGAATGGTGCAAGCGCTGAATCCCGATAGAAACTTGAAAGTGTTGGAAATCGGCAGCGGTTCGGGGTATCAGACGGCGATCCTGTCGTATCTGTTCCGCCGGGTCTATGCGATCGAACGCGAAGGGAAGCTGATGCAACGCGCCGACGACTGTATCGCGGAGTTGCGCCGTCACAATGTGACAGGCCGCAACGGCGACGGGAGTTTGGGGTGGCCCGAGCAGGCGCCGTTCGAACGGATTTTGGTTTCCGCCGCGTCCGAGGAGATTCCGCCGTTGTTGTGGGACCAACTCGCGATCGGCGGGATCATGGTTTGTCCCTTGGGAGAGGACCGCGGGGAACAACATCTCATGCGATTCGTCAAAACTACGGGCGTTCCCGACGTGTCGGACCTGGGCCCGATCCGCTTCGTCCCCCTCGTTTCCGGGCGCGCGGACCGGCGGATGGCGGTGTAATGCCAGGGACGCGCTCTTCCTCCAGGACCATCGGTTTTTCGGCCGTGTTGCTCGCCTTGGTGTGCGGCGCCTGCGCGCAACCGGCCAACGTGGTTCTATACGAGGAACGGGCGCGCGCCTCGGAACGGCAGTTGGCGTCACGCCGGGGCATCAAGGAGCCCCAAGTGCCTATCCCGCGCTCGAAACCGCGTCCTGGGCGTCGTGCGATAATCGAAAGCAAGCCGCTGCCGCCGATTGGCGGAACGCCCCAGAAACAGGCCTTGAGCGGGTTTACCCGCGGCGGCGCATCGGTCGCCGCGGTTGATCGAAAGAGCGCGGCCGGTCAATACCGCCCGGTTCCGGCCAGCGGGTTTCACACCGTTATGAGAAAGCAGACAGTCTATGCGATTTCGCGCCTTTACGGCGTTCCGGTGCGCAGCTTGCTGATCATCAATAACCTGGAGCCGCCGTACATCCTGGCGCTGGGCCAGAAAATAAAGATTCCGGCGCAGCGGACGCATGTGGTGAGCAAAGGCGATACGGTCTTTGCGATTTCCAAGCGTTACGATGTTTCGCGCAAGGAACTGATGCGCCTGAACGGGGTCGGTGCGCCGTTTACGATCAAGATCGGGCAGACCTTGTTGCTCCCGGCCCCGCAAGCCACCGGGACGGCGGTCGCCGCCGTGGACCGGGGGGAGGGCGATCAGTCGACCGGCCCGTCGGTTTCGGCGACGCCGCCCGCCTCGTCGCAGGTCGCCATCGCGCCGCCGCCGCGACAGGTCATCGTGCCGCCCTCGACGAATATTCCGCGGCCGAAGGGGCTCAGCAAGGACGGGTTCCTGTGGCCGGTTTCAGGACGGGTGATTTCGCGGTTCGGCCCGAAACGCGGCGGCTTGCATAACGACGGTATCAATATCTCGGCCCCGCGCGGGACCCCGATCGTGGCGGCGCAGAACGGCGTGGTGGCTTACCGGGGCAACGAGTTGCGCGGGTTCGGCAACCTTATCCTGATCAAGCACGCCAAGGGCTATATGACCGCCTATGCGCATACCGACAGGATAACGGTGAAGCGGGGCCAGCGGGTGCAACGCGGCCAGACGATCGCCAAGGTCGGCAGCTCGGGCAATGTGGGGAAGCCGCAGCTCCATTTCGAGATCCGGAAAGGGCGCCGCGCGGTCAATCCGGCGAAATACCTGCGTCAACGCCGCGCGGCCTTGAACGGGTCAGGAACCGTCGAGACGTTGGCCAAGCCGTCCGGCTAAATCCTGCACATACTGCCAGGCGACCCGTCCCGATCGGGCGCCGCGGGTCACCGACCATTCTTTCGCTTCCGCCTGCCAGGGGATATCCCCGACCTTCAGGCCGTAATGCGCGATATAGCCTTCGATCATCGCGAAGAAGGTGTCCTGATCGCAGTTGTGGAAGCCGAGCCAAAGGCCGAACCGGTCCGACAACGACACCTTTTCCTCCACCGCCTCGGAGGGGTTGATCGCGGTCGACCGTTCGTTCTCCATCATGTCGCGCGGCAGCAGGTGCCGGCGATTCGACGTGGCGTAGAAGATGACGTTGCCGGGCCGTCCCTCGATACCGCCTTCCAGCATCGCCTTCAGGGATTTGTAGCTGGCGTCGTCGCCGTCGAAAGACAGATCGTCGCAGAACACCACGCAGCGCCGGTCGGTGCCGCGGAGCAGGCCCAGGAGATACGGCAGGCTCGGAATGTCCTCGCGATGGATTTCCACCAAGGCCAGGCTGCGGCCGTCTTCGGCGTTGATCTGGGCGTGCGCCGCCTTCACCAGCGAACTCTTGCCGGTGCCGCGCGCGCCCCAGAGCAAGGCGTTGTTGGCGGGAAGCCCGTCGGCGAAGCGCCGGGTATTCTCGAGAAGGGTCTCAACCTGACGGCCTATGCCCCTGAGAAGGTTGATATCGATGCGGTTCACCGCCGCCACCGGATCGAGCGTGTTGGTCTCGGCGCGCCAGACGAAGGCGTCGGCGGCGTCGAAATCGGCCGTCGCGTCGGACTCCGGGGCTAACCGTTCCAGCGCGTCGGCGATTCGCGTTAACAGGGTATGGGTCTTGTTATTGTCGTCCATCACATCGATATACCGGAAATGGCGTGCTTGTTCACGCGGGCGGCGGACCCTAGCGATGGGCGGGGCGGCCGTCAATTAGGGGCGGATTGGCTGGCAAGCGCTTAGCTCGATTGAAATTACGGCACGGACCGGTATAGTCCGCCCTCTGTGCACAGCCATGTAAGCCCATCTGGGAGACTCTGATGTTTATTTCGACTGCTTGGGCCCAGGGGGCCGGCGGTGGCGGCGGGGGCGGCCTTCTCGAGGCGATGATCCCGCTGGTACTGATTTTCGCCGTTTTCTACTTCCTGCTGATCCGGCCGCAACAAAAGAAGATGAAGGCCCACCGGCAAATGCTTTCCGAGGTGCGGCGGGGCGACAAGATCATCACCGGCGGCGGCATTTACGGCACCGTGACCAAGGTGGTCAACGAGAACGAAGTCGCGGTTCAGATCGCCGACGGCGTGCGGATTCGCGTCTCGCGCGGCACGATCGCCGAAGTCCTGTCGAAAACCGAACCGGTGCAAGCCGAAAAGAAGGAAAAGGGCGGCAAAGCCGCCGGCGACGCCAAGGCAAGCTGAGCCGTTTCCGGACCGTAGCTGAAGCAGGGGCCCATGCTAGATTTCCCAACTTGGAAGCGAATTCTCGTCCTGGCCGTGTGTCTGCTGGGGCTCCTTTACGCCGCGCCGAATTTTCTGCCGGCCGGGTCGCTCGAGGGCAGCCCGGAATGGGCGCCCGGTAAGCGCATCAATCTTGGCCTCGACCTTCAGGGCGGCGCGCATCTGCTGATGCAGGTCGACACCCAAGGCTATGTCAACGACATCCTGGATAAGAGCTATAAGGCGGCGATCCGGACGGCCATGCGCAGCGAGCGCGTCCGGGGGACCGTCACCCTCGAAGGCCGCGACCTGGTGTTTCAGATTCCCGACGAGGAGAGAGCGGACGCCGTACGGTCCCGGATTCGGCTCGAAAACCCGGACCTGATCATCTCGTCCGAAGGCGACGGCAAGTTTCGAGCGAGCCTGACCGATCAGGCGTTGCGCGACCGCATCACGACCGTGATCGGGCAGTCGATCGAGGTCATCCGCCGCCGTATCGACGAATTGGGGACCCGCGAGCCGATTATTCAGCGCCAGGGCGCCGACCGGATCTTGATCCAGGTTCCGGGCGCCCGAGACACCGAACGGTTGAAGGCCACGATCGGCAAGACGGCGAAGATGAGCTTCCATATGGTGAACATGGCGTGCGATCCGAACGGCGCGCGGGTGCCGCCGGGGTCGCAGGTATTGCCGTCGGACGAACTCGGCCCCGACGGTCAGCCGTACCTGCACTGCATTCATCGGCGCGTCCGTCTCAGCGGCCAGAACCTGGTCGACGCGCAGCCGAGTTTCCAGGATAACCAACCGGTCGTCAGCTTCCGCTTCGACACGCGGGGTGCGCGGATTTTCGGCGATATCACATCCAACAATGTCGGCCGCCTGTTTGCGGTCGTGCTCGATGGCAAGGTCATTTCCGCGCCGCGTATCAACGAGCCGATCCTCGGCGGTTCCGGGATCATCCAGGGCAATTTCACGACACAGAGTTCGCGGGACCTTGCGGTGCTGTTGCGCGCCGGCGCGCTGCCCGCCGATTTGACCTATCTGGAGGAGCGGTCTGTCGGGCCCGGTCTGGGTCAGGACTCGGTCGACGCGGGTAAGATCGCCAGCATCATCGGGATGGTCTTGGTGGTGATCTTCATGATCGTCACCTACGGGAAGTTCGGGATCATGGCCAACGTGGCCTTGGCCTTCAATATCGCCCTGATCTTCGGGTTGCTGTCGCTTCTGCAGGCCACCCTGACGTTGCCCGGCATCGCCGGGATCGTGCTGACCATGGGGATGGCGGTGGACGCGAACGTGCTGATCTTCGAGCGAATACGCGAGGAGATCAATGCCGGACGATCGCCCTTGAATGCGGTGGACGCGGGGTACAGACGCGCGTTGACCACGATTATCGACTCGAACCTGACAACGCTGATCGCGGCGATTCTGCTGTTCGCGTTCGGATCGGGCCCGATCAAGGGGTTTGCCGTCACCTTATCCATCGGGATTATGACCTCGATGTTCACCGCCATCATGGTGACGCGCTTCCAGGTCGTGTTGTGGCTGCGCCGAAAACGCCCGCAGACTTTGCCGATTTAATCCGGTCCGGAGGACGCTAGGTATGAAGACGCTCAAATTGGTTCCCCCCGGGACGAAAATCGATTTCATCGGGAAACGTTTCATTGCGATGGGCCTATCGGTATTCCTGGTCGTCGCCTCGCTGGGTCTGTACATGACCAAGGGACTGAATCTCGGGATCGATTTCCTGGGCGGCATCATGCTGGAGATCGAGACCAAGGGGCCGGCCGACCTGTCGGACATGCGCGGCAAGATCGGCGGGCTTGGACTAGGCGATATCAGTCTGCAGGAATTCGGCCAACCCGACGTCGTGCTCCTTCGCGTGCAGCGGCAGGAAGGCGGCGATAACGCGCAGCAGGAAGCGGTATCCCGGATCAAGAGCGTCATCGACGACCAGGTGGTCGAATACCGCCGGACCGAGTTGGTCGGACCGACCGTCGGCGCGGAATTGCAGCAATCGGCCATCTGGGCGGTGCTCGCCGCCATCGGCGCGATCCTGATGTATATTTGGTTCCGGTTCGAGTGGCAGTTCGGCGTCGGCGCGGTGATCGCCTTGACCCATGACGTGATCACGACGATCGGGTTGTTTTCGCTCATCGCGCTGGAGTTCAATTTGGCCACCGTCGCGGCGGTGCTGACCATCGCCGGCTATTCGATCAACGATACGGTCGTCGTCTACGACCGGGTGCGCGAAAATCTGCGTAAATACAAGAAAATGCCGCTGCCCGACGTTTTCAATAAGTCGATCAACGAAACGCTGGCCCGTACGGTCATGACGAGTGTGACCACCCTGTTGGCCCTGCTCGCGTTGTACACGTTCGGCGGTGAGGTCATCCGCGGCTTCACCATCGCCTTGATCTGGGGCGTCGTGATCGGCACCTACTCGTCGGTCGCGCTGGCGGTGCCGTTGCTGCTGTACCTCAACGTGCACCGTGGCGATGAGCCGAGCGGCGCACAAGAGGCCACGCCGTAGCGGCGGGGCGCGTCGGCGCATGGAATTCTCCACAACGGTTCCCGACAGCCAGCAAGTGGTCGAGAGCTACGGCGCGGGCCGCTTCCGCGTGTCCGGGGTGGAACATGCCGGATCGGTGCTGGTGTTTCAGGACCAGACGGTTCGTTGGGACGTTGAACGGATGGACGCCCTGACTGCCGAGAGCTTCGCGCCGGTTATCGCAGCGGAGCCGTCGGTCGAGATTCTGCTCATTGGCTGCGGCGAAAACCTGCAATTCCTGGCCCCGGACCTTCGATCGGTGTTGCGCGAGCATGGGATCGGATGCGACGTGATGGACACTGGGGCCGCCTGCCGGACCTACAACGTGCTGATTTCCGAGTCGCGGCGCGTCGCGGCGGCGCTGATCGCCCTGCCGACCTGATCCCGGACTGTCGGTCGAACGAAAAACGGGGCCCGAAGGCCCCGTTTCCCGCCAAAACCGGCGTGTCCGCCGATTAAGATGTCGTGAACAGATTCTGCGCCGACACCATGGCAAACAGCATGGGGACGGACAGCATCGTGTTGGTGCGCGAGAACAACATCGCGGTACGGGCCGACGCGGCTTTCGTCGCATCGTCCGCTTCGATGATACCCAGCGCTTTCTTCTGGGCCGGCCAAATGATGAACCAGACGTTGAACCACATAATGGTGCCCAACCACATGCCGATACCGATCATGGTATGGCCGAGAGCACCGCTGGTGGCGCCCAGCGCGAGCGCATCCATGAAGTAGCCGTTCGCCAGGGCAAGCAGCACGCCGGTGATGAGCGTGGCCATGGCGCCCCATCGGAACCACCAAAGCGCCGCCGGCGCGATAACCTTGCCGATTGCCGGCTTTTGCTCGTCCGGGATGTTCGGCATATTCGGGATCTGAACGAAATTGAAGTACCAGAGTATGCCGATCCACATAACGCCGCTGAGAACATGCAGCCAGCGGAACAGGAACTTTACGAATGCTAGGTTGTCGTATTGCTGCGTCGCATATATGCCGAAGAGTATGGCCGCGAGAATGAATCCCGCGGTCACGGTCCTGGACAGTGACGTGAGTATTGCAGCCATGTCTTTCTTTCTCCCCCAAGGTACGATCAGAAAGAAATATAACACAGGCTCGACATTCGGCTAGTCGTGCAAAAGAAAAGGAAATTTCAGCGCAATGCCGACGGAGTCCGGCTTCGAACGGGACCTTTCATACTGCGGCGCGGCGGTGCGGCGGTATGATCCGGAGCGGTTCGCGACCGCGATGGTCGCGCCGACCGAGTCGCGCGAGGGCCTTTTCAGCCTTTACGCGTTCAACCTTGAAGTCGCGAAAACGCGTGAAACGGTCAGCGAGGCAATGCTTGGCGAAATCCGCCTGCAATGGTGGCGTGAGGCGATCGAAGGCATCTACGACGGGTCGCCGCGCCGGCACGAGGTCGTTTTGCCTCTGGCGGAACTGGTCGGCGAACGGACGCTCACGCGGCGGTACTTCGACGACCTGATCGACGCACGGGCACGGGACCTCGACGACGAGGCGCCAGAATCGGTCGACGCGCTTGTCCGCTATGCGGAAGGAACGTCGGCGAACTTGATCTGGTTGGCGCTCGAAGCGCTCGGCGTGCGGTCCGACGCCGCGATGAAGGCGGCCCGTCATATCGGGATCGCATGGGCGTTGACCGGATTGATACGCGCATTGCCTTTTCATCTATCGCAACGGCGTTTGTACCTGCCGGACGACCTGATCGACCGGCATGGGCTCAATCGGCGCAACCTGATGGAATTGCGGCCGGAACCCGCCCTTGCATCGGCGGTCCGGGAAATCGCCGATGTCGCCCGCGACCATTTGGAGCGGGCGCGGGCCTTGAGAGCGGATGTCCCGCGCGAGGCCTTGCCGGCGCTCATGCTCGCGCCGCTGGCTGATATGCATCTGCGCCGGCTGTGGAAGGCGCGCGGTGATGCGTTCGACGCGGATGTCGCGCTGCCGGCTCGGTTCGTCGGTATCCGCCTTGCGATACGAATGATGATGGGGCGCTACTGACCGGATTATTCGGCAGCCGCCTGTGCGCCGGTCAGCCAGCCGTTCAAATCGGCAAGGGCGCGCTGGGAATAGGCGCGCTTGCGGTCGCGGCCGCGCAGCCGTCGCTTGCCCGATCCCGCGTCCGGCAACGGCGGGAACAAGCCGAAGTTCACGTTCATGGGCTGGAAGCTATCGGCGACCGCGCCGCCGGTAATGTGGTTGAGGAGCGCGCCGAGGGCTGTCGTCTCCGGCGGCGGCGACGGTGACACGCCGTGTTCCTCCGACGCGGCGAAGCGCCCGGCAAGTAGTCCGATGGCGGCGGATTCGACATACCCTTCGACCCCGGTCACCTGGCCGGCGAACCGCAGATGCGGGGCCTTGTTGAGCCGCAGGGCGCCGTCCAGCAGGCGCGGGCTGTTGAGGAATGTATTGCGGTGGATGCCCCCGAGCCGCGCGAATCGGGCGTTTTCCAGCCCGGGGATGGCGGTGAAGATGCGTTTCTGCTCCGCGTAGTTCATCTTCGTCTGGAAGCCGACCATGTTGTAGAGCGTTCCCAGCGCATTGTCCTGGCGGAGTTGGACGACGGCATAGGGTTTCTCCGGCGCATGCGGGTTCGTCAGGCCGACCGGCTTCATCGGGCCGAAGCGCAAGGTCTCCGGGCCGCGTTCGGCCATCACCTCGATCGGCAGGCATCCTTCGAAATACGGCGTGATGGCTTCCCACTCGCGGAACTGGATCTTCTCGGAGCCGATCAAGCCGTCGATAAAGGCTTTGTATTGTTCCTCGCTGAGCGGGCAGTTGACGTAATCGTCGCCGTCGCCCTTGTCGTAGCGGGATTGCATCCATGCCTTCGACATGTCGATGGAGTCGCGATAGACGATCGGCGCGATCGCATCGAAGAAGGCCAGTTCCTCTTCGCCGGTCAAGGCCGAGACGGCCTCGCTCAGGGCGGCAGAAGTCAGCGGCCCGGTCGCGATGATGACCGACCCCCAATCCGCCGGCGGCAGTGTATCGATTTCGCGGCGCTCGATGGTGACCAGCGGGTCGGCGGTCAGGGCCGCGGTGACCGCATCGCTGAACCGTTCCCGGTCCACCGCGAGCGCGCCGCCCGCCGGCAGACGCGTCTCATCCGCCATGGTCAGGATCAGCGACCCGCAGCGCCGCATTTCCTCATGCAACAGGCCGACGGCGTTGTATTCGGCGTCGTCGGATCGAAAGGAGTTGGAACAGACCAGTTCGGCCAAGCCATCGGTCTGATGGGCGTCGGTCGCCACCTGCGGGCGCATTTCGTACAGCACGGCGGGAATCTCCCGGCGCGCGAGCTGCCAAGCGGCCTCGCACCCGGCGAGACCGCCGCCGACGATGTAGACGGGTCGTTGCGGCACCGTGCGGGTCCTTGTTATGTCCTGGACTGGAAAATCACGGCCCTATGTCGCGCAGCGGCAGTGCATTTGCAAGGGCGCGCTAGGGCTTGTCGCCCGGCCAGTCTTCAAAGGGAAACGGCATTTTCTCGGTGTTGAAGGTCAGGAACTGGACGACCTGATAGATAAACCGGCCCAACTTCTCGCCGAAGTCCGTAAGGCGCTCGTTGCGGCCGCCGGTGAACAAGGCCGAGAGAAACTGCAATATGGCGACGGCGAACAAGACAATATTGGCGATGTAGAGAATCACCGCAAAGAGCACCATGAAGACCAGCCGCAGCCACGTGCTGCGGGATTTCAGGTGTTCCTTGACGTCATTGACGTCATTGTCGGGCCCGGAAACACGGTTAATCTGTTCACTCATCAAAATCGTCCTTCGACTGACTGCCGGTCGTAACGGTTCCCCCGATAAATGGGGATGGCCGGCATTCTGTACAAGCAGCGCCGGGGGCACATCCACTGGGCTATCGATGTCCGATGATCGTGTCCACGGACGGCTTGAGGGAATAGGCGCGCTGGTCGATGGCGATTCCCTTCAAGGCATGCCGGCCCAAATCGATGAATTCGCGGCGGCTGTGGGAGACGAAGGCGTCGGACAGGATCAGCGTTTGCCTTAATCGTGCGGACAAGTCCTGCAGCCGGCTGACCAGGTTCACGTCCCGGCCGATTACTGTAAAGTCCAGCCGGTTTTCCGACCCGACATTGCCGAAGACCACATCGCCGACATGCAGGGCGACCCCGAATCCGATCGGCGGATCGCCGGCCGCCTCGCGGGACGCGCTGAGCGATTGGACGTTCTCGACGGCGTTCTCGGCGGCGGCCAAGGCGACCTCGCAGACGACGTCGGCGGCGATTGCCCGTTCGGGCAGGGGAAACACCGCGAGGACCGCGTCGCCGATGAATTTCAAGACCTCGCCGCCGCCGTCTTCGACCGGGCCGACGATGCATTCGAAATAGTCGTTCAACAAGGCGATCAAGGCGTCGCTGCGCATATGTTCGGTCAGTTGGGTGAATTGGCGCAGATCGGCATACCACAGCACGGCGTTGATGCACTTCCCGGCGCCGCGCGCAATCTCGCCCGACAAAACCTGACGGCCGGCCGACGGGCCGACATAGGTGTCCAACATGGTGTGCACCATCTGATCCAGAACCAGCACCTCGAGTTGCAAGGAGGCGGCGGTCACGACCGAATTGACGAGCGCGAGGTTTTCCTCGGCGAAGCCGCCGGCGCAGTCGGTTGCGATGCTGAGCGCCTGGCGGTCGCCGCCGCGGAAGGGAATTGGGAAGATGGCGTAGTCGGTGAACCCTTCCTCCTGCAGATCGTCGAGAATGGGAAAGTCGAGGGCGTTATCGTCCGGCGCGATGCGGCGACGGATCATCGACGACCCTTCGAAGATCATGCGGACCGGGCTCTTTTCGTAGGCGGCGCTCTCTAACGGTGTATTGGTCCGATAGAAACGACGCATCTCCACGCCGCTGCGGCGCCATTCGAAACTTCGGGCCAGATACTCGGGATGCAGTTCGCGCAGACTCATCGACGCGCGCCGAATCGGGACGCCCTTGTCGACAAGCCGTTCGCAGGTCTCTTTAAAAAGGCCGCCGAGCGTCAAATCGCGGGCGTCGCCATGCAGCCAACGCAAAATGTCGGCCGGCGCGTCGTTCATCTCGTAAACCCCTTCCCAAGTGGCCGATTTGGTCGGTTGAAGCACATGTGGCGACGAAGACCGAAATTGCGAACCCCGCCAGGGTAAAGTGTCCGTGAGGATTAAGGGTGCACGTGATGATTGACGGCGCAAGGACTTGATGGAAAGCTACGCATGCTGCGCGATTTTCCGACAACAGGAGACTGCCTCATGCGTCGAATTGTTTGGATTGCGAGTTTCCTTTTCCTGTTCCCGACCGGCTTTGCCCAGGCTGCCCCGCAAATTCTCGGGTTGTTCGCCACGGGACCGGCCCCGACGCAATTACATTGCAAGGACGGTGTTTGCAGTGCGCAATTCTCCGCCTTCTGTTTGCAACAGCACCGCGATGCGCCGCTCAGCGGGCAAGCCTATGTCCCGGCCGAGGGGACGAAACTGCATTTCGTCATCACCGACCGCGACGGATACCAACGGATGGCGCCGGCCGATGGCGTGACCATCCGCAGCGCAAGCCATTACGCATCGGTGTCGATCAGCGTTGCGGAAGACGACATCCGCGCCCTTGGCGGCGAGACCGTGGCGCTCGTGGTGCCGTCGCGGGCGACGCTTCTGCCGGCGTCGTTGGCGACGGATCCCAATCCTCAGACCGAGGCGGAAATCGCGTTGGCCGTGGGACAGCACCGTCAAATCGGCGAGGGCATGGTGGAGCAGGGCGGCAAGCTGTCGGAAGCGGCCCAGGCGGCGATGGCGATGATCAATCGCTTGCGCGGAAGTTCGGACCCGTTGCCGAAGGCGGCCCAGACGACGGTCGCCAAGAGCGTCTTGAACCAGACGAAAATCTCGTCCTCGGCGCAGGGCATAATGGAGAACCGGGTGCAGCTTTGCGATAACCTGAACCAGAGCGCCTGGTACAAGGGCGGCCTCTCGACCTGTCTGCAAAGCTATCACGACAGCTTCGTCAGCACGCTGAACACGGAGTTCTGGGAAGCGCTCGGCGCCGGTATCTAATCGGGCCGAGGCTTACGCGCTTTTGCGGCGCTAGGCGCTGCGGTAGGCGGAGCCGCGGCACACGATTCTTGTGAAAGGGCGTGATCCACCCGCTCCAAGATTTCTCAAACCGTATGGTAATGCCCGGCACCGTGCGACGCGGTGGCCGTCAGTCGCCTCGTGCGATAGCGCAGTGCCGCGTTTCCCTATGCTTTTGCGGATTTTTCCTGACAGGCAGAGAACCTTCTTATGACACGTGCAGTCCTCCTTCATTTTGGGGTGATGTCAGACCATCACGCGGCGCAGGATTATCCCGGTCTAGGTGCAGTCCCCCTTCATTTGGGGGTGATGTCAGGCATATCGCCCTTCTAAGCTGTAGCTTCCCTTGGTGCAGTCCCCCTTCATTTGGGGGTGATGTCAGGCGCCTTCTCGACGGCACCAACATACTGATACGGTGCAGTCCCCCTTCATTTGGGGGTGATGTCAGGCTTCCTAACGAAGCCCTAGAGGCGGTGACACGGTGCAGTCCCCCTTCATTTGGGGATGATGTCAGGCCAACCGCAGGCCGGAGCTAACCCCACCCCGGTGCAGTCCCCCTTCATTTGGGGGTGATGTCAGGCAGATACCGCTTAAGCCTTTAATCAAAAAATCATTATCACCAATCTGCCGGGAAAAAACCATGCTAAGAACGCCGCCGACGGCGTTGCTTATGCCGTTTTCTTTTCGTTTTTCGTCTGCCCCGGCTCGATGAATTGGACTTCACCGGGTGCGTCGTCCCGCCGCCAAGGATATCCCGCCGCGCCGTTGCCGTGCCGCCGAACAATGCGGCGACCATGGCTATATACGTGTCGCTGTGCAGATTCTCCCGGATCGGGCCGTCCCCTTTCTCTTTTCCTTTCGTCCGTTTCGCCAGATGTGTCGCTTGCCGCGACTTGACCACCGCGCCGTTGAGCGCGTGATTTTTGCCGCACATTTTCCACGTAATCTCGATTCCCTCCCGATGCAAAAGCTCGGCGACCGATTTGCTGACCGCATTTTTCAACTTGCGGTCATAACGCATCAGGCGGCGGGTCGCGTTGACCCAGTCGGTAAGGTTCAACGGGGCTTTCGTATCGCGCAGCATGTTGAAATGGGCGAGGTCGTTTCGAGTTTTGGCCGCGCCCGTTTTGCCGCTTAGGAACAACTCACCGAAATAGCATTGAAGGACGCTGGTCAGCGCGGTGTCGGCGGTCGATTCGGTCAAGGACCGCAATGCGCGCACAGTCTGGCCGTTTGCAAGAAATGCACGCGCTTTAGCGGTGGCAAAACGGTCTTTCGGAGTGTCGCCTTGCCGGTTCAGAAGGGCGAGTGTCGCGAAGTAGAGATCGCGCTCCCAGAGGCCCGCGTAGTCGACCAAACGGCCGAGCACCTGCATCGTCAACCGGTGCAGCCGGACGGGATCGGTCAAATAGACAGCCGACGCCAAGCGGCGATGCCGAACGACGGTGGTCAGGACGCTGCGATATTCCTCGTACTTCTCCGATGAAAACTTGCGCGGATTCTTGGCGTACTCGTCGTGCAGGGCGATACGGCGATTCTGCGCCCGAGCGACGGCGGAGGGGCCGTCTTCTCCAGTCTCATCTGTCGGCGCGTCAAGGGCGGCGAGGCGTTCGACATCTCCTTGCGAGACCCTGTGGCATCGGAGGAACGGCATCAATGGTTGTGAGTTACCGAAGCGGATCATCTCGCGCAGGCCGCGCCGGGGAATCGGCCAGTCATGGTCCGTGTCGGCCCGGTCGGGGAACACCTGTTGGAACAGGTCTTCACTCTCGTAAAGCGCCGCTAGTGCCGAACTGCGGGCAAGGTCCAGACTTCCCGCGAACTTGGCGTCGTGCATGTCCACGTAGAGATCGAGCACCCGCTCCACTTCGGTCACCGAAATCGACGGCGCACCTTCGAGGATCGTCCATTTGCGAAGCTGATGTCGCAATTTCACGACTTCCTCGATTGGAACAAGATGCAGCAGGAGGTAGAGCACGGCCTTCCATCCGTGCGGTTCGATGTCCGGTCCGGTCTGTGGGGGGAGCGACTCCAGGTCGCACAGCGGCGGATCGGCAGGCGCGTTGGTCCATTCGCCGGTCAGCCAGGCGAAACTCGCATCGTTCAGATACGCCTCGAACGCCTGCGCGATCACGTCGCAGCGGAAATCGTCGAGATACTTAGACTGTTTGCGCGCGTTGTCCGCGTCGGGATCGTAACCACGTTGCACACGATACTCCGTCGCCGTGGCGGCCGAAATGCGGTCGACGAATTGATCGATCGTCTCGTCCGGGCCTAGGCGCGGCAGACTTCTTGCCCGGGCGGTGGCGTTCTTGTCGTTGATATCTTGCGCCGCCTTGTCGGTGCGGGCGATTGCGCGGTTGATGAAGCCGTTCAGTTCCGCCGCCGGTCGGGCGGCGAGCCACGGCGGGAATGCGCGTTCGTATAGCATCTTTATCGCGGTGTATTGGCAAAGCCGCGCCGGGTTCTTCAAATCCTCGGAGTTGGCGGGCAGCGGTAGGTTGAGGCGATAAGGCTTGCGGTCCCAAGCCGTCTCAGCGCGCCGGAGAATTCGCTTGAACCTGGGGATCGGCGGATGTGTGCCTTGCGCATCGCAGATCGCCGCATCCAAGGCCACGAGCCGCGACCGATCCAGAAAATACTCCACATGTGCGGCACGCAGGACCGTGCGCATCTGACGGCGATGGTCGGAAAAATCGTTCGTCAGCAGCGAAGTTGCCGCCGCGACGGCGCTTGGCGGCGCGTTCTTCGGAATTTCGGTCAGCGTTTTCACGAGGCCGTCGCGTCCCTTGAAATGGAAGGCGCTGTTGCGATAACCGGCAAGTCCGGTGAGCGTGAGCTTTAAGATCGCCTTCTTAAGATCGGGCTCGCCGGTGAAAAGCGCGGCATCTTTTCCGAATAACGCCGGAAGCTTCGCATCGTAAGCGGCTTCATCGAAGCTAGCCCCGGCGACGCGACCGATCATATTCGTACCGAGAACATCCTCCGGGATCGCGCCCTGCGGGTCGGCCCAATCGCTTGCGGTGCGGGCCGCTAGCGCTAGAACGCTACGCCAGACGCGTACGAACGCCTCGTTCCGCTTAATCTCGGACTGGCCCTCGGATGTCCAGTATCGACTTTTGGCGATATTTTTGGGCCGGTGGTCGAGGATGCTTGCGGTCACTTCCGCCTCGGCGCTGTCGCCCGCTTGGTAATGGATGACTTTGCCGAGGCGAATCAACGCATTCAGGCCCCTGTTATCGCGTTTTTTCGCCACCAGAAGGTACAGCGCATCCATGTCCTTGGGTAGAACCGTCGCGAAATTCCGCTTCTTACCGTCAAGCGTCCGCCGATAGGTGTCCTTGATCGCCATATGCAAGGCGAACAGGCCCGGCGCGACGGAACACGCCCTTGCGGTGGGAAGTCCGATGCCGTCAGGGCCAGGGAAAAGGCGGCCATACTGCGCATAAAGGATTGGTGCAATGTCGCGCATCGCTAGTCGGGCGCGCCTCGGCGTACTCTCGGCTTCCACCTTCATCGCCGTTTCGCGGATCGCTTTGGCGACATCGCTGGCCGCCGCATAGGTCGCTTCGTCGTTATCGGTCCAGTGCGGGTCGCCGAGCAAAGTCTCGTCCGGTGGCGTGAGGACATTGGCTTGAATACTGCCCGCCCGTGCCGCGATCCGGCCCTGCCGCTTTGTCGGTAGATCGGTCGCCTTGCGGTATTCCCCTTCATGCAGGTGCGCATGGATTTGTTTGACGATTCCCGCCGCGTCGATATCGACGATTGCCGACGGCCCCGCAAATCGTGCGTACCAATGGCCTTTCGCCATACCGGTATTCTTGGGGTGATCTTTCTTTCCATAGGGATGAATCTTGGACCGCCACAGTTTTTCGAACTCGTCGCGTCGAGTGTCGCTGTCGGCAAGCAGATCGTTTTCGAACAAGAAGCTCAGCGCCGCCGCGCCGAGTGTCTCGCGTAGCACCCGCTGGTCAGCGGTCGGGTCATCCTGTCCGCGCGGCTTTGCGGCGATTTTGTCGATTGCGGAAATCCATTGCGCAATCACCAGTTCGGGATGACTAAGCGCAAACTCGGTGATGTCGTGGGGTCGGTTGGGATCGGTATTCGGACGGATGGCTCGCCGCAAACCCGTGGTTGCGTCAGTCTCGGTGCTGCTGCGGCCATACGGTTTTACAATGAGCATTGCATCCTCCGCAGTTGGTATGCGCCCGATCCGGAGCAGGCGTCATACAACTGTAATGCGATGCAGATCGCGTGAGGAGGCAATTCGTAGTGGAAAGCGCTCGGAATCAGTACCCGCGCCGACGCTTAGGCGCTCTTCCGGCGTGCCGACGGTTTCCGGAAATACGGCTGAAGGTACCGGCCGGTGTGGCTGCGCGGTTCCTTGGCGATGTCCTCCGGCGTGCCGGCGGCGATGATCTCGCCGCCGCGGCTGCCGCCGTCGGGGCCGAGATCGATCACATGGTCGGCGGTTTTGATGACTTCCAGATTGTGTTCGATCACGACGACCGTGTTGCCCTGATCGACCAGCGCCTGCAGCACTTCCAGCAGCTTGCGCACATCCTCGAAATGCAGGCCGGTTGTCGGCTCGTCGAGGATATACAGCGTCCGCCCGGTGGCGCGGCGCGATAGCTCCTTGGCGAGTTTCACGCGTTGCGCTTCGCCGCCGGACAGGGTCGTCGCCTGTTGTCCCACATGTATATAGCCGAGGCCGACGCGCTTCAGCGTTTCCAGCTTGTCGCGGATCGCCGGGACCGCTTGGAAAAAATCGGCGGCTTCCTCGACGGTCATTTCCAGGACATCGGCGATCGATTTGTCCTTGAAGGTAATCTCCAACGTTTCCCTGTTGTAGCGCTTGCCTTTGCAGACGTCGCACTGGACATACACGTCCGGTAGGAAATGCATCTCGATCTTGATGACGCCGTCGCCCTGGCACGCCTCGCAGCGCCCACCCTTCACGTTGAAGGAGAAGCGTCCCGGCGCATAGCCGCGCGTCTTCGCCTCGGGCAGGCCGGAGAACCATTCGCGGATCGGCGTGAACGCGCCGGTATAGGTGGCCGGATTGGAGCGCGGTGTTCGGCCGATCGGCGACTGATCGATGTCGATTACCTTATCCAGGAATTCGAGGCCGGTGATCCGGTCGTGCTCGCCGGGATGGGTGCGGCTGTTGTGCAGGTGCCGGGCGAGGGCGCGATACAGCGTCTCCACCACGCAGGTGGACTTCCCGCTGCCGGACACGCCGGTAAAGCAGGTGAAGGTGCCGAGCGGAATCGTCACGTCGATCGATTGCAGATTGTTCGCGCGCGCGCCGATGATTTCGAGCTGCTGTTTCGGATGTCCTTCGCGGCGCGTGTCGGGCATCGGGATTTGGCGGAACCCGGTGAGATATTGCGCCGTCAGGCTTTCGCTCGACTGCATCACCTCCGCCGGGGTGCCGTGAGCGACCAGCCGGCCGCCGTGGATGCCGGCGCCGGGCCCAAGGTCCACGAGATAGTCGGCCTCGCGCATTGCTTCCTCGTCATGCTCGACGACGATCACGGTGTTGCCCAGGTCGCGCAGCCGCTTCAGGGTTTCGAGCAGACGGTTGTTGTCGCGGGGATGCAGGCCGATCGACGGTTCGTCGAGGACGTAGAGAACGCCCATGAGTCCGGAGCCGATCTGCGACGCCAACCGGATGCGTTGACTCTCCCCGCCGGAGAGCGTGCCGGACGCGCGATCCAGCGTCAGATAGTCGAGGCCGACATCGACGAGGAACCCGAGCCGTTCGTTGATTTCCTTTAGGATACGTTCGGCGATTTCTTTTTGCTTCTCGTTCAACGTGGCGTCGAGCGACAGGAACCAGTTGCGCGCCTCGGCGATCGACATGCGCGATACATTGGCGATATGCAATCCGTCGATCTTGACGGCGAGCGCTTCCGGTTTCAGCCGATCACCGTCGCAGGCGGGACAGGGATAGACGTTCTGATAGCGTTCCAACTCCTCGCGCACCCAGCTCGAGTCGGTTTCCCGCCAGCGCCGCTGCATGTTCGGCATGACGCCTTCGAACGGCTTCTTGGTTTTGTAGCTGCGCATGCCGTCGTCATATTCCATCGTTACCGATGTCTTGCCGGTGCCTTGCAAGATGCCGTTTTGCACGTCGTCCGGCAGGTCGCGGAACGGCGTATGCATGCTGACCCCGAAATGCTTGGCCAGGCTTTCGAGGGTCTGTCGGTAGTAGGGCGACGTCGAATTGGACCACGGCCGGATCGCGCCATCGGACAGCGACTTGTCGCGGTCGGGCACGATGAGGTTCGGGTCGAAATGCATCGTCGTGCCGAGACCGTCGCAGGTCGGACAGGCGCCGAACGGATTGTTGAAGGAGAAGAGCCGCGGTTCGATTTCGTCGATCGTGAAGCCGGAGACCGGGCAGGCGAACCGCGCCGAGAAGATCGTGCGCTCCTCGGTCGTCGCGTCCTCGGCGAAGGCGAGCCCGTCGGCGAGGTCGAGCGCGGTCTCGAACGAATCGGCGAGTCGCGACGCCAACCCGTCGCGCACGATCACCCGGTCGACGACCACTTCGATGTCGTGTTTCCGCTTCTTGTCGAGCGCGGGTACGTCCTCGATTTCGTACAGCGCGCCGTCGACCTTGACCCGCTGGAAACCGCGTTTCTGCAGGTCGGCGAACTCCTTGCGGTATTCGCCCTTGCGGCCGCGGACGATCGGCGCGAGCAAATAGAGCCGGGTGCCTTCCTCCATCGCCATGACACGGTCGACCATCTGGCTGACGGTCTGGCTCTCGATCGGCAGGCCGGTCGCCGGCGAGTAGGGAATGCCGACGCGGGCGAACAGCAGCCGCATGTAGTCGTAGATCTCCGTAACCGTGCCGACCGTCGAGCGGGGATTCCGGCTCGTGGTTTTCTGTTCGATCGAGATGGCGGGCGAGAGACCTTCGATCGTCTCCACATCCGGTTTTTCCATCAGTTCAAGGAATTGCCGCGCATAGGCCGAGAGGCTTTCGACGTAGCGGCGTTGACCTTCGGCGTAAATCGTGTCGAAGGCGAGCGAGGACTTGCCCGATCCGGATAAGCCGGTCACCACGATCAGTTTATCCCGCGGCAAGTCGATATCGATGTTGCGAAGGTTATGTTCGCGTGCGCCGCGAATGGTAATCGTGTCTGGCATTTCGGTGATCCGGTGCTTCAAAAATCGGCCTTGAGCCGTACAGCGAATATAGGCCCGTGGTTCGGGGAGAGCGACCCTTGTCATGCAGGAAAATTGGCCGTGCGATAGCTTGGGCGAGGGAGTATGATGCCGCCGTCTCAGTCACGGTATAGGTAATGAAGCGATGTCAGGGAGCGTAAACAAAGTCATTCTCGTCGGTAATCTCGGCCGTGAACCGGAGATTCGGACGATGCAGAATGGCGGCAAGGTCTGCAATTTATCCGTCGCGACATCGGAGCGTTGGAAAGACCGCAACACCGGTGAAAACCAGGAACGCACGGAATGGCATCGCGTCGTCATTTTCGATGACCGGCTCTGCGATGTCGCCGAGCGCTATTTGCAGAAGGGATCCAAGGTCTATCTGGAAGGCGAACTGCAAACCCGCAAATGGCAGGACCAGAGCGGCCAGGACCGTTATTCGACCGAGGTCGTGTTACGGCGTTTCCGCGGCGTGCTGACGATGCTCGACAGCCGTGGGGGCGGCGGCGGCGGCGGTGGGGGCAGTGGCGGTGGGAACTTCCCGCAGGACGACGGCATGTCGTCCGGCCCGTCGAACGATCTCGACGACGAAATCCCGTTTTAAAGGACGATACGGTCGGACACCTGCCCGGTGTTCGATTTCGTTGCAAAACAGGGGTATCCGCGCGCGGTCTAAGTTGCGCTTAAGATTGGATGCCTCTAAGTTTGTTTCATGCTACGCGGACGAGCAGTTGGCACTCGGGTTGGCGAACGCCTCAATCAGTCTTCGTGTGGTGATCAAATAAAAAGGAGGTTTTGGTAGGACTATGAAAAAGTTTCTGATTTTGGCATGTGCGCTCGGCGTGGGTGCACTGGGTGCTTGTGCGAGCATGGAAAGCGGAACCGGCAAAGCGGAAGCGACGGCCAAGAAGGCCGACACGGCGAAGAAAAAGAAGAAATTGCCGCCGTCGGGCAGCCCCTTTACCGTTTACTTCAAGCAGAACTCCGTCGAGATGACCGAAAAATCGCAGGGGGCGATTTTCGACATCATGCAGAAGGTTCGCGTCTACAAGCCGAAGTCGGTGCACATCGTAACGCATGCCGACCGTACGGGATCGGCGGCAGCGAACAAGAAGATGACCGAGAAACGCGCCGCGGACCTCGCGGAGAAGATGAAGGGCGCAGGCGCCAAGAACATCACGACGGAAGCGATGGGTGATACCCAGCCCGCCGTCGACGTGGAGGGACCGAGCGCGGTGAACCGGCGCGGCATCATCATCTTTAAGCAGAAATAGCCATTCGGTTACCGGCGTTCCTTTCAGGACGCCATACAGTTCGAAAAGCGGGTCAGCGATGGCCCGCTTTTCTTGTTTTTTACGGCGGTTCGCCCGCAAAGATCGCATAAATTCAGAGTTGTACGAAGATTCGCTTTCGCCCCGTGGTTGCGTGCCTCGCGATATGAGAATACGCTCCCGCCAAGAGGGGCATAACTCTTGTGGCTCCCCAATCGACAGTTGGGGATTTTAAAAAACTCGGGGCACTAAATTTGAGAGGTATCTTCAAATGCATAAGAGGACTGTACTAGCGAGTGCTGCGTGTGCGCTGATATTGGGCGCCTGCGCCAGCGCGGACCAAGTGAAGGAAGCGGCGACCGCGAAGCCGACGGGGTCCGCCTTCAGCCAAAGTCTGCACAAGGAGTATGTCGATCTCGCCAAAGCCGAACTCGCGGAGGGCGACCGGGGCGATGCGTCGCATTTCGCCC
The DNA here is from genome assembly GCA_028281325.1 of Alphaproteobacteria bacterium. Classification (GTDB taxonomy): domain Bacteria; phylum Pseudomonadota; class Alphaproteobacteria; order UBA8366; family UBA8366; genus JAJFJD01. The sequence goes on from JANQKC010000005.1 coordinate 102,236, forward strand.
TCAAGGCGAAAGAAGCGGCAACGGGCAAAAGCGTCGCGCCGGACGATTTCAAGATTCGGACGATCGGCGGACCGGCGGGCAAGACGCTTGCGGGGGAGCGCGTCCGTCTCGTCTCCGCATTGCAGGGCGCGGAAGCCAAGCGCAAGCCGGCGGTCGCCGCGAAGGCGCAGGGCATGTTCGATTGTTGGATGCAGGAACAGGAAGAGGGATGGCAGTCCCAGGACATCAAGGCCTGCCGGACCGGCTACGAAAAGGCCATGGCCCTCTTAACGCCGAAGAAGAAGGAAAAGAAGGCGCCGACGGTGGCGTCCAAGAGTCCGTACACGGTTTACTTCAAGTTCGATTCGGCGGACCTGACCGAGAAGTCCGAAGGCGCGTTGTACGACCTGATGCAGGACGCCGGCAAAGTGAAGCCCAAATCCGTTCACGTGATTGCCTATACCGACCTGTCGGGCGATGCGGACTATAACGCGAAGCTCGCCGCGAAACGGGCGGCGGGCCTCCAAAAGAAGCTCCAGGAGGCTGGTGTCAAGACTGTAACGGTCGAGGCCAAAGGCGCGGTCGATCCGGTTGTCGATACCGGCAAGCCGAGCCAGCCGAACCGTCGCGCCATCGTTGTCTTCAATAAAAAGTAGTCGTCAATTTCGAATCGGCGGATATCGGGGCAGGGCTTTCGCCTTGCCCTGATCCGTCGGTTTGCACTCATGCCAACGGACGTGACTCAGGTCGATGGCATCGCATGGCCATTCTGAGCGCGCCTGAACTGAAACCGCGATAGATCAAGGAATCGGGGGAAATGGAACAAACAGTAACGGAAACAGTCGACGCAATTATCGAGGTCGTAGCCACTTATGGCCTCGACGTCGTCGGCGCAGTTGTCATCCTCATCATTGGGCTGATGTTTGCCGGTTGGGCGCATCGTGCAAGTCTGAAAGGCTTCAGCAAGATCGACAAACTCGACCCAATGCTGCGCGGCTTTTTCGCAAGCATCATCAAGTATTTCATCATCATCGTCGTCATCCTGGCCGTGCTCAACCAGTTCGGCGTTCAGACGACCAGTCTCATTGCCGTTCTCGGCGCCGCCGGCCTGGCGATCGGTTTGGCGTTGCAGGGCACGCTCAGCAATGTCGCCGCCGGCGTCATGTTGCTGATCTTCCGTCCCTTCAAGGTGGGCGATTTCATCGACGCGGGCGGGGAGTCGGGGACCGTCCATGCGCTGACGTTGTTCGTGACCGAACTGAACACGCCGGACAATGTGCGCATCATCGTGCCCAACAGCCAGATTTGGGGCTCGGCGGTCAAGAATTTCAGCTTCAACGCCACCCGCCGCGTCGATATCGTCGTCGGCATCGCCTATGAAGATGACATCAACAAGGCGATGGAGTCGGTTCATGCGGTCATCAAGGCCGATGACCGGGCGCATGAGTCTCCCGATCCGATGGTCGCGGTGACCGAATTGGCCGACAGCTCGGTCAATCTGGTGATCCGCGTCTGGTGCGATGCGGGGAATTATTGGCCGCTCAAGTTCGACCTGACAAAGGCCGTCAAGGAGCGGCTGGACGCGGATAGCATCTCCATCCCATATCCTCAGCGGCAAATCCACATGGCGCAAGGATAGCCTTATCGGCACGACCGCGGGTCTTTCCGCGGACAGCGCCAAGCGTCGGGAGCTTTCGGGCTTCCGGCGCTTTTTTGTCGCCTTCAAGCGTCTCGATTAGGGATACGATCCTATTCGTTAACAATGTCTTAACCCGCGCGGGCAAGACTCTAGGAACAAATCACGGCGGATTATCTCGTGATGCCAGCATGTTAACCATATTACCCATGCTTGCGGACGCGGTATTCGAAGAACATCGACCGTTCATCGCCGCTCGGGTGTTCCGTACGTGAGTCTTCGCACGGAGGAAGAGAGAATGAAGGTAAAAACGGTTTTGTTCAGCATCGGAATGCTGACCCTGCTAGGGGCCTGCCAGACGATGTCTGAATACGGTGAAAAAGTGAAGAGTTGGGCCTCTTTCGAAGATGACAAAAAATATGTCGTCTACTTCCGGTCCAACTCTACCGCGCTAACCGAATCGTCCGAGGGCACCCTGTATGACGTCATGCAGGAAATCCGTCAGGACAAGATCGGGACGGTCCGGGTTGTCGCCTACACCGACAGCAGAGGAAGCCCGAAATACAACCAGCAGCTTTCGATGCGGCGGGCCGAGTCGATCAAAAAACGGCTATCGACCAGCGGCGCCGACGCAATTGAAGTCTCCGGCGCCGGCGAAACCTCTGAGGCGAGCGCCATCAGCGGTGAGAAGGCCCGGCGAGCTGAAATTTTTCTCGTTAAATAACAGTTAGTTGAGATATGTCTTGGCGGAGGGGCGGGATTTCGCCTCTCCGCCTTTTCTTTTGCCGCGGCCGTCGTCCGGATAGCGCCCTCGCATTGTTTGTGCGGCGCAGTTCTGCTACATTCCGACGTCGTTTGAGATGGATGTGCGAGGCATTCTCTCAAACAAACCATTCCCTTAACCCACATCGATCCGAAAACCCGATTTGAGCAATCCGCCCACCGGCGATAAGCCGTTTGACATAAGCCAGGTCACCATCGAGGAGGAGATGAAGCGCTCCTACCTCGATTACGCGATGAGCGTGATCGTGAGCCGGGCGCTTCCGGACGTGCGCGATGGGTTGAAGCCGGTGCATCGGCGCATCCTCTATTCCATGAAGGAAGGGGGATACGATTCCAGCAAGCCCTACCGCAAGTCGGCCCGGATCGTGGGCGAGGTCATGGGTAAGTACCATCCCCATGGCGATCAGGCGATCTACGACGCCATGGTCCGGATGGCGCAGGATTTTTCGATGCGTCTGCCGCTCATCGACGGACAGGGCAACTTCGGTTCCATGGACGGCGACCCGGCCGCGGCGATGCGTTACACCGAAGCGCGGCTGGCCAAGGCGGCCGAATCGCTGCTGGACGATATCGACAAGGAAACCGTCGATTTCCAGCTGAATTACGACGATTCCATCGAGGAACCGGCGGTTCTGCCTGCCCGTTACCCGAACATGCTGGTCAACGGGGCCGGCGGCATCGCGGTCGGAATGGCGACGAACATCCCGCCGCATAACCTCGGCGAAGTCATCGATGCGTGCTTGGCCTATATCGAGAATCCGGGGATCACGCCGGATGAGCTGATCGAGATCGTCCCGGGACCGGATTTCCCGACCGGGGCGCTGATCCTCGGGCGTAACGGCATCCGGGCCGCTTACCATACGGGCCGCGGCTCCGTGGTGATGCGCGGCCGCACGCATATCGAATCGGTCAGCAAGGACCGCGAGGCGATCGTGGTCACCGAGATTCCGTATCAGGTGAACAAGGCGCGGATGCTGGAGCGCATCGCCGAACTGGTGCGCGACAAGACGATCGAGGGCATCTCCGACCTGCGAGACGAATCCGACCGCGAAGGATTGCGCGTCGTCATCGAATTGCGCCGCGACACCATCGCCGACGTGATCCTGGCGCAGCTCTACCGCTATTCGCCGCTGCAGACCAGTTTCGGCGTGAACATGTTGGCCTTGAACCAGGGGCGGCCCGAGATGATGCCGCTCAAGGAGATCATCGCGGCCTTCGTTGAATTCCGCGAAGAGGTCATCACGCGGCGCACGGTCTATGAATTACGCAAGGCGCGCGAGCGGGCCCATGTCCTGGCCGGATTGCTGGTCGCGATCAACAACATCGACCCGGTCATCGAATTGATCCGCGCCGCGCCGGATCCCGCGACCGCACGCGAGCAGTTGATGGCCCGCGATTGGCCGGCCACGGATGTCGAGCCGTTCATCAAGATCATCGACGATCCCGGGCATGAGGTGGTCGACGGCAAATACCGCCTGTCGGAGACCCAGGCGCGCGCGATCCTGGAACTGCGCCTCCAGCGTCTGACCGGCATGGAACGCGAGAAGTTGGCGGAGGAGACCAACGAACTCGCCGCGAAGATCAATGGGTATCTCGAAATTCTTCAATCGCGCGAGCGCCTTATCGAGGTGCTGCGCGAAGAATTGCTGGAGATGCGGGAGGCCTATGCGAACGATCGCCGGACCACGATCGAGGAAGCGGAATTCGAGCACGACATCGAAGACCTGATCCAGCGCGAGGATATGGTCGTAACGGTGACCCACGCCGGGTACATTAAGCGGGTGCCGTTGTCGACCTATCGGGCGCAGCGCCGCGGCGGACGGGGACGGGCGGGGATGAGCACCCGCGACGGCGATTTCCTCAGCCGTGTCTTCGTGACCTCGACGCATACGCCGGTCTTGTTTTTCTCGACCCGCGGCATCGTCTACGAAATGAAGGTCTACAAACTGCCGCTCGGCAGCCCGCAAGCGCGCGGCAAGGCCATGGTGAACCTCCTGCCGCTGGAGGAAGGCGAATCGATCTCCACGGTCATGACGTTGCCCGAGGAGGAAGAGGAGCAGCAGGAGAAGTTCGTGATGTTCTCGACCGCCGGCGGCAATGTGCGCCGGAACCGGCTGAACGACTTCGTGAACATCAAGGCGAACGGCAAGATCGCAATGAAGCTCGCCGACGGCGACCGCCTCGTGAATGTCCGTATTTGCAAAGAAAATCAAGATGTTATGCTTGCGACGCGGAAGGGGATGTGTATCCGCTTCCCGGTCACCGACGTTCGTGTTTTCACCGGCCGGACATCGACAGGCGTGCGCGGCATTCGGCTGGATAAGGGCGATGAAGTGATTTCGATGTCGATCCTGTCCCATGCCGAAATCGATATGAACGTGCGCGACGATTATCTACGCATCGCCGCGCATAACCGGCGAACCGAAGGAAACGGCGGCGAGAACGGGGATAACCTGCCCGAGATGGCGGACGAGCAGTTCAACGAGCTTGCCGAACGCGAACAGTTCATTCTCGCGGTGACCGAAAAGGGCTTCGGCAAGCGGACCTCGGCCTACGAGTACCGGGTGACCGGACGCGGCGGCAAGGGAATAGGCAACCTGGACGTGACCAGCCGGAACGGTCCGGTCGCCGCGACCTTCCCGATTGATTCTAGCGACCAGATCATGCTGGTGACCAACGCGGGACAATTGATTCGCTGCCCGGTAGACGATATTCGTATCGCCGGGCGAAAGACACAGGGCGTCACCTTGTTCCGCGTCGACAACGACGAGAAGGTGGTGTCCGTCGCGCGCCTGCGGGAAGTGGGCGACGAAGATGACGAAGACGAGCAATAAGGAACCTCGGAGAAAAGGAATAACCAAGAATGTCTGAGGGTCGTGTCGGTTTATATCCGGGAACATTCGATCCCATTACGAATGGGCATCTCGACATCATCACGCGGGCGGCGAACCATTTGGTCGATACGTTGATCGTGGCCGTGGCGCGCAACATCGGTAAAGGACCGTTGTTCAGCGTCGATGAACGCGTGCAAATGGTTAAAGACGAAGTTGCGGCGAACGGCGAAAGGTTGAATGCCAACATCATCGTGAAGTCCTTCGACAACCTGCTCGTCGACTTCGCGCGGCAGAACGGCGCCGGGATGATCGTCCGCGGCCTCCGCGCCGTTTCGGACTTCGAGTATGAGTTCCAAATGGCCTCGATGAACCGGTGCCTGGATGACGGCATCGAAACCACGTTCTTGATGGCGTCCGACCGCAACCATTTCATTTCATCGCGCTTCGTCAAGGAAATCGCCATGTTGGGCGGCGACATCAAACCCTTCGTGCCGCCACGCATTGCCAAGATCGTCGATACGAAATTCGCCCGCTGACAAGATTTGGTTAAGCATTTCTCCGTTTAATACCCGCCGGGGCCGGCGGTACCGCTGGTCATTGGATATGACACAGCGGGCATGCGCGGAATCCGGCGATTCTTCCTCCTTTCGATGACGGCCTTCATGCTCGTATCGGGATCCGTGGCGGCGGAAGAAATGGCCGAACCGACCGTGCCGTCGCGGTTGGCCCCGAGTTTCATCGAATTCTTCGACACATTGGCGTTGACGGCCGATTTCGGGCCGTTCAACCGTCGGCCGGCTTGGGTCCGGAAATGGAATGGGCCGGTCACGGTGACTTTGTCTGGATCAGCCGAGAAACTCCGCGGCGAGATCGAGCGGTTGACTCGCCGCGTTTCCGTTTGGACCGGCTTGCCGTTCTCGGTCGCGTCGCCGGGGGCCCGGCCGATCGCCGATGGCCGCAATACCATCGATGTTCGGCTCATTCCGCAGACGGACGCCAACAACACCTTTGCCTCGGGCGATATTGTCTGCCAAGCCGAAACGCACGGTATGGGCGGCGCCCTTCACACCGGCTACATTGTCGTCAGCGAGCGGTATGTAGACTGTCTCACGCATGAATTCATGCATGTCCTCGGTTTTGATTCGCATTGGCGGCCGACGGGTCCGACGAATATCCGGTCCGTCCTGGCGTTGCGCGGCACCGAGATGCGAACGTCGGATTTCTCCAACTGGGATATCTTGGCGATCCGGCTGTTGTACAACCAGCGCATCCATGCCGGGATGCCGCGCGGACGGAGTTTGGTGATCGCCAATGAGGTGATCCGACGTGGCCCGCAGCGAGCCGAATTGCCGCCCGCCGATAGGGGCCGGCAGACCGATTGGTAAAGACGCTCTTGAGGTTGCGCGTGCCGGATATAAGTCTGGTACCGATAGCGCGTTATCCGTATACCTCTTGCCGCTTTGGGGCGATTTACGCGTCTGCCCGGGCGAGACGTTGACCGCACGGCGGCGCGCCGATCTTACCTAAGGCGGATATCGCCTCCCGGAAACCAACCAAACCGCGGAACGGCCGGAATGATGACCTGTCCGGTATGACGCGTCCGGCAGATGGGAATGTTGGAGAACAATGCATGACTGAACGAATTCAATCGGGCGGCCTAGCCGTCGCAAAGATCCTCTATGACTTCGTGAATGACGAGGCGCTTCCCGGTACCGGCGTTGCGGCCGAGCGCTTCTGGTCCGAGCTTGACGCCATCGTGCATGACCTGACGCCGAAGAACCGGGCGTTGTTGGCGACGCGGGATGATCTTCAGGCGAAAATCGATGCATGGCATCGCGAGCATAAGGCGCAGTCTTTTGATCTCGCGGCGTACCGCAGCTTTTTGGAAGAGATCGGCTATCTACAATCGGAAGGGCCGGACTTCTCCGTGAGCACCGACAAGGTCGATCCGGAAATCAAGTCGATTGCGGGGCCGCAGCTTGTCGTGCCGCTCACGAACGCCCGGTATGCATTGAACGCGGCGAATGCGCGTTGGGGAAGCCTGTATGACGCCCTATATGGCACCGATGCGATCTCGGATGACGGCGGCGCCGCGATCGGCGCGGAATACAATCCGGCGCGGGGACGGAAAGTCATCGCCTGGGCCCGCGATTTCCTGGATCAGGCCATTCCCTTGTCATCGGGGTCGCATCGCGATGCGACGGGGTATGCGGTCGCGGACGGCGCGCTCACCGTCGCCATGGAATCGGCTGCAAGCGTCGGCCTGGCGGATCCCGCGAAATTCGTCGGGTATCAAGGAACGGCGGACGACCCGACGGTTCTGTTGTTCGTGAACCACGCCCTGCATATCGAGCTATGCATCGACGCGACGCATCCGATCGGCAAGGATGACCCGGCGGGTGTCAGTGATGTCGTGCTTGAAGCGGCGGTGACGACGATCGTCGATTGCGAGGATTCGGTCGCGACAGTGGACGCCGAAGACAAGGTGGCGGCCTATCGCAATTGGTTGGGCCTAATGAACGGCACGCTGACGGCGCAATTCGCGAAAGGCGGGCGTCAGGTCGACCGTCATCTCAACCCGGACCGCTCTTATACGGCGCCGGACGGCGGGTCGCTCACGCTGGCCGGGCGTAGTCTGTTGCTGATCCGCAATGTCGGCCATCTGATGACGATCGACGCGATCCTCGATCGGGACGGCAATCCGATCCCGGAAGGTATCCTGGACGGCATGGTCACCTCGATGATCGCGATGCACGACCTGCAGGGACACGGCGATTTCCGCAACAGTCGGTCCGGGTCGGTCTACATCGTCAAACCCAAGATGCATGGCCCGGACGAAGTTGCGTTCGCGAGCGAACTGTTCGGCCGCGTCGAGCAGGCGCTCGGCCTCGATCCCGCCACGCTCAAGATGGGTATCATGGACGAAGAGCGCCGGACCACGGTCAATCTCAAGGAGTGCATTCGCGCGGCCAGCGACCGCGTCGTGTTCATCAACACCGGCTTCCTCGACCGCACCGGCGACGAGATGCATACCGCCATGGAAGCGGGGCCGATGATCCGCAAAGGCGACATGAAAGCGGCGGCGTGGATCCAGGCCTACGAGGACTGGAATGTCGATATCGGACTCGAATGCGGCCTTCAGGGGCATGCGCAGATCGGCAAGGGCATGTGGGCCATGCCGGATTTGATGGCGGACATGCTTGAGGCGAAGATCGTCCATCCCCAGGCCGGCGCGAATACCGCCTGGGTGCCGTCGCCGACGGCGGCCACGCTGCATGCCACGCATTACCATCAAGTCGACGTGGCGGCGCGCCAATCGGCGCTGACATCGCGGGACCGGGCGAAATTGGACGATATCCTGACGATCCCGTTGGCCGACCGGCCGAATTGGTCGCCGGAAGACGTGCAGCAGGAGCTCGACAACAATGCGCAGGGCATCCTGGGATATGTCGTCCGCTGGATCGATCAGGGCGTCGGGTGTTCCAAGGTTCCGGACATCAATGACGTCGGTCTCATGGAGGACCGCGCAACCTTGCGCATTTCCAGCCAGCATATCGCCAACTGGCTGTACCACGGCATTTGCACGGAAGAGCAGGTGGTCGAGACCATGAAGCGGATGGCCGCGGTGGTCGATCGGCAGAATGCGGACGATCCGGCGTACCGGCCGATGGCGACGGACTTCGACGACAGCATCGCCTTTCAGGCTGCCTGCGACCTGGTTTTCAAGGGGCGGGAACAGCCGAGCGGTTATACCGAGCCCATCCTCCATGCGCGTCGGATCGAACTGAAACGCCAGTAGGCCGGTCGGCGGTATGCACGATCAGTCCGCGGCGTCTTTGTCGTCCAGCAGGCCGGTCGGCAAGCCGTCGATGCTATGGGTGTTCTTCTCGAGCCGGTAGGCGACAAGGCCGTCTTCGCCCTTGGCCTCGGCCCAACGCGCCATGGTGTCGCGCTCGCCGGCATACTCGAAGAACGGCACGCCGAAGCCGCAGGACGTCTGCACCAAATCCACGTCGAGCCGGACAATCTGTCGGGCGCCGAGAGGGGCGACACCGTCGTAGGCATCCGTGAGCAGCTTCTCATAGGCGTCGCTTCCGACGGCATGCGTCCGGCCGCGTCCATACAGGCGGAGGATGAGCGGCGCGCCTTCGACGGCGCATAGCATGATGGTCATGCGGCCGTCGGCCCGCAGATGGGCGGCTGTCTCGTTACCGCTGCCGGTGAGGTCGAGATAGGCCACGGTGTTGGCGTCCAGCACCCGCAAGGCATCGGTGCTGCGCGGCGATATGTTGACGCGCGATGCGTCTGTCGCCGTGGCGGTAAAGAACATATGCTGCCGCTCGATGAAATCGCGGTGTTTCTGTTCGATTTCGGGGAATTGTTGGGCCATTGCGATGCTCCTTTTCGCCGACCGACAGGCGCGACCGGGCAACGCACTATAGCCGTCATCCCCTGATCTTCCCAGAAGCCTTGCCGATGATGCGCCGCTAGGCGATCTGCAGCATCCCGACGACGGTTCCGGTCATGCAGGTGGCGATCGTGCCGGCGATCAGCGACTTGAAGCCCAACTTGATGATCTCGCGCCGACGCTCCGACGCCATCGTCGTCAGACCGGCGATCATGATGCCCAGGCCCGCCAAATTGGCGAAACCGCACAAGGCATATGTCATCATCAGCCGGGTCCGGTCGGTCAGTGCGTCTTCGGGCAAGGCCGCGAGTTTGGTATAGGCAATCAATTCATTGAGGATCAGTTTGGTGCCAAGCAACTCGCCGGCTATCAGCGCCTCGGACCAATCGTGAATGCCCATGAGCCAGGCAATCGGCGCGAAGACCCAACCGAAGAGCCGGGAGAGGGTTATCGGCTCGTCCTGAACATAGGGCAGAAAATCCAACAGTTGATCCGACAGGCTGACGAAGGTGACCGCAACGATCAGCATCGCGATGATGTTGATGACCAGTTTCACGCCGCTGATCGTGCCTTCCGTGATCGCTTCGAGCGTGGTGTGCGGCGTGTCCTCGGAATCGATACTGCCCAGGGGGATATGCGCGCCGGTCGGCGGCGAGGAGTCCGGAACCATGATCCGTGCGATCATCAGCGCCGCGGGCAGCGTGATCACCGATGCGGCGAGGAGTTGAACAATCGCATTCGGCACGATCGGCTCCAGGATCGTGGCGAACAGCACCATGACCGTCCCGGCAATTGTCGCCATGCCGCAGGTCATGACGGCGAACAACTCGCCCCGGCTGAGCCGGTTGAGATAGGGGCGGATCAGCAGCGGCGCCTCGACCATGCCTAGGAACACATTGGCGCCGGCCGCAACGCCCAAGGGTCCGCCAACGCCCAACGTTTTCTGCAGAACCCAAGCCAAGCCGCGGACGATAACCGGCAGGACCCGCCAATGAAAAAGCATGGCGGAGAGGGCGCTCATGATGATGACGAGCGGCAGGGACTGGAAGGCGAAGACATAGGTTGCGCCCATCTTCGTCGGCTTGAACGGAAGCTCGCCGCCGCCCAGAAATCCGAAAACGAAGGCCGTTCCCGCGGCCGTCGCGGCCTGCAGCGCCCGGACCGCATTGCTGAGCAATATGAATATCTCGGTGAACTCGAAGAGTTTGAGCAGCAGAACGGCGAATATGATTTGGAAGGCCAGGCCGCCGGCAATCGTCTTGGCTTGTTGCCGTCCCGGCGTTTGCAGACGATTTTCCCCAAGCAGCCATGCAATGGCGACGAAGCCAAAAAGTCCGAATAGCCCCTTGAGGATGAATTCCATGCGTGTCCCACCCTGCCCCAAGGCCGGGAATATCGTGTCGGACCACAGAGATACACCGCAATATATTTAGCTATCGTTAAATCTTGTTAAGTTGATTCCATCCTTCTTTTCAATTCATTAAAAGGCGATCTTGAGAGGCTTGCCGGCATGGCGCGGCGGCAATGTCCCATCCCTTCCTGTCGTCCGGCAGCGAAGCGGGCAACGAGCCTATTGATCCGGCATCGTGCGGGGTTGCTTTCCGTCCGCGATACGCTGGATGTCCTCGAAACGGTCGCGGGGCATGGGGATGCCTATTTCGAGCGTTTCCGCCATGCTTTCCGCCTCGGGCTCGCCCGGAATCAGGACCGGCAGGTCGGGATCGGCGGCCGGGGTCGCCTTGATCGCCCGGCAGAATGTCTCCATCTGCTCGTAATAGGTTTCCTCGCCGAGCAGGCGGGCCGGATCCAGGGCGATGAAGAAATGCGCGACCCCTTGCGGCATCGCGTCGCGGCGGAAAAGTTGATTGACGCCGGTCGCCGTGTGGCCGCCGGACAGCACGCCCGACAGCATATCCACCGCCAGCGCCAATCCATAGCCTTTATGGCCGCCGATCGGCAGGACCCATCCCTTCATTCCCGCAAGCGGATCGGTCGTGACACGCCCCTTCGCGTCCGCGGCCCAGCCTTCGGGGATTGTTTCGCCGGCTTCGTGGGCATGGCGGAGCTTGCTGAACGCCACCACGCTCTGCGCCATGTCCAGGATGAACGGCGGCTTGTCCCGGCGCGGGGCGGCGATGCCGATGGGGTTGTTGCCGTGGGCGAGGGCGGCGCCGCGCCAGGGCGCCATGACCGGCTGGGTATTCGTGCCCATGATGGAGACCAGGCCGGCATCGCAGGCGCGCGCCGAATAGGGGGCGACGGGGCCGAAATGATGGCTGTTGCGGCACCCCACATAGGCCATGCCGCTCTCCTTGGCCAGCCGGATGGCGGCAGCGACGCCGCGGCTGCCGATCACCGGTCCCAATGCCGTTGCCGCCATCGATGACCGCCAGGCAGGGCGACCGCTCGTCGACCGTAATCTCGGGGTCGGCGACGATCGCGCCGTCGAGAATGCGCTGACAGTAGATGATGACGCGGCGGGTTCCGTGGGTGCTGATTCCCATCAAGTCGCCGACCACCAGGATACCCGCCGCCGCGTCGGCATCGTCCGCGGGTACGCCGACACGTTCGAAGGCGGCGCGGCAAACGATATGAAGGTCGTCTTTCGGAATTCGGATGATGTCGGTCATTTCGGTCTTCCAAGGCGGGAAACGGTCCGAAAGGCTATGCAATCGATTCCGGCGACGCAAGGCGAGACGCCGGATGAAGAACGGGCCCCATCGATAGGGGCCCGCAAGTGGGTCGGAATTTTCTTGGAAGTCCGGGAGTGGCTAGTTCAACAAAACATGGTCCAATCGGTCGAGATCGTTGATCACCTGCCAGGCGCCGCCGCCGGATTCGACTCGGCTTTGCCAATTGTTCAGGCGGTTCAGGTAATCCCGCGGATCGACGTTGTCGCTGCCGAGCTTCGTGACGTTGAGCGCCACGACGTTGACCCCGTCGAGCGGCAAGGAGATGTCGCGGATATAGCCTTTCTTCAAATCCTCGGCGAGGTCCGAGAAGATGAGGATCGTCTTGTTGCCGGGATTCTTCTCGGTGAGATACTCGGAAGCCTGCAACAAACCGCCGGTGATATCGGTGTACCGGGCCGGACGGACTCCCTTGACGAAGCTGTTGATCGCATCGCGGAACTGGCGTTTTTCCTTGTTCGCGACGCTGGGGCGATCGTCGAAGGTCGCCTTGGCGACGATGTCCTTCTCGCTGAAGCTGCCGGTATCGATCCGCGCGACCGCGAAGGAATCGCCCGGATCGAGACGCGTCAGGATCACGTTGATGATCTGCTGCGCCTTCCGCAGTTCCTCGGTATAGGTCCCGGACGTGTCGAGCAACAGGTAGACGCCGCGGTTCTGCGGCCCTTGCTCGGAGCAGGCGGCGAGCGCCAGCAGTCCCAGGGCCGCGATACAGGCGGTTAGACGGTTCATTACAGCACCTCTCTTGCTGTTGCCGGGTCGTGGCTGTTGCGCATGTCGGCGGTGTGCGCCTTGATGCGCCGTTCGAGCCATAGCGGCAGGAAGATGATCATGTCGTACAGGTCGATCAGGATGGCGGCCATGTGATGGAACACGCTGCCCAGGAGCCGCAGGAAAAGCGCGAGCGCCCGCATCAACGCGCCGCCGGCGAGACCCAGCACGGTGCGGAGCGAGTGTACGAAGGTTTCCAACGGAATGGCGACGAAGACCAGAGCGAAGGGCAGGATGAAGCCCATGCCCATTTGGGCCGCCGTGGTGATCCACACGAAGTTCGTGGCCTCGACCGCGACGCTTTCCGACCCACGGAGCAAGGCGCTCGTGGCCAATTCGTCTTCCAACAGGATTTCCCGCATATAGGCGAGGCCGGCCTCGACGCTGGCCAGCAGGAACAGGATCGTGAAGGTGATCCAGATCATGCGGACGCGCATCTTATCCGGCAACGCGCTGATAACCGGGAAAAGCCGCGTGATCCGGAGCGATTCCATGAGGAACAGGCCCATGGAAATCTCGACCATGATGATGACCAAGGCGGCGATATCGGAAATCTTGAAGGCCCCGATCATGTTGTTCCCGCCGACCATCTCGGCCATCGGTCGGGCGATCAGGTGGAAATTGATCATCGCGCCTCCGATGGCGATCGCCAGCACCAGCGCCGACACGAAGAACTGCACCAGCGATGAGGACGACAGCATACGGGCCGCGCGGTCGGACCCCTGGAGGATGTTTTCGTATTCCTCCATATGGCGGTCGATGACCTTTGCGCGGTGCAGCAGAGAGTTGACGTTCTTGTCGACGGATGAGAGCTGCTGCTGAATCTTGCGCCAGTGCGGCAGCATGTTGCGCAGGAATTGATGCCGCGCGCGCGTTGCGTCGCGATACTGGTCGCGCGCTTTTTGCTGCGCTTCCACCAGGGATTCGTGGATTTTATCCAGGATGTTCGCGACCATCGGATCGCCTTTGGACGGAATGTTCGCGACCGCCTCGACGGCATGCGCCCATCCCGGCGGCGTCGGCGGCACCTCGGAACTCTTTTGGTGATCTTCCTCGACGTTCGAAATCTGTTCCTCGATCTTGCGCTGCAGGGCCGGGCACTCGGCCAAGTCCCGCCGCACGGCCGCGTCCATCCGGTCGAACTCACGCTCGATAATGCGTTCCGCGGCTTCGCGGCCGGCGGCAAGCAGGACCTCGCGGTTCCGCTCCGTCATGCGTTTTTCCGCCTTGAAGACCGAATGCGCGGCGAGGCGCATCGTCGCGTGCAGAACGCGGCACAGCGACAGGATGGCGCTATGCGCCGGGGCCCTGGTCAAATACAGGGCGATGACCGCAAGCAAGATAACGGTCAGCCAAGTCAGAATCGATCCTGACCCCGCCGACAGCGTGTTGAAGATCGGCATTGTTTAACCCCTCCATGACCGATCGATCGAGACCGCTAGGCCGCCGCTCGCCGGTCACCCTCCGTCATTCCCTGGCCGAATGATTGGCCGCTATCGATAACAATTCGTTAATTAAAACTAAGGTTTCGTTAATTTTCTGGTTAATGTATTCGCCTAAGTATTCAGATACTTAAAGTAATTTCTCTATGCCGGTTCATAATTACTGGCGTGTTTTGAATGAAGACGGTCCCATGCCTTAACGGCGACAATAAGGCGAGACTACGGCGGGAGCGAGGATTGGCCGATCGATAGTATTTCCGTTCGAAATACTTTTGAAACCGGCTTATGGGAGGGCGGGGAGCCAGCGTGCGGATACCGGTTCCCCGGCGGTTTTCGCCGTGTTTGAAGGTAGGGTCGGCCGGCCAAGCCGCCAGTGCATTGGATCGTCGCTCGGATAGCGGCTTCAGCGTCGATCTGTTTGCTGAAGCCTAGCCGGACATCTTGGCCGTGGGGCGGTTCGGTAGCGTGTCCAGAAACTCGACGATGGTATCGACCACGCCGTCTTCCTTTTGAAACGGCTGGGCGATTTCCAAGAGGATGCCGATGTGGCCGACATCCTCGAGTTCGACATGCCGGACGGGCACCCGCGCTGCCTTCAGTTTCTGGGTCAATTCGGTCGAGTTCTCCGGCCATACGGTGGTGTCGTCGCGGCCATGGATCAGCAGCGACGGCGCTTGTCCAGGCCTTACGAAGGTGATGGGTCGGGCCTCGTCCGGGTGTTTGACGGTCTCGAAAACACCGCGCAGGCTGACGTATTTCAGGGGATCGAAGTAATACGGGCCGGCGAGCCCCACGAGAGCGGCGATCGAGGCCATCGGCACCTCCGCCTCGGCCAAATACCGCTTGTCATACGCCAAGAGCGCCGCGATATGCGCCCCGGCCGAATGACCGGCCACGACGATGCGGTTGGGATCGCCGCCGAATTTGGAAATATTCTTGCGAACCCATGCGACCGCCGCCGCGGCGTCCTGGACGAAGGCGGGGAAGCGTACCTCGGGATACGTGCGATAGTCCGGCACCACGGTGACGTAACCGCGGGACGCAAATGCCTGACCCGCGAACCGGTAGTTCTCGCGCTTGCCGCGCTTCCAACTGCCGCCGTAGAAGAAGACCACCACCGGTTTGGCGCCATCTACGGCGTGCGGCTTATAGACGTCCAACTTTTGCCGCGCCTGCGGCCCATAGGAGATACCGCTGGTGCGCTGATGATCGTCCTCCGGCACGAGGGCATTGATCGCCGACATCGGCGAGCAACCGGGGATCACGAAGAGGGCGGCAGCCGCGAGGCCGACGCGCATATGTTGCAGAGAGTATGTCATCAGCATTTTCTACGCATCCGGCCGCAGATTGGATGACTCCCGGTCTTTCTCGCGGCCGGCGTTATGAACCGGCCCTGAATTTGGTCATCACCGTTTCGGACCATTCGCGCATGAAGCGTTCCTTGTCGGCGAAATGCACGCTCATCCAGAAATGCCGTGCCCCGGCTTCGGCCGCGGCCTCGATCTTGGCGACGCAGTCGTCCACGGTTCCGACGATGGCGAAACGATCGGCGAGATAATCTACGAGGCCCAGGTCCTCGATCATCTTCACGTTGTCGCTGCCCGGCATCTGATGCTGATCGAAGCGGTAACGCTTCTTGGCTTCGCGAATCTTGTCGAGGAACTGGCTCGGGATGTGCTTGCCTTCGGTCGTGAACCGGCCGAGATGCTTTGCGCCCGAGGCGAGCGAATGCTTGATCTTATCGACCGCTTCGTCGCGGGTGTTCGCGACGCTGACCCAGGGAAACCATGTCTTGTCGATGGCGTCATAGTCGCGGCCCGCGCGTTCCGCGCCGCGCCGGATACACCCCAGCGCGTCTTCGATCACTTCCGGGACCAGGCCGGTCTGGATGATCACGCCGTCGGCGACCTCGCCCGCGAGTTCAAGGGTTTTCGGGCCAGAGGCGGCGAGATAGACGGGCACGTCGGCCGGCCCCCAGGTCAATTTCGCCGTTTCGCCCTGGTATTCGGTCTCGCCCTTCGCCAGCAGATCGCGTATCGACGCGGTATACGCCCGCGTCTCGGCCATCCGGGCCGGCCGGACGCCCGCGTTGTGCACCGAACTGTCGCCGCTGCCGATGCCGAGAAGGGCGCGGCCGGGCGCCAGTTCCGCCAAGGTCGCGGCGCCGGACGCCGCGACCGCCGGATGGCGGGTCATCGGGTTGATCACCCGCGGCCCGAATTTCACGCGTTCGGTCTCCTGCGCGCAAAGCGCCGCCGTGATGAAGACTTCCCGGTAAAGCGACTGGGAATCACCGATGCCGATGGTGTCGAAGCCGTTGTCTTCCGCTGTGCGGCACCAGGACAGGAATTCGTCCAGCGCGTTCGGCAAGAGGGTTACGCCGAAACCGACCCGCGTGTCTTCGCGTCGTAGCATGCTTTTTCTTCTCCTTCGAGGAACGGAACGGGTTAGACCGTGGCGACCGGCGTGGCAGGCGACCCGACGGCCCCGGGCAGCCGGAGCGGAGGCGCGGTCAGCAGGAAGCGCGACCGGTTGTTCGACCGCAGCCACGCCGCCAGTTCGGTCAGATACCACAGCTCGCCGAGATGCACGCCGAGCTTGAACAAGCAGTGTTCGTGCAGCGGAAGGGCGGGGCCGCGGTCGCCGAGGCGCGGGTCGGGCCCCAGATTGGACGACCGTTCGACGGCCAGGTTGTCGGAAATCAGCGCCGCGGCACCGCTGTCGGTGATCCATTGCAGGAGTTTCTCGTCGCGTCCGTCCAGCACCGCGCAGAGTTCGCGGACCGAGTCATCGGGATCGCGTTTCATGTCCAGCAGGCGTTGCGCGAGGCCGGTATGGAGGCAGACCATGTCGCCGGTTTCGACCTCGACATTATCGGCCTCCATGATCCGCATCAGGGCGTCGTAATCGACCGCTACCCGGTCGTCGCCCATGTGATGGCGCAGATCCACCATGACGCCCCGGCCCTGGACGCAGGTTTCGGCCATGCGGTCGATGGACAACGCGGCCGCGCCCGCCTCGCCATGCGTCGGTTTGCCGGTATCGGCGGGTATCACCGCGTGGCCGTTGTAATAGACCTTTTCCGGCGTGCCGTCGCCGTCGGCATCGAAGACCGAGCCTTTATGGGCGAAGGCGTCCCACTGGGTCGAATACTGACTGTAGAGGGTAACGGCCTCGTCGGAGCTTACATCCGTGAAGCGGGGATCGATCTTCGATCCCTCGATGTCGAAGTAAAGATGCCCGTCGCGATGGACGCCGTGGAACTGCGGCGGGAAGCGTGACGCGTTGAGGACGTTCTTGCCGGGATAATCGAGCGGCAGGCTGAGACAGAAGACCTTGCCGGTGCGAACCTCCGTCATCGCCTTCAAGCGCCGTTCCGGCGTCAGGAGGTTCATCCGGCCATACTGATCGTCGGGGCCGAAATCGCCCCAGTTCGAGCCGTCGGGCCGGTTCTTCCAGCGGTTCGCCATCACAAAAGCTCCCTAGACCGTCGCCACCGGCGTCGCCGGCGATCCGACCGCGCCCGGCATCCGCAGCGGCGGACCGGTGAACAGGAAGCGCGAGCGCTCGTTTTCGCGGAGCCAGCGCGCCAGCGGACCGAGATTGAACATCTCGCCGAGATGGACGCCGAGCCGGAACAGGCAGAGATCGTGCAACGCCAATAACGGGCCGGGTTCGGTGACCTCCATGACGCCGCCCCATTCGTATTCGACGGCCCGGTTGTCGCAGACCAGGACGGCGAGACCGCTGTCGGTGATCCATTGCAGCAGTTTTTCGTCGCGCCCGTTGAAGGCGGCGCCGGATTTGAACATGACGTCCGGGTCCGGATCGCCGGCAAAGTCGAGAAGCAGGTCGCTCCACCCCGTATGCAGCAGCACGATATCGCCTTCGTCGACTTCGACCCGGTCTTCATCCAGGATGCGCATCAGATCGTCATATCCGACGGCCTTGTGCTCGGTGCCGTAATGGGCGTGCAGATCGATCATCACGCCGCGCCCCTGCACGCAGGATTCCGCCATATGTTCGATGCCGAGCGAGACCGCGCCGACCTCGCCCTGCGTCGGCTTGCCGGTCTCCTCGTCGACCACCGCGAAGCCGTTATAGAAGACCACCTTCGGGTTGCCGTCGCCATGGATGTCGAACTCGCCGCCGTAATGGGCGAGGGCGTCCCATTGCGTCGAATATTGGCTGTGAAGATACATGGCGTCGTCGCATGTGGCGCTGGTGACGATCGGATTGAAGCGGCTCATCGGTTGGCAGAACGCGACCTCGCCCTCGCGGTAGACGGGCTTCAGTTCCGGCGGATGACGCCGCGGGTTCAAGGCCGTGCCGCCCGGTAGGTTGAGCGGCAGGCTGAGGCAGAAATTGATGCCTTCTTTGACCTCCGCCACGCCTTGACGGACTTTTTCCGGGGTGAGCAGATTAAGCCGGCCCAATTGGTCGTCCTCGCCGAAATCCCCCCACGTCGATCCTTCGGGGCGGTGTGTCCAACGCTTGCTCACGGTGGCGGTCTCCCTTTTTCGTCGCTGTGTTCTGGCGGCAATGCCGCGTCTGTCGGTATGATACAGTGAAACGCGTGCAGGGTCAGATCGAGGAGGCGGAAATGGCGGAAACCGGCGAACGGGACGAGGCGGTTGCGGAAGCCCTTGAGGAAATCAGGGCGATCGAAGCGAAGGACGGCGTAACCGAGGAATCGCTGGAGGCGATCAAGGGGGTGTTGCTGCGGCTGGCTCAAAAACGCGCCTTGTTCGACGAACGGGCCTTTCCGCCGCCGGATCGCGACGGGATCAGCAACTTCTACAAACTGTCGATCGACGAGGACGATCGCTACGCCCTCTATCTGTCGGTGGGCCGGAAGGGACGGGAAACCCCGCCGCATAACCACACCACCTGGGCGGTCATCGTCGGCATGTCCGGCGAGGAGGAGAATCGCATCTACGCCCGGTCGGATGACGGATCGGTCGACGGCAAGGCGGACCTGAAGCAAATCGACAGCAGGATCCTCCGCGCCGATGACGGGCTCGCCTATATGCCTGACGCCATTCACAGCATCCACGTGATCAGCGACGAACCGACCCGCCATTTCCATATGTACGGAACGGCGCTGCATGCGTTGCCCGACCGCGTGCAATTCGATACCGACGCCGGCGAATACAGTCATTTCCCGGCGATCCCGAGCATGCCGGCAAAGGCCGGGGCATGACGGCCGCGGCGCGGAGAGGGATCGGCGGCTGCCTTGCTCTTGGCGTTGTCCTGTGGGCCTTCACGGCCTCGGCGGTCGAGATCGTGGTGTCGACCCGGGTCTGCGACCCGATCCCGGCGGGAGCCGGGGTGAGCATTTCGGCGGCGGATGACGCCGATCTCTACCGGTCGGTGGACAAGCCGCTGCGGGCGGCCCTAACGAAAGCCGGCCATGCGGAATCCGCAGCCGGCCCCATGGAGCTGTATTACACGATTACCGAAGCGCCGGTCGCCCTACGCCGAAGCGGCCCGTCGCTGGGGACGTTGGAGGTCGATACCACCCGAAGCGGACAGCGGGCGTTGCTGTTGCTGAACGTCTGGTCCACCCGGAAGGACAGCATCCTGGGCGGCCGCAAGAGCCAATCCGGCTCGCAGTTCTCGACCTATATCTTCATGTCCTTCGAGGTTAACGACAAGGAATCCGGTCGTTGCCTGTGGCGCGGGGAAGGCGGCACGGCGCTCGTCGGCGACCCCAAGGTATTGACCGTTCTGATTACCGAAACGGTCATGGATCACCTGGGGCAGGCGGTCGACAATAAGTCCGTCATCGCCGAATAGCCGGTTCCTTACCCCGTGAAACCATACGTCTCCTTGATTACCGGCGCGAGCCGGGGTATCGGCCTCGCCATCGCTCGGCGTCTCGCCGGCAATGGCGGCACGGTGATCGGCGTGGCGCGCAGGCGTCCGGATGGGGAATTTCCCGGCGCGTTCTTCGAAATCGACCTGTCGAACCGGGAAGAAACCGATCAAGCCCTGCGCGACATCGTCGACGCGCATCCGGTCGATCATCTCGTGAACAACGCCGGCTATCTCATTGCATCCACGATCGACGAGACGACGCCGACAGACTTCGACACAGAGGTCGCCGTGAACCTGCGGGCCGCTGTACAGTGCGCTCAGGCGTGCTTGCCGCGAATGAAGGCGCGGGGGCGCGGGCGGATCGTCAATATCGCCAGCCGCGCGACGCTGGGGCGGATCAAGCGCACCGCCTATGCCGCGGCGAAAACCGGCGTCATCGGCCTGACCAAGACTTGGGCGCTTGAACTCGCCGCGTCGGGTATCACGGTGAATACGGTTGCGCCGGGGCCGGTCGCGACCGAGATGTTCCAAACCAACATGCCGCCCGGATCGGCCGAATATGAAACCGTCATCGCCGGTATTCCCATGAAGCGGATGGGAACGCCGGAAGAGGTCGCCGCCGCCGTGGAATTCTTTCTGAGCGATGACGCCGGCTTCATAACGGGCCAAACACTGTACGTATGCGGCGGCGGCAGCGTCGGATAGGAAAGGGAGCGCATCGATGGGATCAGGAGACCCCGTGCCAAGCATACCGGAAGCGGAGGCGACCGGTGACATCGCCGCGCTCTACGCGGATATTCGGCAAACGATTGGGGTGCCGTTGGTCAACCTGATCTGGCGGAATCTCGCGACGATCCCCGGCGCCCTCGATTGGGCGTGGTCCACGCTCAAACCGGCCTACGAGAACGGCAGCATTCAGGCCGAGGCACGCGCGCTGCGTATTGGCCAATCGTTGCCGGACGTTGCCGTGCTCCGCCCCTCCGTGCTTTCGGATGCCGGCCTTTCCGCGGCGGATCTTGTGGCGATCGGGACCATCCTGGAGTCCTACGACCGGAGCAACCCGCTCAATCTGGTCGCGATCGGGGCCTTGCTTGTGCTGTTGCAGGGCAACGCCGATGGCGCACCGGCGGGGACCCCGGCCGAGCGGGTCGCGGAGCCGCCGGTCGCCGGGGAGTTGCCGTCGTTGCTGGCGCTTGACGCGATGGCGCCGGAGACGGCGGACCTCGCCCGCGCGGTAAACGCGCTGGGCGCGCGGGGACGGACGCATATCATGGTCAGCATGCCACGCCATCTCGCCCATTGGCCCGGCTATCTGCGCCTGTATCGCTCGATCATCGCGCCTTTGGACGAGGACGGGCGGCTCGCCGCCAGGATCGACGCCGTGATGACCGAGGGACGGTCGCGAGGCGCACTGCTCGCGGCGCACTTGTCGGCCAGCGCCGCACTGAAAGGCAAGGCGCGGGCGGCAACGGTGGCGACGCTCGAAGACTTCTACGAGAACGCCATCGCCCGCATGATCCCGGTGGTCGGCCTTTTGAAAAACGCGATGCCGCAATCCTGATCGATAAAACGGAACGGGCGGACGCCAAAACGCCCGCCCGTCGTCATTCAACCGGTTGCGCGCCGTTTACTGGCCAAACAGCTTCTTCAGGCCTTTCTCGGCCTCGCTGGCGCCTTCCTTAAGCGCTTTGCCGGCGTCGCCGCCTTTCTCCAGGGTCTTTTGCAGCCCCTCTGCGGCGCCGCCCAGTTCCTTGCCGAGCGCATCCTTGATAGCGCCGACATCCAGTTTCCCGACCGCGCCCGTGGCGGCCGTGCTGATCGCGGCGACCACCTTCTGCGCGACCTCGGCCGGGGAGGCGCCGGAACTCCGACCGCCTTCCTTCCCGATATCCTTGAGGTGGATAGTCGGCAGGGATGCGCCGGTTTTCTGTCCTTGCAGGAAATCGGCGCTGACATTCACCTTGCCGTCCCGGACATAGAGGTTTTCGATCACCAGCTTTGGCCCTTCGCCGGCGCTATCGCCGCTTGACGATCCGCCGCCGCTGCCGCCGCCCGACGATGCGCCGCCGGCCGCTTGCTCCACATTCTTCTGGATCGTGCCGATGTTGCTGCCGCCCGAGCCGAATTCATACGTCACTTCCGGCGCGGCGATCACGACTTCCTTGATGACGATCACATCGGAGGTCACCGTGGCGGGATCGACCTTGACGCTGACTTCGCCGAGTTTGAACGCGGAGTCGGTCTGAAAACCGGCGGGGTTGCCGACCGTCAGCCCGCGTATGGCGGCCTGTCCGTCGGTGAGGTTGTCGACGTCGACGGCATTCAGCGTGACGCTGACTTGCGTTACCTCGGACCCTGCTTCTTCAACGGCCGTCTTGATGATGGAGCCGAGATTCGACCAAACAAAATACAGTCCGCCGGCAACGACGATGACGAGCACCGCCAGTCCAATAAGAACCTTTTTCATATCTAATCTCTATTCCTGTCTCTACCCAAGTGCCCTGCCCATGTGAGCCGCACTCTACCTTCAGCGGCAATTGTCTGCACGAAAATATGGCCGTCGTGTGATGTCGAATTGCCCGGATACATGCCACGGGGCCGACAACTTCAGGCTCCGTCATGCGGGCATAAAAAAGCCTCGCCGGATTCAATCCGGCGAGGCGGAGGCTACAGCCACTGGGAGGAGGCTGAAGGAAAACTCGGTTACCGGTTCGTGTGCAGGAACCGGCGCAGGCCGCGGACCAGAAACTCGGCGCGGGTCTGCTCCGCCTTGCTGACCAAGGCGGAAATGTGGTCGTCGGTGGGCAGCGCGCCGGTCGGCAGCGGGGTCACACCCTTGGCATGTCGGCTATACGGCATTGTACGAACTCCTAGCTTGCGTCTAAAACTTCAGAGAATTTTAACTGTAATATTGCGCACTTTTCGGCAAGCGTTTAAACGTTGTTAACTATGTCGCTTATATCTCTAAGCGTTGACAGGTATATAGGGTAACTCGCCGTGAATCGCAAACGATCATTTTTCACATATAATTTTAGAAAAACTAAAATTGAGGGTCGCTATGGCCGTTAAGATGCCGCCGCTGAACGCCCTGCGCGCCTTCGATGCGTCCGCCCGGCATCGTAGTTTCACGCGGGCCGCCGAGGACCTGAACGTTACGCCTGCCGCGATAAGCCATCAGATAAAGGGATTGGAGGCGTTTCTCGGCGCGAAGCTGTTCCGTCGCGCCAAGGGTACATTGATGCTCACGGAGGCCGGACAGCGCATCATGCCCGGCGTCCGCAAGGGCTTTTCCGCCTTCGAGGAGGCGATGGAGAATTTCGGTCTTTACGACAAGACGGGCCAGATCAACGTCGCGGTGACGCCGTCTTTCGGCGCGAAATGGCTGATTCCGCGCCTGGAGCACTTCAACGCGGCGCATCCCGAGATCGATATTCGGATTTCCACGACGATGGAGATGATCGATTACGAGCGGGAAGGGGTCGATATCGGCATCCGTTTCGGCCGCGGCGAGTATCCCGGCTTAGTCGCCGAACCGCTGCTAAACTCCGAGGTGACGCCGGTCTGCAGTCCCGACCTGTTGAAAGGCGACCATCCCAAGCTGGAATCGCCCAGCGATCTCAGGCATTTCACGCTCTTGCACGACGAAAATCCCCTGCTCGACGAGGCGCATCCCAACTGGGCCATGTGGTTGCTGGCCGCGGGGGTGACGGACGTGGACGCGTCGCACGGCATGCGGTTCGACAGCGCCAATTCGGCCATCAGCGCCGCCATCGAAGGGGTCGGGGTGGCGCTCGGCCGCACGGCCTTGATGGGCCGGGACCTGGAGGCCGGGCGGCTGGTTCGTCTCTTCAAGCTTAGCTTGCCGATCCGTTTCGGCTACTATGTCGTGTATCCACCCCGTAGCCGCAACTTTCCTGCCGTCATGATCTTCCGCGACTGGTTGTTCGAGGAAGTGCGCGAGCCGGATTAGGCGTTTTCCCGGCGCGCGCGGACATCCGCGGCCAACCGGTCCAGCACCCGTTCGGACGTTTCCCAATCGATGCAGCCATCGGTGATGCTTTGGCCGTAGGTCAGCGCTTTTCCCGGCACCAGGTCTTGCCGGCCGCCGACAAGATGGCTTTCGACCATAACGCCGATGATCCGGCCGTCGCCCGCCGCGATCTGGCGGCCGACCTCCGCCAGCACCGCCGGCTGGTTTTCGGGTTTCTTCGCGCTGTTCGCATGGCTCGCGTCGATCATCACCGCAGGCGTGAGACCGGATTTCACCGCGATCGCGCTGGCGTCGTTGACGCTGTCGGCGTCGTAATTCGGCTCGCGGCCGCCGCGCAGGATGATGTGGCAATCCTTGTTGCCCGCGGTGGCGGCGATGGCCGACCGGCCGTCCTTGGTGACCGCCATGAAATGATGCGGATGCGAGGCGGAACTCACCGCGTCGACCGCGATCTGCACGTTGCCGTTGGTGCCGTTCTTGAAGCCGACCGGGCAGGACACGCCGGACGCCAGTTCGCGGTGGACCTGGCTCTCCGTCGTGCGCGCGCCGATCGCGGCCCAGGACACCAAATCCGCAATGTATTGCGGCGTCGTCATCTCCAGGAACTCGCAGCCCGCCGGCAGCCCCAATTCATTGATATCGAGCAGCAGCTTGCGGGCCAGGCGCAATCCTTGTTCGATCTCGAAGCTGCCATCCAGGTTCGGGTCGTTGACCAGACCCTTCCAGCCCACCGTGGTGCGCGGTTTCTCGAAATAGACCCGCATGATGACCTCCAGCGTGTCCGCATGGCGCTCTCGCAACGCCGAAAGACGGTTTGCGTAGTCCATGGCGGAGGCCGGATCGTGGATCGAGCACGGGCCGATGATGACGGCCAGCCGGTCGTCCTGCCGGTGAATGATGCGCTGGATCGCGCTGCGCGCCTCCGTCACGGTGCGGGTGACCGCGGCGTCGCGCGGCAACTCGCCCATCACCTGGGCCGGCGTGTCGAGGGCCTTAATTTCGCGGATGCGTATATCGTCTGTCGTGTCGAGCACGGCGTAAACTCCTTGTTTGCGTGTCACGCCGGCGGCACAAAAAAACCGCCAGGGACTGGCGGTTCTGAGACTTTCTTCGGTCTTTGCTTTAGACCAAACGCATCCCTTCCGCCGCCGAAGGCTTCGGATAGCCAAAAAACCAAAAATAGGACGCGGCGGTCGAGTGATGCATGGCCGCTTACATAGTACCGATGGGCCGGTTTGTCCATGGGTCTTTTGGCGATGGACCTCATTCGGCGAATTGCTGCCGGTTGGCGTGCGGACCGGCTGCCCGTATAAGATGCCGCCCAGCCGACAACAACCGCGGACCAAGGACGACAATGAGCGCAAACGCCAAATCCTTCGATATGACCCCGCCGAAAGAGGCGGATGTCGCCACATCCGTCGACGACGCCATCGCCTCCCGGCGCTCGATCCGCGCCTTTCTGCCGACACCGGTGCCGCGCCCCCTGGTGGAGCACATCCTGGAGGTGTCGTCCCGCGCGCCGAGCGGCACCAACATGCAGCCGTGGAAGGTCTATGTGACCAGTGGGGCCACCAAGGAACGGATGTCGCAAGCGATCGTGGACGCGTTCGAGGCCGGGGAGACGCATAAGCGAAGCTGGAAATACTATCCGGACGAGTTCTTCGAGCCGTACAAGTCGCGCCGTCGCAAGGTCGGCTGGGATCTCTACGGCACGCTTGGCATCGAACGCGGCGAAACCGAGAAGATGAAGGCGGCGCGCGCCCGCAATTACGTTTTCTTCGATGCGCCGGTCGGGCTGATCTTCGCCATCGACGACAAGCTGGAGATCGGCAGTTGGCTAGACTACGGCATGTTCATGGAGAACATCATGATCTCGGCCCGCGGTCACGGCCTGCACACCATCCCGCAGGCGGCGTTCAGCGATTATCACAGGATTATCCGCGAGCACTTGGGCATCCCCGAGGATCACACCATCATTTGCGGCATGTCGGTGGGGTACGCGGATTTGGATGCGCGGGTGAACCAATTCACCACCGAGCGCGAGCCGGTCGAAGGGTTCGCGACCTTTATCGATTATCCGGCTTAGGCGGCGGCACGCGGGGCGGCAAGGATGCGGTCTGTTCGCGGCGGTAACGGCTGAAATGGCTCAGCAATTGCGGCACGTCCGGGTTGAGCGTATCCCATAGCGCCATTTTCGAGGGCGCGTGCCGGCGCATGTGATCGCGGAAATCGGCGCAATAACGGTTCTCCAGGCGCTGCCGGAACAGCACGATGGAGCGGGACTTCTTGGGGACGCCGAAATCCTGATAGGCCTGCTCTTCATACAGCGAGGCCTCGCATTCCAGGTCCAGCTCGCGGCCGCCCGTGATACGGCCCTGCAAGTGTTGCCCGCCATGTCCGGCCAGTTCGTGCACGATGATGGCGGCCAACTCGGGCACGCTCCATTTGATACCGAATTGGTTGATAACCACGACGAATTCCTTGCCGTCGCTCAGCTTGATGCCCTTCCGGCTGAGGAAATCCGGTAGGAAGAGCGCGACATTCTGCGTATTCAGATTGGTACGCCTGCGGAAATTGTTGGGAAAATAGGCCAGAAGGACCAACCCCCGGCGTTTCAGCGCGTCGATCCGTCGGGCGTTGCGCGGCGACCGACTGTAGATCAGCTCGATGGCGGCCGCGATCTTGTCCAGGCTCTCGGCCGAAGGCGGCACGGAAACGTCGAACCGGCTGCCCGCCACCGGTGCGAAGGCCATGAGGCGGATGTCCCGATGAACCCGGTCCATCACCGGGTCGGCGCGTCCCATGTCGGCGGGCAGCAACGACCCGCCCAACCCCATGAGGATAAGGCAAAGTCGGGCGATCCGGCCATTGATGAATGACAGGCGGGGCATATTTGAGGATTGTAAGGAGCGGTGATTAACGCGAGGTTGATGACGGCTTCGCCAAGGCTCAATTCGGGGTCTCAAAACCTAAAACGGGAGGAAACATCGTATGGCCAAGCAGGAAACGGCAGTCATCGTCGGCAGCGGTCGGGGGCTCAGCGCGTCCTTGGCGCGTTTGTTCGCGCGGGAGGGGATCCAGGTGGCGCTGGCGGCCCGGGATGTGGACAAGCTCGCGGATCTGGCCAAGGAAACGAACGCCACGGTCTATGCGTGCGACGCCAGCCTCTCGGGTGATGTGGAGAAGCTCTTCGCCGGGTTGGTCGAGAGCGGCGGCGTGCCGGATATCGTCGTCTACAACGCCAGCAACCGCGGCGGCCGCGGCCCGATCGTCGACCTCGATCCGGAGGCCGTGCGGCAGGGAATTCTGGTCACCTGCTATGGCGGGTTCCTGGTGGGGCAGACGGCCGCGCGGCTGATGACCGAGCGAGGCCACGGCACGATCCTGTTTACCGGCGCGTCGGCCAGCTACAAGGGCTACCCGAACTCATCCTCCTTCGCGATGGGCAAGTTCGGCTTGCGCGGACTGGCGCAGAGCATGGCGCGGGAACTCGCGCCGCAGAACATTCATGTCGCCCATTTCCCGATCGACGGCGGTATCCGTCAAGGGCCGGACGACCCGCGGATCGAAGGGCGCCCGGAAGACGGTATGCTCGATCCCGACGCAATCGCGGAAACCTATCTGCATGTGCATCGTCAGCACCGCAGCGCCTGGAGCTGGGAAGTCGAACTCCGGCCCTGGACCGAATCCTTCTAGCCGATGCTCGCCATCATACGGCCGGCGAACTCGTTGATCTTGCTCTGATCGATCCAGCGGGCGACGACGGCGAGATCGAGCGCCGGATCGAGCCAGATGATGCTGGTGCCGGCGCCGACGGCGAAGAAGCTGCTTTCCGGCGCATTGGCCTGGTAGGAACGGTCCGGATTGAGCCACCACAGCAGGCCGTAGCCGGCGTTGATGTCGCAGGGCGCGTGCAGCGCGTCGACATAGTCGGCGGGCAGGATGTCGACGCCTTGCCATTGGCCCTTTTGCAGGATCAGTTGCCCGACGCGGGCATGGTCCAGCGTGCTGATCCAGAGACCGCCGCCCCAATGCGAGCCGCCGGGCACCGATTGCATCTCGCGGCCGTCCAATTCGATGGTGGAATTGCGGTACCCGTGCCATTCCCAATCGCTTGACGCGCCGATCGGGTCCATCACCCGTTCGCGCAGCACGTCGGGCAGCGGCCGCCGGAAAAGCTGCATCAGCGAGAGCGAGAAGCGATTGACCCGCACGTCGTTGTATTCCCAATAGGTTCCCGGCGTCTGCAGGTCGCGATGCTGTCCCTTGCGCGAATTATCCGCCCCGGGGCCGACTTGCCGGTTGCGGTCGATCAGGTCCGGCTTGGTCCAGAGTTCGCCTTCCCATTCGCTGGTCTGCGTCAGCATATGCCGCCACGTGATGGCGCGGTTCTGCGGCGCGTCGTAGCCGTCGTCGAGCGCGTAGTCGCGGATCGGATCGTCCAGATCCTTGATCAGTTTGTCCTTGAGCGCGATGCCGGTCAGGATCGAGAGATAGCTTTTCGCGATACTGAAGGTCATGTCGGCGCGCGTGACGTCGCCCCAGGCCGCGACGAACTTGCCGCCGCGCAACACCACTCCGTTCGGGCCGGTGCGGGGCTTGGTTGGGCCCAGGACCTCGTTCCACGGCGGCGGCTCGATGTCGCCGGAGGCTGCGAGACCCTCGCTGAGGTCATAGGGCCAGGGCGTTTCCGCCTCGGTCTCGGCATATCGGATGGCGTCCTGCAATTTCACGGGATCGAACCCGCAGTCGGCCGGGTCGGCGCAGGTCATGGGATCGATGGCGCCCGCGATGTCTCTCAAGTCGTCCATTTGTCGGCTCTCCCCTTCAGCGAATAGTATTCGTTAAGCCGCGACGGCATAGGCCGAAGAATGACCCGAATTGGGGGAGGGAACAATGGCGACGGAACCGCAATCGGACGCATCGAGCCCGGTGCTTCTGGATTTCGACGACCGCGGTGACGCCGGCCGCATTGCCCGGATCACGTTCAACAATCCGGAAAAGCGCAACGCGCTCGGCCTTGCCGGCAAGGAGAAGTTCATCGAGGTGATGACCGGCCTCAAGCACGACGAAAGCCTGCGCGCGGTCGTCCTGACCGGGGCCGGGGACCGGTCCTTCGTCGGCGGCACCAACCTCGCCGAGATGGCGGAATTCGATCTCGACGACGCGGAAGGCTCCTCCACGAAGACCCACCGCGTCTGCGATGCGGTGCGCACCTTCCCGGTGCCGGTGATCGCCCGGATCAACGGCTATTGCTTCGGATCCGGGATGGAGATCGCGGCCTGCGCCGACATGCGGGTCGGGGCCGATCACGCGAAGTTCGGCATGCCCGAAACCCGCTTCGGGATCCCGTCGGGGATGGAGGCGTCGATCCTGCCGAAGATCATCGGGTGGGGCAAGGCCGTGGAACTGGTGCTGACCGGCGACCATATCGATGCCGACGAAGCCTATCGCATCGGCTTCCTGCAGCGCCTGGTCCCGACGGCGGGGCTGGACGAGGCGGTGGAAACCTGGATTCAGTCTCTATTGGCCTGCGGACCGCGGGCGGTGCGGATCCAGAAACGGCTGATCATCGATTGGGACCGCATGTCGACCACCGACGGCGCCCGGGCGGGGATCCAGGCCTATGTCGACTCCTATCGGACCGATGAACCGAAACGCATGATGACGGCCTTTCTGAACCGCAAGAAGTAGGAGCGGTTATCGCTCTGTAGTCCGGCTTACTCCGCCGCGTCGGCCATGGTCTTCCACGCCCCAATCGCGGGCTTTGACAGGCCCAGGTGATCGCGCAGCGTGGCGCCGGCGTACTCCTTGCGGTAAATGCCGCGCTTCTGCAGTTCCGGGATGACGTATTTCACGAACTCTTCGAAAGACCCCGGCTGATGGGTCGGTCCGATGACGAAGCCGTCGCAAGCTGGCGCGGCGAACCATTCCTCCATCATGTCGGCGATTTCCTTCGGACCGCCGATCCATTTGGTGTTGAGCAGCCCGCGCTTCGTGATCCGCATGAAATCGCGTACGGTTGGGTTCTCGATGCCGGTCGAGGTGACCCGATCACGAAGGTCGTGCATGCCTTGGATGCTAGCGATTTCCTCTTCGGTGAACGGGTCGTCCAATCCTTTGGCGGCAAAATCGTAGTTAAGGGCTTCCGACAACAGGGAAAGCTGGTCGATATCCGTTGTCAGTTTGTCGTAGGCGGCCTTCTTGTCCTCCGCTTCCGATTTGGACTCCCCGGTCACGATATAGGCCAGCGTCGTGATCTTCATGTGATCCGGATTGCGCCCGAGCGCTGCGGCGTCGGCCTTGAGTTGCGCGTAGTTCCGCTTCCCGACCTCGACATCCGGATAGACCACGAAGATCAGTTCGCCCCAACGGGC
The DNA here is from genome assembly GCA_028281325.1 of Alphaproteobacteria bacterium. GTDB lineage: Bacteria > Pseudomonadota > Alphaproteobacteria > UBA8366 > UBA8366 > JAJFJD01. Next base: position 132,967 of record JANQKC010000005.1, read on the forward strand.
GGCGAATTGCTTGCCGCGTCCGCTCTGACCCGCCTGGATCAGGACCGGATGGCCCTGCGGTGACCGTGGCACGGTGAACGGTCCGCGCGATTTCAAGAATTTGCCTTCATAGTCGAGGCGGCGAACCTTATCGGGATGGGCATAGAGGTTGTTGGCCTTGTCGGCGACGATCGCGTCGTCGTCCCAGCTATCCCAATGGCCGAGAACCGCTTCGAGGAACTCGTCGGCGCGGTCGTATCGGGTGTCGTGCTCGATCACGCCCTCGCGTCCCATGTTGCGCGCCTCGGCGTCGTTGAGCGACGTCACCACATTCCACGCCGCCCGACCGCGCGTCATCAGGTCGACGGTCTGGAACACGCGGGCCACATGGAAGGGCTCGTAATAGGTCGTGGAGTAGGTGGCCCCGAAGCCGAGCTTCTCGGTCACGCCCGCCATCGTCATCAGGCAGGTCACAGGGTCCATCTTCACGCAACGGATGCCGTTCTCGACCGTGTGCGCATGATCGCTGGAATAGATGTCGGGCATGGCCAACCGGTCGTCGAAAAAGCCCATGTCGAACTTGCCGGCTTCGAGAACCCGCGCGATATGCTGATAATAGTCTGGTGAGTAGGTATCGGTCCTGGCATCTGGGTGACGCCAGGACGCCGGAAGCGTCGTGCAATTCTGCGCCTGCAGGAAGGCCACGAGGTGAAGTTGCCGCATGGAAGCCGCCTTTCGCCAATTCGTCCCCTTCCAGCGTACTGCAGGGGGGCGTCCGCGGTAAAACCGCCGCCGTCCCGAACGGCGTCAACGATAAGGGATGATGGGTCGGGTCGTCGTGAGGCTTGCAGGCGGCCTACGGCGTTACCTTGAGGACGCGGCAAAACCCGCCCTCGGCCTTGATGCTGTCGCAGAGCGATTTCGATTCCGCCCGGGTCGGCGCCGGGCCGGCCAGGAGCCGATAGAGCGTTCGTTTCGGATCGCCCAACTCGACCGGTTGAACCGTGTACTCCGCGCGCCCTTCGAGCGAGGCATATTTGCGCCCCAGGATCGTCCAGGCCTTATCGGCGTTGGCGGGGCTGGAGAACGAGCCGATGTGTACGCCGAAACCGTCTGTCCTGGCCGCGGCTTTTGGCGGCGCGGGCTTCGGTTTTTCGATCAACGGCATGCGCAGCGCGATCGGCGCGTCGCTGCGGCTGGCCACCAAGGTCCGTTTCGACGGTGCGGGAATCTCGGCACTGGATTTCGACTCTTCCGACGGCCGTGTCAGCCCCAGGGGTGGATTGGCCGCCGCCACCGTTTCCGGTTGCAGCCGGGGCAGCGCGCCGCCGCTTTGATCCCAGGTCGCGATGGCCGCGTTGGACCATCCGCCCGGCAACGATTCCGCGCCGTTTGCCGCGATGCGCGGCGCGTTCCCGGCCTTGAAGGATAACAGCGTCCGGACGACTTCTTGGCCGTTTGCGTCGGTTTCCGTTGTGGATACGGTGCTGTTCAACGCCGGGGCATAGTAGGATTCGACCTTCTGGCCGTCGCTGCGGCGGCAGAAGACCGGGAAGGCGGCGAAGTCGCCCGCCGGCACGGAGACGCGCCGCGGATGGCCGGTATAGCAATTCCAGACGAACAGGGCATGGCCCCGCTCGCCGCCGACACGGACCGCTGACTTGTAGGTCAGTTTGTTACCGGCCTTCAGGGGGAACAGACTGCCGGTCCATTCGACGATGCGACGTTCGCCGGTCGACAAGTCGGCCTTTTGCCAACGGATCGGCGGCAGCAGAGGGTCGAACATCGTCGTTTGGCGATGGCCGAGCGTGCTGTCCCAGCTAATCAACCCGTCCTGGATCGAGACGACGGTCCATTTTTCCCTCGGGTTGTCGAAGACATACTCGTCGCCCTTGGCGTAGGTCGGCAACTCGGCGGGCGGCAGATCGGTCTGCAAGGTATCGGTAAAGGCACGCTCCGCATCGCCCTGCAGCGCACACGCCGAGAGCAATGCTGCCAAGCAAATCGGCGGTAATAGCCGATCCCACATCAAGCCGACCTCCCACTTTCGTTATCCACAGTATAGAAAATTATTATGGCGCCGTCTTCAATGACAGATTTAGGCGATTCGATGATCGGCTTTGTCCGGGCAAGGCAAAATTAATAAATCGTCTGTACTCTTAAGACCATTGCCCAACGCATTGGTCTATCGGCAATTTTCGCCGTGGATATGGCCCGTAACGGCGGTGGGGCAAGAATGAAATCCTTTTCGAGTGATGATTATCACTTCGAGTTTACTCAAAAAGTGGGTATCTACCACTTCGTTGAGGGTGGGTTGATTGCATAAAGAAACGATGATCAGCGACCAGGAAAGTTGGCGTCTGGCCAAGATGCTGATCGAGGAGCACGGGGAAAAGGCTCTTCGACATGCCCGCAATAATGCGGAAAAGCTGCTATTCGGCGACGATATACAGGGCGGCGCGTCATGGATGCGTGTCGCCAGGGCCGTTGGCATGCTGCTGGAGAACGAATGGACGGGCAAAGTCCACTGATTTTTCGGCCATTTTAGGACGTCGTTCCTAGATTTCCCATATTCTCGAAGGACTATCGACAATCGCCTGCTTTTTTCAGGCGATTCTCGAGATTTTGTGATCGGACCGTGATCGTCATCACAGTCGACATGGTTAAGATTTGAGAAACTATATCTGCGCTTCACATAGCAAGGGATGGGTAGCCGTGTTCGTAAAGCCAGATGTTCATGTCATCGCCAGGATGTTGATCCACCAGCATGGCGCGCAGAGCCGTACGCTCGCCACCGAAAAGGCGGACGAACTGAGCGCCGAGGGCAACTCCGGCGGGTTTGCCTATTGGACGCGGGTTATCCAGGCCATCGAGCAGGAGCTCGATACTCCCTTAACCACCACAATTCATTAGGGTATTTGTCGGCACCGTTCCGGTTCCCGGACGGCATTCTTACGCTCTTATGGGCCTAGCATAGACGGACAGTCGAGATATAGCGCTCGCTCAGAGTGCACATAGATAAAAGTAAATAGAAAGCCCCGCCGTGTTTGGCGGGGCTTTCGCCGTCGATCAGCCCGTTGACCAGGCTCTCCCCATTTTGCCGGCTCGGGCGCCACCACCTGGCCGGTCGCTACGCCACATCCGCGTATCTCGAAATCTTCCTGTACTTTACCCGCATTCGAATCACGCGGCAGTGAGCCGCGTCACAAAGGGGCAACTTTGCCGGAATCGCCGCGACCGACCGAGGATGTCGCTGAGGATCAAACGAACCCTCGGAATTCCTAGGATAAATGAAGTAATGGGAATGTATTATCTAGATTAACTATAATACAGTTCGCATTCCTAAACATTAACTTTCGACATATGTCTTATTAATAAAGTATTAATCCAAAATTTGAGTGACATTTGCGAGGCATTAATACTAGCATTTCAATTGTTAGGGAGTGGCGCAAATGGGGATACAAATGGATCAAGTGCGTATTTATTTAGTAGGAGGGTCAAACCTCTTCCGGCACGGCCTGCGGAGCTACCTCGATGGCGGGGACTTCGAGATCCTGGGCGAAGCGGACGGCCATAAGGAGTTTTTGGACGCCAAGGATCGCATGTCGGATCCGGATTTGGTCCTGTACGCCAAATCCAACGCGGACGAAGATCCCGCCGCGGCGATCGTCGAGATGCGCGGAAAGATGCCCGAGACCCAGTTCCTGGTCATGGCGGAAAGCCTTTTGCCGGCCGAGTTCAGCGATTGCCTGGGCGCCGGAATCAGCGGGTATCTGTTGAGCGATATTTCCCGCGACGCATTGCTGCATTCGATTAAGCTGATCATGCTGGGCGAGAAGGTCTTCGCCACCGAATTGGCCAAGATCTGGATGAGCGGCGGTCTCGACCGCAAGCTGCAATGCGCCAAGAAGTTGGAACATAGCCTGACCAACCGCGAAAGCGAGATCCTCGGTTGTCTGTTGGAAGGCGATTCCAACAAGCTCATCGCCCGCCGGTTGGAAATCACGGAATCGACCGTCAAGATTCACATGAAATCGTTGCTTCGGAAGATCAACGTCCAGAACCGCACGCAAGCGGCGATCTGGGCGATGGAATCCGGTTTCAATTCGGATGCAGCCGGTTTGACGAATTGATTTGAACCCACCAGGGACACCCCCGACATTACCGTCCCGACCCGCGATATACGCAAAATATAGTCGATTCATACTCCAACGGCCTGGCGTCTCATATATGACGCCAGGCCGTAAATTATTGCGTGCTGTTGTTTCTAATCGACTTCGAGCGCCCCCTTGCCGGCGATCTTGCGGGCGATCACCACTGTCGCGACGCTCAGGAAGGCGATCAGGACCGAAATCGCGGCGGCATGCTCGACCGCGCCGTCATCCAGGAACTGGAAGACCGCAACCGCCATGGTCTCCGTTCCCGGCTGAGCGAGCAGGATCGACATGGCCAGTTCCCGCAGCGAGATCGAGAAGATCAGCACCCAGGCGACCCAAATTCCCGTCTTCATCAGCGGGATCGTGATGTCCCAGACCATGCGCGCCCAGGAAGCGCCGGCAATCCGCGCGGCCTCCTCGAGTTCTTCCATGATCTGCTTGATCGCGTTGCGCAGGAAGATGAAAGCGAAGGGAATTTTCTTCGCCATATAGGCGACGAAGAGAATCCATAAGGTCCCGTAGAGCCAATTGATGTAGCCGATCAGGATACCCACACCCATCGCGACCGCCGGGAAGCCGAAGGTAATCATGATGATCACCGTCACCGATCCGCGGCCGACGATCTCGGTGCGCTCGACGATCCAGACATAGGCGATGCCCAGCAAAACGCAGAGCGTTGCCGTGCTGACGGAGAGGATAAAGCTGTTCTCGATGGACTGGAGCACGATGAACGAGTCGTCGAAGAAGATCTGATAGTTCTCCAACACCATGTTCTTGAACTCGATCGGCGCGCCGAAGGTATTCAGCAGGGATAGGATGAAGAGCCCGGCCATCGGCAGCAACACGCTCAAGGTGATGACGATGAAACAGAAGCCGAACGCCGCCCAGCGCCACGCACCCAGGTCCGTGGCCCGGGCTTGCCCCGCCTTGCCGGTCAACGTGGTGTAGCGGCCGCGCCCCAGCCACCATTTCTGCACGAACAGGCAGGCGGCGGTGAAGAAGACGATCGGCACCGCGACCGCCGCGGCGAGTTCGAACTTCGGCGGATGCAGGATGAGGGTGTATATCTTCGTTGTCAGGACGTGGAAGCCGCCGGCGAACCCCAGCGCCGCCGGCGCGCCGAACGCGGCCAACGCGTCCAGGATGCAAAGGATCGCGCCGGACAGGACGGCCGGCGTGACCAACGGCAGCGTGATCGTCATGGCGGTGCGGAGCCTGCCGGCGCCGAGGTTGCGCGCGGCTTCCTCGTAGGATGGGTCCATGTTGTCCAACGAGGCGCTGACCGCGAAGAGGACCAGCGGATAGAAATGCATGACCAAGACGAAGACGAGGCCTTCCATCGTGAAGATGTCGAGCGGCGGCGAGTCGAGGTTGAACCAAGAGACCAACGTCTTATTGATCAGCCCCGAGTTGGGCGCCATCAGGAAGATCCAACCGATCGTGCCGATGAAGGAAGGAATGACGAAGGCGATCCCGGCGAAGGCCCGGACGAACAGTTTGCCGGGCATGTTCGTACGCGACACCATCCACGCCATGGGCAGGCCGAGCAGCAAACAACCCAAGGGAACCAACACGCCCAGCAGGAGCGTGTTCAGCAGCGCGCTGAACAGATCCTTTCGCTGCATGACCTCGATGTAGTTCGCCGCGGTCAGGCCGCCCTTCGGATCGACGATGCTGAACTGGAACAGCAGCCAAACGGGATAGACGACCAGAAGCGCGAGAATGATCACCGCCGTGATCAGCAGGGAGTATTTCATCGGCTCCCGGGCGTATCCGAGCCGGAAATCCGCCCACCCACGGGAGAATTTCACGCCGAGCCCGTTCAGGAAGGACCCGGAATCAAGCGTTGTGGTAGCCATTATGCGATCACCCAGGCGAGTTCGGGGTTGATGTTCACATTCACGTCGTCGCCGAAGTCCATCTGCGGCACTTGGCACCGGAATTCTCGGCCCTTGATATCCAGCCGCAGGTCGAAACGGTTGCCCAGGAAGGCGCTCGCCTTGACCTTGGCGTCGATCGGCGGGTTATCGTCTTCCGCCGCGCCGTTCACTCGGATTGCCTCGGGCCGGACGGACACCGAAATGCCGGCGCCCTTCGAAAGGCCGGCGACCAGGTCTTTCGGGCCGCTCGCCCAGAACGGGTCGCCGTATTCCTGCGCGACGCGGACGCGTCCGCGGGCCCGGTCCGTGTCCTCGACCCGACCGTCGATGATGTTGTTGATGCCGACGAAATCGGCGACGAAATGGGTGGCGGGACGCAGATAGATATCGGTCGGCGCCGCCACTTGCTCGATCGTGCCGTCGCTCATCACGACGATTCGGTCGGCCAGGACGAGCGCCTCTTCCTGGTCGTGCGTGACGTAAAGCGTGGTCATCTCGATGCGTTCCTGCAACTCTTTCAGTTCGAACCGCATTTCCTCGCGCAGGCCGGCATCGAGGTTGGAGAGCGGTTCGTCCAACAGCAGCATCGACGGCTCCGCGACGATGGCGCGGGCGAGGGCGACGCGTTGTTGCTGACCGCCCGACAACTCGCCGGGATAGCGGTCCTGCAGACCGCTCAGTTGGACGAGTTCCAAGGACCGGTAGACCCGGTCGTTGATTTCCTGTTTCGGCCGTTTCTGGATCACCAAGGCGTAGGCAACGTTCTGAAACACGGTCCGGTGCGGCCAGACCGCGTAATTCTGAAAGACCATGCCGAGATTGCGTTTCTCGGGCGGCAGCATGTTCGTTTCCGTGGCGATGATAGTGCCATCAAGCAGGATTTCCCCGCCGTCGGGCTGAATGAACCCGGCGACCGACCGCAAGGTCGTGGTCTTGCCGCAGCCGCTCGGTCCCAGCAATACGACGCTTTCGCCGGTCGCGATCGTCAGATCGATTCCGTCCACCGCCCGGACGTCACCGAAGTGTTTCGCCAATTTCCGGAGTTCAAGTTTGGAGTTGCCGTCCATCATGTCGTCGAACCTTCCGACCTAATCTGTCTTTCTCCGCCGCGGCGCGTTGCCGCCGGAGTCGCGGCGCCGGTCGCGCGCTATCGCACGATCCATTCGTTCAATTGGAGCATTTCAACTAGGGAGCGGCGATCCTCCCGCCCGCAAAGCGGGCAGGAGGATCGCAGGCGTGTGCAAACCGCCTACGCTAGCCGCGCTTACCCATCAAATCGCCGAACTTGTCGAGGAACTCTTTCTGTCCCTTGATCATGAATTTCAAATCCGGGATGACCATGTTGAACTTGTCCAGCGGCGGCATCCCTTTGGGCGATTCCGCGCCCTTGACGACGCCCCATTGACGCCCCCAACGGGCAAGCTGGTTTTGGCCCTCGACGGAGAAGGTCCATTCCATCAGAAGCTTCGCCGCGTTTGGATGTTTGGCGGACTTCAAGATACCCATCGGCGAGTGGTTCACGATGGCGCCGTCTTCATAGGCGTACCACTTGATCGCTTGCCCCTTATCCATTGCGACCACGATGTTGTGGGATGAAATCGCGACCGCAAGCGGGCGCTCGCCGGCGACGATCATGCGCGCGGCGGCACTGTTGCCCCGCGTATAGAACAGATCCTGTTTGCCGAGTTCCTTCAGGAAATCCCATCCGCCGGCAAGATTGTTGTGCACCATGGTGGCGTAGAAGGTGCGGGACGATCCCGCTGTTTCGGGATGCGCCGACAGAAGCTGCTTGTTCCATTTCGGATCGAGCAGATCCTTAAACCTCTTTGGGAGCGTCGACGTGTCTTTGACCAGATTGGTGTTATAGGCGCCGAGCAAGAGAAAGACCGTCCGTGAAATGTAGTGCCCGTCCGGGTCTCTTAGGCCGGGATCGATCCTGTCGAAGGTCGCCGGCTTGTAGGGCGCATATAGGCCTTTCTCGAGCCAGATTTCCGCCATGTAGGGCACCGAGACGCTGATCACATCCGGCCGCGGCTTTCCGGCGGCCATTTCGGCGGCGAATGTCTGGATCAGCTTGCCCGAATTCTTGCGGAGGATCTTGAGCTTCACCTCCGGAAACTTCTTCTTCCAAAACTGACTGAACTTCTTGTTATAGGCTTTTCGGCCGGTCGTATAGAAAATGACCTCGCCTTCTTTTTTCGCCGCTTCGTAAAGCGTGGCGATGCGATCGCTCGATGCGTTCCCTGAACCGGGTAACGCGACCATCGCCGCAACGGCAGCCGCCAGCGCCGTTCGTTTCATTGTACGGTTCATCGTGTTCCTCCCACGGTGTGACCTATTGTCCCCAACCGACCGGGCGGATTCTTCGTTTGTATATGGCCTTCGCCAATTGCCCGGAAGGCGTGATTATTCGCCCATACCCGCTGCAGCCGGCTGTCTAACGATTATTGGATCGGCCGCATTGCGTCTTGGACCTGCATTATTCGATCATAAATTGCCGAATGATGACAAGCGACGGACCGGCATTAAATAAAATCAATAGTTTAAGTATTGTCTTTTTCTCAACTCGAATTTGCGTCTCGTGAATAAAAATACGCGCGATATGAGGTGTGTCGATGTTCGACGGCGTGGGCGAAGGCATAGGGGAAACTCGGGTCGCGGCCTTCTTAACCTTCATTAACGGTATCTCCACCATTGCGTGACATAAACGCCGGGCAAGAAATGCCAACGATTGGCGGGACTTACGAACGGCAACGCATGTGGGTGGAAATTGACCCTATCGCCACCATCGCCATTGGGCTGATGGTCGGGCTTTTGATGACCGCCGTTTTGTATGTGACGGTGGTGCGCTGGAAACGGCGTTCCGGCTTCGCCTTCTGTTTGCCGGCTTTCCTTCTTTACGTCCTGCTGTTCGTTGCCACCTTCCGCCACAGCGTCGTCAACGCCGATCCCGGCGCAGGGGAAATCTCCGACTATGCGGTGACGCTTTTGCTGTTAGGACAGGCGGCGATCTCAGCCTTCGGCGTCGCGATCGCGATTCTCGCCGTGTTCGGATTATATCTCGCCGTGCTGCCGCGGCTGGATCGGCCGGTGAACCGGGTGCGCGCCTATGCGAGTTGCGCGATCGTCTGCCTGATCGTTGCGGTTCTGTTCAATCCGAACGACGCCGTCCGGAAGTTGGAACCGGCGATGGCCGCAGGGGTCGTCGCGGCGACCGCAAACACGGCCGATGCCGCGATGCTGGCGAAAGCAAAGGATACGCTCAAGAAACTACGTGAGCTGGGTGTGGTCACGCGGATCGAAACCGACGACACCGCCGTTACGCATTATGTCAGCGAGCCCTTCATCACGTTGCCGGACGACGTGGTGGAGGAATATGCGCGCGCCGCGTATGTGCATCACATTCACACGGACTCCGGTAAACCTAAATCCGTGATCCTGCGGGAAACCGCAAGCGGGCGTCGGATCGCGGTGCGGGACCAAGACGGGACCTTCCGCCGTTTCTGACGCTGCGACGCCGCCGACCTAGCCGCCGGTGAGCATGCCGCCTTCCACCAACAGTTCGGTGCCCGAGACGTGCCGGCTTTCATCGGACGCCAGGAACAGGGTGGCATAGGCGATATCCTCGACCGTGCCCAATTCTCCCATCGGCACAGCCTTCAGCCGTTCCGCCGCGCCGGCGTCCTCGTCGCCCCAGCGATGCTTCAGGACGTCATTGCCGAGCGGCGTGCGCACCATGCCGGGATGGATCGAATTGCAGCGGATCTTGTACCCTTTGCGCCCGCAATGCTGGGCGACGGATTTGGTGAGCTGGCGCACCGCGCCCTTGCTGGCGCCATAGGCGACTATATGCGCGGTCCCGCGAATGCCCGCGGTCGACGATATGTTGATGATCGAGCCGCCGCCGGATTTCGCCATCGCCGGGATCGCCGCCCGGCAGCCGAGAAAGACGCCGTCGAGATTGATGTCGTTGACGAAACGCCACTCCTCAAGACTGATCGACTCGATGTCCTGCGGCGCGCCGGTGCCGTAGACGCCGGCATTGTTCATGAGGATGTCGATCTTGCCGTACCGTTCCATGGTGTCTTTCACCACGCGGTCCCAATCCTCGGGCTTGGCCACGTCCAACGCCAGGAAGATCGCGGCCGCGCCGATTTCATCGGCGACACGGGCGCCGTCCTTGACATTCTTGTCGGTTACCACGACGCTCGCGCCTTCGCTGGCGAGCAACCGTGCGGTCGCCGCGCCAAATCCGGACGCGCCGCCCGTTATGATCGCTACTTTGCCGTCGACTCGGCCCATTCTGAATCCTCCCTGTGCGGTATATCGCTACGATTGGGGCATTGTAGCCGGGCAGGGGATGCGGATGGCAAATTCCGGCGCCGACGGTTCGGGCCGGCGCGATTAGATAGAGGATGCAATGGATTACACGACACTCGGAAAGACGGGGTTGAAGGTCAGCGTCGCGGGTCTCGGTTGCGGCGGGAACAGCCGCCTGGGACTGGGCACGGGGCGCAGCGAGGAAGAAGCGATTGCGATCGTTCGGACCGCGGTCGACCTGGGCGTCAATATCCTGGACACGGCGGCGAACTACAAGACCGAGGATCTTGTCGGGAAAGCCATCGAACCGCTAGATCGGGACTCTCTCGTCATCGCGACCAAATCGAGTTTCCAGAAGGAGGGGGCTTTCTTCACGCCGGAACAGATGGTCGCCAGTCTTGAAAATTCCCTTCGCGAACTCCGAACCGATTATATCGATGTCTTCCAACTCCATGCGGTGCCGCCCAAGGGATACGATCATGCCTTGAACGTGTTGGCCCCGGCGCTGGAACGCGAAAAGGAAAAGGGCAAAATCCGCCATATCGGCCTGACCGAGACGTCCCCCAACGACCACGGTCACGAGATGTTGCAACGCGCGGTCCACGATCCGGTCTGGGAAGTGATGATGCTCGGCTTCAACATGATGCATCAGAAGGCGCGGCAGAAAATCTTTCCGCACGCGATCGAGAATAACGTGGGCACCCTGTTGATGTTCGTCGTGCGCAATATCTTCAGCCAGGAAGGTTATCTGGCCAACACGATGCGCGACCTGGCGGCGGCGGGGAAGGTTCCCACCGATTTGGCGGAGAGCGACAACCCGCTCGATTTCCTGATCCACGACGGTGGCGCCACCAGCTTGACCGATGCCGCGTATCGTTTCGTCCGGCACCAGCCCGGCGTGAATGTCGTGTTGTTCGGCACCGGCAGCCAGGATCACCTGCGGACGAATATCGACTCCATCCTGTCGCCGCCGCTGCCCGAGGCCGATGTGAACAAGCTTCACGATTTGTTCGGGCATTTGGAAGGCGTCGGCCTCGATCTGCCGGACAGGAGTCAAAAGAAGGCTTAAGGCGTTACCTGCCGGGGCAAAGTGGACTGAAATGGAGTATCCATGACAGGCGAATTCACCTTTCGCGACGCGCGCCAGGAAGACGCGCGCGACATCGCGGAACTCTTCCAAATCTCGTCCGACGGTGTGGCCGATTATGTTTGGAGCACCCTGCAGGATGAGTATCCGGGGTTGTCGCTTATCGAAATCGGCGAGCGGCGGTATGCGCGCGACGGCGGGAAGGAGATCGCGTTTTCCTTCGCCAACTGCATGGTTGCCGAAAGCGATGGGCGGGTCGTGGGTATGTTGCACGCCTTTCCAATGCCGGAACCCGATCCGCAGGACGATGGCCCCGGTGATCCCGTTCTCCAGCCCTATGCGGAACTCGAGCTGCCGGGCAGCCTCTATATTTCGGGCATTGCCATGCGCGAGGGTTTTCGCGGCCGGGGCGGCGGCAGCGCGCTGTTATCGACCGCACGGGAAACCGCGCGCGCGTTGAGTTTAGATCGATTGAGCTTGCTGGTATTCGAACAGAACGCAGCCGCCTTGCACCTGTATCTCCGGGAAGGGTTCGAAGAGATCGACCGCCGGGCGGTCGTCCCCCATGAGTTCATCCATTATACCGGCGATATCGTCATGATGGCCGCCCCAGCGGGTTAGACCGCCTCCATCCCAGTTTGCCGGCGGCATGTCGGGAGGAAACGGTCAAGCCGCACTCGTCTTGGGCCGGTCGCGGTATACGCATCTGGACACTTCAGGGGGATTTATTGGAGTGTCCATTATCATCGATGCTGCATCGACAGCCGCGCCGCCGGCAACGCGATCCCTTTTAGATGCCGGAACCATCGCACTGGCATCGGGGAAATAGCGCCATCGTTGCGTTTTCTTAAGGCTATTGCGGTTTCCTGTCCCCGACCATGGACCATCCATCATCAAGACACCGGAGCCAACTTCATGCGAGCCGCGCCCCTTTTTGCCGTTGCCTTGGTCATGCCCTTGGCAATCGCCCCGCAATCCGTCCATGCCGAGGACGGCAAAAGCTATCCGCGCGTCGATGCGAGCATCGTGATCGAGGTTCAAAACGACAACACGTATAAATCTCAAGACGACGACGCGGAACTGAACGATCTTTTCACCACGACCGAGCCTGAGGTGACGTTCCATTTCAACCGTTATGTGTCGCTGTTGGTCCATGGTGTGCTGGAGCCGGTCAAGGACCCGGGGCCGCGCGATGACCGGTTTTTTGAGGACCACGGATTCTACCTGCAAGATATCATATTGCAGTTCGATGCGGATCGGGTGTTCGGTTTCGGCGGCAAGTTCACACCGAACTTCGGCTTGGCATGGGACATCGCGCCGGGCGTTTACGGTACAGACTTCGCCGAAGACTATGAATTCTCCGAGAATATCGGATTCGGCGGCGGCTTTGCGTATGCGTCGGACAGTGTCGGCACACACACAGTGTCGGCACACACAGCGTTGCAGCCAGCACGTTTTTCCAAGACTACAGTGTCCTCAGCGAGTCCGCGATCACGAGCCGGGGGCGGACCCGTGTGAGCGACGGCGGCGTGGGGAACACCGGCGATTTCTCCTCCTTCGCCGTCTCGATCGACGGTGCGGAGATGCCCTTTGCACCCGGCTTCGCCTATCACGCGGCCTTCATCCAGCGCGGGAAGGGGAAGGGCGATGCCCAGGACGAAAAAGGCGTGATGTTTTCCGGAAGCTATGCGTTCGAACTACAGGGCGTCACGGTCACGCCGCTGGTCGAGTATGCGCATTTCTTCGATGCGGACGGCGTGAACGATCAGGAGCGCGGGTTTCTTACCACCGCCGTGCAGGTGGAATGGCAGAAATGGAATCTGGCGCTGTCCCGCACCAGCCGGGATACCGACCGCCCGAACGATAGCGATATCGACGATGCCCAGATCCAGGTATCGGCGGGGTATAGCTTCGACGTCGGCCTTACCGCCGATGTGGGGTGGAAGATCGCCGAGGAAGAAGACGTCGAATCCCAGACGATTGGCTTTCTGCTCACGTATGAGGCCGATTTCAGCGCGCCGTGAGAGGCCGCCTGAGGTCGCTCTGGCCTATTTCAACAGGTCGCGGCCGATGATCTCCCGCATGATCTCGCTGGTGCCGCCGGCGATGCGGCTCATGCGGGCGTCGGCCCAGGCGCGCGCGATCGGGTATTCCCACATATAACCGTAGCCGCCGTGCAGTTGGACGCAGGTGTCCAAAGCTTGGCACAAGCGTTCGGTCGAATAGAGCTTGGCCATGGCCGCGTCCTCGGCGGTCAATTCGCCCTTGAGATGCAGTTCGATACACCGGTCGATGAAGATGCGCGCCGCGACCGCCGCGGTTTTCACGTCGGCGAGCTGGAAGCGGCTGTTCTGGAAGGCCGCAAGCGGTCGCCCGAAAGCCTGGCGCTCCTGCGTATATTCCACCGTCCAGTCGAGCGCGGCCTCGATCATGGTGACGCAGCGGATCGCGACCAGCAGCCGTTCCTGCGGCAGTTGCTGCATCAGTTGGATGAATCCTTCGCCTTCGACGGTGCCGAGCAGGTTGGTCATCGGCACGCGTACGTCGTTGAAGAACAGTTCCGACGTATCCTGCGCCTTGTAACCGACCTTTTCGAGATTCCGACCGCGCTCGAAACCCTCGCGTTCCCGTTCGACCAGGATCAGGCTGATCCCCTTGGCCTTTTCGTCCGGATCGGTTTTCGCAACCACGATGACGAGATCGGACAATTGACCGTTGCTGATAAAGGTCTTTTGGCCGTTGAGGACATAATGGTTGCCGTCCCGCACCGCGCGGGTGCGGATGCCCTGAAGATCCGATCCGGCGCCCGGCTCGGTCATCGCGATCGCGCCGATCGTTTCGCCCCGGACCATCTTCGGCAGCCAGTCCCGTTTTTGATCTTCCGTACCGTACTGCAGGATGTAGGGCGCGACGATATCCGAATGCAGATAGAAGGCCGGGCCGGAGGTGCCGGCGCGCGCCAGTTCCTCGACGACGATGGCGCTGAACCGGAAATCCGCCTCGGGACCGCCGTATGCTTCCGGCATCGTGCAGCCCAAAAGGCCCGCGTCGCCGGCCTTGCGCCAAACGTCGCGGCTGACCATGCCGTCGCGTTCCCACCGGTCATGATGCGGGGCGACTTCGGACTCGATGAAGCCGCGTACGGTCTCGCGGAACAGTTCGTGCTCGCCCGAATACAGGGTCCTTGGGATCATGCGCGGCCTTCCTTGGGTTGAATATTTCCATTCGATCCGTCGCCGTATAAGTTAAGGAAAAGTCGCAACAAGACCAACCGGATGATGATGAGCAAGACAGGAATTACGGCCGTCGGCGGATATATCCCGCGGTTACGGATGCAGCGCGCCAAAATCGTGGAAGCGAACGCCTGGGCGAATTCGGCCCTGAAGGGCTATGCCAAGGGCGAGCGGTCCATGTGCAACTGGGACGAGGACAGTGTCACCATGGCGGTGGAAGCCGCCCGGGATTGCCTGGGCAACGGACCGCGGGATGCGGTGACGGCGGTGCATTTGGCGTCGACGACCCTGCCGTTCGCCGACCGGCAGAACGCGGGCATCGTGGCCGAAGCGCTGAACCTGCCGGAGAATCTGTCCACGCTCGACATCACGTCGTCGCAGCGGGCGGGCACGTCGGGGTTGATCAATGCGTTGAACGCGGCCGCGAACAGTCCGGTTCTGTTCGCCGCGGCCGAGCATCGTCGGTCGCAAAACGGCACGCCGCAGGAATTGCTGGCGGGCGACGGCGCGGCCGCACTCCTGGTCGGCACCGACGATCCGATCGCGACCTTCCTAGGCGGCCATACGGTGTCGATCGATTTCGTCGACCATTATCGCGGCCAGCATCATGAATTCGATTACGATTGGGAAGAACGCTGGATCCGCGACGAAGGCTACATGAAGATCGTGCCGGAAGCCGTCGGCGCGCTGTTCGCCAAGGTCGACAAAGAAGTTACGGACGTGGACCGGTTCATCATCCCGGCGGCGCTGCGCGGCGTGCCCGCCATGCTGGCCAAGCGCCTGGGCATCAAGGACGAGGCGGTCTGCGACGTGCTGCAAGGCATTTGCGGCGATACCGGCGCGGCGCATGCGGTCGTCCTGCTGGCGAAAGCGCTGGAAGAAGCGACGCCGGGCGAGACGATTCTCGTCGCTGGGTTCGGCCAAGGCTGCGACGCGCTACTGTTCGAAACCACCGACAAGATTACGTCGCGCCGCCCAGGACGTGGGATCAACGGCAGTTTGGCCGTCCGGGCGGTTGAAGAGAACTACAACAAGTTCCAGTCCTTCAATCAGACGGTCGACAAGGATTTCGGCAAGCGCGGCGAGGTGGACAAACAGACGGCGCTGTCGACGCTGTACCGGAACCGTAAGATGTTGACCGGCTTCATCGGCGGCAAATGCACCAAATGCGGGACGGTGCAATTCCCCAAGTCGCGCTATTGCGTGAATCCGAACTGCGGGGCGCTCGACACGCAAGAAGACCACGCCATGGCGGACACGCCGGGTAAGGTGAACACCTATACCGCGGACTCGCTGACCTTCTCGCTGGACCCGCCGGCTTATTTCGGCATGGTCCAGTTCGATGGCGGCGGACGGCTGATGGTCGACTTCACCGACGTGGACCGCGACAGTTTCGATATCGGCGTGCCGGTGCGGATGCAGTTCCGCGTCCGCGAATACGACGACGAGCGGGGATTTCGCAAATATTTCTGGAAGGCGGTGCAGACGGCATCGTCCGGCGCAGAGGCGTAGGAGGACAGACGATGGCGAGTGGAATTCGCGACAAGGTCGCTATCTTGGGAATGGGCTGCTCGAAGTTCGGCGAGCGCTGGGATGCGGAGCCGTTCGACCTGATGGTCGAGGCCTTCGCCGAATGCATCGAGGATGCCGGCATCGAGAAGGACGAGATCCAGGCGGCATGGCTGTCGACGGCGATCGATTCCGTCAATGTCGGGCCGAGCGGCGTGCCGCTCGCCGTGGCGCTGCGCCTGCCGTTCATCCCGGTCACGCGCGTGGAGAATTTCTGCGCCAGCGGGACCGAAGCCTTTCGCGGCGCGGTCTATGCCGTCGCGTCGGGCGCCTGCGACATCGCCTTGGCGCTTGGCTGCGAGAAGCTCAAGGACACGGGCTATGGCGGTTTGCCGCAGCGCACGCGCGGCGTCACCAACTCGATGTATTGGCCGAACCTCTCCGCGCCGGGCGTCTTCGCGCAGCTTGCCGCGGGTTATCGGGGAGCGTATGGCGTCGACCGGGACGAATTGAAACGCGCGATGGCGCAGGTCTCGGTGAAGAGCCACGCCAACGGCGCGAAGAACCCGAAAGCGCATCTGCAGCGGCCGGTGACCATGGACAAGGTCCTGGGTGCGCCGATAGTCGCCGAACCGATCGGCCTGTTCGACTGCTGCGGGGTCAGCGACGGCGCGGCCGCGGCCATCGTCTGCACGCCGGAACTGGCGAAGAGCCTCGGCAAGCAGGACCTCGTCTCGGTCAAGGCGTTGCAGCTCTCCGTCTCGAACGGGTCCGAGGCCGGGCATAACTCCTGGGACGGGTCGCATATCAAGACGACGCGCATCGCCGCCAAGAAGGCCTACGAAGAGGCAGGGATCAGGAACCCGCGGGAAGAGATCAGCATGACGGAAGTGCATGACTGTTTCTCGATCACGGAACTGATCACCATGGAAGACCTCGGCCTGTCGCAGGAGGGCGCGGCGGTCAAGGACGTGCTCGACGGCGTGTTCGACGCGGACGGCGAGGTGCCCTGTCAGATCGACGGCGGGTTGAAGTGTTTCGGCCATCCGATCGGCGCGTCGGGGCTGCGGATGCTCTACGAGATGTACACCCAGCTATTGGGCCGGGCGGACGAGCGGCAATTGGCCGACCCCAGAATCGGTCTGACCCATAACCTGGGCGGTTTCCCGCACATGAACGTCAGCAGCGTGTCGATCGTGGGCCGCTACGAAGGGGCTTAACGGTGGCCGAAAAGCTACGCTACCGCCTGTTGACCGGAGAGGACGACCGTAAGTTCTGCGAACGCGTCTCCGCGGCGCTGGACGACGGGTATGAGCTACACGGCTCCCCCGCCGTCACCTTTAACGGCGACACCGTGATCGTCGCACAGGCCTTGGTGTTAAGCGAAAATAAAGCGTCCAGTAACTAGCATCCGCTAAACCGTAACGCTCGGCGCGTATGATCGCGATGGGGCGGTGTTTGGCGATAGGAGCGATGCGATGCAGAGTTGGACACGGCGTGGCGTACTCCAGCGGTCGGCGATGATGTCCGCGTTGCCGTTGCTCGGGCCTTTGGCCGGGTGCGCAACGACCGTGGATCCGATCAAAACGAGCGCGAATCCTCTTTTCACCCTTGGCGTTGCGTCGGGCGATCCCTGGCCCGATAGCGTGGTGCTGTGGACCCGGTTGGCCCGCGATCCACTTCACGGCGGCGGCATGGGCGACGCGCCCGTTGCCGTGCGATGGGAAATCGCGGCGGACGAGGGATTTCAACGGATCGTCAATAAGGGCATGGTGACGGCGCGCGCCGAAACCGCGCATTCCGTGCATGTCGAGGCCGGCAGCCTCGAACCGCATCGCTGGTATTGGTACCGGTTTAACGCGTTGGGGATCGAGAGCGCGGTCGGCCGGACCCGAACAGCGCCTGCTTTGGATGCATCGACCGATCGCGTTCGCCTCGCGCTCGCCTGTTGCCAGCATTACGAACACGGGCATTACACCGCCTATCGCCACATGGCCGCGGAGGAGTTGGATCTCGTCCTGCATGTCGGCGACTATATTTACGAAAACAAGGCCAGAGAGGGACGGCCCCGGCTTCATAACTCCCGCGAAACGAAAACGCTGGCCGAATACCGCAACCGCTATGCGCTTTACAAACTGGATCCGGACCTCCAGGCGGCGCACGCGGCGTTTCCGTGGGCCGCCGTACCGGACGATCACGAGGTCGAGAACGACTACGCCAACGACATCGAGGAACACGGCCGCCAGGCCCCGCAAGAGTTTCTGAAACGCCGCGCCGTGGCGTATCAGGCCTATTACGAGCATCTGCCATTCCGGCGCGCATCCCGGCCTGTCGGTCCGGCCATGCGGCTGCATCGGCCGCTCAGGTTCGGCCGGCTGGCGTCCATCAATTTGCTGGATACCCGACAGTACCGGACGGACCAACAGTGTTCCGGCGGCTGGGGGCCGCGCTGCGCGGCGGCGCTCGACCCGGCCGCGACGATGCTTGGCCGGGAGCAAGAGCGTTGGCTCGATACGATGTTGAACGGATCGGCAACCCGCTGGGACGTGCTGGTGCAGCAATTGCCGATTTTCGAGCGGGCCCGCATGCGCGACGGCCAACTGGAACACAATATGGATAAATGGGATGGATACACCGCGGCGCGGCAACGGCTGTTTGAGTCCATCCAGCGTCGCGACCGGGGCGGCATGGTCGTGCTATCCGGCGACGTGCATGAAGCATGGGCCGGAAGACTGAAAGCGGATTTTGCCGATCCGAAATCCGCGACATTCGGGACGGAGTTCGTCGGAACGTCGATTTCGTCCGGCGGGAACGGATTCGACGGCAAGAAGAGCCGGGACGGGATGCTTGACATCAACCCGCACTTGGCATTCTACAACGGCCGGCGAGGGTATGCGCGGTGCGACATCACCGCCGATGCGTGGCGGACCGACTATCGCGTTCTTCCGTATGTGAAGGAACCGGGGGCGCCGATTTCCACACGCGCCTCCTTCGTGGTGGACCGCGAGAGCAACCGGTTGGAAACCGCTTAAGCGGTTATTTGGTCAGGCTCGCGCGAAGCTGCGGAGCGAAGTGTCCGAAATCCGGCGTCTCGGCGTCGGGCCGTTTCGCCAGGTCGTCCCAGCGGCGCAGGTCTACGCCTTCCTTCGCGAACGGTTGCGCCAGGAACGCGTCGGCTTCGGCAGCGCTGAAGACGCCGCCCTGGCCTTTCAGGCTACGATGCGAACCGTCCGATACCTTCTTCTGATAGGCGGGGTCCGTCGCCATGAGGTACCGCTTGGCGGCGACATGCCAGTAGATCGGCATCGTGACATCGGGGCCGAACCAGGGCTCCAGGAACTTCTGCGCGACGACCTCATGTTTCGCGTCGCCGCCGCTATCCGTGATCTTCCGGTCCTTCGGGTTGATGATGCGCCCAATATCGTGGAGCAGGGCGGCCGTCACCATCGGTGCGCCGGCGCCCGCTTCCTCGGCAATCATCGCCGTCTGTAAGGCATGCGCGGTTTGGCTGACCGACCGGTCGCCTTCGAATATCTCGTATCCGGCCGTGCCGTAGATGTCGGCGAGCTTCTCAATCGGGTCCATGTCTTGGCCTTTCGACGCCATTGCAGCAGGCGAAGATTAACGTTTCCTGTCGAAGCGGCGGGGATCAACCGCGCCCGACGAAGGGCATCTTGGTCGCCATGATGGTCATGAACTGGACGTTCGCATCCAACGGTAAATTCGCCATGTAAACAACGGCGTCGGCGACATGTTTCACGTCCATCCGCGGTTCCGCCACCACGTCGCCATTGGCCTGCGGCACGCCGTCGCTCATGCGTTCGGTCATCGGCGTCGCCGCGTTGCCGATATCGATCTGGCTGCACGCGATATCGTATTTACGGCAATCCAGGGAGGTCGATTTGGTCAATCCCGTCACCGCGTGTTTGGTCGAAGTATAGGGTGCGGAATTCGGGCGCGGCGCATGCGCGGAAATCGACCCGTTGTTGATGATCCGGCCGCCCCTCGGGTCCTGATCCTTCATGATGCGGATGGCTTCCTGCGTACACAGGAACGTGCCGGTCAGGTTCGCGTTGACCACCGTGGTCCACTGCTCGTAGGTCAAATCTTCGAGCGGGACCGGCGGCGCACCGGTCCCCGCGTTGTTGAACAGCACGTCGAGGCGGCCGAACGTCTCTTTCGTCTTGGCGAAGAGGGCCTTCACCGCGTCCCGATCGCCGACATCCGCCGGCAGGGCGAGCACTTTCTCCGCCGGGGCGCCGGATTCCGCGATCGCGGTTTCCAATGGCTCGAGCCGCCGCGCCGACAACACGACGGCGTAGCCTGCGTCGAGCAAGGCCAAGGCGGACGCCTTGCCGATCCCCGATCCGGCGCCGGTCACGATGGCGACCTTCTCCATTGCGTCTCTCCTTCAGTCCTTCACTTATTCCGCGGCCGGACGATGACCGAGGGAATCCGAGTATTTCTCCAATTCCTCTTCGCCCATGAACCGTTTTTCCAACTCCATGACTTCGTCGAACCCGGCGAAGGTGTGGAAGTCGCCCAAGGGGTGATCGGTGAAGATTTCGTTGAAACGCTTTTCGGCGTCCGGCCCGTCCTGCTTCATGGCGACGGCGAGGTCATAGACGGCGACCATCGTCGCGCGCAGGGTCGCGCCGGGCACGATGGTGATCGCGATGCCCAGCTCGTTCATCTCGGCTTCGCTAAGGCGCGGCGAGATGCCGGTCTGGTTGTAGAGGATCGGTCCCTTGACCTCGGCGCAGATCCGCTTCACCTCGTCGGTGTCGCGGGGGCCTTCGACGAAGGCGATATCGGCGCCGGCGTCTAGATAGGCGTTGGCGCGGTTGATGGCGTCATCGAGCGTGCCGCCATGAGCGCCGCGCGCGTCGGTGCGGGCGATCAACACGAAATCGGGGTCGACTTCCTTCCGGGCGTAATCGGCCGCGCGGTATTTGCCGACCGCTTCCTCGATCGGAATGACCTGCCGCCCGGCGACGTGGCCGCAACGTTTCGGGATGATTTGATCTTCGATGTGGATCGCTGCGACACCGGTCTGGATGTACTCCTTGACCGTCCGCACCACGTTGATGGCGTTGCCGTAGCCGTTGTCCGAATCCGCGATGACAGGGGCGTCGGTGACATTCGCGATGTTGCGCGCGTTGAGATGCATCTCGGTCATCGTCGCGAGCCCCGCATCCGGCATGCCCAGCAGGGAAAGTGAGGTTCCGTAGCCCGTCATGTAGATCGCCGGGAAGCCGACCTTATCCAAGATCTTGGCGCTCAGCGCGTTGTAACAACCTGGAACAAATAGCGTTTTTCCCGATTTCATCAAATCGCGCAACTGCGTTGTCTTTTTCACTGACTTTCCTCCACAACCTGTCTGACTCCTGCCCTGAACAGATACCGAGACGCGCCGCAGGTCAAGTTGGGCAAACGGAAACCGGCGGTTCCGGCCCGTCCGCAATCACGGTGGGCGCGCTGGGTGCGGTGGGCGTGCTATTTTGCGGCGGACCGACTGTGGGAAAGACTGAATGGCGACGATTACGCTGCGGCTGACGACTTTTCTGTCCATATCCGCTTGCTTGCTATCGATCGTGACGGGACCGGCGTCGATGGCGGCGGAACGGCATGTCATCGAACCGCGACCCGGCGTGAAGCAAGAATTCTTGCTGCTACGGCCCGACGGCCCGCCGTCGGCCAGCGTGGTGCTGTACGCCGGCGGCAGCGGATCGATCGGCATAGGCAAAGACGGTTCCCTCAAGCGTGGCGGAAATTTCCTGGTCGAGGCACGGGCGCTGTTCGCGGACCAGGGGTTCCTGGTGCTGGTTCCCGACCGGCCATCGGATTGGGCCGGCGGCGACAAATGGTCCTACCGGCTGACCGCGGAACATGCGCAGGACGCCGCCGCCTTGATCGCCGTCCTGCGCGCCGAGGCGGACGTTCCGGTTTGGCTGATCGGGACGAGCCGCGGGTCGATTTCCGCGGCGAACGCAGCGGCTCGGATCGATCAGAACGGACCAGCGGGGATCGTCCTGACCGCGTCGGTGACCAATGGGGGCAACAAGCTGCGACCGTCGCTTGCCGATATCGACCTCGGGCGGATTTCGGCTGCGACGCTCATCGTCGGTCATGAGGACGATGACTGCCATGTCACGCCGTGGTCGGAGCAGGCGGATCTGGTCCGGAAACTCACGAAGGCGCGAAAGGTCGAAGCCGTTGCCGTAGCGGATGGCGAGGCGGGAGACCTATCGGCCCCTTGTAAGTCACATTCCCATCACGGTTTTCTGGGCATTGAGAAATCGACCGTGGCCCGCATCGCCGCGTGGATTCTCACGGCCGGCCGCTGAAGGGCAGCCGCACGGCGCTATTCCTTGGTCTGTTGGTCGGCGAGCCAATCGTCCAACCGGGGCACCCGGGCATCGACCAAGCGCCAGTTGTAGTAGGGAATGGTCGGCTTGTAGATGTCGTAGACGCGGCGGAGTTCCCCGACCGGTTCGTCGTGGATATCGACGCGTAAATTCACCTCGGAAAACTCCTTGTCGCCGTACACGAGGATGGCCGCCGACCGCTGGCCGCCATGTTGGCCGCCGGCATCGCGTCCGGCCTCGATACCGCGCATCAGGCGATCCTCCAACGGATCGTCGGGCGAGGCGAGGTAGGCTTCCTCGATCGCGGAAAGGACATGCTCGCCTTTCAAGGCGTTGCCAAGCGCGAGATGACTGTCGCCGATGTGATAGCCAGTGTAATCCCGGTTTTCCGCGCCGTTGCGGCAGGCGATGAAGCCATCGTCGTCGATCACGCCCAACTGCCGGTATTCCGCATAAGGATCGCCCGCAACCACCGCGTCGATGACGTTCGGCGCCTTGTAGCCCAGTTCCAGGAACCGCATGGCGGTGTCGCCCAGGCGCGGGTCGGCGATGGCCATGATCGATACCGCGCCCACCCTGGGCCGGATGAAGGGGACCCTTACGCCGACGGCCAGGGCATTTGTCGCCGTGGCGATGCCGAGACGCCCGGACTCCTTGCACCGTCCCATGATTGTGAACGTCATTGTCTTCCCTCCCGCGATTGTCACGCAGACCGCAAATTCGACTGCTCTATGGGAATTGTGCGCGGGGGGACGCCGCCGACGCAAGAAATAGGGAGAACACGGTGAAGGAAGGGCGGGTTATGCCCGTCCGGTCTACGCTAGGATTCGCTCAACTCGTCGTGCGAATTGGCGGCGGGGGGTGTCGCGGAGCCCGCATCACCGAACATTTTGACCGCCATTTCGTAGATCGCGATGGACGAGGCGGCGAAGATCACAATCAGCAGCCATGGCGCCATGGCGGATTCCAGATTGTGCGCCATCAATGCAACGCAGCCGGTAATAAAGACCGCGATCGCAATTGCACCGAATAAGGGCCGTCGCTGTAGGTTCACAGAGCGCCATCCTCTCCAAGACGGTACTGGATCCACCACCAGCGTCCCAATTCTATCCCTGTGAGCGCCGGTACGCCACTAAAACACCTAAAAGCGGTATTCCCACCCGCTCGATAAATCAAGGGATGCATCGACCACCTGCCGAATTATTTCCTATCAAGCTGATTCACAGTGCTTTTCCATTCAATGATCCGACCGGCGATGTCACTCGCTCGGCCGATCGCCGAGGGATTCGGGCGTAGGATCCGCGACTCGCAACGCTTAGAACCGGCTTCCGCGACGGTCGAATTCCATGATCACGGGCGGCTCCACCCGGACGCAAACGGTCGACCCCCGAAGGACTATCGACCCATCCGGCATCGCGTGGTTCCTTGGGTGCCTGGCGCCTCGAAACAGCGCATCTCCGCGGGACAGAGCAATTCAATGAAACCGGAAAAAGAAATCGATATCGAGGGTATCAACTTCGACTGCAGCTGCCCCAAATGCGGCCATGAAACCGGCAAGACGGCGGCCTATATCCGCCAATACGCCGAGTATGTCTGTCAGGCATGTGAAACAATCGTTCCGATCGTCGATCGCCGCGAAATCCTGCAGGCAATCGCCGTCGGCGAAAAGGTCATCGAACTCGCCAAGACGATCCGGGACCCGAAGTCGGCCGCTTGAGCACGCGGACCAGCCGCACCGCCGACGACACTAAACTCTTCATTTTAGCATGGAACCGGCGCTTTCCTTGACGTCCTCAAGGGAAGCGTATCGGCGCTCGCACGCAATTTTCACACTTAAAACGAGTGACAGGGAAAATCATTTAACGGAATTTTTACGCAAAGTGCGTAGTTTCCAGCGCTATTCCGGCGCTGATCTCTCATAGGTAGTTGGTCATGCAAAGGTTCACGTATTAGTTTTTACAATCTTTAATATAGGCGCAAAAATGGGATTCGCTCTTCTCAAGTCCAAGCCGGCAAACGCAGGGATTGATCCGTCCGTTTATCGGCAGATGATCGACAACATGCCGGTCAGCGTAATGATCTGCGAGTTGGAAGACTTCACGATCACCTTCGCGAACCAATCATCGCTCACCGCGCTCAAGTCGTTGGAACATGTCTTGCCGGTCAAGGCCGACGAGATCATTGGTCAATCCATCGATATTTTCCACAAGAACCCAGCGCATCAGCGGAAACTGTTGGCCGATCCGAAGAATCTGCCGCATTCAGCGAGGATTGCAGTCGGAGACGAGTGGCTGGACCTTCTGGTGTCTCCGCTGATGGATCGCAACGGCGCCTATATCGGTCCGATGCTGACGTGGAGCATCATCACCGAGCAGGTGAAGCAGGAGGCGGAAACGGAGAAGCTTCTGCAAATGCTCGACGAGATGCCGATCAACGTCATGCTGGCCGACAAGGACACCCTGGAGCTGACCTACGTCAATGAGACCAGCATCAAGACGCTCAGCGCCCTAGAGCATCTCCTGCCGTGCAAGGCGAGCGAGCTAAAAGGCAAGTGCATCGATATCTTCCATAAGAACCCGCAACATCAGCGCGACCTGCTCAAGGATTCGTCAAGACTGCCGCACCGGGCCGTCATCACCCTGGGTGAGGACAAGCTGGAACTGAATGTCACCGCGCTGACCAGTCCATCCGGCGAGTATCTCGCGCCGATGTTGAGCTGGTCGGTGATTACGGACAACGTCAAAATGGCGGAGAACGTATCCGGCGTGGTGTCCGCGGTGGCGGCGGCGTCCGAGGAGATGCAGAACAGCGCAACCTCGTTGACCAGCACGGCCGACCAATCGCGTTCGGTCGCCGCGACGGTCGCCTCGGCGACGGACGAGCTTGGATCGTCCATCCAGGAAATCTCCCGCCAGGTCGGCCAGTCGACCCAGTTGGCCAACGAAACCGCGGAGGCGGCCGACCAATCCCGCGAAAAGATCGAGGGCCTAGCCCAGGCGGCGGAGCAGATCGGCGATGTCGTCAATATCATTCAGGACATCGCGGAGAAGACCAATCTGCTGGCCTTGAACGCCACCATCGAGGCGGCGCGCGCTGGGGAGGCGGGTAAGGGCTTCGCGGTCGTGGCGAGCGAGGTCAAGACGCTGGCGAACCAGACGGCGAAGGCCACCGAGGATATCAGCCAGCAGATTGAGAATATCCAGAACGAGACCGGTTCCGCGGTCGCGGCGACGCAATCCATTACCAGCAAGGTCGAGGAAATGAATGGCGTGACATCGACGATCGCTGCCGCCATCGAGGAACAGAATTCGGCCACGCAGGAAGTCGGCATGAACATCAACCAGGTTTCCGATGCCTCTGTCGAAACCGAGCGTATGGCGAAGGACACCTTGGGTGCGGCGGCGGAACTCGCCACCAAGTCCGACGAACTGCAGGGTCACATCAACCAATTCATGGAAAACCTCGGCGTCAAATCTTAACGGAAGGTTCTGTTAAGATATCGATGGGCGGCCAGTTGGATACGCAACTGGCCGTTTTTGCTTATTTTTATATCGTTTTTGAAACAATTAAACGATTGTGCTAGATAAATGAAATACAATTAATATTCAATATACATATTATTTTCAGATATTTACAATATTTCAATCTCCCAATGACATATTCAGAAACCTTGATAGTGCAAATTTCTGATCCGGGATCGTGACATTTACGAACAGTGACTGCGGATGCTTGCAGCGATCGCGAGGACAAGAATCGCGATGAGCCGAAGCGCCCGAGTAAAGGATCAAAGAATAGAATATTGGAGTTATTGGGATGCCGTTGGATTCAATGAACGAGGCGCCGGACCAAGTCAAAGACCCGGTAGATCAGAAAGCCGATAAGCCCAAAAAGAAATCTGGTGCGAAAGGCTTCTCTATCCAAAACATGAAAGTTGGGATGAAGATCGGACTGGGTTCCGCTCTGATCCTGGTATTCTTGGTCATCGTTGCGGGTACCAGCTACTATGGCCTTTCCATCGGGAACAAGGACTTCACAGAGTACCGGTCGATTGCGCGCCAAACGACTCAGATGGGCCGCATTCAGGCGAATCTTTTGTCCGCGCGGCTTGGGGTGAAGGACTACATCATTAATGGGTCCGACAAAGCCGCCGAGGTTGTAAACGAGCGAATCGCCGCTCTCATAAAGTACACTAACAAGGCAAAAGAGTTGGTCACGAATCCCGACCAGTTGAAAGCGATAAATCACGCGGCGGCACAGATCGGCGTCTATAAATCCACCTTCGACAAAGTCATTGATTTTCGCGCGAAGCGGAACGCCGAAGTGGACAAGATGAACGCGTTCGGGCCGCAGGCAGAACGCAGCCTGACCAAGATCATGGAAAGCGCATTCCAGGACAACGATCCGCAAGCCAGCTTCCTGGCCGGCAAGACGCTGCGCCATCTATTGTTGGCACGGCTCTATTCCAACCGCTTCCTCGTGGATAATGCGCAGTCGTCTGCGGACCGCGCCAATCAGGAACTGGACGCGCTCGCCCAAAATGCGGAACAAATGAAAACGGAACTTCAGAATCCAACGCGCCAGCAACTGGCGGCTGAAGTCCAAGCCCTTACAAAGCAATACAAGCTAGCCTTCACGACGGTTACCGCCACTATCTTCGAACGGAACGGAGTCATCAGCGGAACGTTGGACAAGATCGGCCCGGAAATCGCCAATTCGATGGAGCAGATTAAGCTTCAGAACAAGGCGGAGCAGGACCGGTTGGGTCCGGAAGCGACCGAAGCGATGGATAATTCGGTTCTCATGATGGAAGTCGTCGCAGCGCTTGCGATTATCATCGGAGGAATCTTGGCCGTCTTCATTGGCCGTGCGATTTCCCGGCCGGTCATCGCAATGACCAGTTCCATGAATCGGTTGGCCGATGGCGAGCTAACGGTGGAAATTCCGGCGATCGGCCGGACCGATGAAATCGGTCAGATGGCCGATGCGGTCCAGGTGTTCAAGGACAATGCCATCGAGGTCGACCGCTTGCAGAAAGAACGGGCCGAACAAGAACGGCTGGCGGAAGAGAAGAAGCGCCAGGACATGGAAAAGCTGGCCGACGAATTCGAGATGAGTGTCAGCGAAGTCGTGAAGACCGTCTCGGCCGCCGCGACGGAAATGCAATCGACGGCCAAGGAGATGTCTTCGACCGCCGACCAGACCAAGACCCAGGCCGGTCACGTCGGCACCGCGTCGGAGAACGCCTCCGGCAACGTGCAGACGGTCGCCGCGGCCGCCGAGGAACTCTCGGCGTCGATTTCGGAGATCAGCCGGCAGATCAGCGATTCGAATACGATCGCACAGCAGGCCGTCGGGGATGCCGAAACGACCAATGACGCGGTTCAAGGCCTCGCCACCGCTGCGCAAAAGATCGGCGATGTCGTCAGCCTGATCCAGGACATCGCGGAGCAGACCAACTTGCTCGCCCTCAACGCCACCATCGAGGCGGCGCGCGCGGGCGAGGCGGGTAAAGGCTTCGCGGTCGTCGCAAGCGAGGTGAAATCGCTGGCCAATCAGACGGCGAGCGCTACGGAGGAAATCTCCAACCAGATCACCGAAATGCAGCAGGCGACCGACGGTACGGTTGAATCGATCGAGAAGATCACGGGCGTGATCAATCAGATCAGCTCGAACGCGGCGACAATCGCATCCGCTATCGAGCAGCAGAACTCGTCGACGCAGGAAATTTCTCGAAACGTTCAGCAGGCCTCGCAGGGCACGCAGGAAGTGACGCAGAATATTTCCAACGTCAGTCAAGCTGCCGAAGAAACGGGTACCGCCGCGGGGCAAGTCCTCGACGCCGCCGGGGAACTGTCCCAGCAATCCGAGTTGCTGCGGTCGAAGGTCGAGACCTTCATCTCCGATCTTCGCGTGGCATAGCAGACCCTATCGAAACGCAATCGGACCTGGCCATGTGCGGCCGGGTCCTTTTTTTGGCAAAACGGTTCCATTTTAACCATGTTTTAATTCCTATCGCCTAGTATGCGATCGTCACATGACGCATTAAATTCGATCGAATAAGCCCCGCAATCTCTCCCTGCGGGGCTTTTTTTCTTTTCTTACAATCGGTTGGCGAAAACCTCCAAGGCTAGTTCCTATGGACTAGTCCGTCGGCATGCTAGGCGGAAACGGTACAACCGCTAGGCTTCCTTTCCGAGCGAACACTCGAAATCAGGAGCGCCCCGCATGTCCGAAAACGCCGCCGAACAGACTGGTTCCGTCGATTGGGACACCACCCAGTCCAACGACATGCTGATCGGCACTGTCGTCCTGGCCGGTTGTTTCGCTCTCGTTTGCCTGTTCATGGTCGCTTCGGTCTAGCGCGGGGGACCGGCCTGGCGTCCCACCGCGCCGAACCGTCAATCCGCTGTATCGTAACGCCGCAGGAGCGTGTCCAGAATAGGCTCACGGGCCGTCATGGCGTAGGCGCCGCCACCCAACAAGGCCTGAACGACCGCTGTCACGGTCAGAAACAGCGGATACTCCCAACCGCCGCCATTCGCGGAAAACAGCCATCCATTGCCTGAATGCGCCCAGGTCGCCCCGAGCAGCACAGGGACCAGGATCAAGGCCACCGTTCGGGTCTGGAAGCCCAAGATCAACGCCAGGCCACCCGCCGTTTCGAGCGCAAAAATGAGATACGCACTCTCGGGCGGCAAACCCAAGCTTCCGAAATAGTCGGCCGTGCCCGGCAAGGTAAAGACGACGAGTTTGAGGTAAGCGCTGTGCGCCAAGAACATCACGCCCAGCGATAGGCGCAGCAGCAGCGCCGCATAGGGGGCGGTTCGGGGATCGATTGCCGTGTTCATCGTATTTCTCCTCTTGTTCGCTCGTGATGATGCGTGTCATTCGCTGTGGGCTAAGATGATTGTTTTTCTATGCAAGAAAAATTCGCTATAATTCGAAACATTTCTTGCAAATTTGCACAGAGTGCTGGATTTAGCGGCCGATGGATTGGGACGACCTGCGAATTTTTCTTGCCGTCGCCCGGGAAGGCTCGCTTTCCGGAGCGGCCCGGACGCTGGGTGTGAACCACTCGACCGTTTTTCGCCGCATAAAGGGATTCGAGGACCAGATCGGCGTCCGCCTATTCGACCGGATGCCGTCGGGTTACGCATTGACCGTGGCCGGCACGGAAATGCAGGAGACCGCCGAACGGATGGAGGAGGAGGTCGAATGGCTCGACCGTCGGATCGCGGGTCAGGATCTGCGCTTGAGTGGCGAAATCGTGGTCACCACGGCCGACACGCTGGTCGATGGATTTCTGGGGCCGCATCTGAGAGGGTTCTGCGACGCCTTTCCCGGAATCAAGGTCGATCTGATTCTCGATGCACAGTTTTACAATCTATCCAAACGGCAGGCCGACATCGCGATCCGGCCGACACTATCCCCGCCGGAGACGCTCGTCGGGCGGCGGCTTTGCGCGGTCGCCTTTGCGTGCTATGCCGCTCCGTCCTATCTGGCCGCGATCGGGCCGGAAACGGATCTACAGGACCATCGATGGATCGGACCCGACGAAAGCCTTGCGCATCTTGCCGCCGCCCAATGGCAACGCGGCGTTGCGGGCGAGGGGCGGGTCCAGATGCGCTGCAACAATCTGCTCGGGCTGCGCAGCGCGGCGGTGGCGGGGCTGGGCGTGGCCACGCTTCCGTGCTTCATGGGCGACGCAGACTCCGGCTTAACGCGGGTGACGGCGCCGGACCCCGCTCTCGCGTCCGCGCTCTGGTTGCTGACGCACCAGGACCTGCGGAACACGGCGCGCGTTCGGGCCTTTCTGGACTATATGGCGCAATCCCTCGCGTCCGATATCGATTTGATGGAGGGCGATCGGAGCGGTTAGGGCATTGCCGCGACGCGAGACAGGTTATCCAGCGTTTGCGCGCACGCTCGGGCCGCTTCCGCGCCTTTCACCTTGAAATGCTCGAAGAAGTACCGCTCGTGCTCACCGTGCTCGTGGAAATGATGCGGCGTCAGGACGACGGACAGGATCGGCACGTCCGTCGCCAATTGCACCGTCATGATGCCGTCGATGACGGATTTGGCGACGAAATCATGACGGTAGATCCCGCCGTCGACGACGAGCCCCGCCGCGACGATGAGCGTATAGCGCCCGGTCCTCGCGAGGAGCTTGGCCTGAAGGGGTATTTCCAAGCTGCCCGGCACATCGACGGTATCGACCGTAACCGGTTTGACGCCCAGATCGTCCAGCGTATCGACGAATGACAGATAGGCTTGATCGACAATTTCCTTGTGCCAACAGGCGCGGATAAAGGCGATGCGATGGGCGGCGGCTGAGGTCGCCGTGCGGTCGCCTTCGGTGTTTGTGGTGTTTGTCGCGAGAATCTGATTCATGGTTTTTTCCTGCAATGCGAGACCAGAATCAGGGCGTGAAGGACACGGCAAGTCGCAGCATGTCGGCTGCAACGATGGCGATATCCCATTCTCTTCCATCCGGACTGTAACCGTCGGCTTCGGAGTTGCACCGAATCTGCTGACCTCGACGGCTGCGCCGCCGAGCGCTCGCGGGCTGATGCGCCGAAACGCAATCACCGCCGGTGGGGAATTTCACCCCGCCCCGAGAACGTCGCGGATGGCTATTGAAATCCACCCGCCTGATCAATATAGAGCGTCGGCACGGCCCAGGCAAAACGGTATGGTGGGCGGGATGTTAGCGTGTTGGGGAGTTTCGGACTCGGTGGCCTATGGCGTTCGATCGCGAAGCCTTGGAAGATATCTACAATCGGGTACCGGTCTCCTTGCAGAACGGTGCCTTGAGCGCCTATGGCCTGCACACCCGTTTGACGCGCTATAATAAAGGCTTCTTTCGCCTTCTTGACGACCTTCGTGAACGGGAGGCCTGGAGCGCCGACCGAATGATGGCGTATCGGGACGACCGCCTTCGCCGCTTCGTCCGACATAGCGCGGATACGGTCCCTTACTACCGCGAATTGTTCCGGACGTTGCGGATCGATCCGCGTGAGATCAATGGGCTCGGAGCGTTGCGGCAGCTTCCCATTCTCGACCGGTCGACGGTCCGCGAACGCTGGCGCGAATTCATCTCGGATGCGATTCCGACCAAACGGCAAGAGCTAAAATTCACCAGCGGCACCACCGGGGCCGGGCTCCGCTACGTCGCGACCCGGGCGGCCACCCGCGAACAGTGGGCGGTCTGGTGGCGGTTTCGCTACGCGCACGGCATCCGCTTCGGAACGCCCTGCGCGATGTTTCGAAGCGCGTTGCTCGTGCCGTTGGACCGCACGGAGCCGCCTTTCTGGCGCCGGAACATGGCAACGGGCGAGATTTTCTTCAGCGGCAACCACATGGCACCACGCTATCTTCCCTTCTATATCGAGGAATTGAACCGCTTGCGGCCGCCATGGATTCATGGCTTCGGATCGACGGTGACCACGCTCGCCTCCTTCATTCTAGAAACCGGAAAAACGCTCGACTACCCCATCCGATGGGTCACCCTGGGATCCGAGCAGGTCTATCCGCATCAGATCGAAAAAATCGAGACGGCCTTCGGCGTCCGCCCCCTTCAGCTCTACGGCATGACGGAAGCCGTCGCCAATGTTTCCGAAGCGCCGGACGGCGAGATGTACGTCGATGAGGATTTTGCCGCCATGGAATTCCTGCCGATCGACGGCACGGAAAGTTGCGACATCGTCGGCACCAATTTCAGCAATCCGGCCTTTCCGTTGCTGCGCTACCGCGTGGGCGATCTCGGCACGCCGACCGCGCGCCGGGGCGCGAACGGCCGGCGGATCGTCTCGCGGCTGGAAGGGCGGAGCGACGACTACATCATACGGCCCGACGGATCGCGGCTCGGCCGGCTCGATATCCTGTTCCGGCGGATGGTGAATATCCGCGAAGCCCAGATTTATCAGG
The DNA here is from genome assembly GCA_028281325.1 of Alphaproteobacteria bacterium. Lineage (GTDB taxonomy): Bacteria > Pseudomonadota > Alphaproteobacteria > UBA8366 > UBA8366 > JAJFJD01. The sequence goes on from JANQKC010000005.1 coordinate 165,427, forward strand.
ACATGCCGACCGAAGTGCGTTTGCGCGTGGTGAAAGGCAAAGACTACACGGTCGCCGATGAATCCGCGCTTTTGGCGGTGGCCCGCAAGCATATCGGCGACGACATCGGCATCGCCGTCGACTATGTCGAGGCCATCGAGCGCACGCCGTCCGGGAAACTCCTGCATGTCCGGTCGGAACTCGCCGGCGGGCGGCTCTAGGAACGCTCGGCTTCCGCCGCGAACACTTCGGCCCCGTAGCGCAGGAAGCCGTTCACATGTTCATAGAAGAACGTGACGCCGAGCGATGCATAGCGTTGAACGGTGTCCCGGTCGACCATCACCCCGGCGTTGCGGCCGCCCGCGCGAATACGGCCGATGGTCTCGTCCATGACTTTCTGCATCGGTGGGCATCGATAATCGCCGCCATGTCCCAGGCTCTTCGAAAGGTCGACGGGGCCGATGAAATACGCGTCGATCCCATCCAACGCCAACAAGGCGTCCAGATTATCCAATGCCTCCCGGCTTTCGATCTGAATGACGAGGACCTTATCCTCGTAGCCGTCCGGATAGCAGTATCGCACCGCGTCGATCATGCGCCGCGCCTGATCCGGCGTGTCGATCCGGGGCACCACGATGCCGTCGACCTTTCGGAACAGCGTGCGCTCGACGAGCCAAGGTTCCGGCTGATAGATCCGCGCCAACGAGGTCAGGCCGGTCAAGCGCGCCGCCCGCGCCATGTCTTCCACCGCCAGAAAATCAGGCGCTCCCTGTTCGCAATCGATGAACACGGCATGGACGGGCAGGGAGCCTAGAACCTCCACCAGGCTTGGCGAGACATGATCGACATTCACCACGGTCACCGGCCGGCCGGCCGCGAGACGCTGTTTGAGGGGATTGCCCATGGGCGTCGTCGTTCCGTTACTCGTCGACAATCGGATTGCGGAGCACGCCGATCTGCGACACCTCGACCTCGATCGTGTCGCCTGCCTTCATCCAGACCGGCGGCGTTCGATACGCGCCGACGCCGCTGGTCGTGCCGGTGGAGATCACGTCTCCCGGCGTCAGTTCGGTGAAGGCGCTGATGTATTCCACCAGCGCCGGCACATCGAAGATCAGGTCGTCCAAGCTGCCTTGTTGCATGACCTCGCCGTTCAGGCGCGTTTGAATGCTCAGAACGCTCGGATCGGGAATTTCATCGGTGGTGACGAGCCAGGGGCCGAACCCGCCGGTGCCGACGAAGTTCTTGCCCGGGAGATACTGCGTCGTATGGCGCTGCCATTCCCGGACGCTCCCGTCGTTGTAGCAGGAATATCCCGCGACATGATCGTAGGCATTCGCCTTTTTCACGTGGCGGGCCGTTTTGCCGATGATAAAGGCGAACTCACCTTCGAAGTCGAAGGTCTCCGACACTGTCGGCCGGACCATCGGTTGGCCGTGCCCGACCTGCGTATTGCTGTAGCGCGGGAACAGGCTCGGGAACTCGGGCAGCTTGTTGCCGCCTTCCGCCGCGTGCGATGCATAGTTGAGCCCGACGCAGATGATCTTTTCCGGATCGGGGATCGGCGGCAGCAGGGTGACCGCGTCGAGCGCGGCGTCCGCTGTTCGGCCTTCGGCATAGGCGCGTGCGGCCGCCAGGGCGTCATTCGCTAACATCTGGCGTAGCGTGTTTCCCGGGACGCCCTCGGCGCGGCCGACATTGATGACGCCGTCGCCGTCGACAACACCGACCGTTTCGCCTTCGCTGTCACGGTAGCTGATAAGTCTCATTCATTGGTCCTCCCTGTCGGCCGCATGATGCCCGACGACGTCTGCGTAAGCAAAGGCAAGCGACCGTGTCGCGCGGAAACAAATGAAACAATACCGACGAGCGCCGGAAATCCCCCGGAAACAACGGCTCTCTAGGGTCGCGCCCGTCGGCGCGGCGCGGTCGGGCAGCGGTCCGGATTGCCTCGCCTTAATCGTTGTTTCTTGGAGAGTTAGATATGTGTAACGCGATTGTTCCGGCGGCGGATACATTGTCCGAACGTCTTTTTAATTCCGCGATTCAGTCCCTCGAACTATTCGGCGTTTATCTCGGCAAGCGGCTCGGTCTCTACAAGGTTTTGGAAAGAAGCGGTGCGATGACATCGGGCGGTCTCGCGCAGGCCGCCGGCGTTCACGAGCGGTACGCCCGGGAATGGCTGGAGCAGCAGGCCGTCGCCGGCTTTCTCGTCGTCGAACAGAATCATCCAGACGCGGCGATGCGGCGCTACGCGCTGCCTGCCGAGCATGTTGGCGTTCTGGCGAAGGATGACGACCCGGCGCATGTGGCGCCCTTTGCGCAAATGATCGTCGGCATCGCCGCGGCGCTGCCCGAGGTCGTCGACGCCTACCGAAATGGAAACGGCGTGGCCTATGAACGGTATGGCGTCGATTTCCGGCAAGGGCAGGGCGGTATCAATCGGCCCGCTTTCCGCCAGGATCTCATCGAAGATTGGATTCCATCCATCCCGGACCTGCATGACTATCTCACGGGAACGGAGGGTGCGAAGATAGCGGACGTCGGGTGCGGCGAGGGCTGGTCCACCATGGCGCTGGCGAGTGCCTATCCAAAGGCGCAAGTCGTGGGTTACGACCTGGATCAGGGATCGATCGCCGCAGCGCGGGATTACGCGGCAACGACAGGGGCGCGCGCCGCCTTCCATCAACGGGACGCCGTCGAAATGGAATCGGAAGGGCCGTTCGACCTTATCCTGATCCTCGAAACCTTGCACGACATGTCGCAACCCACGAAGGCGTTGGCTGCACTCCGCTCCGCCTTGGCTCCGGAGGGTTCCATCGTCATCGCCGACGAGCGGGTCGCCGAAGCCTTCACCGCGCCGGGCGACGAGATCGAACGCATGATGTACGGCTGGAGCATTTCGCACTGTCTGCCCGTCGCCATGTCGGACGCGCCATCGGAAGCGATCGGGACGGCGATCCGGCCGGAGACGGTGCGGAACTGTGCCGTGAATGCTGGTTTCACGAATATCGAGTTCCTGCCGATCGAGAACGACTTGTTCCGTTTCTATCGGCTTCGCGCCTAGCCGTCAGAGAAAACGCCCCGGTCGCGGTCTGGACCGGGGCGTCTCATCACGCGGATTGTTATCCACGGCGCGCTCGCGGCGAAGCCTGTGGATAGCGTGGAAACATGCGCATTCCGACGCCTCGACCCGCTGAAACTGTGGATAGAACCGGGGATAAATCCCAGATTGTCTTGATGCTTGCGGGGCTGCTCTATTGAACGGCTTCGCGGATCTTCGACCCGGTGTCTTGCAAGGCATCGCCCGCTTTGTCCGCGGCGTCCTTACTGACTTCCTTCGCTTTCTCGCCGACGGTCTTCAGCGCGTCGCCGGCCTTGTCCGCCGCCTCCTTGGAATAGTCGATCGCCGTGTCGGCGGCTTCCTTGCTCGCTTCCAGCGCTTTCTTTCCGGCTTCTTTCAGTGCTTCACCGGCGTGCGACGCCGCTTCCTTGGCTTTCTCGCCGGCGGCCTTGAACGACGCCTCGGCGGACGCCGCGGCGCTGCCGGCCTTTTCGGCCGTGTTCTCGTCGCCGCAACCGGACATCGCGAGGACCGAAACCATGACGGCGATGACGCCAAGCGATGTATGGGCCGGGAATAACTTCCTCATATCGGCATATCCTTACGTCATTTTGCGCCGCGGCTTGCTAAGCAATTTACCGGATCGCAGCATGCGTCAACAAAAGGCGCCGGCATCAAGGTCCGGTGCGGCGAGGTCTACTCTCCGCCGATCACCGCGACGCGGCCGGAATCTCGAACGAGACGCCGACTTCTTCGTCCCCGCGGTACTGCACATTGCATTGCAGGAACAGATCATGCTCGAGTTCCAGTTCGAAATTGTCCGGCAGTTTCGGCGCATCCGCCGGCCGTAACCGGGCGCCGGTCGGGGACAGGTCGGCCACGAAGCACCGCATGGTTTTCGATGGGTCGCCGAAATGGATGCGCGTACGCTTCAACGCTTTCACCCGCTTATGCCGGCGGCGTTCGTCGCGCTCTCCCTTCAGAACGGAGATGAGGTCGTCAAGTTTTCCTAGAGGATCGGACATGACCGCTACGGTAGCGCGAGGTCGTTGACAAAAATTTAACGTTACCGCGACAGTTCCGGTTTTGAGAAAATAATTTCAAAACAAATACTTATTTTGCTAGCTCCATCTGGCCGTAGTCTTTCGCCTAGCCGACACCGGCTCTGCGCGTCGCCGTCGTCCCCGACTACACGCTCAGACGGTAAATCCTTGCCGCGTTATCGTGATAAAGTTTAGCTTTCTCGTCGGCCGAGTAGTGCGATGTCAGCCGCTTGAAGGAGTTCCACAAGACATTGTAGCTGCAGCTCAGCTTGTCGACGGGGAAGTTCGACTCGAACAGGCATCGGTCCACGCCGAATTGCTCTATCGTATAGTCGAAGTAAGGCCGCGTTGCATCGAGCAGTTCCTTGCTGGTGGGCGGTTTCGGGCGGTGTTCCCAGCCGAAGCCGTTATAGTCCATGTTCAAGCCGCCGAGTTTCGCCACGACATTTTCGCATTGCGCGATCTCGGCGATGTAGCCTTTCCATTCCTCGAAAATCTCGTCCCGGCGTCCGTCATACGGTCCGATGCCGAGCGGCCCGCCGAAATGGTCGAGGATGATGGTCACGTCCGGACACGCCTTGGCCAGATCGATCAGTTCCGGCATCTGCGGGTGATAACACCAGCCTTCCATCGATAGGTCGCGCTTCACCAGTTCGGCGACGCCTTTGCGGTAGCGCGGATCGAGCAGGGCATGCGGTCCATAAGGCCAGCGCCCGTTCTTGATCGCGTCGCTTTCTTCCCATGTGGCGCTGCAGCGGATGCCCCGGAACCGTCCGCCGCCGGCCGCGATATGCGCGTCGAGGACATCGCCGACCGCTTCGCCGAGCATCATGTCCGCCGTGCCGATGATCCCGGCAGCCACGCGCCGCGGCCCATATTCGCCGGATGCGCTCATGGCGGCGATGCCGTTGACAAACTCCGTCTCGCCGACGACACGCAAGTCTTCGGGGCCATCGGTCTTGTACATCGCGCCGCACTCGATAAAGACCGTCGACACCACATTGTGGCCGCTGTTTAGGTCTTCGAGGATTTCGTCCAACAGATACCGTGGCGACGTCCGCTCGAACCTGAAATCCCACAGATGATGGTGCGGATCGCAAATCGGCAGATCCGGTTCCAGCGTTTCCTCATCGTATTGAACGAGCCAATCGTGATTGGTGGCCTTGGACGGCATGGCGGACCTTTCTGAATCGCGTGATGTATAGAGGAGGCAGGCCTCCTATGCGACGACATGCGAAACAATACGGTCGAAGGACGAAGCATGCAAAACGACGCCGGGGAGGGCGCATGATCGAGAACGCGCGTTAGACCGGTAGGACCAGGATATAGGACAGCACCATGTCGACGGTATCGCCTTCCGCCGCGAAGGGCAGGTTGAGCCGCTCGATCTGGACATACTCCTTCCCCTCGGTGAGGAGCGGCTGTCCCCGACGCCAATTCGGTTTCTGGGTCGTGACGGCATTCAACAGGTTGAGATGCGTGCCCGATCCGTCGAAATTCTCGTAGGCATCGTCCAGCCATTGTCCGGTGTAGTCGAAGCCGTGCAGGTCAACCAGTTTCGTGCCGACCAGCCGGGCAAGGAAGCGCGGCGGACTGCCATGCACGTCCACCAGCCGGATGTTGGCAAGGAGCCCGGGAATCTCGACGGGGTCGAAATGTTGGCGCCCCGGCAGACCGGTACGGGGATGGATCGACCGCCAGTATGACGCCATATCGACGACCAACGGATGGCAGTCCGCTGGAAGCGTGTCGGCGTTCGGGACCAGCTTTCTTTCGTCGTGCGGCGTGACGCTGAACATAGGATTTTGATCCTTCGATCCACAAAAGTACGTGCCGCATATTAATATAAATTGAATTTCGAAAAACGAAATACTCGGCTATTTAGAATTTTTGCCGGTTATTCAATAGGGAACTGATCCTTCAACGGTGCACCGTTGCATGACCCGCCGCAGCGATGTGTCGTAATCGAAGGTCGCCTTGTGCTGCACAGCGCAGTTATCCCAGATCAACAGGTCGCCGACGCGCCATTTATGGCGATAGAGGAATGCCGGATCGGCAATGTGGTCGAACAGTTCCGCCAATAAGGCATCGCTTTCCGTCTTATCCATTCCAATAACGGCATGCGTGTAGCCGTAGCAGACGAATAGGCATTTCCGGCCGGTGTCCGGGTGGGTTCGAACGATCGGATGCAGCGCGTCCGGCGGGTATTTCTCAAGTTCTTCCTCGCTGAGGACCGGACGCTTACCGAATTCATGCGCTTTCTTGTTCCACATATAGCGGTACCCGTTCGCGGCTTTCAGCCCGTCGAGCCGGTTCTTCATCCCATCTGAAAGGGCGTCATAGGCGGCCGCCGCACCGGCGAACACTGTATCGCCGAAGGTTTCGCCATCCTTCTCCGGAACCTCGACGGCGTTCAGCAACGTCGCCTTGCTCGGCTTCTCCAGATAGCAAAGGTCGGAATGCCAATACCGTCCCGCGTCGTGGGAACCCAGGGGTTTGCCGTCTTTCACAACGTTCGAGACCCAAAAGACTTCCGGCGACTCGTCGCTATTCGCCTCGGCCCGCACATTCACCTGCAACTTGCCGAACCGGCGAGAGAAGGTGGCGAGTTGCGCCGACGACAAAACCTGATCGCGAATGACGATGACCGCACGCTCATTCAGGGCCTGTTCGATACGGGCAAACGCCTGATCGTCGAGCGCTCCCGCCACATCGACGCCGGTGATCGCAGCGCCGATCGGACCGTCGGCATTCTCTATCGTCATCGTGGCGGACATGCACGCCCTCCGATGCAGCTTGATGCGGGTATCCGTCGTTTCGTTAACGCACGGCCGCCAAGGCGATGTCAAATTCTGGGACCGGCGGCGCGCGACGCCACGCCCGGGGTTGGAACCGCCAAGCATTGACTTCATACTTCGAAACGCTCACTGGGATTCAAGGAGGGAAAAATGGCGCTCATCGAGAAAGACGTGGTCGTGACCACCAAGCACGGCCGGATGCCGTCCTTCGCGGCCTGTCCGGACGGGGATGGCGCGTTCCCCGCGATCATCTTTTACATGGATGCGCCGGGGTATCGCGAAGAACTCAAGAACATGGCCCGGCGGATCGCCAAACACGGCTATTTTTGCCTGCTGCCGGATATGTACTATCGGCTTGGAACCTGCCGGTTCGACCTGCCGCGCCGCAACGACGCGATGTCGGCCGTTATCACCGCCGCCATGAACCACATCACGAATGCCGACGTGGTGGACGACACCGGCGGCATGCTTGCCTGGATCGACGGGCAAGACAAGGCCAAGCCCGGCCCGGTCAGTTGTGTCGGCCATTGCATGAGCGGCAAGTATATTACGACCGTCGCGGCCAAATTCCCGACACGCTTCGCCTCGGCGGCATCGTGTTACGGCGTCGGAATCGTGACAGATCAGGAAGATTCGCCGCATCTGCTGCTCGATCGGGTCCAGGGGGAATTGTGTTACGCCTTCGCCGAGACCGATCACACGGTGCCGGACCATGTCATTCCGGACTTGCGCGTGGCGCTGGAAAAGGCGGGCACCAAGCATACGCTCGATATCTACCCCGGCACGCAGCATGGGTTCCTGTTTTCCGAACGGCCGGCCTATGCGCCGGTCGCCGCCGAGGAAGTGTGGGACAAGCTCTTCGATCTCTGGGATCGCACGCTTACGTAAACCTCGGCGGCCCCGCTACCGGCGCTATTGCGCGGGCGAGAAGGGCGCGGGCAGCATGATCTTGCTTTCCTGCGCGACCAGCCGGTCGCCGCTGCCGCCCGGCGGCCAGATGCCGTCGGCCTTTGCCTTGGCGCGGACTTCCATGCGCTGGTTCAGGCTCTCATACGCCCAGATGTGGACGAATTTGTTGAGATCGCCGACCTCGGTATGCATGCCCATGATCAGGGGCGACCGCGCGCGCCGTCCCTCGATCTTCTCCTTCCAGCCTTCCATCATCGCCGGCAGCTTGCCGGGTTTCAGCGTATAGCTGCGCATCTCGTAGAAGGGTCCGTTCTGGCCCGTCATCAATTCCGGCGTGAACGGGCTCGGCGTGAAGATTTCCGAGTTCATCGACACGAGGAAATCCTTGATCGCCGGCGGCCAGTGCGGGCTTTTCCCCGCTTCGCCGCGAATCTTTTCGCGCTCGGCGGCATCCGCATACGGCCAGACATGGATGATCTGGTTGAGCGGCCCGATCTCCGTGTACCAAAAGGCCGCCAGTTCGGAGAATTCCTTGCGGTGCCGATAGCCTTCTTCGAACCGATGCAACACCTCGGGCAGCGAGCCCGGCGTAATTTGGTAGCTTCGTACTTCGTAGATCATCCCGTCTTCTCCTAAAGATTAGCGCCCTACATGGTGACGTATTGGCGACCGGCGATAGCCCCACCGTTTCAGCCTATCACGGCCTGTCAGAAGCGCCATGCCGTTGCGGGGAACGAACGCGCCGAGGATCCGTCGATAGAAGCTGCTGGACTCGTAACGGCGGCGGCGGTAGGGGGAGGCCGGCACGTTTTTCAAGGGGACTGGATATGAATGTTAAACGCTACCTCATCGCCACCGTGGCGCTGTTCGTCTTTACCGGCGTCTATGATTTCTTGATGCACGGCGTTTTATTGGCCGACACCTACAAGAGCCTCGGGACTCTTTGGCGGCCCGAAGCGGACATGCAGGCGTTGATGCCGCTCATGTTCGTCGCGCAAATCGCGTTGGCCGCGGTCTTTACGTTCATCTTCACGCGGAACTATGAAGGCAAGGGGATCGGCGAGGGCGTTCGCTTCGGACTCTACGCCGGTCTTCTGCTCGCCGCGCCGCAACTCGCCAGTTATGTGTGGCTGCCGGTCACGGTCGCGCTGACCGCGATCTGGGTCGGTAACGTGATCCTTTGGGGCATCCTCGCCGGCATCGTCGTGTCCGTCGCGTACAAGGAAGCTTGAGTGATTGGAGCAATCAACGCGGTGTGTTCGCCTCTTTGGCCATGGCGTAGGCAGCGCGATCCACTATCGCGGTTCGGTACCCCTCGAACGGTGCGGGCAACGGCAATCCGTAACGGTGCGCCCAGGTCAGGACGCTGACCATCAGAATATCCACCCCGCTGAAGTTCTCGCCCAAGAGATAGGGGCCGTCCTCCAGACGCATCGCGGCGGCGTTGATCATGCGATGGAAATACTCGTGGGCCGCCTCGCACGCCTTGGGCGCGTCGCCATACACCTCGGGCAGACCCTCGTGACGGCGGAGCACGTAGAGCGACGTGGCGTCCAGTTCTGTGCAGATGAAGGACAACCATTCCATATAGCGGGCGCGCTGTTCCATGCATTCCGGGACAAGCCGCCGTTCATCGGTCGAATACCGCTCCGCCAGATAGGTCACGATGGCGGCGCTTTCGGTCAGAATGAGATCGCCGTCTTGCAGAACCGGGATCTTCTTGCGTGGATTGACCGACAGGAAGGCCGGATCGTCCATGCCCGCCGTCCGTGTCAGGAGGGGGACCGTCCGATAGGGCAAGCCCAGTTCGATCAACGCCCAGTGCACGCGGATGGTGCGCGACGTGCCGATCCCCCAAACGACAAGATCCTTCGGCTTAACGGTCATACCGCTACCACGGCTCCATGAAGGGCCGGATATCGAGTTCGTGGGTCCAGGCGTCGCGTTTCTGCTGGCTGAGGGTCCAATAGGCCTCGGCGATGGAGGCCAGATTCATCAGGCTGTCTTCGGGAAATTCCAGGGCGTCGTCGCCGGCGGCCGCGCGACGGCGCGCATGGATGGCCGGGCTGTCGACGCCGCCGTCGATCACCAGATGCGCGACATGGATGCCTTTCGGGCCGAGTTCGCGGGCGAGGCTCTGCGCCACCGCGCGCAAGCCGAATTTCGCGCTGGCGAAGGCGGCGAACCCGGCGCCGCCCCGGAGGCTTGCCGTCGCGCCGGTGAACAGGATCGTGCCCGACCCGCGCGGGATCATGCGGCGTGCGGCTTCGCGGCCGCTCAAAAAACCGCCGAAACAGCTTAGCGCCCAGACCTTGCGGAACATCTCGGCCTCGGTATCCAGGATCAGGAAACGCGCATTCGCGCCGGCGTTGTAGAGGCAGACGTCGATCGGCCCCAGATCGCATTCGACCGCGTCGAACAGCGCCACCGTCGACGCCTCGTCGCGGGCGTCGACGGAATAGGCCATTGCCGTCCCCCCGCTCGCCTCGATCTCAGTGATGAGCGCATCCGACTTCGATGCATCCCGGCGCGCCACGGCGACGGCATAACCGCCGGCCGCGAAACGCCGGGCAAAGGCCGCCCCGATCGCATCGCCGGCTCCGATGCCCAACGCCACCGGCCGCCGGTTCGCGCAGGCTGTATCGGACATCGCGGTCAAACCGCTTCGAGCGGGGCGTTCAAGGCGACGCCGGGGACGACGATGCCGTTCGGGCGGCCATTGCGGGTCTTGCCTTCGTAGCTCTCGGTCATCCAATGGGGCAGGGCGGGACCGCCGTCACACGCCAGCCACAGCCGCAGCAAATGGCGGCGATCCTCCGACGCCTCCCAATCTTCGAAAGCCGTGCGGCTGTGCATCGTGTAGTGATTGCAGACGAACTGGATGTCACCCGGGCGAAAGGTCATGTCGAGATGGATGTCCGGGTCCTGGGCCAGGCTGTCGACGAAATCCAACGCTTCGGTCTGTGCATCGGTCAACGGCGGAACGCCGCCGATCAACTGCCCCTTACGGATCGCGCTGCGGACGTAATGCGCTATGATCCGGCCGTCTTTCGGCATGAAGACCGGGATTTCGGCCCAGGGCAGTTTTCCCTCGGGCACCTCGCCCCAACGGGTCCGGTGGAACGGCTGCATCAGCACCGGCAACAGATCCGGGCGGCGCGCCAGGACTTCGTTGTAGAGCGTGGTCGAACTGACGATCGACGAGAGCCCGCCGGATTTCGCCGCGCGCCAGCACAGCAGCGCCGCGATATCGCTCGAGTCGGTGTGATAGGGCAAGCGCGCATTGGTCTGGTAACCGCGCGCCATGGGGTCGCCGTAGTCGAGGCCCAGGTTCTTGACGTGTCCCAACACGTGTCCCTTGCCGTTCTGCGAACAGGCTTGGCCGAGATGGGCGCCGAGCCCCCAGAAGGCGATCGCGGCGCGTTCGAGGGACCAGTCCGCGATCGGCAATCCGCGGAGAAAATAGAAACCGGGCCCTTCCAGAAGATAGTTCCGGATGTCGGCCAGGCGGCTCGCTGCGGTCGGGAGTGGAAAGTCCGTCGCACGGATATGCAGAATGTCGAGACCCTTGGATTGGACGGTGTCGACCGCGGCCGTGATTTCCGCGATCTCCTTGGAGGTCCATTCATGGCTCCAATCCTGTTCCCGGTCGCGCATCGCCGCTCCATACCATGCCTGCGGGCCTGTAATCGGCCGATTGTCCTGTTCGACGCTATCCATTTTTTCTTCCCGGGCTGATGTTCGTGGCGAAGGGGTCCGCACATTTTGCGCGCGATGCCATGCGAAGGGCAAGTGACCCCGCAATTCCCGTGTCCGGCCAAGGGCCTAACCGGCAGTGCCGCCATTTTCCGAAAGCGGTACAGGAAGCGATTGCTAATACCGAGGAAGTAATCCGATCGACCGGTGCCGGGTATCGCCAAACCGGGCGTAAAATGGGCGCGGAGGTTTCAGTGCGTAGAAATTATCAATGGTGGCGGGAATACGCCGCCAGCGCCGAGTGCCGATCGATTGACGGCGAGGGGAACGGAATGACGTCTGTCCCTTCCGATGGCGTCCATGCGCAACAGCGCGCCGCCGCCGCGGCGATGATCGCCGAGGAGGCCAATGCCGCGCGGCTCAAGGCGCTTTTGGATGCCGCCCGCGAACAAGCGGATCGAAACACCATCCTCTCCGCCGAGGCGCGTTTCAATCAAGCCCGCGATGATTGGGAGACGGCGCGCGACGCAATGTTGGCGCGGGAGGAGCCGAAAGAGCCCCCGGCACCGGCGGCGGGACCGGCGTCGGAAACGCCTTTTGCCGTCGAAATCGCAGCCGCCGTCAACCGCGTCTTCAACCGCTTATCCTCGCAACAAAAAGCGATAAGCCTCGGTGTGGTCGCGGCCTTGCTGCTTGGGATCGGGGTTGGCACCGGCGGCTATTTCATGCTGAACGGCGGATCGGACCCCTCCGCGACCTCGAGTCAAACCGCCACCGCGGCGCAACCTCGGATCCAGACGGAACGCACGCCTTTCGACCGTGCCCCGGCGGCGGCCGCAATCGAGCCATCCGGTGTTGCATCCACACCGCCCAGTCCCGAGACGAGCGCCGCCGCCGTTGTTCCAGCCTCCGCCGAAACGGCCATCGTCCCAGAGCCGGCCGCGCCGCCGCCGAAAGCACCAATCGTGCAGCCCGCCTCCGCGCCATCGACGGCCGACTCCGCCGGACAATCGATCAAGCGGCCGGCCGCGAAGAGCGAAGCGCGGGTCACGACACGACGACGCGGTGTTTCGCGCGCACCGGTCGCTCCCCCGCCGCCCAGTCCACGGGTCGCCGCGACCGGCGTTCAAGTCGTGGAGACGCCCGTGCCGGCAAGCGCCGCACCGGCGCTGGACGAAGCGGAATAGACCGCGCTCTAGTCGCTTGACCGCTCGCCCGTCTCGGGGCTCCGGAGGACCAGTACGAGCGGCAGCAGCATCAACATCAGCACCGTCATCAACCGGAAATCGTGCAGGTAGGCGATGAACTCGGCTTGTTTGTCGATCATTCGGTTGAGCGAAATCACGCCGTTCAAATGTTCGATGTCCCAATTCTCCGGCAGCGGATAGTCGCGGATCCGGTCGTTGTAGAGGCTGATGTTTTCGGACAGCGTCGATCGCGCGCTTTGCGTGCTGCGGGCGAGTTGCGCGACCAATACGGAAACGCCGATGCTCGATCCCAAACGCCGGAACAGGCTCAACACGCTGGTGCCGTCGGGGCGCAACGATGTCGGCATCGACTGAAACGCCAGGGTCATGATGGACACGGACAGGAAGCCGAAGCCCGCGCCTTGAATGAAGACCGCGACCATGACGGTGCCCGCATCCACATCGGGGGTGAACTGCGACATCATCCAGGTGGAAAAGGCGATCAGGCATATGCCCGTCGCCACGACCGGTTTCGGCTGGAAATGGAACAGCAGGAACCCGGCGATCAGGGACGAAATCATGGTGCCGACGCCGCGCGGCATCATGACAAGACCGGTGGTCAGCACCGGGTATCCCATATGATCCTGCAGGATCGGCGGGATCAGTCCCGCATAGCCGAAGACCATGAAGTTAAGCAGGAAGCCGATCAGCAGCCCGACGACGAACTCCCGGTTCCGGAACACGTTCGGATTGACGTAGGCGTTGCGCGTGGTCAGCACATGGACGCCGAACACGTAGAATGTCACCAGGGCCAACAGACCCATGACGATAATGAACGGCGAATCGAACCAATCGAGCCGCTGCCCCTGGTCGAGCATGAGCTGGAACGCGCCGATGCAGAGGCTCAGCACCAGGAAACCGAAGAAGTCGAACCGTTTCTTGGTGGTGGACATGCCGGCGGGGACGTAGCGGACGATCAGCACCAGCGCCAGAATGCCGAGCGGCACGTTGGCGAGAAAAACCCACCGCCAACTGAAATATTCGGTCAAAAGCCCGCCGAGGATCGGCCCGACGATGATGCCGCTCATCCGCCCGGTGGTCAGCCACCCGAAGGCCGTGCCTTGGTGTTCCCGCGGAAAGGTCGCAAGCACCGTCTGCATCAACAGCGGGTTGAAGCCGGCTCCGAAGAATCCCTGAATGAAGCGAAAGACGACGATTTCGAGCAAGGTGTCGGATTGCCCGATCAGGATGGCGCAAAGACTGAAGCCGACGATGATGAACAGGAACAGGTTGCGCCGGCCGACCCGCTGACTCAGCCAGCCGTAGAGCGGCGTGAAGATCGCCGACGCGACCAAATAGGACGTGAGAATCCACGAGACTTCCATCAGGGTCGCCGACAGCACGCCCTGCATCCGGGGCAGGGCGACGCTGACCGCGAATGTATCCATCCCGGTCATCATGCCCGCCGGCAGGATCCCGAGGGCCACGGCGATGCGATCGCCGGGCGAGAGGGTAGGTTCGGTGGTTGCCGCGGTCATCGGCGGCGTGACTGCCTCCTCAACGGTTTATCGGTCACTCTGGGAGAGAAAACTATGGACCTAGGTATAGCAGAGATTCGCACAGCGTTCCCGGCGTGGACGGAAACCGCTTGAGACCGGGAAGGTATCGACCGTGCAGACCGTCAAGCGGGATGCGATCCGACACCATTGGCGCGGCGTGGTATCATTGCCGAAATCGCCGACCACAGGAGAGAATACGAATGAAACTGCTTTACTTCGATGATTTCAAACTCGGTGTTCTCACCGGCGACACCGTGGTCGACGTGTCGGCGCTGGTGCAGGACATCCCGCATACCGGGCCGCATGACCTGATCAACGGCTTGATCGCGCGGTTCGATGCGTATCGGTCGAAACTCGAAAACGCCGCGGCGAAGGGCGGGGGCGTGCCGGTCGCGGACGTCCGTATCCGGCCGCCGCTGCCGAAGCCCGGCAACATCGACTGCATGGCGGTCAACTACATGGAGGACGGCACGCTCGACAAGCCGGCACCGATCAACGCCTTCCACAAGGCGTCCAGCACGGTCATCGGGCATGGCGACACCATGGTGCTGCCGGATGTCCCGGCGACCATCTTCGAAGGCGAGGCGGAAGTCGCGCTCGTCATGGGCAAGCCGGCGAACAACGTACGCGAAGCCGACGCGATGGATCATATCTTCGGCTACGTCAATTTCATCGATGGATCGGCGCGCGGACTGCCGCCCAGCAACAACACCTTCTTCCAGATGAAATCGCGCGAGACCTTCGCGCCCATCGGCCCGTATCTGGTGACCGCCGACGAGATCGAGGATCCGCAGAACCTGCAGATCAAACTGTGGGTCAACGGCGAACTGAAGCAGAACTTCAACACAGACGACATGGCGCATAAGATTCCGCGCTGCATCGAGTGGATTTCCTCGATCCACCCGCTGTCGCCGGGCGACATCTTGGCGACGGGCACCAACCATCGCGGCCTCAGCTCCTTCATGGACGGCGATACGGTCGAGTTGGAAACCGAAGGCCTCGGCAGGCTGCAATTTTCGGTGCGCGACGACCTCAAACGCACCTGGTCGCGCGAGACCCGCTTGGAACACACCGAGAAAGGCGGCGAGGGCCGCCACACGCCGCAACTGACCGGGAAATACGCGGAGGGTTAACGCCTGAAAGCGCGGTTCAGTTCATCCGTTCCAGCGCCTGTTCAAGGTCGGCGATCAAGTCGTCCGCGTCTTCGATGCCGACGGACAGGCGCAGCAGGTTCTTCGGCACCAGGCTGTGCGGTCCTTCGACCGTGGCGCGGTGCTCGATCAGGCTTTCGACGCCGCCGAGCGACGTGGCGGGGATGAAGAGATCGCAGGCGGCTGCCACCTTGCGGGCCTCGTCCGCGTCGCCGGCGACGCAAATCGACATCATGCCGCCGTATCCGTTGGTCATCTGGCGCGTGGCGACGTCATGGCCGGGATGCGACGGCAGGCCGGGGTAGAGCACCCGCTCGATCTTGGGATGGTTTTCGAAATGCGTCGCGATGCGCATTGCATTCTCGGAATGGCGTTCGAATCGCACCGCCAATGTCCGCATGCCGCGCAGCAGCAGCCACACCTCATATGGTCCCATGACGGCGCCGAGTTTGGCCCGCACCTCCTTGATATCTTCCCATATGGCGTCCTCGGCCTTGGTGACCAAGACGCCGCCCAAGACATCCGAATGGCCGTTGAGATATTTCGTCGTCGAATGAAAAACGATATCCGCGCCGAGGCTCAACGCCCGGGTCGTGACCGGCGGCGCGACCGTACTGTCGACTCCGACCATGGCTCCGGCGGCATGCGCGATTTCGGCGCAGGCGGCGACGTCGATCACATCCCAGGTCGGGTTGGCGGCGGGTTCGACCCAGAGAATCTTGGTCTTTCCCGGTCGCATCGCGGCGGATACCGCCTCCAGGTCGCGCGGATCGACGAAATCGACGGCGACCGCGCGCTTTTCGGCGATCCGGCGGAGCCAGTCCTGCAGGCCGTGATACATGACCTTCGGCGCGACCACGTGATCCCCGGTCGATAGCGTCTCGAACACCGCCGTCGCCGCCGCGAGACCGGACGCGAACAGCCGCGCCTCGGCGCCGCCCTCGAGCCGCGCGATGAGTTGTTCCGCCGGCGCATCGGTCGGGTTGCCGTAGCGCGAATAGACATACGCGCCGGTCAGTTCGTAATCGGCGTTCCGCGCGTAGGTGGTCGCGGTATGGATCGGCGGCACGACGGCGCCGGTCTCCTTGTCCACATAATGCATTGCCTGGGGCAGGAGGCTGCGGGGCGACAGGTCGTTACGCTTGGTCATATCGGGTAATCCAAAAGGGTTAGGTATTAGGGGCGAGCGCGTGTCCCATCTTACACCCGAAAATGCGGGTTGAAACGGCGGGTCGGGCCGTCTTGGCTTGTACTCCCATTGGCCTAACCGGCTCTTCCCGGGCATTGGGCCGGCGTGGACCAAGTCCCCATGGGGGTCTAATGCTCTTTGGCGATCGACAGAAAACCGCCCAGACGAGACGCTGCGCGCCTAGCGTTCAAGTCCCGCCCCTGCATTGCAACGGAACTCTACGGGGCTCCGGTGGGGGCGGGCAACCGATACAGCGCGGCAAGCAAGGATGGTCGGGAGATCAGGCGCGCCTAGCTGCGCAGATGGAATCCGGACGATTGTAGCTCTTCGACCGCCTGCATCACCTTGTTCCATTGTCCGACAGCATGCTGGTCGCCCCGATCCAGCATCCGGTCCGATCGCATCGCCGCCTCGACGAGCGCTTCCCGACCGTATTCGTTGATGAGCTTCTGCGCGGTTTCGTAAATGTCCAAATCGTCCATGCGGCTTTGGGTACACGAAAATCGTGACAATTTTGTGGTGCGGAAAAGACACCGAGACCACTTACCGATGAAAGGGAGGGACCGGAACTGGTCTCGGTGGAAGTTGGGGACGACTCTTTGCGCAAGACGACCGAAGATTCGCATATCCAAACCGGGCCGGTGTTGACACAGGTCAAGCATGGCAGGGGAGCGTTTCCCGGTTCGTGGGCGGGGCCTTGGGCATCGCCCGCGCTGCCGGTAAGCTCGTACATCAGACGACCGGGGGACCGAGATGCAGCGCAGCGACGGCGCGCGGCCGTACGCCTACCGAGACGATCCGACGGTGCCGGCTTTCGACGATAGTGGCCCTGTCGCCTTTATGGACGGGGATTGCGTCCTGTGCACAAGGGCCGCGCGCCTCATCGCGCGGATGGATCATGCCCGGGCGTTCAAGATTTGTCCGGTGCAAAGCGATCTGGGGCAAGCGGTGCTCCGGCATTTCGGACTCGATCCGCAGTCGCCGGAAAGCTGGTTGTATCTGGCCGATGGGCGCGGTTTCACGTCGCTCGATGCGGTCATCCGCGTCGCCGAACGGCTCGGCGGGTGCGGACGGCTTTTGCGCCTCCTTCGCATCCTGCCCAGGTCCGTTCAGGATTGGCTATACCGCCGGGTTGCCCGCAACCGTTATAGGCTGTTCGGGAAAACCGATATGTGCGCGGCGCCCGATCCAGGCCTGCGCGATCGGTTGATCGGATGACGGGCACGCCAACCGCCGATTTGCGGATGCCCGCTGCGGGTCTGGACCCGCTGCGGGTCTGGGTCGGCATGCATGATAAAAGCCTTGCCCGGTCACCGAGTGACCCGGCAAGGCCTAGCAAGTTTCGTCCGGTGCTCCGCGGTCCGAAACCCTGAAGGCCGGACCGCGTAGACGGGCTCCAACGGCGCCTTAGCCTTCCTTACGGAGCATCCAGTCGTTCCCACCGGATTTGAAGGGCAGTACGTCGAACTCTGCCGGCCCGCCGCTGTTCGGCAGGGCGCGCGCCAGGCTGATGAAGAGATAGGCCAGTTCGCCCGCGTCCTCGATCATCGCGTCGGCGACGCTCTCCCAGGTCACATGGCCGTCTTCGCCGATCTTGCGGCCTTTGGCCCAATCATGGATCTTAATCGTCGCCTCGTGGCGGGCCGCCTCGATCTCGCTATCGAACAGCTTGCCGTCACATGTCTTATACGCTTGCATCCTGTGCATCACTTTGACCCTGAATTATTTTGCCAAATTTCTAATTAAAATTCAGTAGGTTAACGTAGTTCATCCCGAAAGGAGTCCGATCCCGCACGGTGCCCACAAGGACGACCCTCTCGGTGCGTCATTCCGGAATACATCATGCGAAGCCCACCCGAAATGAGCAATCCGGCCATATAGACTAGTCATTGAGTATGAGGGAACTGGCCAATCGGCGAGCCGACATCCAGCGTCAGAACGGCGGATTTCCGCTGTATATCAAGCTTTTGGCGGCTACTGACTACTGACGGTCGAGCAGCCTCAAGCGCTGATCTGCGCCGATTTGTTCGTGCTCATGATGAAATCGGTGAAGGTCTTCACGAAATCCTGGTCCAGGCCGTCTTCCATCGTGGACATGATTTTCAGGGCCTTCTGGGGCGGAAATCCTGGCTTGTAGGAGCGCTTGTCGACCAGGGCCGAGTAAACGTCGGCGATGGCCGTCAGCCGCACGACATCGCTGATATCACTGCTCACCAGACCGTCGGGATATCCGGTGCCGTCGAGCTTTTCGTGATGGTGGACCGCCATGTCGACCGCGTCCTTGTCGATATCCGTCGCCGCCGCCAGGATCTCCCGGGAGTATTCCGGATGTTTCCGCATGATCTCCCACTCCTCGGCGTTCAGCTTGGCGGGCTTGTCGAGAATGGCGACGGGCACGCGGGACTTGCCGATATCATGCAGCAACGCCCCGATCGTGAGGCGGGTCATATCGTCGTTCTTGATGCCGATCGCTTGTGCGAAGGCGACGATCGTGAAGCACACGAACATGCAATGCGTGAAGGTATAGTCGTGGTAGTGTTCGATGGACCCCAGCCATGTTTCGAGCGGCGTTTCCCCGGCGGCCGCGACAATCTTCGCCGTGGTGTCGCGTACCGCGTCCATCGGCAGGTCCTGCCCGTTTCGGCATTGCGAGAAACAGGCGCCCATCGTCGACGCGCAGGCTTCAAGCGATTGCCGCTGTACCGTATCGAGCGATTTCCAGCTTTCCTCCACCCGGCGGGAGAGGGCCTTCCGAACGGCGGTGATGAACTCCACATTCTTCAGGGGCCAAACGAAACACTCGGCCGCGTGGAGGTCCTTGGCCTTCGTAATCGCTCCTGAGTTGAACGTGGCGAACACGAAGACGCTCGGCCGCCTGTGCGTCTCCAACAGCCGCCGAATGGATCGGAAGGTTCCGGTGTCCTCCAGCTTCACGGAAATTACGAAGACCGATTGGGCCGACGGGCTCAAAGCCTCGGTTTTCGCCAGCGGGACCTCCTCGATATGGAACCACGGCGTCAGGAGTCCGCGTATCTGATCCGCCCGCGACGGATCATCCGAAATCAAAATGATGTCTGGAGCGGATCGTTCCAGCATGCGCGCCAATCAAAAAAGAACGGCCGCGGCGGGCCTTTGGGTGATGCTATTATTAAGGGCAATAGTAAATATTTTGACAATCAATAAGGGTAAATAAATAAGGTTACAACCGTACATTCCGGCGGCGATTTGGCTACCGAAACGTGACTACAATGTTGTTTTTATGCGGATTTAGGAATTGGGAAGCCAAGGCAAAATGGTTACCGGCCCGCAAAGCGATCACGACGGTCGACGCATGCGTCTTAAGGTTTATACCTCTGCGGCGTATAGCGGATATCATGTGGTGTACGGTTATTCCAGGTTGGCATCCGCTCCTCTACTGTCAGCGAGAGGAAATCCGCACTCTGGCAGCGAGCAATCCGTTAGCGGGCAAACTCGGGATTCTTTTTAGTTGTTTCTTGAATGATTTGCCTAACCTCGGTTTGCAAACGCTGAAAAACCGGATCGGTCCGAGCCTGACGCAACGACGTTCCTTTTTCCGCCTCGCCGTAGAAATTGAACGTGAACATTCTGCCGTGGATCATCGTCCCGCCAAATACGCCTGCAACAGCGTAGCGAGGACCGCCAACGCGACCGGCCAACGCCGTGAGTGCACCGTAGTAGGCAAGTTCATCTACGCCGATAAGCACCGGACCCTCTGTTTTAACGGCCAAATCTTCCTGCTTCGCCGAGTCTTCCACGTACCGCGACGCACTCTCCTTTTTGATCCTTGGAAAGATGCTCGCCACAGTCTTAACGAATTCTGATCGTGCATATCCTGCGGGCACGCGGTTCGCTCTTCCATTCTCAAGATTCAGAAGCCAGACCGCAGCACCAATCTGATCCTCTCCTCTGCGAATTTTGGGCAGCGCGCCGCACGGGATCGCTAGAATGACTACCCTATTGATCCCGGCTTGTAATCGCTCCTGTCTTTGAATGTAGCGAAGGTCGGCAGGGTGATCTTTACTGAGAGCGCAGTACCCCTTCGGTAACGGCAATTCGGCGATTATTCCGTCCACCGCGACGTTTTCCGCAACCGCTCCGAGCGGTGAGAAGAGAACAAACACGACCGCTGCCATTTTACACCACATCCGCATTGCCGCACCCCTTGCTCCAATTTATCGAAGATTGTGTCGTGCCTACCGCTCATTCTGTATTGCAACTTCTAAAATGCCATAGGACCGGGCGATTACAACCTGCAATCAGAAATGCGGGCCGTTTGCCTATCGACGATTCCCAAAGGGAGCGCTGTGATAATGCGGGATTTGGTGAGCCCGGCAGGGGTCGAACCTGCGACAACCTGATTAAAAGTCAGGTGCTCTACCAACTGAGCTACGGGCCCATCCGGGCGGCCGGGGTGATGTCCGGCGCGGTGGCCGTTTCGGGCGCGCGGGCCTGAGACGGCATCGGGGCGGTTGGTACGCTTTGGGTCACGCTTGAGGAAGCGGGTGCCCGGCCCCGACTTGCGGCGGAAAATAGGGCCGGATTCGCGCCGGGTCAACCGCTAGCGGCATAATCGCTTCAGCCCCGCCGCCGCCCACTGTATCATCCGGTCATGGAGCACATCTGGGATTATGATGCCACGCCGGGATCGGTGTTCGATCCGGGCAATGCGGACGATTTCTTTCGCCTGGCGCCGCGTTATCAACCGCCGGCTGTCGCCGCGGAAATGGCGCGGCTGGCCTATTGCAGCGACCTCGATCGGGTCAGCCTGGCGCTGCGTCGGGCCGGTTATGGCGATCCGCTATGGTTCCGGGAGAAGGGAACCGACGCCTTCCTGACCCGCAGCGCCGACATGGCGGTGCTCGTCTTCCGCGGCACCGAGGGCCCCAAACTCAGGCACCTGACCGACCCCGCGCGGCTGCAACGCGCCTTCGCCCAAAGCGGTTTCGACTGGACGCAGGCGGCGCAGAGTTTCATGGCCGGACTGCGGCCCGACATGCGGGAAGTCTCCGCGCATCTGATGACCGAGCTGCAGGACCTGCTGACCGACCTGGATTTCGTGCCGACCGACTGGGTCGTCGACGGCAAGCCGGCTGGGCGGGTGCATCGCGGCTTCGCGCAGGCCTTGGACCGGGTGTGGGACCCGATCGCCGACCAGCTTGCCGGGCTCGACATGCCGGTCGTCTTCACCGGGCACAGTCTGGGCGCGGCCTTGGCCACGCTGGCGGCGAGCCGGCATGCGCCCGAAACGCTCTACACCTTCGGATCGCCGACCGTCGGCAACGACGGTTTCGCGGAAACGCTGAAAGGGACGGTGATCTACCGCTACATGAACTGCACCGATCTCGTCTGCCGGATTCCACCCGCGCTCTACGCCCATGTGGGCACCCTGCGCTACATCGATTCCAGGGGACGGCTTGCCGACGCGGAGGAAAGCGACGCTGACACGCTCGCCGCCTGGACAGAGCATTTCCAGGCGACGATGGGACAGTGGGACAAGCTGTGGCTGCGCGGGCTGATCGACCATGCGCCGGTCAACTATGTCCGGGCGATATTGAGCGGACAGGCGTAAGCGGCCCGTCTAGGCCTGCTGCACCGACAGCATATCGTCGCGTTCCGCCATCCATTCCACCGCATAGCCGCAGTCGCGGTAGTCGTCGAAATACGGGCCGCCCGACGTGTAGTGCAGGTTGGAAATCTCGGCCGCCGGCAGTGCCGGGTCGTAATCCACCAGATGGTTCCAGCCGGGCGGGATTTCACCGATCAAGTGATCGCCGTCGAGCCATTGGAACCGGTGCAGCGCCAACCCGGTCGCGGTGTTGACGTATTCCGGCGTCAGCGCCGAGCATTTCGCGCAATTCATCAGCATGACGCTCGACCAGTTCTTCTTCTCGAACTTGGTCTGCGGCTGGCCGAGGAACTTGGTCTCTTCCTTCGGCACGTGGTCGTGATGCACGCACATCACCGCATAGTTGTCGTCGCGCAGGTCCCACAGTTTCGCGATGTCGTCCAGCACGAGCATGTCGCAATCCATGAAGATCGCCCAGCCTTCGAAGTTGCAAAGATAGGGCGTCAGGAAGCGCGAGAAGGAAAAGTCGGTGGACTGCAACGGATGCCGTTCCCGCCACATCAGGTCGCCCAATTGGGAGAGCCGCAAGGGCGTGACGGCGACCGGCCGGCTGGCGCGCCGCTGGATCGAGTGTTCCAACACGCTGTAGGCGACGGCCTCGCGCGGGTCGTATCCGACAAAGATCCGGATAAGGTCTTGAGGCATGCAGGGTACGCCCTTCTAGCTGATTGCGGGAGTTGAATACACGCTCGCTTCCACGCAAACAAGGACACCCCGGCGCGGCTACGGGAATTCGTCGCGGAATCCGCTCAGCGCCTCGGCCACGCGGTCGAGCACATCCTCCCAGCGGCGCGGCTGGGTCTGCCGGAACAGTCGCATGGCCGGATACCACGGCGTGTCGTCCCGGTCGCGCTGATACCGCCAGTCGGGCGTGAAGGGCAGCATCGTCCACACCGGCTTGCCCAGCGCCCCGGCCATATGCACCGTCGTGTTGGTGATGGAGACGACGATGTCCACGGCGGCGATCTGTCCGGCGAAGTCCTCCAGGCTGGCGACCTGATCGACCGCCGGGTCGGTGAAGATGTCGACGCCGGTGCGTTCGCGTGTCTCGGCGATTTCGGCCGCGTGGTCGCCGTATTGCAGAGAAACGAATTGCAGGCCCGGCATCGTCAGGATCGGATCCCACAGGGCCAGCGGGGCGTTGCGCTCCGGGCGGCGGCGGTTGCCGCTGGCCCAGGCGATCCCCACGATGAGGCCGTCGCCGCGGTCCCGATACCGGGCGCGGCAGGCGGCCGCGGTGTCCGGGTCGGCGGTCAGATATCCGGCCGCCGGCGACGGTGCGGCAAAGAGATCGGGCTTGAGCCACCGCGCCAATTCGCTGAACGGGGTCTGGACGTCGATCTCATCACCGGTGAGACGCCGCGGCGGCGTCGGCCGGCGGGGATGCACGGCGATATCCGGAAACGCCCGGCCGAAGAGTCCGACCAGGCGCGGATCGCATTCGACGATGCAGCGCCCGGCTTTATCCGAGAGGTCGGACAGCATGCTGGCGAACAGAACCTCGTCGCCGGCGCCTTCGTCGGCCCAAGCGAGGATCGTTCGGTCCGAGAGGTCTTCGCCCTGCCAGCGCGGCTGCGGGAAGGGACGCGGTTTGCGCCCGTCGCGCCGCCAGCGCCAATCGTATTCGCGCCAACCTTCCTGATACCGCCGGTCCAGCAACAGCAGCAGCCCGAGGTTGGTGTGGCCCTCGGGCGAGTCCGGAAGACGCGCTACGGCCTCGCGATAGGCCGCGATCGCCCCTTCGACCTTGCCCTGGTCCTCCAGGATGTTGCCGTAGTTGATGAACAGATCGCCGCGGTCCGGCGTCAGCGCCAACGCCGCTTCCATCGTCCGTTGCGCCTCGGCGGTATGGCCTTGGCCTTGGAGGACGCGCGCCAGATTGTTATGCGCCTCCATCGATCGCGGATCGGCGTCGAGCGCCGCGCGCAAAGGCGTCTCCGCCTCGTCGTACCGCTGTTGTATCGACAGCGCCTTGCCGAGCCCGATCATGGCCTCGGTATCGTCCGGGGCATGGACCAGCACGTTGCGGTAGGCCGCCTCGGCATCTTCGAACCGTTCCAACGCGTTGAAGGTCAGCCCGAGGTTGAAATGCGCGTCGGCAAAGGCCGGCTCCAACGCGATGGCTTTCGCGTAATGCGCCGCCGCTTCATCCAGCCGGTTCAGATCGCGATAGGTGTTGGCAAGGTTGAAATGCGCGTCGGTGAAATCGCCGTCCCAGCGGAGCGCCTTCTTATAGACATCGACCGCGCGCTTGACATCGCCGATCGCGCGCAAAGCCCCGCCCAGCACGTTGTGAACCGCCGGGTCGCGGGGGGCGGCTTTGACCGCTCGCTCCAGCAGCGGGACCGCATCGAGCGGGCGGTCTTTGTCGAGCAGGACCAATCCGTAGAGATGGCAAACCTCGGAAAAGCCCGAGTGCTCCTCCTCGATCGCCCGAAGCGCCGTTTCCGCCGCCGCCACGTCACCGGATTGATAGAGACTGACCGCCTGCTGAAACTGGCGCTGCAGGTCGAGCGGCGCGGCCATAATGCTCGCGGCCGAGCCTTTCCTGCGCGCACCGCGCGCCGCTTGTCGTCGCTGTTGGCGATTCATGATCTTCCCGCGAGTATGGCGGGCTACCCTGGGAGAGGGCTACGGGCCTGTCAAGGCGCGCGGAAAGACGGCGGCGTGCCGGTCGGAGTCATCAGGTGCCCCGAAATTCCTCGACCATGTCGGTAAGACGTTCGAGGTCGTGGATGACCAAGCAATCATCCTCGCGCGTGACCAGTTCGGTCCGCGCCAAGTCGCCCAGCACGCGGGCCACGGTTTCGCGCGTGGTGGAAACCCGGCTGGCGATGTCGCCGTGAATGGGGATCGGTTTGATGATCCCCTGGTTTTCGTCCTCGTTGGTGCCGGATTTCGCGAGACGCAGCAATTCCGCATGCACCCGGTTATTCGCGCCGAGGGTGCTGAGGTCCATGATCCGTTCGGTCGAGGTACGGATGATCCGCGCCATGTGCACCATGATCCGAACCGCCAATTCGGCGTGTTCCAACAGCAGGTCGCGGAACGTTTCATGCGTCATGGTCGCGACGGTGGTCGGCTCCAGCGCGACCACGTTGGCCGAGCGCGGTTGGCTGTCGAGCGCGGCCAACTCGCCGAAGTAGATGCCGGCCTCCAGATCGTCGAAGGTGACCTCGCGGCCGGACAACGAGTAATTGACCACGCGCACCCGGCCCGATGTGATGAAATACACGTCGCGGCTTTCGGCCTGACGGTCGATGATCAATTCCTGTTTCTTGAATTTCTTCCAACTGCAGCGTTGTTCCAGCCGGGAGATATCCTCCGCGGCCATATCGCTGAACAACTCGACATTGGCGAGTGTATCGGTCTGTCCGTCGCTCATCCCCAACCCCAATTGCCCCGGCACGCCTTAGCCAACGACGGCGCAACGCCCCGCGGGCAAACCCTAACGAAGTGAATCGTATACTACAGAAATTCGCTTAACATTGCTTTAAGGTACTAAATAATCGGAATTTGTTCCTTTTATGACCGATCAGCGCGGCAAGCCCACGCGCGCATTAAGGGCAACGTTCTCAATGCGCAGTCTCCACGCGAGGATTGCAGAATTCGCGATGGAAAACCCCAAGGCGATCTCCCATGCGCCGAAGGCCAGCGGCAGCAGTGCGATCTCCAACACGACCACGATGTAATTCGGATGCCGCACCCAGCGGTACGGTCCATGGGTAATCAACGGCGTGTCGGGCATATGGATGACACGCGTCGTCCAATAGCGGCCGAGCGTCGAGAGGACCCAGATGCGGCCGAGCTGAACCAGTAGATAAAGCCCGATCACAGGCCAATAGATCGGCGCGTCGGCCGGAACGAGAAAGGCCAACGCGGCCAACCAACCCACATGAACCGCGATAAGAACGGGATAATGCCCGGCGCCGATCTCGTGCCCCCCCTCGGCAACGAGGCGTGCCTCGTTTCGGCGGGACAGTGCGACTTCACAAAGGCGTTGGAGCGCGACCAGCAAGACGATTCCTTGGATGAAGGTCATGCGTCGCTATCCATCAGTAGAAACCCGGCGGTAAACCCGGGGCCGAGCGCGCCGGCAAGCACCTTGCCCCGCATGCCCGCGGCCAGCGCCTGTTCGAGTACGAACATCACCGTCGCCGCGGACATATTGCCGAAATCGCGAAGCACCGACCGTGCATGACCCAACCCCCCGCGCGGAACATCGAAACCGTCTTCCAAGGCATCCAACACCTTAACGCCGCCCGGGTGGAAGAGCCACTGCGCTATATCGTCCATGCCTACGCCGTTGCGGCGCAGGAATACCTCAACTTCCGGCCGCAGCTTTTCACGCACCAGGGTCGGAATGTCCCGGCTGAACAGGACACCCAGTCCATCTTCCTCGACCCGCCAACCCATCACATCCAACGACTCGGGCCAGGTATGCTCGCCCCATCCGGTGAGTGCGGGGCCGTGCCCGCCGCATGTCACCAACGCCGCCGCGGCCCCGTCGCCGAAAAGAGCCGTCGCGATGATGTTGCTTTTCGAATGATCACCCGGCCGGAAGGTGAGGGAACACAGCTCGACGACCAGGAACAGCCATGTCTCGCCCGGCGCCGCCTTGCTGAGGGCCGCCGCCCGCGCCAGCCCCAAGACACCGCCGGCGCATCCGAACCCGAACACGGGCAGGCGCTGAAGATCGCGGCGAAACGGCATCCGTTCCATCAACAAGGCATCGAGGCTTGGCGTTGCAATACCGGTCGTGGACGCCACCACGATGCCGTCGATAGCGTCGGGGGATAGGCCTGCGCCATCGAGGCATTTGCCGGCCGCCTCCTCCAGAAGATCGACGGATGTGTCGATATACAGGCGATCCCGTTCCCGCCATCCTTTGTGACTGCCGAGCCACTCCAGCGGCGCGCAGGAATAGCGTGTCTCGATGCCGGCATTATCGTAGACCGGCAACAGACGTTCGAACGCGCCGCCGCGGTCGGCGAAGATGAACTTGCCGAAGTTTTTTACGTCGTCCTGGGCAATCCGATACTTGGGAACCGCGGTCGCAATCGACAAAAGTCGGGGGGATCGCGACGGTGCGCGTAATTCGGTCATTTATCTGGCTACCGCTTTCATCTAACCCATATTGCAGGGATAGACCGAAAACCAAGCCGGCATCACTCACGTTTTTGTCATGCGCCGTCTCAGGAGAGCGATGTACTTAACGCTTTCTTAAAGGGAATTCTCCATCTGTCTTTTGTGTTTGAATTTACCGCCGCGGTGCTCATATTAGCGGCCTACTCGGCGGGGACGCCGCTGGGTGCGGACAACCGTTGGGATAGGAATGCCGAATACGCCATCAGACGAGACGGATAGCGGCCTGTCGACCGCGCTGCCGAAGCCGGGGCATCCGATTTTGGCGCGGCTCCGCGCGTACTTCCTGGCGGGCATTCTCGTTACGGCGCCGATCGCGGTTACGCTCGCGGTGGCGTTTTGGATAATCGATTTCGTCGACAGCCAGATCGTCCCGCTCATTCCGGTGCAGTGGAACCCGGACACGTATCTCCATCAGTATTTCGGCGTCGAGTTCAGCCTGCCGGGAATCGGCGTCGTTATCCTGATCGTCTCCATCACGCTGATCGGCTGGCTGACGGCGAACTTTCTCGGCCGTTTCTTGGTGCGAACCGGCGAGACGATCGTCGCCCGGATGCCCGTGGTGCGCAGCCTCTATGCGGCGGTGAAGCAGGTGACGGAAACGATTTTCCGCAACCAGTCGGAAGCGTTCCGTCAGGCGGTCCTCGTCGAATATCCCCGCCGCGGCCTCTGGACCATCGGTTTCATCACCGGCGAAACCGAAGGCGAGGTTCAGAACCTCACCAAAGAGGCCATCGTCAACATCTATGTCCCAACGACGCCCAACCCGACCTCGGGCTTTCTGCTGTTCGTGCCGCGCGAAGACATCGTGATGCTCGACATGTCGGTCGACGAAGCTTTCAAGATGGTCGTATCGGTCGGCATGGTGACGCCGGAGGACCGCCGGCCGGACGAAGAAAAGCAAACGCCCAAAGTATCGGCCCGGACCTTTGACTCGCCGGCATTGCCGAGCCCCGACGAGCGCCCGCGGCGGGTCAGCTAACCCGACCGCAGATTGGCGACGGCGCTGTCGCGTTCGAACAGGTACAGCAACACCCGCAACGCCTGACCCCGTGTATCGGCCAGTTCCGGGTCGCGCGACAGGATGAGCTTGGTGTCGTCGCGCGCCGCTTCCAACAAGTCCTGATGAACGGCCAGATCGGCAAGCCGGAATTCCGGGAAACCGCTTTGCCGGGTGCCCAAGATCTCGCCGCCGCCGCGCAGCTTCAAATCTTCCTCCGCGATCCGGAACCCATCGTCGCTTTCGCGCAGAATGCTGAGTCGCGCCCGCGCCGTTTCGGTCAATGGCGGCGCATACAGCAGGAGACAGGACGACGCGCGCTCGCCCCGGCCGATGCGTCCGCGCAACTGGTGCAACTGGGCCAAACCGAAACGCTCGGCATGCTCGATCACCATGATGGTCGCCGCCGGGACATCGACGCCGACCTCGATGACCGTGGTCGCCACCAGGACATTCGCCGGCCCGCCGGCGAAGCGCGCCATCGCCGCGTCCTTCTCCTTGCCTTTCATGCGGCCATGCACCAGTTCGACCGTATCGCCGAACCTGTTTTTCAGATCGGCATAGCGCGCTTCGGCGTCGGCCAGGTCGCTGACTTCGGATTCCTCCACCAGCGGGCAGACCCAGTAGACCTTCGCGCCGGTCTTCAAGGCGCGGTCCACGCCGGCGATCACGTCCTCGATCCGCGATAGGGGCAGCGTGCGGGTATCGACGGGTTTCCGTCCCGCCGGTTTCTCGGTGAGTTGCGACGCCTCCATGTCGCCGAAGCTTGTCAGCAACAGCGTGCGCGGGATCGGCGTCGCCGTCATCACCAGGGTATCGACTGCCCGGCCTTTGGCCGCCAAGGTCAGGCGCTGATGCACGCCGAACCGGTGTTGTTCGTCGATGACCGCCAGCATCAGGTTTTGGAACGCCACGTCGTCCTGGAAAAGCGCGTGCGTTCCCACCGCAATCGGCGCCGTGCCGTTAGCAAGATCCTCCAACACGGCGGCCCGTGCGCGGCCTTTTTCCCGTCCGGTCAGGATGGCAATGTTCAGTCCGGCGGAGGCGGCGAGCGGCTTGATCGTCGCAAAATGCTGGCGCGCCAGGATTTCCGTCGGCGCCATCAGAACCGCTTGGCCGCCGGCTTCGACCGCGTTCAGCATCGCAAACAGCGCCACGACCGTCTTGCCGCTGCCGACATCGCCTTGCAGAAGCCGCAGCATCCGCGCGTCGGACGCCATATCGGCGAATATCTCCGCCAGCGCGGTTTCTTGCGAGCCGGTCATCTTGAAGGGCAGGGCGGCTTGGACGCGGCTTTTCAAGCGGCCGTCGCCGGCGATCTCTCGGCCAGGCAGTTTCTTCATTTTCTGGCGCACCAGACCCAAGGCGAGTTGGTTGGCCAGCAGCTCGTCATACGCCAACCGGCATCGGGCCGGAGCCATCGGTTCGATGTCCTTATATCCCTGCGGCGTGTGCAACGCCTTCACCGCATCCTGCCATCCGGGCCAACCCTGCCGTGCGATGTAAGCCGCGTCCTGCCATTCCGCCAGCGCCGGGGCGCGCGAGATCGATTCCCGGATCGCCTTGCCCAACGTCTTCAGCGTCAGCCCGGCGGTCAGGCCGTAGACCGGCTCGAAACGGGGCATCTGCTCGGCGTCTTCCTCCGCGAGGATATAGTCGGGATGCGTGATTTGGAACTCGCCGTTCCATTCCTCGATGACGCCGCTGACGATGCGTTTCTGACCCTCGGGCAGGCTTCGTTGCAGGTAATCCTTACGCGGATGAAAGAAGATCAAGGTGACGAACCCGCTGTCGTCGGCGCAACGGACCCGGTACGGCCGTTTGCCATGCCCCGGCATGTGGCTGTCGACGATGAGCGAAAGCGTCGCGATCCGGCCCTTGGGCGCTTCGGCGATGGACGGCGCCATGCTGCGGTCGATCAGGTCGCGGGGCAACTGCCACAGAAGATCGACCACATTCGTCCCGCCCAGCTTGCCGATCAACGTGGCCATGCGCGGCCCGACGCCCGGCAACGAGGTTACCGGCGCAAATAACGGAAACAGGACCTCGGGGCGCACAGATGAACTCGATGTGAAGACGGTTTCGACGCTGCTCTCAGGGTCGAAGTCTAGCCCACAACGCAGCGCACAACCATACGGGACGGAAAATTCCCGATTTACCTTCATGCCGCAACGGCCTATATGCATCCGATGACATCCGACACGGCGGCAGAGGATACCGACGCGGCGTCAGTCCGTCTCAAACGGCTGAAATTCCGCAGCTGGCACCGCGGCACCCAGGAAATGGACCTGCTGCTCGGACGGTTTGCGGACGCGCGACTCGAAACTCTTTCGGAACAGGAACTCGATCTTTATGAAGCCGTATTGGGCCAAGCCGACCAGGATCTATACGGTTGGGTCACCGGTGAGCAGCCATGGCCGACGTCTCTGAGAAACTCCCTGACGCAGCAGATAACGGACTTCACCCAGAAGCGACCGGCCTGCTGAGCACGCTGTGGCGCGACCTTCCGGCGGACGGGAAGGGCACGGTCTGCGGCGTTCCCGAAGGGTACGACGCGTGCCTGTTGGCCGCAGGGCTGCGCGCGCATGACAAGCCGATCATCCATATCTGTCGAGACGATGCCCGCATGGCGGTCATGGCCGAAGCGCTCGCCTTCTTCGATCCCGGCATCCGCGTGTTCAACCTACCGGCTTGGGACTGTCTGCCTTATGACAGGGTGTCGCCGAATCCCGAACTCGTCGCACAGCGGCTCGAAACGATCGCGTACCTGGCGGATCAACCGCCCGAGGCTTACATCGTCCTGACGACGGTGAGCGCGGCGTTGCAGTTGATGCCGCCGCGGACCGCCTTCGCAGGCGTTGCGATCGCCGGACGGCCGGGCAGCCGGTTGCCGCAGGAGAAGCTGCTGGCTTTCTTTTCGCATAACGGTTATCGCCGGGCCGGGACCGTCCGAGAGCCGGGTGAATATGCCCTGCGCGGCGGCATCGTCGATGTGTTCCCACCGGGCCATGAGTCGCCGCTGCGCCTGGATTTCTTCGGCGATGAACTCGAGTCCATCCGCCGCTTCGACGCCATGACGCAACGGACGCTCGGCGACGAGGCCGACATCAAGCTCATCCCGGTCAGCGAAGTCATCCTGGACGATCAGCGTATCGCCGACTTCCGCGACCGCTACCGCACCATGTTCGGGGTGCCGGCCTCCAACGACGTCATCTATGAAAGCGTCAGCGCCGGGCAACGGCATCCCGGCGTCGAGCATTGGTTGCCGCTCTTCTGGGGCAACCTGGAGAGCATCTTCGAGTATCTTCCCGATGCGGTCCTGACCTACGACAATCGGACCGAGGAAGCCGTTGACGCCCGGCTGGACCTGATTTCCGATTACTATCAGGCGCGGCAGGAGATGGTGCCCGCGACCCACCGCGACGCCGCGGCGGATGCGACCCCGGTCTACCATCCGGTGCCGCCGGCAACGCTGTTCCTCGACGATACGCAATGGCGCGCGGTCATTGGGAAGCGGCGAACGGTCGAGTTCACTCCGTTCGATGCTCCCGAGGATATGGACGGGATCGTCCATGCCGGCGGCCGGCCGCCGCCCGACTTCTCCATCGCCCGGACCAACCCGGACCTCAATCCGTTCGACACGGCCAAGGCACTGATCGACAAGGAAACCGCGCGGCCCGTGGTGATCACCGCGCATAGCGAGGGGTCGCGCGACCGGCTGGCAGCGATGTTGACGGAACATGGCGCCTCGACTCCGGTCCTGATCGATAGCTGGCGCGATGTGGACACCCATGAGTCGGGCAAGACCTTGTTGGGTATCCTCGATATCGATCACGGCTTTACCGCGCCGGACCGGATCATCGTCAGCGAACAGGATATCCTCGGCGAACGGCTGATCCGCGCCGCGCGCAAGCGCCGGCAAGCCGAGCATTTCATCACCGAGGTCTCCAGCCTCAACGCCGGCGACATCGTGGTGCATGTCGACAACGGCATCGGCCGTTACGAAGGTCTCGAAACCTTGGAAGTCAGCGGCGCGCCGCATGACTGCCTGCGCGTCCTCTACGCCGGCGACGACCGACTCTACGTCCCTGTCGAGAATATCGACGTGCTGTCGCGTTACGGCGCGGAAGATGCGGCGATGCAGCTCGACCGGCTGGGCGCGACCGCCTGGCAGGCGCGGAAGGCGCGGGTTAAGGAGCGCATCCGCGAGATCGCCGATCAATTGCT
Source organism: Alphaproteobacteria bacterium (assembly GCA_028281325.1). Taxonomy (GTDB): domain Bacteria; phylum Pseudomonadota; class Alphaproteobacteria; order UBA8366; family UBA8366; genus JAJFJD01. The sequence goes on from JANQKC010000005.1 coordinate 198,021, forward strand.
GAAGGTCGCCGCCGAGCGCACGATGAAGGCCGGCGAGGAAATGCAGCCGCAATCCGCCGAGTTCGAGGAATTCTGCGCCCGGTTCGCCTTTTCCGAGACCGACGATCAGCAACAGGCCATCGACGATGTCGTCGCGGACCTGGGATCCGGCCGGGCAATGGACCGATTGGTCTGCGGCGACGTCGGGTTCGGCAAGACCGAAGTGGCCTTGCGCGCCGCCTTCGTGGCCGCGATGACCGGAACGCAGGTCGCCCTGGTGGTGCCGACGACGTTGCTGGCGGCGCAGCATTACAAGACCTTCAGCGAACGATTCGCGGGGATGCCGATCCGCGTCGAGCAGCTTTCGCGGCTCGTCCCGTCCGCCAAAGCCGCAACGGTGCGCGAAGAGCTGTCGGCGGGGATGGTCAACATCGTAATCGGCACGCAATCCCTGTTGGCGAAATCCATCGAGTTCGACAGTCTTGGCCTGTTGATCGTCGACGAGGAGCAGCATTTCGGCGTGGCCCAGAAAGAGCGTCTGAAGCAACTCAAAGCCAACGTTCATGTCCTGACCCTGACGGCGACGCCGATTCCGCGAACCCTGCAGATGGCGCTCGCCGGCGTCCGCGAGATGAGCATCATCGCAACGCCGCCGGTCGACCGGCTCGCCATTCGCACATTCGTGATGCCCTACGATCCGGTCATGATCCGCGAGGCGATCCGCCGGGAATCCTATCGCGGCGGCCAGACCTTCTATGTCTGCCCGCGCGTGTCGGACCTGAGCCGCGTGCATGACCGGCTCAAGGAGCTGGTGCCCGAAGCGAAAGTCGGCATCGCCCATGGACAGATGCCGACGGCCGAACTCGAAACCGTCATGACCCGGTTCAGCGACGCCGAATACGACATCCTACTGTCCACCAACATCATCGAAGCCGGGCTCGATATCCCGCGCGCGAACACCATGATCGTGCACCGCGCCGACCGGTTCGGACTGGCGCAGCTCTACCAGCTCCGCGGCCGGATCGGCCGATCGAAAACCCGCGCCTATGCGTACCTGACGCTGCCGCCGGGACAGAAGATCACGGAAACCGCTTCGAAACGGCTGGCGGTCATGCAATCGCTCGACACATTGGGGGCAGGCTTCACGCTGGCGAGCCATGACCTGGATATCCGCGGCGCGGGGAACCTGTTGGGCGACGAACAGTCCGGCCATATCAAGGAAGTGGGCGTCGAGCTTTATCAGCAACTTCTGGAAGAGGCGATCACCAAGCTGCGCGACGGCGACACCGAGGAAATCCTGGAAGAGGGCTGGTCGCCGCAGATTTCAGTGGGCTCGTCCGTACTGATTCCCGACACCTATGTCTCGGATTTGTCGGTCCGGCTTGGTCTGTACCGCCGTCTGTCCGTGCTGTCGACGCGCGACGACATCGACGGGCTGGCCGCCGAAATGATCGATCGCTTCGGGCCGTTGCCGGACGAGGTGAAGAATCTGATGGAAATCATGGAGATTAAACAGTTCTGCAAGACGGCAGGCATCGAGAAGATCGATGCCGGACCGAAGGGCGCGGTCCTGTCCTTCCGCAACAACGAGTTCGCAAACCCCGAAGGCCTGATCGGTTTCATCCAAAAGGAAGCGGGGAAGGTTCGCCTGCGCCCGGATCACAGCTTGCTCTGCATGCGCCGCTGGGACCGCCAGCAAGAGCGCTTGGACGGCGTTCGCGATTTGGTGAGCGTGCTCGCCCGGATTGCCGCGGCGGACGCATAGCCGCGTCAGAGAACGGCCTGTCGCGCTTCTTCCTGCACCATATCGAACAACGAGAAGAAAGCTTCCGGTTCCTGTGCGCCGGATAGGGCGTATCGGCCGTTCACAATGAAGCACGGTACGCCTTCGATCCCGATCTGGCGCGCATGGACATCTTCCTTGCGCACCGCATCGACATCTTCCGTCGACGACAGGTAGCGTTCGGTAAGGTCCGCATCCAGACCGGCATCCTCGCCGATTTCCACCAGGGTCGATCGCTCGCCGATATTCAATCCGCGTAGGAAGTAAGCGCTGAAAAGACCCTCCGCGACGACACCCTGGCAGTCATAACGCCCGGCAAACCGGATCAGGCGATGCGCCTCGATGGTATTCGGCGTTACCGTGATGGCGTCGAAACGGAGTTCCAATCCTTCCAGCGCGCCGACCTGCCTGATATGGCGGTAAAGCCGTTCGGCCTCGGTGGCGCTGCCGAACTTTGTCGTCAGATAGACACCGCGATCCATGCCCGCGTCGGACATTGCCGGATTGAGTTGAAACGCACGCCATTGAATCGTCGCCGGAATCGCAGGGCGCGCGGCGAGAGCGCGTTCGAGACGGCGCTTTCCGATAAAGCACCACGGACAGATCGGGTCGGAGAAGACGTCAATTCGCATCTCGGCTGCCTTCGGTAGCGACGCTCGGGCGCGGCGGCGGAAAGCTTAGGCCATAATCTTTTGGACCGCTATCTCCAGCCCTTGGGCGATTTCCCGGCCGACCGGGCCGCCGTCGCCGCTGACCTTATGCGTCATGACAGCCTTTAAGGCGTCGATATGCACGCGGATGACCTGCATTTCCTTGTCGCCGAATGTGTCGAGGGTTTCGGTGAAGGTGCAAAGCGAAGAGCCGATGCGTGTCAACAAGGGATAGTCGAAGGTCGCGCCCTGGCCGCGCAGGTCATGCACGACCATGAAGATTTTTCGGACGATTTCCGTCCGCTCCTCGGGATTGGCGACCGCTTCCTGATGCAGGTCGCTCAATGCGTTGATCTCATCGAGCGCAAGAGAGGTGAACTGATTGCTCAGGCGTTTTACCGCCGCGGCGGCGCGAGACAACATCTTATCGCTGATATCGCCGCCGCCGGACACGCGTTCTGAAATCTGATGTGGCGGTTGAACGAATTGCGGCGGTGAAGGGTTCGGCGTCATTCTCTAATATTCCCATCCCATGTATCATGCGCTCGCCGCGCGCTTCGACAAGCCCGTAAGGCGCTTAGTGTAATCGACGTCCATGCGGTCATCGTGTCGGCGAGTTTAAGACCCGCTCTCGGAAGACCCGCGTCCCCTGACTATCAGAGTATTCCATATCTCCGCGTTCAACGGGAAGATCGATATGCAATTTCATTACACACAAGCCTCGTTAAGAAACGGTCAACGGTAGAAAATCTCTATCTTATTGAAATTATGGGTATAAAATGCGCGCAGTCGGTCTTGCCGATGACTGCGCCCGCGACGCTATACCGCATCTCCTCGGATTCGTCCCACGGGCTTCGAAGACCGAATCGCCTGCCGGCTTGACGTATGTCACGCCACGGAGAACGATACGGCAAATGGGGAAGGGCCGACCGCCGCCCCATCAAGAAGGATTTCACCGTTGCCATCCCCGTTTGACACTCATCTTGACCCGGTCGACGCGAATTACCAGCCGCTTACGCCGCTGACATTCCTTCGGCGTTCGGCGGCGGTTTTTCCCGAAAAGACAGCGGTCATCCATGGCGATTGGCAATGCAGCTACCGGGAATTCTACGCGCGGTCGCGTCGGCTCGCATCCGCATTGAAACAACGCGGGATCGGAAAGGGCGACACCGTGTCGGTGATGGCCGCGAATATCCCGCCCTTGCTGGAGGCGCATTACGGCGTGCCGATGATCGGCGCGGTGTTGAATGCGTTGAATACGCGACTCGACCCGGCCGCTATCGCCTTCATCCTCGATCATGCGGAAACGAAGATTCTCTTCACGGACAAAGGCTACTCGGCCGTGATGAAGGAAGCGCTCGCCCTGGCGACGGCCGCGCCGATGGTGATCGATATCGACGATCCGCTGGCGGAGTCCGGCGAGTTGTTGGCGGATGAGGACTACGAGGCCTTCATCGCCGCGGGCGATCCGGACTTCGACTGGCGCTATCCGGCCGACGAGTGGGATGCGTTGGCGCTGAACTACACATCCGGCACGACCGGCAACCCCAAAGGAGTCGTCTTTCACCACCGGGGCGCGTATCTGAACGCCATCGGTTCGGTCCTGAGTTTCGGATACGATTCGAATACCACCTATCTCTGGACCCTGCCGATGTTCCATTGCAACGGCTGGACCCACACCTGGGGGCTGTCGGTAGCCGGAGGCACGCATGTCTGCCTGCGCCAGGTCGACCCAAAACTGATCTTCGACCTGATCGACCGCCACAAAGTGACCCATATGAGCGGCGCGCCGATCGTGCTCAACATGCTGATCCACGCGCCGGAGGACGACAAACGCGTCTTCGCGCATGGTCCCATCGATATCGCCACCGGCGGGGCCGCGCCGCCGAGCGCCGTTATCGCCGGGATGGAGAAGATGGGCTTCAGGGTGAAGCATCTCTATGGCCTCACCGAATCCTACGGCCCCTCGACCGAATGCGTCTGGCAGGACGAATGGGACGACCTCACCTTCGAGGAACAGGTCGGCAAGGTTGCGCGTCAGGGCGTGAACGTGGTGACGCTGCACGAACAGCGCGTGGTTAACCCGGATACGCTCGAAGAGGTGCCGGCGGACGCCGAAACGGTGGGCGAAATCGTGCTGCGCGGCAACACGATCATGAAGGGCTATCTGAAGAATAGACCGGCGACCGAAGAGGCGTTCCAAGGCGGCTGGTTCCATACCGGCGACCTCGCGGTGCTGCATCCCGACGGCTACGCCGAGATCAAGGACCGGGCGAAGGACATCATCATCTCCGGCGGCGAAAACATCTCCAGCCTTGAGGTCGAAGAGGTGCTGTTCCGGCACCCGGAGATCATGGAGGCGGCGGTCGTCGCGATGCCGCACGAAAAATGGGGGGAAACCCCCTGCGCCTTCGTGACGACGGTTGCCAACGGCGCGGATTTGTCCGCCGCGGATGTGATCGCCTATTGTCGCGACAACCTGGCGCACTTCAAATGCCCGACGAAGATCGTGTTCGGCGACCTGCCGAAGACCTCGACCGGCAAAATCCAGAAATTCGTCCTGCGCGACCGCGCAAAGGAGAGTTGAATGACTGAAGGGTCTCTGGCGGGCCGCACCGCGCTCGTCACCGGCGCGTCGAGCGGCCTCGGCCGGCATTTCGCGACTGTCTTGGCCGACAACGGTGCGAAGGTCGCGATCGCCGCACGGCGCATGGAAAATTTGGAGGCATTGGCCGGGGAAATAGGGAAGGCGGGCGGCCACGCGCTGCCGATCGCGCTCGATGTGGCCGACGCCGAGGCGATCCGCGCCGCGGTGGCAAGGACCGAGCAGGATCTCGGGCCGATCGGCATTCTGATCAACAATTCCGGGATCGCGCCGTCCGAAAGCGCGCTGGACGTCGACGAAGACCTCTGGGATCGGGTGATGGACGTTAACCTGAAAGGTGCCTGGATCATGGCGCAGGAAACCGCGCGGCGCATGATCGAAGCCGGCCAGGGGGGCAGTATCATCAACATCGCCTCGGTGCTGTCGCTGCGGGTGCAGAAAGGCACCGCACCCTATGCCGTCTCCAAGGCGGGATTGTTGCAAATGACCAGGGCGCTCGCCCTCGAATGGGCGCGCTTCAACATCCGGGTCAACGCAATCGCCCCCGGCTATTTCGAAACCGACATCAGCCGCGCCTTCCTGCAAAGCGAGGCGGGGCAACGCATGGCCAAGGCGATCCCGCAACGCCGCTTCGGCGAGCCGGAGGACCTGGACGGCGCCTTGCTGTTCCTGGCGGGCGATGGCTCCAAATACGTCACGGGCGTGCTAATTCCCGTCGACGGCGGCCATAACATGGTGCTCGCCTGACCGCGGCATCGACACAAGGGAGGATCATTTCATGTTCGTAGAGAAACGCGTCTATACGGTGAAGCCCGGCGGCGTCCCCGTCTATATGAAGATTTACGAAGAGTTCGGCTACGCGACGCAGAGCAAGCATTTGGGCCAACCGGTCGGCTGGTATTTCTCCGAAGTCGGCGGGCTCAACCAGATCACGCATATGTGGCAGTACGAGGATCTGAACGATCGCGCCGCCCGACGCGCCGCAATGCAGGCCGATCCGGACTGGCACGCCTATCTCGGTAAGATCAAGGAAGCCGATATCCTGTTGGCGCAGGAGAACGAAATTCTCATTCCCGCGCCATGGTCGCCGGAACTCCGAGACGCCTGAGATGGATTTCACGCTCAGCCCGCATGTCGAGGAGACGCGCCAGCGCATCCGCCGGTTCGTCGACGACCATATCCTGCCGGTCGAGGCCGATCCGGCGAATTACGACGACCACGAGAACATCGCACCCGAACCGCTGGAAAAACTGAAAGCGAAGGCCAAAGAGGAAGGCTTGTGGTCGCTCTCGCTGCCCGAGGAATGGGGCGGGCTTGGGTTCAGCATGACGGAGATCGCGCCCTGCTACGAAGAGATGAACCGGTCGATCTTCGGTCCTGTGTGTTTCAACGCATCGGCCCCCGACGACGGCAACATGCGGGTCTTGAGCCAGGTCGCGCGCGAGGACCAGAAGGAGAAATGGCTGCGGCCGATCGCCGACGGGACCATCCGGTCGTCCTTCATCATGACGGAGCCGCATCCCGGCTCCGGCTCCGACCCGTCGATGATGCTGACCGAGGCCAAGAAAGACGGCGACAAGTGGGTCATCAACGGCACGAAATGGTTCATCACCGGGGCCGGCGTCGCCGAGCACTTCATCCTGATGGCCCGGACGTCCGACGACGCGCGGCGCGGGCTGACCGCCTTCATGTTCCACAAGGATACGCCCGGCTGGCGCATCAAGCGGCGCATCCCGATCATGGGACCGGAGGAACACGGCGGGCATTGCGAGCTTGTCTTCGAGGACATGGAAATCCCCGATGAAGACCGCCTCATGGAAGTCGGCGACGGGTTGAAGCTCACTCAAATTCGGCTCGGCCCCGCGCGGCTGACGCATTGCATGCGCTGGCTCGGCCTCGCCAAGCGCTCGATGGAAATCGCCACGGAGTATGTCTCGAAGCGGGAAAGCTTCGGGGTGAAGCTGGCCGACCGCGAAAGCGTGCAATGGCTGCTCGGCGAGGCGGCGATGGACATACAAGTCGGCCGCATGCTGACGATGAACGCGGCATGGCAATTGGACCGCGGCGATTACGCCCGCAAGGAAATCTCCATGGCCAAGATCCAGGTCGCCGATACGCTGCAGAAGGCGGTCGATACGGCGATCCAACTCAACGGCGCGCGCGGGTATTCGAAGGATACCGTGCTCGAATGGATCTATCGCTACGCGCGGCAGGCGCGGCTCGTCGACGGCGCATCCGAGGTGCACAAAATGGTCCTCGCGCGCAACCTGATGGCCGAGGGCAACGATTTCTGGCGTTGGGGGTAGGCGAGGGCGCGGCTACAGTTTCGCGGCGTGTTCGGCGAACCATTCTTCACGCGGCCCGAAACCGGGCAGATCCCGGATATGCGCTTCGGTGGCGGCGATAAGGTCGGCATCCGACAAGCTATAGTCGACCTCGAAGCGCAACGGCTGCTGCACGTGCCAGGGCGTCCGGGTGAAGATTTCAAGGCGGTTGTTTTCCGGATCGCGGAAGTAAATCGACCAGGTGGTGCCGTGCGAGACGGTCTCGACCGCCGTGCCGGGCAGCGGCGACAGGATATCCAGCATCCGGCGGAGGTCCGTCAGGCTATCGACCCGGAAGGCGAGGTGATTGAACGCATCGCGCGGCTTTCCGCCGCCTTGCAGCACCAACTGGTGATGTTCGTCGGGGCTGCGGCTCATGAACACGAGTTCGGACTTTTCGAATTTCCGGCGGTCGGTGACGACGAAACCGAGCGTCTCGGTATAGAAGGTCTCCATCGTCGCCATGTCCGCTACGGGAACGGCGAAATGGCTCAAGGTCATGATGGGTGCGTCAGGCATGCCGTCTCCCTCTCATATGTTGGGTTGCGGGATCCGATCACTATAGGCCCCGGCGGCGCGGTGTCAGCCCTTTGAAGCCCGTCTCTGAAAGGAGGCGGTTACCAATACCGGCATGTCGTTTCCGCCCTTAGATGTTTAGTCCCGGGTTGTGACGATAGATTACTATCATCATCAAAGAGGCACGAATGATGGGCCAGGTACGCCACGGCGGCGCTCGTCTTCATGATGGTGCTGCTGTTCATCCTGGGCGTGTTCCTCGAATGGATCGAGATTTCCTATATCGCGCTGCTGCTGTTCTTCTTGTTCATGTTCCCGACCTTGGCGACCTGAGTGCCCAAGGTGATCGGCTGGTAACAACCGGGTTTGGCCCGGTTTGCGCGGATGCGCTATCCTTCTGGCGACGCACCGCCTTTCGGGAGGAAGCACTTCATGGCCATCGACGTTACCTCGTGTTCACCGGCGCTGGGTGCGGCGGTTCGCGGGATCGATCTGTCGCAACCGCTCGACGACGAAACTATCCAGGCCCTCAAACACGCTTGGTTCGAGCATCTGGTCCTGCTGTTCCGGGACCAGGATCTGGGGGACAGCGATCTGGTGCGGTTCAGCAATTATTTCGGCACCTGCGACAAGGCCCCGCCGAACGAGGCGGCGAACAAGCTGAGCGATGGCTTCAGCCCGGACGTGCCCGAAGTCGCGATCATCTCGAACGTGGTGGTGGAAGGCGTGGAGATCGGCTCGCTGGGATCGGCCGAATGCGCCTGGCACACGGACATGTCCTACAACCCGGAACCGGCTGACGCGAGCGCGCTCTACGCCCTGGTGGTTCCGGAGGAGGGCGGCGATACCGCCTTCCTCAACATGTACAAGGCGTATGACGCGCTGCCGGACGGCCTGAAGGAACGGATCGGCGGGCGCAAGGCGATCCACGATGCGACTTTCACCAGCGCGGGCGGACTGCGGAAGGGCCTGACGCCGCCGACCGACGTGAGTAAGGCGCCCGGCGCGCATCACCCGATCCTGCGCACGCATCCGGTGACGGGAAAAACCGCGCTGTTCCTCGGCCGCCGCACGAACAGCTATATCGTCGGCCTGGATGTGGCCGAAAGCGAAGCGCTGCTCGACGAAATCTGGGCCTGCACGACTAACGACGATTTCGTCTGGACGCATCACTGGCGCAAGGGCGACGTGCTGCTCTGGGACAATCGCGCCGTCATGCACCGGCGCGACGACTTCGACCCTTCGGCCCGCCGCCTGATGCACCGCACGCAGCTCAAGGGAGAGGTGCCGTTCTACACCGGTTGACCGCCGGTGCACGGCCCGAAGCATCATGAGGATCGAGAGCATCGCCCTTTGGCGCGTCCGCGTGCCGCTGTACACGCCCTACAACACCACGCTCGCGGCGCTGGCCGAACTGGATAGCATCATCGCTGAGGTCAAGGACGCCGACGGCAACATCGGCATCGGCGAGACGACGATCATCCCCGGCTACACGCATGAGACCGGGGACGGCGGTTGGGAATTCTGTAAGAGCCATGGCAGGGCGCTCGCCGGGATGGACAGCGGCGCGGCGAAGACGGCCCTCGATCCGTACCGCAAGAGCGATCCGCACGCGGTCAGCGTTCTGCAGGTCGCCATCGAGATGTTGGAAGGCAATCCCATCTTCGATCCGCCCGAGGCGCCGCTGCCGGTCCCCATCCTGACGCCGGTCAACAGCAAGGACCTGGCGGAAATCCCGGACGAGATCGAGCGCCACATCGCCGACGGGTTCCGCACGCTCAAGGTCAAGGTCGGTTGGAACGTGGACAAGGATTTGGAGCGCGTCGCCCTGATCCAGAAGGTCAACGCCGGGCGCGCGACATTACGGCTCGACGCCAACCAGGGATTCTCCCAAGAAGACGGCAAGCGTTTCGCCGCCGCCTTGAACCCGGACTCGATCACCCTGTTCGAGCAGCCGTGCCACTGCGACGACTGGCCCGCCAACGCCGCCGTCGCCGCGGTCTCGACCGTGCCGGTGATGATGGATGAATCGATCTACGGGGTGGAGGATATCGACCGCGCCGCCGACATGCCTGGCTGCGGCTTCGTGAAACTGAAGATCGCCAAACTGACCGGCGTCGACATGCTGACCGACGGCCTGAACCGCATCAAGCAGCGCGGGCTCGGCGCGGTCCTCGGCAACGGCGCGGCCACCGACATCGAATGCTGGATCGAAGCCTGCGTCGCCCGCAGCACCATCGACAATGCCGGCGAGAACTGCGGATTCCTCAAGAACCGCGAACAGCTCTTGGAAACGCCGCTGACCTTCGAGAACGGCGCGATCGTCCTGCAACCCGGCTACAAGGCGCGGCTGAACCACGAGGTGATGGAACGGTTGTCGATTGCTAGGAAAGTGTTTCGGACGGAAAATGCGGCGGCGGAGTAGCGCATTACGGTCACGTTCGGTATTCAAGCCGATCTAGTTTGAATCGGAGTTTGCCTTGACCGACTGAATGACAGAGACGATATAGCGGTTTTTTAGTGTTGGCTCCTTAGAGCAAACTTGGAGTAGCTGTTCTGTTTCGTTCTTGTATTCTCGGCCGTTGGAAAGCGCGTAGAGATGAAAACTGGCTGCGACTACGTTCTCGTCATCTTTAACCCTTCGGCACTCTTCCACGGGAAACTCTGCGCCCAGGTCGATAAATGCAAAATACCTTTTCCAGAATTCAATCTCCGACTCCGATGGAAATCAACCTTTTGCGTCCGTCAGGAGTTCCGTGTATCTCGTGGCGGCTAGATCAATAAAATCTTTGCTCAAGCCTAGGGAGACGTTGAATCCGTATTCGGTGGATTGCCAATAGAGAAATGCAAGGTTGAGGTATGCTTCGAGCTTGGCATTGCCCTCGGAGATGCCGTGCTCATACTCCCGAGCCGCTTCCTCTATCTTGTCTTGCTTTTCAAGCTCTAATGCTCTGTCGAAGTGGTCCACTAGGGTCTGTACTCAATTAGGGATTCCGGCTGGGTCTGAAATGTGATTCAAACCTTTATCTGAGATGGAGGTTTGGATGTCACGACGGTTGTTTTGGCTTAGCGACGAGGAGTGGGACGGCATTCAGCCCTATCTCCCGCACGGCCGGCGGGGCGCACATCGGGTTGACGATCGCCGGGTGATCTCCGGGATCATCCACATGCTCAAATGTGGCGCCCGCTGGCGGGATTGCCCGGCGGACTACGGTCCCTACACGACGATCTACAACCGCTTTAACCGGTGGAGCAAACAGGGCGTTTGGGAGGATATCTTCTATGCCCTGACGGGTTCCAGTGGGGTTATCAGTACGACGGCGGTCGACTCCACGCACGTCAAGGCGCACCGCTCTGCGGCCGGCGCAAAAGGGGGGACTTCGAACAAGCCATCGGCCGATCTCGCGGCGGACGGACGACCAAAGTTCATGCCCTGACGGATGACCTGGGGCGCCCCGTCGCCTTCGCCGTGACGCCCGGACAAGCCCATGACCTGGTCGGCGCGGCCGCATTACTGGAATGCGTACCGACGCCTCGGCGTCTCATCGCAGACCGCGCCTATGACGCCCGCAAGCTCCGCGACTGGCTGGCCAAGCGGGGGTGCGAAGCCGTCATTCCGCCCAATCCAACGCGAAAAAACCCTCACACATACGATGCCGAGGCCTACAAGCAACGCAACCTCATCGAACGGATGTTCTGCAGGCTCAAGGATTTCCGCAGGGTCGCCACCCGCTACGATAAACGGGCCGACACATTCCTAGCCGCAATCTTCATCGCTGCTACATTGATCTGGTGGCTCAATTGAGTCCGGACCCTAG
>JANQKC010000016.1 GCA_028281325.1 Alphaproteobacteria bacterium
AGGCCGCCCCGCTATCGAAGAACAGAGCCATCGAAAATCCTTCCGCATAAAAGAAAGGCGGGGCGGCAAGACACGCCGCCCCGCCACAGGTCAGGGAGAGAAACAAAACGCGGCCCAAAGGCCGCGACGGGTCAGTCGACCAGTACCGTCACGTCGAAGGCGATATCGCCCGCCGCCGTGCCGACGACATCGGCCGTGAGGACGAGGTAGTACCAAACCATGGGATCGGCGGTTTGGCCGGCGTCCTGCCAGACCTTCTGCCCGATCCTCGTGATGTCGCGGGCGTTGAACGCGACTTCGACGCCGCCGGTCGACGCCGTCGCCATGCTGACCGTCGAAGCGTAGGCGTCGTCGTCCAGCGCCGTCAGCCCCGAATCGTAGAGGCCCACGTCATAGCCGGTGCCGCCGGTGATCGCGTCGTTGTAGAGACGGATCGACGGGATCACCCAGGACGACCGGACGGGGGCGAGAACATAGGTCGACCCGTTGTCATCGCTTGCCTCGACGGCGACCGTGCCGACGATGCCCCGGCGCCGCCCATAGAGAAGCGCCGCGGGATTGAACTGGTTCGGCTTCGCTTCGAAGTTCTGAACCAGCGAAGACTTCGTGCTTACCACTGCCATGGATCAGCCCTCCTTAGCTTTCGTCGCATTTGATTTCGACGACCTTGCCTTCCTCGGCCCGGGTCGCCCCGAAGGTGCCCTTGACGTAGACCTGGGTCGCGAAGGACTTGTCGTCGCGTTCGGTGACGCGCCCCTCGATGTCGTTCCAGACGCCGAGATGCATGCCGGACTTGGCCCAGGCCGGACAGCGCCGGTTGCCGCCGCCGTCGACATCGAGCCGTTCCGAGTGAACGAAGTTGAAACCCATGAAGGCGGTGATCCGCCCGTCGACCAACACCGGCTTGGTGTTGAAGTCGAGCGAGACGGCCTGGATCTCGTTCAGCATGTCGTCATGCTGTTCCGCCGTGAGCGCGACATAGAGCGGGTCGTTGTCGATATCGACCTCGTTCGCCATGAGCAGTTTCTTCGCCGCCCGCAGCTTGGCCACGTTCAGGCCGGTCGCCCCGGTCGCCCCCTCGTCGACCGCAACCACCTGGTTGCTGTCGAAGGACGTGCTGGCGACGCCGTTCTCGCCGGTGCGGGAATCGCCGAAGAAGGCGGGCACGATCTCGTCGTCGATGGCCCGGCTCATCGCCGCCGCCCCGTTGATCGAATAGGGGCTGGTCAGTTCGACGATGGTTTCCAGCTTGTCCTGATCGTCGATCAGGTCGGCCCATTCGTAATGGGTGGGGAACACCCAGCGGGCGGCGTGCGGGGTTTCGATGAGCGGCGTGTCGCCGTGGCGGGTGGTGCGTTTCTGCGCGCTGACCGCGCCGATCTGTTCCACCGCCTTGGCGGCCTTGCCGCGATAGTGCCCCTCCATCACCGCCGCCCGGAACCGCGAGCCACGCTGCTGCAGGAGGAGTTGCACGCTGTCGGTATAGGCCTGACTGCGTGCGACGATAACGTCGTTGGACATGAGGTCCTCCAAACTGTTGCAAGAAAGATTGCGCGTTCGGAGGGGTTGCCCGTCATGGGGTCGGCCGCCCCCGCCGCCGGCGATGCCGGAGACGGGAGCGGCCGGACGGACCCGATCCTGCGCTTTACGCCCGCGCGGCGGCGGTCTTTCCCGCGGTCAGCCGGGGCCCGTTTGTGTGGGGGCTTGTCCGGGCTTTTCGAAATCAGGGTCGAAAGGGGCCGGTTTGCGGCTGTTGCAGCAACTACCTACCGATTATCCGTCGCGCCGATCAATCACGGAACCAACGCCAGATGACGCAGTCGATGCATTTCACATCTCGATAATACCACACGCCCAATACGGCAAAGAATTGCCAATAGTCGGAGTCGAATGCGTCGATGAACGGGTGTTTGTAACTCGTCTCGTCTTTTGGTCCTTGCAGAGATAGGCGCAGGTCGAATGGACCGCTAAACTTCGGGAAAAATGGAAACATGGCCCACCCTTGGTTGCTCCATTCCACTTGACCGGCAACCGGATAGTAAAATTCGTAGGTAAAACCGTCTCCTCGTATGGTCTCTGAAGTCGAGACGAATTCAGTGGCCCCACCCATCACCGTCCCTGACCAGATCACGTCCCGAGCCGGAAAACGGTCGATATTGTCGAGAGAGATTCGGACGAAAACCGGGTCACCAGCAGTGTTGGTGAATCTGACGCCGAATGTCTCGCAGGGCAGCGCGACGATGCCGAGGTTGACCAAAATACATGCGATAATGAATGTTACGAATGGTCGGCGACGGGTTGTTTCGGTCATGACGCCCTTATAGGCTCCGTTCCAATATCTGAGATACAACGGGGGAACACCCGATGGCCCGCACTAGGCTAATCGGTACGAGGCGACGACCCGAAACCCATCAAACGTATCACAGCACAATCCATACACCGCACCAGCCAGTATAGGTTCAAGCCAGTGTAGACCGCCGTCCCCAAACTCGATGAGTCGAATGCAGTAACCCAAGGATGACGCTGACTGATGGGGTTACGTTGTCCTTTCTCATTCAGAAAGAACTCGAAAGGAGCGATGTTGGACGGCGTAAACCACAACCACAACATACCGGTCCGCTGCGACCATTTAGCTTCGGGGAAATGCGCGTACCTGAACTGAACGATAAAGCGGTCGGGTTTGGTCCAATCCGTGATTGGAATGTGGATTCTCTGTCGGCCATCAAGCTTCCCGGACCAGGCTTCTCTATCACGAACGAGGACACGAATATCGGCGGGCTGCGTAGACTCGTTCGTCAGGTTTACCCGAAATGTCGAACAGGGAAGCGCCACCACCGCCGCGAAAACGAGCACTAGCGTGCCCAGTATCGCAACAACCGTTCTACGGCGACCATGACGCATGTTTCACTGTTATCCTGAGTGTCGTGTTCGCGAGCGCCGCCGGTGTTGCAGCCGGGATGGAACGGTTTGAACCCTGAAGGGCTCGGTCTGTAGCTCCCCCCGTTTGATCGCGTCCAATATTACCGTCGCACCATCCCTATTATGGTTCCTGGGATCCATGGCAAGCCGACGACCGACATTGTTATTGAACAGATCCATTATCCGATCGCCAGGATCGTTCACATTGGAAATCTCATGCGCATCCGTGATCCGCTTCGCATGATGCGCACCAAAACGCCTACTCAGATTATAGTTCCATAGCGCATGGCGGAAGGCATCTGCTTTCGGGTCCCATGTTGTTCTATTGGGAAAGTATCTTCTCTCTGAAGCTAATGTTTCTTTGGTAATTCCAAGGCCAACTAACCCTACCGGTGGCATGGACAAGGCGACGCTAACTTCCGAAGGCCCATCCGGATCGAAATCGAGTTTACGGTACATGTCGAATTCGTCGACCGGTTTCGTTGTCGGAGGGCCGGGGTTCAGGACTGCAGCACGATCCAACTTTCCATCCATGCGCTCGAACGGCTTGTCGGCAACCGGACTCTCCGCAAGCTGCATATTCTTGGTTAACGGTGTATCCGGCAATTCGGCGGCGCTGGCCGGTAGGCTCGGTGCCGGGGATTGCGAAGGACTTGGTTGCCGCTCAAGGCCGAGCAAATCGGAAAGGCCATCGGAAAACCGAGGCGGCGGCGGCATCACCGGGATGCGGCGGCTGAACCCAAGCGGCCGCCCGAGATCGCGCCCGGCATTCTGAAACAACGGCTCGGATCGACCGGACGGCAATTCCGGCAGCGCGCCGTTCGACTGACCAGCCAACGGAGCACCAGCGAGCAGCGAACCCGGACCCCGTGACCCCATAGGCATCGACGCACCGCCCCTACCCCCAACCGATACCGGGTTTATTCCGGCCGCCCGCGTCGACAATGGGCCTACGTCGGATCGGCGCAGCATCGGCGGTGATGCCGGGCTCTCAAACAATGAAGCCATTGGAGTGCTTTTCCTTCCGTCGCTTTAAGCGGCAAGAGTATCCGACCTCACCGCGTCACCTGCTCCGCTCGATCATTAACGCGCCACAGAATGACCGCAGCCGTCACGTCAATTGACCATAAATAAGTTGAATTAATAGAGTCGTTCGCGCAACTCTGCATTACCCTTCGAAAAGGATCACCGCGCATGCGACGCTTGCTGTTGCTCTTCCTGCTGCCGATTGTGGCTGCGTTTTCTTCGCCCACCGCCGCCGGTGGCCTACCAGCCCCCGACCTGCCCGATCCGCAAGCGATCATCGACGCGTGCTGGGCGGTGTCGAAAGAAGACCGCGAGAGCGGCGTCAACTCGCGCATGCGCGAAGGTCATGTCTGGACGAGCGTATGCCTCGAAAAGAAAGTGATCGAACTCCTCGATACGCTCAAGTTCGGCGAGAACTTCGTTTCCCGCGCCGAGGCCAAGCAGGAGTTGGACAATCTCCGCACGTCGGTGCATCGCCTATACTGGATGATTTATAACGACAACGAGCATTGCGGCATGTCCTGCGGAAGCATGTGGTTCGCCCAGCATTTGCCGACGCATTCCAAAATACTGGAGGACATGATCCGAACGATGATCCGGCAGGTCGCCATTCAAACATTGCAGGAAGATCAGGTAACACCCGACGGTAAAGCCCGGAAACGCTGAAGCTGACGTTCTGTTTCCTGGGCAATCGCGCTAAGGCATCAAAAAATTTCGCGTGCGTTTGTACCAGCCTGGACTATCGTTGAACTCTGCCCGTCCGTGCCGCCGCACCATCTCGTTATTGACCTCACGAAGCAAATTCCGTCGCGTGGCGTCTTCGAGCGCCGCCAGGGTATTCGGCCCGACGATGCCATCATACTGCTTGCGTCCATGATTCACGACACTCAGATCGGTGCCAAGAACCGTATCCAGAGACTGCTGGAGTAGCATGCCGGCGGGACGCGCGCCATGGAAACCGGCCGAATCGAATAACTGTTCCGGCAAATTCGGCGCCTGCTCAAGCAAGCCGGGTACCGCCAGCACGCCGGGAAGATTGGGACGAATGAAGAATTCGCTCCGTATCATGCTCGACCGTTGATCCTCGGTGAGCCGTCGAGGGTCCGAGGGTAAGGCAATATCGGAATGCCGTTGCGCAAAAACGCGGATCGCCCGAACCGATATCCCCAGATTCGATATACCCCCTTTGTCATGCGCCAATGACTCGAAGGATCGATTATAAAGAGGCGCTTGGTCTTCGGCGTGAGTGTCGGAAAGAAACGAAATTCCAAAAACCGCGATCACCGAAAACAAAAACACCTGCCGGTTCATGGATCACCTCACGTCCAATGGTCGCGCTCGAACTCGCACATGCCAAGCAAAGACCGCAATCAGATGGTGAGGCCTGGAAAGATACGGAAGCGCCGCCCGGTGGCAAACCGGAAGGACAATGATCGACCCAACACCCAAAACTCTAAACACTGACGCGAAATCCTTGCTCCACCGCCAACGCGTCAAGGAACCAAAAACCCTTGCGTGCGTTTGTACCAGCCCGGATTACCTGTGAACTCCGGTAACTCGCGCCGGCGCACCATTTCGTTGTTGACCTCTCGAAGTTTGTTCTGCTGCGCTGCGTCTCGAAGCGCCGCGAGGGTCCTGGGCCCAACGATGCCATCGTACAATTTACGTCCCATCTTCATGGTCCGTAGGTCCGTTCCCATAACCGCATCTAAAGACCGCTGCAGCAGTGCGCCCGCAACTTTCGGACCGTGAAACACGGATGCGTCGAAAAGCTGCTCCGGCAATTGCGGAACCCGATCCATCAGTCCGGGGATCGCCGCAATTTCCGGAATCCTTTGCCGATCGAAGAATTCACCCCTTCTAATATCCGACCGTTGCTGTGATGTGAGCTGCCTCTGATCATCAGGCAAATCCTCGTTCGGATTCTGTTTCTCAAAATAGCGAATTGACCGAACCGAGACGCCAAGGGACGTGATAGCCCCCCTATCATGGGCGAGCGACTCAAAGGGTCGAACATAGATTGTCCGCGACTCTTCCGCATGAACGGCGGCAAAAAGCGGAGAAACAATCAATGCGGACGCCGCGAATAAGAGCATCCGTCGATCCATGGATCACCTCACGTCCATAATCCAAACTTGGGTCGCACATACGTGATGAATATCACAACCGATCATGGATAATTTGAGAATACCGGAGGAACATCAAGTGGCAAGTCAGGGTAGTGGTCGTCGAAAGACCATCTCGTTGTTTACCTCACGCCGTTTGTTCCACCAAATGGCTTCGGTGGAGGCTGTATTTCCTGCATTTAACCAAATCCCAATTATGCAAGAGTTTATCCGAACATTTTGGAAATCGAATACAGAGGCGCATCACGACAAAGCCGCGCGGCATCCGTCAAATCTACACAATTAGATTGAACTTTAGGCGGCAGATAAGCAACTTTGCCTTACGCTCCAAAAGAAAGGATAATCGCATATGCGACGCGTTCTGTTGCTCCTTCTGCTGCCGATTGTGGCTACGTTACCATCGCCTACTGCGGCTAACGGCTTACCCGCACCGGACCTGCCCGACCCGCAAGCAGTCATCGACGCGTGCTGGGCGGTATCGAAGGAAGACCGCGAAAGTCCGGTCACTGAGCGCTGGCGCAACGGTCATTTGAAGACGGCGTTATGCCTGGAAAACAAGATTATCGATTTGCTCGATACCGCAGATGTAGGAAAGAGTTTCCTCACCCGGGAACAGGCGCGCGAGGAACTAAAAAATCTGCGATTCTCCGCCGGGCGCCTTTACTGGATGATCTATAACGACAACGATCACTGCGGACTGTCCTGTGGAACGATTTGGCATTCTC
The DNA here is from genome assembly GCA_028281325.1 of Alphaproteobacteria bacterium. GTDB lineage: Bacteria > Pseudomonadota > Alphaproteobacteria > UBA8366 > UBA8366 > JAJFJD01. The sequence continues at coordinate 6,797 of JANQKC010000016.1, forward strand.
AACATCTGACCGAAGTTTCCAAAATCTATGAGCAGATGATTTGCACCTTAGTCCGTACGACAAGAGTCCATAGCGGCCAACAGAATGCGAATGGCCCCACCGACAAAGCACGCCCCTGCCCTTTGTAGCTTCTCGCCATCGTCAAATCGAATTCCGCTGCAAAGGTTTTGCAGAAAGCATTAACAACAAATTGTCGATACAGTTACGGCATCTGGAATGATCTGGCTCGCGTGACCCATCCGGGGTTCGCATTAAAATTCGGTAATTGGCGCATAAAGCGTTCTCGTTGCTTCGCCATCTCGTTGTTCACAGCGCGAAGCTTGTTTTGATGGGCGGCTTGGGCGATAGCAGCGCGTGTGTTCGATCCGATGATTCCGTCATACTCTTTCTTGCCTTTTCTGCTAATCCGCAAGTCCGTCCCCAACACCTTATCCAACGACCGTTGTAAGAGTTTTCCGGCGTTTTCCGGACCATGGAGAACTGACGAATCATATATTTGTCCAACTAGTTTTGGAACGCGCTGCATTACGCCGGGTATACCGGCGATCTTTGGGATGTTGGCGCGGTCAAAGAACTCCGTTCTAAAGATCATCAATCGCTGCTTCGATGTTATCTGACGAGGATCCGATGGAAGGTTGAGATGGGGTTTCTGTTTGCGAAGCGAATCGAGAAATCTCTGTGAAATACCGCGATGTGTTAGGCCACCAGGATCACTCGATAAGGGTCGATTCGCGGTAAGGCCTTCCTGAATATCCACATCGCGATGCAAATTTAAAAACAGTTGCCCGGACTGTATAGAGGACAATCCCGCCGACGACGCGCCCGCACCACTTCGCGGTCTCGCCTGCGCGAGTAACGGTCTTGGTCCGCTCGACTTGGCAGCCGCGGTGTTCGCTGTGCTGGCGCCGAGCGGCGAGCGAACCTGATCCGTTGCATGAGTGCTCTGTGTCAGAAGACTACCGGATGCCTGATTGGGCCGTTGTGACGCGGGAGCCCCGCCTGTTCGGGTGACCAACGGGGGTGACGACGGATTTTCAAATAATGAGGTCATCCGAATTTCATTCCTTTCGTCGCGATGCGTTGCAATCACCCGTCCAGCACCCGCCACGCCGCGCGCGCCTGTTTCGGCCGGCGGTGCGCCGCCGGGACGCGGGCGTGGCGCAGCATCATCAGGGCGTAGCGGGTGGCGGCCATCAGGTCGTCGTACTCCTTGACCACGCGGCCGTCCTTGCGGTGGTAGAGCCGGAACTCGTCGAACCAGTCGGCGAGATGGGCAAAGACCTTGAGGCGGCCGGTCTGCATCCGGTCGAGCATTTGCATCAGCCCCGCCTCGACGCTGTTGCCACCGTCCTCGAAAGCCGCCGGGTCGGGCAGCATCGACAGGCCCTGGTCGCCGTATTGCTGCGCCAGGTTCTCGCCCGCCGCCGTGTCGTTCAACCCGTCGCGCGGCCAGGCCCAGGGGATGACGCCCCACGCCTTGAGCGCGGCGGCATGGACAACCGGCGTCGCGTGCCGCACCCGATAGCAATGGGTGATATAGACGGCGTCGGCGTCCCGGTCCCAGGCGATGCGCACCGCGGCGGTCGGATGGTCCCACCCGAAATCGATCCCGCCCAGCAGCGGCCAATGCGGCGGCGTCTCGAACGCATCGACCGAAATCCACGCCTCATCCACGGGAAAGATCCGGCCCGAGCCGAGCTGCGGCAGTCCCTTGGCGCGCGCGTCCCGCTCGTGCGGCGGATAGCTGTCGAGGATGCGTTGGCGTTCCGCCTCGGTCAGGTGATCGACATCCCAGAGGGTCATCCGGGTGACGTGCCGGCTCATGACCGCAACACCCCGGCCGATGCGGACGAGCGGGAGCGACGCCGGCCTATTGCGCGGGCCAGATGGCGGCGAGGTAGCGGGCGCGCTCGGCGCTGGCCGCCGCGTGGCCCGGGTGCGCCGCGTCCTGCAGGGCCGCGACGAAGCCGGGATCGCGCTTGCGCTGTTCGTAGTTGGCGCGCGCCTCGGCCGGGGACAGACCGAAACCGGTGCGGCCCTCGCCCGCGGGCAGGGCGTCCTCCGAAACCGCCTCGCCGATCCCGGCCAGGAATTCCGTCACGCCGGCGCGCCCGAGCGCTTCCTCCAGCGCCGTCGACCGGTCGCCGCCGAACCGCCGCGCCGCCTGCCGCGCCGCCGCGACCTTGCGGTCGAAGGCGCCGCCCCATTTCTCGCGCAAGGCCTCGATGTCCTGATCCTGCGCCGCCTGCTTGTCTCGATTCATCGCCACGACCCGCTGCACCGCCATCCCGTTCCACGCGTCGAACAGCGCGGAGGCCTGCCGCGCCGACAGTCCCGCCGCATGCGCCGCCTCGCGGTACCAGTCCATCATCGGCTCGTCGATCGCCATGCCGTCGGGCACCTCAAGGGCATACCCCGCCGCCGCCGCCGGCCGCCCGAGCCGGTCGTAGATTTCCGCATAAGCCTCGGCGTCCTCCTCGTCCTTCGGCAGGGTCAGCGTGCGACCGGCGCGGTCGCTGCCCAACATGCTCTCCAAGTTCTGGTAGGACCGGACCACGGCGTCCAAATCCTCCCACCCCTTGGTGCGGACGAAATCGGCGCTGTCCGCGTCGAGACCGGAGAGCCAGTCGTCGGTGAGGTCGCTATCAGCCCCCGCGCCCCACTCGGCAGCATCATCCACATCGCCATTGGGCATCGCCCCCTCCGGCGTCACCGCCGGAAGTGTTTCCGCGTCATCTTGCATATCTACACCTTGTTGTGAGTAAGGATCGGTCCGGCCTTAGCCAACTACCGGCAACACAGCGTTTAAGGTTGATTGGGGAAGAACCGGACCCTAATTTCAGCAACGGTCCCGCTCCCACAGTCTGGCTGAAATGAGGTCCGCCTGTGCGTAGGCATCTTAGGAAACTAAGCCAAATATGGCTGGGGCTAACCCCCGGATGCCATCGGGACTATCGAACCTCAATATTGCTGCGAATTTTCTTGCCCGGCACAAAACAGGAACATAATATCGCTCTTGGTCCCGCTCCCACCTCAATCTGCACAATAGACAGATTGTTGTGCGTAGGCACTGTTAGGGATGACCCCTTCTTTGCCACCGGGGCTAACCTCATTCTCTGCTGGGTTTTCGCTGGTCTGGTCCCAATCGGGTCTTCCCCCTTTGTTTCTTGAATCGCGCGTCACGAAATCCAGTCAGCACCCAATTTTCTCTTTGTTTGTCTCGAACAGTGGTCAATATCACTACATTTCCACGATGAACGATTTGAGCCCGACGATCACCACGCGCAGAGGTCCTGAGTCGAAACAGACGTCCTTTCGCTATAACTTCCGGTATGATCTCTCGGACGAAGTTTTCACCGTCCTGCCCTTGTAAATTCCGCCGAGCGATAATGTGGGAAAGTCCAAAGCCATCCTTTCTAAACTGTGTTTTTGGATTTCCCGGTCGTCCGTAATCAATCGTTATCTCCCCAACATCGCGGCGGTACATCGCGGCGGGCACCGATGTCTGTTTCGACAGTGCCGTTTCGATCGCAGCCTTACCTTCGGCGATGTTCTGGGATGTCGGGATGCCTTCCTTCGCCAGTTTCTCGAAAACCGACGGGGTCGGTTGTTTGCCCAGCTTTCGGGCGACACGGTCAAAGAGCTGTCGCCCTTCCCGGCTCAAGCGGTCCAGCCCAACGCGCCGACTGATATCTTGCGCGGTTACAGACCGCGCCCTAACACCCAGTTCGTGCCCCTTGCGAAAGGCGGATTCCAACTGGGCTTTCGCGGCCGCCACCTTGTCCGGCGGCAACTTCGCGAGCGCCTTCTCGAAGACGCCCTGCCGGTTTGCATCGGCCAGTAGACGCCTCGGCCCGGGCAGGCGCGCCTGCAGGCCCAAGGCGGGCCCTGACTTAAGCCCCGCAACGGTCACCAGGGCGTACAGATCGCGTTCCAACCGACGGGCGGCGATGCGCGACACACCCAATTCCTGAAGCGCCTGGACGGTCGCCGCGATGCCGCCGACGACCGGGGCGACCATGTTCGGAACGCGCCGTCGACCGCGACGCTGCCGCCCCCGATGAACACCTCGTTGAAGGCCCGGAACAGCCCGGCGACGCCCCGGCGTTCCTCGGGGGTTTGCGCGACGAGCCGCCCCAAGGTCTCGCGCGATGCGCCGAGCGGTTTTTCGAAAATCCGCCCGACCGCTTGTCTGAGTGCACGAAGCTAAGACCGCTCCACCTTATTCCACGTCAGCGCCATAGACGGCGTTAAACGGAGAAAACCATGAACTCAGATTAAACGCAGAACCTGCTACTTCGCGAGTTCACGTCTGGCCAATTCGAGAGCTTCCTCGAAAACGGACAAGTCTATCTCTCGAAGCACTAGTTCTCCGTCGTCATCGGCGCCAGGGAGCTCAATCTTTAGATTTTCCAACCCGTCATCCTGGTTTATCAGGGCAACGTATTGTCCCTTGTAGTAAATCTCGGCGATCAGTTTTTCGTAGTCGAAATTGCTCCACACTTGGATCTCGATATCAGAGTCGGGCATGCTTTCACTTTCCTACGGTTCACGAAAACCTATTAGGCGTCCATCCGATCCAAATCGCGCTGTCCGTCCGCTTGCACGATCCGGCGTTACCGCCGGGAGGGGTTCCACGCCATCTTGCATGTCTACATTTTAATATGGCGAAGAATCTGTTCACCCCGGCCGAAACCCGACAACACAGCGTTTAGGGTTGAATGGGGAAGAAACGGCCCCCGGCTTCCACAGCAGTCCCGCTCCCACAGTCGGGCGGAAATGAGGGTCGTCCGTGCGTAGGCATTTTAGGAAACCAAGCCACATATGGCTGGGGCTAACCCCCGGATGCCATCGGGACTATCGAACCTCGATATTGCAGCGAATTTTCTTGTCTGGCACAAAACCGGAACATAATATTGCTCTTGGTCCCGCTCCCACATTAATCTTAACAGACGGGTTTTTGTGCGTAGGCATTGCATTGGAGGCTTACCCTCCCTTTGCCACCGGGACTATTTCGGTTTTCGCTGATTCGGTCCTAACCGCGTTTTCCCGCTTCGTTTTCGAAAGCTCCTATTTCGATATCCCGTGAGGGCCCAAGTTTCGCGCCGTTTATTCTTGATTAAGCTCAAAACGGCGAGGCTCCCTCGGTAAACTATAAGCGCTCTTCGATCACCAAGCTCAGAAGATTTAAGTGAATGCAAAGTGCCCTTAGCCAAGACTTCCGGCAAGACATTCACAACAAACTCTAAAGCATCCTGGCCTTGCGAGCTTCGTCGAGAAATTATGTGCGCCAGCCCGGCACCATTGTGGTTATACGCAAATGTAATTTCCCCTACGTCGGGTCGGTACATTGCAGCGGGTACGGACGTGCGAGCCAACAATGCATGCTGAATCGCCGCCCTGCCCTCGGCGATGTTCTGGGAGGTGGGAATTCCCTCCTTCGCCAATTTCTCGAAGACCGATGGCGTTGGTTGTTTGCCCAGCTTTCGGGCGACCCGGTCGAAAAGCTGCCGGCCTTCCCGGCTCAAGCGGTCTAGCCCAACGCGCCGACTGATATCTTGCGCGGTTACAGACCGCGCCTTGACGCCCAGTTCGTGCCCCTTGCGAAAGGCGGATTCCAGCTGGGCTTTCGCGGCCGCCATTTGGTCCGACGGCAACTCGGCGAGCGCCTTCTCGAAAACGCCCCGTCGGTTTGCGTCGGCCAGCACACGCTTCGGCCCGGGCATGCGCGGCTGCAGGCCCAAGGCAGGACCCGACTTGAGCCCCAGGACTGTCACCCAGGCATACAGGTCGCGTTCCAACCGGCGGGCGGCGGTGCGCGACACGCCCAATTCCTGAAGCGCCTGGACGGTCGCCGCGATGCCCCCGACGACCGGCGCGACCATGGTTCGGAACGCGCCGTCGACCGCGACGCTGCCGCCCCCGATGAACACCTCGTTGAAGGCCCGGAACAGCCCGGCGACGCCCCGCCGCTCCTCGGGGGATTGCGCAAGCAGCCGCCCCAAGGTCTCGCGCGATGCGCCGAGCGGCTCCTCGAAAATCCGCCCGACCGCCTTCGTCGCCGCCTCGCCGATCCGATTCACGGCGTCGAGGCCGGTCCCGTCGCGTTCCGCCGCCGCATCGGTCGACGGCGCAGGCCGCCGCAAATCCGGATCGACACCGGGCGGGCGGTCCGAGACCGGGCTTTCCGCAAGCTGGATACGGTCCGGCCTAAAGGTTGGCGACGGCTGCGCGACGGCACGCGCCGATGGCCCACCGGTACCGGGCGCCCGAGGTGCGACCGGCAATCCCAGAAGGGTCGAAAGCTCGTCGGAAAACCTCGGCGGCTCCGGCAAGATCGGAATGCGATAGCCGAAGCCGGTCGGACGGCCGGGACCGTTGGGCGCGTCGAACAACGACGGCCGGACAGCGCGATCAGACATGCGTCCTCCTCACGGCGGACGGACGCGCCCGCGCGGTTTCTATATCGAGATTTAATTTCGGGTAATGCGGTGCACGGACCGCATGAGCGACGGAAGACGCTCAGGCCGTGCGGCGACCGTAACAATGCACTGCGGCGCTACGGCAGAAGACCGCGTTCAGAGGCTGCGCTCCATCCCCGAGGCTCGCCCGGGTCCAGTTCGCCACCCGACCCGATACGATCCCTGACCGGAACGACGCTAACTCATGGACAAGGATAACCCGGCGAACAGGTCGTGTTCTCTGAAAACAAAACTTCGCGAAAGCTGCGATTTACACTCGCGAGCAGAGCAATAACCGGCAACGGGCTAAGAAAATACATGCAGAGCACAGGGCTATATCCAAGAAACCGAAACCAGCTTGGAGAGATTTGATGGATGCCTGCGAGACCTACCACAGAGAAAAAGTACAAACCTAACGCCAGAATATTCGGTACGACGATTGATTTTTCCGAACATCGATTAGTGGCACGATGTTTCCTTACCATCCGTCGCTGCCGAACACCGCAATAGATCAAAATCATTACGCCTCCTGAAAACAAGCCCACTAGAATCGGATGCACGATTATAAAAAGCCACGGCAAGGAATTCTCTCTAGGATCGAGTGAATAAACTACGACCCACGCGACAAAACCGCCGGAGAGCGCTGTCGCGTAGAACAATAAGATTGCTCTCTTCCAGTGGGCGAATTTCAATGCTGTCCCCGGAGGCAACTATTGTCTCGATGCTAAATACCGAATCGCCGCGAGCAGCGGAAAGGCCATAAGCATCGATGGAAAATCGAAGATCCAGACCAGAATGGTGTTTTGGACATTCCACACTTCCATGACGAAGCAATACAAAAGTGCGGACCCAATAAACGATACTGAGGCTAAGATGCGTGCATGTTTCGCATCCCAAGCTGTTGCCGAACCGTCAACGGGATACAGTGCCGGAACGAACCGCAAACGACGAAGCGTGAACCAAATCGCCGTGATCACAACGGCGAAAATCACCGACCACAGCGCGAACGCAACAATCGCAAGGACGATGATCACTAGTGCATAATCGAAGTGAATTACGCAAAAAAGATCGTCTCCCATTGGGATGCCGCGTGGAACATCCGTGATTCGGCAGAAGTTGTGGTTCACGGAACCGTGCATCGTTACGTAAATCCGGACAAGAACTTGACTGGCGCAATAGAGAGGAACAGCCGAAAGGCTCAGCAATAAGTAGGATCGAAGATAGGGATGTCGATGTGTTCGCAAACCAATGCCTTGAATACTTGAATCGGCTATGGCCGAAAATTGGCTGATACTGTTTTTGCTCTCCACAACCTGACAGCACAATCTTGTTAATTTAATGCAATTCTGCTGGCATTTTTCTGCCTTTCGAACGCCGAATTGCCATGAATCAACTGCTGCCAAGAAATCTGAGACAATTCGGAATGTAAAAAGAAAGGATCCCAGCGCACATAATGGGCTTATCCCTGAGCACTCCCATGCTTCGTCATAAGGTAGATTGCTCGAAAACAGATTTCGGGACTACGGGCCTCTCGGAGCGGGGTCTCCATCAAATGGCGATCCTGTAATCCAGAGTTGCTCTCGCATGGCCCTTTCGATCTTCTTTCCGTTGTCACTGACATTCTCTTTTCCTGTGAACTGCCAGACCGATCCGATTTTTGCCGGGGTAGGCTTCTCGATACGATCCTGAATTGCCTTTATCAGTGCGACCCCAGCCCGAATATTGAGTTCCGGGTTCTCAAATTGCTCGCCCCGCACGCCACCCACACCTTCCCAGATTGTCGGATTAATATTCATGGGCAGCAACGTATCTGCCAGACCAGCGAACTGTGCCGCCCGGTCTAAGCGAAGCCGATCCCCATCCGCATTCTCGATGTACATAATTGCTCGCACGAGATCTGGGTCTACTCCGAATCGCTTAGATTCTCGAACAATCGTCTCATCGTGCTTTCGAACTGCTGCTGCTCCAATATGGTGCTTTCGGTAAAAAGGAGCGGCACCCGTTCCACGCCGTGATGGGGAAACCTTAAAGATTGCCGGAAGGTTATTCCTAATTGCAAAAACACGAGCTTCTTCCATACGGACAATAACCTTACGGCCCTTCGCCTTTTTTAGTGCTTCGATTTCTCGGTTCACTTCCCGACGGCGCTTGGACTCTTCTAGACGCTGCAATTCAAATTGGCGCAAAGCGTCGTTCGTGTCAGTCGGGCTTTCCGCAATCTGCGTCTCGCTTGGCGCGTTCACTCCGGGCAAACTTAGCGCACTTCCATCTGGGAATGCTGGATTGGATTGCCGGCCAGACACCCCAAGCACCGCCGGGTGGGAGTCGGCAAGCGACACTTGTGCAGAAGTGTTCACAACCGATTCAGCATTGAGCGGCGACAAGAGCGAGCCTTGCAAAGTCCGCGGCTGCAACCTGCCGGAAGTGAGCAGTGTACGAGGATCGGGATTGCGCGTTGAAGATTGCGGAAAGATCGGGATTCGAAACCCGAACCCGGTGGCGCGCGGCCGCGCAAGCAACGTGTCAAAAACGGACAAGCCTTTTCGAAGATCGGTCATACATCCCCCTGACGATCCGATACCAACTCCCAGACCTCTTCCTCCGAGAGATTGAGGTAGCGGGCGATGCGGTGGAATACTTCCTGCCGGCCGATCAGCACGCCGGTCGCCATCGCGTCGCCGGCGACGAAAGGCGCGCGCCGGGCGCGGCAGAAATGGGCGAGGTCGGCGAGCGCCGCCTCCGCGCCCGGCGCGGCGAAGGCCCGGCGGTAGGCCGCCGAGAGCCGGCGGTTCCTAGGACGGCTCAGTAATCGCACCGGAATTCACCACTTTTTCGAGGGCGCCCGCCGCCTGATTCGCCGCCGGCGCGGCCGCGATCAGGCCTTGGATCTGCTCCGCCGATTCACGGCCCTGGCGGCGCTGGGCGATTTCGTCCGGCGTGTTGAGCACGCGCTGTGGCACGCCGTTCACCTCCGCCGCGAGCTGCGCCAAGGCGTCGCCGTCGAACACGTCGAACACGTCCGGCTGGGTCGCGGCGAGCGGGGCCAGCACCTCAAAGGTGCGCGAGATGCCGACCACCTGTTCCGAGCGTTGCGCCCGGGACAGCGGGCTGTCGTATTCGATGTCGAACTCGCCGGCCGCCTCGACCAGCGCGCCCGGCAACGGCGGCAGCAGGCCGATCCGCTGCAGCAGGCCGATCTCGCGCTCGATCATCGGGCCGAGCGCTTCCGATTGCTGCCGGCCCATCACCGGGGTGAGCAGCGCGCCCTTCTCCTGCGCGCGAATCATCGCCTCGGTCGCGGTCATGTTGGGCTGGTCCACCAGGATCTGGAACAGCGTGACGAGGAAGGCGTCGTTGATGGCGCGGCGGCGCTGCTCCATCATGTCGAGGCTGATGTCGACCCGTGCGCCCGACTGGAACGGCTGCATCAGGGGGCGGCCGTCCTTGTTGACGCCGCCGTAGTTGATGTAGCCGGGCGTCAGGCCGAACCCGTCGGGCCGGCCGAGCACGCCGTCGTCGAAGACGAGGATCGGCGGCTCCACGGCGAGCTGCGCCTGGCGGATCGTCGTCTTGTTCATCTCGTTGAGCATCTTGATGTCGGGCAGCACGGTCATGGCCGGCGAGCGGCCGTAGACCTCGCGCGGCGCGGTGACATAGCGCGAAACCATGTAAGGGAACTCGTCGAAGCCGCTTTCCTGCACGACCGTCCGCCCCTCCTCCGCCAGGTAGACCGACGCGAAGGGCTTGTTGGCGCCGTCCACCTTGGCCGCATCCCGCGCGTCGTCGTCGCGCGGCTGCACGGCGTGGATGAACCGGAACTTGCGCTCGGGCTCCTTCTCCGCCGCCCGGCGGATCGCCTCCGGGTTGGCGTCGCCCCACCGTTGGACCGCCTGCCGCGCGGTGTGTTCGAAGTCGCGGTAGAGCGTGTCGATGCGGCCCTGGAAATTCTCGGCGACATAGCAATCGGCCAGATGGGTCGCGCGGTAGAGCAGCCCGTTCCGCGCCTCGTCCTGCCCGACGAACAGCACCCCGGTGCCGAACGCCCCGAGTGACATGTAGACCTCATGCTGCTGCGCCGCGTAATTCGCATGCGGCGAGTAGCGCGCGCCGAACAGGATATCCTCGGCCCGGTCAAACCAGGCGCGCACCTCGGGCAGGTCGTTCAAGGTCGGGTCGCTCGCGCGCAGGCGATGCCAGCGCTGGCTGCGCGGCGTCAGCATCGATTCGAGCGCCGCGGAAAACCGCTCCAACGCGAGCGCGGCGGTGGCGTCGAAGATTTCCCGGGTGCGTTTCTCGCCGGGCTCGCGGCGGGTCACGAAGCTCGCCTGACGCGGCAGCACGCGGTCGGCGATCTCCTGCCAATGCGATTCCCAGACGCCCCGGGTCGAGCGCAGCCGGTCGCGCCGCGCGATGATCTTATCCGGATCGATCATGGGTTACTCGCCCAACAATGTTTTCCGCGCAACCGGCGCGTCGCCGGTGACACCTTGATTGCCGGTCAGAATATTGGCGGCCCGCCCCCGCTGCCGGGCCCGGCGCAAACGCTCCTGAAGCGCCGCCTCCTGGACATCGACGTCACTCTTCTCCGGCGGCTCGGGCGGTGGCGGCGGCGTGGGCACACTGGGCGAAGAGAATAGTCCGCTCATGGGGAAAACTCCTGTTGAGTTGAAGTGGGTCCGTGTCGGCGAGTTTGGGCACACGGAAGGTATGCGTTTTGAAAATGGAACATTGAGAAAGAGCAGAGTGGGGCACAACAGCGAGGACAGCTGCCGAGCCGGGCCGAGTACGAAAACCTCAACAAACGATCTAGGAACTTAATGAGCGGCCAGCAAAAATACCGAACTCGACATCATCAGTTTGGACAAAACGTATCGCCAAACCGGTTCGATAGATGACTTCGTCAGTTACTTGATCCGGCACTGCGAACAACAATCGCAGTTCCTGCGGCCACTAACCGGTCTCCGCGTTTACGCCAAAATCGTTTCCTATTATTGGCGCTCTCATCACGTTCGGGAACCAAAGAAAATGAGATATTAATCACGTCGAACGAATAACCGCCCACCATCGAATCTCTCGGAAATTTCCTCGAACCCTCTCGCCTTTGCATAGGCTTCCAATACCGCGTCCGGAGGATGCAACCAAGAATCTTCAAAACCTGTCAGTATCGCTGCAGGTCTATTTTTATCCAAAAAATCGGTCAGCGTTTCTTTCGAAACCCATCCCTCGGATCTGACAAAATCCGATGACAATCTGTCAGAAGAGCGAAAGAAAAATGGACCTGATGCAAACTCTTTGTATGTCGAAAGACCGCTATCCAAAACCCGAACTGGTGAGAGTGTCGCAATCTCCCCATGGACTCCCCGAACCTCCATCAAACTTTTAACATTAACAGAAGTATCGTGTATTCGGGTCACAATAGGACCATCTCGCCAGCCAAAGTAGATGTCCTTTGTCATCGAGGTTAGCCGAGGCCTACTGTCCTACCAGTGGGACGGGCGCTTGCTTTAGACAATCGAACTACGCCATCAGCCTTGCCGATCCACTGCCGAAGACGCAGTTGGTAGCCGAATTGAGCAGATAATCCATATAGCTTTGCTCCGGCAATCCGGCGATGTCGAAGCCTACATAGCCGTCGCTCGCGCCGATGAAATCGGTGTTGCTCTCTTGCAGGATCGTAGCGGGGAAATTCCGCTCGGTTGCGGGGTCCACGCTGCTGCCGAGCGTTGCGCCCGTCACGACCGTAAGCCATTTCACCGTGCCGCCGCTGTTGCCGAAACGGCTGCGACGGGCGGCGGAATTCGTGATCAGAATGTTCGGTCCCATGACGCCGGCATTCGTGCTACCGCCCACGCCGAGACTGCCCGTGCCGGTATCGTCCATGTTGTTGACCGTGATCGGCCCGGCGATGTCCGGCGCGGTGTTTACCTGGCTTGTCGGATGGCCGTACCACAGCCGCGGCGTCGGGTTCGCGTTTTCGATCTTCCAGATCGCCCCGAGCGAAACGCCGGGATTGGCGGCGTCCTCGATGTGATCGCCCAGCTTCCAATTCCCCGACGCGCCGGTCAGGTCCAGATACTTGATGGTCTGGACCAAGATGCCCTTGAAGCACTCGCTGCTGGACAGATCGCCGTGATTGCCCTCCCAGCGCGCTTGGGCGTTCCACTTATGCCGGAAGCAATGCGCGAAGGCATTCTCCGGGATCGTGTCGTAACCGCGCACGGTGTTGTCCCGCACGATCCAGCCGGACGTGTCCCACATCTGCGCATTATCGCTCGATAGATGAATGCCGACGCTTGGCGATGTCTGGCCGATTCCGGCGTAATGTGGCGAGTGTTCCGCGATGTCGTTGCCTTCGATCAGCCCGCCGCTAAAGGGACGGTTCAAGGGCGACATATCGGAAGATAGCGTGCCACTGGGATAACTCCGAGCATAGGCAACGATGGCCCCGCCGGTACGGCGGATTTTCAGCCAGCGGACAATCAGATCCTTTGTGGTCTGAATACCGACCGCGTGCCCGTCGCCGTTGATTTCCTCAACCACCGCGCCACCGATATCAAAGATGTTTTCCCGCCCGTCCCGCGCCTTTGGGTCGGCTTGAATTGTGATCCGGGAACTGACCGCGATTGGCTGGTCTTGCTGGGCGATCAGATAGAAGGCGTTCGCCGCGCGCGAAACCTGATCGACGTTGAAGGTGATATCCTCGATGACACCGCCGAAATGGTTGGACGCGGTTACATCCCACAGGGGCGATCTTTGCGTGGCGTAGCGATGGTTCAGCATATGGAAATCGATATGCCGGATCGTCGTTATGTCGCTCGCCGACGTAGTGAGCCTATACTCGTAGCCGCGGAAGCGCGGGCCGTGAAAGGCGATGTTCTCCTTGACCGTTTCCGCCGCGATGACGCTCCGGAAATTGAACTCATAGCCCTTGTTGCCCAGGCCGACGACACGGCCGCCGGGGTGCGATCCGTCGGGCATGTGAACCCACCATCCGCCATCGCCACCATCCAGCGTGGCGTCCCAAAACGTTGTGCCGGGCGTGGCCTTGCAGTCCGCCACGCTCGCCGCAACGGCCAACTCCCCCGCGAATTCACGGGTGTCTGGGTCCAGGTCGTAGAACTTCCGGTATCCAATGTTCGCGAAATCCTTGGTGTTCGACGCGCCGCGCCAAGTGCCCTCCGGGATCGAATACGCGTTACTACCACCATCCTTGGTCCAGGACACGCCAGGGATTTGCGGGATCAGGCCCTTGCTGATGGTGGCGGGCTTCAACGGATGGTCGAAATAGTAATTGAACTTCTCTGTCGGGCTTGCCCCATTGAACAGCTTCAGCGCGACCTGACCGACCAGCGTACCGCTGTTATCGAGCCCCCAGATTTGCACCCAAAAGCCGTGGAAGAAGTGATCTTCCTTGTTGCTCGCCGGGCCAGCAAGACTGCCGAAACGGCCGTTCGCTGTCGGATAGCCGAGAATGCGGTTGCCGTATGTCCGTCCGTCGTTATTGCCCGGATCGGCCTTCTGCGCCCAAAGCCAGGATCCATCCGGTTGCACGGTGTACTCATCCGGCATCTCGTAATGCTTATTGACCCGACCGCTTTCCCCCAGGATGGAAAACGCCTCGCGCGCATGACCATCCAGGTCGACATACTCATCGAGATAGATGCCGACGCCGTAGTTGTCGCGATGCAGCGCCGCCAAGTCGCCGACGCGCTCCGCATCGGTGATATTGGCCTTGACCAGCAGTTGCGTAGCGTCGTGCGCCGCCGGCCGCACGCTCTGCACCACATCGCCTGTGTATTTGGCGGCCGTTGCCGTATGCAGCGCCGCTAGCAGGGGCGTGATCGTGTCCGCGCCGGCGCTGTCGTCTTGCAAGATGAAATGGGTGACGGGCATTAGATATCCTCAACCGGCCCAATCGACGGTGTAGCAAGCGAGACTGCTGCACCCGTGACGTCGGTCGCGCGTTGCACGAACTTAAGGCCGGATGCAGCAGGATAGTTCGCGTTGTTGCCGGCATTCAGCAATCGGTTCGTCCCACCGCCCTCGTCGCGTAGCCGCAAATCGTAAACCGTGCCCGTCGCCGTGATGAACGTGGCCGACCAACCGTCCGCCTCAACTGGCTCGGGCGAGATATCGACGTGGTTTGCATCCCCAACGAATCCGCTGTCCGACGCGCAGTGATCGACCGTGGTGCAGGCGTGGAAGTCTCCGCCATGTTCGAAAGCGTAGCAGTTGTAAGCGTGTATCGCGCCGGACCTTTCGTCCAAGGCTTCCCACTGACCCTCAGCCATCCCACAGTTGAACAGGTAGATTGTTTCCAACTCGCCAGCCATACCGCTTTCCAAGACGAACTTCTTTCTAAGCCCCTTAAACATGCAGTGGTGGAACTCCGCAACGACCGGTTCAGTCGTCGGATGGATACCCCAAGGCCACTCGCCCAATGAATGGAATCGCGCGTGGAAGCGGCAGTATTCTCCGACAATACGAGCATTATTACCAATATTTGCACCCTTGAGTTGGTAAAAGCCGGTACCACCCGTTTCATCGAACTGGATGCCTGATAGAATGAGGAACCCGTTCTCCCCAAGCCCGCCAATGGTCAACGCATCCTTCAGACCCGAGGCATCAATCCGATAATGCGACTTGCTTATCGTCAGCGTACCTTGATACAGCCCCGCCGCGTCTCCGTCGTTCGCTGCGATTTTCAGGAAGTTGGTTTCGCTCGTCGTCCACAACCCGGTATTGGCTTCGATATCCGCCGTCGCACCAGCGCACAAAACTGTATGCGTCTCGTCCGCAGCGACCAAGTCTTTCGCTTCGGCAGTCGCCCACTCCTGCAATGACGCATAGGCCCGGTTCGCGCCGACTGTGTCATTCGTCGTGCCGTCACCGCCGGGCAGAGACACTGTGTTGACATATCTGGTGACTGCCGTTGGCCCGGTAGAGGGCGCGGCGACCGCAATCGTGAACGCAGCCCAATCCTCGGCTTGGTTCAACGTGAATGGCCCAGGATCTTCAACCGCCGTGCTCAATTCTCTACGCGCCGTCGCTATCCCGTTCTGAGAATCGGTTGATCCCGTTCCGATGATACTGATTTCGTCAGTATAATTTGTTGGGATGCCGTCTATCGTGTAATCCGTGCTGCGAATTGCAGCACCAGCAATCCACAGAGTGTCCGCCGGACCGAATGAAATCGCCTCATTTGGCGGGTTCGGACTCGCATCGGCGCTGACGCTACCTTGTGTTGTCACCTCAACGAATGCTGCGCCGCGCGCTCCGCTGATACGATAAGCAACAGAGACTGCCCGTAGCGTGGCATCCAGCGCTACAGTCGAGCCTTCTAATCCGTCTGCGTCCCGCACGTAAATTCGGGTCCGAGGCGGGCCACTGGAGCCACCAAGCGAGGCAATCTGCGTCCATCCCATCGGGGTAGTGGAGTTAATGACGCCCGACACAATTAAGATCAAGAGATCAGCCGAAGTGATACCGGTCGGAAGCGTATAGTCCGCTCCCGAACCAGTGCCTGATTTATTGAACGTTGCCGTTGCCTCGACGACAGGGAAGGCAGCAGCCGCGACCGGCGCGGTCAACGCCGCCCCCGCCGGTCCCTCGCCGACGGTGAGCGCTCCGGCCAACGTGTAGTTCCCCGCGCCGCCGGCATTCTGCGAAAAGGCCGTGAAGCCGTTCGGCAGGAAGTCGAGCGCTTGCGTTCCGGTCGGGCCGCTGCCGTCCGTCTTGATGTCGGCCAAGGTGAGCGGCGCGAAAGACGACGCGAACAGATTGCGGTTGAGCGCGATGTCGATGTCTTCGTTGGTCAGATACAGCCGCGCGGCCTCGGCGTTGAGGCGGTTGCCGCCGGCGCTGTCTCGGCCCCAGTACCATTCCGACGTCCAATCGATCGTGCCGCCGGCGCCGGTGGTCCGCGTGCCGGTCTCGTCGGCGTTGTTCACATACAGCTTGTCTTTGGTGAACTCGATCAGCAACCACCCGCTGGCGACGGTAAAGCCGTTCGTCGAGACGATCCGGAACACCTCGACGCCGACGGCGTTCGCCATGAACACCTCGATCCTGTTGTCCGCGTTCTTGCGGACGTAAGAGCCCGTCGAATTCGACCAGATGTACTGAACAACGCCGTCGCTGCCCATGAACTTGACCGGCAGGCCGCCGAGCGCGTTCCCGTTGTCCGCCGCGCCGGTCGCCACAGCGCGCGATAGGCTGTCACTTGTGCCGTCGAACCGCGCTGCCGACACAAGCCCGTCATCCACCGCGTCGTTCAGCACCGTGATCGTGAAATTCTGCGTGTTGAACGACCCGTCCGTGCTGTCGGCGCGGACGGTAATCTGGTGACTGGTCGCGGTTTCGAAGTCGATCAGGCCGGTATCGGCGACGGTCACGACGCCGGTGTCCGTATCGATTGCGAAGCGGCCGCCCGCGTCATCGGTCAGGCTGTAGGTGATCGTGTCGGTCACATCGGCGTCAGAAGCGAATGCGGTGATGCCAACCGTCGCGCCATTGGCCGCGCTTTCCAAAACGTCATTCGCGCCGGCATCACTGTCCGTGACGGCGCCAACGGCGAACTCGCCGGTGTCGTCGAGGACCGTGATCGAAAACGAACGATCCTTGGTCATACCCGACGTGCTGGTCGCCAACACCGTGATGTTGTGACTGCCCGTCGTCTCCGCATCCAGCGCGCCGGCCTTCGTCACGACACCCGTGTTAGGATCGGCGATCGCAAACCGCCCGCCCGCATCGTCTGTCAGGGTATAGGTGACGGTCTCGCCCGGCTCGGCGGCAAAAGCGGTGATCCCCACCGCCGTGCCGTTGATCGCCGTCTCGAGGATCGCGTCGGCGGCCGCGTTCGCGTCGGTGATATCGCTTAAACCGCCAGATCCGAGCGGAGAGTCCGTCAAACGGAATGCGTTTTGAAACGACCCCACGAAACTGACCGGCGCCTGCCCCGGCGATCCGACGAACCCGACTGGGGAAAGCTGCGTCATCGCTAGACCTGAACCGCGATCGCGTGCAAGCCAGCAGGCGCCCCGCCGGAAACGTCCGCGCGGATGGGGCCGGCCGGCAAGACGAACCCGCCCTGTCCCGGCGCCGAAAGATCGACAGCCCCGCCGGAGATATCCAGCCACGTCACGCCGTCAGGGGCAAGCTGTTGAAGCTTGACGGTCGCCCCGCTAAAACTGCCCGCCGCCGTGAATACGCCGGCTCCGCCGGGCCACCCCTTCGCTTCTCCCGTCGCCGACGCATTGTTCAATAGCCGTACGCTTTCCGTCATCGTAACCGTCTCCTATTTCAAATGAGATGAAGCGAGTGGGCCTGATCCATCATCATGCCGACAGCCCATGTCCGGCATCGAGGAACAATCGCACGACGCCGCTCACGCCAAGCAGGGGCGTAAAAGTGACCATCGTGAAGCCGCCGGTCGCGTTGGTGCGGGTCAGCCCTTCCATGTAGATGTCGAGGGGCGGCTCTTCGTCGAACCAAACGCCATCAAGCGTTTCGCCCTGCCATTTTTCACGACCCATGCCGTATGCCTTGAACGCCAGAACCGAGAGTCCGCCCCCTGCGTGCTGGACAACGATGTTGTCGACTGCATCGGCAAGGTTTCGACCGAGCGCGGTGTTGACGATCGCGTCTCCCGGAATGGCGCCGGTGCCCCATTGGTCGCGTATCGCCGGCGGCCCGAGCAAGATTCGCTGCGGGTTGTCGCGCGTGCTTTCGCCGGTGACGCTGGCGGCCCAGAGACGGACCGCCCGGTCGTACCGCCGCCCGGTCCACCAGCCCGGATAACGCCCGGTCAGGTGCATCGCGCATTCGAAGCCGCCCGCGACCGTTTTCCCAAGCTGATTACCGGCCATGAACAATCGTTCCCGATGCCCGGCACCCGCCGCGTGGAATTCCTTTTGCTTCGGGTAAGGCTCGTACCCAACAATCTTATTTCGACGTCTTCTTTCGTCGAGCGCGGCGAGGGTTCGAACGAACTGCAAGGCCGAGTTGCTTCGCGAGGCCCTTCGCCCGGTCGAGGAGTTCTTCATCCGTCATCCCCTCCAGCGGATCAATCGCGCCGGCGACGGCTTTCGGCAAAACGGCGGCGCATAATTTCATGTAGGCCGCCGGGTCATCCTCGCGCAGCCGCGCGAGCGCTGCCGAACCGTATTGAGCAAAATCAGCCGATAGCGCATCGACGAACGCCGTGTCGAACGCATCCGGTTCTTTCGGCCGGCGGCTCACCGACTGAGCCGGGTATGTGCCGTGTTACGGCGTGGCATGACATCCCCTTACAATCCCCTCGGCAACACCCGCCATTTCCAGGCAGTTGTCCGGATGGTGTTCGGTCGGAAATCGAAAAATTTCGGATCGCCGATCTAAGGTTCTTGCCGGCAACGAAGCGTAAGCAAGCGTCAGCTATAGAACGATCAGCGTAGCGTCTGATCTATCAAAAATCGGCGGATGTGGCGAGACAAAGCCCCGTGAAATCGGTGCGGCCATACCGATCCGCCGCTACCTCCTGGTCCGGCAACAACGGTCATCCCGCTACTCGACCCGGGCCATGCCCTCGATTTTCTGGATTTCCCAGCGGCCGTCATCGTCTTGCCTCAAGACAAGGCTCCGCTTCTGCTGGATCTCGACGAGTTGTCCGTTGAACCGGGCGTCGATCCGTCGATCTTCCAAGACACGGACGATGTCGTCCTCGACCTTAAAGAAGCGGCCCGATTGGGTACAATCCAAGTTGCTCAGTTTTAATTCTGCAGCTGCGTCCACGGCGAATCCCTTGAATTGCGCACCGGTCATTTCGAACCTACGTTCGCTTCCATCCGGAAGCGTGAACGCCATCGAATATGATCCCACGTCGGCGTAGCGGTCGTACTCGGCCGGATCGAGCGTGCAACCCGCCTCGTCCATCTCGGACAGGAACGCCTCCGCTTCCGCCCGCATCCGGCGGCGCCGGTCGCGTAACTGACGCGCGCGCAGAACCGACGCCGCGGCCGCCGCGTCCTTCGAGGTCGGTTCGGTGAAATCCGGCGCCGCCACAGGAATGGGCGCCGGCGCCGGTCCCCCGGTTAGACGGGCATAGAAGAGTCCCCCGAAAAAACCGAGCCCCATCATCACCGTGATCAGTAAGGCTATTCGCATCATATCGCCGCCCGCGTGCCGTCCCTTCAAGCATGACAGGATGGAAGGGACGCATGGCGATATTCACTGATAGAGTGATTAACAATCCCTTAAGGGAGCCGATCCAACGCTATCGCTCGCTAATGATCACCGAGACAAAGGACACAACCGAATGACGAAGGCCGACGAAAAAGCCACAGCCTGCAACGCCCGTGGCATCGGGCGATTACCGGGCTTGCTGGGCATAGAAATCATAAATGTGACCACCGATCGCGTAACGGCCCGGCTACCGGTGCGAGACGATCTCCTCGCCCCAAACGGTTTCCTGCACGCGGCGTCGGTGGTCGCGTTGGCCGATACCGCATGCGGCTACGGCAGCGTCGAAACCATGCCGGACGACGCAACAGGCTTCACAACCGTCGAGCTGAAAAGTAACTTTCTTGGAACGGCCCGTGAAGGGTCAGTGTCCTGCGACGCGATACCGCAACATTTGGGAAAAACGACGCAGATTTGGGATGCAACGGTCACGCATGACGCGACGCACCGAACCATTGCATTGTTTCGTTGCACCCAAATGATCCTGCGCGCATCCGTCTGAAAACCAGAATCATCTCACAGTCGTTGGCGCTTGGCAGGTAGCAGGGGCATAATCGGGCAAGCAACACGACAAATCATCGCGACGGGAGAGCGGCATGCCGGTCAACGAACGCACACACGGCAAAGGCATTGGGTTTATCGATGGCGACTACATGCCGTTCGACGACTTGCGACTGCCGGTCACGGATCTCGGATTCCAATTGTCCGACATGTGCTACGACGCACTGCATGTCCGCAACGGGAAGTTCTTTCGGTTCGACGATCATATGGACCGGTGGGACCGCTCGATCAGCGAACGGCGGTTCGACACCCTCGGATACGATCGCGAACAAACAAAAAGGGTCTTGAATGATTGCGTCCGGCAGTCGGAACTCCAAGACGCAATGGTCTACCTGGTCGCGACGCGCGGCACGCCCGCAGGCCCATTCAAGGACCTAAGGACGTGCAAGAACCGACTGATCGCTTGGGCCGTACCCTATTACAACGTCGTGACGGATCAAGAGATGCAGGACGGTTGCGACGTCATCATCAGCGATATCGTCCGTATTCCGTCCGACTCCGTCGACCCCACGGTAAAGAATTTCGGTCGCCTGGATTTCTGCGCGGCGCTCTTCGAAGCATATGAAAAAGACGCCCGATACGCCGTGTTGGTCGACCAAAACGGCAACATCACCGAAGGCCGCGGCTGGAACATCTTCGCATTGTTCGGCGGCCGGTTGCTATCGCCGGATAGCGGCGTCCTCGAGGGTATTACCCGCCGGACAGTCTTGGAGCTTTGCGATCGTTTGAATATCGACGGCGAACTCGCCCCCATTCCGGCTGACAATCTGCAAGATGCGGACGAAGTATTCCTTACGTCAACCGCCGGCGGCCTGATGCCGGTGCGGAGGATCGACGGAAAGGCGATCGGAAACTCCGTGCCGGGACCGGTAACACAACGCCTGACAAATCTGTATTGGGAGATTCACGACGATCCCGCCTACTCGACAGTGGTGGACTACGCCACGCCCATCGATAACTAGACGGAATATGTCGCTAAGCGGAAATATCGATCAAATCGATCTAAATATAACTATCGATGAACACACCTTTGTGATTCTTAAACACGACTTCGAGATCTCAATTTGAAGATGCGGCGAACAAGCGTATTCGGATAATTATATAATCACACCTAAATACCCAAGAAAAATCGAAACGCTTGATATCAATCACTTTCAAATAATAACCTTTATTTTATGATCATTTAAGTGATCAAAGAATAACGGCGTCCCATCATCCTTCTTACGGTAACCAGCAAGGAGGATGTGGACATGATCAATCGACTCTTTAAACAAGCACTTACCGCGATCTTCGGAGCGGGATTTGCCTTGTCTGCCACCGCAGCCTCTGCCGAGGTTGGCTCCGCTTTCGTCGACACGGGCACGACGACCCTGACGGACCAACGTGTGATTCATGCCGGTGGCGGACTGCACGGCGACCCCGAGTAATGACAGCGCAACCCCACTCGAGAAGCTCCCATTGAAGCCAACGCCATGGCCGGGCGGCAAGACAGCCGCCCGGCCCGATTGTTTTGAATCCTGTCAGACTTCCTATTGCACGTTGCACCGGATCGCGGCTAGGTTCCCCCATGCGCAACTCGAAATGACCGATGATCGACACGCAGCCTCCGAAAATCAAACTTGCCGGCGTCACCAAAAGCTTTGGTGAAAACCATGTCCTTCAAGGCGTGGATTTGGATATTGCCGCGGGGGAGTCGCTGGTGCTGATCGGAACATCCGGCAGCGGCAAAAGCCTCCTACTGAAGTGTATTCTCGGACTACAAACGCCAGACGCCGGCAGCATCCAGGTCGACGGTCAAGAAACCATCGGCTTCACCGGCGATGACAGAATGCGCTTCATCGACCGGTTCGGCGTTCTCTTCCAATACTCCGGCCTGTTCGACAGCTTGCCCGTTTGGGAAAACATAGCCTTCAAAAGGCTTCAAGAAGGACGGATCAGCCGGAAGGACGCTCGCGACAAGGCAGGCGAAACCGTCCGTGCCGTGGGATTGTCTCCGGACGTCGTCGATCTCGTTCCGCACGAGTTATCCGGTGGCATGCAGAAACGTGTCGGCATCGCCCGCGCGATCTTCGCGGAGCCGGAGATTCTTTTCCTCGACGAACCGACGGCCGGTTTGGACCCAATCATGACAAACGTTATCGGCCAGCTCATAACGGCTTGTGTCGAAAATCTGGGCGCAACGGCGATTTCGATTACAAGCGACATGACCGGCGCGCGGCAGATTTCAGATCGTATCGCCATGCTGCATGACGGCCATATCATTTGGAGCGGCGACAAAGGCGACGCCGAAGAATCCGGTAATCCGTATGTCGATCAACTGATTCATAGCCGTGCGCATGGCCCAATCGAAATGCGGCTCACCTAACCCATACCTTCGCGCCGCACCGCGCCGGTATCAGCAAGGATAGGAGTCGGCCAGCCGATACTGATATGATTGCGAATCGCCCCTTGCGGCAAACCAGCGCGGCGCGTCATGTCATATCTTACCCATCTGCAATGCACGACCTGCGGCACACGCCTGCCGGCCGACCGGCCGCAAATCAATAGTTGTGCGGATGGCGGCATCCTCGAAGCGCGCTACGATTTGGACCAAATCCGACGGGACGTCCCGAGAGGGTCGATTGAGACCGGACCGTCGTCCTTATGGCGTTACGGTGCTCTGTTGCCCATCGACGATCTTTCCAATCGCGTCTCGCTATCCGAAGGATGGACGCCGATGCTTCCCGCGTCGGCGTTGGCGGCAACCGTCGGGTGTTCCAGTCTTTTCATTAAGGATGAAGGTCGAAATCCGAGCGGAACCTTCAAGGACCGTGGCGCCGCCGTCGCGGTCACGCGAATGCGCGAATTGGGAGTCACGACAGTCGCGCATAACAGCTCCGGCAACGCCGCCGCCAGTTGGGGGATGTACGCCGCCCGCGCCGGATTACGCTGCGTCAATCTCGTCCCGGACGATGTCCTGCCAAGCAGCCTTCAGCAATCGGTCCTTGCCGGCGCACAAACCATCATGCTGACGGATGAATGGAGGTTCGGCGGCGCCCTCATCGCGGATGCGGTGAAGAGCCACGGCTGGTTCAATATCGGTACCCTCAAAGAACCCTATCGCCTCGAAGGCAAGAAAACGATGGGATATGAGATCTGCGAACAACTCGGTTGGAAACTGCCGGACGCCGTCGTTTATCCAACCGGTGGCGGCCTGGGCGCCATTGCCATCTACAAAGGGTTCAGGGAACTGATGGCGCTGGGTTGGATCGAAGAAGGGCCGCTGCCGAAACTGATCGTGTCGCAATATGAAGGATGCGCCCCCATCGTCCGCGCATTCCAGCAAGGGAAAGACAAAGCCGAAACCTGGGAAACCCTGGATGTGCTACCCGGCGGGCTGAAATCCACAACGCCTCCCGGCGACCGCGCCGTGCTTGAGATCCTTCGGAACACGGGCGGAAGCGCCTATACGGCGACGAACGACGAGGCGATCGACGCGGCAACGCAATTCGTTCGGATGGAAGGCGTCTTCCCCTGCCCTGAATCCGCGACGACGCTGGTCGCGCTGAAAAAGGCATTGGCCGACGGTACTCTCGATGGTGACGCGACCGTGATTCTCCTATCGACCGGATCCGGGCTGAAATCCGTCGATGTCTTCCCTACCCCGGAGGTTGCCAAAACGGATGCCAACACCCCGTTGGCCCCACGTTAAAAAGGAACGATCCGATGGCGTCTGATGCTGAGACCACAACCGGCCAACCGGCAATCGCAGAACGGATCGCTGACTGGGCCCAGGGCCTGACAGCATCGGAAATTCCGACCGCTGTACGGGACACCACGGCTGATGTCCTTCTGGACTTCGCCGGCAACTGCGTATCCGTGCGCCGGATGGACTATATACAAAGCTTGGTCCGCTCCTGGGATGGCAGCGGCAATTGCACCGCGATCGGCCACCCAACGCCGTTCGATGCGGCGGGCGCCGCGCTGATCAACGGCACCGCCGCCCATGGCGAAGATTTTGACGACACCTTTGAAGGATCTCCCGTTCACGCCGGCGCACCTGCGATCTCCGCTGTCTTGGCCGCATGCCAACGACACGGCCGAACCGGGGGCGATGTGCTGGTCGGAATTGCCGTTGCGATGGAGGTAATGTGCCGCATGACCGTCGTCGCCCCGACAGCGATCCATCGCGCCGGTTTTCATCCGACCGCCGTGATCGGTGCGATGGGAACCGCTGCCGGTGTCGGCGCTGCCCTTGAGCTGTCCGCAAATCAGATCACGAACGCGCTTGGCATTGCCGGCAGCATGGCATCCGGCATCATCGAGTACTTGGCGGAAGGAACGTGGACCAAACGCCTCCATCCCGGTTGGGCGGCGCAATCGGGTATTCGTGCCGCAGCGATGGCGCAACAAGGGTTTACCGGGCCACGGACGGTTCTCGAAGGAACGCATGGCTTCTTCATTGCCTTTGCCGATCCCTCCATCGATCAGGATCTTTCCCACCTCACATCGGACCTCGGCGACGACTGGCGCATGCAGCGCATCGCTTTTAAGCCCTATGCCTGCGGCACGATGGCGCAACCTTACATCGACTGCGCCATCAAGCTCGCCGAGGCAGGAATCGACGCCGCAGACATCGCGTCGATCGAATGCGAAACCGGCGAGGGCATCGTGCATCGTCTCTGGGAACCGCTCGCCGAGAAACGCGCTCCGACGACGCCATACTCGTCGAAGTTCAGTATTCCCTATTTAATCGCTGTGGGATTTCTCGACCGCGCCGTCGGACTGGCCCAATTCACCGAGGCGCGCATTCGAGATAAGAACGTTTTGGATCTCGCAAGGAAAGTGACCTATGTGATCGATCCGGACAACGAATATCCGCGTAACTACGCCGGGCACATTCGCGCCGTCCTGCGCGACGGCCGCGACCACGTCGTTCGCCAACCGCATATGCGGGGCGGTACGCGCGAGCCGCTGGAACGTGCGGAAATCCTCGCAAAATTCCGAAACAACGCACACTTCGGTGGCTGGTCCGATCAGCAAGCGACCGCACTGCAGTCGTGGTGTGAGAACGTTTTCGACGTAAAGGATTTGACCGAACTGGCAACGTTTCGCACGTGACGGCTTGGCAAGTCTGCAAAGATACAAATGTCGCCGGGTCGTAGCTTGAAATGCGATTGGGAAGAAGGCACAGTCGATACCAATAAAAGTCGCCGATGCGGATACCATCCAAAACCGCTCGGCAGGACAGAGCAAGGAGGCGATTCGATCATGAAATCCCGTCGGCTGGTCTTAGCGTGTGTCGGCCTGATCTTGATGGGCGCTCTTATGGCGCCGGTGCCCGGCACGGCGCAGGTTGCCGATAAGGATCCCGGCGCATTCGTAACGCGCCTCGGGAATCAAACCATCGATTTCCTCTCCGACGCCGCGGCACCGCAGCATCTTCGCGAAGACAGGTTGCGCGGGTTGCTTCGCGACGGGTTCGCCGTCGAGCGGATTGGACGGTTTGTGCTCGGCAAATATAGGCGGACAGCATCGGAACAATCAGTCGACGAATTTGTCGATGTATTCGAAGACTACATCGTTGCTCTTTATGCAAAGCAATTCAGCCGGTTTTCCGGCGAAACGTTCACCGTAGAGCAAGTCGTTAAAACACGGCGGCCTAAGGACAGCATGGTCAAAACGAAGATCATACCAGGCGGTGGCGGCGAGGCCTTGAAAGTGGAGTTTCAAGTTCGGAATTTGGGTGACGAGTTTAAGATCCTCGATGTCCGGCTGGAAGGCGTCAGCATGGTTCTGGCGCAGCGCGACGAGTTTTCCGCCTACATTGGCAACAACGGCGGGAAAGTCGAAGCACTGACTGCCGCCCTCCGAAAACGCCTCGTGACTTTGACGGAGCCAACGGCCCGCGCGACCACGCAATAGGATCGATCGCCTGCTTGAACGCGGTCATGGGCGCTGATAGGGTCCGGCTCACCAATTCGGCCGAACCTTCAGTAGCTCGACATATCGATCACTATGGAACAACCGAACAAAGCACTCTCCACGATCACGGTCGAAGTGTCGCCCGGCGAGTTACTGGACAAGATTTCCATCCTTGAGATCAAGTCGGCGCGAATCACCGACGCGAACAAACTGGAAAACGTCCGATACGAGCTCGCACTGCTCCGGAAAACCTGGACCGAAGCCGTTAATCCGGCCGACGCGCTGAAGGGTTTCGAAACCGAACTAAGCGCCGTCAATGAACGCTTGTGGGAAATCGAGGACGCGATCCGTGTATGCGAGGCTAAGCAGGACTTCGGGCCGACATTCATAGAGTTGGCGCGGTCCGTATACACCACCAACGATCGTCGAGCCGAGATTAAACGGCAAATCAACACGATGCTTGGCTCGTCAATCGTCGAGGAAAAGTCTTATACGGAATACTAGGAACGTGAGCGGCGTTTGGATACTCCGTTGAAAGCCATGAGACACGACAGTTCCGTGGACAACATCCTCGTCTATGTCGGTAGCAACCCAGATGATGCGATCGGCGAGAATATCCTGAAGCTGCCTTTTCTTCGCTCGATCCGGGAAACCTACCCAGAGGCTCGGATCACCTGGGTCGGTGGTTTCGGCCCCTCCATGTTCCAAGGAATTCTAAAGCCCTTGGTCGACGGCTATATCGATGAATTGATCACCGATTTCTATATCGATGGTGGACCGGCCGAATTGTTTCGCCATTGGCAGCCTTTGAAAGGCCGGCGCTTTGATCTGGTGTTCGATACGCAACGGAATGTGATCCGGACTCTCGTGTTGCGGCGCGTCAAGCACCGGATCTTCATTTCCGGCTGCTGGCGCTTTTTCTTTTCCGACCAAAAGCCCCCGGAAGGATATAGCCGCCAAACCTTATTGACCGAGAAGTTGCTGACATTAACGGCGACCGCGGCGCACCGATCAATTCATCCGTCCCATGTCTGGCCGCTTGACGCGCAATGGACGACAGCCGCCGCCACGCTGCTTCCCGACGGAAGCGACTATGTGGGATTGGCGCCCGGGGCCGGGAACAAGGAAACCGGGAAATGCTGGCCACTCGATCGATTCGTGGCGTTGGCCCGGAGGCAGGAAGACAAAGGGCGTGTCCCGGTATTCTTCATTGGCCCGGAGGAGGAAACGTGGTTGCCGGATCTGCGCCGTCGGGTGCCGAAGGCGAGGTTTCCGGAGTGGGATCGCGACACGATACCGGCACATGTAAAAGGACCGCCGCTCGCCATGGCTCTAGCCGCCCGTCTCCGAGTCGCCGTGGCGAATTGTTCGGGCATCGGCCATATGCTGGCGGCAGGAGGGGCGCCAATGGTTTCGTTGTACGGACCGACCCGTCCGACGAATTTCGCGCCTTATACGCCAATGCTCACGACGCTATGGGCGAAGGACTTCGACCCGTCAGGCGCAATCGACGCGATTCCCGAAACAACGGTGGAATCCGCGCTTGAGGAACGCTTCCGGGATACCGCCTGAAGACTCTGGAAGACACGTTACGAGCGGAAACGACAGCGCATGGCCGCACGTCTAATTCGGTCGAGCGTAATACCCGTTCGATTGGAGTGGATCATCCTCCGCATACCCCACCTCGATGATCGGACGAACGATATCGATCTCCCCGACATAGCACTGCGCAACCAAATGGCGTAACGACGTCATGTCGACCGTTCGGCATCTGACGGTCACGCCGGCAACGAGGCGCTGCAGATGCTGAGTGGCTTTCCGCCCTTTTTCCGATTCGGGATCGGCCACGCGAATGCCCCACAATCGAATTGGATGCCCCCAAATTTCGATTGTATCGCCAGACAAGGCCTTGGCCTGACCTTCGATGGTCAGAGAGCGCGGCTCCGATGCATCCGGCGCCCCGAATGGGAATACCGTCATGGATAAGACGACCATGACGCACACCGCGCCGCCGCCCCGTCGGACTATCGAATGGACCATCAATCACGTCTTTCTGCCGCCAAGCGGGAAAAGGCGAAGCCGATCCTTCAATCATGGAAGAGTAAGATTAAGAAGTTGTTAACTATTGCCGACGACCGGGCCGGTCACGCATATCGGCTAAGCCGCTTGGAACAGGGTCCTTAACCAAAATTCAATCATTTTAAGTGGTTAATTAGCCTGCGGTTTCGTGGCAGCGATGTTCGAATCGGACGGTATTGATTCTTCGTTTCTGACCCGCGGCCATCGCGAGATGGAACAAGCAACGGCAATTCGGGACATCAAATCAGATGGATTTCGTCGCCACGTTTATCTTTTGGCTGGTTCCAACCACTCTGTATTTCGGACCGTCAATCCTCGCAGTTTGCCGAAATCACTATCGTTCTAAACACATTATTTTGGTGAACCTGCTGTTGGGTTGGACGATCGTCGGGTTGTTCGTCGCCTTTGCATGGGCGCTCTCCTCGACACGTGATCGCAAGACCCAATCCTTGGAAGATCCGCCAACCGACTTTTCGGAAATACTGTTCCGCAACCGCAATATCGTCCGGCAGCCCGATGGCGGGGCAATCGTCTATCCGGGGCTTCTCGCCGAAGAAGCCTATTGGCTGAACGGGATAGAGTTTAAGACATACCTGGAAATGCGCGCCGAAGAAGCACGCCGCAACTTTCCCCGCGGCCTTGTGATCTTCATGGCCGGCGTAGGACCTTTCCTGGCATTCCGTCAATGGATGGGGCCGGAACTTGGGACAGCGCCCGCACTCGTGGTTTTCTCGGCTCTGGTCCTGATAATCGCGATTTGGGAACTGGCGTTACGGCCCCGGCAGCAATTCCGCAACGCATTCCCGAAAGCACCGCGCACCAAGGACCCAATTCGCAAAGAGAGAAAGGTCTTGGCCGGCCTCGTTGCATTCGATCCGTCTATTTGCTTCGGCGCCACGTTGTTATGCGGCGGTCTTATCGCGAGTTCCACCGCAGCCCATTTTCTGCAGGGTTCGCAGCCGATTCTGCGGGCGCACGATGGCGCGATTATCTTGATGGGGTTTGCGATATTGGGCGGTGGCTTCCTTTTCTATGGCCATCTGGCCTGGCATCACCTTGTATTCCTCTGCCGGCATCGGCGCACGCCGACCCAGTCGGACCTCGACAGACTCGGCACCGGCGTTAAGCCAACCCAAAAACTGGCCAATACTAAGACGGCCCCGGATGAGAGCGGTGCCCAAAAACCGACCGCCCAAGACTTGGCCGCAGCGCTTCGCTATGGTCTACGCGAGAACTGAACCTCGCAGAGTCCCGTCCTAATAGCCCAAAAGACGATTGAAAGGAGCCCGCAAAGGCTGGCACCTTGTAATTCTGTTTGACCATTGGAGTTGTTCAGCCATGAAACGGTTCGCCATCGCATTCGTGATCGGAGGATCGCTCGGCATCGGTCTTGGCTTTGCCGCGGGAATATTCGTCTATCCTTATGTATTTCTCGCGGACATCGTCGCGAGCGAGCAGGCCCCGCACACCGACGCGACAAAGATCGTTGCCACCGGTAGGTTCATCCATGCAAATCCGTCGGACCCTATCCACTACGGAAAGGGGTCCGTCACGGTGTATGACGACGTCGTTCATCTCTCCGGTGATTTTGAGGTCGGGCCCGGCCCCAAGTTTCATGTCTATCTCGTGCCCTTGGCACCTGTGACCCCGTCGACGGAGATCGACAAGACGATGTATGTGGATCTCGGCCGTCTCCGCGCCTTCAAAGGCAGTCAGAACTATGCAATTCCGGAAGGGCTTAAACTCGAGAAGTACAAGAGCGTCATCATCTGGTGCGAACACTTCAGTGTGCTGATCAGCCCAGCAAGTCTCGAGTTCGATACGTAGGAGTGCCGTTTTCCCAACGTGAGGAATTTTTACCTATACCCGTAAATACGGCACCGACCGCTATCCTCATGAGGAAAATCCTGGCGCCATGAAATAGACACATTCCGAACCGAGAACGGCCTCACTCGCACAGCAGTATCCCTTAAGGGAGAAATCTGAGCGGGCAAAACTTCCGCTAAGAGGCAATGTGGCGCTGGTGAAACCGGACCCCATTGAACGGGAGGGCACCATGCTCCAAAGCACACCTCATCGATGGCCAAGAGTCTTGGTCGGACAACGCCATACGCTTGGCAGATGCCAGAAATGCGGCATCACTTTCGTCTTGGAATGGCCGGCGCAGCGATCCTGTCGGAAATGTTCGCACCCAAGAACCCGCAGCCCCGCGAGAACGAAACAGCAAGCTGGCAACCGAGAGCGCTAAACCAAGGGACCAACGTCGTATTGACGCTGGTTCCCGTGATTTGCACGGAAGAATCCCGATCCATCGCAGCATCGATAAATGGCGTCGCGACGGATCGAGGGAATCTCGACAACTCAAAGACTACTTTTTGACCTTTGCGCCTCGGAACGGTTTGTGACAACCGCCGCAGCCCATTTTGCCGGTCATGCCGATCTGCTTGACGATCGCGTCCTGGTCGCCGCCGTCAGCGACTTTCACCAAAATCGCGCTCTGATCGATCAAGTCCTGATTGGCTTTTTCGAACCCCTTCCAATCTTGCCAGATGTCAGGCAGGGCCCGCGTGACCGTATCGGGAAAATCACCGCGCCCCGTCCCCTTCGGAAAGAGTGACGGTATCTTTTTTGCGGCATCTCCCAACGCTTTCGCATGACGCGAAACGTCCGCCGGCGTCCCCTTGCCGTCCTTTGCATAAGCTGTGATCGGCTTCCAATTCTTGAGCACATCGTTCCGCATTAAATCGATCCGGGCCTTGATTGCGGCGTCGTCACCGGCCGCTTCCAACGGCCCGGTCCATAACGCCAAAGGGGCGACAACCGCCGCTACCGCAATGACGCTCGCAAGCTTTGTAGCCAAACGCATCTCTGTTCCTCCTGTCGAGTCATCACTAGACCGCTTCGGCCGTGGGAAGGTAATCCTTACCGTCTTTTCGTCCGGTTGTTCGCGGCGTTTCCAGCCGGTCTTCGGCTCGCGATCGGTAACAAACAGCATCGCCGTTTGTCCGTGCCGTTGAAAACTGGCAAAGTTGCAAATCAACTTTGCATAAATGCCAATGACTAGAGCGATCTCCAATTGGGACCATCTTTGCGTTTTCCTGTCGGCCGCCCGCCATCGCAACCTCGCCGCCGCCGCGCGACGTTTGGGTATCGATCACTCGACCGCCTTTCGGCGTCTTAAGAAACTGGAACATCAACTCGGCGGTCCGCTATTCGAACGCCGGCCGGAAGGCCTGGCGCTGACGACGCTTGGGACCGAACTTCTGCCAAACATCGAAACGGTCGAAACGGCAATGCTGGCACTGGAACGCCAGGTCGTGGCGCAGGACGTTGAACCGAACGGCACCGTCCGGCTCTCCGTATCCGACTCGTTGGCCATCGGCTATTTCCCCGAGAGGATACAGGCGTTTCACGAGCAGTTTCCCCATGTCCGTCTCGACCTTTCGGTGGACAATCAGGTTGTGGATTTAACCCGGCGCGAAGCGGATGTCGCAATTCGACCGGCGCGTCATATCGAAGGGGATCTGGTTGGCCGTAAAGCGGCCCGCATGGCATATGGCGGCTATGCGGCAAAAAGCTATATCGACCGACACGGCCGCCCGGCTTCAATTGAAGACTTGAGTGATCACAAGCTTTGCGGATTTGGCGAATCCTTGGATTTTTTCGCCGCTGCCCGATGGCTGACCCGGCACGTCGATCCGAGCACCATCGTCATGCAGTTCGACAATACAAGCGCGATGACCGCAGCGGCAGGATGCGGCCTCGGCATCGCCCTTCTGCCTTGCTTTCTCGGCGACACCCACCCGAACCTCGAACGCGTCATTGAGCCGAGCGAGGCGTTGAAAATGGACGTCTGGATCCTGACCCACCCGGACCTGCGGCGCTCCGCTCGAATCCGGGCCGTGCTCGATTTTCTATTCGAGACTTTAGCAGCCGACCGGACATTGCTGGAAGGGCTGCAACCCGCTTCGCGCGCGTCGGCCTAGGTCCAGCGGGCCAAATCGGCCTTGTCGGTTGCCGTCAACAATGTGGTCGTATAGACGCAAGTCCAGTCGCACAGTTCGTATCGGCGGTTCAGCTTCCGACGAACCTCCGCTTCGATCTCTCCGCTCGGAATCTTTGACCGCTCCCACATCGCCAGATCGGGCCGCCGCGTCAGAAGCAGACTCCGATGTCCCGTATCGCCGTCGACGCGACAACGCCACAATCCGACGACCTGGGAATCATACGATGCTTCGAAATCGGGCCAAGCGCCGGCACAGAGATCGAGAAACTCATCCCAATTCAAGGACGGCGTCACAAACCAACGGAATGCATAGTTTCCTTGGCGAACGGGCGGGTCTGGTACATCCGGCCGCAAGGTCGGCGTCATGACGTCACTGGTACAATCCCGGACCCCCAACACGCCTGCGCAGAGAAAGCCCGCCGCACCCGATGCCGAAGCCTCGTCTTTCCAAACCGTAATGACCGTCAGTTCGTCGCGCGGGCGGCCGATTTGGCTACGCCAAACACCATAGAGCATGCCGCCGGACGCCGTGAGGCGCGCCACGCCGGTCGTGCGAATCTCATCGCAAACCACGCTCCATTGATTCGGGTCCGTCGTCACCCGATGATGAACATAGTAATCCGTCATGGAAAAAATCCGCCTACTCTTATTGCTGCCCGCCGCCGCTCGCCGAAGGTCCGCTTCGGCCCAAGAACGCCAACTATATCAGGCTCAGCGTCGACCGCATCTTTCCACGTGTCTCGGAACGTCCTCACCCAGCCCCGACCGAATTCTTCCGCACCCGGTCACGGGTCAGCGCCTGCGCCAACTCCGATAGCGCCCGGTCGTGCCACGCCCGCATCGTGTCGTGATGAAGCCCGAACATTTTCCCGAGTTTTCGGTAACTGACGATATGTCGGTCGCTCACCGGATGAATAAGGGCGCGGGCGAGACAAAGGCGCCGTTTCCGCTCATCGGCCAGATACCAGAGCCAGCTCAACACCTCCTCCATGCGGGCGACCGCACGGGCATTCGGCGCGACGCGCACCGCATTATGCTCCCGGGAAAAGTCTTGTTTGATCTGCTCATCCGCGCCGACAAGCGCAAAAAAAGCATCCTCGGCACGCTGGGCCGTCTCGGGCCAATGCGACCGCACGCCTTGGGGCATCTCTCCTCTGGGCGTCGGCAACGCGACCAAGGTTCGTCCCGCGTCGTCGAGCCGGTCACGAACTTCGTCAGGTGTCCAGATATCCGTTTCCGTCCACCCGACGCTTTTCGGGCCGCCGGGCGCATGCTGCCCGGCGGCCCTCCCGCGATTAGGTTCCGTCACCGCGGCAGACCATCCCGCAAATCCGACGTGATCGCGTAACAAAGGATTCGACCTTCATCATTGCGAATCGGCGTAACCCGACAATGAACCTCGTGTCCGCTGTCTATCCACGCTGCCTCTATCGACCGGGCAAGCGCGCGCGCGCCGGCCCTACGGGTGCAATAGTCCATCGAATTCTGGGCAGGGCCCGATCGGAATTGCGGTATGTTCATTATCGCTGCCCCGCGGAAGGTATGTTCGCTCCCATCCGCTGACGGGCATACGGCCGCCGCAACCCCGGCGCCACGGCCGCACAATCGACGCCCCACCGCCGAACGCATTTTTGCACACGACCCGCTGCGAACCGGGCATACTCATCACCACATCGATCAGCTGAAACCCCGAGATCGCAAGATGCAATATTCGCTCTCATCCACAATCCTCCAATTCAACTTTAAATACTACTAGACTACTGTGCTAAATTTTCGTACATAGTCAATCATATTCGATGTAAATTGTGCGGATAAGCAGCGCAGAAGAAATTTTGTGAAACGAAAAGCAAGCTGTTAATGGCGACGAATTCGAAAGCAGCGTTGGAACTCAAGCGGTTGCGCGAATGCGCGGGCTTTTCCGTCCGCGGGTTAGCCACCGCTTTGAAAGATGCGGGATCGCACTATGGACGGTCCCCTTCTTCCTATGCCTACTATGAAAATGAATACCGCAAACCCTATTTGCCGATGGATCTTGTCGACGCACTTTCACCGCTGCTTTGCGGCAAAGGCGCCCCGCCGATCAGGAATAGGGACGTGCTGGCTCTTGCCGGAACGCAGCACAACAGCCTATGGATTGCACGCCCCACTTTTTCTGAAAATACAGACATTAAGAACAATGCCTTAATAGACCCCGACCTTCTCACCGCCATCATGAACAAGATAAACGAGAATGCGTCGGAGTATTCGCTCAACCTTACAAATCATCATTTGGCGCGAATGACCGCCGAAGTGTATGCGCGGCTCTTCGCGCTGCGAGAATCGGAACGCTGGCCCCGTTTGGACCAAGAGGCAAAAGCTATTTGCAGGTTGGCGGGAACTCTGCTCGAACGCGGCGATAGCAAATCCGATAGCTGACCAGGCAACTGCGGCCTAAAGAGCGGACCCCAATCTCCCATTTCGAACCACCACCGTTCGCGCGCACTGAATTCGCAGCGGTTTGCGTTGAGTTAGGTTCCGCAAGACTGTACCGTTTTTTCATACATCCTTTCCTAAAAGATGTACGCACAACGGCAAGAACGGCAAACTTTCGGAAGGCATTCTTATGATCCTAATCAATCGTGAGTTTAAAACGCAGATATCTGAGACACCATCCGCCTGCGATCCCGCCGATGACACGGAATGGCTCGATTGGGATCGCTGGCACGCGGCCGAGGAATACCAAGACCTTCTGGACGGCCTATCGAATGTCGAGGAAGGCAGCGATTACGGTGGTCCAAAGACCTTCAAGGACGGCGATTGGGATGAAAACCTCGCCCGACAGTTTCATCGCCAAGGACTTGAGATCGACGGCTGATGGTCCGCTCCGAACACGTTTCCACGCCCGACGGCGACGGGCGAAGCTTCGATTTCGACACTGCGCGCGAAATGGCGGCAACCCAGGATTTCCCAGGCTATGCTGAATGGCGAAGCATGTTGGAACGGCGCTACTCGGTCATGCCGCTGTGGTACTGGAACGAGTCAACCTGCCGCCAAAACTATGTGTCGCATATCCAGTCCCTCTCGCGGTGGCAGGACGTCCAGGCTCGAATCAACGCGGGCATAACGGCATTTCACCAAGACTTAGGCCGCAACCGATGAACGAGCTCGCAATCATGCACCGCCGTCGGGTTATTTTGCACTGAGGAAGCGGGAGACTATTCTAGTCTCATAGCACACAGCGCTCGGAGGTCTGCCGTGGAGGACTATGAGAAGATTACCGTCGCTCCGGTCACGCCATGCGTCGGCGCCGTAATCGGCGACGTGGACCTCAGCACGGCACTGGACGACCAAACGATCGCGGAGATCCACGATGTGCTGATGGCCCGGCATGTGGTGTTCTTCCGCGACCAGGCGATTTCGCCGCAACAACACGCGGATTTCGCTCGCCGGTTCGGTCCGCTCAGAAAGGCGCAGCGCGCCGCCTTCGAAGTGCTCGACGACGTATCCGAAATGCAGGTGTTGATCAACGACCGCGAGCGACCGCCAAATGTAAACCACTATCATTCCGACGGCATTTTCCGGACCAACCCGGAATTCGGATCGATCCTGTACGGGGTGGATGTCCCGGTTGCCGGCGGCGATACGATTTTCGTCAGTCTCGCGGCCGCCTATGACGGCCTGTCGAACGGCATGAAGGACTATCTGGAAGGTCTCAGCGCCGTAAACGACTTCATGAAACTGCACGGAAGCCCGGCCAAGGCGCGCAGTTGGAAAGGCGACAACTTCGCCCGCATGGATGCGATGCGCCAAGACAACCCGCCCGTGGAACACCCCTTGGTCCGGGTCCATCCCGTCACGGGGCGCAAGCATCTGTATCTATCCGAAAGTTTCACGACCCATATCATCGGTGTCGATGCCGAAGAGAGCCAGCGCGTCCTGGATTTCCTGTTTCGCCACGTGGCTAAACCCGAATATCAATGCCGCTTCATGTGGCGGCGACATTCCATGGCGTTCTGGGATAACCGGGCGTCCCTTCATTACGCCGTTGCCGACTACTGGCCGGAAACCCGCCGCATGAACCGCGTCACCATCGTGACTGACGACATCGGAGCATCCTCGGTAACGACGCTGTCGCGGCAGGCATAGGAATTTAGCCCCCACTCCGATCGCCTGGTTATGCCGCCTAGTCCCTTGAGACTAGCCCTAAAGTTCCAACCTCAAAGGCGATTCGGTGACTCGGGTCACAGTCCCGACTTCAGCTCCCTGGTTCAATCGCTCCATCCCGAGACCGCCGGAGAGACAAGATGCGGCGTGACACTCAGACATGGATCCTGGCTAACCGTCTGGTCGAAAGACACGGACCGGACGCTCTTTCCGAGGCTCGCCGCGCCGCGGAAACGCTCTGGAACGACGATGACACCGAGCCGGGACTGTCGTGCCGCGAAGTCGTCAAGGCTATGGACCTTCTCCTATCCGACGAAGGTTTCAGCGCCATTCACTAACCCGGTTTACTTGCCCAATGATCGCAACCGCGGCCTCATCCTCCGTACCGGTTCATTCATAGGCGTGAACCCTTGGGTCACCGCTTGATTGAAGCTGTTTCCCTGCCTCCACCATTCGCGCTATACAAACCGGCTTGTGACTCATAAATAGCGCTGGAAACCAGCCGGAATGCCCCTGAGGAACACCGATCGCCGTCCCCCAACATCCCGACGGCATCGCCTTAGGGAACTGGATGTCCCGGCGCGGTACGGAGGTTGAACCGATGCGGCCGATGATCGAACTCGACCAACTCACAAAACGGTTCGGCACCATTACCGCCGTCGATAACGTATCCATGACGGTCAATGCCGGCGAGGTGCTGGGATTCCTCGGTCCGAACGGCGCAGGAAAATCGACAACGATGAAGATGGTCGCCGGCTTCCTGGACCCGACCTCGGGCCGCGCGTCCGTCTGCGGACAGGACGTCGGCACGGATCCGGTCGCGGTCAAACGGCGGCTCGGATATCTACCGGAAGGCGCGCCGACATATGGCGACATGACGCCCGCGTCCTATCTCCGCTTCATCGCCGAGATTCGCGGGTTCGACGGCGCCGAGCGGCAGCGCCGCGTCGATGCGGTGGTCGAAAAGGTATCGTTGGAAGAAGTGCTGCATCAGCCGATCGAAACGCTCTCGAAAGGCTTTAAGCGTCGGGTCGGTCTCGCCCAGACGATGCTGCACGATCCTCCCGTCTTGATCATGGACGAGCCGACGGACGGACTCGACCCGAACCAGAAACGCCATGTCCGCTCCCTGATCCGGGAGATGGCGCACGACAAGGCGATCGTCATTTCCACCCATATCCTAGAAGAGGTGCAAGCGGTCTGTTCGCGGGCGGTCATTATCGCGCGCGGCAAGATCCAAGCGGACGCACGCCCCGACGAATTGCGCGCGAAAGCGACGAACCACAATGCCGTGCTGATTATTACGACGGAAAGCGACGCCGGCCCCATCAAATCCAAAGTCGGCGCCATGGCCGGCGTGTCCAACATCCAAACTGAGCAGAAATCGGATTCCATCGTCCATATCCGGGTTTTCCCAAAGAAGGGACAACAAATCTCGGGGCAGATCGGCGACCTTCTGCGCGCGGAGAATCTAACCGCCCGCGAGATGTTCGTGGAGCAAGGCGCGCTTGACGATGTCTTTTGGGATATGACCGCGGAAACGAAGCAGGGCGGAAACCGGAATGCGTAACATCCGCATCATCGCCAAACGGGAGTTTGCCAGCTATTTCGGCACCCCACTCGCCTACGTTTTCATTGTCATTTTTCTGGCGCTCACCGGCTCGATGACGTTCTTTCTCGGCGCGTTCCTGTTTCGCGGCCAAGCCGACCTGCAACCGTTCTTCGTCTATCACCCCTGGCTGTATCTTCTTCTCGTACCCGCTGTGGCGATGCGCTTGTGGTCCGAAGAACGGAAGACCGGCACGATCGAGAATCTGATGACGCTTCCGATCTCGACACATGAGGCAGTGTTGGGGAAGTTTCTCGCCGCATGGGCTTTTTGCGCGATCGCGCTGTTTCTTACTTTCCCGATCTGGATCACGGTCAACGTGCTGGGCGATCCCGACAATGGCGTCATCATGGCCAGTTACCTGGGCAGCTTGCTCATGGCCGGCGCCTTTCTCGCGATCGGCTCCTGTATGTCGGCGCTGACCAAGAACCAGGTGATCTCATTCATCATCGCCGCGACAGCCTGTTTCCTGTTCACCATGAGCGGCTTGGACATCGTGCTGAACTTCTTCCGCGCCTGGACCCCGGACTGGTTCGTAGAGACGATCGCGTCCCTGAGCTTCCTGACGCATTTCAACGCGGTTACGCAGGGGCTAATCGAATCTCGCGATATCGTGTTCTTCGTGTCGTTGATCGCATTTTGGTTATTCGCCAATATCCTGATCGTCGACCTCAAGAAGGCAAGTTGAGGGACGATCGATGACCTGGCTGCAAAACTCTTCCAAATCCCAACGCGCCATAACAGGGCTTTGTCTCGCGCTGGTGCTTTTGTTGTCGGTGAACATCTTTTCAAACATGGTCCTCAAGCCCTACCAGCTTGACCTGACCGAGAATCGTCTGTTCACCGTCTCGTCCGGAACACAGAAAATCCTGAACAGCCTCGACGAGCCGGTGACGCTCCGCCTCTATTTCACGAAGGCGCTGGGCGAAGGAAACCCCGACAATGCGGGTCACTTCATCCGCGTGCGCGAACTGCTGGAGCGATACGTGGGTTTGGCCGACGGCAAAATCCGTCTCGAACTGTTCGACGCCGCCCCTTTTTCGGAACCCGAAGACAAAGCGATGGCATTCGGCCTTAATGGCGTTCCGTTCAACGAATCCGGCGATCTGGGCTATTTCGGCCTGGTCGGCACCAACAGCACCGATCATGTCGAGCTGATCCGCCTCTTCTCACCCGATCGGGAACACTTTCTCGAATACGACATCACGAAACTGATTTACCGATTGGCCAACCCCGAAAAGAAATCCGTCGGTCTCATCAGCTCCCTGCCGATCGGCGGCGCCGGCGCCGTGCCCAACCAGGATGCCCCGCGCTGGCCGTTCATCGATCAACTTCGTGAATTCTTCTCTGTCGAACCGTTACCGTCCTTCGTCGAGGAGATTCCGGAGCACATAGACGTCCTCTTGATCATCCATCCCAAGAAACTGGACGAATACGCCCTCTACGCCATCGACCAGTTCGTGCTGAATGGCGGACGCGCCCTCGTATTTCTTGATGCGGTCGTCGAATCAACCGGCAAGATCGGCCAGCCGAATGCCAGCGGCACGCAATCGCAATTTGACCTGTTGTTGAGCAAGTGGGGCCTTGCCCTGCTACCCGAAGGCGTGGCAACCGACTTGGATGCCGCACGGCGGATCCGCGTCCAGCACGAAGGCCGGATCGCGGTGGCGGACTATGTAGCCTGGCTGACGCTCGGCCCGGACAATTTCGATCCGGCCGACGTCGTGACGAGCGATATCGGCCGGCTCAACATGGGAACCCCAGGCGTCTTGTTGGAACTGCCCGACAGCGACGTCACCGTAACGCCATTGGTGACGACTGGGCCACGGTCCATGGCGGTCAACTCGCGACAGTTCTTCGGACGCCCCGACGTCGTTGGATTGTTCCGCGGCTTCAAACCGAGTAACGAAAGACTGACCCTTGTCGCCCGCGCGACCGGCAACGCAAAGTCCGCCTTCCCCGCCGGCGGACCAAGCATCAGGATCACCGCGCCAACCGACGACCGAGCGGCCACGCCCGACAACGACACGCAGCGCCCCCACCTCACCGAGGCCCGCGTGCCGATCAATACGATTGTCGTCAGCGATGTCGATATGCTGCATGACGAGTTCTGGGCCGATATCGGCGAGGAAGGCGGCCGAAAAACCCTCGTGCCAAACGCCAACAATGTCGATTTCGTGATCAACGCGCTGGACAACCTGACGGGCAGTAGCGCCCTGATCGAACTGCGGGGGCGCACGCAATCGAGCCGGCCATTCCATCTGATTCAACGAATCCGGCAGAATGCCGAACAGCAGTTCCGCCAAAAAGAACGTCTGCTGCAAGAACGATTGGCGAAAGCCCGAGCCGAAATGGAATCGCTCACCGCAGGTGGCGCCGGCGACGGGCAACTAACCTTATCGCTGGAACAACGGGAGCGCATTGACGCATTTCGCAAAGAAATGATTCAAACCCGAAGGGAACTGCGCGACGTTCAACGCGCCCTGCGAACAGATTTGGAACGGTTGGACAGCTGGCTGAAATTCATCAATATCGGCGCCGTACCGATCCTACTCATCCTCGGCGCGGTTATCGTCGGGTTCTGGCGGCGGCGGCGCAGCCGCAAAACCGCCAAGCTTCAGGAAAAGGCAGCAGCGTAGATGAGCGCACGCGCGTTAAAGATTCTGGCGATCTGCACATTGATCGGCGTACTCGCCGCCGGTTGGGCCGTGCGATTGGAATGGGCCAGTTGGGGCGGGCAGGAATACGGGAATAAGATCTTCCCCGATTTAGCCGCAGAGATTGAATCGGTCGACCGCCTCGTCGTGGAAAGCCGCCACGGCCGAATGACCGTTAAGCGGACGGCGGCGGGATGGGTTCTTGCGGAGAGCGACAACCACCCGGTGCAGAACAAAGTCGTTCAAAAAACTCTGTTCGGTTTGTCGGAATTGCGCAAAGTGGAACCGAAAACTCAGAAGAAAGAACGGTACAGCCGTCTCGCGCTTCAATACCCGACCGTCAAGAACGCAGAGTCCAAACGCGTCCAGGTGTTCGACAAAGATCAGAAGCCCCTGGCCGACATCTTGGTCGGCAACGAGAACCTGTTGCTTCAGGTGATCCGGGAAGGCGGCCTCTACATTCGCAAGCCCGGCGAGGCGCAGACCTGGCTCGCCGGCGGCGATCTCACGGTCAGCGGCGAACCGAAGGATTGGCTCGCCGGCCCGATCATCGATATTCCGAAAGGCCGGATCGCCAAGGCAATCGTCACGCACCCCCTCGGCGACACGATGGTGGTGGTTAAGGATACCGAGGCGAAACGGGGCTTCTCCCTCGAAGGGCTCGGCCCCGATGAAAAATTGATCAGCGACTTCTATCCCAGCGATATCGGCCGTGCGCTCGCCGACCTCGAGATGATCGACGCCCGACGGTACCGGCCCGGCCAATTCCCTAAGGGGGCGATCATCCGCGCCGAGTTCCTGACGATCGACGGCTTGGTGGTGCGTCTCGAGATGGCGCGGCAGGATGGTGCGGACTGGATACGGATCGCCAGCGTGACGGTGTCACCCGATCGCGCAACGCGATCCGCGGCAGGCATCGCGGAGGAAGCGGCCGCCATTCGTAAATCCACCGACGGCTGGGTTTACAGCGTA
Organism: Alphaproteobacteria bacterium; assembly: GCA_028281325.1. Lineage (GTDB taxonomy): Bacteria > Pseudomonadota > Alphaproteobacteria > UBA8366 > UBA8366 > JAJFJD01. The sequence goes on from JANQKC010000016.1 coordinate 48,407, forward strand.
CCGGAGTTTGAGTCGGTTCATCTCAAGAGAAATCGCGCCGCCATCGTCGAACGCAAGGAACAAGGCTCCTAACCGGAAGCGCGGTTTGCCGCCCGTCATTTTTTTGCGCGCGATGCGGTTTTCTTCAATTGCTTCGTAATGACGCCATCGACCTGCGATTCCGGAAGCCCAACCACCACCGTTTCCCCAACCGCATACAGCATGCACACCCGCGCGTACTGGCGGCACCGCTTCATAGCGTGATGAACGGCATCGCGGGCATGCTGGGCAGCCTCGGTCTGCGCCCATGCGCCGTTCATCGCCACGGCGAACGCTTTAGGGCCGGCTGAATTTTGGTATTCACGGAACCGCTCGGCGGTATTCCCGTTCAAGAGGTTGTGCCGCAGCCAATCCCGGCGGAATTCCTCCACCTTCCGGCTCGCCGGCGCGTCGAGCGCCGCAAGCAGCTGTTTGCGGCGGTTCGCGGCTTCGGCATGGCCATGCAGCTCCGCGAGCGAGTACCAGAGATTCGCCCGGCCCCGATCATCTGCGACACCGGTGCCAACCTCATGCGCCAGTCCAAGTGCGTATTGCGACAATGCGTACCCTTTGAGAGCCGACCGCTCGAACCAATACGCCGCCTGCTCCGGATCCCGGGGCACGCCGCGACCGTCCCGATACAGGACGGCGAGGTTATATTCAGCCCGCTCGTAATTCTGTTCGGCGGCTTTGCGATACCACTCCGACGCCGCCGCGGGGTTCTGCGGTACGCCCCAGCCGTTTTCATACATTTCCCCAAGATGGAAACGGCCCGCTACATCGCCTTGCGTCGCAGCCGCCGTCAGCAGACGCACGGCCTCGTCCGGATTTCGGGTCACGCCGCGGCCGTCCCGATACATCATACCCAACCGGTACTGCGCCCAAGGATGCTTCTCTTCGGCGGCGCGGCGATACCAGGTCAGGGCTTGCCCGAAATTCTGCGCTACGCCAAGCCCCTGTTCATGAAGATATCCGAGCGCCGCCTGCCCTGCCGGCAGATCGTCGTTCGCGGCAAGACGAAACCAACGCGCCGCTTCGCCATGATCGCGTTGGACCTCTTCACCTTCGTAGAACATCAAGCCCAGCCGCATCCGCGCGTCCGCATCGCCCCGTTCCGCCGCATGACGATAGACGTCGATCGAATGATCTCCGGATCGGCTCGGCGCGACTCCGACATCCGTCACAGGCCCCAAACTATGCAGCACGACGCCGCCTTCTTTGTCCGGAACAGCGACCATCAGAAAAAGAACGACAATGGCGGTGGCGGCGCTAAGACCGGTGAACGCCGCGCGAACCGGCCGAGCCGGCTTTCGCCGAGACGGCTCCGGGCGCCACAGCGACCGCAGATAGTACGGCAACGATGCTTCGATCGCGGCCAACACATCCCAGCTTTCGGCTTCTATATCGACCAGGCTTATCCGGAGGCTGCCCGGTTTCATGGCCGTATCGAACCGACTGAGGAAGGCTCTCCACCGCGGGACTTCTACGGCGTCCAGACCGCTAAACGCCTTCCATGGATCAAGAATGATATTGCCGCGCGGATCCGTCCGCACCTGGACGATGTCGGTCCATGGAATGACGCCCGTGCTCAGCCGGCGGTCCCATATGCCGCGTCGCCCGACCGCAATAATGGGTTGGCGCAACTGCAACCGCTGATGGGCGATGTAGGCGGCCCAACCAGCAAGTCCGATAAAGGCCACAAGAGACAAGATCGCGAAGAACGGTAGATTCAAAAAAACGATCGCAAGCGCCGAAAATAGCCCGAGGCCGAAACATAACGACAGGCGCTTTCCATAGAATCGCGTGTCCAAATCGAAACGACAGCGAATGCGCTTCGTGTCGCTGACGCCAGCCAATCTCTTTCGTAGTTTCGTGTTCACGGCCAACCCCCTCCGTTCAAGCCGTTCACCCTCTGCCCACCAACGCTATTCAGCGTTTGCGAAAACCAAATAATCTAACCAACTTAACTGTATTTTAATAAAGTTATGGTTAAAATAATTATAATATTAATCATCATCTATAGTCCGATTATGCAAATATGAACTCAACATTTCAACAAATATATATTCTATTTCGGCCATCTATTTAGACATTTTTCGCCGTAATTGTTTACAGTCCTTGATGGTAGAGCTGGAATAAAGAATTCGTTGCATCTTGTCTTGCGCTGATCCGTCAAATGCGCCGACCGCGAGCCCATGACTCTTCGAGAACCCGGCATCCAGGGTAAATCCGCATGAACCACCCCAGCGCGACGACAATCAACACGGATGTACCCGAGGACGCCACCGAAAGCAGTGGTTCCCATCGGGAGATTTTGCATTTCGTGGGCCCGCGGGCAGCGGCCTATACCGTCGTCACGCCCGGTACCGCACGACAGGATGAGGGGACGGCATCACGCTCTTCCCGCGCATGGTCAACGGGTTGGCATTGGCCGGCCTTTCTCTGGACGGTGCCTTGGATGTTCTACCGAAAAATGTATTCCGGCGGCATCATTCTCATCGTTCTGCCTGTCTTTCTCGATCACATACTGCCGGGCGCCCTGTTTCTCGGATCAGGCTTTCTGATTGCGGTCGCCTGCGGCCTGTTCGCCAGAACCTGGTATGCGGAGCATGCCGACCGGCGAATCGAAAAAGCATACCGGGAGTTTGAGGATCCGAACGTCCGCCTAGCCTATATCGAACACGCTGGCGGCGTATCGGTCGCCGGCGCGGTATTCGGATTTCTCACACAGGTCGCCACGCTTTCCGTCGTCATCCTCGATCTCTTGCCGATCGAACGCCTGTGATGCCGACATCTCACGCCTTCATAGCTGTCGGATCAACCCGGGCGATTCAGAAATGATTTTCCTGGATGGCTTGCATCTGCGCTTGCTCGCCGCGATGTCCGCCATCGCTCCGGCGCTAGCTCTCCTGCTCTATTTCACGGTTAGCGCATCTTGGCGCCACCTGCGCGAGTCGATCTGGATAGGCTTCGGGTTGGGATTCGCGGCGGCGATTCCCATCGCCGGCATAGCCGGCCTCTACACGCCCTTTATTGAGGACATCGAGTCAATCCACCTGCATGCTCTCGCCGTGGCGTTTCTCAGCGCAGCGGTCCCCGAGGAGGTCGGCAAATTCCTCGTGGTTTTCTATTTCATGCTGCGGCACGAGGATCTGCGGCGGCCGCTTGACGCGCTGGTTCTGTCGGTCATGGTTTCGCTCGGGTTCGCGACGATCGAAAACGTCTACTATGTCTTCGGTGCCGAAAACTGGACCGAAACAGCAATGTTGCGGGCGGTAACGGCCGTTCCCATGCATGCAACCGTCGGGCTCATCATGGGGTTCTTCGCCGCGCGGTTCGTCACACCGCAAGGCGCCACACGACACGACTTTCCCGCAATGTTGATCGTCCCGACCGTGCTGCACGGCCTGTACAACTATCCGGTCTTCGCGGTTCAGCGGAGCTTGGCAGTCGATCCATCCCAAGACGGAACCGCATTGGTGCAGTTCCAAATCGTTTTCGTCCTCGCCATCCTCGCGGCCGCCTTAACGGCAGTTTGGGGCGTTCGTACCCTCCTCGCAGACCCGCGGTCATCGATGCCGATCCCGTTTCCGCGGGGCCGTCGAATGCGGGCCACCACGGCACGGCCGATCGATTTGGATCAGCATGGTTAACAATTTCACAAGGAATCCGTCGGATGATCGCTATCCCGGAGCGACACGGCGCCATACCGCCACGCTCCCTCGCAGCATCACGCCGGGCGCCATGGATTTAGCCACCCCCCTTATCGATCGCGTCGCCTTCCATATCGACCGACTGCGCGTCATCGGGACGGTCACAGGCCTGTTCGGCCTCGCGGCGTTATTCGCCTATTCCGTCGTCGCGCACCCGGCATCGGGGACCGGATCGATCGAACTCATCGCGCGCCTTCTCACCGGCACCGGTGTTATCGTCCTGATCTCGACGGCGACCGTCGTGGGCATCCGCAATCTGTTCTGGCGCGGACCGGTGGTTACGATCGACGAACGCGGCGTTCACGACCGCCGCATCGGCGCGCACATTCTGCCGTGGCATCACATCCAAGACATTCGATTTCTCGACGAAAGCGGCGGCAGGATCGGAATCGATGTCGACGCCACCACCGCCCTCCCTTCCCGGCATTCACCGCTCGTCGCGGCGCTACGCCTGCGCCGACGCAACACAATGCCGATTATCGACACATTCTTCCTGCGGTCGATCTGCGGCAATCGCATGTTGGACTTTCTTATCCCCATGACGGCATTCGCGCACATCGACTTGGCGGAGACGCCCATCTGCCCGGAAGCCTTACGCCGGGACGCCCAAAGCGCCCGTCGGCACGGCCATCGAATCGCCGCCTTCGCAATAATTGCGATCCTCCTCCCCGCCGTCGCGTCTGGCTATCTCCTCGTCGCTTGAAGAGTCAGTCACACCACACCCACACCGTGCACCCCAAAGCGGATTACCCCCCTTAACTCCTGACTAGCCACAATTGCCCACCACTTTAATTGCTGGTAAGGTTCCTTCCGTTGGGAGTAAGTCTTTCAGGCAGGAGTGGGCAGCAAGTAATGGCGAGAGGGATCGGGTCGTCGAGCCGTGCTAACATCGGCCGGCCGCGACAGTGGTTTCTGGTGGGTCTTTCTTTGATTTGCGGCGCGTGCAGCACGACGCACGATCAAATCACCGGATCGGCTGCGGACGGTACGGCACCAGGCCATCTGGTGGTGGAGGACACGTCCGGGACGGCAACGGCAAAACCGGCGGGTGACGTCCTGTCGAACGGTGCGACGTTTGACGCGACCGCGGGGTTGGCGACGGTCAAATACCGACCCGTCATCAAGGCATCGCATCCAGGGGTCGCACCCCGCATCATCGACCCGCGAAAGCCGCTGCAATGCGTGCCCTACGCGCGCATGGTGTCCGGCATACAGATATTCGGCGACGCCTATACGTGGTGGCGCCGCGCCGCCGGCAAATATAAACGCAGCCAATCGCCGGAAGTCGGATCCGTGATGGTCGTTCGGAGTCTTCGAAGCCTGCGGCGCGGGCATGTGGCCGTCGTTACCCGTGTCCTGAACAAACGCGAGATCGTCGTTGATCATGCCAACTGGCTGAACAAGGAACGCATCCACCTTGGCACGCCGGTGATCGACGTGTCCGCTAAGAACGACTGGTCCGCTGTCCGTGTATGGTACACCCCGGGCAATCGATACGGCGCCAACGTATATCCCGTACGCGGATTCATACACGCCGAGAAATCCAAGCTCTTCAAGACCGTTGCGAATGCGAATATTCGCCGCGGGCCGTCCTCGGGAACCGACAGGATCGCGACCCTACCCCGAGCGACACAGTTGGAGGTGTTGGAGAAAGTCGATGGCGCGCCGTGGTACCGCATCGCGCATCGTGGCCGCGAACTAGGGTTTGTCTACGCCCCATTGGTCAAGCCCGCGAGTTAGTCCGCGCCGACCCCGAGACCATCCCGGCGTCAGCCGGCGAGACGTTCTTTCTTTCCGGTATTCGCGGGTATCGCCTGCTTGTCGCCTGGAGCGTCGTCGGATTGACGTTGGTGCGTCCCCACGAACGAGCGCCGCTGGCGGCGTCGGTCCGGCCCGCGATATCGATCGCTTTCAACGAAGAGGCGCGGATTTTCTACGAGCGCCAGAAGGCGTGCATGCAAGGCCCGCCGGGTGATCGGCTGCGCCAAGAACTCATTGACGCCAGCGTTCCGGGCGTCGATGACATGGTGGGTATTGGCGTTCGTGGTCAACATGATGATCGGCAGTTTCGGGTCCGGGCTTTCGTCAGACGTCCGAATGAACGTTACGAATTCAAGCCCGTCCATCGGCTCCCCCTGCCAATCGACGATACAGAAATCCGCCTCGAATTCCGCCAGCAGCAAGAGCGCCATGCTGGGGTCGGTGCATTCCCGGACCTGATGAACGCCCAGGACGTTGAGTTCTTCGCGGATGGTGCGACGCATTTCACCGTCGCCGTGAACGACACAAACCTTGAGATCGGCCAACGCGGAAAACAAAAACCTATCCCCTACTATCTGCTCCATGCCGTTGCTGTCGGCATTGGCCGCCTCGCGGCACATCCCCCTCATCCACCATCATTGGTCGTGGTTGTTAACAATTGATGAAGCAGCAGGCCCTAAGCAGGAAACAGACCGCATTTAACAAACTCAAGATTGCATTTGAATAAAATATACACGCAACGGCCCCGCCCGGCTAGTGTGTGCCGGCAGGCCCATGGGATTTTGTTCACGAGGACGCGGCACACGACGCCCGTCATTTGGGCGACGTACACTCAGGCACATACGCGATGGAGCGCAGGAGATCGGCCAACGTCTTACCATAACTGACAGCCCCCGTCGGAAGCTTAAGCAGGACATACCGCCCGCCAGTCTGCCGGCCGACCCGGAAGGCGGGCCTGCCGTCCTGATCACTGATTTCGAAAAAATCAAAGGTCTCGGTCTGGCGACGAATGGTCTTGTGCCACAGCCCGACAACGACCATCGCGTAGGCAATACGACAGAAGAGGTCTTCGTCGCCTACCGTAAGCCGCTGCTTTCTCGATTGATTACTTGCGCCCATCGGGCCGCTCCCCGTCTTGGTTTCAACGGAGACGGTAGCGGTAACTCTTTGGGCTTCCAATACTGCGAAGGTGCATGTATTTGGTAATTATTATCTAGCTATTTGTGACTAAATTTTGTGAATTTATTTCACTGCGCGTCTTCTGTGACAGAAATCACTTCATGAAAATCATTCTGGATATACGATTTTCATATACCTCCTCTTGATTCCTTCACTTGAAACGGCCGCTTTATTTCAAGCGGCCGGTTTTTTTGATCGATATTAGGATTAATTTCTCCTAACCGCGCAAACCAGCACTGCTCAGAGGCTTGCCCCAGGGTTCGGAATACCGTACTCGCTGAGTTCCTTGACGATGAAATCATAGGCGTCGTCGACGCTGTCGGTGCGGTGCAACAGCGCCAGATCGCCGGCGCTGATTGTCCCGGCGTCGACAAGCGCGTCCAGATTCACCACTTTGTCCCAAAAATCGGTCCCGTAGAGGATAACCGGCAGGTGCTTGCGAATCTTCTTCGTCTGCAGAAGCGTCAGGATTTCGAACAGTTCGTCCAGTGTGCCAAAGCCGCCGGGAAACAGAACGACCGCTTTCGCATGGTATGCGAACCAGAATTTCCGCATGAAGAAGTAATGGAAATGAACATCCAATTCGCGCGTAATGTGTTCATTGCTGGATTGCTCGTTCGGCAGCGAAATCGTCAAGCCGATGTTGACTCCTTTCGCCTCTGACGCGCCGCGGTTTGCCGCCTCCATGATGCCCGGGCCGCCGCCCGTGCAGACCACGAACCGGCGGTCGGGATCATCGAGCCCTTTCGACCAATCGGTCAATCGGTGGGCAAGCTCTCGCGCATCCTCGTAATAGGCCGACATCTCAAGCTGTCTGCGCGCCGCCTCCACGTCTTCTCCGGCGGCCTCCGCTTTCCTTAGCTCGGCTTCGGCGACATCGGCGGGCAAGGTTCGCGCCGACCCCATGAAGACGATCGTGTCGTCGATCCGGTAATGGTCGAACCTGCTCTTCGGCTCCAGATACTCGGCCATGATCCGAAGCACCCGGGCGTCCTTGCTATGCAGGAAATCCTGATTTGTGTAAGCGCGCGGCGGTCCGTCTGAACTGTTTTCTGTCATCTTCCGGTATCCAATCTCAAAGCCATCTGCCTCTCATGGTCGGTCGGCGCGACGGCGGTGCCGATCCGTCTTTTGGGGATCGGCCGTTAAGAATTCGTTGCCCTCACCTGGCCAACCCCATTGGCGGTACAACCGCCATCGCAGTTAGTACTCATGCCCGAATGAGCCGCTTCCTCGTGCCGTTTATGGTTGGACTTGCGCGAACCGAATAGCCCGCGCCGCATCAATCCGCAACCATTGTCGACACCGGGCCGGCAACCCCGGCCAAGCTGAGGGAGACCCTACAATGAAGATCATCCGGCTCGCTACTGCGGTTTCCATGCTCGTCTTCCCGACCCTTGCCGGTTCCACGACCGTCCAAGCCCAAACCGTCACGCAGGACGCGGGCGTCGCGGTGCATCGGGGCGTCGACGCCGCCACGGATCAGCGACAGGTGACCAAGACCCGCACCGGCGTCACCGTGCATCGCGGCAGCAGCCCCACGCCGACCGCTGCGTCGGTACCGGTCCGGGCACAACCTCGATTGCAGGTCCGCGGCGGGGATAACCTCTGGATTGTCGATCCGGCCAGCGGCGAAGTCGTCGGATGCGATTTGACCCGCACCGTGTATGGCACGCGCGAGGTCCGTTGCACATCGGACCGTTAGGCGGTCGAGACAAATCACCGGGCACCGACCAACAGTACATCAAAAGACGTCGCCAACGTCAGACAGCCGGCGCTTCGTGCGATCAGATTTTTCAGTGGAACACGACCTTCCAGAGGACCTGCAGAGAAGAGGGTAGCGGGGAACCGGGGGGTATTGGTAACCCGTGCCTCCCTGCAGGCCCTTACTGGAGGTCGTACACACCGCATTATCCCGGTTTTGGTTAATCGCGTTGTGGTTATTATGGCCTAACCCTTCCATCTAGGAATTCTTGCCCTCCCTAGGTAATGCAAGCGGGTCTGTGTCGGCCGTCACTGACCCCGTCCCGCCATACCCTTACGCTTGCGTATTAACCGGGCCTTAAAAGAAATCTCGTAGAAATCACAGTATCTTCTTTGAATCAGGGACGGCAAAGTGTCTCGCAAGGTATCTGTTGAAAGTGTCGGCGACGACTGGACCGACGATCTGCTTCGCAACCTCTACGTCTTGGCGTTTCGCCAGGACGGTGTCAGAGGTTGGCTGACAGCCATCGGGTTCATCGCCATCCCGGTATGGATTTCCATCGTGTGCATGACCGACGGCAACATCGCCGGCGCTGCCGTCTTTGGCACGATCGCCGTCGGCATCCTCGGCATTCGGCTATTCCTTCTTCGGATGCCAAATCGGGAAACGACCATCGCGGCAACCCCAAGCAACGGCGAAGCCGACTAGCACCTGCTCCCGATCGACCCATCGATCGCTTTTCCAAACACGAAAACCGGCGCCGTCAGGCGGCGCCGGTCCGTATCGTTAGATCTCTTTGCTGATATCCGCTTTCGCGCGGACTCACCCCTAAGCGGTGCCGATTCGCGGTGCCCCGCCCTTAGCGGCCTTGCTTGGACCGAAGGCCTTGTTCAGGACATGGGTCGAATCCTCGGCATGGGAAATCGCCTCGCTCAACAACGTGAGAATCTTCATGTTGTTGTCGAGGACATGCCGCGCTTCTTCCTTGGGATCGTTCATGATCTTCGTGCAGCGCGTGAGAACGTCGGTGCGAATGGCGTGAAGGATATCCTCCAGCTTCAATCCGCCGGGGTTTTCATCGGAAACCAGATACCGGGTCATTTTCCCGCTCCATCGATCAGAATAATTTTCGGGTCGCCTTTTTTAAGGCGTGGATAATTGAAATGCGGCCGGGTCTGAGCCGATGGCCCACAAGCCACAATCGGCCGGGGTGCCGGGCGCTCGATCTTGGGACACTCCGTATCCGGAGAAATACCGGCATTGATGTTCAACGCCAGCACCAGGAAGAGCGTGTATTGCAGATACTCAGCGATCTTTCCGTCCCCATGACCGGCAGCGCCAGCCATCCAATCAAGGCCATAAGAAATACTTCGACCAGTGATATCGAATGGAAGTTAAGGTTCGGTTAAGCGATTGATTTCAGTTGGTTCGCCACCGAATGCCGACCCCAGACCCCCTGTTAAACGACGGTAAGATCCGAATCCGCCGCAACCCGCATGCCCGTATCATGCTCGTAAACGGCGTATCCCTGGCCGTCGATCTGAGCCGTATCGACCTCGCTCCAACCGTCCCCGACCAAATTCAGCGTGTCACCGGCATCGCCATCGATCACGATGGTCCGCGCCGTCCCGGTCAAGGCGTTGATACCGGTATCCACGGCTGGAATCAGGTCCTCGGGGATCGTCAAGGTCACGTCCGGTGTCCCGGAAATGTCGATCCGCTCCACATTCGTCACACTCATCTGGCCCGTCGAGAAATCGAAATTCGAACTGGGTCCGATGATTTTCAACGTATCGATTCCATCGCCACCGTCGAAATCCAGCGCCGACAAACCGATCGGCGCGCCCTCGAAAATTACCGTGTCATCGCCGGCGCCGGTTTCGATATCGAACAGTTTGGACCATGTATCGATATTGGACGTGGCATCGATGTCGATTGTGTCGTTACCGTCCCCGGTGGTAATGAACCCGCGTTTCGCGTTGATAATCGTGATATGGCTATCGCCGCCGCCGCCGAAATGAATATCGGTATGGACGAAATTATCGATCGTCAGGTCCGCTGCGGTGTCGCTTTCGGCCCGTAAATTCTTCAGCGAATTCCACGACGACATCAGTTCGACATCGGCGTTACCCGATGCATCGCGCGTAAGATTGACCTGCACACTGCCAGGTAATCCAGCGATGTCCATGTCACTGCCGGGGATAAGCGCGAAACTGTCCGGGCCTTGGTTCGGCAAAACGAAGTTATCGGCAAGGTTCTGGAACCGTCCATCGGTCGTCACGTTTGAAACGGTCAGCACAATGTCATGCACGGTCGGCGCGACAGGCGCCGGCGGCGTTTCGGTGGCGACCGGCGCAGGCGCGAATACCGGATCGTCATCGCCATCGGTCGCCACAAGATCAAAGCCCGACCCGCCCGGGTCTTCCGACTCGCTTGCCAGATCATCTATGAGCGCGCCGAGATCGGGTCCCGCGGCACCGAACGGGTCCGGAACATATGGATTGTCTGCAATCGGGTCGACGGCGACGCCACCGACGTTTGGTATTCCAACAGGACTGCCAGACGGTCCGCCCACCGCGCCGCCCCCCGTGTCGCCACCGCCACTGGCTGGGCTACCGCCAGCCGGTCCAGCCGACGGTTCGTCATCATTGCCACCGATAACGTCGTCGGCTCCCTGATACGACACGGGCACAATGCCATCACCGATCGGAGCGGACGATCCGCCATCCGCCGTCGTGGTCTCGGTCAAGGTCGGGGACGGATCCGTCAGGAGGCCGAGGTCGAACGGCGCCGCACCATCATCAGGTTCGGTCGGTCCTGTCCCACCAAAGGTCAAATTCTGAGCGAGATCAAGTCCGGGCGCTACGACGATCTCCTCTACCAGGGGCGCGGTTCCCTGCCCCGCGCCGCTAGGTTCCGTCGGGATGCTCGCCGCCAATGGGGCGTCGATCAAACCTGCCGGCAGCCCACTCTGCTGTATCGGTTGCTGCGCCGGTTCGGCAGGGCTGCCGCCCGCGGGCGCCGATCCCGTCGAGGCCGTTTCGGTCTCACCATCGTCACCACCTGATTGGCCGGACTGTGTTTCACCTTGGTCGGGCGTTCCCGGCGTCCCGTCCGGTCCGGTCTGACCGGGCTTGCCCCCCTCGAACAAGTGCGAGGCAATGCCGGCGACATCACCATAGGCGTCGCCGTATTCCGACGGCGTCAAAACGAACGGGGCGCTCGGCGGCGCATCGATGCCGGTCACACGCGTGGTTTCGCCTTGGTTGTCCAAGGTCACGCTGCCGGCTTGCGTGATGACTTCGATCGCACCGTCGATCACCGTGAACTGCCCGCCATCCTCGCCAATCCGGCCGGCAACTTCCGTTCCTCGAATACCGATCGTCCCGACCGGCGTCGCAACAGTCATATCGGTATTGTCGGTCTTGGCGATCTCACCGCTAGAGAAGACGAAAACGCCTTTCAGGATGGAGAATTGAGCCGATCCGCTTTGCGTCGCCGGATTGAAGACCAATTCGTCCAGCGCCAGCTTTGCATCCGCGCCCAGTGCAAATTCGGTCTTGTCGAGGAACACCATGCGCACGGCGCTATCGCTTCCGCCGGTCTCCACGATGTCGCCCTGAAAGACCGGGTCGCCCTTTTCGAGCGAAACACGCGTCCCGTCCGCCCGGACTGCGAACGCCTGCCCCGCAACGTCATCGACTTGGCCGATCGACTGCGCCCCCACGCTCGGTCCGGCTTGGGCATATTGCCCGGGGGCCTGCGACGCCAGGAAAGAGTCGACCAGTTGCGGTGACAGCGCCTGTGCGCCATTCGACGCCACGAGGTCCGGCGGCGATTCCTGCGCGAAGTAGTTCTGGACGATCACATCGGCGCCCGACGGCCCCGTCAAAACCAGGTCCTGTCCGAACTGGGAAAAATCGCCCTGCGCGAGAAAACCGCCGTCAGGCAATTCGATCGCGTCACCGCCCTCCGCTTGGAGAACGACCGTCTGTCCGGACGGACCGTCCGACGTCGGGAAAAGGGATTCTCCCCCCGATCCAAGACCCTGGCTATCCGGCGATAGACGCGGAATCGACATTAGATGCCCCGATTTCCCAAGTAGACGGCTCTGAACCTATGCGCCTACCAAGAAAGTATAGCATCTAATTTAATAAAATCGAGCGTATTAATTAAATAGTCTTACTTATTTAGTTAATTTTATTTATATTTTTTTATTGTTTTTAAATATAAATTCTCGATTTCATGGTTAACGCGCAGTAAATTTTTCCTAAATCGACCTACGAGGTTTTAACTGCGGACACGGCCGGAGCGGGCGACGCCCATATTGGCGGATGCGTTAAGACGTCCCAACGGGCCGCCGGCAACCCCGATCGCCGCGTCAATGCACGAGCATATGCTCTAGTTTCCCGATCCGCTCCAGCGTCCTGCCGGCCCCCATCGCACCACAGGTCAAGGGTTCGTTCGCGACCTCGGTCGGCAGACCGGTGGCGTAACTCAAGACTTCATCCATGTTCGGCAACAGGCCGCCCCCCCCGGTCAGAACCATGCCTCGTTCGACCATATCGGCAGCCAACTCCGGAATCGTGTGCTCCAATGTCGTCTTGACCGCTTCGACGATAGCGCCCAAAGGTTCGGCCAAACTGCCGACCACTTCGCCTTCTTCCACTTCCTGCTCGCGCGGCACGCCGGAGACAAGGTCACGCCCTTTGACACGCATCCGCCGATGCTTCCCGTTTTTTGGAAAGCAAGCGGATCCGATCGAGATTTTTATCTCTTCGGCATTGTTCTCGCCGATATGAAGGTTATGGGCACGGCGCATATGCGAGATGATCGCCGCGTCCATGGCGTTGCCGCCAACCCGAATGCATTGCGAGGATACGATCCCGCCAAGCGAGATGACCGCGACTTCGGTGGTGCCGCCACCGATATCGACAACCATCGATGCGGTGGGTTCGGTCACCGGAAGGTCCGCCCCGATCGCCGCCGCAACCGGTTCCTCGATCAGATAGACCCGGCGCGCGCCGGCATTCTCGGTCGCCTCCCGGATCGCCCGACGTTCGACTTCGGTGGCGCCAGACGGCACGGTGATGATCACCCGAGCACTGGTAAGGCCGCGGCGCTTCAGGGACTTGCCCATGATGATCTTGATCAGCTCTTCGGCAACGTCGAAATCGGCGATCACGCCATCGCAAAGCGGCCGGATCGCTTCAATGCCCGGCGGCGTTCGCCCCAACATCGCTTTCGCTTCCTGACCGATCGCGATCATGCGGCGGCCGCCGCGCTCGTCCTTGACCGCGATGACCGTGGGTTCATTGAAAACGATCCCACCGCCGGACTGATAGACGAGGGTGTTCGCCGTACCAAGATCAATCGCGATGTCGTGGTTGAATAGTCCTCGCATTGTCGACAGCACCATAGAAAGGGTTACCCTAAGACGCACAGCACTCTGCGCGCCCTGTTCATGGACTGCCGCGTGACCACCCCCACGTCAGCCGCCGTATATGTTTTGCGGGCGACCTGCCCACCGTATTGACCGACGACTGGCTAAGCCGGCGCCATCGCGTCCAGAAAACTCCGGATCTTTGCCGCAACCTGCTTGGGATGCGGTTCAAGCGCCCCATCATATCCTGCCGGATCGAGAAGACTGTTCATGTCGCCGAGCGTGAGGCCGAAGAATCCGGCCACCGCGGCGCGGTCGCTCTGCCCGCCGTACACCGGCCAGCAGACCTTGCCCGTTGAGTCTTCTTCAAGACGCAAACCTTGGGCTTTGAACCACGGATGCAAAGCGGCCGCCAAACCAACCGCACACCCTTTCCCCTGTCCGTACCACCGCGTGAAGGTCAAACGGTCGGCCGGAAGCTCGTCGAGAAAATCGGCAAGCTCGTTCAACCGCTCGCGCCCCGGTGCGGCGTATCTTGCAATGTCGTCGAATGCTTTCGTTTCCATGGCACACCCTGATTCTTGTTATCGCACCATCTAACGTGCGGTTATGGTCCAACTTTATGGCAACACCATGACCTCCTTCAACAATCAGGACATGGGCGCCGACTTTATTCGGTCGACGATGACGCGCTGACGCGGCGATACCGTCGCGCAACGCCGACCGCGATTTCGGAGGCCGTATGGTGCGGCACTCCGGATCGAGACACAATGCCTCCGGCGGATCAAAGGCCATCAAAGTTGAGTTTGTTCTACCTGGGTAAGACTAACGCGCCGGTGGACCGAACCGGCATGGTCAACGGCCGAGGATGCTGCCCTTTATAACCGGGGTGCCATCCGACGGCTGGCTCTCGGTTAGTTTGAAAGTAATGACGCTCTTGTCGCTGATATCCGTGAACTTGATCGGCACGCCGCGTTCGTCGAACCAAAGTTCATATTTGGCGTCGCCGTCGACCAGGAAGTAATCCGCGCTCACGGTTCGACCGGCGAACTCGATATCCTTCTTCACGCCCTCCGACGCGGACACGTTGTACAAGCTTCCGGACTTGGTCCCCATCAGAACCGACGCTTCCAGAATATCCTTCGACCAGGGGTTGTTCGGGTAAACATCGGCCGGCGCCTCGCGTCGCCCTTTGGGCGATTCGATCACAAATTTCTCACCGGTCGCACGCCCATTTACGCCGCTCTTCTCGCCATTTTCCTGCGTCTTGCTTTCGAAAGACACAAGGCGGCCATTCTTCCAGGTCTCCTTGCTGCTGCCGATTTCCTTATGCGCGACGACCAAAAGCACTTTGACCTGGACACGGAATTCGTTGCGAACAGAAACCTCCGCGCCCGTGTCACGGATAATGTTCGTATAGGTGCCGATGTTGCCATGGGTCGAGTGGTGGACGGCGTAGGTCAAGACTTTCTCGGGGACGCTGCCGTGAACCCCGCCGGTCAAGCCGGGCATCAGCAAACAAGCTCCGACAAACGACGCCAGGAACCCGGCGGCCCGACGCGGCCGCACCGACTGAAGCAAGCGACGCCCCCGCGTTTCGCGGCGTTCCGCCGATAGTATCTGTCGCGACAAACCGTCCATCATAACGCCTTGTATTTAAGCCGTTTTCTTGATTTCCAGGCGACGATGCCCATCGCATCTCACCGGCGCACCCCAACCCGATAATCAAACATAATACTCATGTCGTTGTAAAGATGGAGAGATTGTATTTCTCGCCCGGATACCGGCTCATGCAAGAGCTTCCTTAGTGAAATCTCCTACCGCTAAAGTCTAAAACTTTTCTATTCGTCCGGGGTACTCATTCTGGCCATTCCGCCGGCCGCAACCTTCGCCTATATAGTAGGGGCATTGCTGTACGGGATCGTATTCGCCGTGATGTTACGATCGCACGGCAGATCAATACTTCTACGGAGCATGTCGCGATGTTGCGAGTTCTAACCCACGCCATCATGCCTTTCGCGGCTCTTGGCATGGTCGCTTCAGGCTTCGCCGCGCCCGCCGCAAGCCAACAAAACAGCCAAGTTTGCATCAACCAAGGGCATAAGCCTGGCTCCAACGGGTTTTTTCGCTGCCTGCAATCCTTGCAGGACAGCGGTACGGACTCTTCCGCGAAGGAGGGCCTCTCGGGAACGGCCGGCTCGGCCGCCTCAAGCAGTTCGGATGGTGTCCTGACCGGTTACAGCGGCGGCCCGATCGAAGGCGCCACGGACCCGGACCCCGATCTCCTGAAACAGCTCGGCAAAGACGACCTGACGCCGAGCAATCCCGGTGGCGGCAAGCCGTAATACCGACCCTGCTGCACGGCCCAGCGTTACCGCTTTCGGTCGCTGAATGTCCTGAGGATTCGGTCCGCCGCCATGGTAGGCGTCAACCGGCCAGCCATTACGTCATGCTCCAAAGCGCCTATGCCGCTCGCGACGTCCGGGTCGGTTCGCAGCGACGTCATCAGCCGATCCTCGACCATCGCCCACATCCACCGCAGAATCTGACCGCGTCGGGTCGCCTCAAGCTCACCGGTTTCCGTCAAGCGCTCGCGATGGTCGACCACTTTCTGCCATAGCGCGGCAAGGCCGATCCGGCGCAGGCCGCTGCACTGCAGAACCGGCGGCGTCCAATTCGGGCTGGCGGGCGTCATCAGGTGCATCGCATTCGCGTATTCGCCGGCGGCCCGCGCGGCACGCTCCTTGTTCTCGCCATCCGCCTTGTTGACCGCGATCATATCCGCCAGTTCGAGCACGCCGCGCTTGATGCCTTGCAGTTCGTCCCCGGCCCCCGCGATGGTCAGCACCAGGAAGAAATCCACCATTTCCGAGACCGCCGTCTCCGACTGGCCGACCCCGACGGTCTCGACCAAGATGACATCGAAACCGGCGGCTTCGCAGATGATCATGGTTTCCCGGGTCGTGCGCGTCACCCCGCCCAGCGTCCCAGATGCCGGCGAAGGCCGGATGAAGGCCTTGTCGTCGCGCGACAGTTTCTCCATCCGTGTCTTGTCGCCGAGAATGCTGCCGCCGGTGCGGCTGCTGGTCGGATCGACGGCCAAGACCGCGACGCGATGACCCTTTTCGGTCAAATCCGTTCCCAGCGCATCGATGAAGGTGCTCTTGCCGACCCCCGGCACGCCGGTGATTCCAACGCGATGCGCGTTCCCGCTATACGGCAGGAGTTGTACGATCATATCCTGCGCCATCGCTTGATGATCAGGATTTCGGCTTTCGATCAACGTGATGGCGCGGGCGATCACGGCCCGGTCGCCCAACAGGACACCGGCGACATACTCATCTACGGAAAGGGGGACCCGGCTTAACCGCGGTGCGGCGCGACTTGTCATCCGCACGAACCCGCCGTCACTGGCCGCCGTCTTCCGGCGTATAGCCCAACGACTCGTTCAGCGTTTCCAACAGACCGACCGCCGCCTCGCTGATCACGGTCCCGGGCGGAAAGATCGCCTTGGCGCCCGCCGCATACAACGTATCGTAATCCTGCGGCGGGATGACACCGCCCAGCACGATCATGATATCGCCCCGCCCAAGCTCTTCGAGCCTCGACTTCAGGTCCGGCACCAAGGTCAAATGACCGGCGGCGAGCGAACTCACCCCGATGATATGGACGTCGTTCTCGACCGCCTGACGGGCCGCCTCGTCCGGCGTTTGGAACAGCGGACCGATATCCACGTCGAAACCCAAATCCGCAAATGCCGTCGCAATGATCTTTTGGCCACGGTCATGCCCGTCCTGCCCCATTTTCGCGACAAGGATGCGGGGTCGCCGCCCTTCGCGGGTCTCGAAAGTTGCGATCATGTCACGCACCGTCTTCACGGCGTCCGTCGCCTCGCCCATCTCGCTGCTGTAAACCCCCGATATCGCCTTGATTTCCGCAACGTGGCGGCCGAAGACGCGCTCCATCGCATCGGTGATCTCGCCGACCGAGGCTTTCGCGCGGGCCGCATCGACGGCAAGCGCCAGCAGGTTGCCGTCCCCCGATTCCGCGCAGCGCGTCAACGCGTCCAGAGCCGCCTGACAGTCCGCCTCGTTCCGTTCGGCGCGCAACCGCTTAAGCTTTTCGATTTGGGCCTGCCGGACCGCCGTGTTGTCGACCTTGAGCACGTCGATGGGGTCTTCCTTTTCAAGCCGGTACTTGTTCACGCCGACGACCGTTTGCCGGCCGGTATCGATGCGCGCTTGCGTTCGGGCAGACGCTTCTTCGATGCGCAGTTTGGGAATGCCCGCTTCGATGGCCTTGGCCATCCCGCCCAGATCTTCGACCTCTTGGATGTGATCCCAGGCGCGCCGGGCGAGTTCATAGGTCAGCCGCTCGACATAGTAGCTTCCGGCCCAAGGATCGATCGTCTTACAGGTATCGCTTTCCTGCTGCAGAAAAATCTGCGTGTTGCGGGCGATGCGGGCGCTGAAATCCGTCGGCAAGGCCAGCGCCTCGTCCAGCGCATTAGTGTGGAGCGACTGCGTATGCCCCTGCGTCGCCGCCATCGCCTCGATGCATGTCCGGATGACATTGTTGAATACATCCTGCGCCGTGAGACTCCAACCCGATGTCTGGCAATGGGTCCGCAAGGATAAGGACTTCGGATTCTCCGGCTCGAACTGGCGCATGAGCTTCGCCCACAACAACCGCGCGGCCCGCAGCTTCGCCACTTCCATGAAGAAGTTCATGCCGACCGCCCAGAAAAAGGACAGCCGCGGCGCGAACGTATCGACGCCCAGGCCGGCCGCCTGACCCCGCCGGACATACTCGATCCCATCGGCCAGCGTGTACGCGAGTTCCAGGTCGGCTGTCGCCCCGGCCTCCTGCATGTGATAACCGGAAATGCTGATGCTGTTGAAGCGCGGCATGTTCTCCGACGTGTAGGCAAAGATGTCGGAGATGATGCGCATCGACGGTTGCGGCGGGAAGATGTAGGTGTTCCGCACCATGAACTCTTTCAAGATGTCGTTCTGAATCGTGCCGGACAATTTGGCCAAGGGCACGCCCTGCTCTTCGCCGGCGACGATGTAAAGAGCCATCACCGGCAGCACCGCCCCGTTCATGGTCATCGAGACGCTCATGCGGTCCAGCGGGATGCCGTCGAACAGGGTCCGCATATCCAGGATCGAGTCGATCGCCACGCCGGCCATGCCGACATCGCCGCCCACCCGCGGATGATCCGAATCGTAACCGCGATGGGTCGGCAGGTCGAAGGCGATGGAGAGGCCTTTCTGTCCCGCGGCCAGGTTCCGCCGGTAGAAGGCGTTGCTCGCTTCCGCGGTCGAGAAACCGGCATACTGCCGAATGGTCCACGGCTGCGTGACATACATGGTGGGATACGGCCCCCGCAGATAGGGCGGCAAGCCGGGCCGCGTCGCCAGAAAGTCCAAGCCGTCGAGATCCGCCGCCGAATACAGCGGCTTCACAGGGATGCGTTCCGGTGTTTCCCAAACCAGCCCATCGGGCGATCCGCCAATCGCCGCCATCGCCTGCGCCCAATCGGTCGTCGTGGCGGTTCGGTTCGCGCCGGACGCAAAATCCACCGCCGAGAAATCCGGAATCGCGCTCATTGCCGCAAGACTCCTGTATCCACAAGAAATTTCGTTAGAATGGCAAGCACGTCACACCCTTCGAAGGCAAAGCCATCGACCGCCTTCTCCATCGAGGCGAGACCGCCCCGAGGCGACCCGATGATAAACACTTTCTCGGCGGCGGACAGCGCGGCCACCGCATCGGCGGCCAGTTCCTCGTATACGACCGGTTCGGAGCATAGCACAGCCGTCGTCAAACCGCTCTTCCCGAATTCGTCGGCGACCGCGGTCACATCGGTCCCGCCCGTCCCGACGACAGCGTCGATCCCACCGGCGGCAAAGAAATTGCGCGCAAAACCGACGGCGCCGGTGAACTGTGCAGGATTTCCGATCGCCGCCAGGAAGACCCTCGGCGGTGCGCCGTTTATTGCCGCGTGCGCGTCGCACGCATCGCGCAGGCGTTCGAACGGTTCCGCCAGTCGCCGCTGCGGCAGCGCCGGGATTTGGGTCGGCGCCGACGCTGCGATAACGGCGCTCAACGACCCGAGCGTCGCCCCGTCCAATGCTGCCGCGACGACGGTTTCCATGAGACCATCCTTGCCGGCCTGCGACGCCACGGCGCGCACAGGGTGGATCGCCTCAGCTTGATCCGTTGCCGAGCGATGATCGGCCAGCGACTGCACCGCTTCCCGTTCCAACGCCGCAACGTCGAGCAAGAGCACGTCCACCGGCTCTTCCTGCAGATTGGCAAAGGCGCTGCTGCCGGTGATCGGGTCGCTTCGGACGGCGATGCTGCGATCCCTCACCGCGGCGGCCTTCGCGATCCGCCCGGCGAGTGCACCGCTTTCAAGCTCGGCCACGATGCCGCCCGCCGCTTCGATATCTTGGAACAAACTCCATGCGTCCTGGCTCAAGGCGTCGGTCAAAGTCTCGAATGCCCACGCGCCGCCCGCGGGATCGATCACCCGATTGAGCGAGGACTCCTGCTGGAGCACAAGTTGCGTATTCCGCGCGATCCGCCGCGCGAATTCGTCGGGCAGCCCAAGCGCGTGCGTAAACGGCAGAACCGTGATGCTGTCGACACCCCCGACCGACGCAGCAAAGGTCGCCAACGTGCCGCGAAGCATGTTCACCCAAGGGTCCCGGCGAGCCTGCATTCGAGCCGACGTTACCGCGGAAAGACGCATGGTTCGCGCCATGGCCGCATCGCCGCAGGCCTCCGCGATACGGCCCCAAAGCCGGCGCGCAGCGCGAAGCTTCGCGATCGACGTCAGAAAGTCGGAGTCGACCGCAAAGGTGAAGGCGATTTGGGCGAAGGCCGTCTCAAGCGGCAATCCGGACTCGGTAAGACTGCGGAGATAGGCCACACCGGTCGCCGCGGCGCAGGCGAGTTCCTGCGCTTCACTGGCGCCCGCGTTATGATAAACGGCGCTGTCCACGCCGACAGAGGAGACATTGGGGAACCGCTCGGCGGTATAGGTTGCAAGATGCCCGAGCTGTCGGAGCATGTCGTCAACCGCACACGGCAACGCGCCCTGCCGGGCCAGCGCCGTAATCGGGTCCGCGTTGAGCGCCGCCGCCGCCATCTCCGGCCGGACGCCGCGCCGTTGCCACAGCGCGAACATCATCGCCGACACCGGCAGGAATGCCGCGCCGGCGTCCAACGCTATCGGCGCCGCCTCCAGGTCCACCCCGTCGAGCACGTCGTCGAGATCGTCAAGCGACGACAGAATGACGCCATCGCCACCCGCCACACCCGGCGCGGCGACGTCATCGGCATCAAGCCCGTGCCGCGCGGCGGCGCTAAGCGCCAGGAGGATTGACGTGACGCCCTGTTCCAAATCCTGGAGTATCGCCGCGTTGCAAACGCGACGGTCGGGAAGCGCATGCCGCTGCCGCACGTCCCAGCCCGCCGCCACCTGGCCGGCAAGGCGATGTCCGCGCGTAAAGGGCGCCATGCCCGGGAACCCGGAGGGGTCGTCTTCCGACGGCCAATCGTCCCGGGTATAGAGGGCCTGAATCTCGATGTCATCGAGCGTATGGAAGCTCAAGGCGTCGACGCCTTTCCCTTCGCCGAGAATACGTTCGACAAGTGCGGTCCATGCGTCGGATGCCGGCTCCGCGAAATCACCGGCCATCGTTAGTGACGACGCATCCGGCATTTCGTTCTGCGGCGGTTTCTTTCCCATTCACGCCTCTACTCTAGGCGCCGGTTTTCGGCGGTAGTTCGATAATGGTTTTCCTAGGCCTACCGCAAAACCGCCGCCGTTATAAGTCTTTTGACATACTTGGCTACAGCGCGGGAATCATTCCTAACCCTACTCGATATCGTCGTTTTCATCGTTGGTGTTTGCGATCACCGTTGCAGCTATGCAAAGATGAATGAGGGGCAAACTGGGCGAGACGCCAACGCCGCTTCTGGCAAGGCGGCATCATACTGTCTGAGAATGGAATGAATATTTTTGCGCGCAAGTTTCGCGGCTTTTTAATTAATGCGCCGCTTAACTTCAATATTATTGCAATATTCATCGCTATCTTCTTGCTCCTTGCCGGAAGTTTGATTTGGTACAACTATAGCCGCAACGCCGAGTTGGCGCTGGAAGCTGCGGATACACTTCTCCTCAATGTCAGTGAGAAAGTACTTGAGAAAACCCGTAACTTTATCGACCCGCCGGTCACGCTGATCCATCTCACCGCGGAACTGCCGGACATCGCACTGCTGCCCGACCGGACGGATCATCCGACGGCTCAGTATTTTCTCGATGCGCTCGAAGCCTATCCACAGCTATACGGCCTTTTCGTCGGATACGAGAACGGCGATTTCTTTCAGGTCGTACAATTTGCCGATGTCGACGCCAATACGAAGAGCCGATTGAAAGCGCCTCCGTCGGCCACCTACGGCGTCCGGACAATCGCGCTGCAGCCGGACGGTGCCCGCGAACAACGTTGGATATTCCTGGATGCCGGCCGAAAGGCGATCGGCGATCCGATTACCAGCGCGGCAAGCTACGATCCGCGCGGCCGGCCATGGTACAAGGCCGCGCTGACCCAGAGCGACGCATCGCTGACCGACGCGTATATTTTTTCAAGCCTGCGGGCGCCCGGCATAACGGTTTCCCGCAAGGTGGACAGCGACCGCAGCGCCGTCGTCGCCGCGGATATCACGCTCGCGCAACTGTCGTCTTTCCTGCGGGACCAAAAGGTCGGCGACTCCGGTGTCGTGTTCCTCTACAACGAGAAGACCGAATTGATCGCCTATCCGGACGTAAACCGCACCGTCAAGCGGGTTACCGAGGACGGCCAAACAAAACTGAAACCGGTCCGCGTTGACGAGCTGGAACAGCCGTCATTGACCGAGGCGATCAAACATTTCGCCGGCAAGAGCGACGACCGTTTCATCTACAGCGTCGACGGCGAGGACTATGTGGCGAGTGTCTCCTCGCTTATGGGCAGTTTCGGCTCCAACAAGCGCGTCGGCATCGTGGTGCCTGTGAACGACTTCATCGGCCCGATTGCCGAACACCGAATCTGGAGCCTGATCTATTCGATCATACCCTTGCTCCTGTCGGTTCCTTTGATCGCGTGGGTTTCGGAATGGATCGCCCGACCGATCCGCGCCCTTGTCGAGGAGACGAAGAAGATACGCGACCTTTCCTTCGAGGAGGATTCGCCCGAAATAGATTCCCGCATCACCGAAATCCGTGAACTCACCGAATCGATGGCGACGATGAAAACCGCCATTCGCACGTTCGGTCAATACGTCCCCAAGGCGCTCGTCGAACAGCTCATCCGGTCCGGCAACGTGCAAGGCCTCGGCGGGGAACGGCGGCAACTCTCGATCCTGTTCACCGACGTGGCCAACTTCACGGATCTGTCCGAACAGATGTCGCCAGAAGACCTGACACGGAAAACCTCGCGCTATTTCCAGGAACTCGGTGAAATAATTCTTGAGAATCAAGGATCTATCGACAAATACATCGGCGATGCGATCATGGCGTTTTGGAATGCGCCGCTTGCGGTCGACGACCACATCCAAGTTGCATGCCGAACGATGCTGTTATGCCAGCAACGCAGCGCGGAACTGAACGCCGAATGGTCGGCCAACGGCGAACCTGAAATGCTCACCCGCTTCGGTCTGCATACCGGTGAAACGGTGGTCGGCAATATCGGGTCGCCGGACCGTATGGACTATACCGCGCTCGGCGTCTCGGTGAACCTGGCCGCCCGCCTCGAAGGCCTCAACAAACGCTACGGCACCCAACTGCTCGTCAGCGAAAGCGTCTACCAGGTTGCAAGCGACGCCTTCCTGTTCAGGCCCATCGATCTGGCGGCCGTGAAGGGTATAAGCAAACGAGTGGCCACCTACGAACTCTGTGCGGCGTATGACGGACCATCATCGATTCTGGCAACCGAAGAGCAGAAAGCATTCTGCCGCCGGTGGAGCGAAATCTACGACCTGTACCGCGCGTCGGACTGGGCCGCGACATTCAGCGCATTGCAGGATTTTCTTGCTGACTATCCGGACGATCAGGTGGCCAAGCTCTACCTTGAGCGGTGCCGACGCCAGATCGATAAACAGCCGCAGCATCCCGAAACGCGGGTCGCGCAACGCTGAAACCCGTGTCAGTCCCGCGGCGCAGACGGATGGCGTTTAGCGACCACCAGCCGCTTTCCCTCGCTTACCTGCCAGACGATTAGGCCGGGGACCCCGAGCAGCAGCTGCCGCACACGCCGAACCAACGACAGCCCAAGGGCGACCTCCGGCGACAGGCCGAACATCGTCCCAAAAAGAAGATATCCGCCCTCTTGCACACCCAGCGATCCGGGAATCACAAAGCCGGCGCTGCGCACCGCCTGCGCCAAACTCTCGATGATCGCCGCTTCGAGCAAACCGATTTCGAATCCCATGAAATACGCGGTGAGCCAAACCTCCCCGATACCGACAAACCACGTCATCAAGTGATAGAGAAAGCTTAGGACGATGGCTTTACGATCTCGATAGAGTTCAAGGATCGTATCGTGTAAGCCTGAAACGTCGCCCAGACTGAGCCAACTCGATTTGTTTTCCAGCTTGAGCAGAAACCGTTCGAGCAAGTGGAACATTCCCATCCGCTGAGCGACGATAAATCCGATCAGCAACGGTGCGAATATCAGAAGGCCGATGGCTACCGACCATCCCAGCGAATTCTCCGCGCTTACATAAAGCAGCAGTGCGACGCCCATCAGCGAGAACACGAACTGGCTGAACACCTCGACGGTCTTGTCGACAACGGCCCCCGCGCCCGCAACGGCCGCACCCGATCCCCGAATGGCGAGCAGCCGGGCGCCCACAATATCACCGCCGACCTGGCCAACCGGCATAAGCCCGTTCACCGATTCACGAACCCAACGCGCCCAAAGGTAAAGAAGAAAAGGCGCCGGCCAAACCCGCTGCACGATCACGCGCCATCCCATCGCGGCAAAGCAAAGGGAAATCACGTGGTACGCGGCAATCACGAACATCCCCCAGCCCGCGCTCAGGAATGCCTGCCCGACGGTCCCGAACCCGTAATAGCCGACCAACAGGGTAGCGACGGCCAAACCGAGCAGAGCGGAAAAGGCGACGGCGATTTTCAACCGAAACTCCTAAAGGCGAAGGCTACTCAAGATACCGACCACCGTCGCCGAAGCGCGTATCGTTTCGGCATGGCGATCCGATGTCATGGATACAGTCGATGCGGCTTATAGGCTGATTACCGCTGCGTTACCATAGGCAAGAATGTTTGCGGAGATTACTCAAGACGATTCAAGAAATCGTCATTTACTCGGACCGTTCAGGAGCGAAGGCGCCCAGGTTGTAGCGCCAGTAAAGTTCCAGCAAGCCGGCAATTGGCGTCGGCAGTTCCACGGGTTGCAGATCGGGCGCCGGCTTGACCGGCACCGGCACCACCTCACGCTTGGCAATGCGCTCCGTAATGACTTCTTCCAATGCGTAGAGCGCGTGCAACAAGGCGTCGGGCTCACTCTCACCATAGGTCACCAGCTCAGGGAAATGGGGCGATGCGACCCGATAGGACCCGTCGTCCTCCTCCACTAGTTCAACGGGATACGACACCATCAATGAGCCTGCGTATTCAACATCCAAGCGCTACCGCTACCGCGGCACGTCTTTGCCGCATTGCTGCCAGATTCGCATGATAACAGGGAATTCCATCATGAGGTTGTAACGTCCGTCACAGCAACCACGATTTGTCGGCAATGATGCCCGGCGCAAGTGGATAAAGACAGGAGGAAGGAATGCTCCGCAAGCTATCAACGTCTATCGCACTGGTAATCTTTGTCGCAGGCTGCGGTTCGACCCCAGGCGAGCGCGCCGTCACCGGATCCGGACTCGGCGCAGGCGCCGGTGCGATCGTCGGCGCCGTAACGGGCCTGACCGTCGTTCAAGGCGCGCTGATCGGCGCTGGCGCTGGCGGAATTACCGGCGCTTTGACGGACAACAGCAATCTCAACCTCGGCCGGCCCATCTGGGAATGGGGGTCAGGATCATCAACTGCCAAGTCCGGCAACAGTCATGCCCGGGTCCGTAACATTCAATCCGGCTTGGCGCGACTGGGTTTCGATCCGGGCCCGATCGACGGCATCGCCGGCCAGCGCACCCGATTGGCGATCCGGCAATACCAGAAGAGCAGAAACCTGCCGGTCGATGGTCAAGCAACGCGGTCTCTTGAACAGCAAATCGTGGCCGACGCAAATCGCGCGTGAGACCCAAGACGGGCTCTACTTCAAAAATAGATCGTAGACGGGATTAACGGTCTCATCGGTGCTTGGGTACCCGACGTCCTCCAGAAAGGCCTGGAATTTTTCGTCTTCGCCATCCGGAACCTGCATGCCGACCAGTACCCGGCCGTAGGCGTTGCCGTGATTTCGATAGTGGAAAAGACTGATGTTCCAGCCCGCCCCCATATTGTCGAGGAAATTGAGGAGCGCCCCCGGACGTTCGGGAAATTCGAACCGATAGAGCCGCTCATTCCTCAATGCTTGCGCCCGACCGCCGACCATGTAGCGGACATGCAGTTTGGCCAGTTCATTATCGGTCATATCGACGGTCGGATACCCTTCGTTATCCAGTTCGCGGATCAGGTCGATCTTGTCCTGCTCCCCGTTCCGCAACTCCACGCCGACGAAAATATGTGCGTCATCCACATCGGAGTAGCGATAGTTGAACTCGGTAACCGACCGTTTGCCGACCACTTGGCAGAACTTCCGGAAACTGCCGATCCGCTCGGGTATCGTCACCGCCAGTAAGGCTTCCTTTTGCTCGCCGATGTCCGCCCGTTCCGAGATATGCCGCAACCGGTCGAAATTGACGTTCGCACCGCAATCCAACGCGACATAGGTTTCCCCACGCGCCTTCTCGCGCGCAACATAGGTCTTGAGCCCGGCAATCCCCAAGGCGCCGGCCGGTTCGGCAATCGACCGGGTGTCGTCATAGATATCCTTGACCGCTGCGCAAATCTCATCGGTCGACACAAGAATCACTTCGTCGACGCATTGCTTCGCAATTCGAAAGGGCTCGTCGCCGACCTGGGCCACCGCGACGCCGTCGGCAAATAGGCCGACATGGTTCAGCCGCACCGGGTGCCCCGCCTTCAGCGCGTCATGCATGCACGCCGCGTCGTCCGGCTCCACGCCGATGATCTTGATGTGCGGCCAAAGCGATTTGACGTAGGCCGCGATCCCGGCAATTAACCCGCCGCCGCCCACGGCGACGAAAATGGCGTCGATCTGCTCGCTATGCTGGCGCAGGATTTCCATAGCGATGGTCCCTTGACCGGCAATAACGTCGGGATCGTCGTAGGGATGGACGAAAGTCATCCGTTCGACCCGCGCGATCTCTTCCGCGTGTTCCCGGGCTTCGTCCACGGACGTACCATGCAACACGATCTCGCCGCCCAGACGCCGCACCGCGTCGACCTTGATGGCGGGCGTGGTAACCGGCATGACGATCACCGCGCGCAGCCCCAACCGATCGGCCGACAAGGCCACGCCCTGCGCATGGTTTCCCGCCGACGCGCATACGACGCCACGGGCGCGGGCTGCCTCATCCAAGTTGGCGATCTTGTTGTGGGCGCCCCGCAGCTTGAAGGAAAAAACCGGCTGCAGGTCTTCGCGTTTCAGCAGGATTTTATTGTCGAGCCGAGCGGAAAGGATCGGCATCGGCTCCAGCGGCGTTTCGCGCGCCACCTCATAAACCTTCGATCGCAGAATGCGTTCAACGTAATCGCGCGGCATCACCCAATCCTAGCTGTCCAAAGGTTCCACCCGTCCCTAGCGAGCGGCATGGAGCCGATAGAGCGGCGATACAGCACAAATAAGGCAACAGGCAAAGCCCTTTTCAGCTTCTAGCCGGCAAAACACCCCTGAAAGAAGGACTAAGACCTTAGGCCGCACAACGCCGGCAAGGATTTCTGTAAACGATCCGGTCTACCATTCGATACGTTCGATCGCGTTGAATGCGACCTCGCTGCCATCCTGCAGAATAATGGTTCCGGATGCATCGTTGCTGAGATCGATATAGTTGCTGCCGGAAGCGCTGATCGATCCCGTATCCAGGGACAACGTCCAATCCGCGCCAAAGCTGCCGATACCGTTGCCGCCCGCGGCGTCCTGCAGCTCGATCGTGTCGATCCAACCGCCGCCGGTGCCGCCGTCCACCTGGTCACGGCCGCTGCCCTCCTGGAAGATGAAAAGATCGTTGCCGTCGCCGCCGTAAAGACTGTCATTGCCCGTGCCGCCGTCCAATACGTCGTCGCCGGCGCCGCCATAAATCCGGTCCGCGCCACTGCCGCCGTAAAGGGTGTCGGCACCGGCGCCGCCGGTTAGGTGGTCATCCCCCGCTCCGCCATAGATGGTGTCATTGCCGTCCTCGCCGTCGATCGTATCGTTCCCGAGGCCGCCATAAATCGTGTCGTTGCCCGTACCCCCGTCGATGTCGTCGTTGCCGTCGCCACCGTAAATCGTGTCATTGCCGGCGCCGCCGTCGATGGTATCGTCGCCGTCACCGCCATAAAGCGTATCGTCGCCGGCGGCGCCATCCAGCGTGTCCACCCCGTCATAGCCGTAGATCGTATCGGCGCTGGAGGTTCCGGTGATGTTGTCGTCGCCTGTCGTCCCCTCGGTTGCGGAGCCACCGGAGCCGCCGGAGCCACCGTTCGTACCGATATCGTAAAGATTGCTGATATCCGACGGCGAAAGCTGCGTATCGTAGATGACGACCTCGTCGATGGTGCCGTCGAAGGTCTTGCCACCATCCTTATCGGCGCCGATGTAGGTCCTCGCTTCGTTGTCCCCCATACCGTCTGTCTTGCTGCTGCTGCCGGCAAGCGAGTCATCCACGTAGAGCTTCATGCCGCCGGCGCCGAAGACCGCAGTGATCATGTACCACTGACCGGTCGACAACGTGCCGCTGGAAAACACCGTATCTCCATTGCTCTCGAACTCGACCTTCCCGTCCTTGACACGGAGATACATCTTGTCGTCGTCGTCACGCGTGAACAGCCATTGCTCGGTGTTCACGTCATCCGGATTGATCCACATCTGGATCGTGCCATTGGAAATCTCGAAGTCTTCGGTACCGCCAACCCGAACATGATCGTTGTTCCCGTCGAGTTCGACGGCGGTATTCGAGTCCCCGTTGAGTGCGCCGGTCTCACCCGGGGACGCACCGTTCCGATACGTGCCGTCATGACTTCCAACCTCATCGGATGCCGTCGAACCGGAATTTTCGCCAAGCCTCCAATAGCCGGCAGGGTCATGCGCCATAACGGCATCTCGATAGGCATCGGACGATCCTGAACCGGTGGGCTGCGGATCGGCAACCTCGACGTTGATCGTTCTGGTATTGATCGCCTTGCCGCCACTCGATTCCTCGGAAATCGCCTGCACGGTCAATTCGAAATCACCGTCGTGGCCGGGATCCGTCGTAATCGTCAATGACGATGGGTCCCAGGTCGAAATATCGACCTCAAAGCCGTTCGCGCTGTTCGCGGTAAAACTATTCGTACCGTCGCTCAGTACCGCACCATCCGGGATTTCGCTAATCACGATGGTGAGGGTCTCGGAACCATCCGTATCCGTCAGCGCGGCTGCAATTGCCGGCAAGTTGATGGGCTCACCGGCGCTCGGCGTGGTACTGGACTGCGTGAACCGAATATCGTCGACGAACGCACCGCGGCCCTCCGGGTGCACCGTGCCGGTGTCGGTGAAGACGAGCCGAACGTCACCGCCGGTCCCGACGAACTGGAGCGAATGCTCCTCCCAGGTCATTTCGCTGACCGTGTTTCCGTCCCACCCGATGGTGACGGTCTCAAGCACCGCGCCGGACGACACATCGATCGCGCTAACCTGGAAGTCCATATAGGACTCGAAGCCGGGCCGCGGCGATACATCGAAACTCAGTTCGTACGTCATATCCGCCGCGGTGGAGACGGTTCGCTCGATGACGCCCGCATCCGGGAAGCCGCCGTCGCCCTCGAAGTTGATCTCGACGAATTGGTCGCCGTCCACTGCATCACCCGGTTGATCGGACTCGTTCCAAAGCTCGATCTCGTTTCCACTACCGGGACTCCAGCCATCGACGGTTCCGTCGATGAACGCCGTCGGTCCACCGGTCTCGAAAGTGCTATGGAAAAGTTGCGTTTCCGTATCGGGATCCGTCAACGTCAACGTCGGCGTATCGGCAACGGCGCCGATCGTCACATCGATCGTGTCGGAAACGCTATTCGTGTCCGCGCCATCCGTACTGGTCGCGGTAACGGTCAGTTGCACGGTGCCGGAGTAGTTTTCAGGCGTGAACATCTTCAGGCCGGTCAGATCGCCCGGCGCGAGCGTCCAGGAACCATCGCCATTGTCGGTGCCGGCCGATAGGGTCGATCCGTTCGGTACGTTGCCGATCGTGATCGCCAAGGATTCGGAACCGTCCAAGTCGTTCAACGACGCCGAGATGTTCAAGTCGACCCAGTCCGGCGACACGTCGAATGTCTCGTTGACCGTCATCGTCCCGCCCGTCGTGAGCTGTACGTCGTCGAACTGGATTTCCGTCAGCTCGTTGGACTGCGTCTTCTCATTGTTGTACCCACCCAGGATCAACGTGTGATTGCCCGCTGACAGACTGCCGAGATCGAGCGTAACGGTCTGCCAGCCGGTATCGCCACCACCAGCGACCTGAGCGACATAGCTGTTACCGCCGGTTCCGACGAGCGAACCGTCGATACTGACCAGAATCTGGCTGTATTCGTCGGATTCATACGAGTCGTTCGTTTGCATCCGGTACTTGAAGGTCAATGAGCCGGTCGCGTTGCTCGGTACATTGAAGGTGGTCTGCCAACCGCCGGAGATGCCCTCGATGTCGTCACCGTCGATTCCACCGAGGTCGACCGTCAGGCCGCCGCCAGTGTTGCCCCCGCTCGAACTGTACGCGCCACTGGCGTAGTCGTCTGCGTCGTCGTCGGTATCCGCCGTACTGAAGGTATCGTCCGCATAGGTAAACCCGTCGGCGCTCGAATCGAACCCAGTGTCGATCAGCGACTGTGTCTGGTCGGCCGTCGCGGAGATGGAAAGCTGGAAGTCGGTGTCCGATCCGGCCGGCGGCATCACATAGACGTTGTTGATTTGACCGGCCGTCAGCGTCCAACTGCCGTCACCATTATCCGTGCCAACGTTGAGTGTCGCGCCACTGGGCACACCGGAGACCGTCACGCTGAAGTTGGGCGAGCTCTCCATGTTTTGGATAGCGGTCGAGAACGTTACCGGTACGGCACCGTCTTCCGAACCGCTCGCCGGATCGGTAACGCTCAGCGTCGGGGCATCGGCGACGGGATCAACCGTCACGTTGATCGTCTGCGGCGACGTGCTCAGGGTCCCGCTGCCGTCATCCGACATGATCGTAACGCCGAGTTGGAAATCGACATCGCTGTCGTTCGGCGGCGTCACCGAAAGGCCGGTCAGCTGCGCCGGAGTCAGGCTCCACGTTCCACCGCCCTGATCGGTGCCCGCCGACAAGGTCGCGCCGGCCGGAACACCCGTGATCGTGACCGTATGCGTTGCGCCATCGTCCAGGAAGGTCGGCTGGATATCGAGCGCAATCGCCGTGTCCTCGTCGCCGGTGCTGTCCGACGTGGTCATCGTCGGCGCCTCGAGAACGTTCTCGAGATCGATCGTGAAGGTCTCGGTCGACGTCGATCCGTCCGTGGAAGTGGCCTGGATGGTGACGGTGTGGCTGGTCGCCGTCTCGTAATCCAGCAACGTCGCGTCGGCCACCGTCACGACACCAGTATTCGCGTCGATGGCGAAGCGCCCACCGGCATTATCCGT
The DNA here is from genome assembly GCA_028281325.1 of Alphaproteobacteria bacterium. GTDB lineage: Bacteria > Pseudomonadota > Alphaproteobacteria > UBA8366 > UBA8366 > JAJFJD01. The sequence goes on from JANQKC010000016.1 coordinate 80,093, forward strand.
CAGGCTGTAGGTCACCGTGTCGGTCGCATCGGCATCCGTCGCCAGACCCGTCAGGCCAACCGCTGAACCATTGGCAACGCTCTCGGAAACGATATTGGCCGAGGCGTTGCTATCGCTCACCGGACCAACGGCCGCTTCCGACGTGTCGTCGGTGAGGTTGATCGTAAACGTCTCGGTCGATGTGGATCCATCGGTCGACGTCGCTTGGATCGTCACCGTGTGACTGGTCGCCGTCTCGAAGTCGAGTAGCGACGTATCCGCCACCGTCACCACGCCCGTGTTCGCGTCGATCGCAAACCGCCCGCCCGCATTGTCCGTGAGACTATAGGTCACCGTATCGGTCGCGTCCGCGTCCGTCGCCAGACCGGTCAAGCCAACGGCGGCGCCATTTGCAACCGACTCACTGATCGTGTTGGCGGTGCCGTCGCTATCCGTGACCGGGCCGACCGCCGCTTCCGACGTGTCGTCCGTGAGATTGATCGTAAACGTCTCGGTCGAGGTCGACCCGTCCGTCGAGGTCGCCTGGATCGTCACCGTGTGACTGGTCGCCGTCTCGTAATCCAGCAACGAGGTATCCGCGACCGTCACGACGCCGGTGTTCGCATCGATCGCGAACCGCCCGCCCGCGTCGTCCGTCAGGCTGTAGGTCACCGTGTCGGTCGCATCAGCATCTGTCGCCAAGCCCGTGAGGCCGACCGCCGCACCATTCGCAACG
>JANQKC010000010.1 GCA_028281325.1 Alphaproteobacteria bacterium
GTTTGCTGACCTCCATACGCAGCAAACACTGTGAATCATTATTCGCAACCTTTGGGAACCCTGTTTCCTCGATTCAGGATAAATTCATAACGATCTAGGGCCTCGCGTCGACGACCGTGTCGGCCGGATCGTCGAGCGCGATTCCGTAGCGCTCCGCGGCCTCGGCTTCGATCTTTCGGGTGGCGGTTTCGATCCGCTCTTCGAGCTGGGCCGCGAACTCACGGCGGTTCAAACCCGGCATGATCGGCGGCAGGAACTCCAAGACGACGGTGCCCGACCGCTTCACGAATTTCCGGCGCGGCCAGAACATGCCCGAGTTCAACGCCACCGGCACGACCGGCACATCGCATTGGCCGTATAACGCCGCCACGCCCGGCAGATAGGGGCGCTTCGCCCCGGGGGCTGTCCGCGTTCCTTGCGGGAAGATGACGATGTTGCGGCCCTGGGCCAGCCATTCCTTGGTTTCTCGGACCATCCGCTTCAGCGCGGTCGCGCCGCCGGTCCGGTCGATCCCGATCATGCCGACGCGCCACAGGAACCATCCGAAGAAGGGGAACCAGAACAGCTCGCGTTTCAAGACATAGGCGCAGTCTCTGAACACGACGTTATAGATCAACGTGTCCCAGGCCGACTGATGCTTGGACGCCAGAATAAACGCGCCATCGGGCAGGTTCTCCTCGCCGCGCGTCTCGCATCGGATTCCGACGACGGCTCTTATGATCCACATGCAGGTATGGACCCAGACCCAGGCCACAAACCAGAATCCGCGCCGCGGCAACAGCATCAACGGCACATAGAGCGGGCTGAGCACAGCGGACCAGCCATAGAAAACCACGGCGAACACGATCGACCGGACGGTGTGCATCAGACGCCCACCTTTTCAAGCAGGCCCATTCCCCAATGGCGGAGCATGGCCACGAGATACTTGTTGTACTCGCCGGCGATCAAATCCGCGGTACCGGGCCAGCGCCACCAATCATCAAGCTTTACCGTCGCCGGGAAAACCGGATGGGGCACGATCGTTTCCACCGGCATCGCGCGATGGAACTCCGCCAGGCTCCGCGGCATGTGATAACTCGCCGTGACCAGCCGCAGCGATCGGTACCCCTGTTCGCGCATCCATTCGGCCGTCTCGCTGGCGTTGCCGGCCGTATGATCGGCGCTGTAGCCGAGCACGATGCAACAGTCGAGCGCCCGCGGCGATTGGCGAGACAGCTTGAGGAGCTGTTGCACGTCGACCCCCCGATGTACGCCGGAAACGAAAAGTTTTTGAGCGAATCCTTGCTCCAGCAAGGCCAGGCCCTGTTCGAGCCGCAGACTGCCTCCGGTCAAGACGACGATCACATCGGTTTTCTCGGTCGACGCTTGCGCCGTTCGTGGAATTTCAGCGGCGAAGACGAACAACCCGCCGAGCCAACCGGCGAGGATGACGACAAGAACAGCGATCATATAACGGTGCCGCCGTCGCCGGGTGCGTTTTCGTCGAGCCGGGCCGATCACTCTGGCGCCCCCCCGACCCGGCAGGCAATTCGTCCGCCGTTCATGGCATCTGCCGCAGCGCGCGAATCACGGTGAGCCGCGCGGTCATCGTGGCGATCAAACACGCCAAGATCGGAACGACACCCAAGGCGATCCATTCCCACGGCGCCAGGCTCGGCGCCGGCAGCAGCGCCGCATCCAAGTCGGCAAGCAAGCGGCCGAACCCGAACAAGGTGATGACCGCCAACAGCCCGCCGAAAACACTGCCCATGAGCGAAACGCGGAATGCCTGGCGCTGAAATTGTTGCGCAACATACTGATCGGTCGCCCCAATCAGATGCAGAACCTCGATCACGTCGCGATGAACCGCGACACCGCTTCGCGTCGCGAACACCACCGCCGCCATCGCCGAAAACCCGATCAGGACGATCACCACCGTCGCCAAGAGTTCTAGTGTCCGGACAAGCGATTCGATCTGCCCGCGCCAGTATTCATGGCTGTCGACCGCAACGCCCTCGATATCGCCGCTCAACTGTTTCGCAAGCGCCGCCAGATCGACGGCGCCGGCCTTCTCCAGCCGGACGTCGATGACACGCGGCAACGGAAGATCCTGCGCGTTGAGGTTCGGCCCCAGCCATGGCTCCAACGCGGCCATCGTCGTCTCCGCCGGCACGACATTCACGATCGCAACGCCCGGCACATTGCGCAGCATCTTCGCGGCGTTCCGGACCCGGGTTTCGATTCCGCCGTCTTCTTCACCGTCGATCGGCGTGATCTGAACCGTGAAGGCCGCGGTCAGTTCGTCGTTCCACGCGGCCGCGGCCGCCGCCAGCACCATCGCACCGGCCAGGATGACCGCGCCCAGATAGACCATGATGCCGATGATCCACGGCAAAAGTCGTGACGACGATTCGCGGGAGAGCGGAAGGACGGCTTGCGAATCGCTCATTTCGTCTCCGCATCGCGATTCAGCACCGTCAATTCGCCATCTTCCAGATGCATGACGGGATGCGAAAACCGGGCGATCAGGCTCTTGTTATGCGTCGCGATGACGACCGTCGTCCCCATTCGGTTGAGTTCCTCGAACAAGTACAGCAAACGCACGGCGATCGTATCGTCGACGTTGCCGGTCGGTTCGTCGGCCAGCAAGAGACTGGGGTGCGCGATGACCGCACGGGCGATCGCGATGCGTTGTTGCTGTCCGCCCGACAGGGTCGGCGGCCGCGCATGGAGATGATCCTTCAGCCCGACCCACGTCAGCAGCTCGGTGACATGCTTGTGCACGACATCTTCCCGGCTGCCGGAGACGCGCAACGGCAACGCGACATTGTCGAATGCCGACAGGTGTTGAATCAGCCTAAAATCTTGGAATACGACACCGATTCTTCGCCGCAACTCGGGCAGCTCGCGGCGCGGCACGCGGGTGACGTCTCGACTGAACAAGGTGATGAAACCGCGACTCGGTCGGTGCGCCAGATACATCAGCTTGAGCAAGGACGATTTGCCCGCACCACTCGGCCCGGTCACAAAATGGAACGAGCCGGGCGGGAGCGTGAAGGTTACGTCGCTAAGCACCTCCGGGCCGGCGCCATAGCGCATGCCTACGTTTTCAAACCGAACCACGTCTTCCGCCGAAATTCATTCGTTGAAAGGTCGCCAATCGGCGGCGGACGAACCAAACGGCGTGTCGCCGGCTGCCCCAATCCCGCCCCGGATGAGCAAGATGGCATGCCGGACCATCTGCGTAAAGCACTGCCATCCTTGCAACGGGACTCACGACACCTTAGACTCCCCGACCAGTCGAGGGGTGTACACCATTGGGTCAGATTTTCCTGTAAAATGATTATCTCTTGCCCGAGTTGCGGTGCCAGCTTCAATGTGAAGCCAGAGGCGCTTGGGTCCGCCGGGCGAACGGTAAAATGCAGTAAATGCGCGCATCAGTGGCATGCAATGCCCGAGGCGGAGCCGGCCGAAGACGCGCTGGAAAGCCCGGGTACGCCCGTGCCGGAAGACGCCGCACCGGAGTCGGCGCCCGCTGAACCGGACACGACCGCTGTCGCGGCGGGCGTGGCGGCCGCCATGGCGGCGGACGACCCCCCCGCCGATGCGGACCCGGCCGGCGAAGCCGCCGAGTCCGAGCCAGACCAGGCCCCCAACGCCGCCGATTCGGTCGAGAAGGTCCTGTCCAACGCGGCAATGGACAAAATCTTCGATTCCGACGACGAGCCGGAAGCCGGCGACGACGCGGCGGGCGAGACGGACGACGGCAACGCCGAAGACGCCATCGCAGCCGACGCCGAGAAATCCGAAGAAATACCCAAGGAATGGACGACGGACGAAGAGGGACAGGCCGCCGGCTTCCCGCCGCCGGGCGCGCCCGACGCGCCGCCCCAGACCGAAACGGACACAGCGACGGACGGCAAGCGCCATCGCGGCATCATGCGCTTGGTTTCGTTGTTGGCGCTGATCCTGGTGATTTCAACCGCCTTGGGCATCGGATACTTCATGCAGTCGAAGATCGTGATGCACTTCCCGGCGACCAGCAAGATCTACGCAATGGTCGGTTTGAAACCGGACGTCCTGGGCCAGGGTTTGCATATCGATGACCCGAAACCGACCAAGGAAATCGACGGAAACGACGAGATTCTAGTGGTGAACGGGGCAATCAAAAACACCACCGGCGATACCTTGACGGTTCCGTTGCTACGCGGCGCCTTGCTGGACAAGGACGGTAAGGAACTTCATATCTGGACCTTCACGGCGCAGCAAGAATCGGTCGAGCCTGGGGAACAGGTGATCTACAGAACCCAGTTCAAGAACCCGCCGGCCGCCGCCGAAAAACTCGACATCACCTTCACGCGGCCGGATGACGCGCAAACCGCGGAGCGCGAGGCCGCAACCCCGGACAAGAATTGACCGGCTTAATTCGACGGCAATACCGCTAGAACTGCTTCAGCAACCGGTCGATATAGTCGAGTTCGGGCTGCGGGCGCGTCCGTTGCCCCGCCCGGCGGCGCAACTCATCACGGATGCGCCGGGCGTCCCGTAACCGGTTCTCATCGGGAATTTCGACCTGCTCGGTATTCATGCCGCGCCCGTCATTGTCTTGTGTCCGGCCAAACGGATCACGCTGCCGCTCGCGCGCTTCAGCGTTAGGCTCCCCTTCGCCGCGCTGGCCGCGTTGACCGAATTGACGCATGAGCTGTTCCGTGGCGGCGCGCGCGCCCTGCTGAAGCTGGTCGATCGCATTGGTTTGCGGCGGGACGGCCTGACCGGCCTGGCCCTTGCCCAGTTGGTCGCTGGACCCGCGCATCGACCGTTCGGCCCGGCCAAGCGGCCGCGGCACCGAGTCCGACATCTCGCCCAACTGGCGCATTATTTCGCCGAGCCGCTTGCGCAGCGCTTCCTGCGACTCGGATTCCTGCGATAGCGGCGCTTGCGATTGATTGGGCTGGCCGTCGGGGCGTTGCATGCCCGGCGGCGGCGAGTTCGGCGGCATCCGGAAACGCCGGTTGTTGCCCCCCTGCCGCATCTGGCCCCGCCGCTGCGCCTCGCGGAAGGTCTGGTCCAACAAGCTCTGCTGGTCGCGAATGATATCCTGCAACTCGTTCAGCATCTGCATCGCGCGCTGTTGTTGCTGACCCGGACGCGCAAACCGCCGCGCCCGCAGGTTCTCCAGCATGTTCTGCAGTTGCGACAGCATTTGCCGCGCGGCGTCCCGTTGTCCGCTTTTCATCAATTCGCGAATCCGGTCCATCATCTTCTGCAGATCGTTCCGGCTCAGCATGTTGTCCTGATTATTCGGCTGTGCCAATTCGTTGGGCTGACGCGGCGCGTCCTTGAGCGATTCGGCAAGCGAATTGAGATATTCATTCATCGCCCGCTCAAGCTCGCGCATGAGCTTTTCGAGTTCCTCGTCGTCCGCCCCGTCGCGCAAGGCGTCCTGCAAGGCCTGTTGCGCCTCCCGCAGCGCCTGCTCACTGAGCGATAGCGTACCGTCTTCCAACCGGAGAGCGGTATCCCACAGCAGCTTCATCACGCCCGCGACATGCTCCGGCGTGTTCCTGTAACCGCCCTCCAAGCGCCGCGACGCGGACGTCAAGGCCATGAACACGACCACGTCGCCGCCATACGTCTCGTGCTCCCACGCCAGGATTTCGAGCATCGCGGCAACCCGGTTGCGGTTCTTGTCCGGTTCCACCGCAATGTCACGGCGCTGATCGATGATCGCCCGCGCCACGGGATGCGTGAAAACGCGTTCCGGCAGCACCGCCTGCACCGGCTCGGTCTTACCGACCTGCCCCGCGGCGTCGCGCGCCAGGAGTTGAATGCTGACCGGCAGACCGGCCCAGGGGTGCGGCGTCAGGTCGTTGTAGCTGGTCGACTTGACTTCCCGCGGCATAACGCCGGGCAACGGCAGCTCAAGCTCGATCGGCGGCAGCTTATCCAGGGCCGATTGCGCACCCTCCGCGTTGGCGCGCGTGATCAAGGCGGTCACCTGTTCCACGCCGTAGTCATCGGTCGCCTCGAAATCCAAGCGCAGCGCCTTGCGCTGGCTCTCGCTGGGCTCATCCGAAAACGCGACGGTCGGGACCGTATCGTCGGTGATCGCGACGTCCCAGCCAACCAGTTCCGCACCGTCCTGCCGAACAGCGACACGGCCGGTTTCCGCCAACGCGTCCTCGATATGGTATCCGGCCTTGTCGTCTCCCTCGAACGGCTTGGCCGTTTCGCCGAAGGCAAGCTCCGGCGTGGTCACGCCGCCGGTCAAGCGAATGACCAGTTTGCTGCCCTTCGGCACCGTGATCAGCGTGCCAGGCGCCACCGGTTGCGCCGCCGCGGACTCTTCCTTTTCCGCCGTGCCGGCGAGATCGCCCGACGCCAGGAAGACCGGGGGTTTCCGGGTATAGTCCGGCGGCGTGATCCAAGCATCCAACTTGACCGCCACCGTGCCTTGACCCGCCAGCAGGTCCGGCGTCAGCGCCCGCATCACGCGTTCGCCCGCCCGATCGCCGACCGCCAGGAAGCCGGCGATCAGCGCGACGCCGAGCCCGATGCGAAAGGCGAAGGGGTCGCGTTGGATGAGTTTCGGCCGCGGCCAGCCGATGCGCAATCGCGCGACCGCCGCCTTCATGCGCTCCTGGTGCAGACGCCACAGGTCACGCGACGCCGAATCGGAAAAGCCGGTCGCCAAGTTGTCTTCCAACGTTTCGAGAGGGCGATGCTCCAGGTCGTTGACCTGTTCGATATGGCGCAGCGAATCCTCGCGGTCCGGAATCCGTAACGCGCGCGCGCCGCGCCAGAGGGCCGCGCCAATCGCAAGCCCGAACCCGAAGAGCAAGACGACATGCAGCCATCCCGGCAACGCCTGCGGCAAGCCGATGAGGGCGAGCACGAGAAAAAGACCGGCAAAGGCGAGGCCAGGCCAGAGCGCCGGCCACAACCGTTCCCAGAGAAGAATGATGCGGGAAAGTGAAATGCGCCAACGCGGCAAGACCGCGGCAAGGGCCGATCCGCGTCGTTTCCTAGGCGTTCGGCTCTTTGGGCGCATCATCCAATACTCCGGCGTCTGAGGGGATCGTCCTGCTGCCAATCCGCGAAACTGTCCAGCGCGAGCAATTCTTCGTAAGTCTGGCGCGCGCGGATCACCGAATAGTCGCTTCCGCTCACCATAATCTCCGGCACCAAGGGCCGCGAGTTATACGTCGAGGCCATAACGGCACCGTAAGCGCCCGCGGAGGCGAAGGCCAGTAAATCTCCGGTGATCACGGGCGGCAGGGGGTAACCGCGCACGAAGGTGTCGCCGGTCTCGCAGACCGGACCGACCACATCGGCGGGCTCGAAGGCCGCGTTGGACGGCGCCTGCGCCACCGGCAACAGGTCGTGATGCGCATCGTAGAGTGTCTGGCGGATCAAATCGTTCATCGCGGCGTCGAGCACGACGAACCGGCGGCTGTTGCCGAGCTTCACGAACAACACCCGCGAGACCAGCACACCCGCATTGCCGACAAGCATACGGCCGGGCTCGAAGGCCAGCTGGCAGCCGAGATCGCCGACCGTCTCGCGCACCATCGCCGCATACTCTTCGGGGAGGGGCGGTTCTTCGTCGCGATAGGGGATGCCGAGTCCGCCGCCGAGATCGAGCCGGGTAATCGTGTGTCCCTGATCCCGCAGCGTCCGCACCAGCTCCGCGACGCGAGTGAACGCCATGCGGAAGGGGTCCAAGTCGGTCAACTGCGAGCCGATATGGACCGCCACCGACACCGGGTTGATGCCGGGCAAGTCGGCGGCCCGCCGATAGGTCTCGACCGCGTCCGCGATGTCGATACCGAACTTGTCTTCCTGCCGGCCGGTCGAAATCTTGTCGTGGGTCTTCGCGTCCACGTCCGGGTTGACCCGGATCGCGATATCCATCTCCGCATTACGCGCTTTTGCGACGCCCGACAGCGCGTCGAGTTCGGGCTGCGATTCCACGTTGATCTGATGGATTCCGCGCTCCACGGCGCCGGCGAGTTCTTCCTGCGACTTGCCGACGCCGGAGAAGATGATGCCGTCCGCGGGCACCCCCGCCGCCAGCGCCCGGCGCAGTTCGCCCTCGGACACCACGTCCGCGCCCGCGCCCAAGTCCGCGAAGGTCTTGATCACCGCGAGGTTCGAGTTCGCCTTGACCGCATAGAAAATCTTCGCGTCGAGGCCGGACAACGCCTCGGCGAATACCTGGTAATGTCGGGTCAGCGTCGCCGTCGAATAGCAATAGAAAGGCGTCCCTTCCGCCTCGGCGATCTGGGTGATCAGCACGTCTTCCGCGTGCAGGGCGCCGTTGCGATACTGAAAATGGTTCATCGCGGCGCCGGATAGGTTCGCGGGTATTCGCCCTTGCCCGGCGGTTCCGGCGGCCCCTTCTTACCGCAGGCGGCCGCACCCGTGGCCAACGCCAGCACGAAAAATACCCTTAACATCAATCGCATCACAAAAATCGCTCCCGTGCGGCCTTCGCGGCTTCACGCACGCGCTCCGGCGCGGTCCCGCCGAAGCTCATCCGGCTCTGCACCGCCGCCGCATTGCTCAATACCGAGTATATATCCTGGGTTATCCCGGATTCCACCTGTTGCATGTCCGCAAGCGGCAAATCCGCCAGACCGCAGCCCTGTTTTTCCGCCAGGGCGACGATTTGTCCCGTCACGTGATGGGCGCGACGGAAGGGCATGTCGAGCACGCGCACCAGCCAATCCGCCAGATCGGTCGCCGTCGGGAAGCCGTCGACCAGCGCGCGTTCCATCGCATCCGGGTCGGCTTCCATGTCGCCAACCATGCCGGCCATCGCGGCGATGGCGAGTGACAGGCTTTCCGCGGCGTCGAAGGCGGGTTCCTTGTCTTCCTGCATGTCCTTGCCGTAGGCCAGCGGCAGGCCCTTCATCACGATCATCAGCCCGGTCATCGCGCCGACGATGCGGCCGGCCTTGGCGCGCGCCAGTTCCGCCGCGTCCGGATTGCGCTTCTGCGGCATGATCGACGAGCCGGTGGTATAGGCGTCCGACAACCGGATGAAACCGTATTGCGGCGTGCACCACAACACGATCTCCTCAGCCAGGCGCGAGAGATGGACCGCCGAGATCGACAGGGCCGCCAGGAATTCCAGCGTGAAATCGCGCGCCGACACCGCATCCATGGAATTCTCCATCGGCGCGTCGAAGCCAAGCGCTTTCGCCGTCGCATGCCGATCGATGTCGAAGGAGGTGCCGGCCAGCGCCGCCGCCCCCAACGGGCTTTCGTTGACCCGCACGCGGCAATCCCGCAGCCGACCGCGGTCGCGCCCGACCATCGCCACATAGGCCAGCAAATGATGGCCGAAGGTGACGGGCTGCGCCGGCTGCAGATGGGTGAAGCCCGGCATGACGGTATCCGCATGCGCCTCGGCCTGTTCGATCAGCGCCGCTTGCAGCGCCTGGAGCTGTTCGTCCAACCCGTCGATGGCATCGCGCACCCAGAGCCGGAAATCGGTCGCCACCTGATCGTTGCGGCTGCGCGCGGTGTGCAGTCGTCCGGCGGCATCGCCGATCAATTCTGCGAGACGAGCCTCGATATTCAGGTGGATATCTTCCAGCGCCGTCTTAAATTCAAACGTACCGGCCTCGATCTCCGTCAGGATTCGGTCGAGCCCGTCCTGGATCGCGTCGCCGTCCTCGGCGCTGATCAGGCCCTGATCGGCCAGCATCCGGCAATGCGCCTTGGACCCCGCGATGTCCTGGGCGTAGAGCCGGCGGTCGAAACCGATGGAGGCGTTGATTTGTTCCATGATGGCCGACGGGCCCGACGCATAACGCCCACCCCACATGCTGTTGCTGCTCATGGCGCACCATTTATCGCAGGTACGATGAAACCCATTGAATTCATGTCAAAACTTCTCTTGGCCATCTTTGTGTTCGCCGCGATAGCGCCCAGCCCCGCGCTTGCCGGACCGCCGCTCAACGGCTGGATGGAGCAATTTACTCCCAACGATACGCCCAAACCAGTGCCGGAAACCGCCTTCTTCGACGGCGCGGACAAGCCGCAATTGCTGGCCGAGTTCAAGGACCGGGTCGTGCTGGTGAATTTCTGGGCGACCTGGTGCGCGCCCTGCGTCCGCGAGCTACCCTCGCTCGACCGGCTGCAGGCCGATATGGGCGGCAAGGACTTCACCGTGGTCGCGATCAGCGTCGACCGGGGCGGCGCGAAGACTGCCGAGCCGTTCCTGCGGGAAAAGCTCGGCCTCAACGAACTCGCGCTTTACATCGACAAACGCATGGAGCTGGCCCGCGCCCTCGGCGTGAAGGGCATGCCGGCCACCTTCCTGATCGACCGCCGGGGCAACATCCGCGGCTCGCTCACCGGCCTCGCCGAATGGGACGACAAGGACGCCAAGGCCCTGATCCGCTACTACATGCAGGACGGCAGCTAGGGCGTGCCGACCTGTTTGTAATAGTAAGCTGTTGGACAGAACGCGCCATCCGGCGAACAGGCATAATTCGGGATTTCGCCCACGCGAACGAAACCAAGTTTCGGGTAAAGCAAGTCCGCGACGCTTCCGGCCTCGGTGTCCAGAACCAGCAGACTTACGCCGGCATTGATAGCTTGCCGCTCGATCTCCAACATAAGCCGTCGAGCCAACCCCTGTCCGCGCGCGCTGGTGTGAACCAGCAATCGCATCACTTCAGCGCGGTGCCGGCCGTTCGGTTTCGATGACCGCTCGAACTGAACAGCGCCGACGACGCGTCCAGCCTCGGTTCTCGCAAGGAGCATCACACGCTCGCCGGGCCGGAGGTCGCGAAAGACTGAACGCCAGTAGGTGCCGTTCTCATCGACACCCAGGTTTTCAAGAAATCCGACTGATGCTCCCGAGGCCACGGAATCACGCAGCAGCTCGACCAGATCTTCGATATGGATCGCTTGGTGGTCGGCCACGGCTTTAACGATTTCAACCATCTCGCCGTCGATCCGTTTCACCATCGCACGACCACGCGGCGGCGGGCACACCCCATAGACCTAGCGCGTCGGGACCGGCGTTTCCCCGCCATAGTCGTAGAAGCCGCGGCCCGCCTTGCGGCCGAGCCAGCCCGCCTCGACATATTTCACCAGCAACGGACAGGGCCGGTATTTCGAATCCGCCAGGCCGTCATACAGCACCTGCATGATCGACAGGCAGGTGTCGAGGCCGATGAAATCGGCCAGTTCGAGCGGCCCCATCGGGTGGTTCGCGCCCAGCCGCATCGCCTTGTCGATCGCCTCGACGCCGCCGACGCCTTCGTACAGCGTGTAGACCGCCTCGTTGATCATCGGCAGCAGGATGCGGTTGACGATGAAGGCCGGGAAATCCTCGGCGACCGCCACGTCCTTGCCGAGGGTCTCGGCCAGCGTCTTGATCGCCTGGAAGGTTTCCTCGTCGGTCGCCAGCCCGCGGATCAGTTCGACCAGCTTCATCACCGGCACCGGCAGCATGAAATGCATGCCGATGAACCGTTCCGGCCGGTCCGTGGACGCGGCAAGCCGCGTGATCGAGATCGACGAGGTGTTGCTGGCCAGCAGGGCGTCATCCTTGAGATGCGGGATAAGCTGCTCGAACACCTTGCGCTTGATCTCTTCGTTCTCGGTCGCCGCCTCGATGACGAAATCGCAGCCGCCGAACAACGCGTAGTCGACGCCCATCTCGATCCGGCCGAGCGCCGCCGCCTTGTCCTCCTCGCTCAACAGCGAGCGTTTGACCTGGCGGTCCATGTTCTTGTTGATGGTCGCCAGCGCGGCGTCGAGCTGGTCCTGCGACAGGTCGACGAGCTTCACGTCGAATCCGGACGCGGCGCAGACATGGGCAATGCCATTGCCCATCTGCCCGGCGCCGATGACGCCGATGGTCTTGATCATAGCCCTACTCCCAACGTGCTTTTGCGGCGTGCCGCCTACAGCACTTTATCGAGTTCCTCCTCCAGTTCGGGCACGAGCGTGAAGAGGTCCCCCACGATCCCGTAATCCGCGACCTGGAAGATGGGCGCTTCCTCGTCCTTGTTGATCGCGACGATGACTTTGCTGTCCTTCATGCCGGCCAGATGCTGGATAGCACCCGAGATGCCGACCGCGATGTATAGTTCCGGCGCCACGATCTTGCCGGTTTGGCCAACCTGGTAGTCGTTCGGCACGAAGCCGGCGTCGACCGCCGCCCGCGATGCCCCGACCGCCGCGCCGATCTTGTCGGCGACCTTTTCGAGCATGGCGAAATTCTCGCCGTTCTGCATGCCGCGGCCGCCGGAAATCACCACCCGCGCCGCCGTCAACTCGGGACGTTCGGACTTGGAGATTTCGGAGCCGACATAGCTGGTCAGGCCCGCGTCGCCGGCGGCATCGACCGCCTCGACCGCGCCGGAACCGCCCTCGGCCGCCACGGCGTCGAACCCGGTGGTCCGCACGGTGATGACCTTGACCGCGTCCGACGACTGGACGGTCGCGATGGCATTGCCCGCGTAAATCGGCCGTTCGAAGGTGTCGTCGGACTCGACGGCGGTGATGTCGGAAATCTGCTGCACGTCGAGCATGGCCGCGACGCGCGGCATCAGGTTCTTGCCGAAGGTATCCGCCGGCGCCAGGACGTGCGAATAGTCGCCCGCCAGCTTCACCACCAGCGGGGCCAGGTTCTCGGCGATCGCATTGGCGTATTCGCCGCTCTGCGCGACCAGCACCTTGGCGACGCCGTCGACCTTGGATGCGGCCTCGGCCACGCCGTCGCAATTCTCGCCCGCGACCAGCACATGGACATCGCCGGAAATCGCCTTGGCGGCGGCGACGGTGTTGAGCGTCGCGCCCTTCAGTTCCGAATTATCGTGTTCGGCAACGACCAGACTCGTCATGTTCCGATCACCTTCGCTTCGTTCGTCAGTTTATCGACCAGTTCGGCCACCGTCTCGACCTTTACGCCGGCTTCGCGCTTGGGCGGGTCGACCACCTTGAGCGTCGCCAGCCGGGGGCTGATATCGACGCCCACTTCGTCCGGGGTCAACGTGTCGATCGGCTTCTTCTTCGCCTTCATGATGTTCGGCAGCGAGGCGTAGCGCGGCTCGTTGAGGCGCAGGTCGACGGTGACGATCGCCGGCAGCGAAACCTTGATGGTTTCCAGCCCGCCGTCGATTTCGCGCGTGACCTGCGCGCTGCCGTCGCCGAGTTCGATCTCGGAGGCGAAGGTCGCCTGACTCCACCCCAGCAGGGCGGCCAGCATCTGACCGGTCTGGTTCGAATCGTCGTCGATCGCCTGCTTGCCCGCGATCACCAAATCGGGGCTTTCGCGTTCGACCAGGACCTTGAGGATCTTGGCGACGGCCAGCGGCTCGACCTCTTCATCGGTCTGCACCAGGATACCGCGGTCGGCCCCCATGGCCAGGGCGGTGCGGATCGTCTCCTGGCTTTGTTGCGATCCGATCGATACGGCGATCACTTCGCTTGCGGTGCCCGCTTCCTTCATGCGGACGGCTTCCTCGACGGAAATTTCGTCGAACGGGTTCATCGACATCTTAACGTTGGCGGTTTCCACGCCGGTCTGGTCCGCCTTGACGCGGATTTTCACGTTGTAGTCGATCACCCGTTTGACGGGGACGAGAACCTTCATCGCGCTCACTTCTCCCCTAGGCTTTCTGGAACTGGATTGAACCTGGATTTAGATTGATCATACCGCGGCCCCGGTGCGCTGCAGTGCAACATCGCAATGCACAAAGACCCGCTTTCGCGCGGAAACATAGGCGTAAGCGTCCCGCAGGTCAAACCGGCCACTCCCAGGTGGAAATGTCGCGGAACCCGACCACCCGGTTCCGCAGGGCATGGGTCCGGCTGATCTCGCCCAGCGGGGCCAAATCCCAGTTCCATTCGGTACCACCGCCCGGCAATTCCACGCCATAGAGCGCATCGTGACGCTGTACCACCGCGCCCTCCTTATCGAGGGCGGCGCGCCGCACCTCGGTGATCAGGCAGGCAACCGCGTCGAACCGCCGCAGGTAGGTCAGATGCGCCTCGATCACCGCGCGGCAGAAATCGTCGAGCGGATCGCCCGCCAACCGGGTCCGGCGCTGCAGTGCAGCAGCGAGGAAGATCGGCAACTGCGCCAACAGGTTCGCGGAGACGACAAGATCGACCTCCGGCCGGTCCAGAAACACGTCCGGGTCCGGCACCGGATCGCCCTGCCAGCCGGACGACACGCGGAGATCGAACCCGGCGGCCATGCCCGTCACATCTTCTTCCAGCAGGGTCACATTGGCGAACGCGGCGGCCTTCCGCCGGGCGGCGCGCAGATGGACCACGTCGGCCAGGACGACATGCTCGAACTGCCGCGACAACTCGGCCAGCGGGATATCGAGCAGCAACCCCGACCCCAGCACCAGGGCCACGCGGCGGCGCTCGCATTGATCCAAGGCTTTGCGGATCAGCGCTTGAGACTGCTCCAGATGCGGCGTCCACGGGCCAGCCAGCCGTTTCTGCCGTGCCCCGATGGCGATGGCTTCCTTCAGATAGCCGAGCTTGCGCGCATATTTCGGACAAGGCGTGGTGAGATATTCGAGGAATTCGAGGATCACCGTGCTATCACCGGGGGATCACGGTCTTAGCGGTTCGCGCCCGGCACCCAAAGGACATCGTCCGCCCCGCCGTTATTAGCGTCCCGCGCCATCACGAACAGCAGGTCCGACAGCCGGTTCAGGTATACGATCGCATCGGGGTTGACGGTTTCCGCCTCGCTCAATTTGGTCACCAGGCGTTCCGCCCGCCGCGCCACCGTGCGCGCGTGATGCAACTGCGCCGCCACCATGCTGCCGCCCGGCAGGATGAAGCTGGTCAACGCGCCGAGATCCTCGTTGATGGCGTCGATTTCGGCTTCGAGCCGCGCCGCCTGTTCTACCGTGATGCGCAAGGCGCCGTCGCCCTTGCGCCCGTCTTCCGGCGTGCACAGGTCCGCCCCCACGTCGAACAGGTCGTTCTGCACCCGCGACAGGATGGCGTCCGCGCGTCCCAAGGCGTCGGATGGGTCCGCCCGCGCGATCTCCGCGCGCGCGACGCCGAGCACCGCATTCGCTTCATCCACCGTGCCGTAGGCGGCCACGCGCAAGTCGTGTTTCGCGACCCGGCTGCCGTCGCCCAAGGAGGTCTGCCCCGTGTCGCCGCCGCCGGTGTAGATCCGCGTGAGTTGGACCATCAGGTCTTGCCCAGCACGACCATCAGGATGGCGAACAACAGCAACGCTACCGCCTGACAAACGATCCGGGCGCGCATCAGCTTGTTCGAATAGCGCTGGTTGAACTCACCACCACGCGCCATGCCGAACACGCCGACGAACAGCACGCCGAGCGTGGCGATCATGGCGATCACAAGAAGAACTACGATGAATCCAGTCATGGATATGGATATAGAGCCTTTTGTCGCCGTTTCACAGGGTCAACGCGGATTGATTATCCGCCCTATGCATCGACAGGTTCGGCATAATGCGGCATCCAGATTGACGTCATCCCCGTGAAAACGGGGATCCATATGCACCGATGTTTGGATTCCCGCTTCCGCGGGAATGACGGCCGAAATCCTGCGCAATCGCCCTTATCCAGAGCTTGTCGAAGGATGAAGGACGGCCCTTATGGATTCCGCCGCGCCAGCGCGAGGCCCAACCCCGTGCCGATCAGCAGCGTGCCGGTGATCCCGTTGCGAACGCGCGTCCGGCGGGCATCCAGCAACCGGCCGCGCAGCCGGCCGGCCAGCAGCGCGTAACCGCTGTCGATGACGACGGCGATGAGGACGAAGGCCACGCTCATCGCCGCGAGCTGCGGGCCGACCGGCAGGGCCGTGTCCAGGAATTGCGGGAAGAAGGCGATATAGAACAGGATCGTCTTGGGGTTGGTGACGGCGACGACCAGCCCTTGCAGGAAGACGCCGCGCGCCCGCGGCGCGGGCAGCGATTGCGGGGCCGACGCCGACCGCAGCGCCGCGCGCCAATGCCGCACGCCGAGATAGACCAGGTACGCGACCCCGGCCCAACGCACCCATTCGAAGATATCGGCCATCAACGCCAGCATGGTCGAGAGACCGAGCGCACCCGCGATCACCAGCAAGGCGTTGCCGAGGCTCGACCCCGCAACGGTGGCGAGGCCGGTGCGCGGCCCGTGGCCCAAGCTGTTGGCGATGACCAGGGTAACGATCGGGCCCGGCATGAGGATCAACGCAACCGTCGCGACGAGATAGGCCGCGAACAGGTCACCGTTCAGGAATTCCATGCCAACACGTCCTAGTTCCGGCTGCTGAGCAACCCCCGGGTGATCACGTTCGCCTGAATCTCCGCCGTGCCTTCGAAGATGTTCAAAATCCGCGCATCGCACAACACGCGCGAGATCGGGTATTCCTCGGCATAGCCGTTGCCGCCGTGAATCTGCACCGCGTTATCCGCGTTCGACCAGGCGGTTCGGGCCGCAAGCAGCTTGGCCATGCCCGCCTCCACGTCGCAGCGCCGGTCCGAATCCTTCTGCCGGGCGGCGAAATAGCTGAGCTGTCGCGAGATCATCGTCTCCACCGCCATCCAGGCGATCTTGCCGGATATCCGCGGGAAGGCCGCCAGCGGCTTGCGGAATTGAATCCGTTCCTTGGCGTAGGTCAACGCGAGTTCGAGCGCATTCTGCGCGACCCCGACCGCGCGGGCGGCGGTCTGGATGCGCGCGGACTCGAAGGTCGCCATGAGCTGCTTGAACCCGTCGCCCTCGGCCTCGCCCAGCAGGTTATCCGCCGCGACCTCGAACCCGTCGAAGCCGATCTCGTATTCCTTCATGCCGCGATAGCCGAGGACGCGGATTTCGCCGCCGGACATGCCGTCGGCGGGGAAGGGATCGGCGTCGGTGCCGCGCGGTTTTTCCGCCAGGAACATCGACAATCCCCGATAACCGGGCTCGTCCGGATTGCTGCGCGCCAACAGGGTCATCAGGTCGCTGCGCGCGCCATGGGTGATCCAGGTTTTGTTGCCGTGGATGCGATAAACATCGCCGTCGCGTTCCGCCCGGGTCCGCAGGCTGCCGAGATCCGATCCCGTATTCGGCTCGGTGAACACCGCCGTCGGCAGGATTTCGCCCGACGCGATGCGCGGCAGCCATTTCGCTTTCTGCGCCTCGGTCCCGCCGAGCCGGATCAGTTCGGCGGCGATTTCCGACCGGGTGCCGAGCGACCCGACGCCGATATAGCCGCGGCTCAATTCCTCGGTCACCACGCACATCGCCATCTTGCCGAGACCGAGCCCGCCGTATTCCTCGGGCACGGTCAGGCCGAACACCCCCAGTTCGGACAGTTCCTCGACCAACGGCAACGGGATCAACTCGTCCCGGACGTGCCATTCGTGGCAATGCGGCGCGATCTTCTCGTCGGCGAACCGGTTGAACTGGTCCTGCATCAGGCCCAGTGTCTCGTCGTCGAGCGCGGGATCGGCAAAGCCTTCCTCGGCGATCAATTCGCACAGCCGATGCCGCGCCGCCGTGGTATTGCCGGCGCCGGTCAGCCGCTCGACCGACTCGGTGTAGAAGGCGTGCGCGGCGTCGTCGGGAACGCCGAGATCGCCGAGCCGGACCACCTCGCCCTGGCTCATCGCGATCCCGCCCCACATTTGCGACAGATACTCGCCGAAGGCCGACTGCAGCATCAGACCCTCGCGCTCGCCGAACTTGCCGGCGCCGTTGGTGCGCTCCGCCCAATCGAGCATCTGGCGCAGCGCCTCGACATAGGTGGTGAGCCAGGCAAAGCCATGCGCGGCGAACTGCTCCGTCTCCAGCGCCGCGCTATCGACCCGGCCGCCCGGCGCGACGCGCCCGGCAACCGCCTGCCGCGCCCGGTCGAGCAACGTTTCGGCGGCGGCAAGCCCGTCGCGGCACGACGGCAACAGGTTATCCAACAACGGCGTTTCCTCTACCGCGATCGCGGGTTCCGACATCTCTTTCTCCCTGGTCCCGATACAGTCTGACAGGTGCGCCCTCACACGGACGTGTGCGGGTCTCGGGTCGCTGGTTCTCGATGAGGCCGTCCAAACACCCGATCCTTAGGAAAACTATGTAGGTCCTGTCAAAAGGAAAGTCGGATGCCGCATCGCGCGGCGCATTCGATATCGCGATTCGCGCGCCTGCATAGGCAGGCGGCTTTTCGAGAACCGATTTCGTATCGAGAGATCCGTTATCCGGGATATTCGCCACTTCGGCGAGCGGCTACCGCCCTTTCGGCCGCCCACGGGGTTTGCGGCCGGTGCGACCCGTCGCGTCGCGGGCGGCAGGGTCCCGCGGGGTGCGGAAGGGCAGGACATTGTCATCCCGCTGGACCGGTTGTTCGGCATTCACGGCGATCCATTCCGCCAAAAGCTCGGCAACCGCCTCTTCGCGCTGTTCCATCGGCATGAAAGCGGAAGAACCGCTGTGCTGCATTCTCGCCGAGCACGCCGGGCGGCGCTGATAAATCCAAAGATTAAACACTGGATGCCTCTGTGATCATGCTTTTCTCCCGTACGATCACTGTAGATCGTGTCCGCTGCCGGTCAAGCAAGAAACAGGATGACCCATAATACGATCTATCGGCATCGTACTTTTGGGCAGCAGCATCCCCGCTATTCGTGTTAGTGCATAAGGGATATCCCGCCGGCCCGGCCTCCCAGGCATCGGCTCGCCAACAAAAGATCACCGGATTACAGTTACTTGGAAGTCATTCTCGATATTATTTTGCCCGTCTTCGGCGTCATGCTGATCGGCTACGGCGCGGCGCGGCTGGGCTTTTTCAGCGACTCCGCCTGCGCCGGCCTTACGACCTTCGTGTTCAATTTCGCCATCCCCGTCATGCTGTTCCGCAGCCTGGCGACCACCGATTTGCCCTCGGTGTTGCCCTGGGGCCACCTGCTGTCCTTTTATCTGGGGGCGGCCGTCGTTGCCGCCCTCGGGATGGCCGTGGGACGGGTCGTCCGCCAGCGGGCATTGGACGGACAAGGAATCGTCGGACTGACCGCCGGCTACGGCAACACGGTGCTGATCGGCGTCCCGCTCGTGCTGACCGCCTTCGGCGATGAAGCCACCCTGCCGCTGTTCCTCATCATCGCCTTTCACAGCGCCCTGCTGATCACCAGCGGTACGGTCATCGTCGAACTCGCGCAGGGCAGCCAGGCAGGGCTCCGGAAGCTGCCGCTCAACCTGTTCAAGGCCTTCGCCACCAACCCGATCATCGTGGGGCTCATGGCGGGGTTGGCGGTCGCCGCGTTCTCCCTGCCGTTGCCGAAACCGGTCGACGATATCTCGCGGCTGCTCGGCACGGCGGCCGCGCCTTGCGCCCTGTTCGCGATGGGGGCCGCGCTGCCGCAATACCGCATCGCCGGCAATGTGCTGGAATCCTCCCTGGTGGCGATCCTGAAGCTGGCAATGCACCCGCTGCTCGTCTGGCTGCTGGCCACCCACGTCTTCACCGTCGATCCGCTGCACAAGCAGGTCGCTGTGATCCTCGCCGCCACGCCGGTCGGCGCCAACGCCTATCTACTGGCCGCGCGCTACAATGTGGGCACCGCCACCACCACGACCGCGGTGTTTTTGACCACCGCCGCATCGATGATCACCCTATCGATCGTCCTGGTGCTGATCGTCGTGCAGTAACCCGTTACGGTCGAACCGGAATCCGGCGAAGAGGAATGCCGGACAGCATGGACAGCGGCCGACGGATCGGCCACCATGCCGGCGATGAACGACCTGTTCTTGCAGTCCGGGATCTTCCCCTTCGCCGCCGCCGCGCTCGGCGTGGGCGCGCTGCGGCTGATCGCCGGACCGAATCGCGGACCCCTGATCGCGGCCGGCGGCATCGGCATCGGTTTCCTGGTCGGCTTCGTCATGATCCTCGGCGCGCCGGCGCGCTGGCCGATCTCGTCCAGCGAGAAACTATTCGCGATCGCGGCGCTCGCCACCGTGCTGGGCCTGGCGCTCGACCTGTCCCGCGATTCCCCGCCGGTGACCCGGCTGCTGGCGGCCATATTGCCGGTCGGCGCGTTGGCTTGGCTCGGGTGGTCCCGCATCGCCGCACAGGACTGGATCGACATCGCCACCCTCGCCGCCGTCGCGCTTGGTGGCGGATTCGTTCTGACACGGCTTTTCACATCCGGACCGCAGGCGGTGGACGCCGCCGTCAAGCTCATGATCGCGTGCATCGCCCTGTCACTCGTGTCGATTTTCGGCGCGTCGGCGTCACTCGGCCAACTCGCGGGCGCGCTGGCGGCTGCCACGGCGGGATTCCTCGTCTGGAACTGGCCGGCCCCGCGCTTTCCCTTCGCGGCGGCCGCCGTCTTGGGCGGCGGGCTGACCTTCGTCGCCCTGACCGGCGTCGTCGCCGTCTTCAGCAACGCGCCGAAACCGGCGCTGGTCATGCTGTTGCCGATTTTCTTCGCGGATCTCGCCTTATCGCGCATGCCCAAGCCGCGACGCGGCATGAACCAAGCGATCCGGCCGATCCTGCTCGCCGCCGTGGCGCTGATTCCGGCGCTGGCCGCCGTCGGCCTCGCCAGCCTGCTCGGTGGCGGCAGCGGGTATTGAGGCAATCGCCACCGCTTGCCAACGACCGCCTTTTGCCAATTGCCCGTGACGGTCGGCGATGATAGGGTTCCGGTATGTCGACACACCGTTGGACCAACCTCTGCGCACGAATTAGCGTCCCGGCCCTTCTTAGGGACCGGGTTCGTTTCCTGTGCAGCAATGGTTTCTCCAACAATGGTGTGTCTGATGTCTACGTCCCAAACTAAACCCCGTAACCCAGCGGCCGACCCCGAACCGGTCGCGGCGTTTTCCGTGACGGCGCAGCCGTCGCCCGGCGTGATGCCGCGTATCTTGGAGTTGTTCGCCAAGCGCGGGCTCGTCCCGACCCACTGGCAGTCGACGGTCAACGGCCCGGAACTCGCCATCGACATCCGCATGCACGGGATGGAGCAACCGTTGGCCGACTATATCGGCCGATGCCTGCGGCAAATTCATCTGGTCGACCGGGTGTTGGTGATCCACGACGCCACAATGCCGGTGGGACGCACAGCCGACGGCGCTTGATCGGACCGCACCGGACGGCTATCCAGACGCCGTTATGGCATTCCTTGATCACATCCGCGCCTGCAACAACTTCGACGCCCGCGCCTTCCGGTCGTTTCTGATCGGCGCGGACCAGGCCGGCTACATCCGGCACGACTTCGCCGACACACTGCGCCGCTGGCCGGACGTGTTTCATGTCACCGACGACGCGGTCCGGCTCGACCCGCAGCTGGACAGCTTCGAGACACGGTCGGAGGCGATCGCCGAGCCGATCCGCACGCTCGCCGACGAAGGCGTCTTCACCGGATGGCGCGGCGAGATCTATCCGGCGAAGCCGCATTGGCATGCGCCGCCGTTGATGCAGCTCGAACGCGCGGCCTGTCCTTACTTCGGCATCCGCGCCTATGGCGTGCATCTCAACGGCTATGTCCGCAAGGCCGACGGCCTCTATATGTGGGTCGCGCGGCGGGCGCGCGACAAGGCGACCTTTCCCGGCCAGCTCGACAACATGGTCGCCGGCGGCCAGCCGATCGGCATCAGCCTGTACGACAACATGGTCAAGGAATGCGGCGAGGAGGCCGGCATTCCGGAGGACATCGCGCGAACCGCACGGCCGGCCGGGATGATCACCTATACCCACCAGCCCCCGGAGGGCTGCAAGCCCGACCAGATGTTCTGCTACGACCTGGAAGTGCCCGAAGGATTCACGCCCACACCCGTCGACGGCGAGGTCGAGGCCTTCCACCTCTGGCCGATCGAAAAGGTCGTCGACATCGTGCGCGACACGTTCGAGTTCAAGTTCAACTGCAATCTCGCGGTGATCGACTTCCTGGTCCGGCACGGCGTGCTGAACCCGGACACCGAGCCCGACTACACCGCGATCCTGCACGGGTTGCGCAGTGGGGGTACTTAAGCCAGCGGCCCGGCTATGCGTCTTTCATCTTGAGCGCGTCGATGAAGGCGGATTGCGGAATTTCCACCTTGCCGAACTGGCGCATCTTCTTCTTGCCCGCCTTCTGCTTCTCCAGCAGCTTGCGCTTGCGCGTCACGTCGCCGCCGTAGCATTTCGCGGTCACGTCCTTGCGCATCGCGCCGATGGTCTCGCGGGCGATCACCTTGCCGCCGATGGCGGCCTGGATCGGCACCTTGAACAGTTGGCGCGGGATCAGGTCCTTCAGCCGTTCGCAAATCTGCCGGCCGCGCGGTTCCGCGTTGGCGCGGTGGACGATCATCGACAGCGCATCCACCGGCTCCCCGTTCACCAGGATCGAGACCTTGACCAGATCGCCTTCCTGATAACCGGTCAACTCGTAGTCGAAGCTGGCGTAACCTCGGCTGATCGATTTCAGCCGGTCGTAGAAGTCGAACACCACCTCGTTCAGCGGTAGGTCGTAGATCGCCATCGCCCGCGCGCCGACATAGGTCAACTCGTGCTGCACGCCGCGCCGTTCGGTGCAGAGGCTGAGCACCGCGCCGAGATATTCGTCCGGCACCATGATGGTCGCCCGGATCCACGGCTCCTCGACCGTGTCGATCTTCACCACGTCCGGGTAGTCCGCCGGGTTGTGCAGGTCGATCACCTCGCCGTCCGTCATATGGATACGGTAGACGACCGAGGGGGCGGTGGTGATCAGGTCGAGGTCGAACTCGCGGCTCAGCCGTTCCTGCACGATCTCCAGATGCAGCAGGCCGAGGCAGCCGCAGCGGAACCCGAAGCCCAGCGCCGCCGAGCTTTCCGGCTCGTAATGCAGCGACGAATCGTTCAGCGCGAGTTTCGACAGGCTTTCGCGCAAATCCTCGTAGTCGGCGTTGTCGACCGGGAACAGCCCGCAGAACACCACCGGCACCGTCGGCTGGAACCCGGGCAGCGCTTCCGCCGCCTTCACCTTCACGCCGGTCAGCGTGTCGCCGACCCGGCAGTCCGCCACCGACTTGATGCTGGCGGTGATGAAGCCGATCTCTCCCGGCCCCAGGCTGTCGGTCATCTCGCGTTTCGGCGTGAAGACGCCGACCCGGTCCACGTCATGCACCGCGCCGGTCGACATCATCTCGATCTTCATGCCCTTGGTGATCTCGCCGTCGACCACGCGGACCAGCGTGACCACGCCGAGATAGGCGTCATACCAACTGTCCACCAGCAAGGCCCGCAACGGCGCGTCGCGGTCGCCCGTGGGCGGCGGCAGCCGGGTGACCAGCGCCTCCAGCACCTCTTCGACCCCTTGGCCGGTCTTGGCGGAAATCTCCAGCGCGTCGGTCGCGTCGATGCCGACCACATCCTCGATCTGCTGGCGAATCCGGTCCGGCTCGGCGGACGGCAGGTCGACCTTATTGAGCACCGGGATGATCTCGTGATCGTTGTCAATCGCCAGATAGGTGTTGGCGAGCGTCTGCGCCTCGACCCCTTGCGACGCGTCGACCACGAGCAGCGACCCCTCGCAGGCCGAGAGCGACCGGCTCACCTCGTAGGTGAAATCCACATGGCCCGGCGTGTCCATCAGGTTGAGCTGATAGGTCTCGCCATCCTTTGCGGTGTAGCTGAGCCGAACGGTCTGCGCCTTGATCGTAATGCCGCGCTCGCGCTCGAGTTCCATGGAATCGAGCACCTGTTCCTGCATCTCGCGGTCGGTCAGCCCGCCGCAGACCTGGATCAGCCGGTCGGCCAGCGTGGACTTGCCGTG
The DNA here is from genome assembly GCA_028281325.1 of Alphaproteobacteria bacterium. GTDB lineage: Bacteria > Pseudomonadota > Alphaproteobacteria > UBA8366 > UBA8366 > JAJFJD01. The sequence continues at coordinate 23,708 of JANQKC010000010.1, forward strand.
GTCGATATGCGCAATGATCGAAAAATTACGGATGTGATCGAGATCGCTCATTGCCGTTCCGGCACTCCTCCGTCAGCGGTGAAACCAGCCTATAACACGCAATGCTTGGCAAAATCCGCGGCTTCGTTGGCGCTCCAATCGCCTTTCGGCTTCTCTTTCATGTCCGCGCACCATTCCTTGCTGCCGACTTCCGGCGAGCAGGCGGCGAACACCCCGGCCAACGCCACCGCGATCCCTAGCTTTATGACTTTTTTCATGATGTTTCCCCCTCGGTTCTGGAGTCGGCAGGAAGATACGGGCGACGCCGCCAAGACGCAATGCACCATTCGCCGGATCGACGCTACTCCGCCACCAGCTTTTCCAGCGTTTCCAGCCGGTCGGCCTCGTGATGCGGCTTGTCCCAGCGAATCCGGTGGACGCGCGGGAAGCGCATCGCGAGCTTCGACTTGTGCCGCGCGGAGCGGTGAACCGAGTCGAAAGCGATTTCCAGCACCAGGCCGGGCTCGACCGCGCGGACAGGGCCGTAGCGTTCGGTGCTGTGGCCACGCACCCATTTGTCCAGTTCCGCCAGTTCCGCATCGGTAAACCCGAAATACGCCTTGCCGACCGGCACCAGTTCGGGCTTGCCGTCGTCGTCGGGCCGCCAGCAGCCGAAAGTGAAATCCGAATAGAAGGAGGACCGCCGCCCATGTCCCCGCTGCGCGTACATGACGACGCAATCGGCCAACATCGGATCGCGCTTCCATTTGAACCACGGGCCTTTCGGGCGGCCGGCGGTATAGGGGCTGTCGCCGCGCTTCAGCATCAGGCCCTCGATCCCGTTCGCGCGGGCGTCGGCGCGCAACGCCGACAGGTCGTCCCAGGCCCGGAACGGCACCAGCGGCGACAGGTCCATCCGGCCGGGCGACTCGCGCCGCATCCAATCGTCGAGCCGCACCCGCCGGTCATCGAACGGCAGGGCACGCAGATCCTCGTCGCCGTCGAACAGCATGTCGTAGAGCCGCACATGCGCCGGATGATCGGCCAGCATCTGCCTGGTCACGCGTTTGCGGTTCAGCCGCTGCTGCAGGTGGTTGAAGGGCGCGACCGCGCCGTCGCGCAGCACCAGCAGTTCGCCGTCCACGACCGCGTCGAAATCCATCGCCGCGACAATATCGGGAAAGGCCGCGCTGATGTCGTCGCCGGTGCGGGAATAGACCCGCCGCTCGCCGCCGCCCGCGACCAGTTGCACGCGGATGCCGTCCCATTTCCATTCGGCCCGGAACTCGTCCGGGTCGAGCGTCTCCAGCGCGCCGTCTTCCAGCGGGTTGGCCAGCATCAGCGGCCGGAAGGCGATGCGTCGGTCGACCGGCGGCGGCCCGGCGCGCCCTTCCAGCCAGGCGAACAGCGACACATAGGGCGGTTCCAGCCCGAACCAGATTTCCTCGATCTCCGCCAGCGACACCGAGTCCACCAGCGGCGCGCCGCCGAGCCGGGTCAGCGCCGTCTTCGCAAGCCGGGCCGACACCCCGACGCGCAGCCCGCCCATGATCAGCTTCAGCAGGGCGAAGCGCCCGTCGGCATCGAGCGAATCCAGCCAACCTTCGAGCAGCGCCGGCACCTCCGACCGGCCGGCGGTCTGAAGCGCGGCGACCGCGTCGCCGAGACGCAACGGCGTGTCCGCCGCCGTGCCGTCGTCCGGCCAGATCAGCGAGACGGTCTCGGCCAGGTCACCGACATAGTCGTAGGACAGGCGGAACAACACCGGGTCGACGCGCGCCTCGACGAGGCCGCGCACCAGGGCCGGCTTGGCGTGGCGCTGATCCAAGCCGTCGGTCAGCGCCGCCAGCGCCCAACCGCGGTCCGGGTCCGGCGTGGTGCGGAAATAGTCGGCAAGCAGCCGCAGCTTGCCGTTGCGCGACGGCGTATAGACCAGCCCGTCCAGCAAGGCGGCGAAGGCTTTCACGCGCCTTCCTCCTCGCGGCCGACCAGGGACAACGCTTCCGCCTCGATCCCGTGCGACCGCGCGTAATGCACCAATGCGTCCTCACGGCCATGGGTGACCCAGACGCGCGGCGCCTGCACGTCATGCAGCGTCGCGGTCAGTTCGTCCCAGTCCGCGTGGTCGGACAGGATCAGCGGCAGTTCGACGCCGCGCAGCCGCGCCCGCTGGCGCACGCGCATCCAGCCTGACGCCATCGCCGTCACCGGGTTGGGAAAGCCGCGCGACCAGCGATCCCGCAGCGACGACGGCGGACACAACACGATCTCGCCGGCGAAGCCTTTCTTGCTCTCGCGCCCGACCGGCCGCAGCGGGCCGAGCGCTATGCCCTGCGCCGCGTAGAGATCGCACAGCGCCGTCAACGCGCCATGCAGATGGATCGGACGGTCGTATCCCGCTTCCCGCAGCAGCGCGATCACCCGCTGCGCCTTGCCGAGCGCATAGACGCCGACCAGATGCACCCGGTCGGGATTCCGCGCCAGCGACTGCAGCAGTTTCCGGATCTCCGCACCGTCGGGGGGATGCCGGAAGACGGGCAGGGCGAAGGTCGCCTCGGTCACGAACAGATCGCAGGGCACCGGCTCGAAGCCGTCGCAGGTCAGGTCGCGGCGCCGCTTGTAGTCGCCGGAGATCACCACCCGCGTGCCCGCATGCTCGATCACCACCTGTGCGCTGCCAAGGATATGCCCCGCGGGCGCGAGCCGGACCGTCGCGTCGCCGAAGGATCGGGTCTCGCCATAAGCCGCTTCGTCATACGTCTTTGCCGCGCCGGCCCCAAAGCGGGACCGCATGATCACCGCCGTGCCCGGGGTCGTCAGCACCGCGTCATGCCCGGCCCGCGCATGGTCCGCGTGGCCATGGGTGATCACCGCGCGCTCGACCGGCCGGTGCGGATCGATGTAGAAATCCCCCGCGGCGCAGTACAAACCCTGCGGCGTGACGCGTAGCCACGTCTCCGGCGAAGTTTTTTCCGTCCGCGGCATTTGTTCCCTTTCCGTTCCAATCGAGTCCTTATATGCTTGGCTCGCTCCCCAATGGCAAGAGCGGCGGGCGAACCAGCAAAGCGCGCATCGAGCGGCAACGACCACAGGGACCCACCGAGAAACCTATGCGCGCGAACGCCCCGCTCAAGAGACCCCGCCGCGACAACGGCGGCCCGGACGGCCAACTCGCCATCGACCTGCCCGGCGCCCTGCCGGACCGCTTCGCCGATTGGTTCGCGTCGCGCGGCTGGCGGCCGCATCCGCATCAGCTGGCGCTGCTCGATGCGGCCTCGCGCGGCAAGACCACATTGCTGATCGCGCCGACCGGCGGCGGCAAAACGTTGGCCGGGTTCCTGCCGTCGCTGGTCGAGATCGCCGAGGGCGGCGCGCGCGGATTGCACACGCTCTACATATCGCCGCTGAAGGCGCTGGCGGTCGACGTTCACCGCAACCTGCAGATGCCGATCGAGGAAATGGGCCTGCCGGTCACCGCCGACACGCGCACCGGCGACACATCGCAGCACCGCCGCAAACGCCAGCGCGAGACGCCGCCCAACATCCTGCTGACGACGCCGGAGTCGCTGACCCTGTTGTTGAGTTACGCCGACGCGCCGCGAATGTTCCGCAATCTGCGTTGCGTGGTGCTGGACGAGGTGCATGCCCTGGCCGGCAACAAGCGCGGCGATCAACTGGCGCTTTGCCTCACCCGGCTGCAGGCGCTGGCGCCCGAATGCCGCCGCGTCGGCCTGTCCGCCACTGTCGCCTGGCCGGACGCGCTCTGCCGCTGGGTCGCGCCCGACGCCAAGGCGGACAGCGTGCACCTGATCGAGGGCGGCGGCGCGGTCGATTCCGAAGTCCGCATGCTGGTCACACGCGAGAAGATGCCCTGGTCCGGGCATATGGCGGTGCACGCCCTGCCGGAGGTCTACGACGAAATCCGCAAGGCGGGCACGACGCTGGTCTTCGTCAACACGCGGGCGCAGGCGGAAATCGTGTTCCAGGAATTGTGGCGGGTGAACGACGACAACCTGCCGATCGCCCTGCACCACGGCAGCTTGGCGCGGGAGCAGCGCCAGAAGGTCGAGGGGGCGATGGCCGAAGGATCGCTGCGCGCGGTGGTCGCCACCTCGTCGCTCGATCTCGGCATCGACTGGGCCGCCATCGACCTGGTGGTGCAGGTTGGCGCGCCAAAGGGCGTGAGCCGCCTGATCCAGCGCATCGGCCGCGCCGGGCACCGGCTGGACACGCCGAGCCGCGCGGTGCTGGTGCCCGCCAACCGGTTCGAGGTGCTGGAATGCCGCGCCGCGATGGACGCGATCCGCGAGGAGACGCTCGACGGCGAGCCGCCGCAGCCGGGCGGGCTCGACGTGCTGGCGCAGCATGTAATGGCGATGGCCTGTTCCGCGCCGTTCCATCCCGACGCCCTGTATGCGGAAATCATCCGCGCCGCCCCCTATGCCGAGATCACGCGGGCGGAGTTCGACGATGTCGTCGCCTTCGTCGATCACGGCGGTTACGCGTTGCGCAGCTACGACCGCTGGCGGCGGCTCGAAGCGCTGCCGGACGGGACCTACCGCGCCGCCTCGCCCGCGATGGCGCGGCGGCTGCGGATGAACCTCGGCACCATCGTCGAGGCGAACACCCTGAAGGTGCGGATCAAGCGCGGCCCCTTCCTCGGCGAGGTCGAGGAGTATTTCGCGCTCGGCCTGGAGATCGGCGACACCTTCATCTTCTCGGGCCAGATGCTGCGCTTCGAAGGCATCCGCGAGATGACCGTCGAGGCGAGCCGCGCGCCGGGCGACGCGCCGAAGGTGCCCGCCTATGTCGGCGGCCGCCTGCCGCTGACCACGCATCTGGCCGACCGGGTGCGGGCGATCCTGGCGCGGCCCGCCGCCTGGGGCGCGCTGCCGGACCAGGTGCGCGAGTGGCTGAACATCCAGCTATGGGCCTCATCGCTGCCGGAGCCGAGCGCCCTGCTGGTCGAGAGCTTCCCGCGCGGCGACAAGCATTTCACCGTCGCCTACTGCTTCGAGGGCCGCAACGCGCACCAGACGCTCGGCATGCTGCTGACCCGCCGGATGGAGCGCGCGGGCCTGGCCCCGCTCGGCTTCGTCGCCACCGACTACGTCATCGCCGTGTGGAGCCTGAAACCGGTCAGCAACGTCGCCGAGCTGTTCGACGAGGACATGCTGGGCGACGACCTGGAAGCCTGGATGGACGAATCGTCGATGCTGAAGCGCACCTTCCGCAACGTGGCGGTGATCGCCGGGCTGATCGAGCGGCAGTATCCCGGCCAGCAGAAGACCGGACGGCAGGTCACCTTCAACTCCGACCTGATCTACGACACGCTTCGCCGCCACGAGCCGAACCACATCCTGCTGCAGGCAACCCGCCGCGACGCGGCGCGTGGGCTGACCGACATCAGCCGGCTCGCCGGGATGCTGAAGCGCGCCAAGGGCAACATCCTGCACCGGCGGCTCGACCGGGTGTCGCCGCTGGCGGTGCCGATCCTGCTGGAGATCGGCAAGGAGCGTGTGGAGGGATCGGCGATCGACCTGATGCTCGACGAAGCGGCGCAGGAGCTGATCGCCGAAGCGACAACGGGCGCGCCATGACGGACTCTCCACGATGATGCCGGGCACCGCCCTGCCGTTCGACTTCAACCGCGAATCGCTGATGGCGGACGCGAGCGGCGCGCTCTATTGGCCGGACCAGAAGACGCTGGTGGTGGCCGACCTGCATCTGGAGAAGGGCTCGGCCTACGCCAAGAACGGCAGCCATCTGCCGCCCTACGACAGCCGGGAAACGCTGCGCCGCCTGGCGCTGGCGATCGACGCCTACGGGCCAACGCGGGTGATCTGCCTCGGCGACAGTTTCCATGACGACGACGCGGCGGGGCGGCTGCCGGACGACGACCGCGCCACCCTGCAGGCGATGACCGCCGCGATGGACTGGATCTGGATCGCCGGCAACCACGACCCGGCCCCGCCCGCCGGGATCGACGGGCTGACCACCGCCGAATTCCGCGCGGGCGAGCTGATCTTCCGGCACGAGGCGCGGAAACGCTCGTCGCCCGGCGAAGTCTCCGGCCATTTCCACCCGAAAGCGGGGGTCAACGCGCGCGGCCGCCGCGTCACCGGGCGCTGTTTCGTCGCCGACGGCAAACGGCTGATCCTGCCCGCCTTCGGCGCCTATACCGGCGGGTTGGACGTGCACGACCCGGCGATCGAATCGTTGTTGCAGGACAAATACACGGTGCTGATCTGCGGCCGCGCCCGCGTCCACCGCATCCCTCGCGAAGTGGTGCGGCGGCGGGAGGCGGCGGAGGAAACGCGGGAACCGCGGTTGATTTGAACGCGGGCCTACTTCGCGGCGGCAGTCACCACGATTTCGACCAAGGTCGTGCCGGCGAGCGGGGCGCCGACGCAGGCGCGTTGCGGCCAGGTGTTCCAGTCGTCGCCGATCCACGCGTTCCAGACCTCGTCCATCGCTTCCTTCTGCGACATGTCGGCGAGGAAGATCTGCGCGGACAGCATGCGCGTCTTGTCGGACCCGGCCTCGTTCAGGCTGTTCTCGATGATCTCGAGCGTGCCGCGCGTCTGCGACTGGATGTCCGGTCCGGAGGCGGACGACGTGGCGACGGTGTAGACGATTCCTCCATGACGGACGGCCTTGTTGCGGCCCTTGGCACTGCCTTTCCAACGATCGATGCTCATCGCGTTCTCCTGTTCTTCTCTATGATGGGGTTGCGGGGCGAGCGCCTGGTTGCTCTTGGCTGGATCGCCGCCCGGCGGAATGGATCCCATATGGTGATCGACTTCCCCGACTTCGTCACGGATTTTCTGAAAAGCGCGCTGGAATGGATCGCACCGCATTTCGCGGATGGCAACGGAATCCCGAAGCAACCGGACCGGTTTAGCAGGCTGCTGAAGAAGTCATTCGAATCCTTCGAGACGGGCCTATCGGCCCTCCTCAGGATGAGGAAAACACGCATAAGCCTCATGGTGAGGAGGCGCGATAGCGCCGTCTCGAACCATGGTGACCGAACACCATGACTCTTTCAGCAGTCTGCTAGAAACGGATGGGACCGGGAGGGGCGGTCAGGAGGCTTCTTCGTCGTTACCCGTATCGACTTGCCGGGCGTCCAGGAAAGCGACGGTGGATTTGATCTCGCGGTCGTCGCGCTCGCGCTCGGTCTTGGTGCGCCCGGAACGGGTGCGGTTTTCCGACGCGGCCTCTGCCTTGGCGGCGCGCGCCTTTTGCTTCCGGTAACTCCGTAGATTTACGACTTCGCCCATAATTGACTCGCTTCTGCGATGAGGCGCCCCCTGAGAATAAGCTTAACCGCAATCGCAGGACGACAACAAGACCAATACGGGCTTCGTTTGTGACCTACCCCGTTTGCGCTACACTGCGACGGCAATGAGAGTGGATTTTCGGTGGGAGTGACGGCGTGCGTATGTATTTCATCCTCAGCCTGGTGCTGTTCTTGGGGCTGACGATCTTCGGCCTGTTGAACGGCATGTTCTTCTAGCACGGCAGGTAACACCGCAATCCGGTAAACAAAAAAGGAGACGTTCATGCGCTGGGCGCGATTCGAACGGAACGGCAACGCGACATTCGGCATCATCGAGGGCGATACGATCGAAGCGATCGACGGCACGCCGTTCGGCGACCACACGCGGACCGGCGACAAAGTGCCGCTGGACGGTACGAAATTGCTGGTTCCGTTCGAGCCGAAGACCTTCTACGCCGCGGGCCTCAACTATATCGGCCACATCATGGAACAGGCGGAAATGCACGGCCGCGAACCGAACATCCCGCAACAGCCGGATATCGGCTACCGCGCCAACAACGCCCTGACCGCCCATGACGAGGACATCGTCATCCCGAAGGACGCCACCGACAAGGTGCAGTACGAGGGCGAGCTGGTCGCCGTCGTCGGCAAGACGGCGAAACACCTGACCGAGGAAAACGCGCTGTCCTGCATCTTCGGCTACACCATCGGCAACGACGTCAGCGAGCGGACCTGGCAGAAGAACGACCGCACCTTCTGGCGCGCCAAGAACGCGGACACGTTCAAGCCGATGGGGCCATGGATCGAGACCGACATCGACCTGGACAGCCTGCAGACGATGATCCGGGTCAACGGCGCGCAGACCATCCAGTTCGACACCAACAACATGCTGTTCAGCCTGCAGCGTTATATCGCCACGATGACGCAATACCTGACGCTGCATCCCGGCGACATGATCTGGTCCGGCACGGAGGGGTCATCGCCCGACATTAAGGACGGCGACGTGGTGGAGATCGAGATCAACCAGATCGGCGTGCTGCGCAACCGCTTCGTACGGGAGACATAACCACCACGGGAGACTGCCATGACGGATTTCGACGGCGAGGCCTTCATCGACCGGTTCAACAAAGTCTGGGACGATCACGACCTGGACGGCATCGCCGACATGTTCACCGACGATGTCGTCTTCGAGGCGTCCTTCGGCAAGCATCCCTACGGCGAACGCGCGACCGGCAAGGACGCGGCGCGCAAGCTCGCCGCCGCGATTTTCGAACAGGTACCCGACCTGCGTTTCGCGGAAATCCGCCACATCGTCACGCCGGACCTCGCCGTGGTCGAATCGGTCACCACCGGCACGCCGGTCGGCGGGTCGCCGTATGAAATCCACATCGTCGACGTGCTGACGATCCGCGACGGCAAGATCGCCGCGAAACGGTCCTACCGGAAAAGCCGGCTTTAGGGACGGGTTCAGCTAGCAGGGTGCTGAAAAGTCATTTGGATCCTTCGAGACGGGCCTATCGGCCCTCCTCAGGACGAGGAAACCAAGCAGAAGCCTCATGGTGAGGAGGCGCGACAGCGCCGTCTCGAACCATGGAGACCCAAGACCATGACTTTTTCACCAGCCCATTAGCGCCGGTTCTTCAGAAAGCTGCTCTTCACATGAATCTTCCCGTCGCGGAAGGTGAACAGGTCGCATCCCGCGACCTCGACCGTCTTGCCGTCGGTGCGGGTGCCGCGCAGGATCCATTCGGAACAGCCGCGGTCGCCGCTGACGAAATGCCGGGCCTCGTCGAAGCGCACGTCGGGAATGTCGCGCCAAACCTCCTCGACCCTCGCGCGGACGGCGGCGGCTCCCTCGTGCCGGTCGCCCCAGGCCGCTTCGCCGCCGCCGGTCTCGAACACGCAGTCGTCGGTCATCGCGGCCATGATCCGGTCCGCGTCGTGGTCGTTCCAGGCCTCGCCGTAGGCTTCGAGAAATTCGACGGTCGGCGTGTCTGACTTGGGCATGGATACCTCGTTCGGTGGCTGGGGGACTGTTGGCATCGCGGCGGCGCACCGTTCCTAACGGCCGCGACCATCGCGATCCTGGAACCGTTCCGCCAAATGTTCGGCGAGCAGCCGCAACGCCAAAAGGTAGACGATCGCGGCCGCCACGAAGCCGACCGGCGACAACATCGCTTCCAGCGGCTGGTAGACAAACAGCAGCGGCAGCAATCCTACCGCATAGATGATGACAACGATGTAGCGCTTCATGTCCGGCCCGGCGATCCTGTCTGACGGCATCTTTCGCAGCGCATAAACTAAGGCCGCGCTGAGCCTCTGACAAACACGGCCCGCGGCCTCTTTGTCGGCCGGCATGCTTGACTGCTACCATCGGCGGCAAACGGCGAATTGGCACGGGAGGACACGACCCATGGCGAAGAACAACATGCTCGACGGCGGTCAACTGATCGTCGATTACCTGGTCCGCGAGAAGGTGCCCTATGTGTTCGGGTTGTGCGGCCATGGCAACATCGGGTTCATCGACGCGCTGTACGAACGCTCGGACGACATCGACACGATCTCGGTGCATCACGAATCCGTCGCGGGATTCATGGCCGACGTGTACTACCGCGTGACCGGTCAGCCGACGGCGACCTTCACCTCCTGCGGTCCCGGCTCGGCCAACATGCCGATCTGCCTCGCCAACGCCTATTTCGACTCGGTGCCCTTCCTCGCCGTGACCGGCAACGTGCCGACCAGCCAGTTCAACCGGGGCGCCTTCCAGGAGACCTACCGGCAGCATCAGGCGGATTTCCCCTCCACCGTGCGCGCCTATTGCAAACGCGTGTTCCAGCCGACGCGCGGCGAGATGGTGCCTGTCGCGGTCCGCCAGGCGTGGAAGACGATGGTGACGGGCCGGCCGGGACCGGTCGTCCTCGACGTGCCGTTCGACATCTTCAAGGAAGCCGCCGCACAAGAAACCCCGAAACCCGAGGAATGGAATTCGAACATCAGCAGCCGCTGCGGCGCGGACCCCGACGGGGTGCGGCAGGCCGTCGACATGCTGCTGGCGGCCGAACGGCCGGTCATCCTGGTGGGGCAAGGCGTGAAGTACGGCGGCGCGGACAAGGACCTGCTGGCCCTGGCCGAACGCTTGGGCATCCCGGTCGCAAGTTCCGCCAGCGGCATCGGCGCGCTCGACAGCGAGAACCCGCTCAACCTTGGGCTGGTCGCGCGCAACGGCACCTATCAGGCGAACCAGGCGACGCGGCAGGCCGATGTCTTGTTGGCCCTCGGCGTGCGCTTCGACGACCGGACCTCAAGCTCCTGGCATCCGGGATACTCGTTCACGATTCCGCCGACGAAGCTGATCCATGTCGACATCGACCCCGACGAGATCGGCCGAAACTATCCGGTCGCCCTGGGGCTGATGGCGGACGTCCGGACTTTCCTGCGACAGGTGCGCGCCGAACTCGACAGCCGGAAGACCACCGAGGAAGCCGCCGACGCCCGAACGGCATGGCGCGACAAGATCGACGGCTACCGCAAGGAATGGGACGCCTTCATCGCGCCCGGCTTCGTCGACGACTCCTCGCCGATCCACCCGCAGCGCGCCGCGCACGAGATCGACAAGGTCCTGCCGGAAGACGCCATCCTGGTCAGCGACATCGGCATCCATCACAACTGGCTGATCCAATTCTGCAAACCCACGCGCCCCGACTCGCTGATCGGGTCGATGGGCTTCGGGCCGATGGGCTTCGGCGTCGCGGGCGTGCTGGGCGCGAAACTCGCCGCGCCGGACCGGCCCTGCGTGTCGGTCTGCGGCGACGGCGCGTTCCTGATGCACGCCAGCGTGCTGGCGACCGCGGTGGAATACAACATCCCGGCCGTCTGGGTGGTGTGGAACAACTACGCCTACGCCTCGATCCGCGGCTTGCAGCGGGGCTATCTGGACGGCCGCGAACTGGCGACCGACTTCAAGGACCCGGAAACCGGCGCGCCCTACAACCCGGACTTCGCCGCCATGGCCCGGTCCGCCGGAGTCGAGGCGGCCAGCGTCGACCGCCCCGGCGATCTGGGCGACGCGATCCAGACGGCCATCGCGGCGAACAAGCCCTATCTGATCGACGCCAACATCGCCGCCGACGCCAACCCGTCCGGCGCGGGCGTCTGGGAGTTGCCGGGCCTGGGCATCAGCGCGCCGGCGATCGGTGGGCGCCACACACCGGGCTAGCCGACCGCGCGATGGAATATGCTTCGAGACGGGCCTATCGGCCCTCCTCAGCATAAGGTCACGGTCCGAAAACACGCAAGGACCTCATCCTGAGGAGCCGCCAGAGGCCGCGTCTCGAAGGATGGCCGTCAGAGCCTAAGTATCGACGACATCCCGCGCTTTCTTCAGTTGCGCCTCGCGGAAGGCGATGTAGCTGATGCTGCCGCCGATCACCGCGGCCCCGATCCAGGTCCACAGGTCGGGCGTCTCGGCGAAGATGAAAAATCCAATCAGCGCGGCCCACACCAGCCGCGTGAACCGCACCGGGGCCAGCAGGGTCGCGTCCGCGTCCTTGAACGCCTGGGCCTGCGCCATGTTGGTCGCGCTCGACACCACGCCGATAAGCACGAACCACAAGAGGTGTTCGAGCGTCGGCGTCACCCAGGTCAGGGCCGCCGGGATCGCCGCCACGCCGATGCGAAACAGATACATATAGACGACGATGGTGAGCGGCGATTCGGTGCGGGTCAGCAGTTTCAGCATCAGCATCGAGACGCCGGACAGCACCGCGCTCAACAGCACCAGCATCGCGCCGGGCGTGATGACCTCGATCCCCGGGCGTAGGATGATGAGCGCGCCGACGAAGCCGATGATCACCGCCGACCAGCGCCGCGGCCCGGCCTTTTCGCCCAGGAACAGCACCGCGCCGATCGTCAGGAAGATCACCGCCATGAAGCTGAGCGACGTCGCCACGACGAAAGGCACCAGCGTCAGCCCCGTATACCAGGCCAGCGCGTTGGCCCCGCCGATCACGCCGCGCGTGACATGCAGGCCGAACCGGTGAGTCCCCAGGGTGCGGCGCAACCCCGCGCGCATAATGAACGGGCTGAGCGCCATCAGCGCGAAAAAATGCCGGATGACGACGACTTCTTCCGGCGGCAGGTCGCTGCCGAGATGACGGATCACCGCATGCGTCCCGGTCGCCATGCCGACGGAGACCGTCATCAGCAGAATGCCGCGCAGACCGGGCGGCATGGTGCTGATGACATCGTGCAGTCGACGATAGGTGTGACGCATACGGTCCGGTTTCAGGGCCGCCGGAAAGGCAGCGGTATGATAGGGCGGACCGCGACTATATCAGCAATCCGCAGGACGGGGCGGCGCGGCGGCCGGCGCTAGCTTTCTTCGGGCTCCGGTTCGTCGGCGGTGAGCGGGGGCACGGTCATCGCCAGGTTGCCCACTTTCATCAGGGTAATGCCGGCGTCGTCCAACGCGCGCAGCACCGCCTCGTTCACCCGGTAGCGCGTGTTGAAGTATTTCATGCTCGGTACCCAGTAACGTGCGCCGATAATGACGCCGCCATAGGTGAAGTCGTGCACGCCGACTTGCGGCGGCGCGCCTTCGGAGAGTTCCGGAAATTCATCCAACGCTTTGCGCACGATCTCGATCGCCCGCGTCGGGTCTTTGTCCTCGGCAATACAGAGGCGTGTCTCGATCACGCGGCGCGCTTCGGAATTGACCAGAATTTCCCCGACGATCTGCTTGTTCGGGATGGTGATCCGCTCCCCGTCCTCCCCGACCAGGGTAGTCGCCGCCAAGGCGACCTCGTCGACCACGCCGCTCACGTTGCGGACCGTGATCGTGTTGCCGACGACGAAGGGCCGGCCGAGGATAATGGCGAGGCCGGCCCCGTAATTCGACAACGGTCCCTGGATCGCCACCGTCGCGCCGAAGGCCGAGGCGCCGGCCAGCGCGATCAGCGGCGCGATGGTGATGCCGAAATTGCCGAGGGTGATGATGATGACCATCACGACCAGCAGCACCTTCACCACATTGCCCAGGAATTTCGACAAGGTGATGTCGACATCCTTCGCCAGCGCCATCCGCTCGGCCTTGCCGCCCAGCCAGCCGGCGATCTTGAGACCGATGACCAGGACGATCAACGCGCCGAGTATCTGAAATCCGTATTGCACGACGAAATCGATCACCGTATCGGCGAGCGACGTCAACAGTTCCACATTCTGCTCTATATTTTCTTCAATCGTTTTTTCCATCTATCGATCTCCGATGAACCGAAGCGCGCTGCCCGGCTCAATACCCGAGGGTCCGGTCGATGACGTTGCGCAAGGGCACGCCGTCGATCATGCGTTGCAGATTTTCAAAGAAAATGTCGAGAGCGCGCGGCATGTAACGCGCCGAATCATCCGACGAGATATGCGGCGTCAGGATGGCGTTCTTCACGTTCCACAAGGGCGAGTCCGACGGCAGCGGCTCCTCGGCAAAGACATCGAGGACCGCACCGCTGAGGCGGCCGTCCTCGAGCCGTTCGCTCAATGCATCGTAATCGACGATCGGCCCGCGCCCGATATTGACGACGCCGGCCCCCGGTTTCAGCTGGTCCAGCTCCGCCGCCCCGATCAGTCCGCGCGTCTCGGCGGTCAAGGGGGCCGCGACCACCAGAAAATCCGCGTCCGCGAGTGCGGTATGCAGGTCACCGGTGGCGAAGATCGCATCGACGTCGTCGTCCGGCGCGGCGGTGCGCCGGATACCGCGCACGGTGATGCCCAGAGTCCGTAAGGCGCGCGCCGACGCCCGGCCCATATTGCCCAGCCCGAGGATCGCCACGGTCTTGCCCGCCGCGGTGGAGCTGAATATCTGCTCCCACCGGGACGCCCGTTGGTTGGCGATGATCGCCGGCAGGCGCGCGTTCAGCATCAACACGGACATCACGACCGATTCGGCGGCTTTCGGCGAATGGGTGCCGCTGTTGTTGGTCAGGACCACATCCGCCGGCAGCCAGTCCATCGGCATCAGGTATTCGATCCCGGCGGACGGCGCGTTGATCCATTTCAGGTTCGGCGCGACGGTCGCCAAATCCTCCCGCGGGAAGCGCTGGGCAAAGAGGATATCGGCGGTCTGCATATGCGTCGCGAAATCTTCGCTGTCCCAACTGAACGTCACGGTGAGTTGCGACGCCAAATCGGGATGCCGCCGGGCGGCGTCCTGATAGACTTCGGGGGTAATATGCATGTGCGGCGGCTTGGCGCGCAGACTGTCGATATGCAGATGCATGGGTGATCCTCCTTCTTTTGGCGCGTATCATACCGAAGCCGCTTCCTGCGGTCTTGCATGCAAGAGCATGTTTTCTGGAATTTTCGGGATAGACCTATGGCGCTGACGCAATCGGAGACAGAAACCCTTGCCAACGCCGTCGATGACAGCATGGCCCTGGCCGAGGACTTGTTCGACCGGCTCGCCACCGAAACCGCCGACGGCGGCGGGGTGACGCGCGCTTCCTACGGCGACGGCGAGCAGTTGGCCCATGACATGGTCGCCGACGCGGCGCGCGGGCTGGGTCTTGAGGTCACCACCGACTTGGCGGGCAATGCTTACTACGTCCTGCCCGGCCGCGATCGCTCGGCGCCGCAGGTGATGACCGGCTCGCATCTCGATTCGGTCCCGAAAGGCGGCAATTTCGACGGCGCGGCCGGCGTGGTGGCGGGGCTGGCCGCGCAGGCGGCGATGAAGGCGGCGGGATTCGACCCGGCCCGGGACGTCACCGTCATGGCCATCCGGTCGGAGGAATGCAGCAGCTGGTTCCGCGGCCGGCACGGCGGCCATCTCGGATCGCGCGCCGCGCTCGGTCTGATGCAGCCGGCAGAGTTGGAGAACGCCATCCATCTCGGCACCGGCAGGACGCTGGGCGAGCAAATGGCCGCTTGCGGCCTCGACCCGGAAAAGCTGATGGCCTCCCCGCCGCATCTGACCGCCCGGGACGTGTCCGCCTATATCGAACTGCACATCGAACAGGGCCCCGTCCTCGTCGCCGAGGAAAAACCGGTCGGCGTCGTCACCGGGATTCGCGGCAACACCCGCGCGCGCGACGGCCGGGTGCTGGGCGAATACACCCATAGCGGCGCCGTGCCGCAAGCGCATCGCCACGACGCCGTGCTGGCCGGGGCGGAGCTCCTGACCGCGCTCGACCGGGAAACCGAGGCCGTGCTGTCGGAAGGCGGCGACATCGTCTTCGCCGCCGGACAGTTCGGCACCGACCCGGACATGCACAGCCTGTCGAAGGTGCCGGGGGAAGTGCGCTTCACGCTCGATATCCGCAGCCTGGACGAGGCGACGTTGACGCGGATGCGCGGATGCGCGGAGAGCGTCGCGGCGGAGATCGAGGCGCGGCGCGGCGTGCAGGTCGATTTCGGCGGGTTCAGCGTCAGCCAACCGACCGTGATGGCCGCAAACCATTGCCGGCTGCTGCGTGAGGGTTGCCGGGCGCTCGGCATCCCGGCGATCGACATCGCCAGCGGCGGCGGCCATGACGCCCAGGAGTTCGATCGTATCGGCGTGCCGTCGTCGATGATCTTCGTCCGCAACGACAACGGCAGTCACAACGCGGACGAGGCGATGGAAATCGCCGACTTCGCCCTCGGCACGCGGCTGCTCGCCTGGATGCTGGCCGACGCGCTGTGACCTCGGGCTGCCGTCGCGTTCAGCAAATCGGCAAAAGGAAAGGGCGCCTGCCGGAAGCGGGCGCCCTACGAGACCTTGCCAAACAATTCTTGGGCCGTTAGCCGCTGGCCGCGACTGGCGTAAACAACCTGGGGTCTGTTAGAGCGGAAATAGAGTACAACCGCACATCCGCGTTATGCTTTGCCATGCTGACACGCGCGCGCGCATGCGGCGGTTCACCTTCCGGGGTGAACAGCTCTATAACCTCCAAAACGAATTCCGGGGCATCCTTCTTTCGGAATTTTACGCCCACTTCAAGGGTCTGAGGCATATGTCTCTCCGCAGTGTCCTCCAGTTAAAAAATTCTGACCCGATACTGCTAACAAAATGTTAACCGTCCCGCCCCAGAGAGTCATTTGTACTTGAATTCCAAGGAATTTACGGACAAATCCGCCTCCTTTGACGAATCACGACAAATCCATTCCGAATTTGGGAGTCCCCTACCCCCAATGACGGACCGGATACCAACCCGGTTGGCGCGACGCAAGGACACGCGATATCGTGACCCGACCGGTACATCGACCAACCGCCCGCAGGAGACCCGCCATGCCCGACGACCAATCGCCCACCGCCAAGATCGGCGCAAAACCGACCTTCTTCAAGATGCGGGCCCAACTGTTGGACGACGGCCGCAGCAACACGCCGCTCGCCGAAACCGAGAACATGTGGTCACGGCTCAAGGTCTATGCCTCGGGCGGAGAAAACACGCTGCACGCCCACCCCAACGAGGATCACATGTTCGTCGTCCTGGACGGGTCGGCCCGTTTCTATGGTCCCGGCGGGGAAGAACGCGAGCTGACGCGAAACGAAGGCCTGATGCTGCCGGCCGGAAGCTTCTATAGCTTCCAGGCGACCAGCGACGAGCCGTTGGTGCTGTTGCGGGTCGGCTGCTGCGTCAACGACCGGGACGACCACGGCAAGCGGATCGCGGTCGACGGCGGCCCGTTGCCGGGCAAATCCAAGGCGAATAAATGGAAAGCCCCGGTCTACCGCGACGGCGCCTATTACGAATAGATCCGCCGGTCAGCCGGTATGCCCCGCCGCTTCGGGCCGGGCGGCCAAATGCTCGGCCTCACGCGCCATCAGTTTGGCAAGCCGTTCCGGCGCGAAGCCGAGGCGCGACAGACCGGGCCCGACATTCGCGACCTCGCGGTAGCTGGCGATCAGGCCGTCCCGCAGCCCGATAATCGCGACGCCTTCGAACATGCCGCGCCGCCCCTCCGCGCCCGCCAACTTCGAATCGTAGCTGAACAGGTATCGCACATAGCCCACGTCGCCCTGGCACACCGGGTCGTGCATATCCCAGCGGAAGTTGCACGCGTCCCGGTGGAACCGGTTCTCCAGCATATCGGCGATTGCGGACCGACCGGTGAAGGTCCCATAGAAAACATCGTGGTACTGACCGTCCTCGGTGAACAGGGCGGCAAATTCGCCGCCGTCCCCGGCGACCGCGGCGGCGGCGAAACGCTGCATCAAGTCGTCGAAATTCATGCCGGTTTCTCCCCTAACACTCCGGTTCTAAGCGCCCTCAGTCGGCCGCGGCAACGGTGTCCTGCAACAGGTCGAGGGCGGCGCGGGCAAAGGCCCACATGTTGCTCTCCCGGTCGTCGGACCCGGTGGAAATCGTGATCACGCGCTCGGCCGGCCCGGCGATGGCGATACAGCCATGCCCGGCCGGATCGCCATAGCGGTTGCCGGTCGGCCCGGTCGCGCCCGTCTCGCCGATCGCCCAGTCCGTACCCATGCGGGCGCGCATCGATCCGGCGAGGATCTTGGCATGGGTTTCGGTCGCCGCGCGCTCGGTCTCGATATCCGCATCGCTGAGACCGGCCAGCGTCTGCTTGGCTTCCCGCGTGTAGACGACGGCGCCGCCGCGGAAATATACGGACGCCCCGGGCACCGCCAACAACGCGGCCGAGATGATCCCGCCGGTCGAAGATTCGGCGACCGCCACCGTCGCACCCCGCTCTTTCAGCACCGCCCCGACGGCAGCCGCCAGATCGCTCAGGTCCGTCATGTCCGCGCTCCTTCCCAATAAGCATCGATCCGCCATCCAACCACGTCTGCGGCGGCGGTGTCGAAAAAACGGCGCGCGGCGCGCTTAGCCGACCAATTCGAAATGCTGCTGGACCGGATCGTAGACCTGCAGGCTGCAGGAACGAATGTCGACATACCATCCATGAAGACGCAAGCGGCCATCACCGACCCGATCGCGAATCGACGGGAAGGTCATGAGATTTTCGAGCGAGACCAACACCGCAGCCTGCTCGCAGACATGCGCCTTCTCCTCGACCGGAGCATCCGGCATGGTGCCTTGCACCCGCAGATAGGCCGACCACACGAGGGTCATCCAGGGCACAACGAATTGACTGTCGTCGACACCGATGCCGCGGGGTTCGAACATCGACCGGATGCCGCCGCAATGCGCATGACCCAGCACGATCATGTGGTCGACATCGAGATTCTGGACCGCGAATTCGAGCGCCGCGCTCGTCCCGTGGAATTCGCCGCCTTCCTCGAACGGCGGCACCAGATTAGCAACGTTGCGGATGATGAACAGGTCGCCCGGATCGGTCTGCAACAACACCGTCGGATCGATCCGCGAATCCGAACAGGCGACGAGCGCCACCTTCGGCCGCTGACCCTCATCCACCAGCGATTCATAGGCGCCGCGTTGTTCTTCGAAGCGCCCAACGCGGAATTTTTGGAATCCCGCGGTAAGTTTGGCGATTGGATCCATGGTTTCAAAAGTCCCCAATAAGAAACCGTGACGCGATCGTACCGGAATAATCCGGCATGACAACGATCGTCTTCGGCATGACATCGCCGCGTCGCGGCCATTCCTATTTTGCCGGTTCAACCGCGCGCTCCGATGCGCTACACCTTCCCCGCGAGTCATTGGAAGGTTCCTGTGCATATCGAGACACTGAATCTACGGGAAGTGATCGTCTTTCTCGTCGCGGCGGGTGTTGTCGTGCCGTTGATCCGGCGCCTCGGGATCAGCCCGGTGCTCGGCTTCCTGGTCGCGGGCTTGGTCATCGGCCCCTTCGGCCTGGCGCGTTTCGCCGACATGCTGCCATGGATCAGCTATGCGGTGATCAACGACCTGGAGGGCGTCCGCGCGCTGGCGGAACTCGGCGTGGTCTTCCTTCTGTTCATGATCGGATTGGAACTGTCGATCGACCGGCTCTGGGCGATGCGCCGCCTGGTTTTCGGGCTGGGCGGGGCGCAGGTCATGGTGACCGGCGCGGTCATCACGGGCATCGCGTTGTTGTTCGACAACACGCTGCCGGTCGCGGTCGTGCTGGGCGCCGGATTCGCGCTCTCCTCGACGGCAATCGTGATGCAGGTCCTCGCCGAAAACGGCCGGCTCGGCACGCCGACCGGGCGAACCAGCTTCTCCATTCTGTTGTTTCAGGATCTGGCCGTGCTGCCGATCCTCTTTCTCGTGGGCGCTTTCGCCGCGAAAGCCGGCGAATCGGTAGGGCTCGCGTTCGGATCCGCGATCGGCCAGGCGCTGCTCGCGGTCGCCGTGATCCTGGTCTTGGGCCGTCTGGTGATCCGTCCCCTGTTCCGGTTCATCGGCAGCGCCGCGAGCCACGAGATGTTTCTCGCGTTGGTGCTCCTGGTCATCGTCGGCACCGCGGTGGTGACGGAAATGGCCGGATTGTCGATGGCGCTCGGCGCGTTCCTGGCCGGATTGCTGCTGGCCGAGACCGAATACCGATACGAGATCGAAATCGATATCGAGCCGTTCAAAGGGCTGCTGCTGGGCTTGTTCTTCGTATCGGTCGGCATGTCGATCGACCTGACCAAGACCGCCGCCTACCCATTCTGGCTGATCGCGTCGGTCTTCGGCCTGTTCCTGGTGAAGGGACCGATCATCTATCTCTTGGTGCGGCTGTTCGGCGAGCCGCGGTACGTCGCGCTCGAATCGAGCCTCCTCCTCGGCCAGGGCGGCGAATTCGCCTTCCTGATCATCGGGCTCGCCGTCACGCTCGGCGTGATGCCCGGCGGGACCGCCCAGTTCATGCTGATCGTGGCCGGCATCACGATGGTCGCGACACCGCTGGTCGCCAATGCGGCGCGTCGGCTCGCCCGCGCGGTCGAGAGCCGCGATACGAGCAAGGACGCGCCGGACGCCGAGCTGCCGAGCGACCTAAGGGACCACGTCATCATCGTCGGCTATGGCCGCGTCGGGCGCCTGCTTGGATCTATTCTGGATGGACAGCGGCTGTTCCACGTCGCGCTTGATATGGACATGACGATCGTTGCGCGCAATCGCGCCGCGGGCGGCAGTATTTTTTACGGCGACGCGAGCCGGCGCGACATGCTGGAAAAACTGAACGCCGGCGACGCGATCGCACTGGTCATCACCATGGACAGCCCACAGGCGGCCGAGCGGGTGGTCGAAACGGCACACAAGCATTGGCCGGGACTCGCCATTTACGCCCGGGCGCATGACGTCGAGCACGCGGCCCGCTTGATCACCCATGGCGCCACCCACGCGGTACCCGAAGCGACGGAAGCGAGCCTGCAACTCAGCGAACAGGTCTTGATGGGCGCCGGCATTCCCGAGCCAGCCGCCCGCCAGATGATCGAATCCCGCCGCCAAGCCGAACAGGCCGCGATCGACGAAGGCGAAACGCCAAGATCGGACTAAGATGACGCACCGCCGCGCAATCCGATATTGTGTGGGGCGCCAAGGATAAGGAGTTTCTGAAAATGCGCCTACTGCTGGTGGACAAGCGATACCCCGAAGAACCCGAGATCGAGCGCGCCGTGATCGGCAGCGCCGGCGAGTATGAATTCTACCCGGTCGCCGACGACGTGCCGGAGGACGCGTGGCGCGCAGCCGAGGGGATTCAGACCTTCCGCGAAAGCAAGGCGGTCAACGCGATGGCGATGGCCGGCAAGCTGAAGAATTGCCGCATCATCGTGCGCGGCGGCGTCGGCTTCGACAATCTCGACCTGCAGGCGCTCGGCGAGATGGGGATCGCGGTGTGCAACGTGCCCGACTACGGCACGACCGAGGTCGCCGACCATGCCATGGCGCTGTTCCTGGCGCTGCGCCGGGGCATCACCACGTTCAACGACGCCCTGCGCAAGGATCCCGCCGCCGGCTGGCAATACAGCGCGGCCCCCTGCGTCGACCGATTGCGCGGGCGCAAGTTCGGCATCATCGGCCTTGGCCGGATCGGCACGGCGGCCGCCCGGCGCGCCCAAGCCTTCGATATGGACGTGTTGTTCTACGATCCGGATCTGCCGGACGGTGCGGACCTCGCCACCGGCTACACGCGGGTTTCCTCCGCGGAAGAACTGGCCGAATCCGCCGACGCGATCAGCCTTCACACACCCCTGACCGAGGCGACCACCCGCATGGTCAACGCCGACCTGCTGAGCCGCATGCGCCCGGGCGCGGTTATCGTGAACACCTCGCGCGGTCCAGTGATCGACCTCGACGCGCTGCATGCGGCGCTCAAGGACGGCACGCTCGGCGGCGCGGGACTGGACGTCTTCCCGGTGGAGCCGGCGGACGCATCCCATCCCCTGATCAGCGCCTACATGAAGCGCGAAGCCTGGATCGACGGGCGTTTGGTCCTCAGCCCGCATGCCGCCTTCTTCAGCGACGACGGCAACAACGACCTGCGCCGGAAATGCGTGGAGACCATGGTCGACTATCTCGGCGAGGGACGGCTGCGGAATTGCGTCAACGAGGAGTGGCTGCGGACCGGCGCGAATTAGCCCGGCTCGGTCGAACGCCCTATAATCGGGTTGCTTATCGACGGCAACCCGAAGAGGCCCAAAATGGTCAAGGTCATCCCGGTCGACGCGCCGATCGGCGCGGAAATTCGCGGCGTCGATCTGTCGAAACCGTTGGACGACGACACCTTCGCGGCGATCGAAAACGCCTTCAACGACCATGCCGTCATCTGGTTCCGGAACCAGACGATCACGCCGGCGCAGCAGGTGACCTTCAGCGAGCGGTTCGGCGAGATCGAGGTCAACGCCTTCAACAAGTTCGCGCTGCCGGACGATCCGAAGGTGCTGATCGTCTCGAACATCAAGCAGGACGGCAAGGACATCGGCTATGCCGACGCCGGCAGCCACTGGCACACGGACATGTCCTATACCGCGACGCCGCCGCGCATGACGATGCTGTACGCCATCGAGGTGCCGGTGGAAAACGGTACGCCGCTGGGCGATACGGTTTTTGCCAGCGCCACCGCCGCCTATGACTCGCTGCCGGACGAGACCAAGGCGAAGATCGAGGGGCTCAAAGCGACGCACCGGTTCGCGGCGAAGGAGCGCGGCGTCAAGAAGCCGGTCGCGCTGACGCCGGAACAGATCGCCAAGAATCCCGACGTGGACCATCCGGTCGCCCGCACCCACCCGATCACCGGCCGCAAGGCGCTCTATGTCCGCACCGGCGAGTGCATCGGCATTCCGGGCATGCCGGACGCCGAAGCCTTGCCGCTGATCGACGAATTGTCGGACCGGATCATCCGCCCCGAGTTCCTGTACCGCCACCGATGGCGGGTCGGCGACGTGCTGCTATGGGACAACGCGGCGGTCCAGCACTGGGCGCCACGCGACTACGAATGGCCGCAGCGCCGCCGCATGCACCGCACCACGGTCAACGGCTCGGTGCCGTTCTGAGGCGTCGGCACGCCACTTTGTCTCCAAGAGACAGCTTTTTCCGACCCCAAGAGCAAGGCGCAACGGGCCTTAGGCTAAACCGGCAGTCGACCTGACGAGGTTGCGCCCGAATACCTTTTCTACCTGAGGGGCCAAGTCTCTTCGAACACCCGGACTGAGTATGGCGCCCCTTAGATCGCGGTACTGATCGATATAGGTATCGCGATTGAATCGCCAAAGGAGTTGTCCAACGGCCACTGTGGATCCAACGAAACCGCTTATAAACGGATCGCCGACGTAAGCCATTTGGAGTAACGGGGCAATATCCGGCCAGCCGGAGAGCCATGCCTTCAAAGATTGGCCGACGAAATGAGACCCTACGCCCGATGCAGCCCCCAATGCGGTAGCGTCGATCGCCGGCCGAAGAAACTCCCGAGTTTTTGTTTTCGTTTGCCCATAACGCTGCAACTCTTTCTCAAATTCTTTTAGGTCGGCATCGATCTCGTCAACACGATCCGCACCAGCCCGCTTGCGTTCGATTTCAACCGCCTTCCGCCAGAGATACGGGAACCATTTGTCCCGGTAACCATCGACAAAACTATTTGTCTCAGCGATTAAGTGAGCCGGATCTTTCACGTCTGTCGACAAAAGGACATGAAGCCCAATTGAAGGAATCTGACTATTCCATTCCAGATCGCGCCGAAATACATCCGATGGAGTCGATCCGATTTCTCGTTGAAAGATTTCCAAGCAAGTCTGATAGGCAAGCTTTCCATCGCGAATTGACAGCGGCATTAAGTTGGGTGTGGGCAGGTATATGCTTCGAGAGCGTCGAGAGAGTTGACGCGCATAATGCAGGCGAAAGCGATTAATCAGAGCGCCCGTGACGCGCAGCGCCTGGACATCGCCGTTACTCGCATAGGCGCCGATGGCCGCTCGTGAGGCGTCAGGACCCAAGGATGCAATTGCCGCAAGGCATTTGCTCCCTCTAAACCGCTTATTGTCTCGATACTCGGCCGCCATCTCGCTTGCGAGACGACCGACATCGCAGTCCGAAGTCTGCTGCAAGGATTTATCGATATACTCCAATTCCTTCTTGAATCTTTCATGGCCCTTGATATCCGGACTGCCATCGCGATTCACGAGATCAGAGTCAGCAGGCGTTAACTCGAAAGGCCGCGGCGAACCGGAGCTGTCCACGAGGAAATCCAATAACCCGAATGACGCAAATGACACATCCTCCGCGTGGGTTGGCCCTGTGCGTAATCCGACAGCGTCGGGAATAAGCTTGTCCATTCCCGTCGCGTCCCTAAGCGATGTCCCCCATTCCGAAAGATCGCCGTGATCGCGTTCGGGTAGCGTTCCATCATAAACGAAGCCGTTTGCCATGGCGGCGGTTTCGACAAACCATAAGGCATCCGCTAACTCGTCCACGGTCATTTCCGATGGCGTATCATGTAAGGATTTGTCGAGCAGTTTGGATGCACGTTCGAACGACCGTTTGTTAAGAAGGAAGGTTCCGTCGTACCGGCTGGTTTCCAAAGCGGGCATCTCAGTACTGACCATTTCAGTCTCCCACGGTGTTATTCAAACGTTTAATTTGAATATTATCGTATCATAAACACCTTATAGGTGAACAACGCAGTGTGGATTTTCGGTATGACCAAATCCACTTTTAGGGAAAGGCGTTCGACCCATAGCTCGGCGCAGTTCAACAACAACGAAACCACCGTGCGCTCGGCCTCGAACGGAAGCAAGGACAGGATCAGAGGATCAAAGGCCTTCTAGGCATGGTCCGACCGGCAGTTCTAGGTAACGGTAGTATTAGGTCATGCGCGCACAGCTACGCGTGGCCGCAACGTCGCCGCATGCACCGCACCACGGTCAACGGCTCGGTGCCGTTCTGACGCGCCGGCGGCGTTAGTCTGCCGCCTCCTCCTTGATTCCCAGCTCGGCGAGGATTTCGTCGGTGTGTTCGCCCAGCATCGGCGCGGCGCGGCGGATCGAGCCGGGCGTGCCCTTGAGCTTCACCGGCGTGCCGAGGGTCCGCTGGCGGCCCGCCGCCGTGTGATCGACCTCGACCACCATGTCGCGCGCCAGCACATGCGGGTCGTGGAAGACCTCGTCGTGATGCATCACCGGCCCGGCGGGAATGTTGGCGGCGTCCAGCGCGTCGAACCATTCCTGATTGCTCTTCGTGATGAAGCGTTCCTGGAGCAAGGCCACCAGCGCCTTGTTATTGGCCACCCGGTCGGCCTTGGTCAGGAAGCGTTCGTCTTTCATCAACGCCTCGCAGCCGAGCACCTTGCAGGCCTTCTCCCACAGGTTCTGGGCCGCCGCGCCCAAAACGAGCCAGCCGTCCGACGTCTGGAACACCTGATAGGGCGAGCTGCCGCGATGCTGTTGGCCGAGCCGTTCCGGCCGCTTGTCGGTCGCGAAGTAATAGGCCGCCTCGTAAACGCATTTAGAGATCGCGGACTCGAACAACGACACGTCGACCTGCTGTCCCTTGCCGGTCTGTTCGCGCGCCGCCAGCGCGGTCAGCACGCCGATTGCCGCGAACATACCGCCGCTGGTGTCCGAGATCGGGATCGGCAGTCGGTGCGGCGGGCCGTCCTCGTCGCCGCAGATCGACATCAGCCCCGACATCGCCTGCGCCACGAGATCGAAGCCGCCGCGCGGACCGTAGGGGCCGGTCTGCCCGAATCCCGAGACCGAGCAATAGACGAGGCGCGGGTTCAACTCGCTCATCGCGTCGTAGCCGATGCCGAGACGTTCGGCCACGCCGGGCCGGAAATTTTCGATCAGGATATCGGCCTCGGCGATCAGCTTGCGGCAGATGTCGAGATCCTTCTCTTCCTTGAGGTTCAGCTCGATGCTGCGCTTGTTGCGGTTCCACAGCATGAAGGGGGCGCTTTCGCCGTTCACGAAGGGCGGCGTCTTGCGCAGCACGTCGCCCTCGCCCTTGCGCTCGACCTTGATCACGTCCGCGCCCTGGTCGCCCAGGATCATCGCGCAATAAGGGCCGGAGAGGTTCGAGGTGAGGTCGACCACCTTGAGATGGGACAGGGCCTCGGGCATCGTTTCCTCCTTGCTATCTGTTCTTGTATCGCCGTCATGCTTCGACACGCTCAGCATGAGGATTGAACACAGGCTCGCACCAGCGCTCAATCTTCAACGAATTACACTACCTCGTCCTGAGCCTGTCGAAGGACGAAGCGAGCGGAACTCAATACCTCATCTTGTAGCTTCATGCCGAGTTTGTCGAAGCACGAAACCGAGACGTAAAACCCACATCCTTCGACAGGCTCAGGATGAAGGCGATATGGATTCAACGATCCTCATGCTGAGCTTGTCGAAGCATCAAGCCGCTAGAACTCAATCGTCGAAATCGTACAGAACCGCAGCATTGTCGGCGAGAATCGCATTCCGCACCGCCGCGTCCGGCACCCAGTCTAGCAAAACATCCAGGCAATCCGCCTCTTCCGGCTTGTTGCCGGCACCCGTGTGATGCGGATGCGGCCAGTTGGCGGCCCAGACCAGCCGGTCCGGCCGGACATCGACGAGCGCCCGTACCTTGTCGCCGACATCGGCGTAATGCGGCGGACCGTCGGTCGTGGCGAGATAGGGCGCGGATATCTTGACCCAGCATTTGCCGCTCTCCATGAAGCGCAACAGCGCCTGGAAACTGGGATCGTTCACGCCGTTTTCCGGCGGCGTCCGACCGATATGGTCGATCACCACGTCGACCGGCAGTTGCTCCATCATCGGGATCGCGTCTTCGATCCAATCGCCCTCGTCCTGCATCTGGATATGCCACCCGAACGGCGCGATCTTCTTCGCCATCTCGGGCGCGTCACCCGCCGCGAAATCGTCGACCAGCAGGTAGAAGCGCATACCGCGCATACCCGCGTCATGCAGACGGCGCAGCTCGGCGTCGCCGATATCCTTCTCGGTGACCGCGACGCCGCGCGCCTTGGACAAGCCGAAATGCGCCATGGCGTCGAGCGTGCAGCGATTGTCCCGGCCATAGAGCGATGGCTGCACGATCACGCAGCGCTCCATCCCCAGCCGGTTCAGCATGGTCTCATACGCCTCGATCGAGCCGCCATAGTTTGGGGTGCGGCCCGGAATGCGGGGGTACTGGTCCGCCGGGCCGTAGATATGCGAATGGGTCTCGCACGCCTTGGGCGGCGTCACCAGTTTCGGCTTTCGTCCGTCGCCGCTCACCATATACGCGTCGGTCATGCTGCGCTCCTTTCCTGTACTGGGTGTCCCATGATCGCTTCGAAGCGTTCCGCATAATGCGGCCAAACCTCGGGATTGACCAAGCGCGGCGGCCGTTCGCCATTCAATAACTGCACCCATTGCGCCGCCGAGCCGCGCGCCATCTTGAGCCAGTTCTCCCAGGTCATGCCCGCATTGTGCGGTGTCGCCAGCACATTGTCGAAGCGCAACAGCGGATGGTCGAGCGCCGGCGGCTCGACCAGCCACACGTCGACCCCGGCGCCGGCGATGACCTTCTTTTCCAACGCCTCCACGAGATCCGCGTCGACATGAATGCCGCCCCGCGCGACGGTGACGAAGAACGCGGTCGGCTTCATCTTCGCGAAGGCGCCGGCGTCGAACATCCCCTCGGTCTCCGCGTTGCGCGGCATGGCGACGGCGACGAAATCGGACTCGGCCAGCAGTTCATCGAACCCGACGAGCTCGGCACCGCGTCGGGCGGCTTCCTCAGGTGTCAGACGCGGATGGCTGGTCAGCACGCGCATGCCGAAGGCCGTGCAGAATGTCGCCAACGTCTGGCCGATCGCGCCCATGCCCATGATGCCGACCGTCTTGCCGGAAATGTTATGCCCGGCGAAATCCTGCCGGACCCAGTTGCGGTCGCGGCGCAGCGCCTTGTCCGACTGCGCCATCTGCCGCGACAGGCACAGCATCTGCGCCAAGGCGTGTTCCGCGACGCCCTCGGCATTGCTGCCCGCCTGGTTCACGACGGCGACTCCCGCTTCGGTGCAATCGTCCAGGTTGACCACCTCGTAGCCCGCGCCGCTGGTCGAGATCGCCAACAGGTTGGGACAGCGCGCGATGAATTCCTTATGGCCGCTGAAGGCTTCGGGCAGCGCCGTGCGGTTGCCGCGGATCTGATAGCCCACCGCCGTATCGAGCTGCGCCTGCAACGCATCGTCGGGCATGTCATAGGCCAGTTGGGTCAGGTCGATGTCACCTTGCTCGGCGAGTATCCGTTTGAATTCCTCGACAATTCCCATGATCTCGAAATAAACGATATGCTTGCGTGCTGCCACGGCGTGTCCTCGTCGACTTTGGGGGAAAGGGATGCCCGCGGCGGCGGCCACGGGGAGACGCTACACGCTATACCCGTTGATCGTTAAAATCGGAAGTCATTCATCCATCGCTTTTCGGCGATTCCTCCCGCGAGCCGGACCGTGATCGACCAACCGCCCTTGAGGCTGTCCATGAGGCCGTGCTTGCCCTGTCGCCGATTCCATCCCCCGACCGGAGTCTTCGTTTGACCACGCAACCGGCCACGCACCGCGTCAGTCCCTGGGAGCTGTTCCGCGATGCGAACTACAGCTGCCTCTGGCTGGCGGGCGGATTCATCGGCACGATCCGGTGGCTCGAACTGCTCGTCATCAGCATCTACGTGTATGAGGTCACGGGCTCTCCCTTTCTCACCGCCTTGATGACCTTCTTCCGGCTGCTGCCGATGGTGTTGCTGGGCGCGGTGATCGGTGCGGTGGCGGAACGGCTCAACCGGCGCGTTCTCATGCTGGCCGGCCTCGGCGTGCTGATGGTCACCACGACCGGGCTCAGCGTGCTGGCCTATACCGGCAACCTGACGATCTGGCACGCGGCGCTCGGCGCGTTCCTCGGCGGCACCGTGCACACGTCCGAGTTTCCGATCCGCCGGATCATGGTGGCGGAGATTGCCGGCTCCGAAAGGTCCTCGGCCGCCCTGGCCTTCGATTCCTTGACCAACAACCTGACGCGGCTGATCGGCCCGATCTCGGGCGGCGTGCTGTATGACGTCATCGGCCTGTACGGCGCGTATGCCCTCTGCGCCGTGCTCTACGTGATCAGTTTCCTGCTTGTCTGGCGTGTCGATTACACGGCGGACTCTCAGTCGAGCGTCACGTCGGGCTCTTATCTCACGAATATCATCGAAGGGTTCCGCTTCGTGCGACAGCGGCGGCTGATCGTCGGCACCCTGTGCGTCACCGTCATCATCAACATGTTCGCCGTGCCCTTCTCGGCGATGGTGCCGGTGATCGGCAAGGAAAACCTCGACCTCAGCGCGTCGCTGATCGGGGCCTTGGCGACGACCCAGGGCCTCGGCGCGTTCCTCGGCGCGGTTTTGATCGCCCTGTTGCAGCCGAAGAACTTTCCCCGGACCTATCTGTTGGGGTCCTTCCTGTTCCTGGCGGGCATCGCGGTGTTCGCCCAGTCCAATACGCTGATCCTCGCCTTCGGCGTCCTGCTGATCGCCGGGTTCGGCCATGCGGGATTTTCGACCACCCAATCGGCGATCATCTTCGGGGCGGCGTCCCCGGAAATGCGGTCGCGCATGCTCGGCGTGCTGGCGACCAGCATCGGCGCCGGCCCGCTCGGCGTGCTGCATTTGGGCTGGCTCGCCAACACGATCGGCGCACCCTGGGCGCTGGCCATCGTCGCGACGGAGGGATTCATCCTGCTGGGGATCGTCGCCGCGATCTATCCCGAGTTGTTCCGCGGCGGCGCGCGACCGGTCAGCGGTAAAGCAGCAGAATGACGATGCCGACGACGATCAGGACCATGCCCAGAATCTCGTACCGGGTGGACCGCTCCTTGAACACGATATAGGAGGTCAGCAGCGAGAAGATCAGCTCGATCTGACCCAGCGTCCGGACATAGGCCGCATTCTCCAAGGTCATGGCGTTGAACCACGCCATTGACCCCAGCACGCCGGTCAGCCCGACGAGAAAGGAAAACTTGAAATTGCGGAAGATCGCGACGAGCTGGTCGCGCTCGCGCCAGACCATGTAAATCCCCATCACGGCGACTTGAATCGCGGTAACCCAGATCAGCGTCAATGCCGCCGGCAACAGGAAACCGTCCAAACCCAGCGACAGGCTGGCGGCCCGGATACTGACCGCGGCGACCGCGAAACCCGCGCCCGACACCAAACCGATCAGCGCGATGCGGTTGGTCCAGCCGGTCATGAAGCCGCGCAAGGTCGCCTGGCCATGCGCGACCGAGATCATCATCACGCCGACCACGCTGATGACGATTGCCGACGCCCCGGCCAGACTCAACGCCTCGCCGAAGAAGATCAGGCCGAACAGGGCGGTCTGCACCGCCTCGGTCTTGGTATAGGTGGTGCCGACCGCGAAGTTGCGGAACGAGAAAAGATAGACGAGCAGGAAGGTGCCGACGATCTGGCCAATCCCGGCGACGAAGGTCAACCCGACGAAGGACGCGGTTAACGGCGGCACCGTCTCGTCCGAGACCCAGATCAGCGCTGCCAGATAGATCGCCGCGATCGGCATCCCGAACAGGAACCGCACGAAGGTAATCGCGCTGGTCTTCAGTTCGGTTTTCAGATGCTTTTGCAGCCCGGTGCGGATGGTCTGCAAAATGACAGCCGCCACGGTGATGACCACCCACAATTCCATCGCGCTTGTCCTGACGGGTCCCGTTTTTTCTTTCGTTCGACTATGCCTATCGCAGGTCCGACAGGATCTCGCTGATCTCGTCGACAAGCGTAACGCCCGGTCCGGGCCAACCCGGTCGCCGATCAGGCAACCACCGCCCGCCCTTCGCAGGGGCCGACAATACAAACACCGTCCTCCGGGCGAAACAATGCCCCATGGCTGTGGCAGAAAACCCGCCCTTTCCCCAACTGCGTTATAGATATTCTACGTCGAACGGGCGGTCGTCCGGAAACGGAGTTTGCCCCGTTCAGTGCGACCGGCGGGCATCCTGGCTCGGCTTGCGGTCCTCGGCCCGGCCGTAGACGATCATCGCCGCGATCAACACGCAGGCGACGAAACCGAACGCCGCCCGATAGGCGATCGCAGGGGCCGTCGAGCCGCCGTCGGCGAACCCGCCCAAGATCAGCCCCGTCGCCATCTGCAGCACCGCGACGCCCGCGACCATCGAGGTATTCACCGTGGTCACGCCGCGCCCGACCAGCCGCGCCGGAAACAAGGAGCGGCCATGCGCCATCATCGCCACCCGGTGCCCGCCCAGATAGCCGATCGCCGCGAACAACGCCGTCACGGCCCAGAGCGGCGGCCGGTCGAGCAGCGCCAGGATCGAGAACGCCGCGGCCAACGCGCCGCAACTCGCCATCACGACGCCCTTGCGCGTGTCGAACCGGCGGTCCATCGGCCCGTAGCTCAGCGACCCGGCCAGCATCGCCGTCGCCATCACCAGCATCACGTTGCCACGCGCGATGGCGTCCAGGCCGTAGACGTCGTTCAACATCGGCGCGCCCCACAAGCCGAACACGCACAGCGCGCTGCCATATCCGACGAAGGCGATCGCCAGCACCGGGCCGATCCCCGGCATGCGCAGCGCCTCGCGGACGCCGCGCAGCATGTCGCCGAGGCTTGCGCCGTCGGATTCGTCTCGCGTTTCGCCGGGCGGCGCATCGCGGACGCCGATCCAGGCCACCGCCGTCAGGACGGCCGCAACCCCGGCGGCAATCAGGAACGCGTTCCGCCAACCGATGCCTTCCGCCAACAATGCGAAGGGCGTGGCCGCCAGCAGATGCCCGGTCTCGCCGCCGCCGATAATGATCCCGGCGAAGGTGGCGTAGCGGTCCGGCGGGAACCACCGGGCGCAGACGACAAGTGATCCGACCAGCACGCCGGCACAGCCGATCCCCATGCCGATGCGCGCCAGCGTCAGCTCCGCCAACCCGTCCGCCCGCGCGAACAGGACCGCACCCGCCACCGCCAACAACAGGAGGCTCGACACCGTGCGCCGCGGCCCGAACCGGTCGAGCAGCATGCCGATGGGAATTTGCGCCGCGCCGAAGGACACGAAGAAGGCGCCGGTCAACAGGCCCAGGTCGCCCGGCGTCAGATTCAGGTCGCGCGTCAGGTCCGGCGCCACCACGGCATGCGACGCGCGGAAGAACTGGCTGACCACGTAGACACTGCAAAGCGTGGCGACGATACGAACCGCCGCACCTTTCGGCGGGGACTGCTCGGACATTCGCGCGACGGTGGCGCGCGCCCCGCCAGTTGTCAACGCCGCGCCGCGCTCTATCACCGCCTGCGCCGTCGATTTGCGCCGGTCAGCCCCGGCGCTATAGTGGCGGCCCATCCATGCCGCGCCGGCCCTCGCCCAAGAATAAGAACAAGGACGCGATGAGTTTCGATTTCATACCGTTTGCGGAAATCGACGGTTTCGCCGTCGCCGCGCTCCTGGTCATCTATTTCCTGGCCTTCTTCATCCGGGGGATCATCGGGTTCGGCTCGGCCATGCCCGCCGTCCTGGGCAGCGCCTGGATCCTGCCGCCGCATGACGCGGTGCTGATCGCTCTGCTGACATCGGTCTTCGCGCAGGTCCAACTGCTGCCGCAGGGGTTTCGCGACGCCAATTGGAAAATCACCAAGCCGTTGGTCGCCGGCGCGATCCTGTCGGTGGCCATCGGCGTTTGGATCTTCGCCGCGCTGGAGGCAGCCTGGCTGACCATCGCGCTGGGCCTCATCCTGAGCGCCGCCGTGATGATCGACATCGGACGGCTGACCCAGCATATGTCGAAAATCTTGCGACTCGACCGGTTCGCGGTCGCCTTTTCGCTCGCCAGCATCGCGGGATTGATGGCCGGAATCGCTGGGGCCGGATCGAACTATTTCCTTTCGGTCTATATCCGCTGGGCCGCGCCGGAACCGCGGGTCTTCCGGGCGACCAACATCCTCGTCTCCGGCGCGATGACGCTGTGGCGCTGCTGCGTCACGTTGATCGCCGGGCTGCTGTCGATCAAACTCGCCGTCGAATCGCTGCTGGTCATGCCCGCGGTCTACGCCGGCGCCTGGGCGGGCCGCATCATGAGCGAACGGCTGTCGGCGGAGCGGTATTTCGGCCTGTTCCGCTGGCTGTTGCTGGCCGCCGCCGTGGCGCTGATCTGGAAAGGCGTGACCGCTCTCGATTGACGTCTCGGCGGCGCGGGAAATTTGCGCCGCGCCGCGGCCGCGCCGTATAGTTTCGGGACCATTCCGGACCATTGTCAGACGCGCCGCCGCGTCGGCCGCCTGATGACATCAGGAGACGGCATCATGTATCAAATCAATCCTTTAGGAGACGCGCTCGGCGCCGAAGTGATCGGCCTGGATCCGAGCCGGGACTTGACCGAAGACGAATCCCGCATGCTCAACGAGGCGTTCTTCGACTACCTGCTGTTGTGTATCCGCTGTGATCCCATGCCGGCGGAGGATTTCGCCCGCTTCGGCCGGCAGTTCGGCAAGCCGCAGCTTCAGCTTCTGCGCAACCGCCGTCACGGCGACGTGCCGGAAGTGTCCGTCCTGGAATCCACCTATAAACGCGCGGAAGACAAGCCGGACGACATGCAGATGATGCGCCTGTCGGGATGGCACACCGACGATTCCTATTTCGCCAAGCCCGCCAAGGCGACGATGTATCAGTCGCTCCAGATTCCCGAGTCCGGCGGTCAAACCCGCTTCTGCAACATGCGCCAAGCCTATGACGACCTGTCCGACGCAATGAAGGCGCGGCTCGACGGCCTGAAGACGGTGCACAGCTACGACACGATGCGCGCACCGGCCCGCGCGTCGGCTCGCACCGCCGTCGAGGCCTCGGAAACGCCGGACGTGGTGCACCCGCTGATCCGAACCCATGAAGACACGGGCCGCAAGGCGATCTACCTCAATTCGAACCGGACAGACCGGATCGTCGACATGAACCGCGCCGAAAGCGATGCCCTGCTCGACGAGCTGTTCGACCATGTCACGCAGCCGAAATACGTGTACGACCACGAATGGCGGGTCGGCGACGTCCTGCTCTGGGATAACCGCTGCCTGATGCATTCGGTCAACATGGACTTCCCCGTCGGACAAACGCGGCTGCACCAACGCCTCCTGCTGGAAGGCGCGATTCCGGTCTAGCGACGGCCGAAACGATCCAAGCCGGGGGCGCTGCAGGGGCATGCATTTCCGGCACGGTTCGGGTATCGTCTCTCCCGGCGGCCGCATGACGTCCTGATCCGGGATAATCGCTGCCTCGTAACCGCCGCGACGAATGGCTGTACGGAGCCTCGGCGCATGCATTGAAGATTTGCCGACAGGCCGTGAACCGTACTGGCGGCCGACCCAAACGACGTAAACGCCCAGCCCTAAGCCCCGGGAGACACCGCATATGACCAAACGCCTCGACGCTCAATCCCTCAAAACTATGATCACGGACGGCGAGGAAATCGCCCTGCTCGATGTCCGAGAGGACGGGCAGTTCGGCGAAGGCCATCTGCTGTTCACCGTGCCGGCCCCCTACAGCGTGTTGGAAATGCGCCTGGCCGCGCTGATGACCCGCAAATCGGTGCGCACGGTGCTGGTCGACGATGGCGACGGCGTCGCCGAGAAGGCCGCAGCGCGGATGGACGACCTGGGCTTCACGAATGTATCGATCCTCGACGGCGGCGTGCCCGCCTGGGCCGCCGCGGGCTATGAGATCTTCAAAGGGGTCAACGTTCCCTGCAAAGCCTTCGGCGAAGTGGTCGAGCACGCGGCCCATACGCCATCGATCTCGGCGGAAGAATTGAACGCCATGTTCGAGAATAACGAGGACTTGGTGGTCGTCGACGGCCGCACGCCGGAGGAATACAAGCGCATGAGCATTCCCAACGGCATCAGCGTGCCGAACGCGGAACTCGTCTACCGCATCCAGGAACTGGCGCCCTCGCCGGACACCACGGTTGTGGTCAACTGCGCCGGACGGACGCGTAGCATCATCGGGGCGCAGACCCTGATCAACGCGAAAATCCCGAACAAGGTGGTCGCGCTCCGCGCCGGCACGATGGGCTGGAACCTCGCCGGCTTCGAGTTGGACCACGGCGCGACGCGCCGGTATCCCGAGGTGTCGGCCGACGGCATGAAGGTCGCGCAACAGCGGGCCGCCGACATGGTCGCGCGCTACAACATCAGGAAGACCAATCTCTCGACCGTGGAAAAATGGCGCGATGACCCGAGCCGCAGCCTCTACCTGCTAGACGTGCGCGACCGGGCCGAATACGAGGCCGGGCATCTGCCCGGCGCCGTGCATGCCCCCGGCGGGCAGCTGGTGCAGGCGACCGACGCCTGGATCGGCACCAAGGGCGCGCGCGTCGTGCTGACCGACGATACGGAAATCCGCGCGATCACGGCGGCGCATTGGATGGTCCAGATGGCTTGGGACGTCTATGTCCTGGAAGGCGGCATCGGGGACGCCGGCACCGAAACCGGCACGCCGCCGCGCGCCGTTCTCGGCATCGACGACATCGCCGTCGACACGATGACGCCGCAGGAGCTGTCGCAGGCCCTGGACGACGGAACGGCCGTCGCGGTCGATATGGACTTGTCGGGGCATTACCGGGACCGGCGTTTGCCCGGCGCGCATTGGGGCATCCGGCCACGGCTCGACCGGCTCGCGGCCGAGCTTCCCGCCGGCAAGACCGTCGTGCTCTATTCCGAACACGAAACCCGCGCCCGGCTCGCGGTGCCCGACATGCGCGCCGCGACCGACGCGCCCGTCGTCCTTCTCGCCGGCGGGCGGGAAGCCTGGGTCGCCGCCGGGCTGCCGACGGAAGCCTCCGGCGGCACGCCGCCCGACTCCGAGCGGATCGACTTTCTGTTCTTCGTCCATGACCGTCATGACGGGAACGAACAGGCGATGCGCGACTATCTGAGTTGGGAGGAAGCCCTGCCCGCCCAGATCGAAAACGACGGCGACGCAGGCTTCACCGTGATCACACCGTAAAGACCCCGCCGAAGGTTCGACATGACCGTAACCATCGCCCCCCTTGCCGAGAATGCCGGCGCGGAAGTCACCGGCCTCGACCTGCGCGACGAGGTCGACGCGGAGACGGCTAAGCGGCTCAACGACGCCTTCGTCGACCGGGTCGCCTTGGTGTTCCGCGACCAGACATTGACGCCGCAGGCGTTCGTGAAGGGCGCCAGCATCTTCGGCAAACCGATGAAACAACTGCTGGCGCAGTATCATCTGCCCGACTGCCCCGAGGTCGGCACCGTGTCGAACCGGGACCGCGACACCAAAGGCGACGGCAAGATCCTGATCCGGGGCACCACCTGGCACACCGACCATTCGAACAAGGAGGTGCCGCCAAAGGCGACATCGCTCTACGCGGTCGAATTACCGGACAGCGGCGGCGACACGGAGTTCACCAATACCTGCGCCGCCTATGACGCGCTGCCGGACGACACCAAGAAGCGGATCGACGGCCTACAGGCGGTGCATGCCTATCTCAGCAGCCGCACGCCCCGCAAGCTGCCGAAACGCACCAAGGAAGAGGAAGCGGCCAGCCCGGATATGATCCAACCGCTGGTCCGCACCCATCCCGATTCCGGCCGCAAGGCGCTATACTTGAATCCGGTGCGGATCGAGGAATTCGTCGGCGTCGAGAAGGAGGAGGGCTTCGCGCTGCTCAATGCGCTGATGGCGCACGCCACCGAGGACCGCTTCATCTACCGGCACAAGTGGCGGCGCGGCGACATGGTGATCTGGGACAACCGCTGCTCGATGCATCAGGCGCATACGGACTATGACATGAACCAACTTCGCCTGCTGCACCGGCTGATGCTGGAAGGCACCAAGCCGGTCTAGCCGGCGGCGCAGGACACGGAGGAGACGCGCGGTGGCCACGATCCGCATCATGTTCAGCCGGTTCTCGGCCTTCTACAGCCCGCTGATCTGCACCTTCGCCGGCGGTTTCCTGGGCGAGGAAGGCCTGGACGCCGAATACGGCGTGGCGACGCCGGACCGGTCGGCCGGAGAAGCCGTGGAGAACGGGTCCCATCACGTCACGCAATACGCGGTCTCCGCCAGCTGGGCGGCGATGGAGGCGGGACGGTCTTCGTCGCTCGTGCATTTCGCGCAGATCAACCTGATGGACGGATTCTTCATCGCGGGCAAGGACCCGGATCCGGGCTTCACCTGGGACAAGCTGGCGGGCAAGCGCGTGCTGGTCGACCACGGCGCACAACCCTTGGCGATGTTCAAATACGGCCTGCACCGCATGGACGTCGATTTCGGCAGCAT
This sequence comes from Alphaproteobacteria bacterium, assembly GCA_028281325.1. GTDB lineage: Bacteria > Pseudomonadota > Alphaproteobacteria > UBA8366 > UBA8366 > JAJFJD01. The sequence goes on from JANQKC010000010.1 coordinate 60,595, forward strand.
CGAGGCGATCGACATGGGCGGCGACGACGCCATGGAAGCCGCCTTCCGCGCCCGCCGGGCCGACTACGTCCATCTGCAGGGTCCGACGCCGCAACAGATCGAAAAAGACGGGGCCGGGCATATCGTCGCTTCGGTCGGCGAAGCGGTCGGCCCGGTCGCCTTCAGCAGCCTCGCCGCCACGCGCGACTGGCTGGCGACCGACATGGCGCAGGCCTTCATGCGCGCCTACCGCAAGGCGCGCGCCTTCGTCATCGAGACGCCCGCCGCCGACGTCGCCCGGATCGAACAGGATTTCTTCCCCGATACCGACACGGACGTTCTGGCCAAGACCATCGCCTTCTACCAGGGTCTCGGCAATTGGCATCCCTCGGTCGAGATCGGCCGCGACTCTTACGAAACCGCGCTCGATGTGTTCGAACATAGCGGCCTGATCACCCGGCGGCATGCCTATGAAGACGTGTGCGCCGCGCCGCCCGATGCGTAGTCGCGCCGCGTGAACCCGCCGCCCACCGATACGCACCGTGCCGAAAATCCGTGGCGAACCCGGCTGGCGGTCCTGACCCTTGCCCATGTCGTCGGCACGTTGCACATCACCACATTGACCGTGATGGCGCCGGTCATCAAAGAGGACCTTACGCTTTCCTTTACGCAGGTCGGCCTGCTGGTCACCGCCTATAGCGCCGGACAGGTCACAGGATCGATCCCGGCGGGCACGTTGAGCGACCGTGTCGGCGTCGGCTGGGCGCTGGTCGTCGCGCATCTTTTCATGATCGCGGGCGCCGCGACGCTGACCCAGGCCGACGGCGCGGCGATGGCCATGGCGGCGATGCTGTTGACCGGCTGGGGGTATGCGATCGTCAACCCGGCAACCGCGAAGGGCGTGTTCGATTCCTTCCCGCCGGAGCGGCGCGCGACGGCGATGGGGATCAAGCAGACCGGGGTGCCGATCGGCGGGGTCACGGCGGCGGTTCTCGGCTCATTCGCGACGGCCGACGGCTGGCCCCTGATCACCGCCGGCGTCGCCATCGCCACCGTCGCCGGCGGCCTGTGCTGTTTCGCCATCGTCGAACGCCCGAAACCCCGAACCGGCGCGGCCGCGGCGGCGCGGTCCGGCGCGCTGCGCGAAGTGATGCAGGACATGAATTTCGCCCGCTTCGTGTTGGCCAATTTCCTCTACAATTTCGGCCAGGCGAGCTTCTTCGCCTACCTAACGCTGTTCATCCGGCAAGGCGCGCAAGCCAGCCAGGAAGTTGCCGGCCTATGCTACGGCGTCGCGCAAATCTTCAGCGTCGCCGCGCGGCTCGGCTGGGGCGCGGTCAGCGATTTCCTGTTCAAGGGACGGCGCAAATCGCTCACCCTGGGTTTGGGGGTCGTCGCCGCCGTCTGCCTCGCCGCGATGACGCAGGTCGCGCCGGGATGGGGCTTGACGCTCGGCGTTGGACTGTCCGCCGCGCTCGGCGTTACCATCGCATCCTATGCACCGCTGATGCAGACCATGGCGACCGAGGCGGTGCCGACGCACCTGACCGGATCGGCGGTCGGCTACAACATGGTCGGCACGTCGATCGGCAGCATCGTCGGTCCGCCGCTCTTCGGCGCGGCCATCGACGTCACCGGCACTTTCGAGAGCGGCTGGCTGCTCTGTTCGATCCTCGTTGCGGCCGGCGTGACCCTGCTGGCCTTCGGGTTTCGCGAACGGGGCGCGGCAAAGGAATAGCGACTTGGGAGGAGAGTCATGACAATCGGTTTCATCGGACTGGGCAACATGGGCAACCCCATGTGCGGCCGGTTACTCGACGCGGGACACCAGCTCGTCGTGCACGATATCGACGAAGACGCGGTCAAGCCGATGGCGGACCGGCAGGCGCGGGTGATGGGATCGCCGAAGGACGTGGCCGACGCCGCCGACGTAGTCTTCGCCTCGCTGCCGACCAACGCGTCGCACCGGCAGGTCGCGCTCGGCGCCGACGGCATCCATGCGGGGGCAAAGGCGAAGATCTTCGTCAATCTCTGCACGGTCGGCGGCGCTTACATCCGAGAGATCGCCGACACGCTTGCGACATCGAACATCGCCACCATCGACTGCCCGATCAGCGGCGGTCCGCCGGGCGCGGCGGCGGGCACCCTGTCGGTCATCGTATCGGGCCCCACAGACGCCTTCGAACAGGTGAAAGACATGCTCGACCGATTGGGCACGATCACCTATGCGGGCGAGGAGGTCGGCATGGCGCAAAGCCTGAAACTGGCCAACAACATCCTGTCGGCCACGGCGCTGGCCGCGACATCCGAAGCGCTGGTGATGGGCGTCAAGGCGGGGTTGGACCCGGAGGTCATGCTGCAGGCGATCAATCTCGGCAGCGGCCGCAACAGCGCGACCCTGGACAAGATTCCCCGCGACGTGCTGACCCACAACTTCGCCTTCGGGGCGGCGATGGACATCCTGCTGAAAGACATCGACATGGCGGTCGCCGAAGGCGAGGGCCTGGGCGTGCCGATGCGCGTATGCCAGTCGACGCGGCAGTTCTTCCGGTTGGTGCAGGCGCAGCTCGGCGGCGACGCCGACATCACCCGCGTCGCCGAATGGGTCGCCGGGGCCGCGAAAACGGAGATTCCGAAGACGCGCTGACCAACCGCAAGCAAGCCGGTTACCGCCCGATTTTCCATAACGCCGACACTACCAGGGTGCGGCATTCAGAATTTCTAAATTCCATGCTACGATAATCGAAAGTGAGTTTCGGGTTCGCCCCCTCCCGTCACTTTCCGACGCGCGGCGCGTGCCCTGGGAAATTGGGAGATTGCCCATGCGATTCGCCTTGATTGCCGTTTCCGCCGCCGTTTTTTCTCTTTTCACGACCGCCGGCGCGCAGGCCGCGCCGCAAACGCTGCTTCTGGTCGCCCAGGGCAATGATTTGTATTTCACCTGCGTCGGGGAGCATTGCACGACCGAGGGAAGTTCGCTTTGCCTGCAGTACGAGCGCGCGAGCCCGACGCGGGGCACCCCGTATGAGCTGGTCAACGAAGCGCGCTATGGCACCGGTCGGCCGACCGGCCTGACGCTGATCGGGCAAACTGCGAGCGGATCGGAAAAGACCTTACCGCTCGACAGTATGAGCATCGCGTCCGAACGCGATCATATGGCGGTGCGGTTCCGTATCGATAAGGCGCTGCTCGCCGCCCATGGGGTCGAGTCCGCCAAGCTCCGCGTGACGCACAATGTCGTCCTGGCCCCGGTGTGGCAGCTGGGAGACCCGAACCCGCAGCTCGAAGCCGATTACGAACTCTCGATGGGCCCGCTGCGCGCGGCCGCGGAGAGCACGCTGAAGCGGCAACAGACCGAAGTTCGAGTCGCTCATATCGTGCGCGACACGATGAACGCCTTGCCGCGCGGCCGCGTCGCGACGAAGGAAGAACGCAAGACGGCCTTCGATACGGCGCTGACCTTGCACGGCCAGAAGGCCGGCGGCATCCCGCAAGACGATGTGGATAAAGCCCGCAAGAACATCGCGTCCTGCGACTATATCGATGACCGCGAAATGTGGTTCCGCGGCTATTACGAGAAAGTCTCGCGCTATCGTGGCTGCCTCGGTCAACGCCATGACAACCTGATGAAGGACGTGAACCAGCAGTATTGGGATTCCATGAAGGGCACGGGCAGCTAACGCGCCCGTCTTTCGGGGCGGCATTCAAGCCGCCCCCACCCCCACAAGCGTGAATGCTTACGCGGCGCCCGCGCGCAGCCAGGTCATTGCCTGGTTGAGCTGACTCATCCGCCGATTGTCGCCGAAGGGCGCGTCGGGATGATGGATCGTCGCCAGCATGCGGAAACGCGCCTTGATCTCGGCCTGGGACGGCTTCATGCCCGGCGCGAAGCCCAGCACGAACAAAGCCTCTTCGGAATTGCGCACGCCCTGCCGCAACGGTTCCTGGGCGATCACGGACATCGCCGCGCGCAGCCGCTCGATCTCGTCGTTCAACTCGCGGACCCGTTCCTTCGCCTTGGGGGCGCGGCCGTCTTCGAGCGTGACCGTGATCTCCTTCATGTCGATCGCCAACGCGACGCCGAAGGCCTTGCGGATATCCGTGACCTCGAACCCCTTCGGCAGGCGCGCCTGAAGGCGCGGCTTGCGACGCCACGGCTTGCCCTTGTTGGGACCGGATTTCAGGGTCACGGTCTCACGGTCCTTGGGACCGGGCTCACCGGGGTCGGGACAGGCGGAGATGATCTCGGCCGGAATCACAAGCATCACCGAGCGCGCGATATCGCCCACATTGACGTCGCGGCTCGCCGCGAGCGCCAGGACCGCATCGCGGAAATCACTGGAACATGGAATCACATAGGAATGCTTGCGCACCTTCGCCGCCATTTCTTGACCCTTCCCATCGCTTAGGACCGTTTGGACGGGACGATCGCAAGCAAGGCGGGAAGTCGTTCCACACCGGAGATACAATCGGCCCTGCGCCTAGTCAACTGCCAGCGCAGTTAAAATTGTCTTAATCCGGTCCAAAATAGCGCCGATTTGTGGGAATTAGGGGGACTCAGCCGCGCAGGGTGCCGCCGGTGCGCTTCTCGACATTGGCGACGATCTTGGCGCTCACCGCCTCGATATCCGCGTCGGTCAGGGTCCGTTCGGTCGGCTGCAAGGTCACCGAAATGGCGATCGACTTGCGCCCGTCGCCGAGGGATGCGCCTTCGAACAGGTCGAAGACGCCGACCCGGCTGATCAATCCTTTGTCGGCCCCTTGCGCGGCCCGCACCACCGCGTCGGCGGCGACATCCGTATCCACGACGAAGGCGAAATCGCGGGCCACCGGCTGGAAGGGCGACGCATTCAACGCCGGCCGGGTGCGCCCGGCCTTCGCCTTCGACGTCGGCACATGGTCGAGGAACACCTCGAAGCCCACCGTCGCCGCCCCGGATCCGAGCCGCCGCAGGACAGCGGGATGCAGTTCGCCGAAATAGGCCAGCACGTTCGGGCCCAGCTGCAGCACGCCGGACCGACCGGGATGGTAATAGCCCGGCGCATCGGTCGTGACCTGCAGCTTGTCCACCGGCGCGCCGGCAACGCCCAGCACCGCTTGCGCGTCGGCCTTCGCGTCATAGGCGTCGACGTCCCGCGCCGCCTGGTTCCAGTGCCGCGCGCCGCAGTTACCCTGCCGCAACCCGGCGGCGATCAAGTCCTGCCCATCCGGCGTATCGTCCCGCCAGGACGGGCCAACCTCGAACAGCGCCACATCGGGATACCCGCGATCGGCGTTCCGCGCCGCGGCGGTCAACAAATTCGCCAGAATCGACGGCCGCATAACGTCCAGGTCGGCGCTGATCGGGTTGGCGAGCGCCAGGCTGTCGGGCACGTCACTGAACAGTTCCGCCTCCTCGCGCCCCATGAAGGACCAGCTCACCGCTTCCATCATGCCGCGCCCGGCCAACACGCGCTTGGTCAGCGCCACGCGGCGCTGACCCGAGTCGAGCGCCGGTTGCGGCAGCGCGCCCGCATGGCGCATCGACACCGCCGGGATATCGTCATAGCCGTGGACGCGCAGAACCTCTTCCACCAAGCAGTGCTCGCCTTCCACGTCGGGCCGCCAGGACGGCACCGCCACCGCGAGCACACCGTCGGCGGCCGTCGGCGCGAATCCGAGACGGTCGAGAATCGATACCACATCACCCTCCGGCACCGAAACACCGCCGAAACTTTCCAGCCGCGCCAAGCGCAGGCTCGCCCGCCGCCGCCAGGCCGGCATGGACCCGGCAACGGTCGGCCTGCTGACCTCGCCGCCGCACAGGTCGAGGATCAAGCGGGCCGCGACCTCGGCGCCCCATTCGGCGGATTGCGGATCGACGGACCGCTCGAAGCGGAAGCGCGCATCGGACTGGATGTCCAGTTTCCGGCCGGTCATCGCCGTGCGGATCGGATCGAACAAGGCGACTTCGAGGAAGACGTCGGTCGTCTCCTCGCTGCAGCCGGATACCGCACCGCCCATGACCCCGCCGATGCCCTGCACCTGGTTGGCGTCGGCGATCACGGTCATCCCGTCGTCGAGGGTATAGGTCTCGCCGTCCAGCGCCTCGACCTTCTCGCCATTGCGCGCGAAGCGCATGGTGAGGTCGCCGTCGATCTTCGCCATGTCGAAAACGTGCAGCGGACGGCCGAGGTCGAAGGTGACGTAGTTGGTGATGTCGACCAGCGCCGAGATCGGCCGCAGCCCGATCGCCTTGAGCCGGTCCTGCAGCCATTGCGGACTGGGCCCGTTCTTAACCCCCCGGAAGGCCCGGCCGACCACCATCGGGCAGGCATCCTGCGCGTCGTCGGGCAGGTCGCGCCGCCACTGTATCGGGCTGTCGAAACTGCCGGGCACCGGCGTCGCGTCGAACGGCTTCAAGGTGCCGAGACCCGCCGCCGCCAGATCGCGCGCCACGCCATGCACGCCCAGGCAGTCGCCCCGGTTCGGCGTGATCGCCAGTTCGATGACCGGATCGTCCAAGCCGGCGATGTCGACATAGGATTTGCCCACCGGCGTGTCGTCCGGCAGTTCGATGATGCCCTCATGGTCGTCCGACAGGCCGAGTTCGCGTTCGGACAGCAGCATGCCGTTCGACTCGACGCCGCGGATCTTGGTCTTCTTCAGGTCGATCCCGGTGCCGGGGACATGCGTGCCCGACGGCGCGAAGACACCGGTCATGCCTGTCCGGGCATTCGGCGCGCCACAGACCACCTGCACGGTCTCCGTGCCCGTATCGACCATGCAGACCTGCAGCCGGTCGGCATCGGGGTGCGGTTTCGCCTCGATCACCTTGGCCGCATGGAACGGGGCGAACGCGGCCGCGGAATCCTCGATCCCTTCGACCTCGAGGCCGAGCATGGTCAACCGCTCGCCGATCTCGTCGAGCGAAGCGTCCGTATCCAGGTGGTCCTTGAGCCAGGACAGGGTGAATTTCATTCTTTTCTCCAGCCAACGCGGCGCGGCGGCGGTTACCGGCAAAACGCCGCGCCGCGCGGCTTATTCCACATTTCCGAGGGCCGAGGCAAGGGGCAGCCCAGCCCGGCCGCTCACTATACCGTCAGATGACCATTTCCGCCCAGGACCCGTCGAGCAGACGGCGGAAATCCCGATGCGCCGCGCTCACCGGCGCATGACGGCCGACCGACCGCGCCTTCCGCCGGTTGACGCGGTGCCGCAGCGCCTCGTGACGGCGGCGGATCGCCGGAAAAACGTCGAACGCGGTGTTGCTGACCACGTCCGCCGGCGTCACCCAGCCGGAACCGGATTCCAGTTCCCAGTATGCCACGCGCCCCAGCAGGAACAGCCGGTCGGGATCGTGCAGAGCCAAGGCGGCCAGCGCCCCTTCCGCGCGATCCCGCAGCATGGCGTAGCGCTCACGCACCCCATCGATGCCGTCGAACACGCCGTTCGACGCTAAGCTGAGCCAGGCGGCCGCCACCTCGACGCGGACCAGCGGCAAGGCATCGTCGTAGACGTGATACGCCCCAACCCGGCGCAGCCGCACGGGATCGTCCCGCGGCGGCAGTAACAGGTCGTGCAGGATGCTGCGATCGTCCAGCGACAGGGATTCCGCGCGGTACATGATCGAACTGATCATCGTCACCAGATCGGCGCGCCCGAGCGGATCATTGCGCGAGAAGACGAAACGGCGGAGTTGCCGCCGGCCATCGTCCGAGCGCAGATAGTTCCGCAGGACGCACATGGTGCCGACCGCCACCGGCTCGCCGATGTTCCAATGGTCGCCGCCGATGTCGTAACCGCGCGTGCGGATGAACGAGCGCACATGCCGGCGCGCTGCATCGGTGATGTCGCCGTTGGCGCGGCCCTTTACCTGCTCGACGCTCTTACCGCCCACCACTTCGATGGTCGCGCGCGACTTGTCCTTGGCATCCCGAAGCGAATAGATTTCGCACTCACCATTCTCCACGTCGAAGGCGTAACCTCCGGCGCAATGCGCCATGCGCTCGCCCTCGTCCACCAAACTGGCCGCCGACCGAAGCTGCACGATCCGCACACCATCGCCGCCGCGATAGACCTGTCGGATACCGGCATGCCGCTGTTCCGTGGCCCACTGGTTGCCGCGCCAGATGCGCGTTGACCGTTGCGCGGCCTCGAAGCTCAAATCGTCGAGCTTACCGCCGTGCGCTTCGATACCCACGGCGTTGAAGTAGTCGACGATGCGACGGAGTTTCTTCTCCAGCGCGGCGCCGAGGCGTAGGTAGTGGACCTCGCGCCCGGCATCCAACGCCTTCCGGCACCATGCCGGTAACTCGGAGACGGATACACCGAGCCGCCGGCGCGGCGCCTCGGCGTCCGCCGGGTCGACAAGCATGACGGAACCGGCCGAGCGGTCGATCGCGAGGCGCAGAACATCCGGGTGCTCGGTGAGGATCCAATGGCGCGCGGTGCGGCGCAGCCATGTGTCGACGGCGTCCGACGATGCGTCGGCGGCGACCTGGTCGATTAGGTCTTCGACCTCGTCGACATTGAAGATGTTGCGCATGGACATGATTGAGGGCTCCCGCTTATCGAGGGTCCGTTGGTAACGCTAACGATGGGACGTCGCATCCAACGCATCGATAGAGCCTCATGTGTCATGCGGCGAAATCCCGCCGCGCCATCTTCAGGGTCCGGACTCCCGCCCGGACCGGGACAGGGGTATACGGAAACCCGCGGCGAACCGCAAGCCCGTTGAAACCCAATCGGGTCGGTCCATGGGAAGTGTTGCGGCCGCATCACGCGGCCTCCGCCCGAGATCGGCGCTAGGGAACGAGCCCCCGGATCAGCGTCGGGACTTCGAGCGGCAGGAAGCCGTAATGCTTGAGCCACCGCAGGTCGGACTCGAAGAAGGTCCGAAGGTCGGGAATGCCGTATTTCAGCATCGCCATGCGTTCGATGCCGAGGCCGAAGGCGAAGCCCTGGTATTCCTCGGGATCGATATTGCAGGCGGTCATCACATTCGGGTGGACCATGCCGCAGCCGCCGATCTCAAGCCAGTCGTCGCCCTTGCCGATCTTGAGCGTACCGCCCTCGCGCGAGCATTGGATGTCCACCTCCGCCGACGGTTCGGTGAAGGGGAAATAGCTCGGCCGGAAACGCAACGGCAAATCGTCGACCTCGAAATAGGCGCTGCAGAAATCCATCAGGCAGCCCTTGAGGTGGCCGAAATGCGTTTCCTTGTCGATGGCGAGCGCCTCGACCTGATGGAACATCGGCGTGTGGGTCATATCGGAGTCGCAGCGATAGGCCCGCCCCGGCGCGATGATGCGGATCGGTGGCTCGGTCGATTCCATGGTCCGGATCTGGACCGGCGACGTATGGGTGCGCAGAACCTTGCGGCTGCCGTCCTCGGCCTCCGGCAGATAGAAGGTGTCGTGCATCTGCCGCGCCGGATGCTCCGGCGGGATGTTCAGCGCCGTGAAGTTATGGAAATCGTCTTCGATCTCCGGCCCTTCGGCCACCGCGAAGCCCATCTCGCCGAGGATCGCGATCGCCTCGTCGATGGTCTGGCTGACCGGATGCAGCAGGCCCTGCTCCTCCGGCCGGATCGGCAGCGACACGTCGATGGCATCGCCGGCGAGCTGCGCTTCCAGCGCGATATCTTCCAGCGCCTGCTTGCGCGCCTCGATGGCGTCGGCGACCGCCGTCTTGACCTGGTTCAAATCCTGCCCGGCGGTCCGCCGTGCGTCGGGATCGAGCTTGCCGAGCCCCTTCATCAATTCGGTGATGCGGCCCTTCCGGCCGAGCGCGGACACCCGGACCGTATCCAGACCGGTCAGGTCCTCGGCCGCCGCGACCGCGCCCAGGAGATCGTCCCGCAATTGATCGAGATTTTCCATATCGTCCGCCCGATACGCCGAGATCCCGGGGCGCCGGACTGCGGTTATACGTGGACCGAGGCCGGCAGGCCCGTTACTTCAGCGCCGCTTGCGCCTGTTCCGCCAAAGATTTAAACGCCGCCGGTTCATGCACCGCGATGTCGGCCAGGACCTTGCGGTCCAGGTCGATCCCGGCCAGCTTCATGCCGTTCATGAAGACGGAATAGGTCATGCCGTTCTCGCGGGCCGCCGCGTTGATCCGCTGAATCCACAACGCCCGGAAGGTCCGCTTGCGGACGCGCCGGTCGCGATAAGCGTATTGCCCGTCCTTGTGGACGCGCTGAATGGCGGCGCGGAAGGTATTCTTGGCCCGGCCGCGCGATCCCTTCGCCTTGGCGATGACCTTCTTGTGCCGGGCATGGGTGGTGGTGCCGCGTTTTACTCGTGCCATGTCTCAATCCTCCGTCAGGTCATGCGCAGGAAGTTGCGCTTCACGATCTTGGCGTCGGAAGCCGCCATGATTTGCGTGCCGCGGTTGGTCCGCTTCATCTTCTGCGGGCGGCGGCGGAGCATGTGATTGAGCCCGGCGCTATTGAATCGCACCTTGCCTTTGGCGGTGAGCTTGAAGCGCTTCTTGGCGCTGCTCTTGTTCTTCAACTTGGGCATTTTCTGGCCTCGTCTCTATATGGTCGATGCAGCGATGCTGCTGGCTTTTACGGACGGCAGGGCATACCCAACGGGCCCGGCGCGTCGCTGTGTCCCCGAAGCGGGACGCGGCGTTATAGCGCCACGGCTCGGGGGATGCAAGGGTGCCGCGCTTGACGGCGGCCCGGCATTACCGCCGGACTATGCGCCAAATCCGCATCACAGGGAAACCAGGGAGGAATCGGCCATGGAACGGGGCCTGGTAGCGAAAACCGCCATGGCCACCGGTATATCGTGAGCCTGCGCGCGTCCTGGGTGAACGGCGTCGTGCTACAGGTGGATGGCGGCGACCATCTGCGGTAGACCTACCGTGCGGTAGACCTACTGTGCGGTAAACCTACCAACCGAACCGGAACCAGAAACGATCCCCCAGGAGAGACATAAGCATGAGCGACGCCGGCGTTATCACCGAATTCGAGACCTGCGGCGACGGACGCTTGGCGCGGGTTACCCTGCAGAACGCCAAACGGGCCAACTGCCTGAGCACCGCCCTGATCAACCAATTGCGCGACGCGTTCCTGGCTTTGGCGGAGGACGACAGCCTGCGGGTCGCGGTGCTGACCGGCGCCGGCGAACGGTCCTTCATCGCAGGCGCGGACCTCAACGAACTCGGCACCGCCGACCCAGGTGCGGCACGCGCCTTCATCAGCGGGTTGCAGAGAATGCATCAGGCGATCCGCGACCTGCCGGTGCCGGTGATCGCGCGGATCAACGGCGCGTGTTTCGGCGCGGGCCTGGAAACGGCGGCGAGCTGCGACCTGCGGATCGCGTCGGACAACGCCAAGCTGGGCATGCCCGAAGTCGTTATCGACATCCCGTCGGTGATTGAGGCGGCACTGTTCCCCAGGCTGATCGGCTGGGGCCGAACGGCGTGGCTGCTCTATCGCGGCGACCCGATCGACGCGGCCACCGCCCTGGACTGGGGCTTGGTGGAGAAAGTCGCGAGCCCCGACGCACTGGACGACGCGGTCGACGAACTGGCCGGCGTGATCGGCCGCAACGGGTCGACCGGCATCCGCCTGCAGAAGAAGTTGATGCGCGATTGGGAGCGAATGTCACTGGACGACGGCGTCGCCGCGGGGATCGAGTCCCTTACCGAAGCCTACAGGAGCGGCGATCCCACCGGCTATATCGCCGCCTATCGCCAAGAAAAATCAGTGTGATAGACTTGCTCGGCCCGGAAACAGAGGACGCACGGAATGCCCGATGATCGCGTAACGACGGAAAGCCAACTGCGGGAAACCTACAAGCAGCCCGCCGGCAACTCGGTCAAAAAAGAACTGGATCACCTGGACAAGCATTGTCGTGCTTTCCTGAAACTGTCGCCCTTCTGCGTGCTCGCCACGGCGGACCCGGACGGCAAGGTCGACGCCTCGCCGCGCGGGGATCATCCGGGGTTCGTCGAGGCGGTGGACGAGCATACGGTGCTGCTGCCCGACAGGCCGGGCAACAACCGGCTCGACTCCCTGGGCAATGTCGTTGAGCACCCGGAAGTCGGAATGCTGTTTATGGTGCCGGGCTTCAACGAAACGCTGCGGATCAACGGCACGGCGGAGGTATTGCGCGAACCGGCGCTCTGCGCGCGCTTCGCGGTCGACGGGAAGCCTGCCCGGTCGGTGCTGCGCGTCCATGTGCGGGAGGTGTTCTTCCATTGCGCCAAGGCGTTCCTGAGGTCGCGGCTTTGGGACGCCGACGCCCAGCAGGACCGTAAGAGCTTTCCCAGTTTCGGGACGATCCTCTCCGACCAGACGAAAGGCGGCGAACCCGCCGAAATCGACGCCTATATCGAGGAACGCAAGAAAACGCACATGTGGTGACGCCGCCGGCATGCGTTCAGCGGCGGTGCAGGCGCAGGTCTGAAATCTCGGCGGCGGGGCGTTGCGTCAGAAGTCGTCGAAGCCGGGAACGGCGCGTCAGCGCGGCGCCAGCACCATGATCATCTGACGGCCTTCCATGGTCGGCATCTGTTCGACCTTGGCCATTTCCTCGGTCTCGGTGCGGACGCGGTCGAGCACTTTCATGCCCAGATGCTGATGCACCATCTCGCGGCCGCGGAACCGCAAGGTTACCTTGACCTTATCGCCATCTTCGAGAAAGCGGCGCATTGCCTTCATCTTCACGTCGTAGTCGTGCTGCTCGATGTTGGGTCGGAATTTGACCTCCTTCACATCGATCGTCTTCTGCTTCTTGCGCGCTTCGCTCTTTTTCTTCTGGGTTTCGTATTTCAGCTTGCCGTAGTCGAGAATCTTGCAGACCGGCGGCGTTACGTTCGGCGCAACCTCCACGAGGTCCAGACCGACATCGCCGGCCTTTAAGATCGCTTCCCGGGTCGGGACGACCCCAAGCTGATTTCCATCCTGATCAATAAGGCGGACTTCATCCACTCTAATGTCATCGTTGACGCGTGGTCCCTCCCGGACCGGCGGCGCCGTCATTGGTCGTCTGGCTATAGAACCATCCTCATCATTGTTGACGATAAACGGGGGCACCCGCCCCGCATCGGCCGGCCAGTCTACCCGCCCGGCAGTACCGATTCCTTAACAAGTCTATGAATTGCTTCATCGAGCGCAAGAATTTCTTGCTGTTTTCCGCCGAGTCGGCGCACCGCGACGGTCCCTTCCTCGGCTTCCCGGTTCCCCACGACGAAGATCGCCGGGATTTTCGAATGGGAATGCTCTCTCACTTTATAGTTAATTTTCTCATTCCGCGTATCGATTTCCACCCGCAATCCCGCTTCCACACAGGCTTTCCGCACATCCTCGGCATAAGCGTCGGCATCGTTGGTGATCGTCGCGATGACCGCCTGCACCGGGGCGAGCCACATCGGCATACGGCCCGCGTAATGCTCGATCAGAACGCCCAGGAACCGCTCGAACGAGCCCAGAATCGCGCGATGCAGCATCACCGGCCGGTGTTTTTGCCCGTCTTCGCCCACATAACTCGCGTCCAGACGCTCCGGCAGCACGAAATCCACCTGCAGCGTGCCGCACTGCCAGTCCCGCCCGATGGTGTCGCGCAGCACGAATTCCAGCTTGGGGCCGTAGAAGGCGCCCTCGCCGGGATTCAGCGTGTAGTCGAGGCCCGCGGCCTCGGTCGCCTCCATCAGCGCGGCCTCGGCCTTGTCCCAGACCGCATCCTCGCCGGCGCGCACCTGGGGCCGGTCGGAGAATTTCACCACCACGTCGTCGAAGCCGAAATCCTTGTAGATCGAGGTCAACAGTTCGCAGAAGGCCTGCGTCTCGCTGACGATCTGATCTTCGGTGCAGAAGATATGCGCGTCGTCCTGGGTGAAGGCGCGCACGCGCATCAGGCCGTGCAACGCGCCCGACGGCTCGTTGCGGTGGCAGGACCCGAACTCGGCCATGCGGATCGGCAGGTCGCGATAGCTCTTCAGTCCTTGCCGGAAAATTTGCACGTGGCAGGGGCAGTTCATCGGTTTCAGCGCGAGCGTCCGGTCGCCTTCGTCTTCCGCCGTGAACATATGCTCGCGGAATTTTTCCCAATGCCCCGACTCTTCCCACAGCGTGCGGTCGACGAGTTGCGGCGTCTTCACTTCCTCATACCCGGCCTGCTCAAGCCGTTTCCGCATGTAGGTTTCCGCGATGCGGTAGAGCGTCCAGCCTTTCGGGTGCCAGAAGATGCTGCCGACCGCCTCTTCCTGGATGTGGAACAGGTCCATTTCCCGGCCGAGACGGCGATGGTCGCGCTTTTCCGCTTCTTCCAGGCGCCGCAGATAGGCCTTGAGTTCCTTGTCGGTCCGCCAGCAGGTGCCGTAGATGCGCTGAAGCTGCGGGTTGTTGGCGTCGCCGCGCCAGTAGGCCCCGGCCAGCTTCATCAGCTTGAACGATTTGCCGAGCTTGCCGGTGGACGCGAGATGCGGCCCGGTGCACAGGTCGAGCCAGTCGCCCTGCCGGTAGATCGAGATGTCCTCGCCCTCCGGCAGCGTCGCCACATGCTCGGCCTTGAAGGTCTCGCCAATCTTCTCGAAATGCGCCACCGCGTCGGCCCGGTCCCAGACCTCGCGCGTGATCGCCTCGTCCCGGTCGACGATCTCGGCCATGCGTTTCTCGATCGCCGCAAAATCGTCCGGCGTGAATGGCTCCTCGCGATGGAAGTCGTAGTAGAACCCGTCCTCGATCGCCGGGCCGAACGTGATCTGCGTGCCGGGGAACAGTTCCTGCACCGCCTCGGCCAGGACATGCGCGCAGTCATGCCGCAGCACTTCCAGCGCGTCCTCGCTGTCGCGGGTCACGATCTCGAGCGCCGCGTCGCCGGTAATCTCGTAGGACAGGTCGCGCAGCACGCCGTCCACCTTGACCACGAGTGCCGCTTTGGCGAGGCCCGGTCCGATGTCGGCGGCGATCTGACCGCCGGTCACGGCGCCGCCATACGTTCGCACGCTGCCGTCCGGCAACGTGATGGCGACCTGACCGTTTGCGGACCCCGCGGGAGCACTTTCCGACATCGTTATTCCTGTTTCAAAATCAATACGCCCGCCGTCGCGCGGGCAGGGTCACCGTTTAACCCAAGCGCAGAACGGCTTCAACCTCATCGACAGCCAAACCGTCCAGCGACGGCCGGCGCAGAATGGTTACATCCGCGCCCCGTTGGGCGCAAAGGGACGGGTTCGAGGCGTCCGAGAACAACACGACCGACCGGCATCCGACCGCCGCCGCGATATGCATCGGCCCGGTATCGTTGCCGACCGCCGCGACGGCGCGCCGCGCCAGACCACCGACCTGCAACAGCGACGTTCGGCCGATCAGACTGTAGCCGTCCGGACAATCCCGCAGGATCGCCGCCACCGCGTCCGCGTCTTCCGGCCCGCCGACGATGACCGGCCGCAGCCCTTGCTCTGCAAGTCGGTTCGCCAGCGCCGCGTATCGATCGGCCGGCCAGCGTTTCTCGGGGCGATGCGCAGCCCCACCGGGCGCGAACAACACGAACCGGCCGGAGACGCCCAGCCCGTCGACCGGCGCATCGAACCAGGTCAAGTCGGGCGCGGGCACCGATGCAATCCCCGCCCGCGCCAATTGTTCGGCCTGCCGTTCGATCGTATGCATATGGTCGCGACCGGGGTTGGCGTGCGGATGCGAACATCCGGGCGCGATACCCGACCATTCCGGCCGCGCGCCGCGCATCAGGCGGAAGTACCAGCCGGACCGGTCGGAGGTCTGCAGGTCATAGACCCGAGAGAAGTCGGCGTCGATCAGTTTACGGCGGAACGCCCAGAGCCGACCAAGCGCGAAAACCGGCATGCGGTCATCGATCCAAACCGCATCGACATAACCGCTCGCCTCGGCCAGCGGCCGATATGGCGGGGTGGTCAGCAGCGTGATCCGGGCATCGGGATGGTGCCGCCGGATTGCCTGCAACGGCCCCAAGGCTTGAACGAAGTCGCCCAGCGCGCCGAGCTTTATGACGAGGAGATTTTCAGCCACCGCATCACGCCATGGCGCGGGCCTGTTCGACCGCCATTTCCGACAGAAGCTCGCGGTAGACGTCAAGCGTCTTCACGCACATCAGCTCGGTCGAGAAATTGTCCTGAACATTGCGGATCGCGGCGTCGGCCAGCGTCTCGCGCTGTCCGGTTTCCAGCGACAATGCATGGTCGAGGGCGATCGACAGCGAGTCCGCATCGCCGGGCTGGAACAACCAGCCCGTTTGATCGGGAATGACGAGTTCCCGGCTAGCGCCATGCCCCGCCGCGACAATCGGCTTGCCCATCGCCTGCGCCTCCACCATGACCCGGCCGAACGCTTCCGGGTCGGTGGAGGCCGACACGACCACGTCGGCCAGCATGTAGGCGGCGGGCATATCCGTGCAATCGCCGACGAAATGCACGACGTTCTCCAGCCCTTTCGCCGTGACCCGGCGTTCCAGCTCGCGGCGATAGCCGCCGCCGCTCCGGTCCTCGCCCACGATCAGGCAGCGCACATTCGGGTTGTCGAGACGGCTTAACGCGTCGATCAGCAGCGCCTGCCCCTTCCAGCGAGTCAGCCGGCCCGGCAGCATCACCACCGGCACGTCATCCGGCAGCCGCCAGTCCGTCGCCAGCTTGATGACTCGGGCCGCCGGCACGATGCGCGGGTCGAAATACCGCAAATCCGCGCCCCGGTGGATGACCCGGATACGCCGTTTCTCGACCTTGTAATGCCTCTCGATATGATCGGCGATGAACCGCGAAATCGCGATGACCCGGTCGCCCTTGGTCATCACCGAGTTGTAGAACTTCTTGATCGGCGTCCGGAAGTTATAGGTGCCGTGAAAGGTGGTCACGAAGCGGGCCTTCATCCGTCGGCAGGCGTAATAGGCCGACCATGCGGGGGCGCGGCTGCGCGCGTGGACGATATCGACCCCTTCCGCCCCGATCAGCGCGGCGAGGGCATCGATATTGGCATGCATGATGATCGGATTCTTGGACTGCAGCGGCAGTTCGACATGTTCCGCGCCAACCCGCTGCAGGTCGTGTGCCATGCGGCCGCCGCGCGACGCGACCAAGGCCCGGCCGCCGGCCGCGACGATCGCCTCGGCTATGTCCACGGTCCCGCGTTCGACGCCGCCGGTATTCAGAGCCGGCAAGACCTGCAGAACCACGGGCGCGCGCGCCGATACGGCGCTGGTCTCCAGATTGTCGGCCATGATACGGTCCCTCCGGCAGCCACGACGGGCCTGCAAGGAAAGGACATATCGCTTGACGCGACCAGCGGCAACTCTGCAACGTGGCGACGGCGTGTCGATCGCGTATCGTCACACGCCGGGCCACAGCCCCGGCGTATTGTTCTGCACGGGTTTCAAGTCCGATATGACCGGATCGAAGGCGTTGGCGCTGGAAGCCTTCTGCCGCCAGAACGGCCAGCAATTCACCCGCTTCGACTATCAAGGCCATGGCGAGTCGTCCGGCCGCTTCGAGGACGGCACGATCGGCGAATGGCTGGCCGATACGTTGGCGGTGGTCGACGAAGTTACCGAGGGGCCGTTGATCCTCGTCGGGTCGTCGATGGGCGGTTGGATCGGCCTGTTGACCGCGGTCGCGCGGCCGGACCGGATCAAGGGCTTCGTCGGCATCGCCACCGCAATCGACTTTGTCCGGCGCATTTGGGACGGCATCGACGACGACACCCGCGCCTTGTTGGAAACCGAAGGCGTCTGGATGCGGCCATCCGAATACGACCCGGACGGCTATCCGATCACCCTGACGCTGATCGAAGAGGGCCGCGACCACTTGCTGATGCCAGGGCCGATCCCGTTCAATGGCGTGGCGCGGCTGCTGCACGGCCAGCTCGACGACGCGGTGCCATGGCGCGGTTCGTTGGATATCGCCGAGGCGCTGACGAGCACCGACGTCACGGTGACCTGCATCAAGGATGCCGGGCATCGCCTGTCGCGCGATCAGGACATCGCCCGGATACTCGACGCCACGGCGGAGATCACGGAAGTCCTCAGCGCGCGCTAAGACGACAGCAACCCGCGCAACCCTTCGCGATAGGTCGGCCATTTCAGGGTCACGCCCAGTTCGTCCTTGATGCGCGCATTGGAGACGCGCTTGTTGTCGCGATAGAAGCTTTGCCCCATCGGCGACAGGTCAGCCTGCTCGAAGGGGATTTCGGGCGGCGGATCGACCCCCAGCAGATCGCAGGCAAAAGTGATGACGTCCTGCGGCGGGGCGGCCTCGTCGTCGCACAGGTTATAGGCCGCGCCGGGATTGGGCGCCGCCATAGAGGCCCGCAAGGTTTGCGCGATGTCGTCACGATGAATGCGGCTGAAGACCTGTCCCGGCTTGACGACACGCCGCGCGCGCCCGGACCGGACGGTTTCCAAGGCATTGCGGCCGGGGCCGTAGATGCCGGCAAGCCGGAACAAATGCATCGGAACGCCATGCCCGCGTCCTAGGGAGAGCCACCCGTCCTCCGCCCGGACGCGGCGCTCGCCGCGCGAACCCGACGGCTGCCGGTCTGACATTTCGTCGACCCAGTCGCCGCCCCGGTCGCCGTACACCCCGGTCGTCGAGAGGTAACCGGCCCATTCGAGACCGGAACAGGCGGCGATATCCGCGCCATGCAGGTCCAAGGCCGGATCGCCGTCCGCATCGGGCGGCGCCGACAGCAGCAGATGCGTGGTCCCGGCCAGGGCCGCCTTTGGATCGTCCATCGGCCGGGCGCGGTCGAACAGATAGGCATCGATCCCATCGGCCTTGAGCGCCGCGTGCTTCTCCGCGCCGCGGCAGGTGCCGGCGACCGCCCAGCCCTCCGCCCGCACGATATCGACGAGCGCACGCGCCGAATATCCAAGTCCGAAACAGAAAAGGCGCGGTGGGACGTCGGTCATTCAAAGCCTGCCATCATGCAAGGGGTTGATCCTCAACCGGAAAAGACCAATTTTACGGGAAGCCGGACCAAAGAGACAATACGATGCACCGCGCGGTCGCCCTGTTCCTGTTCGCAATGCTCGTGACCGGATCGCCGACATCGGCGTCGGCGAGAAGCGACATACCGTTGGATGCCGCCGGGCGCAACGACGATTATGCGGACTGCATGGCCCTCGCGCGGTCATCGCCCACGCAAGGCCTGGCCAAGGCGGAAGCCTGGCGAAAGCTGGACGGCGGGTTCAGCGCGAAGCACTGCGCCGCGATCGCGCGGGCCGAAATGGGCCAATACGGTATCGCGGCCGAGGCGTTGGAATCCCTCGCCTGGGAACTGCCGGAAGCCACGACGGACCGGGTCCGGGCGCAAATCCTGGCGCAAGCGGGTCAAGTGTGGCTGGACGCCCGACAATCCGGTAAGGCCAACGCCCTGTTGACCACCGCCATCGAACTGGCGCCGAAGGATGCGGAAATCCGAATCGACCGCGCCATGGCGCTGGCCAGTATCGGCCGGTATCAGGACGCGATCATCGACCTCAGCGCGGCGTTGCTGCTGGACGACCGCTCGATCGATGCTCTCGTTCTGCGGGCCAGCGCATACCGCCACACCGACCGGCCGGAGCGCGCCATCGACGACATCGAACGCGCCCTCGCCCTAGCGCCGAACCATCCGGAGGCCTTGTTGGAACGCGGTTTGGTGCGGCGCCTGTTCGGGGACGAAGCGGGCGCCCACGTCGATTGGCGGCGCATCATCGAGCTTCACCCGGACGCGCCCGCCGCGACCGTCGCCCGCGACAATCTCAACGCCGCGCCGCGGCGCTAGGGCCTTCGGCGCTAAAAGTCCAAGTCCGCATAGTGTTTCGGCGGCGGATAGCCGGGGATATGGTCGCCGAGAATGCCCCGAAAACTAGGCCGCGACTTGACCCGGGCGTACCAGTCCTTGGCGCGACCGTGTTCGTCCCACGGCACGTCCCCGAGATAGTCGACGCAGGAAAGATGCGACGCGGCGGCAATGTCGGCGAGGCTGAAATCGTCGCCGCCGAGCCAACGCCGGTCCTCGGAGAGCCACGCGATATAGTCCAGATGAACGTGAATGTTCGCGTTGCCGGCACGGATCGCCGCCGAGTTCGGCTCGCCCAACGACAACAGCCGCTTGGTGATCTTCTCGTACACCAACAGATCGGTGACTTCGTAATGGAACTTTTCGTCGAACCAGCCGACAAGCCGGCGCGTTTCCGCGCGCACCGCCGGATCTCGGCCCAGCAGCCCCGGCTCGGGATGGACTTCTTCCAGATATTCGGTGATCGCCCAGGAATTCGACAGAACCGGACCGCTCGGCACCTCGAGAACCGGCACCGTCCCCGCCGGGTTAAGCGCCAGAAATTCGTCGCGTCGCTCCCATACCTTTTCGATACGGGGTTCCACGTCCAGTTTTTTCTCGGCCATCGCCACCCGGACCTTTCGGCAAAACGGCGATAGCCAAAGATGATAGAGCCGGTGCATGGCGCGACTATAGTCATGCAGGAAGCGGCGGGAAACTGTCTTACGCTTCGGGGCGGCCGAAACCCCGACGGCGCGGCGAACACCCGCGCGAATAAAAGACCCCCGCCAGGAGGGGCGGGGGTCAGGGTGGCTTGCTGCAATAAACGCCAAGGAAAGGGTGCCCTTCAGAGGAAAGGACGGTCACGTTTCTGCAGGCTTGTGACGACTCGTCATCGTCAGGAAGGACTTTAACGGGTCGGATGATAATTTGCAAATGATAATTATTCGCAAATTAATTTATTTTGGCTTCGATTTGGCGTTGAGCCTGTCGGGATTTCCGACTTCATATTGTCACGCATCGGCGGTACCTAAACGGCTGCAAAACCCATCCGATGGTGGTAGGCTGCCGCCGCTGTCCGGGCCTGCTCGGTCGCACGGGGGATTCGCGGGGCTTTATTCGTGACGCTTTTTCAACTGTTCGTCCTGGCCGTCGTCCAGGGCCTTACGGAATTTTTGCCGATTAGCTCCTCGGGGCATCTCGTCCTCACCTCGAACCTGCTGGGATGGCAGGATCAAGGATTGGTCATCGACATCGCTGTACACGCCGGCACCTTGCTCGCCGTCATGGTCTATTTCTGGCGGGACGTGTGGATGATCATCGCCGGGACGTTCAGCGCCCTCAGCGGCCGCCCGAATCAAGGTTTCCGGCTCCTGCTTTACCTGATCGTTGCGACGCTGCCGATCGTCGCCGCCGGTTACTTCGGCCTAAACTTCATTAAAACCACGATGCGCAGCGTCGAGTTGATTGCCTGGGCGACGCTGTTGTTCGGCATCCTGCTCGGCATCGCCGACTGGATGTGCATGACGGTGCGCCGGATGGAGCACCTGACCTATGGCGGCGTGTTGTTCATCGGCTTGGCCCAGGTTCTGGCGCTGATTCCGGGAACCAGTCGGTCCGGCATCACGATCACGGCCTGCCGCATGCTTGGGATGGAACGGACCGACGCCGCCCGGTTTGCCATGCTGCTGTCGATGCCGGCGATCCTTGGCGCGGCGACCCTTGCGGGTCTCGATCTTTACGAGACGGGAGACCTGGCGCTCGGGATCGACGCGGCCATTTCGGTCGTGCTGGCCTTTGTCGCGGCGCTGATCGCGATTGCCGTGATGATGCGGTGGCTGACGCGCGCCACCTTCATGCCGTTCGTGATCTACCGCATCGTGCTCGGCGCGGGCCTGCTCTACTGGGTCTATAGCTGACCCGCCCCTTCCGGCCCTAGGCCAAGTGCGTGACGCTGAACCGGCCGCCGCGCCGGAAGCGGTCCAGATAGGTCGGCAGAATCACCTCGGCGGCGGTCGGCTCGATCCCCAAATCCTTGAACGACGGTAAATCGCCGCCGACCACGTTGTCGGACTTGAGCAAGGCCACCTGGTCCCGGGTCAACGGCGGCACGGGCAGCAATTCCGCGAAGAACCCGATCAACGACCCGAGCCAGAACGGGATCGGCACGATCAAGCGCGACCGGCCGGTCTCCGCCAGAACGAGGCGCATGATCTCGACGAAACTATAGGTCTTCGGCCCGCCAAGCTCATAGGTCTCGCCGCGGCAAGACGGATCGAGGAGCCCTTTCAGCACCGCGTCCGCGACATCGCCGACAAAGACCGGCTGGAACCGCGAGCCGCCGTCGCCATACAGGTCGAGCCCGCCATTCTTGAACCGCGGCAGCGGACAACCGAAGGCCGGCAGGAAGGGCGAAAAGCGCGCCATGTCGGCGAACCGGTTGAAGAAGTCGTCCTGCGGCCCGAACACGACGCTCGGCCGCAACACGACGGCATCGGGAAAGGCCTTCTTCACGGCTTCTTCGCCCGCGGCCTTGGACCGCGCGTAGTGCGACGGCGACTGCGCATCCGCACCCAGCGCCGAGAGTTGCACCATGTCGCTGCATCCGGCCGCCGCGGCGGCTTTCGCAACCGATTCCGCGCCCTGCGTATGCACCGCATCGAACCGCTGGCGGCCGCCCTGATAGAGAATGCCCACCAGATTGATCACCGCATCGGCGCCGTCGACCGCGCGCCGCACGGCGTCCGCGTTGCGGATATTGGTTTGGATCGGCGTGATCTGTCCGACATCGCCCATCGGTTTCAGAAACAGCGCCGCATCGGGGTTCCGCACCGCCGCGCGGACCTGCATGCCGTTCTCCGCGAGCCGCTTCACGATATGCCGGCCAAGGAAGCCGGACGCACCGAAGACGGTTACCAGCCGTGTTGCCATTTCACCCCCACTCAAAATCACCGCCAGCCGATTACCGCTGGAATGAACCGCGCGCCGGACGACCCCTGCAACGCCGGCGCAGCATACATGAGAGCGCAGCGACAGAAAACAGCCGTTAATGCAGTTGACAAGAGCAGCGGCAAAGACCAATTTGCGCCCTCAAAGCCCAGGTGGCGGAATTGGTAGACGCGCAGGTTTCAGGTACCTGTGGGGGCAACCTCGTGGAAGTTCGAGTCTTCTCCTGGGCACCATTTTTCACCGGGATACGCCGGTGCCGTGACGGCGCGGAATAATGCGCACCCTCGGGATAATGCGCTCCCTAGGGATTCACGCACACGCGGTGCCAGCGCAGCCTGAGGAGGCAAGGTGAACGTCGACCTTTACCAGGGCGATCTGCCGGACGGGCTGGACCTGGGGCCTACGGTCGCCATCGATACCGAGACGATGGGCCTCGACCCGCACCGGGATCGGCTCTGCCTGATCCAACTCTCCTCCGGCGACGGCAACTGCCACCTCGTCCAATTCGCGCAAGGCCAGTATGGCGCCCCCAATCTGAAGCGAATGCTGCAGGATGCCGGCGTCCTGAAGTTGTTTCATTTCGCCCGCTTCGATATCGCGATGATCAAAAAGTATCTCGACGTCGATTGCGCGCCGGTCTACTGCACGAAAATCGCATCCCGCCTCTGCCGCACCTATACCGACCGTCACGGTCTTAAGGACATCTGCCGCGAGTTGTTGGGAGCCGAGATTTCCAAACAACAGCAATCGTCGGATTGGGGTCGCGCCACGTTGAGCGAGGAGCAGTTGCAATACGCCGCCAGCGACGTGTTGTACTTGCACCAGCTCAAGCAGATTCTCGACGACATGCTCGACCGCGAGGGTCGCACCGAACTGGCGCAGGCGGCGTTCGATTTTTTACCGGCCCGCGCGGCCTTCGATCTGGCCGGATACGCCGACACCGATATTTTCGCTCACAGCTAGGGCAACGGCCGGAAACGGCCCGGTTTCATTGACCTTAACCATAGCGCGCTGCATACTTTTCCCTGCTTGGGGTGATCTATTCCTTAACCCTGTGCGGGATATAGTATGTCGACAGTTCATCTTCCGGGCGACAACGGTCCTTCCTGGACCGACATCGGAACGGCATCTGAACGACGGCATTTGATGGCTAGAGGCATGACCCATCCCACCGCTGACTCGCACCGCCGAAACCGGAAATGGCCGAACACCGCCTCGACGCCGCGCATCTTGATGCGACACCCCGGCAACACCAGCTTAGAAGCGGGGCATTCGGATCGCGATGACGGGGCGGCCATGCAGGTTTGCCGCTTGATGGGCGTTGTATAGACCATGAAGGTGACCGTGAACCAAGCGGACGAAAAGCCCTCGAGCGGGCGGAAGGCGCGCCAGCG
Source organism: Alphaproteobacteria bacterium (assembly GCA_028281325.1). Taxonomy (GTDB): domain Bacteria; phylum Pseudomonadota; class Alphaproteobacteria; order UBA8366; family UBA8366; genus JAJFJD01. Next base: position 84,646 of record JANQKC010000010.1, read on the forward strand.
GATCGCCTTTACCGCGCCGCGCAAGCCGCGGGTTTCGCAATCCTACGGCCGCTTCGTCGGGATCATGCGGATTTTGCTGCCGACGATCGCCACCGCGCTCGTCATTCTGGTCGCGCTTTGGCCGCAACTGTCCGATCAGCAGCGCCGCTTTTCCATTACGCCGGCAAAGGTGAATCCCACCGATACGGAAACGGTCACCATGGTCAATGGAGTCTTTACCGGAGTCGACGAAAAACAGCGTCCCTTTACCCTGACGGCGGATACGGTACAGCTCGCAAGCGCCGGATTCGCCAAGGTCGATATGGTCAGCCCCAAGGCCGATATCCTGATGCAGGACGGAAGCTGGATCGCCGTGACCGCGGAGACCGGCAAGTACAACCGCGACGAAAAGATCCTCAACCTGGAAGGCGCGGTGAACCTGTTTCATGACAGCGGCTATGAATTTCGGACCGATGCCGCCACAGTCTACATGAATGCCGGGAACGCGCGCGGCAGCATGCCGGTCGAAGGCCAAGGCCCCTTCGGAAACCTGAAGGCCGAGGGCTTCGTCATCCATAACCGCGGCGAGCGGATCGAGTTCACGGGCCGGTCGACGCTGATATTGCATCCAGGACAGACACCGGGCGGATGACGATGCCGACATTCCCCCACCGCGCCCGCCTTGTCGCCGCCATCGCCGTCGTGGTTCTGATGGCGTCGCCAGACGCCTTCGCACAGGGTCTGCTGTCGCAGGGCGGCGACGCGCCCGTAACGATCAATGCGGACAACGGAATCGAATGGATCCGCGACGAGAAAAAATACATCGCGCGCGGCAACGCCAGCGCGAGCCGAAACAACGCCACCGTGAACGCCGACACGCTCACCGCCTTCTATCGCGAAAAGACGGAAGGCCAAGGGCAGGAAATCTTCCGCGTCGATGCCGACGGCAACGTCCGAATCACGACCGACGACCAGCAGGCCGTCGGCGACAAGGCCGTCTACCATGTGGACAAGGCGGTCTTCGTATTGGTCGGCGAGAATCTCAAACTCACCTCGAGTCAGGGTGTCCTGACCGCCCGCGACAGCCTCGAATACTGGGAGGAAAAGCGGCTGGCGGTGGCCCGCGGCGACGCCGTCGTCGTACAGGAAGGGCAACGCGTCCGCGCCGACGTCATGACGGCGCATCTGGACGACGCCGCGGACTCGAGCGCCGAAAAGACAGCGGCGAAGAAGGAAAGCGCCGAATCGAAGAACGGGAATGGGCAAAATCCGCCGGGCGGAGAGCTTGGTTTCGGCGGCGCCGATTCGCAAATTCGTCAGGTCGACGCCTTCGGCAACGTCCATATCTCCTTGCAGAAAGCTATCGTCCGGGGGGATACCGGCGTGTATGTTCCCTCACGCGGGGTTGCCACGCTATGTGGGAACGTGCGTATAACGAGTGGTCAGAACCAGTTGAACGGCAAATGCGCCGAGGTCAATTTACGGACGGGCATCTACAAACTCACCGGCCGGGCCAAGGGACTGGTGCAGCCGCGCCGGGAATCGCAATGACCGGCGGCGGCCGAACGAAGGGTGCGAGCGGATCGGATGACTGAGTCGGAAAGCCAGGCGTCAGGCGGCCACGGTGATCATGACGGCAATAGCGACGGCAACGGTGAGGGGCCGCGGCTGATTGCCGAGAACACCGGACTGACCGCCCATAATCTGGGAAAACAGTTCAAGAAACGGCCGGTTCTGCGCGATGTCAGCATTTCCCTGCAACGCGGCGAAGCGGTCGGCCTGCTGGGGCCGAACGGCGCCGGTAAGACCACCTGCTTCTATATCATCACTGGGTTGATTGCGGCCGACTACGGCTCCGTCTACATGGACGGGCAGGATATTACGGGGCTGCCGATGTATCGGCGCGCCCGGATCGGCATCGGCTATCTTCCGCAGGAACCATCGATCTTTCGCGGACTTTCGGTCGAACAGAATATCCGCGCGGTCCTCGAATGCATCGAAAAGGATCAGGAGCGCCGCGAGTCGATCCTGGAAGCGTTGCTGGCCGAGTTTTCGATCACGCATCTGCGCCGGACGCCATCGCTGGCCCTGTCGGGCGGCGAACGCCGCCGCGTCGAAATCGCCCGCGCCTTGGCGTCGCATCCGCATTTCATCCTCCTGGACGAACCGTTGGCCGGCATCGATCCGATCGCCGTGCGCGACATCCGGGAACTCGTCATCCATCTCAAGGATCGTGGAATCGGCGTCCTGATCACCGACCACAACGTCCGCGAAACCCTCGATGTCGTGGACCGCGCCTACATCCTGCATGATGGCCAAGTCCTGATGGAAGGCCGTCCGGACGAGATCGTCGCCAACTCCGAAGTCCGGCGCGTTTACCTCGGCGACCGATTCAGCCTTTAGCGTCCGGGTAGCCACCGATGGCCATAACCCCGCGCCTGGATCTCCGGCAATCGCAGTCACTCGTCATGACGCCGCAGTTGCAGCAGGCGATCAAGCTGCTGCAATTGTCGAACATCGAGCTGTCGGCCTATGTCGAAGACGAACTGCTGCAGAACCCGATGCTCGAACGGGAGGAAAGCAGCAACCCCGGCGACGATACGGCACAGCAAACGGCGGATGGCGGCGACGCCGAAGCCGACGACCTGTTCGAACCCGAATCGCTGGAACACACGGCGACCGAAACGATGCCGACGGACGGCGACAGCGCGTTGGATATCGATGGGGAAAGCGTTTGGACCGAGGATGGGCCCGGCGACGCGATCGCCGACAGCGATGTCGCCGTCGATACCACGGGCGCGGTCGACGCGATCGATACGGTGGACAGCTCGGCCTTCGACAGCGCCGGCACGGGCGTCAGCAGCAGCGTCAGCGGGGGCAGCCGCGACTTCTCGGAACGCGTCGGCGACCTCGAAGCGACGCTGAGCGATGCGCCGACGCTGCGCGGTCACCTGACCGAGCAACTGCTCGTCGACATCGCCGATCCGGGCGACCGCATGATCGGCGTCCAGTTGATCGAGACGCTCGACGAGTCCGGATGGATTTCCGAACCGCTGGAGCAGATCGCCGAGCGGTTGAGTTGCGGCACCGACCGGGTCGCATCGGTGCTGGACCAGTTGCAGCGTTTCGATCCGCCGGGATTGTTCGCCCGCGACTTGCGGGAATGCCTGGCGCTGCAGCTGCGCGACCTGGACCGGCTCGACCCGGCGATGCAGGCCCTGCTGGACAATCTCGACCTGCTGGCCAGGCAGGACAAGGCGGCGCTGCTGCGGGCCTGCGGCGTCGACGACGAGGATCTGACGGACATGGTCGCCGAGATTCGCGCCCTCAACCCGAAGCCGGCGCAGGCTTTCGACCAGGAAGTCACGATGACCGTGACGCCCGACATCCTCATGCGGCCGCATCCCGACGGCGGCTGGGCGATCGAGTTGAATCCCGAGACGCTGCCGCGCGTGCTGGTCAATGTCGACTATTTCGCCCGCGTGCGAAACGCGACGCGCAAGAAGGAAGAGCGCGAATACATCAACGAGTGTTTCCAGTCGGCGAACTGGCTGGTCAAGTCGCTGCACCAGCGGGCGACCACGATCCTGAAGGTCGCGACCGAAATCACCCGCCAGCAGGACGCCTTCTTCCGCAAGGGCATCGCGCATATGAAGCCGCTGGTGCTGCGCGATATCGCGGAAGAGATCGAAATGCACGAAAGCACGGTCAGCCGCGTGACGACCAACAAATACATGCACACGCCGCGCGGCATATTCGAGTTGAAGTATTTCTTCTCGGCGGCGATCGCCAATACCGGCGGCGGCGAGGCGCATTCGGCCGAAGCGGTGCGATTCCGTATCAAGGCATTGATCGATAACGAATCGGTGACGGAAATCCTCTCGGATGACCGGATCGTGGAGATCCTGAAGCAGGACGGCGTCGACATCGCCCGCCGCACCGTCGCGAAATACCGGGAAGCTCTGAAGATTCCATCGTCCGTGCAACGCAGGCGGCAGAAACGCCAACAATTATAATATGTTGGTTGAATTTTCCTTTGGCATGCCAACGCCGGCGACAGGCGCGGCCCCCGGTCAAGCCGGCCCTATTGACTCGTGTCGGCGCGCTCACTATGGTCCGGCCCTCGCATTCAGGCACCGGTTGTGGCACCCTTAATTTGTCTTGCGCGGCAAGGCCGAGGCAAGGACCAATGCAGTTATCAGTGAACGGAAAACAGCTCGATATCGGGAGCTCCTTGAAAGAGCATATCGAGCGTCAGGTCCCCGTCATCGTCGAGAAGTATTTCGTCGACCCGACGGACGCGAGCGTTACGATTTCCAAGGAAGGATCGTCCTTCCGCACGGATGTCGCCGTCCATGTCGGCAAGGGCATCATGGTGCAGGGCCACGCCCTCTCGGGCGATGCGTATGGGTCCTTCGACGCGGCGTTGGAACACGTCGGGAAACGGTTGCGGCGCTACAAACGGCGGCTCCGCGATCATCATCGCCGGCAAGGCGGCAAGACCGAGCGGTTCCCGGCCGCGCAGTATGTCCTGGCGCCGGAACAGGAAGAGGTTGCGGAAACGGATGTCGGCGACGCCGGCGACGTCACCGAAAACGGCGACCAGCCGGTCATCATTGCGGAAATGCAGACCGATATCGAGACGCTGACCGTCAGCGATGCGGTCATGCGGATGGACCTCGCGAATTTGCCGGCGATGATGTTCCGAAACCGCGCAAACGGGGCGTTGAACATGGTCTATGTGCGCCGCGACGGCAATATCGGGTGGATTGACCCGCAGGAAAATAAGTCCTAGGGATTTACCGCGGTACGAACGCGGAAGGGGTACCGATGGATATCGTTAATCTGCTGTCGACCGATGGGGTCATTGCCAAGTTGCATGCCACGTCGAAGAAGCAGTCGTTACAGGAACTGGCGAAACATGCGTCGGCGATCACCGGCCTGCATGAGCGCACCGTCTTCGACGTCCTGTTGGAGCGCGAGCGGCTGGGCACGACCGGCGTCGGCAACGGCATTGCGATTCCGCACGGCAAGCTGCCGGGCATCGACCGGCTCTACGGTTTGTTCGCCCGCCTTGAGACGCCGATCGATTTCGAATCGATCGACGAGCAACCCGTCGACCTGATTTTCATGCTGCTGGCGCCGGAAGACGCGGGCGCCGATCACTTGAAGGCGCTGGCCCGGGTCTCGCGGCTGCTGCGCGACAAAACGATGTGCGAGAAATTGCGGGGATCCGACGAAGCGGACGCCCTGTTCGCGCTGTTGACCGAAACGGCGACGAGTCACGCCGCCTAGGTCGCCCCGCCCCTCAATCCTGGAGAAGGATCAGTGCACGCTGACAGTGTAATAGCTGTGCTCGTGCGCCGCGACGATGGCCGCGTCGAAATCCTCGGCGACGGCGATCTGCCGGCCGTCCGCCGTGTTCACGGCGAAGACCAATTCGTCCGCGAGCATCAGCGGCCGCACATAGGCGAGGTCGTCCGCGCCGAGCTGGGCCAAGTCATTCTGCGAAATCTCGCGAAGCTTTTCGACGTTAACCATCAGTAATGTCTCCTGTTGCGACATTAGCGAGAGTCTAAGTCGAGCTTCGTTGCCGATTCCTTAACGCCGGAACGCTTCTGGGAACGGATTTCTACGCGCCGCACCCGGGTATCCGGTTCCGGTCGGGTAATATCGATGTGCAACAGGCCGTTATCCAGCTCCGCGCCGGTCACCTCGATGCCGTCGGCAAGCACGAAGGCGCGCTGGAATTGCCGCGCCGCGATGCCGCGATGCAGGAATATCCGATGGCTGTCGTCCTGTTCCCGGTTGCCGTGGATGATCAGTTGATTGTCCGCGATTTCGACGGTCAGGTCGTCCTCGGAAAACCCGGCCACGGCGAGGCTGATGCGGAGACGGTCCTCTCCGACCTGTTCGATGTTGTAGGGCGGGTAGCCGTCGGCGGCTTTCTTGGTGATCTGGTCGAGCCTTCGCTCGAAATGATCGAACCCAAGCAGCAGCGGGCTGTCGAATACGGACATGCGGGGCATGGCGCAGCTTCCTCCTCTTCGCATGAGCGAGTAGCCGGGGCGCCCGAAGGCGCCTGGTTTTACCGGACCCGACAATCGGCACCCGGTGCGCCGAATCTCACGTCCCGACGCCCTCTGCATATGGGAGGGAGGGCCTGCCGGTTCAAGCAGGCGCGTTTTACGCCTTACCCCGCAGCAACTTGGTCAGTTCCCGGATCGGCCGGCCGTCCAGGCCGAGGATGGCGTCGCGCAGCATCGCCGCCCGGTCTTCGGGCACCGCCAACGTGGCGTTGGCCATGAATTTCTCCGCGATGGCGTCGCCGTCGAGGGCGCGGTCGCCCGCCCCGCTGTTCATCCGGACATGGCTGGTCAATTCCTCGCCGTTGCGCGTCGTCACCGCCACGCCGCCGGAGAAATAGGTCGGGAAGTCGGACTGCGGGTCCGCCACGCACTCGACCATGCGCGATAGCCGCAGGATTTCCTCGTCCCGCAACGCGTCGTCCTTCAATTCGGCCAACCCGAACCTGCCGCGCGCCAGACAGCCCGCGACCACGAATTGGGCGCTGAACTTGGCGTCATACTCGTTCGCCGGCTCCTTCTTGTTGGCGATCGGTTCGGTCACGATCGGCAAGGTGTCTTCGGCGACGAAGGCGCGGATGCCGACGATATCCTCGGGCGCGAAACTCCGCCGGTTGTACAGCTCGATCGCCGCGTCGGCGCATCCGTGGATGAAATGGCAGACCGGATAGGGCTTGATCGCCACGTTGGGAATCTCCCAGGTGTCGCCGAGCCCGTCGGTGATCGCCGCATAGTCGACCTTCTCCTCCAACGCCTGCAGATGCGTATGGAACAGCCCGTAGCGGCCTTCGTAGACGCGTTCCGGCGCTTCGAAGCCATGCTGCGCCAACCGCGCCGACGTGATGCCGCCGACCGCCGCCCAGCCGGGATGCAGGCGTTTGGTCCAGGCGCCGGATTCGAGAAAGACCTGGATCGCGGCCGCCGTGCTGCCGGACACGCCCTGCGCGGCGACCAGTTGATCCAGATCGAGGCCATACAACCGTCCGACGGCCAACGCCGAGGCGAAATGCGCGACGATGCCGGTCGCGTGGAACCCGACATGATGGAACCCGCCGTCGACCGATGCCCCGATCCGGATGCCCGCTTCCATACCGATGGCATAGGCGGTCAGGAAATCCTTGCCGCTCGCATCCAATTGCTCGGCGACGCCCAGGGCCGCCGGCAGGCAGGCCACGCTGGCATGCAGCAACCCGGTCATATGCGTGTCGTCGAAATCCAGGCCATGCATCAGCACGCCGTTCATCATCACCGCATCGCGCAGAGCCAGCGGTCGATCCGAGCCGATCACCGTGCTGGCGCCGGGCCCGTCGGACAACGCCTCGACGCCGGCCCGCACCCGCGCCGCGAAGGGATAAGTGATGGACGCCAACGCGATGCCGAGCGAATCGAGGATGAGATACTTGCCGCGTTCGCGGACCGCTTCGGGAATGTCGTCGTAGGACAAAGACCGCGCGAACCGCGCCAGGCCGCGCGACGGGGCCTCCGTCAACGCATCCGCCGAATCCGAAAGTTTCGCCGCGTCGCCCATGCCCCGTCCTCCAATATGCCTGACCCGCAAGGTTGCGCGGCAAGCTTACAGGAAATGGCAACCGGCTTCATCTCGGCCCAAAACGACATGGGCGTCCACCGAAGACGGCGATTTATCGGATGTAGCGAACCGGACGCGGCAGGTCTTCGGGCCACTTGTCCAGGACCATGCCGGACGGCCAACCGATCGTGGCTTGCGATGACCCGTCCGGACCGCGGATACCGAAGCGGCCGCCGAAGGCGTCGTCCTGCACGGCGTCTACCCGGTCGATACCGGCCGCGGGCGGTTTGAAGGGCTGACCTTCGTAGACCCAGCAGGTGACCGAAAAGACCGTCAACACGGTCGCGGCGGCGAAGGTGGCGGCGATGTTCAATTGTTTCATGACACGCTCCCAAGTCGCGGAATGCGACAATGGCCAGCGTGCCGAGCCGTCAAGGCGGGATCGCGGAAGAGTCAGGGTGAATCTTGGGAGAGAATCGGGCGATTCCAAGGCCCGACAACGTATTGATATTGAACGCGTATAGCGTGATCCGCGACGGTCGGCTATGGTCAATGCGTGAATCGATTCCAGGAATTATCCCCTCACAGGAGGCAGACCATGCCGGAAATGCGCATGATGGCGACCACGGGAATGCTCGGCTACGGCTATACCGAAGAAGCGTTTCGCCGCGGCTTGGCGCAAAAGCCCGATTTCATCGCCGCCGACGGCGGGTCGATGGACCCCGGCCCGTACTATCTGGGCGAGGGCATTCCCTTCGTGTCGCGCAAGGCGATGAAGCGCGACCTCGCCCTGATGATCGAGGCGGGCATCGAGCATAACATTCCGGTCCTGGTCGGTTCGGCCGGCGGCGGCGGCAGCGACCCGCAGGTCGCCTTCGTCCGCGAGATCGCGGAGGAGATCGCCCGGGAGAAGGGCCTGTCCTTCCGCATGGCGGTGATCCACGCCGAACAGCCGAAGGACTTCATCAAACAGAAAATCGGCGAAGGCAAGGTCGCCCCGCTCGGCCCGATCGCGGACCTGACCGAGGAAGACGTCGATGAAAGCCATCGCGTGGTCGGCATGATGGGCGTGGAACCGTTCCAGAAGGCGCTAGAGGACGGCGCTCAGGTGGTGATCGCCGGGCGCGCAACCGATGCGTCGATCTACTCGGCGATCCCGCTGATGCGCGGCTACGACCCCGGCCTGGTCTGGCATCTCGCCAAGATCATCGAATGCGCGGGACAAGTGACGACGCCGCGCCCGGGCCAGGACTGCGTGCTGGGCACCTTGACCGACGATCACTTTCTGGTCGAACCAGGGCATCCCGACAAGCGTTGTACGCGTATGCGGATCGCCGCGCATACGCTGTACGAAAACCCGAGTCCCTATCATTTGGTCGAGCCGGACGGCACGCTGGTCACGACCGAGTCCGAATACGAACAGGTCGACCCCCGCGTCGTGCGGGTGCGCGGCAGCCGCTTCGAGGCGTCGAACCGCTATACCGTGAAGCTGGAAGGCGTGAAGGAAACCGGGTATCGCACCGTGTTCATCGCCGGCGTGCGCGACCCGGTGCTGATCGCCGGGATCGACGGGTTCATCGAGTCCTGCCACGAACGGGTGGCGGGCGAGATGGCCAATCTGGGCATCGGCCGCGAGAGCTACACGCTGAACATCCGCGTCTACGGCAAGGACGCCACGATGGGCGTACGTGAACCGGTACGGCGTACGGCGGCGCATGAGATCGGCGTTCTGGTCGACGTGCTCGCCGACGACGAGGACACCAGCAAGGCGGTCATGGCGAAAGCGCGCTACGCGCTGCTGCACACCGACTTTCCCGGCCGCAAATGCATCTCGGGCAATCTCGCCATCCCGTTCTCGCCGTCCGACATGCCGGTCGGCATGACCTACGGCTTCAATGTCTGGCACACGATGGAACTGGACGACCCGCTGGCGCCCTTTCCCATCGACATGATCGACGTATAGGAGGCGGAGAATGGCGAGACTGGTCGACCTGGCGCAGGTGCTGCGCTCGAAAAACGCGGGCGCGCTGCTCTGCACGCTCGACATGATGTTCGAGGACGAAGCGACGTACCGGCGCGTCCTCGACAGCGGCGCGATCAACGTGCAGCGCATCGCCGACCTGTACGGCGTGTCGGACAACGAAGTGTCGATCATCCCCTACGACGTCGCCTATGCGATCAAGGTGACGATCCCACGTTTGGCGCGCTCGGGCGACCCAGCGGATTCCGATATCTACGGCGCGCAACAGCATGCGCCGCTGCTCGACATCGAGATTCCGGACTGACCGGAGCACCGACGGCAACATCGCCCACCGTCATTGCCGCGCACCAGCGGAGTCTATCCACTGTACATCTTAGCGCCCATAATTATCCTTCGACAGGCTCAGGATGAGGGTGTGTTTTGGGGTGGCGGCCAGCTCGTCGCCTCATGCTGAACCTGTCGAAGCATGACGTTCCGCACTCCGCTGCCCTATCCTTCGCTTGACGACGGCAGCTTGGCGGTCCAACTCTGACCCAAGAAATCAACTTCACGGAATGGAATGATATGGCGGCACCGGAGATCAAGGCGCTTACCTTCGACGTATTCGGTACGGTGGTGGATTGGCGCAGCAGCGTCGCGCGCGAGGCCGAGGCTTTCTTCGCCGAGCACGGCATCAAGGGCATCGACCCGGTGGAATTCGCGGTCGAATGGCGCAAGCTCTACAACCCGTCGATGGAACGCGTGCGCAGCGGCGAAATCCCGTTCACCAAGCTCGACGTGCTGCACCGGATGAACCTGGACGACTTGCTGCGCCGCTACGGCATCGGCGGGCTCGCGGAGGACGATATCGACCACCTCAACCGCGCCTGGCACCGCCTGACCCCCTGGCCGGATTCGGTCGAGGGGCTGACTCGGCTCAAGCAGCGCTTCATCATCGCGACCCAGTCGAACGGCAACATCGCGCTGATGGTCAACATGGCGAAGCACGCCGGGCTGCCGTGGGACGTGATCCTGGGGTCCGAGGTGGTGCGCCACTACAAGCCCTGCCCAGACGCCTATATCAACTGCGCCGACGCGCTCGGCCTGCCGCCGGAAAGCTGCATGATGACCGCGGCCCACAACAACGACCTCGTCGCGGCGCGCCAGCAAGGCTTCCGCACCGCCTTCGTCCTGCGCCCGACCGAACACGGCCCGGACCAGACGACCGACACCAAGGCGGAGCACGACTTCGACTACGTCGCCGACAGCTTCACCGACCTCGCGGACCAGTTGGACTGTCCATAGCGGCAAGACCCCCGACCGGCGTCAAACGCATGCTTCGACAGGCTCAGCATGAGGCGGCGGTGAACGTGGCCGCCCCGACACGCCCTCATCCTGAGCCTGTCGAAGGATCAGTACGCGAGTCGATACCGGCGACGTTTGGGTTCCCGCTTTCGCGGGAATGACACCGGAACCAAAGCCGTCCCTTCATCGTCACGCCCGCGGAAGCGGGCGTCCATGCGCCGGGTCCGCAATCCCTATTCCAGCGTCTCCAGCAGCCGAATCCACATTTTGGCGCGCGGTTCCAGCGACGAAAAATAAATCTGCTCGTGCTGCGCGTGCGCGCCGACGCCGTCCGCGCCGAGGCCGTCCAGCGTGGGAATGCCGAGCGACGCGGTGAAGCAGCCGTCGCTGCCGCCGCCGGTGTGCATGTCCTCCAGCTCGAAGCCGATCTCGTCGCACAACTCCTTGGCGTGGTCGAACAACGCCTGGATGCCCTCGTCCTTCTGATAGGGCGGGCGGTTGATGCCGCCGGTGATCTCCAGCTCCACATCCGGGTGATGCGACTTGAGGCCGAGGATCTTGGCCTCGTACTCGTCGGCGAGTTCCTGCGTCGGCACCCGCAGATCGATCTCCACGCGGCATTCATGCGGCACCACGTTGACGCCGGAGCCGCCCTCGATCATCCCGACATTCGTCGTCACGCCATGCGCGTAGTCGGTCATGTCCTCGACGGCGATGATCAGGTTCGCCATCTCGCGGATCGCGCTGCGGCCGTCGGCGTGGCGCGACCCCGAATGCGCCGCGACGCCGCGGGTCACCGCCTCGAAGCGGCCGACGCCCTTGCGCCCGGTGACGATCTTGCCGCCCTCGCGCGCCGGCTCGGTCACCAGCACGTATTTATGCTTCTTCGCCTCTTGCTCGATCAGCGCGCGCGACGTGGGACTGCCGATCTCTTCCTCCGGGATGTACATGAAAGTCACGGGCAGCGGCGTCTGTTTCCCCATCCGCACCAGATGCTGATAGGCGTAGTAGGCAAGATACGCGCCGGCCTTCATGTCATAGATGCCGGGGCCGAACACGGAATCGCCCTCGCGCCGCCAGGGATTGTACTCCTCCTTGCTGCCGATCGGATGCACGGTGTCGAGATGGCTGAGCACCAGGATGCCCGGCCCGTCGCCGCCCCAGGGCGTGCGCGTCTTCAGGATGTCGCCGAAGCCGTCCTTGCCCGGGGTCCGGTCGATCTTCGCCCCCAGCGCCTTCATGCCCTCCTCGACCTCGTCGACGAGGACGTTCACCGCGTCGCCTTCATAGGTCGGCGTCTCGATCTCGACCCATTTCTGAATTCCCTCGAGGATTTCCTCGGGGTCGACCGTCGGAATATTGGAACTGCGTTCGGGCATCGTGCTTTCCCTTCTCGGATTCGCAATTGTTGTATCGGGAGTCGCGGCGGCGGGATTGAAGTCACCACCGGACGGGCGCGCACCCCGGTTGGAGGCAGGGCAGTTCTTGCGCCAGGGCCTGTAGTATGGCGTTACTGCCCGGGTATTGGGAGACATTTTTCCAATCCCGGCCGTAAGGCCGGCGAACCTCGTGCAGCGCCTGCTCGATATGGAGGAACCGGCCGGACGATTTCTCGGCCGAAACACGGCAAATGTCCGGGCTGCCGTTCAGGTCGCGGCCCTGCACCGTCGTCGCCGCGCAGAGCCAGCGCGTGCGGATGCCGCGGTCGTTCGGGTCCTGGCAACTCACCGCGCGTTCCTTCTCCCCCAGTATCGTATGGATACGGTCGCGCAGCTTGCCGACCAGGGCCGTATCGCCGGGCCGCGATTCCTTGCTGCCGTCGGACATCACGAACCAGACCGAACTGCCGGAATTGTTGAACCCATGCATCTGGACCACGATGGACTCTTCCCAGCGCCGGGTGAGCGTGCGGTGCGCCACATGGAACAAGGTCGCCGGGTTATGCGACGGGTCGGACGTGCGGTAGGGCGCCGGCCCGCCGCCGCAAACGCCCGTCCTGCCGCTGCAGGGCGATTCGTCGCGCGCGGCGCAGCGATGCGCCCCGGCGACGATCAACGCCCGCGCGCCGAGCCTCAGGAACAGCACCGCCGCCTGCTTGTCCGTATGGCTGTCCTTCACCGGATGCGGCGCCTGGATGATGGCGTCTCGCGCTGGGGTCTTTGCAATGGCGACGACCGGCCGGACCGCCGCGCCGTCGCGCTCCAACAGGATGGCGTATTCCTTTCCTTCGAATTGCTTATCGACGATCCGGTAGCCCGCCGCCGCGGCGTGTCTATCGGCCGCGGCGCGGTCGCCGTCGACCACCGCGTTCAGCGCGGCGGTGAAGGGTTTTTCCACCGGGCCGATCGGCGGCATGGTGGACAGACTGTCCGGCGACCGGTGCGACAAATCGAGCAGAAGGTCGGCCGCGGTTTTGTATTCCGCCGGATCGGTCGTTTGGCACCCGGCCTGTAGAAGCGCGGCAAACCCGATCAGACAAACCCTCACCCACTGCATCGCGTCCCCCCGTGCAATTTGGCAGTTCACTGTTATGTTTGAATTGCCCGGCCGTGCCAAGCTACGCCGGCTTGAAATTCCATCACGCGATACGCAAATCGACAGAGGGCGGCCACGCCGCGGCGCTGCCCGACACCACCACCAAGACCAAAACGCACAGGGAGAGAGACCATGGGGGACACGATCAACGCCAACGGCATCGACATTGCCTACCGGTTCGACGGCCCGGCGGATGCGCCGGTCGTCATGCTGAGCAACAGCTTGGCCACGAACTACAGCATGTGGGACAAGCAGATTCCGGCGCTGTCCGAGTCCTATCGGGTGTTGCGCTACGACCAGCGCGGCCACGGCGGCACGCAGGCGACCGAACCGCCCTATAGCTTCGACATGCTGCGCCAGGACGCGGTGGCGCTAATCGGCGCACTCGGCATCGACAAGGTGCATTTCTGCGGCCTTTCCATGGGCGGCATGATCGGCCAGCAACTCGGCGCGAAAAACCCCGAGGTACTGCACAGCCTGACCCTGTGCGATACGGCGAGCCAGTTGGGCGTCCCCGGCATGTGGGAGGAGCGCATCAACATGGCACGCGAAGGCGGCATGCCGTCGCTTGTCGAGCCGACGCTGGAGCGTTGGTTCACCGAAGGCTTCCGGGCGAAGAACGCCGCGGAACTGGCGCCGGTCGCCGACATGATCAAGGGAACGCCGGTCGACGGCTTCGTCGGCTGCGGTATGGCGATCGACGCCATGGACCACGGCGACCTGCTGCCGCAAATCACGCCACCGACGCTGGTGCTGGTCGGCGCAGACGATCCGGCGACCACGGTCGAGCATTCCAAGATCATCCACGACGCCGTGCCCGGCTCCGATATGGTCGTGCTGGACGACGCGGCGCATCTGTCGAATATCGAGCAGCCGGACGCCTTCAACGCGGCGGTGCTGTCGCATATCGGCAAGCACTAGACACACGCAACGCAAAAAAGGAACCAGACGCATCATGGCGGACCAGAAACCAACCATCGCCGTGATCGGCGGCACCGGCGCGCTCGGCTCCGGCCTAGCACAACGTTGGGCCAGCGCCGGCTACGACATCATCATCGGCTCGCGCTCGGCGGAAAATGCCGAGAAGAAAGCGGCCGAAATGCCCGGCGGCGCGATCCGCGGGCTGGAAAACGGCGATGCCGCCGCAACCGCCGATATCGTCGTCCTGACCGTGCCCTTCGGGACGCATCAGGCGATGCTGGAGGCAGTGCGCGACGGGGCACAGGGAAAGATCCTGGTCGATGCGACCGTGCCGCTCGTGCCGCCGAAAGTCGCCCGCGTACAATTGCCGCCCGCCGGATCGGCGGCCAAGGCGGCGCAGGATTTCCTCGGCGACGGGGTCAAAGTCGTGTCCGCCTTCCAGAATGTCGCCGCCGACCTGCTGCAACAGCCGGACGCCAAAATCGACTGCGACGTGCTGGTCTGCGGCAACAACCGCGCGGCGCGGCAAAGCGTGGTCGATCTCGCCGAGGCCGCCGGGATGACCGCGTGGCATGCCGGGTCGATCGACAATTCGGCGGCGGCGGAAGCGCTGACCTCGATCTTGATCTTCATCAACCGCAACGATCTGGACCACGCGGGCATCCGCATCACGGGTGAGCGGAAGGCGTGACGCCGCGCCGTATCGAAACCCTCGCCCTGCCCGGCATTCCGCTGGTTCAACCTGGCGACGATCTTTCGGACCTGATTCTCGCGGCGCTGGATCGAACCGATGTGACGTTGCGGCGCGACGACGTGATCGTGGTGGCGCAGAAGATCGTCTCCAAAGCGGAAGGCCGCTACGCCACGCTGAGCGATGTCGCCCCCTCCGCCGAGGCCGAGGCGCTGGGGGCCGAAGTCGACAAGGACCCGCGGCTGGTCGAGTTGATCCTCGGCGAGTCATCGCGGGTGGTACGCCACCGGCCCGGCCTGCTGATCGTCGAACATCGCCTGGGATTCGTGCTGGCCAATGCCGGCATCGACGCGTCGAACGTGGAACCGGCGAATGGCGCGGAGCGCGTCTTGCTGCTGCCGGAAGATCCGGACCGGTCCTGCAGGCGCCTGCGCGACGCCATCGCAACGGCGACCGGCACGGCCCCGGCGGTCATCATCAACGACAGCATCGGCCGGGCATGGCGGCACGGCACCGTCGGCACCGCGATCGGCGTGGCGGGCCTGCGCTCGCTACTCGACTTGCGTGGAGAGAAAGACCTGTTCGGCCGCGCGCTGCGCGTCTCCACCGTGGGGTTGGCC
The DNA here is from genome assembly GCA_028281325.1 of Alphaproteobacteria bacterium. GTDB lineage: Bacteria > Pseudomonadota > Alphaproteobacteria > UBA8366 > UBA8366 > JAJFJD01. The sequence goes on from JANQKC010000010.1 coordinate 100,271, forward strand.
GACGAACTCGCGGCGGCCGCATCGGTGGTGCAGGGCGAAGGCGCGGAGGGAACGCCGGTCGCGCTGATCCGCGGCTTCGCGCCGGAAGCCGAGGATGGATCGGTCGGCGAATTGCTGCGCGGCGAGAACGAGGACCTGTTCCGATGACCGCGCCCGCGCCGCGCGTTGTCGCGCTTTCCGGCGGCGTGGGCGGGGCCAAGCTGGCGCTGGGTCTGGCGAACTGCGTCGCGCCCGACGACCTGACGATCATCGCCAACACCGGCGACGATTTCGACCATCTCGGCCTGACGATCTGTCCCGATATCGATACGCTGACCTATACCCTGGCGGGCATCAGCAATCCGGAAACCGGCTGGGGCCGCGCCGGCGAGACCTGGCAGTTCATGGAGTCGCTGGCGGCCTTGGGCGGCGAGACCTGGTTCCAGCTCGGCGACCGCGACCTCGCCACGCATATCGAGCGCAGCCGCCGCCTCGCCGACGGGGAAAGCCTGACCGCCATCACCGAGGAGTTCCGGCAAAGACTGGGCATTAGCCCCCGCATCCTGCCGATGAGCGATACGGCGGTCCGCACCATCGTCGAAACCCCGGACGGGCCGTTGCCGTTCCAACACTACTTCGTGCGCGAGCAATGCACGCCGGTGGTCACCGGCTTTCGCTTCGCGGGCGCGGCGGATTCCTGTCCCGCACCGGGAATCGCCGATGCGCTGGCCGACGAGCGCCTCGGCGCGATTGTGATCTGTCCGTCCAACCCGTTCATCAGCATCGACCCGATCTTCGCCGTTCCCGGCCTGCGGAACATGCTGGCGGCGTCCCAGGCCCCGGTCGTGGCGGTGTCGCCCATCGTCGGCGGCAAGGCGCTGAAAGGCCCGACGGCGAAGATGATGACCGAGTTGGGATTGGACAGCGACGCGGTGGCGGTCGCCCGGCATTATGGCGACCTGCTCGACGGTTTCGTGTTGGATGGCAGCGATGCCGATAGCGAGAATGCGGTCCGCGCGCTCGGCGTCGACGTCCTGGTGACCGACACGGTCATGCAAACCCTCGCCGACAAGGAACGGCTGGCGCGCGAGGTTCTTGCCTTTGCCGCAACCCTGCAAGGCTAGGCGGACTGGCGCGCAATCTCGCCCCTTTGCTATAGTTCGTGCCTCATCAACGCGCTGCACCGTATTAAGGAAATCAAAGATGTGGGCGGTTCTGCCGGCCAAGGACCTTGTCGACGCCAAACAGCGGCTGGCCGACGCGCTCGGCCCGCCGGAACGGCGGTTGCTGTTCCGCACCATGTACGAGGACGTGTTGTCGGTTCTGGCCCATGTTCCGGGCCTCGACGGCATCGCGGTGATCACCCGGGACGAGGAAGCCACCGCCGTCGCCCGAAGCTATGACGCCCGCATCATCACCGAAGCGGAGAACCAAGGCCAGACAGCCGCGGTCGAAGCAGCGGTGGCGACGCTCATCGATGACGGCGTAACAAGCATCATGACCTTTCCGGGCGACGCGCCGCTGATCACGCGGGACGAGATCGAAACCGTTTTGGCGGCGCATGGCGACGCTCCGGCGATGACGATCGTACCGGCGCATGACCGGCGCGGCTCCAACTGCATCGCGCTGTCGCCGCCGGACCTGATCCCGTTCAGCTTCGGTAACGACAGTTTCAAACCGCATCTGGCCGCGGCGCGGGCGCGCGGGGTGGAACCGGTCATTCTCGACCTGCCAGGCATCGCCCTCGACATCGACACGCCGGACGACCTGCGCCAGTTGATCCACCGTCCGGCGGACACCCGGACGCATGCCTATCTGGAAACCAGCGGAATCGCCGCGCGGCTGCGGGCGGCGACGGAATCGGCGAAAGGCGCATGATGAACACACACCGCCCCTTGGACCACGCCACGGCCCTGGCCCTCGCCGACGAGCGGAACACCGCCGGTTTGGTGGACCGAGCCGGCGCGTTGTGCGCGATGGGGCATGCCAACGCCGTCAGCTATTCCCGCAAGGTGTTTATCCCGCTGACGCAGCTTTGCCGCGACGTCTGTCACTACTGCACCTTCGCGCATCCGCCGCGAAAGGGCGAAGCGGCCTATCTCACCGCCGACCAGGTTCTCGACATTGCGCGGGCCGGCGCGGCGGCGGGCTGCAAGGAGGCGTTGTTCACCCTCGGCGACAAGCCGGAGCTGCGCTACCGCGTGGCGCGCGAGGCGCTGGCGCGCCTGGGCCACGCCACCACGATCGACTACCTCGTGGCGATGGCGCGGCTGGTGTTCGAGGAAACCGGCCTGCTGCCGCACGTCAATCCCGGTGTCATGACGCGGGACGAGATCGCGCGACTGCGCGAAGTCTCCGTTTCGCAAGGCATCATGCTGGAAAGCGCCAGCGCCCGGCTCTGCGAAAAGGGCGGCCCGCATTACGGATCGCCGGACAAGGATCCGGCGGTTCGGCTCGAATGCATCGATACCGCCGGCGAACTCGGCGTTCCCTTCACGTCCGGCATCCTGATCGGCATCGGCGAGACGCGGCGCGAACGGATCGACTCGTTGCTCGCGCTGCGCGACCTGCACGAGCGGCATGGCCATATCCAGGAAATCATCATCCAGAACTTCCGGGCCAAACCGGATACCAAGATGGCCGATGCGCCCGAACCGGACGGCGACGATTTGGTGTGGACGCTGGCCGTCGCCCGGCTGGTGTTCGGACCGAGCATGAACATCCAAGCGCCGCCGAACCTGAGCCCCGGCGCGCTGCGCCCGCTGATCGCGGCGGGGATCAACGATTGGGGCGGCGTGTCCCCGGTGACGCCGGACCACGTCAATCCGGAAGCGCCGTGGCCGCATCTCGACGCGCTGGCGCGGGAGACCGCGGCGGCCGGCAAGACGCTGGTCGAACGGCTGGCGATCTATCCCAGCTATGCCCACGCCCCAGAGCGATGGCTCGACCCGGCGTTTCACACGCCGGTGCGGCGCGCCATCGATTCAGACGGTTTCGCCAAAACCGAAAAATGGAGCCCAGGCAGCACGGAAACGCCGCCGACCTTGTTCCACCCCTACGAGGAGGCCGCGACCACCGGCGCGCTGAGTCCGATCCTCGACAAGGCGCGCGGCGGCAATGATCTCAGCGAGGCGGACATCGTGCGGCTGTTCCAGGCGCGCGGCGGCGAGATCGCGGAGGTCTGCGTCGCGGCCGACGCGGTGCGGCGCGAGACGGTCGGCGACACGGTGACCTACGCCGTGAACCGGAACATCAACTACACGAATGTGTGCTATTTCCGCTGCCAGTTCTGCGCCTTCTCGAAAGGCAAACTGAGCGAGAACCTGCGCGGCAAGCCGTATGACCTGGGGCTAGACGAAGTGGAGCGGCGCGGCCGCGAAGCCTGGAACCGGGGCGCCACCGAACTCTGCATGCAGGGCGGCATCCACCCGGACTATACCGGGGAGACCTATCTGGACATCTGCCGCCGCCTGAAGGCGGTGCTGCCGGACATGCACCTGCACGCCTTCACGCCGTTGGAGGTATGGCAAGGGGCGAAGACGCTGGGCGTTTCCGTCGGCGCGTTCCTGGCGCAACTCAAAGAGGCGGGCCTGGGATCGCTGCCCGGCACGGCGGCCGAAATCCTCGACGACGAGGTGCGCGCCGTCATCTGCCCCGACAAAGTGAGCACGGAACAGTGGCTGTCGGTGATGGAGCAGGCGCATGCGATCGGGCTGCGCAGCACCGCGACGATCATGTTCGGCCATGTCGACCGGCCGGTGCATTGGGCGCGCCACCTGCTGCGCCTGCGCGACCTGCAGAAACGCACCGGCGGCTTCACCGAATTCGTGCCGCTGCCCTTCGTCCCGATGGAAGCGCCGATCTACCTGAAGGGACGCGCCCGGCGCGGGCCGAGTTTCCGCGAAGCGGTGCTGATGCACGCGGTCGCCCGGCTGGCGCTGCATCCGCATTTCACCAATATCCAAGCCTCCTGGGTGAAGATGGGACCGGTCGGCGTGCGCGCCTGCCTCAACGCCGGGGCGAACGACCTGGGCGGCACCCTGATGAACGAGACCATCACCCGCGCCGCCGGCGCGTCGCATGGCGAGGAAATGCCGCCGGAAGCGATGGACCGGGTCATTCGGGGCCTGGATCGGACGCCCAGACAACGGACCACCCTGTACGACGATGTGCCGCAGGACCGACAGAACGCCGCGTATGGAGCTGCCGAGTTGGACCCGGTACAATTGCCCCGGGCGCGCCGGTATGAACGGCCGCCGTCGGCGGGTCCGAATTTACTCGTCCGGCCTGGATTAGACGCGGCGGACTAAAATCTAACAATATGATTTCTTTAAGACCTCTCGGTGGCCACACATTAAGCCTGCGGAGTGTCATCACCGGTATCATCGCGACCATCGCGGTCGCCTTGTCGGCACCGGGCGCACGGGCGATCGACAAGCCGCTGGACACCAGTCAATACGTCACGTTCCAGTTCGACAACGACATGTTCGGCGGCACCGACCGGCATTTCACCAATGGCATGCGCGCGGCGTGGCTGTCGCCGGAAGGCGGCGCGCCCGAGGTTATCCGGGACGCGGCCTCGTTCGTGCCCTTCTTCAAGGCCACGCGGCGCATGCGGATGAGTTTCTCCATCGGCCAGAACATCTTCACGCCGGAGGATATCGACCGCGAAGACCCGCCGCGGGACGACCGGCCCTATGCCGGTTGGCTGTTCGCGGGCCTCGGCCTGGTCGCGCAAAGCGGATCGACGCTGGACAAACTGGAACTCGATATCGGTGTCGTCGGGCCGTACTCGTTGGCCGACGAAGTACAAACCGAATGGCATCGACTGATCGGCATCACCATACCCAGGGGCTGGGGCTCGCAACTCAAAACCGAGCCGGGCGTCGCGCTGTTCTTCGAACGCAGCTTCCGCAACTTCTATGAGTTGCCGTTGCACGACATCATTCCGATCGAGAATCTGGGCATCGACCTCGTGCCGCATATCGGCGGCGCGCTGGGAAACGTCTTCACGCATGGCGCCGCCGGCTTCACCGTCCGGTTCGGCGACGACCTGCCGAACGATTTCGGTCCGCCGAAGATCCGGCCGAATCTGCCGGGGTCAGACTTTTTCGTCCCCGACGACCGGCTCGGCTGGTATTTCTTCGCGGGCGCCGAAGGACGGGTGATCGGCCGCAACATCTTCCTCGACGGCAACACCTTCCGCGACAGCCGCAGCGTCGATAAGAAATACTTCGTCGGCGACGTGCAGATGGGCGTCGCCATCACGTTTCTGCGCGCCCGGTTGGCCTTCACGCAGGTCTTCCGCTCCCCGGAGTTCGACGGCCAAGAGGGCTTCAACAGCTTCGGTTCGGCCGCGCTGTCGATCCGCTTCTGACCGCCGCCTTTTGCTCTAGCCGGCTGCTGAAAAAGTCATCGTGTTCGGTCTCTATGGTTCGAGACGGCGCTATCGCGCCTCCTCACCATGAGGCTTATGCTTGATCCTGAGGAGGGTCGGTAGGCCCGTCTCGAAGGATACAAATGACTTTTCAACAGCCTGCTAGAGTGCCTGCTTCACCTTCGGCATCACTTCCTCGGCGAAGAGATGCATGCTGTCCTGCACCTGGCTGTGCGGCATGCCGACCCAGTGCAGCCCGAGCACCATGTGGGTCACGCCGAGTTTCTTCCGGTATCCGATGATCTGCTCGGCGACCTCGTCGGGCGAGCCGAACAGGAAGCGGTCGCGGGTCAGCTCGTCAAAGTCGAGACCCAGGTCGTCGTCGCCCTCGGGCATCGCCTTGTCCTGACCCCATTCGTGATAGACCTTGTACTTCTCTTCCAGGTAGGGCCGGGCGAGACGCGTGGCCTCCTCGCGCGAGCCGGCGACGAAAATCTCCCGCATCAACGGCAGTTCCGTCGGCTGCGGCTTGCAGTATTCGTCCAGCGCCGCCTTGTACACGTCCAACTGCCGTTCGATCGTGTCCATGCGCTGATGCGGGTTGATGAACCAGGTATCCGCCAGTTTCGCCGCCCGGCGCACCGCCGCATCGGCATTGGCGCCGAACCAGATCGGCGGCATCGGCTTCTGCACCGGCTTGAGCGACAAGGTGCAGTCGACGAGGTCGAAATGCGATCCCTTCATGTTGACGTTTTCTTCCGTCCACAGGCGTTTGATCGCTTCCAGGTTCTCCACCAGCCGCGGCACGCGCTCCTTCGATGTGGTCCCGAACCCCAGAAACTCGACATCGCGATAGCCAAGCCCGGCGCCGAAGACCAGCCGGCCGTTCGACATGACGTCGATGGTCGACAACTGCTCGGCAATGTCGAGCGGCTTGTGCAGCGACAACAGGATGATGCCGGTGATGATGCGCATGTTCGGCGCTTCGCCCATGATCCGCGACAGGAAGGGCAGGAGCTGGAACTGGCTGAGCGGGTAGCCGGCATAGTGCATGCCGCTGATCAGATCGGAAAAGCCCAACTCGTCGGCGAGCCGCGCCTGTTCCACCAATTCGTTGAACCGCGCGACCATGTCGTCGCCCTGCCGGTACTGCCCCCGAATGAAGAACCCGTATTTCATCTCGCCTGCCTCCGCGTCTCGATGTTGTCGCCGTTTCCAGGAGCCTACCGCGCCCGCGGGGCCGCCGCCAAATCGCGATCAAATACCCTCGCGGACCTTGGGGAAAACCTCCTCGGCGAAGCGATGCATCGCCTCCAGGACCATGCTTTGCGGCATGCCGGGCCATTGCAGGCAGATGAGCATGTGGTTCACGCCAAGCTTCCGATGACATTCGATGATCCCTTCCGCCACCTCGTCCGGCGAGCCGAGGATGAAGCGGTTGCGCAGCAGGTCGTCGAAATCCTGCCCCAAATCGTCGTCGCCTTTCGGCATGACCTTGTCCTGACCCCATTGGTGATAGGCATCGTATTTGAGCCCCAGATGCGGGCGCACCATCTCGATCGCCTGCTCCCGGCTGTCGGCGACAAAGGTCTCGCGCCGGAACGGCATCTCCGCCGGGAAGGGCTTCCCGACCGCGTCCAATTCGCGCTTGTACAAGTCGATCTGCCGTTCCAGCGTATCGAGCCGGTGATGCGCGCTGATATACCAGCAGTCGCCCATCCGGGCCGCGCGCTTGATCGCCACGTCGGCATTCGCGCCGATCCAGATCGGCGGGCCGCCCTCCTGGACCATCGGCACCGAGATTCGCGCCCCGTCCAGTTCGAAATGCGAGCCCTTCATCGTGACCGGCTCGCCCGTGAACAGCCGTTTCACGGCTTCCAGGTTTTCCTCGAACCGCTTGCCGCCTTCGCCGCGTTTAACGCCGAAGGCCTTGTACTCCACATCGCGGTAGCCGAGCGCACAGCCGAAAACCGCCCTTCCCCCTGACATCAGATCGAGGGTGGCCATCTGCTCGGCAATGTCGAGCGGCTTGTGCAACGTCAGCAGGCTGATTCCGGTGACCATCCGCATCGTCGGCGCTTCCGCCATGGCGCGGGCGAGCAGCGGCATCTGCTGGAATTCATAGAACGGATCGCTGCTGAAATGCTGACCCTTCACGAAGGAGACGAAACCGAGTTTCTCGGCCAGCCGGACCTGCTCCATCAACTCCGCGAAACGGGCCGGAATATCCTCGTCGCGCCGGTACTGCGCCCGGGTCATGTAACCGAACTGAAATGCCGCCATCGATCTCGCTCCTCCCGCGCCGCCTCGCCCTTCGACACGCTCAGGGTGAGGCGGGTCTATAAAAATTCACGTCATCCCCGTGAAAACGGGGACCCAGTCGCGCCGAAGCCTGGATTCCCGCGTTCGCGGGAATGACGATTTACATATGGAGAGTCGACACGGCAGCTTTTGCGGCTCACGGATGGTTCCCCACCCTCATCCTGAGCTTGTCGAAGGATGAAGCCGCGCACCGCCTTAGCCCTGCCGAACCTTCGGGAACACCTCTTCCGACAGCATGTTCAGGACATCGATCACCATGCTTTGCGGCATGCCCGGCCATTGGACGCTCATGATCAGGTGGTTGATGCCGGTTTCCTTGTTCAAGCGGATCATCTGTTCCGCCACTTCGTCCGGCGACCCGACGAGAAAACGGTCGCGGACCAGGTCGTCGAAATCGAGCCCCAGATCGTCGTCGCCTTCGGGCATCGCCTTGTCCTGGCCCCACGCGTGATAAGCCTCGTATTTGGCCGCCAGGAAGGGCTTGCACAGCCGCATCGCCTCCTCGCGCGTTCGGGCGACGAACACCTCGCGCCGCGCTGGGAACTCCGTCGGGAAAGGCTTGCCGCAGTCGTCGAGCGCCTTCCGGTAGACCTCGGTCTGGCGGATGATCGTATCGATCCGGTTGTGCGGGTTCACATACCAGCAGTCGCCGATCCGCGCTGCGCGCCGGATCGCCGGGTCGGCGTTCGCGCCGATCCAGATCGGCGGGTACGGTTTCTGCACCGGCTTGGTGCCGAGCGCCGCGCCCTTCAACTCGAAATGCGATCCGACCATATCGACCGACTCCTCGGTCCACAGCCGCTTGATCGCCTCCATATTCTCTTCGAGCCGTTTGACCCGCTCTTTCTGCGTCGTGCCGAAGGCGAGGAATTCCACCTCGCGGTAGCCGAGCGCCGCGCCGAAGATGACCTTGCCGCCGCTCATCACGTCGACGGTGGCGAGATATTCGGCGACATCGATTGGCTTCAACAACGACAGCAGGATAATGCCGAAGTTGAGCCGCAGGTTCGGCGCTTCGGCCATGACCCGGGACAGGAAGGGAAGCTGCTGGAAATCCTGGAACGGTGCGCTGCTGTAATGCATGCCGTTGGTGATACTGGCGAAACCCAACTGGTCCGCAAGCCGCGCCTGTTCCATCAATTCCCGAAAGCGTTGCTGCATATCGTCTTCCGGGGGGAACTGCGCCCGCATCATCAGACCGAATTGCATATCCACCATTCCCTGCTCCTTATGCGTTTTGCGGCGGGTACCCGAATCGAAAACTCGTCGGCGGAGCGGCCGCGCAGGCCGCCAGAGGCCGGTGGCCGCACATTACCCGGAATAGGCGACCGCTGTCATGCCGGCAGCATGACTTGCGAAACCGGGATCGACACCGCATCTATAGGGGAACCGGGGCCGAAGGAGCCTTGCGACGGATCGATACTCACGGCGACCCATGCGACTTTTGCTCATCGAAGACGACACCGAAGCGGCCGCCTTTCTGCGGAAAGGTCTCGAAGAGGCGGGCTACGTGGTGGACCACGCGGCGACCGGCCCGGACGGCCTGCATCTCGCCACGACCGAGGCCTATGCGGGCATGATCGTCGACCGTATGCTGCCCGGCATGGACGGCCTGCACATCATCGAACTGCTGCGCAAGGAAGGGAATACGACACCGGTCCTGATCCTCAGCGCCATGGATCGGGTCGACGACCGGGTAAAGGGCCTGCGCGCCGGCGGCGACGATTACCTGACCAAGCCCTACGCGTTTTCCGAGCTGCAAGCCCGTCTGGAAGCGCTGATGCGGCGCGGGCAGGCCGCCCCCACCGAAACCGCGCTGACGCTGGGCGACCTGGAGATCGACCTGCTGGCCCGGACGGTCACCCGCTCCGGCACGCGGATCGAGCTGTTGCCGCGCGAGTTTCAGATTCTCGAATACCTGATGCGCCATTCCGGTCAGGTAGTCACCCGCACCATGTTGTTGGAGAATGTGTGGAACTACCATTTCGACCCCAAGACCGGCGTGATCGACGTGCAGATCAGCCGGCTGCGGCAGAAGCTCGACAAGGATTTCGAGACGCCGCTCCTGCACACGGTGCGCGGCGCGGGATATTGCCTTCGTGTTCCCGAATAGACTTTTCCGCACCTCGACCTTTCGCTACGCCATGCTCTACATGGCGGTGTTCGGGCTGTCGGTCTGCGGCGTGCTCGTCTTCGTCTATTGGAGCACCGTCAGCGTCATCGACGCGCAGAGCGACGACACCATCGAGGCGGAGATTACCGGGCTCGCCGAGCAATACCGCGAGCGCCGCGTCGTCGGCCTGGTCGAGATCATCCGCCAACGCAGTTCCGGCGAAAGCGGCCGCCGCGGCGTCTATCTCTTGACCGATCCGTTTCTCACGCCGCTGGCGGGCAACCTGGCCGGCTGGCCCGAAGCCGCCAAGGGTCCGCCCGGCTGGGTCGACTTTCATATCAAACAGGCGGCGCGGCCCGCGTTGCGGCCGCAAATCGCCCGGGCGCGCACCTTCGAACTCGACGGCGGGTTCCATCTGCTGGTCGGCCGCGACCTGACCGAACGCGCCGCCTTCCGTGAAACCATTACCAACGCGCTGATCTGGGCGTTGCTGGCGACCTTGGCGCTCGGCTTCGGCGGCGGGCTGTTGTTGAGCCGGTACTTCCTGCGGCGGCTCGACGCGATAAACCAGGGCAGCCGGGCGATCCTGCACGGCGACCTGACGCAGCGCATGCCGGTGACCGGTTACTCGGACGAGTTCGACCGGCTGGCCGAGAATCTCAACGACATGCTCGACCAGATCGAACGGCTGATGGAGGGCATGCGCGGCGTCGCCGACAACATCGCGCACGACCTGCGCAGTCCGATCTCACGCTTGCGCAGCCGGCTCGAGGTCACGCTGATGGCGCAATCCGATCCGGAGGAATACCGAACCGCCCTGGCCAAGACGATCGAGGAAACCGACGGTATTCTCGATACCTTCAATGCTTTGCTCGCCATTGCCTTGGCGGAATCGGGCGTGTTGCGTGACCGTTTCGAACGGCTCGACCTGGGCGCACTGGTGCGGGACGCCGCCGAACTGTATGGCGCGGCCGCGGAAGAGCACGGCCTGCGCCTCGACGTCGACGCGGCGGATGACTGTTTGATCGATGGCGACCGGAACCTGTTGTCGCAGGCGATCAGCAACCTGCTGGACAACGCGTTCAACCACACGCCGGAAAACGGATCCATCGCGCTCGCCGCCCGGCGGGGCCAGGATGGACGGCCGGAATTCTCGATCGCCGACACCGGACCCGGCATCGCCAAGGAAGAACGCCAGCGGGTTCTGGAACGTTTCGTCCGGCTCGACGACAGCCGCAGCACGCCCGGCAGCGGGCTGGGGCTTAGTCAGGTTGCCGCCACCGCGCGGCTGCATTATGCCGACCTGTCGCTGGAAGATAATGCGCCGGGCCTTCGCATACGATTGCGCTTTCCGGCGACGGAGAAGCGATTGGAATCGCAAAAACGTCTTACTTACAATAACATGCAACAATAAATACATTTTGAATATGTGAATATTAAAATATACGTGAATTCTTAGTGTATTTATTGACACCGTCCGTAGGCGGTGTTATTTCATCCTTCAGCGCCGATTTGAGAAATCGTCAGATTGCGGGCGCTTAATAAATGCGGCTAAAGCGACTGGGGCTCCGCCCGGCTTTTCCGCCGCGGCGGATTTTTTGTTGGGGTCGGTCCTTCCCCTTGAAAGGGCCCGCGGGATTTGAACGGGCAGCTTGCGACCGCGTGACCAACCGCTAAAGCGCCACGGAGACGTGCTCCGTGGGCCCATATGGTCGATGGAAGGAGACACGTCTTATGACCGCTGATTTTCTGACTTTCCCCGTGCCCGCGGCACGCCCGCCCGGCACGGTGTTCATCGTCGGCGCCGGACCCGGCGACCCCGACCTTTTGACGCTGCGGGCATTGCGCGTGTTGCGCGACGCCGATGTGGTGGTCCATGACCGGTTGATCGGCCCCGGCATTCTCGACTTCGCCAAACCCGATGCGGAAGTCTTGTATGTCGGCAAGGCGAAGGCGAATCACAGCGTCCCCCAGGATGAGATCAACGCCCTGATGGCGCGCCGCGCGCGTGCCGGCAAACGCGTGATCCGGCTCAAGGGCGGCGATCCCTTCGTCTTCGGCCGCGGCGGCGAGGAAGTGGACTATCTGCTCGCCCGCGGTGTGCCGGTCGAGATCGTGCCGGGCATCACCGCGGCCACCGGCTGCGCCGCCTATGCGGGAATCCCGCTAACCCATCGGGACCATGCCACCGCCGTGACCTTCATCAGCGGCCACGCGAAGGACGGCGATCCGGACCTGGATTGGGACGGCTTGGCGCGGGGGCGGCAGACCATCGTGGTCTATATGGGCATCTCGACCGCCGGGCGCGTCGCCGCGCGATTGATCGAAAACGGCCTCGCCCGGTCCACGCCCGCCGCGGTGGTCGAGAACGGTACGCTGGCGACACAGAAAGTCGCCACCGGCACCGTCGCCGAGTTGGAGAAGGTCATTCGAGACAACCAAATCACGGGACCGGCGCTGATCGTGATCGGCGAGGTGGCGCGGTTCGCCAAGACGTCGGAACCCGAGCATTGGCCCTTGGCCGCCGCCGAGTGACGGAGGAACAGATCATGACATCGCACGCCGTGACCGCGAACCGGTTGACCGACGGACAGGTCGTCTATCTGACGCCGGCCCGCACCTGGTCCGAAAAACTTCACGCCAGCCAGCTTGCCGAAGCCGGCGACGACGCCAACGCATTGCTGCAATCCGCACAGGCGTCGGTCGAAGCCCGGCTCGTGGTCGAACCCTATCTGATCCCCGTCGACACCGATGCCACGGACGGCCAAACGCCCCGCGCCGTCGGCCGACGGGAAACCATCCGCGCCGCCGGCCCGAGCGTCCGCCTGGACCTGGGCCATCAGGCCGCGCAGGAGTAAACGCCATGTACCGCTATGACGAATTCGACCACACGGTGGTCGCCGAACGCGTCCTGCAATTCCGCGGTCAGGTCGCGCGCCGACTCTCCGGCGACCTGACCGAAGACGAGTTCAAGCCGCTGCGCCTGATGAACGGGCTGTATCTGCAACTGCACGCCTACATGCTGCGGGTCGCCATTCCCTACGGCATGCTGTCGTCGCGCCAGATGCGCAAGCTCGCCTTCGTCGCGCGGCGCTACGACAAGGGCTACGGCCATTTCACCACGCGCCAGAACATCCAATACAATTGGCCGCGCCTGGATGAGGCCGCAGATATCCTGGACGAGTTGGCGACCGTCGAGATGCACGCCATCCAGACCAGCGGCAACACGATCCGCAACGTCACCGCCGACCCTTTTGCCGGGGTCGCGGCCGACGAGATCGAGGACCCGCGCATCTATGCCGAGATCATCCGGCAATGGTCGACGCTGCATCCGGAATTCTCCTTCCTGCCGCGCAAGTTCAAGATCGCCGTGACCGGCGCGCCGCACGACCGGGCCGCGATCAAGACACACGACATCGGCATCGCGCTCAAGCGCGGGCCGGACGGCGAGACCGGCTTCGAAGTCTTCGTCGGCGGCGGCCAGGGCCGGACGCCGGTGGTCGCTAAGAGCATCCGCGGCTTCCTGCCGAAGCGCGACCTGCTGTCCTATCTCGAAGCAATCCTGCGGGTCTACAACCAGCTCGGCCGGCGCGACAACATCTACAAGGCGCGGATCAAGATTCTGGTGAACGAAATCGGCGTCGAAAAGTTCACCGCGCTGGTGGAAGAGGAATGGCGGCACCTACGCGACGGCGCCCTTGCCCTGCCCGACGACGAGATCGCGCGGATCAAGGCGTATTTCGCGTCGCCCGCCTATCTCGACATACCAGGCGACGTGCCGGAATTCGACAGCAAGCTGCTGACCGACCCGGCCTTCGGCAACTGGGTCGGCTCGAACGTGACCGAACACAAGGTGCCGGGCTACGCCATCGTGACCGTCTCGTTGAAGCCCGAGGGCGGCATCCCCGGCGACGCGACGGCCGAGCAGATGGAGGCCATCGCGGACCTCGCCGACGCCTTCAGCTTCGGCGAACTGCGCGTCACCAAGGACCAGAACCTGGTCCTGGCCGATATCCGCAAGAGCGATCTGTTCGCCCTGTGGCAAGGCCTGCGGGCACACGGATTGGAGACGCCGAACGCGGGTCTGCTGACCGATATCATCGCCTGCCCGGGGTTGGACTACTGCAGCCTGGCGAACGCCCGGTCGATCCCGATCGCGCAACGCATCGGCACACGGTTCGGCGACCTGGACCGGCTGCGGGACATCGGCGACATCACGCTGAACATCTCGGGCTGCATCAATGCCTGCGCCCACCATCATGTGGGCAATATCGGCATCCTCGGCGTCGACAAGAAAGGCACCGAATTCTATCAGGTCACGCTCGGCGGCAGCGCCGACGAGAACACGACGATCGGCGACATCGTCGGCCCCGCCTTCGGCGAGGACGACATCGTCGACGCCATCGAGACCATCGTGGACACCTATCTCGGCCTGCGCACGGACGGCGAAACCTTCATCGACACCTACCGCCGCGTCGGCCTAGCCCCCTTCAAGGAGACGCTCTATGCCGCTCGCTAAAGACGGACAGCTTATCGACGATCCGTGGACCCTTGTCGCGGACGGCGCGGTCCCGCCAGCCGAGGGCGCCCTTCTCGTCAGCTACGCAACCTGGACCGAACACCGCGATGCCCTGTCGCGCCGCAACGCGCCGCTTGGCATCCGCCTGGACAGCGACCAATCACCGGCGCTGATCGCCGACGACCTCGACCGTTTCGATCTGATCGCCCTCGACATCCCCGTCTTCAAGGACGGCCGGGCCTACTCCTACGCCCGCCTGCTGCGGGAGCGCTACGGCTATGCCAAGGAGCTGCGCGCCGTCGGCAACGTCTTGCGCGATCAGTATCACTTCCTGCACCGCTGCGGGTTCGACACCTTCGAGGTGGCGACCGATGAAGCGGCCGACGCATGGTGGGAAGCGCTGTCGGAAATCTCGCACGCCTATCAACCGGCCGCCGACGCACGCCGTCCGATTCTGGCGCTGCGCCAGGCAAGAACGGAACACTCCGCGCCGCCGCGTCCAGACACCGCGACGGTCGCCGCCGGCTGGGCGTACTAAAGGCATCGCAAATTTGCATGGCGTCCGGGTGTCCCGCCTATAATGGGATCGAACCGATCCGCGGGGGTCAACCCGACGCCATGAGCTACGAGACCATCACCGTTGAGCCGATCGCCGGGGCGCTGGGCGCGGTAATCCGCGGCGCCGATCTGTCGCAACCGCTTGGCCAACAGCGTTTCGCGGAAATCCACGACGCCTTCCTCAAGCACCTCGTGATCTTCCTGGAGGACCAGGAGTTGACGCCGGACCAGTTGCTCGCCTTCGCCCGACGGTTCGGGCCGATCGTCAACTATCCCTTCGTCCAGGACATGGACGGCCATCCCGGCATCACCGAGGTGATCAAGACGGAGACGGATACGCTGAACTTCGGCGGCCTCTGGCATTCCGACACGACCTATCTACCGACGCCGCCGCTCGGCTCGGTCTTGTATGCCCGCGAGTTGCCGCCACGGGGCGGGGATACGCTGTTCGCGAACATGTATCTCGCCTATGACGCGCTGTCCGACGGCATGAAGACCATGCTCGCCCCGCTGCGCGCCGTCTGCACGGCGGCGCTGCGCGCGCAGGGCAACGTCAACGCCCGCGAACGGCTCGCCGACCAGACCGGCAAGAGCCAGAACCGCGATATGCTGGATATGGAGGCCGACCATCCCGTGATCCGCACGCATCCGGAAACGGGCCGCAAGGCGATCTACGTCAGCAGCGCCCACACGTCGCATTTCGCCGGCATGACGCGCGCGGAAAGCGCACCCATCCTGCACTTCCTGTTCGAGCATATGAGCCGGCCGGAATTCACCTGCCGTTATCGCTGGAAAGTCGGCGCTCTCGCGCTGTGGGACAACCGCTGCGCGCAGCACTACGCCCTGAACGACTATCAGGGCTACCGCCGGTTGATGCACCGGGTGACCATCGAAGGCGATACACCGGTCTAGCAGGCGGTGACGACGATCCCGCCCAACAGTGGTGTTGAGCGGCCGGAGGTTTTGGCGTTTAATCAATTCGTTGATGGTTCCCCGCAAGGGGAGGAAGAGGGAACACGGTCCGGTTCGCGCTGACCCGCGCAACTAGAACCCAAGCCGTGGCTGCCCCCGCAACTGTAGGCGACGAGCCTGCGTCCATGACACGCCACTGAGCGATCGCTCGGGAAGGCTGGACGCCAGGCGATGACTCGCAAGCCAGGAGACCTGCCATCAACTTCGTCACCCACCGGTGGGCGGGGCGCCCAGCGGGACGGATCTCCGTTGTGGTGGCGTGCGCGCAGGGATGGGCCACCGGGGAATGCGTCGATGGGTATCGACCGAACCACCTCTCCACACCTCCGCCAAACCATCGTCTCCGCGGTGGTCGTGCCGAGCTTTGGCGTGCCCGGCACAGGGCGGTTCCGGTCTGTCGCTCGCGCATTTGGCAGTAACAAATGCGAACGGAGCAGTTCTTCATGTCTACTCACTCATCGAAAAAAACAAAGAGCCGAGGGCGTATCGGTACGCTCGCGCCCAGTCTGGCCGCCGCCATGCTAGCCGCCACGGCCGGCCTTGGCGGCGCGCCGGCGGCCTTCGCCCAGGGCACGACCTTGTTGCCCGAGACGGTCGTCACCGCCACTGGCATCGAAACGCCGCGCGAACAGGTCGGCAGCGCGATCACCGTCATCTCCAGCCAAAAACTGCAGGAACAACAGGTCCGCTTCGTCTCCGACGCGCTGCGCACCGTGCCCGGCGTCTCGGTCAACCGCACCAGCGGCTTCGGCTCGTCGACCGACGTGCGCATCCGCGGCGCGGAGGCGAACCAGACCCTTGTGCTGATCGACGGCGTCGAGGTGAACGACCCGGCGCTCAGCTCGCAGTTCAATTTCGGCAACCTCCTCGTCACCGAAATCGACCGGATCGAAATCCTGCGCGGTCCGCAAAGCGTGCTGTACGGCAGCGACGCGGTCGGCGGCGTCGTCAACATCATCACCAAGAAGGGTGTCGGCGAACCGACGGTCACCGCCAGCGGCGAGTACGGATCCTTCAGTTCAGCGCAGACCAGCGCAGCCGTGCGAGCCGGTGGAAAGCATTACAACGTTGCGCTGAGCGGCACCTACTTCAAGACGGACGGCATCTCGGCGGCCAACGAGAAGAACGGCAATACCGAGGAAGACGAAAACAACAACAAGACGGTGCACGGCACGCTCGGGCTGCGGCCGGCCAACAACCTGGAAATCAATCTCACAGGCCGCTGGCAGCGCGCCGAGCTCGATACCGACGCGTTCACCACGGTCGCTACCGACGACGGCTCCTTCAGCAACAGCCTTGAACAGTTCGGCCAGGCGGAGGTCAAACTCTCGCTGCTCGACGACCGCTGGGAGCATATCCTGTCCGGGTCGCTGTTCAGCAACACGCTGCGCAGCGGCGGCGGCGCATTCGGCGCCAGTTCGACCGAGGGAGACAAGCGTAAGATCGCCTATCGAACCAATCTGTCGCTGGAAACGACGGAGATCGCGCCGGCGACGCATACGATCAGCTTCGGGTTCGAGAACGAAAACGAGAAAGTGCTGTCGCAGAGCAGCTTCTCCACCGTCGACCGTGAATTGGATACAAGGTCGATTTACGGCTTGTATCAGCTCGGCCTGTTCGACCGTCTGTTCCTGAGCGGCGGCGGACGGTTCGACGACAACGAAATCTTCGACAACAGCACCACGATGCGCCTGACGGCCGCGCTGGTCGTGCCGGAAACCGGCAGCAAGCTGCATATGAGCGGCGGCACGGCGGTCAAGAATCCGACGATTTTCGAACTGTTCGGTTTCACCTCCACCTTCACCGGCAATCCCGACCTGCTGCCCGAGAAGTCGGAGTCCTTCGATATCGGGATCGAGCAGACCTTTCTCGACGGCAAGGTCGTCGGCGACATCACCTATTTCAACAACCGGATCGAGAACCTGATCACGGGCTTCGGCGGCACGGCGACCAACCAAGACGGCGCCAGCCGGATCCAAGGCGTCGAGATGACCGGCCGCGCCGAGATCATCGACGGACTCGACGTCACTGGCAGCTATACCTACATGACCACGCGCGACGCCAACGGCGCGCAACTGGTCCGCCGGCCGCAACATGTCGCCAGCGTCAACGTCAATTACGGGTTCCTGGAAAAGAAGCGGGCCAACGTCAACGTGGGCGTGCGCTACAACGGCGACCAGAAGGACGTCGCTTTCGGCCCGACACGCCGGGTCACCTTGGACAAATATGTCCTGCTTAACATCGCCGCTTCCTACAAGGTGAACGACCATGTCGAACTGTTCGCACGCGGCGAAAACCTGCTGAACGACGAGTATGAGGAAGTCTTTACCTTCGGCACGCCGGGCATCGCCGCGTATGGCGGGGTCCGCGTGCGCTTCCAGCCGTTGAAACTGCTGACCGGAGAAAAATGACGCGGAACGAGCACCGCAGCGGAGGGACGCGCCGTCGCCTACACGGATTGGCGGCGGCGGTCCTGCTGTGCTGTTGTCTCGTTTCGCTTCCGGCTGCGGCCGCCCCGCAACGCATTGCATCGATCTCGCTCTGCGCCGATCAACTGCTGCTGTCGTTGGTCGACCGGCGACGGATCGTTTCCGTCACCCGACTGGCATCCTCCCCGTCGATATCCAACGTGGTCGACGCGGTCGCCGAGATTCCGCGCAACCGCGGCTCGGTGGAAGACATCCTGCCGCTCGATCCCGACTTGGTCGTCGCCGGCGAGTACACCCGGCCCAGCACCAAGGCCTTGCTCCGGAAGTTCGAAATACCGCTGCTCGACATTCGCGTGGCGACCAGCTTCGACGACGTCCGCGAGAACATCCGGCGCATCGCCGCCACAGTCCGAGCCGAAGCCAAGGCCGAGCGCATGGTCGAGGCCCTGAACCGACGGCTGGCGGCCGCCGCCCACGCACCCGATCCTGCGCCGTCGCTGCTGTTCTACCGGGTCGGCGGCTATTCGCAGGGCCAACACACGCTGTTGGACGAAATCATCCGCCATGCGGGTTTCGTCAATCATGCGGCACGGGCGCTGCCGGGGGTCGGACGGATTTCGCTGGAGACGGTCGTGATAACGCCGCCGGATGTCATCGTCCTGGGCTCGGGTCATGGCCCGCGCAGTTCGCGCGCCGCCGAATACCTGTCCCATCCCGCTTTTCGGCGGTTGCAGGACAAGATCCCGTCGGTCACGCTACCGGACCGGCTATGGGTCTGCGGCCTCCCTTCAAGCGTCGAGGCCGTCGAGCTGCTGGCCAAGTTCCGCCGCGGCCTCGCCCCCCTTTCGCGAAACCCTGCGGCGGTCACGCCATGACCGCGCTGGACCTCCCCGCCCGCCACGCCCGTCCCATGGGCCTGTTCGTCCTGCTCGGCGGCGGGACCATGGCGGCCTTTATCCTGTCGCTGGCGGTGGGACCGACGGCGGTCGGGCCCGGCGACCTGCTGCGCGCCTTCCTGGGCACGGCGGACGGTTCGACCACCTTGATCGTGTGGGAGTTGCGGTTGCCGCGCGCCTTGCTCGGCCTGACGATCGGCGCAACGCTCGGCCTGACCGGCGCGGCGCTGCAGGGCCTGTTCCGCAACCCGTTGGCCGAGCCCGGGCTGATCGGCGCGTCGTCGCTGGCCGCCTTCGGGGCGGTCGTGGCGATGTATTTCGGGCTCTACGCGCTGTTCGCCGCCGCCTTGCCGCTGTCCGCCATGGTCGGCGCGGTCACGGCGGTGATGATCCTGCATCTGCTGGCCGGCCGGGACGCGAGCGCACTGACCATTATCCTCGCGGGCGTCGCGATCAGCAGCCTCGGCGCGGCCCTGATCGCGCTCGCCATCAACCTGTCGAACAACCTTTTCGCGGTGACCGAGATCGTCTTCTGGCTGATGGGATCGCTCGCCGACCGCAGCATGGATCACGTGTGGCTGGCCGCGCCCTTCATTGCGGCGGGATGGCTGTTGGTCGGCAGCACCGGACGGGCGCTCGACGCCTTGGCCTTGGGCGACGACACCGCCATGAGCCTGGGCGTCGACCTGCGGCGGACGCGGTTGAAGCTGATCCTGGGAACGGCGCTGTCGGTCGGCGGAGCGGTCGCCGTATCGGGCACGATCGGGTTCGTCGGGCTGGTGGTGCCGCATCTTCTGCGCCCCTTCGTCGGATACCAGCCGAGCGCCTTATTGCCGGCCAGCGCGCTCGGCGGTGCAATCCTGCTGCTGCTCGCGGATGTGGCGGTTCGCGTCGTCCCGACCGACGCGGAACTTCGCCTCGGCGTGTTGACCGCGTTGATCGGCGTGCCCTTCTTCCTCGGCCTGATCTTCAAGACGCGGCGGGAGATGGCCTGACATGCTCCAGCTCCGCGGTCTTTCCGTTTCGCGCGGCCGCCGGCCGGTGCTGCACGACATTGACCTAACCATTCAGGCCGGCGAGGTTCTCGGCATCGTCGGGCCGAACGGCGCCGGTAAGTCGACGCTGATGCGCACGGCCGCGGGGTTGACGCCGCCGACCGCCGGCGCCGCGACCCTGGACGGCGAGCCCATCACGCGGTTGAACCGGACCGCGCTGGCCCGGCGCATCGCCTATCTGCCGCAGAACGCGGATTGCCATTGGCCGATGACCGTGGCCCGCGTCGTCGCCCTGGGGCGGCTGCCGCACCTCACGCCGTGGCAGGGCCCGACGGCGGCGGACGCGCGGGCGATCGACCGGGCGATGGCGATGGCCCAGGTCGGTGACCTGTCCGACCGGCGGATCGACAAGCTTTCGGGCGGCGAGAAGGCCCGCGTTCTGTTGGCACGCGCCCTGGCCGGCGACCCGGCGCTGCTGCTCGCCGACGAACCGGTGTCGGACCTGGACCCCTATCACCGGCTTGACGTGATGAGCCATCTGCGCCGCCTCGCCGATGACGATATGGCGGTCGTCGTGGTGCTGCACGATCTGTCCTTGGCGATGCGGTATTGCGACCGGCTCGTGTTGATCGACCGGGGCCGCATCGTCGCCGACGGTCCGCCGGACGCCACGCTGTCGCCGGACCGGTTGTCGGACGTCTTCCGGATCACCGCCCTACGCGGCGAGTGCGAGGGATATCCCTATCTGTTGCCGTGGACGCACGATAGCGCAGGGCCGGGAAAACGCCGATGAGCGCGTCCATCGCCCGGCCCTTCCTGTTGATCAAGTCGGCCCTCCGCGAGCCGATCTGGCTCGCGGCCACAGTGTCGACGGCCCTACATGTCGGGGCGATCGCCTGGATCATATCGCCCGACCCCGCACCGCGCGAGATCAAGGTCGCCGGCGGTCAGGTCGCCATCGAGGTGACGCTGGTCGAGGGACCGGAACGGCATGCCGGCGCGGACAGCGGCGACGACCGTGGCCGCCGGTCACCCGGCGCCGCCCCGGCCCGCGCCGCCGCGCAACCGGATCGCGTCAAAACGGCGGACCGGGTGCCGCACCGGATGATGGATCGGGCCATCGATCGGACCACCGATCCCGTCATGATCCCGGACGAGACGGCCTTTTCCGAGGAACCCGCGCCAACGACGCAAACCGCCAAATCGCCCATGGCCGCCGCGCCGTCGGAGTCCTCGGCCCTTGCCATATTTCAAGCGCCACCGCCGCCACCGACCAAGCCGTCGCCGCCCGATCCAACGCCGGTCGCGCTCCCGCCGGTGCAGCAGGCATTACCGCGCCCTCAAACCGATGCCGCCGACGGAACGGATGCGCACTCCACACCAGCCGCCGACGGGGTTCCGGCCCGGGCCGAGCCGGCCGCCCATCGCGGCGGCACACAGGGCGCCGCACCGCGCGGCGACAATCCGAAACCGATATACCCGTTCGTCGCGCGAAAAAATGGCTATCAGGGACGGGTGATCCTACGGGTGGACGTTCTGCCGGACGGGACCGCCGCCAGTGTCGAGCTAACGTCGTCCAGCGGTTATGACAGCCTGGACGCGGCCGCGGTGCGCTCGGTGCGGCAGTGGCGTTTCGTGCCGGCTCGCCGCAACGGCGTGCCGGTCGCGGCGGCCGTGGCCGTGCCGGTCCTGTTCAAACTGCATTGAGATCGACGGCCGGTGCCGCCGTGCCGAAGATGCGTTGCGCTTCGCTGCGCCAAAGATCGCCATAGCGGCAGGGATTGTCATTGCCTTGCCACGGCCGGCTCTGCGCGAATTCGATCGCCTTCGGTGGCAGCGCCGGATTGGATTGTCCGTCCCGCCAATTCCATTCCTCGGGCAGCCGGCCGCGCAACCCGTCATGCAGCCAATCGAAACGGCAGAGCCCGGTTCGGTCCGACCGCAATGCGTAATCCAGCGTCAGCGCCCGGTTCGCGGGATGACCGCAATGCCACAACAACAACGAGGGCAAACGATCGCAGGCGGACGCCCGGTCGGCATCTTTATCGTCATGCCAAACGCCCATGACGGCGCAGCGCTCATCACGGAGTCGCCAAAGCTCGTAAATGTCCGCTTGAAACAACGTGTCGCGCGTGACGAACGCAGCCCACCCCTTGAACCCGTTCAGCGCCGGAATCAGGAATCGCATGCGCCCGGCCAGATCGTCGTCGGAGATACCCAACGGGCCGAGCGACGCCAGGGCGGTGCGCTTCAGAGGGGAGATTTCCACCAAATCGGAGGCGCGGCGCTGGATGGCGTAGAGGCATACATCCAACGCCCGGTCTTCGCGGCAACCGCCACCGACGTAGATCTTGGGATGGTCCATTGGGGCGTTATCCATCTGCTTGAACGATGTGGCGGACAGGCCCCTCCAGTCCATCCGCCACATCCCCAAAATGGCATAGGACCCGTCGATACTGCGGCCGAAAAAGGTGTAGACCGATGGCGATTTCGGAGTATGTCCCGGAGATTCGACGTTTCAGGCCAATAGTTTACGCAGTAATTCATCCCGGCTGCCCGCATCTCGTGGATTTAGAGGGTATTTTCACCGAATCATTGCAGTTGCCTACGGCCGAAACAGGCCTTTAAATAGCGGTTGTAAACTATGTGGCATGGACCATTTGAGCTTTCTAAGGTCACTCAACTCGTTGGCGTATCTAGTTAGTTACCGCGATGCCTAGCCTAGTTACTCCTGCAATTGTTGGTGCCACGATACGGACGCCGTCCTGTGCGACAGTGTAGCGCGGTGTCAGCCAAGTCCATGGAAAGGAGTAATCATGGCGACTGGAACAGTGAAGTGGTTTAACCCGACCAAGGGGTATGGTTTCATTCAGCAGGATGACGGCGCAAAGGATGCGTTCGTGCATATCTCGGCGGTCGAGCGGGCAGGTCTGGACACGCTTCGCGAAGGACAGAAAGTCGAGTTCGAGTTGGTGACGGGCCGCAACGGCAAGTCCGCGGCGGAAAACCTCACCGTCCTCGACTAACCGTTTCTCCCCGACGACCGGGCGCGGCGCCCTCCGGGCGGCGACCGGTGACGTATGGCCCACGCCGGCCCATCCGGCCGCTATGCGAGCCGACTAGGCGGTTGGCCGAACGGCGGCGAAGGCCGACCCTTGAAGACACAGGCGGCCGAGGTCGTCCTGCCATAACGCATCGTCTTCATGCAGCACGCCGATGGCGCGCGTTACCGCCTGAAACCCTTCCTCCTCGAACATCTCGGTCAACTGGGCGAAGTATTTCGGCTCCGCCTCGATGATGTCCCTGATCCGGCCCGCCAGGGCCGCAATATCGGCGTCGCCCAGCGATGCCGGGGCCGCGTCGCCATCGCCGAGGTAGTCGGCCAACGTCACCTCGTCGGCGTAGGCATAGGCGATGCGCTGGAACCGTTCCCGCGGCACATCGTCCGAGATGGTCGCGTCGATCCCCATCTTCGCGGTGGTCGGCACCTTGCCCGGAACGGTGACGAGGCTGGGATCGAGCGGTTTCGCCCGCGCGTTGGATACGATCATGACGTCCCGGTCCGCCTGCACCCGGGTGGCGACCGCCCACTCCACATCGACGGCGTCGAACACGTCGATC
Organism: Alphaproteobacteria bacterium; assembly: GCA_028281325.1. Classification (GTDB taxonomy): domain Bacteria; phylum Pseudomonadota; class Alphaproteobacteria; order UBA8366; family UBA8366; genus JAJFJD01. The sequence continues at coordinate 124,052 of JANQKC010000010.1, forward strand.
TCGTCGTCGACCACCGTGACATGCTTCATGTCGGCGACCGACAGGGCGGCCATCATCGCGTTCTTGCCGTCGCCGGTATGCGGTTTGATGGCGATCGTCGCATGCCAATGGCAGCAGCCGCCGGGCGTGATGTTGACCGCGGTGACCTGCACGCCCGCTTCCTTGCAAGCGCGCCGGACGGCGGCTTCGTAGATCGGCCCGGACGGCCAGATATTCTCCCACGGCATATGCAGCGCGTAATAGACCGCGTCCCGGCGCATCGACACCGCCTTGACCCGGACCAACGGGTTCCAATGCAGGCCGCCCATCAGGCGCGTGAACTCGCCGAACCGGCCTTCCGGGCGGGTCCAGCCGGTCGGCAATATCTCCGCCTCCAGGACGATTTCCGCATTCGCCAGGCACGGCACATCGACGGTGCGGCAGGGCGTCATGTCGACCGCGCCGCCCATCATGCCGCCGGCGATGGCGACCTCGTTCGTCCCGATCGGCGCCTTGTAGGTGGCCGCGATGATCTCGCTCGGGTGCGCGCCGATGTTGATCGATATCGGCAACGGCTTGCCCACCTTGTAGGCCTTCTCGGCGAAGTTGCGCATGTTGTTGGGCGTGACGATATCGATCCCGGTTGTGTTGCGGTCCTTCACCAGGAAACGGTAGATGCCGGCGTTGAGGCCGTGTTCCACATCCTGCGCCAAGGTGATGCCGGCGGTGATCATGGGCCCGCCGTCGAGCACCGAGAAGAGCGGGATCGGCAAGCGGAACAGGTCGACGTCGTCGCCTTCCTGGATCACCGCGCGCACCGGCCCGGCATTAACCGTGTTGGGATCGACCGGTCGATCGAGCCCCCGCCGCACGCGCGCCTCGATCTCGTCGAAGGGGCAGTCCATCGCGATCGACAGCCGCCGGCGGCTGTTCAGCACGCCGGACACCACCGGCATGTCGTAGCCGATGACATTGGTGAACAGCAACGCGGTCTCGGCCTGGTCCACCAAGGCGGCGATATATCGGATATCGACGGGCTTGGATATCTCGACCAATTCGCCGGCAGCGCGCAGATCGTCAAGCAGTTGCCGAAAAGTAGCGGTCATGCCGAGTCTCTCCCCCCTTTTTAGGGAACTGATTGAAACAGATTGAATTTTCGGGCGTCACCAGCGGGCTGGCAAGGCCGAGGGAAAGGCTTTGCCAATCCGATACAAACGCTCATTCGACGGACGACTTGCTGCTATACTAACGTTAGACCCGCATATTTGTCAGATCGACCGTCGGATTGCGGGCCGAGGATGGGGACACGAATGCAGATTGAACGCTACGCGCCGACTTGGCACAGGAAGGTTGTCGACCTCGCAAAGGAGGCATTCGGCGAGGGTTATTTCTCGAAGCCCGGCGAGATCGCCGGCGACCCGGACACCATCATGCTGGTCAGCACGGAAACGGACGACCAGCTTCTTGGCTTGGTCCAGGGCCGTCTACTGCCCGAAAACGCGCTTGCCGACTATCTCGAACACAAGGTGAGCGACGTGCCGAACGAAGTCGCGGCGGCGGACCGCGACGGGGCGCTCGGCGTGATCGAGATCGTGGCGGTGGCCAAGGCGCAGCGGGGCACCGGACTTGGCACGCGGTTGATCAGCGCCATGCATGACGCCTTGATCGGGCACGGCGCCGACAAGCTGATCGTCAGCTTCAAACACGGGCCCAGCGCGTCCCGCGTGGACGGTCTGATGAAAAAGCTAGGGTTCGAGCCCTGGACGCGCCTGCCGTCCTATTGGCAAGCGGAATGCGACGCGGGCGAGTTCAAATGCGTGGACCGGACGGACCACTGCACCTGCGAAGCGCTGCTGTACCGGAAATCGGTGTATTGAGCAGGGGTTAGGCCGGCATCGAGATGGCGGCGGGCGTTTTCCAAGGCCCCATCAGCGCGTGCGCCATGGCGCGGAATCCATGGTCCGCTTCCCGCATCATGCCGGGATAAAATTGCCTATTGAGCGGGCAATCGATCAGGTCGGCCGGGCGGATCGAGTGACCCAGCGACGTCTCGGTGCAATGCCAGCACAGCAGCAGGTCCGGGCGGTTACCCGTGGCTTTCATCCACAGATCGTCGCGGATCATGAACAACAGCGGGTCCACCGCGCCGCAGCACTGGCAGCGGAAATGGCCCAAGACCTCGCCCAGCGCGTCGTCGGGATTGCACATTCCGCAGCTTTTGTCGTCGCAGCGAAAATCGGACGTTTCGAACCTAATGGAAATCATGCCCCACTCCCCAATAAGCTATGCGAATTCTAGCGCATATCGTCTAAGCCGTCTGTGACGGCAAACACACCGCATAGTGCGCGCAATATGGTTAACGAAACTTTGCCAAATACCTTTTTGCCAAGGAGCTGTCCGGAGGTTGATGCAAGAAGAATGCCCCGCCGCGCGGTACGGAGGTATGACGTCCACCCGCAGCGACGGGGCGTGCGACCGCACCATTCAAGGACCGGCCGGGCGCGCATGGCGAATTCGATGTCGTGGCATCGTGCCGTTAACGCTAAAATGACGCCGTTCGGATAGGTTTTATTCCGAGATTTATGCGATGCGGAACGGACCGATGGAAGATGGGGTGACAGACCAAATGGCAAATCCGGCCCTGCGTCGCATTCGCGCGCATCTGCAGTGCCTGAAAGCGCCGATCGACCGGCAAATCCGCGAATACCCAACGCCAATCGCCGGCTGCGACGCGCAGTTCAACCACCTGTTGGAGGAACGCCGCCGGTTGGCGCAGGATCTGAACCGGTTGGACGCGATCGAACAGCAATCGGCGTCGGAACAGCGGCGGGCGGTGGACGCGTTCCTGGCCGGGCTGGACGACGCGAACCGGGAGTTACTGACGGAACAGAAAGACACGTCGGCATAAAGCCATTCGGCGCGCGGCTCCTGGCGCCTTACGCCACCTTTTCCAGCTTCTGCAGCGAGCGGAGATTTTTCGGCACCGGTTTGTCGCCGAAGCTCGACGCCCAATTGGTATAGGACACCTCGCCGACATAGATGTCGCCGCGCGAATCGACCGCCAGCCCGTGCGGCGCCATGAACTTGCCGACGTCCGGGCCTGGGCCGTCCTCGCCGCCGAGACGCGCCAGCAATCGTCCCTGGTTGTCGACGATGCTGAGGCGCGGCCCCAGGTTCGGCACGCGCCGATTCACTTTCAAGCCCGACCCCAACTCGCCGATGAAGCAATGCGGGCACTTGCCGCGCGGCATGTACAGCCCGCACGGCCGGTGCAGGTTGTTCCACTGCGTTTCGTAATTGCCGTCGGTATCGAACACCTGCACCCGGTGATTCTCGCGGTCGGCGACGTAGATCCAGCCGTCGTCGTCGGCGACGATGTTGTGCACGATGTTGAACTGGCCGGGCTCGGTGCCCGGTTCGCCCCATGACTTCACCAGTTTCCCGTCGGGTGAATACTTGTGCACGCAGGCATTGCCGTAGCCGTCCGACACAAAGATGTGGTTGTCCGGCGACAGCGCGGTATGGGTGCAGCGGTGGAAGGGTTCGCCGCTCATAAAAGGCGCCGGCGTGCCCGGCACGCCGATTTCCAGCAGGATCTTGCCCTCGGTCGTGCATTTGTAGACCGCATGACCGCCATCGTCGGTGCAGTACACCATATCGTCGGGCCCGACATGGACGCCATGCGCGCGGGTGAACACGTCCTCGCCCCAAGACCGCAGGAAGTTGCCGTCGCGGTCGAACACAATCATCGGGTGCTCACCGCGGTTGAATACGTAGACCTGATCCTTGCTGTCGACGCCGACCGCGGCCACGTCCCGAAGGTTCCATCCCTCGGGCAGCTTGGCCCAATCTTCGACCACGCGATACCTGAAATCACCGCTTCCCAGAATGACCGACATGGCCGCTTACCCCTTTGGATTTAGATAAAGAATGATGAGACGCCATTGTCGGCGAATCCGGCCATGGGCGCAAAACCTGAGGACTCATTCATCCTTGGCGGCGATGATCTCGATCTCGATTTTCAGATTGGGCCGCGCCAGCGCCTTGACGATCAGCAGCGTCGCCGCCGGTTTATGGTCGCCCATGCGGCGGTCGCGGATCGCCTTGTAGGCGTCCTGGTATTCGGCTTCGGTAAGATAGGTGTTGAACCGGACGATGTTGCCAAACGTCATGCCGGCCGCGGCCAGGATTTCCTCCAGCCGGTCGAAGACGACTTCGGTCTGCCCCTCGATATCCTCCGGCGTCGTGCCGTCCGGCATGGTACCGATCTGGCCATTCGAGATCAGCATTCGCGCCCCGGCGGGCACCTCGACCGCATGCGCGTAGTTCGAGCTGTGCGGGTACAGCGTTTCCAACATGTGAATCGTCATCTTAGGTCCATTTCCTTTACCGAGATCGAGTTGCGGCGCTCAACCCTACGCTGCCTCGTGCAGGAGGTTAAGGGCTGATCCCGCGCGAAACCACTCGATCTGCGATTGCGTGTAGGAATGGTTCAGCGTCAGCGTCTCGGACGCCCCATCCGTATGCCGGATATGACAGTCGACCGGTTTGCCCGGCGTCAATCCGGCGAGGTCGACGAGACTCACCCGGTCGTCGGCCCGGATTTTCTCGTAGTCCGCCGGATCGGCGAAGGTCAGGGCAAGCAAGCCCTGCTTCTTCAAGTTGGTCTCGTGGATGCGCGCGAAACTGCGGGCGATGACCGCCGCCCCGCCGAGCAGACGCGGCGACAACGCGGCGTGTTCCCGGCTGCTGCCTTCGCCGTAGTTGCTGTCGCCGACCACGACCCAGCGCAGACCCTCGGCCTTATAATGGCGCGCCGTCTTGGAAAACGCGCTGTCGGTATCGCCGGACAGGACATCGACTCCGGCGCCACGCGCATCGGTGTAGGCGTTGACCGCCCCCATGAACATATTGTCGCTGAACTTGTCGAGATGCCCGCGCAGGCGCAGCCACGGTCCGGCCGGGGAGATATGGTCGGTGGTGGTCTTGCCCTTGGCTTTCAGCAGGACCGGCATGTCGGTGAAATCCTTCCCATCCCAGGCGGGCCAGGGATGCAACGCTTCGAGCCGCTCGCTGTCGGGGGCGATGACGATGTCGATCGCGCTGCCGTCGGCGGGCGGGGCTTCGTAGGTGGACGTGCCGGAATCGAACCCGGCGGGCGGCACGTCCGGGGCTTGCCGCGGCGGCGTTAGCTTATAGGGATCGCCGTTCCTGTCCTGCAAACTATCGGTCAGCGGGTTGAAGGACAGCCGGCCGGCGAGGGCGAAGGCGGTCGCCAGTTCGGGACTGGTGATGAAATTCATCGTCGTCGGCTGCCCGTCATTCCGCTGCGGGAAGTTCCGGTTATAGGAGGTCACGATCGTGTTCGGCTCGCGCGACGCTTCCTTGGCGCGCCGCCATTGGCCGATGCAGGGGCCGCAAGCATTCGCGAGCACGACCCCGCCGATATCGGACAGGGTCTGCATCTGGCCGTCGCGGTCGATGGTGGCGCGAATCTGCTCCGATCCCGGGGTGACCAGGAAGGATGAGGCGGCAGCCGCGCCATGCGCCTTGGCCTGACCGGCCACGTCGGCGGCCCGGCTCATATCCTCGTAGGACGAGTTCGTGCAACTGCCGATCAACACCGTGCTGACGGCGTCCCTGAATCCGTTCTCCGGATCGGCGACTTCCGCGGCCAGCGCGGAGATCGGCCGCGCGCGGTCCGGCGAATGCGGGCCGACCACATGCGGCTCCAGCGCGGACAGATCCAGCTTCACGACATGATCGTAATGCGCCCCCGGGTCGGCCTCGGCGTCGGCGTCGGGCTCCAACAGATGCTTGAACCGGTCGGCGATCGGCACGATGCCGCCGCGCCCGGTCGCGTCGAGATAGCGCGCCATGCGACCGTCATAGGGAAAGATCGACGTGGTCGCGCCGACCTCGGCGCCCATGTTGGCGATGGTGGCCTTGCCGGTGGCGCTGATCGTCCGCGCGCCGGGGCCGATATACTCGATGATGCTGTTGGTGCCGCCGGATACCGTCAACTGGCCCGCGACATAGAGGATGACATCCTTCGGCGCGGTCCAGCCGGTCATCTCGCCGGTCAGGTAGACCGCGATGCGCTTGGGATACAACAATTCCCACGGCAGCCCGGCGATCACCTCGGTCGCGTCCGCGCCGCCGACGCCGACCGCGCAAGCCCCGAGCCCGCCGCCATTCGGCGTATGCGAGTCGGTGCCGATGATCATCGCGCCGGGCATGGCGTAATTCTCCAGCACCACCTGATGGATGATGCCCGCGCCCGGCCCCCAGAACCCGGCGCCGTATTTCGCCGCCGCCGACCGCAGGAAATCGTAGACCTCGCCGTTCTCCGCCAGGGAGTCGCGCAGGTCCGATGCGCCATCGGTGCGCGCCTCGATCAGATGATCGCAGTGGATCGTGGTGGGAACAGCGACCCGGTCCCGCCGCGTCTGCATGAACTGCAGCATGCCGCTCTGCCCCAGCACGTCCTGGAACACCACGCGGTCCGGGCGCAGATCGAGGAAGGATTTGCCCGGCGTCAGGTTCTGCGTTCCCGGATCGTCCAGGTGACCGAGCACGATCTTCTCGGACAAGGTGAGCGGCCTGTCCAGCGTCTTGCGAACGACGGAGAGCGTGCGCTCGATCCGTTCGTACAAGGCCTCGGCCCCTTCCGGCGTTACGTCGATGGTGAACTTGCTGTCGGTCGCGCTCATGGCTGCGGCTCCTCTGAATGGCCTATCCGGATCGCGGATTGATTTTGGATATGTACGTCGCGACCCGCTCGGCGGATATCGCCGACGACAGGGAAACCGTAGCGCCGAATGTACCTATGGTCTAATATATGATAACTGCTATTCTCATATCTTTTGCATATGTAAAATGGAACTCCGCCACCTCCGCTATTTCGTTGCCGTCGCCGAGGAAGAGCATGTCACCCGCGCCGCGGAACGGCTTGGCATCCAACAACCCCCACTAAGCCAGCAGCTTCGCGCCCTCGAGGACGAACTCGACGTTCAGCTCTTGCGGCGAAAACCGCGCGGCGTGGAACTGACCGACGCCGGCCGCGCCTTCGCGGCGGACGCCCGCGGTGTCCTCGACCAGGTCGAGCGCGCCGTCGCGCGGGCACAGCGGACCGCGCGCGGCCAGCAAGGGGCCGTCGTCCTGGGCTTCACCAGTTCCGCGCCCTTCCATCCCTTCGTGCCGAAGGAGATCAGCGCGTTCCGCGAGGCCAATCCGCTGGTGTCGATCATGCTGGAGGAAGGCGGCACCGCCGATCTGGTCGAGGCGGTGCGCAGCGAACGGATGGATGCCGCCTTCATCCGCTCGCCGGTCGCCGAAACCGAGGGGTTGAGCATCCATCCGCTGTTCAAGGAACGGATGCTGGCGGCCTTGCCGCGCACCCACCCCCTGGCCACCGCGACGGACCAGCCGATCTCGCTGTCCGACCTTGGCGGCGAGCCGCTGGTCCTGTACCGCCGCCGCACCGGACCCGGCCTTTACGACGCGATCATCGCGGCCTGCCACCGGGCCGGCTTCAATCCCCATATCGGACAGGAAGCGCCGCGCATCGTCTCCACGCTCAACCTGGTCGCAGCGGGCCTCGGCATCACGCTCGTCCCGGCGTCGCTAAGCCAGTCGCAGATGGAAGGCGTGGCGTACCGGCCGGTCAAGCGGTCCGCCGGTCTGGCCGCCCCCCTCAACCTGGTGTGCCGGTCGGTCGAGCATTCGGCCGCCGCGCAACGCTTCACCTTGCAGGTGCGACGCGCCGCAAGGTCCTTGACCGCGGACGGGCGCTGGAAAAAGCCGCGTTCGTGAACCGCGCTTTTAGATGATCGAGCGCGCCGCAAGATCGTCGAGCGCGGCGGCATTGAGGCCAAGCAATTCCGACAGGACCTCCCGCGTATGGGTGCCGCTGGGCGCGGCCGCCGCGTCATAGCCGGTTTCCGCAGCGCTGAATTTCAACGGGAATCCCGCCGCCTTGAGACCGGACAACGGGCCAAGCGCCGGGTGTTCCACCGTGTCGATCATGCCGCGCGCCCGTAGATGCGGCCATTCCAGCAGATCGTCGATCGTGTGAACATTGCTCGCCACGACGCCCGCATCGGTCATCAGACAGACGGCATCGTCCGTCGCCCTTTCCCGGGTCCACGTGCCGAGCATTTCATCGACCTGGTCATTGTGGGCGACGCGCCAGCTCATGCTGCCCCAATCGTCATGCGCGGCCAGATCGTCTTGACCAACGACCGTGCAGATCGCCCGCCACATCGCGTCCGTGCCGCAACAGATCACCATCCAACCGTCCCGCGTGGGATAGGAATTGAACGGCGAGAAGCGCATCACGCGGTTGCCTTGCTGGTAATCCATGCCAAGCGCCGGGTAACAGTCCAGCGGCTCGTCGAACAGCAGCGAGAACAGCACATCGACCATCGAAACATCGACGAACTGGCCTTTCCCCGTGGCCTGCCGGTGATAGAGCGCGCCCAGGATACCGGATAGAGCAAAGCCGGCCGCGACCGTGTCGGCGAGCGGTGATCCGGCTTTGGTCGGCGGGCCGCCGGGCTGGCCCGTGATGCTCATCAGTCCCGACATCGCCTGCGTCGTCACGTCGTATCCGCGGCGGCCGCGATCGGGTCCGGTGCTGCCATAACCGGTTATCGAACAGTAGACGAGCCGGGGATTGACTGCCGAGAGGCGCGGCCAATCGATTCCAAGGCGTTCGGTCACGCCAACCGAGAAATTCTCCACCAGCACATCGGCCTTCCCGACCAGCTTCAACAGAAGCGCGTGCCCGTCCTCGGATTTGAGGTCGAGGGCGATCGATTTCTTGCCGCGCGAGCGCTTCAGGAAAGCGATGCCGAGATCGCTCTCGTCGCGCTTCTCGAACGACGGCCCGCCCGTTCCATAGAAAACCGGCGCGCCGGATAGCGTATCGCCTGTTCCGGGGTTATCGACGCGGATCACTTCCGCCCCCATCCCCGCAAGCAACAATGTGGTATGGGGCCCGGCCAGGAACTGCGACAGATCCAGGACACGGACGCCTTCGAGAATTCGGCTCATGGCGTTAGCTTCGCGTTGTGATACGGACAGGCCCAAGCCTCGGAAGGCGGCCGGCACGACACTCTAGCCGCAAACCACCAGCGGACAACAGCGCGCCGGCAGCGATGCCGGACGCGTTAAGCCATCGACGACAGGTCGCCGGACTGAACGACCCGCACCGCGGGCAAGCGGATCGTAACGGTCGTCCCTCGTCCGACCGCACTCTGCAGGTCGAGCGACCCGCCATGCAACTCCACCAGCGTCTTGGCAAGCGGCAGCCCCAGGCCGGTGCCGCCCTGCTGTCGGGTGAAGACGTTGCCGATTCGTCCGAAATGGGACAGGGCTTTCGGAATATCGGCGCTCGCAATGCCTACGCCCGTGTCGACAACCTGAATGACGAATCCGCCATCGGCGCTGTTCCAGGCTTTGACGCAGACACGCCCGCGGGGCGGCGTAAACTTGATCGCGTTGCTGAGCAGGTTGAGCAGGACTTGCTGCAGCTTGCACGGATCGGCCCGCAACATCGGCAACCCGTCCGGCAAAATCCGGTCGATCTTGAGCGATCGCTTTGCCGCGGCCTGCTCGATCAGGCGGACCGCCGCCTCCACGATTTTCGATACTTCCAGAACCTCGTCGGCAAGGTCCACCGCCCCCGCTTCGACCATCGACAGATCGAGGATGTCGTTTACGAGGTCGAGCAAGTGAAGTCCGCTTTCGTGTATCTTATGCGCATAGTCGCCGTAGGTCGGCGTTCCCACAGGGCCCAAACGCTCGTCCTTGATGACCTCGGAAAAGCCGATGATGGCGTTCAGCGGCGTCCGCAGTTCATGACTCATGTTGGCGAGAAACTCGGACTTCGCCCGGCTGGCCCGTTCCGCGTCCCCCTTCGCTTCGGTGAGGCTTTGCGTCGTGTTCTCGAGAATTTCGACATTCGCGGCCAATTTTCGGGTAAGTCGAATCTCCTCGCGCCAACGCCGCCACGCATACCACCCCGCCGTCGCCATCAGCGCCGGGATTGCGGCGAGCCATTCGTCGATCTCCAGATGCTCGAAATCGCGCGTGAAGTGAAAGAATTGCTCCACGAAGTCATAGGCGATGAAATTGTAGACCAAGAGGACAAGAATCACCGTCGCCAGGACCAGATCACGATTGGCCGGCTTTCGAATCCATCCGGTGCTCCGGAAAAGGATATTTCCGTGATCTTGCATTGCCTCTATCGGGTTGTTCCCGAGGTTTATCTAAAATTTTACGGAAATTTGGTTTATCAAAGCTTAAGGCCCAGAAAGCCCCTCCCAGGGCGATACCTTGCCAGGAAACGGTGTTTCGCCGATGCTACGAGGGCAATTGCGGCGATCTGCGACCGCACTGTCCGGGTCGCCGCCCCATTGGGAAGGAGGCTCGACCAGTGACCGACACATCCATGCTCGTCATTCGCGGCGGCACGATTTACGACGGCTCCGGAAACGACCCCTATGACGCGGACCTCCGCGTGGAGGACGGCCGCATCGCCGAGATCGGCCCAAACCTGCCCAAGGGCGACGAGGAGATCGACGCGCGCGGCCATATGGTCACGCCGGGCTTCATCGACCTGCACACCCACTACGATGCGCAGGTGACTTGGTCCAACCGCATCACGCCGTCGTCCTGGAACGGCGTCACCACCGCGATGATCGGCAATTGCGGCGTCGGCTTCGCCCCCTGCCTGCCGGAACAGCGCGACATGCTGGTCAAGCTGATGGAGGGCGTCGAGGATATCCCCGAAGTCGTCCTCACCGACGGTTTGCCGTGGAACTGGGAGACCTTCGAGGAATACCTGGATACTTTGGACGCTCGCCCCTACGACCTGGATGTCGTCACCCAAGTGCCGCATGCGGCGCTGCGCGTCTATGTCATGGGTGAACGCGGCGTGAACCGCGAGCCGGCGACGGCGGACGACCGAGCCAAGATGGCGCGACTGGCGGCGGCGGGGATCGAGGCCGGCGCGTTGGGATTCTCGACGTCGCGGACGTTGAATCACCAGACGCTGGCCGGCGAGGCGATTCCGACGCTGGAGGCCGAGGAAGCCGAACTGTCCGACATCGCGGGCGCGATCAACAGCGTCGGTTCCGGCTGGATGCAGGTCATTTCCGATTTCAACGAGTCGGACGAGGAATTCGCGATGCTGCGTCGGATCGCCAAACGCGCGGGACGGCCGTTGTCGATCACCATCCTGCAACGGGACCGCAACCCCGAATGGTGGCGCGACATCATGGGCCAGATCACCGCGGCCAACGCCGACGGCGCGCGGATCATCGGCCAGGTCCTGCCGCGCCCGACGGGCATCCTGCTGGGTTTCGAGATTTCACAAAATCCGTTCGTCGGCCGGCCAAGTTGGGACAAGGTCGCCAACCTGCCCCTGGACGAGAAGCTGACGGTCTTGCGGCAGCCGGACTTCCGGGCGCAGTTGATGTCGGAGTCCTGTCCGGACGAGAAACTGGCCTACCGCGTGTCGCACTGGGAGCGCATCTTCCCGCTGGGCGATCCGCCCAACTACGAGCCCGCACCGGAGCAGAGCATCGCGGCGCTGGCGGCGAAGGCGGGGCGCGACCCGGCCAATTTCGCCTACGACATGCTGTTGGAGAACGGCGGCAAGACGATCTTGTACCGGCCGCTCAGCAATTACACCTATTTCAACCTCGATACCGTCGGCGACATGATGCAGCATCCGAACACGCTGGTCGGGCTCGGCGACGGCGGGGCCCATGTCGGGATCATCTGCGACGCCAGCGCGATCAGCTATCTGCTGACCCATTGGACCCGCGACCGGACCCGCGGCGATACCGTGCCGCTGCCCTGGGCGATCAAACGCCTGACCCACGACAACGCGTCGACCATCGGATTGAACGACCGCGGCTTGCTGGAGCCCGGCCGGAAGGCCGATATCAATGTCATCGACTACGACAAGCTGCAGCTGCGGGCGCCCGAGGTGGTCTACGACCTGCCGTCGGGCGGACGGCGGCTGATCCAGAAGACCGATGGATACGCGGCGACGATCGTCGCCGGCAAACCGGTCTACCGGAACGGCGAGGCGACCGGCGCATTGCCGGGACGGCTGGTGCGCGGCATGAAGGGCGCGGCCTAGGCCGCGCGCCGCCGGCGGCGGCGGTTGGGCCGCCCGTTCCCTTTCCCGCCGGGCTGATTTGCACCGGGTTGGCTTGCCCCGGTTGAGGGCGATTGCGCGGGCCCTCGTTTCCGCCCCTGGGGTTTCGAGCCTTTCGGCTTCGATTTCTTGTGCTTCGCGCGCCACGGCTTGCCCGCGCCCGGCTTCCGCGCCCCCGGTTTTCCGGAACTGGGCCGGTCCTGGTTCGCCGGTTGCGGCGCATCGCCGACAACCGTCAGCGATCGCTTGATCAGCCGTTCGATATCGCGAAGCTGATCGCGTTCACTCGGGTCGCAGAAGGAAATCGCCACGCCGCTGGCGCCGGCCCGGGCGGTCCGACCGATCCGGTGAACATAGCTTTCCGGATCGCGCGGCAGATCGTAATTGATCACATGCGACACGTCGTCCACGTCGATACCGCGCGACACGATATCGGTGGCGACCAAAACCCGCGAGCGGCCTTTCCGGAAACTCGCCAGCGCCTTCTCGCGGGCACCCTGCGTCTTGTCGCCATGGATCGCCACGCTTTCCACCCCGCTCGCCGTGATCTGCCTCGCAAGGCGGTCGGCGCCGCGCTTCGTTCGGGTGAAGACGATAACGCTCGACAGGTCGGAATCTTTGAGCAGCGCGGTGAGCAGCTTGCGCTTGCCGCCACCGGCGGCGTGATAGACGCGCTGGTCGATACGGTCGACGGCGATCGACTTGGCCGCGATCTCGACCCGCACCGGATCGGTCAGCATATCCTGCGCCAGGCGCGCGACATCGCGCGGCATGGTCGCCGAAAACAGCATCGATTGCCGGGTTTCGGGCAATTGATCGATGATTTTCCGGACATCCCGGATGAAGCCCATGTCGAGCATGCGGTCGGCTTCGTCCAGCACCAGATGTTGCGCCTGGCGCAGATCGACACGCCGCTGTTGCACCAGATCGAGAAGACGCCCCGGCGTCGCGATCAGGATATCGACGCCGCGCTGCATCGCCTTGGCTTGCGCGCGCTGGCTGACGCCGCCCATGATCACGGTATGCCGCAAACCGCTGCGGCGGCCGTAGACCTTGACGCTGTCGGCGATCTGGTTGGCAAGTTCGCGCGTCGGCGCGAGGATCAGGGCGCGGGCGACCCGCGGCATCAGTTGACGACGATCCTCGCCGAGCTGCTGCAGCACCGGCAAGACGAACGCCGCAGTCTTGCCGGTGCCTGTCTGGGCAAGGCCGAGCAGATCCCTGCCGTCGAGCAGCGTCGGGATGGCCTGCGCCTGGATCGGCGTCGGCGTATGGTGGTTCGCGTCGGTCAAGGCACGCACCAAGCTCTCGGAAAGCCCGAGCGCGGAAAATCTCGAAGTCGTCAAAAAACAGTCTCCTTGTGCGCCAAGCCGGGGCCGGTCGGAACCGGCCGCACCGACAATCGGCGTGTCGCCTGTCCCCACGCGCACCTGGAGTTAGCGGAATGTCTTAAAAGCGGTCTCGAAATGGATAACCCACGGATAAAACCGAGTGAATCGCGCAATCGCGAGCGTACCGCGCCCGCTAAATGAGCGTTTCCGGGTGGGAAGTCAAGCACTACCCAAGGGGATAAAGGATCCAAACGGATTATTCCGCTGGCGGCGGGACGGTGCGGCGGTCCGTATACGCACCATCGGGCAAGCGCCGCGTGATCGTCACCGTACCGACAAGCCGCTCCCGCATGGCGCGGGCGCCCGGGATTCTCCGCCCGAAAGTCAGGAAGCCCCGCGCGCCCCGCTTGGCGGCGGTCCGCGTTTGTTTGAACAAGAGCTTGCCGTCCTTATCGCGAAGCACGAAGGCGACCGTATCGCCCGCTTCCACACCGAACACGTCCGCCCATAGATAAACCTTGTCGTCGGTCAGCCCCGACAGCCAGGGCAGGAAGGTCCCATTACGGATCGCGGCCGGGTCGGGCCGATAGTTGGCGAGGCCGACGTTGTAGATTTCGACCGGGCGATACCGCAACTGCCGCGCCACCGCGCCCGTCCAGATCGGGGCGGGCGTGCCGCCGCAGCCGACGGCCCGGTCGACCCCCAGAAACGGATCGACGACCTTGCCGTCGCGTTTCGTCTGGAAATGAAGATGCGGAAAACTCGTCTTGCCGCTCAGCCCGACCTTGCCGAGCGTCTGTCCCGGCGTGACGGATTGACCGCGTTTGACGACCACCGAGCCGCGCCGCAAATGACAATACTGCGTGGTCCATCCATTGCCGTGGTCCACCAGCACGCCGTTGCCGCATTCCCGCGTCGCCACCGTCGCCGGGTCGATATCCCGGAAATTGACGTCCTTCATGCCGTCGCGCACCGCTCTCACGACGCCCGGCGCCGCCGCCAGGATGGCCACGCCGCGCCGCATCGCGGCCAAATCGCGGATCGCGAAATCGACCCCCTTGTGATCATCGTAGGACCGGCCACCGCAGGCGAAGTCGCGCACCTTCGGCCCGGCGGCGACATCGACATGATAGGCCACCCAGCAATCGTCGCCGGGCGTGCAGGCGATCGGCAACGTGAATTCGATGGCCGATGATGGCGCGGCACATATCAGGCCGGCGAAAAGGCCCGCGGTGCGGAGCGCCCAGGGCGTCAGATATCGCCGCTCGTTTGTGACACGCCGTTTCATGCCTAGCGGGACCAGAGCTTGATGTTGTCGTAGATCCGGATGTTCACGTTGCCGCGCATCCCCGGCGTGATGACCGGCGGCGGATTGTCGATCGATATCCGCACTGGCACCCGTTCCGCCCCGCTGCGGGGCCGTTTCCGTCCCGCCACGCCGTTGCCGGCCCCGCGGGTCGTGACGCTGCCCACCTGCCGGACCCGGCCGTAGAAATCCCTGAACGGGTAAGCGTCCAGATCGATCAGGACCTCCTGTCCGGTACGGACGTGGCGGATTTGGCCTTCGTCGACATAAGCCTCGATCCAGAAGAGTTCGGGGTCGTGCAGCATGAGGATATTGACGCCGTCCTCGACATATTCGCCCTTATAGCGGTGGATCTTGCCGACCACCCCGTCGATCGGGCTGGTGATATGCCGGTGCTTCAGGCGCAGTTCCTGCTTCTTGATCAGGTCCTGGATTTTGGTCTCCCGAATGAACGAGACCTGAATCTTATTGTCCATGACCGCCAACTGCCTTTTGGTCGCGTTGAGTTGATCGAGTTCGCGCTTGGCGACCGCAATGTTGGATCGCAACAGGTCCGCGCGGCCTTCGAGCACCAGGGTCTTGTCCTGCTCGGCGATCAGGACGGATTCGGGCCTGAGTTTTCGGCCGACCAGCACATTCGTCCGCGACAGGTCCTTGCGCGCCAGCACCAGGCGGTCGTCGACCGACGCCAGTTCCACTTCCAACGTGCGGATCTTTTCACGCTGCGTCGCCAGCTTCGTCCCCAGCTCCTCTTCGAAGACGTCGCGCTCGATCTGCAGGCGGGCGCGGTTGCCCTGTTCCAGCGCAAGATCGGTTTCGAGCGCCCTGATGCTCAGCCGGACATCGTCGTGTTCCAGCGTCACGATCAATTGGCCCTTGGAGACCGGGCTGCCCTCAGCCACGAAGACTTTCTCGATCTTGCCGTCGATCCGGGATGAGATATCCGTGAATTCGGTCTGCACCACCACGTCGTTTTCGTAGACGTGGGTGAACCAATAGAATACCTCGTAAACAAGCAGGACAAACGCACCGACCAGCACCAAGCCGATCAAGGGTTTGACTTTCGCTTTGAGCGCCTTTTCCGAAATCATCTTACCGGGTGAGACCGTTATCCGTTTCCGTCCTTACGGGATTCAGCCTATCGCGCCCATGAATGCCCGTCGACTTCGGCCATCCGGACGCACCGGCCGGTGAGCGCGGGTCCACCCCCCACCCCGCCGAAAAGCGGGGTTCCGGCGCTGCTGACCGATCCGAATTACCTGCGGATCTGGATCGTCGGCGCGCTGACCGGGTTCATCCGATGGTTCCAGCTCCTCGCCCTCGGCGTCTATACCTTCGAGATCACCGACTCGCCTTTCCTGGTGTCGCTCGTGCCGATGCTCTGGGGATTGCCGTTGACCTTCGGCGGCCCGATCATCGGCGGCATCGCCGACCGGGTGAACCGCAAGGTCTTTCTCATCCTCGGGATCGCCATGATCCTGATCGTCGCGGCGGTCATGGCGTTCCTCGCCCATATCGGCGAACTGGCGTTCGGGCATATCGCCGTCGCATCGATTTTCAGCGGCCTGTTCTGGGCGACCGACCTGCCGCTGCGCCGCCGCCTGATCGGCGATGTGGCGGGCCCGAACCTCGCCGCCGCGATGAGCCTGGATTCGGCGACCAACAGCGCCACCCGCATGCTCGGCCCCTTCATCGGCGGCGTGATGTTGCAGTGGTTCGGCATCGTCGGCGTCTACGCGCTGAGCACCGTTGTCTACGCCACGGCCTTGCTGTTGATCTTCTGGGTCCGCCTGCCGGCGCAAACGATCAGCACGGTGACGCCGTCGCTGATCCGCGACCTCGCCGCCGGCATCCGCTTCGCGCTCGGCAACTGGGAACTGCGGCGCGTGCTGGCGGTCACCATCGTGATCAATATCTTCGGCTTTCCGTTCACGTCGATGATCCCGATCCTGGGGCGGGATCAGCTCGGCCTGACGCCGTCGCTCGTGGGCTTTCTCTCCAGCCTCGAAGGGGCGGGCGCGTTCATCGGCGGCATGATCCTCGCCGTGATCGCGAAGCCCGCCTACTACGGCCGAATTTTCGTCGGCGGGTCTATTGGGTGCCTCGCCGCCATTCTCTATCTGGGAATTCTCGCCGCCGTCGCCGGCGGTCCGCACCACTCCTTCATCGCCGCCTCCCTGACGCTGACCGTGATCGGTCTCGCCATGGCCGGCTTCGCGTCGATGCAAAGCACCCTGACCTATATGAACGCCTCGGCGGAGTATCGCAGCCGCGTGATGGGCGTCCTCGCGCTTTGTATCGGCACCGGGCCGCTGGGATTCCTCAATGTCGGCTGGCTTGCGGAAACATTCGGGCTGCCGACCGCGCTCATCGTGATGGCGGCGGAAGGCCTGTTTGCGATGCTGCTGCTGTGGTACTGGGGCGTGCTCAAGCGCTAGCGCGCCGCGGTGCTCCTACTGGAACGCCGGCATGACCTCCTCGGCGAACAGCTTCATCGAGTTCAGCACCTGGTCCTGGCGGAGGTCGCCGAACCAGCAGCTCGCATTGAAATGGTCGATCTGCATCGCGTCCCGGATTTCTTCGAGCCGGGCGATGCAGGTCTTGGGCGTCCCGATGACGAAATACCGTTCGAGCAGTTCCTCGGTGCTCGGCTCGTTGTCGAAGGGCACCGCGATCGCGCGCCCGTTTTCGACCCGCTGCAACCCCTGGCGCAGGCTGAGGGTCACCCGCATGTTCCAGCGCGCCTGCTCGACGATTTCCGGCAGTTCCGATTCGTCCTGGGTGACATAGACCGGGCGCTGCGTGCTGACCCGAATCTTCGACTTCACCGCCGAATCGGTGATCGTTTCGTCGAAGACCTTGCGGAACCCGCGCAGCCGTTCGATCGGCACGCCGAAGCCGCCCGACACCAGGTTGAACCCGCGCCGGGCCGTCGCGACGATCGACTCGGCGCTCTGCCCGACGACCCAGATCGGCGGGTGCGGGTCCTGTTTCGGGGTCGGAAACACGCTGGTCTCGTCGAACTTGTAGTATTTGCCGTCGTATCCGAAGGGTTCGCCCTTGAACGCCGCGAGCAGGATATCGACGCCTTCCTCGAACCGTTCGCGGCTTTCGTCCAGGGTGTGACCCAAGCGCTCGAACTCGTACGGCTGATAGCCCCGGCCAAGCCCCACGTCGAGACGGCCCCCGCTCAACAGGTCGGCGGTGGCGATCTCCTCGGCGACGATAAGCGGATGATGCAGCGGCAGCACGACCACGGCCGAGCCGACCCGGATACGCTCGGTCTTGCTGGCCAGATGGGTCGCGTATTGCAGCGGCCGCGAGAGATACCCGTAGGTGGAGAAGTGATGCTCGGCGCACCAGATGCTTTCGAAGCCGAGCGCGTCCGCGGTTTGCGCGATTTCGGTGCCGCGGGCGAAGATCTCTTCCGGGCTTCGCGCCGTCGGCGTCTGCAGCAGCAGAAAAGTTCCGAAATCCATGGATGTCTCCCTTGGGTATGGTCATGAGGCCACCGCCATCCGGCCCTGCCCGCAACAGTAGCAAAGAGCAAAGCACCGCCGCAAAAACAACCGGGACTGGGCCGGTGTCTCCGCGCCGCGCCATCGCAAGCTGCATGAATTTTCATGTCGCGTTATTCTATAACCGCGTCGAACAAAAAAACGCATCGGGAGCGAAGCGAGCCATGGAAGCGAACAGCTATGATTTCATCGTCGTGGGCGCCGGATCGGCCGGGTCGGTTTTGGCAAACCGGCTCAGCGCGAGCGGCGACTATCGCGTGCTGTGCCTGGAGGCCGGTACCGAAGGGTCGAACTATCTTTGGTCCCGTATTCCCATCGGCGTCGCCAAGTTGATCGACAATCCGGCGGTCAACTGGTGCTACAGCTCCGAGCCCGACGACGGCAGCGGCCAGCGCCGGATCGAGGTGCCGCGCGGCAAGATGCTCGGCGGGTCAAGTTCGATCAACGGCATGGTGTTCGTGCGCGGCCAGCGGCAGGACTACGACCACTGGGCCCAGCTCGGCAACCGGGGCTGGAGCTATCAGGACGTCTTGCCGCTGTTCAAGATGATGGAATCCTACGAGGGCGGCTCGGACGAATTCCGCGGCCGCGACGGATTGCTGAAGGTCACCGACTCCCCGCAGATCACGCCCTTCTTCGAGAAGCTGATCCAGTCGGCGGAGAACATCGGCATCAAGCGCAACCCCGACTACAACGGCGCGGAGCAGGACGGCATCGCCATGACGCAGGCGACGATCAACAAGGGCCGCCGCCAGAGCACCGCCTATTGCTATCTCGATCCCGCCCGCGGCCGGTCGAACCTGACGATCGAGACCGGGGCAATGGCGTCGTCTCTCATCCTGGACGGCAAGCGCTGCGTCGGCGTTTCCTATACCGTCAACGGCGAGGCGCGAGAGGCGCGGGCGACCCGCGAGGTCATCGTCAGTTCGGGGTCGATCAACTCGCCTAAGCTGCTGGAGCTGTCCGGCATCGGCCAGCCCGACCTGTTGAAACAGCACGGTATCGAGTTGCGGCACGAGCTGCCCGGCGTGGGCGAGAACCTGCGCGACCATTATTCGCCGCGCATGCGCTTCTCGATCACGGAAAAGGACGCCACCTTCAACGACAAGGGACGCGGGTGGAAGCTGGTCCGCGAAGCGATGAACTACGCCTTCACGCGGCGGGGATTCATGGCGATGTCGTCGGTGCCGATCCGCATGTATTTCCGCACGCGCGAGGGATTGGACGCGCCGGACGCGACGATTTCCGTGATGCCCTTCCTCGCCGAGCGGGTGAACCGCGAACGCCGGATCGCCCGCGACCGCGGCGTGACCATGAACATCAACGTGCTGCGGTCCGACAGCCGGGGCAGCATCCATATCAAATCCGCCGACCCGGCGGAGCCGCCCGCGATCAACTTCAACTTCCTGTCCTCGGAACTCGACCGGACCGGCGTGATCGCCGCCATGCGCAAGGGGCGCGAACTGATGGCCGCGCCGCCGGTCGCGGATATCGTGGGCGAGGAACTGGCGCCCGGCCCGGCCTACCAGACCGACGAGGAACTGCTGGAGTGGGTCCGCAACAACGCCGAGACGACCTATCATCCCGTCGGCACCTGCAAGATGGGCCACGACGCCTTGGCCGTGGTCGACGATCAACTGCGCGTCCGCGGCGTCGAGGGCCTGCGCGTCGCCGACGCGTCGATCATGCCGACGCTGACCTCGGGCAACACCAACGCGCCGTCGATCATGATCGGCGAGAAATGCGCGGTGATGGTCCTGGCGGCGGCGGAAGGCGCGAAGGACAAGGCGGCGGCGTGACGCCGCGCGCTAATAGTCCAGCTTGAATTTCACCCCGGTTTGCGACGCGCCGCTCTGCCGCACGTTGCTGTCAACCGAGATGTTGGGGGTGATTTCGACTTCGACGCCGACCGAGGACGATTCCGGCGTGATCCCCTGCGTCACCCCGATATAGACGCCGTCCGTGACGTACTTACCCACATTCAGGGCCGGCCCGCCGCCGGCCCCCTCCCCACCCGATTCCACGCGCAGGACATCCACGCCCAGGGTCTTGCGCGCGAAATCCATGACGCCGCCGCCCCCGCCGCCGGACAGTTCCGCCAGGGCGGCGGCAAGCTGCACCGCCTCGATCGGGCTCAACCCGGCCGCGCTCTTGTTGAAGAGCATTTTCGCGATGATTTCGTCCTGCGGCAGATCCGGCACCGACGAGAAGGTGATCTCCGGGTTGGCGACCGGCCCAGCGATCCGCACCGTGGTTTGCAGGTCACCGCCGCTATGGATCGCCACGACGTCGATCTCCGGGCTAATCTCGTCGCCGGGCGGCAATGTGACGGTCCCGCTGTCGAGCTTGAAGGTCTTGCCGACGACGCTGACTTGGCCGCGCACCAATTCCAGCTTGCCGTCCGCGCGCGGTTCGGCGGCCGCGCCGGAAATCTTGATCGTCCCGCCCCATTCCGAATCCAAACCCCGGCCGCGCACGAAGACACGCCGCGGCATCTCCACCAGAACATCGAGATCGATATCGGGCGGCGGCGCGGCGGCCCGGCGGTCGGCGCTGACGGCCCGCGTGCCGACCGGTCCGTTGATCTCCGTCACGTCCAGTTCGACCACGGTCGGCGGCAACTGGTTGATAAGCTGGATTTCGACGCCGGTGGTCGTCACCGTTCCGGCGACTTTGGATTTTTCGGCAGTACCGGACAGCGTGATATCCGCGTTCGCCGATGCGGTCACGTCGTCGCGCCGCACCACGGTGAAATCGTTGAGGGTGGTGCGGATATCAAAGGGAAACGCCTGCTTGGGATCGACCGTCGCGTCGCCGGTGATTTCCATCGACCCCTTCCCGCCGTCGGTGGCCGAGAATTTCTGAATCGCAAGGCTGTCGCCGGCCAAAACGACATCGAAGGTCAATTCGTCCAACACCGTTCCCGACAACAGGTTTTCGTATCGGCCGTTCGACAACGTCGCCTGACCGTTGACCTGCGGGCTCCCGACGGTCCCGGCCAACCGGATATCGACCGACGACCCGCCGGCAAGACGATGCATGTCCAGCGGTAGATACGGCCAAACCTCGGCGATGTCGCCACGCCAGACGGCTTCGCCGGAAAGCTTCTCCGACGGCGGAAGCGCCAACGCCCGGGCGACCGGGTCGAACCGTAGCGGCAAGTCCGCCCGCACGGCGGCCTGCAGCGAGTCCGAGGCGCTGATCGTACCGTCGATCGCCGCCCGGTCGTCCTTCCAATCCACCGTGGCCGCGACCGCAAGCGCCTTCTCCGTCGGCGCACCGGCGAGCCGGATGCCTTTGCCCGCGATCCGGCCGCCCCCCCGCAACCTCGCGAGCGGACCTTCGATTTTCAGTTCACCGTCCAGGCTTCCGGCAATGTCGGCGCCCAAGAACGGCCGCAACACGCCGAGCGGAAAGGCCTGCACCGATGCATCCGCCTTCAATTCATCCGCGCCGGCCGTCGCGGCGACGACGATACGGCCCTTGCCCACGCCGAGGTCCAGCGTATCGACCGTCACGTCCGTCTCGCCCAGTTCCACCACGAATGGCTTGTTCAACGTGACCGGCCGATCCAAGACCGTTCCGGTCAGCCGCGTCAGGCGCGAGCGCATACGGTCCGCACCGCGCTCGATCCGGCCACGCAGTTTCAGCGACAGGTCGCCGTGCCAGTCGCCGGCGACGGAGGCATCCACATCGACCGTCGCCGGCGTGCCCGTCGCCGCGATCGCCGCCCGCGCAATCGACCCTTCCGGCGTCTTGACCTCGTCGACCCGAAGCGTGGCCCGCCCCGCCCGGGCCTCCAACAGGTCGGAGGATGTCGCGTCGAGCGCGAGCGACGCAACGCTCACCGGTGCTTGGCCCGGCGGGGTCAGCGAAATGTCGCGAAGGCGGGTGACGAGATTGGCCCCCTGCTTGCCGTCCGTCTCCGACAGACCCAGCCGCACCGAGCCCGCCGCATTCCCTTGGATGCCCGCCAACGCCAGCCAAGACCGCATCGCCTGGATGTCGAGCTTCAGGTCGCCGCGAGCCGGCGCCCCATCCAACGGCACAACCGCCCGGCCGTCGCCGACGATGCCGGGCCCCGTCACGCTGAAGGCCGTAACGTGAAGATCGGTCTCCTGTATCTTGAATTCGGTCGATGCGCTCGTCTCGCCGGCCGGCATCGCGGCCTTGAGGTCGACCGCGCCGGCCGCACCCTCGACCATATCCGTGATCCGATAGGCAACCGACACATCGTCGATGGCGGTCCCCTCGACACCCACCCGGTCCACCGAGAGCCGACCGGCAGTGTCCGGATTGGCCGTAGGACCCGACACCGCACCCTTGATACGGATCGGACTCGCCCGCACCGGGGATTCCATCGCCTCGGCGATCGCATCGGGCTTCTTGATTTCCAGATCGTAATCGGCGTCCACGGTCGCGAACCCATCGGTCAGTTCCGCCGCCGCCGTCAAACGCGCGCCGACGGAATCGAGGACGGCGTCGCGTACGGTCAGTCGGCCCTCGCGGTAATCGATCGTCGCCTTGATCGCCGTATCGCCGCCGATGAGGGCCTTCAACGCCGGGTTTTCCAGGGTCAGCCCGGCGATCCGCCCCAACAGGTCGACCCGCGCGGCGTCGCCGAACGCCTTCACCGTGACCGGCGCGCGAACCGACGCGCTGCCGGATATCGGCATACCCGCGAGTGCGCCGACACCGGCAAGATCGCCGAGCTTTGCATTCGCCGTCAGGTTCGCATCGCCGGTATCGAGTGCGACCGTGCCGTCGGCAGACATTTCTACCGCCTTCGCACTGATCCGCGCTTCTTGGACGACGAAGGCATCGCGCCCGTCGCCCGCGCCGGCGAAGGTCCACCGAACGGAATCGCCAACAACATCCCGTAGAGTCGGCAAGCCGGGGAAGGCCGCGCCCGTCATCCGGCCATCGACCTTGACCGGACCAAGCTCGACCGATCCGTCGGCGCGCCGTTTCAAGCCGGCATCAACGGTGGTTTCGACCCGCGCCGCCACGGCGTCCGGCGTCTTCACATCGTCGGCGCGGGCTTCCACCCGAACCAGCGACGCCGACAATTTGCCATTGGCCGTGGCATCGACCGTGAGGCTTCCGATATCCAAGTCGGGAACCAATTGGCCGTACAGCGCACGGTCCTTCACGACGGCGCGGACGCGCGCCTCCAGGGTTTGCGCGGGCACCGCGAAATTGCCTGACGCGTCGATACGGGCCGCTGACGTTTCCGCATGGGCGCTTTCGAGCGCCAACACCGAGTCGTCGCGCCAGACGCCCACGGCGGCAAAGCCGAGCGACGTGCCCGCTAGTCGGATCGCCTGCGGCGGATCCTCGCCGAGATACTTTCCGGCGCCAGTCACCGTGAAAGCAAGCCCGTCCTTGCGGACGAGATTGATCGCTGTCTCGACCGACCCAACTCCCGGCACGACGCCGCTCACCGTGCCGTTCCAATCGGCAATCGGCCCATTCCCGGCGATCCGCAATGACACGGGCGACAGTCGGTCGGCCCCGAGCAGCCGCGAGACCAGCCCGCCCGCCGCCTCGTCATAGGTCACGTCGACCTTGAGCGTTTGCGCCGGCGGCTCGTAGCGCAGTACGAGCCGCGCGCCTTTCGAGTCGCTCTTCCGCTCCTTCATGTCGAGGGTCAAATCGATCAAGCCGCCGGGCGGCACCTGCACCGCCCCCTGCGTCTGCAATTCGACCCGCTCACCCAGCACCGCCGGTTCGAGATCGATGGCGGCAATCGCCAACCGGTCGAGAGAGATCCCGATGGGCAGGCTCAACGCCAACGGCGCTTCGTCGGTGTCCTCGGCGGGCGCGGGCGCGACCGGCGCGCGACGGACATGAACACGTTCCGCAGTGAGCGACACCAGGTCCAGCTCGCCGCGCAACAGCGCCGTCGGACGCCAGGAAACCGCCAGCGCCTGGATCGCCAGCCAGTCGCCCCCCTTGTCGCCGAGCAGGATTTCATCGATCCGAAACGCGCCGAGCAGGTTCCCGTCGATCCGCCCCAGATCGAGACGCTGTTCGCCCGGTATGCTCGCCGCCTGCTCGATCTTGGCGGCGACCCAGGCGCGGCCCCAATCGGCGCGGGCGGCGATCAGCGCCACAATCGCGATCAGGCACACCGCCCCGAACAGACCTGCGGCGGCGTAGGCAACGAAACGCAGCGAACGGCTTTTCGGCATCGCTAGAAGGCTTGTCCAAAGCTGATATAGAACTGGAAGGCATCGTCGACATCGTCCCGGCCATTGATCGGGAATCCGAAATCGACGCGCACCGGCCCGATCTTCGTGTGGTAGCGAAGCCCCAACCCGGCAGCCCATCGGATCGTCTCGTCAAAGGTCGGGTAGGAGTCATCGAAGACAGACCCGCCGTCGACGAAAGGCACGACGCCGATCGTGTCGGTCAGGCGAATACGCGCTTCGGCGCCGATCTCGACCAGGGACCGGCCGCCGAGCGGATCGTTTTCCGAATCCAAGGGACCGACGCTCTGGAATTCATACCCGCGGATTGACCCACCGCCGCCGGCGAAGAATCGTTTGGTCGCCGGAATCTCCTCCGTCTCCGCCCCCACCAACGATCCGACCCGGGCGCGCCCCGCCAGGATGTAACGGCCTTTCTCATCGATCTTGTGATACGCGGAAACGCCGACCGCGGCGGTGACGAAAGCCAGCGTATCGGATCCGGTTCCCACATAAGGCGTGGTGTTGAAGTCCAGCCTGAACCCGCGGGCCGGGTCGAGGCGGTCGTCGGACGCATCCCAGAAGATCGAGGCCGGCAGACCCAGCAACGCGAACTGCCGCTCTTCGTCATTGTCCTCGACGTTGTCGAAGCTGGGCGCCAACCCCACGATGGTCCGCAATTGCGGCGTCCATTGCCGTTCCAGGCCGACGAAACCACTCAAGGAGAGTTGATCGAACGCATCCGTATCCTTGCTGGTGAACGCGACGCTCGACAGAAAGGCCTGATCGCGATGGAGATAGGCCGGCTTCTTCAGCCGGAGTTCCGCGGACTGTTCGATCTGCGCCGCTTTGACGGACGCGCCGAGCGTCTCATTTGCGCCGAAGAAATTGCGATGCTCCCAAAAGACCTCGCCGCCGACACCGATATCCGTCGAGAAGCTGAAGCCGGCGCCGATGGTCCGGTGCGGATTTTCCGCGACGCGTATGACGACGCCGCGCGCGTCGCCGGCGGTCGGCGCGTCCGACAGATCGACGGACACGGTGGAAAACAGTCCCGTGCCCAACAAGGCCCGCCGGGTCGCCATAATCTCCCGGCTGTCATATTTCGCGCCCGGCCGCCAAGTGACCAGTTTTCGGATATAGGAAGGATCGACGGTTTCGGCGCCTTCCACCGTGACCGCGCCGAACCGGGCGGACGGTCCTGAATCCACCTGCAAACGCCCGCTCATCGTCTTGCGTTGCCGGTCGACGACGAACTTCCTATCGACGATCCTTGCATTCGGCCAAGACCGCTCCGCGAGCTTCATGATCAGCAACCGTTGCGCCTCGGCGATTTTCGCCGATTCCGCCGGCATGCCGAGCTTCAGGCCCAGGTCTTCGAGACTCGGCTGCGCCTCCGGTTCCGGATTGGCGGCCCCGGAATAGGCGATCTCGAATTCGGTCAGCGTATATCGCGGCCCCGGCGCGACGGTAAGCCGCACCGCAACCGGTGTTTCGGCGGCATCGAGCGCATAGGAAACCGTACCGTCGTAGTAGCCTTCCGAACGCATCGTTTTCCGCAGCCGCTCGACATCCTCCTGCGCGCGCCGTTCAATCCCTGCAACGGTCGGCGGCGGCTGTTTGATCAGCGTCTTGAGCTGCGAGGACGCTTCGAGCAGCGTCCGCAAGTCCTTGTCGTCGACGCCTTCGATCGAGGTTTTATAGGTCGCGACCAGCGCCGGTTCCGGCTTCCGGTCCGTCGATCCTGCCGATCCCGCCTGGCTATACCGTTCGCCGGCGCCGTGATACCCAGCCACCGCCGCATCAAACGTCGCCATCGTGCCACCGAGCACGACAATCGCCGCCGCTGCAATCGACGCAGCGGACCGACGGCGGCGCCGAGGCCGCCCCAACTGATGCGCACCGATTGCGTGCACGAACTAGACCCACCAAAAAGATACCCATTGGTACCCGCGGCCAGAGGCTACCAGCATACGCGCCTGCTTAGCCACTGGTTCGTTGGGGCAGGGCATCCTGCAAAATGGCGGCAATCCCGATGCCCCTCCCATCGTGATCGGCGGGCAACAGTCGGTCGATGCGGAAAACGGCGGAGCCGTAAGCCGCCGCTTGACGGGGAACTCGCCTTACCGAGACGTCCCGTTCCACCAAAACGCGGCCCGAGGCAGTTCTATCCGATAGACCTCGCGGTCGAAATTGCGAGGGGACGCAACGTCGAGGCTACACGACGATTTTCAAAGAGTCGGGCAACATACCGATCTCATCCAGTTCGCGCAGCTTTTCCAACAGAACAGCGGTGAGGCGCGTCCCGCTATGGATCAGGATGGCCCCGTTCGGCCCCTCGATATTCTCGCCGAGCACGATGTCCTCTGCCAGAATGCTGTTGTCCGCGATTTCGGCAACTTTAACGACCTGCAGTTCGCGGTCTTCGAAGTCTGGTTCCAATGCCTGTTTCGTCTGCTGGCCTTGATCCTCCTGCGCCGCCGAATCGGCGGTGCCGGTTGGGCCGCCGCAGTCGGGAATCGCCACGCGGGCATATACCTTGGCGTCCTGCAACTCGATGGGCCGCATCAAGACGCGGCTCAATTTCTCATTGAACGTGTCGCGCGAAACCGGTTTCAGGACGAACGCACTGACGTCCAACTCAAGCGCGGCCGAGATCAGATGGTCATCCGAAAACCCCGTCAACATGAGAACGGGCGTATCGCGCGCGCATTTCGCCACGCCGGTTCGAACCGCCGCCAGCAGATGCAACCCGTTCATCGGGCTCATATTGAAATCGGTAATGATGCAATCGAACGTGCCTTGACCGAAAATGCGGTCATCGCTGAGTTCCAGGCGCTTGGCGAGCGATTCCGACGAGAGGGACTTCCGATCGTACGAGGCCGCCCCTTGGATCACGCGAATCGCTTCCTCGGCGTCGCTCGCCTCGGTGATTTTTGTCGCGTCCAGCCATTTCAAGGCGTCGACGACGATATGCCGGCTGAATTTGTGATCGTCGACAACAAGAAAACGAAGCCCTGCCACGGAATCATGAGCTTTCGTGAATTTCTTCGCTATTGTGCCCGACATCTGTATCCCTCTTTCACAATCGCTTTGAATAAATTTCGCGGTCAATCCATTTTGTGAAATACGCCACCGTCAGGTGGTCTCTAAACCTTCAATATATTGTTGTAATTGAGAGAATGCGGTTTCGATCTGCGGCAAAAGACCATCGATCTGGTGCCAATCCGCGTCCGCCGCGGCGAACTGCAAATCCTTTAGGAGCGACGACAAGGGTTCCGCCCCCGCCGACGCCGATGCGCCCTTCGCGGCGTGGGCCGCGTCGCGCAACCCACCTTGGTCGCGGCCAGCGATCAACGTCGCCAACTCAACGGGGGTGTCGACCATCGTGTCCCAGAAAAAATGAAGCATCTCGTTGAGACGCTTCTCGTCGTCGCTCCCAAGAATCTGAGAGAGAATTTCGCGGTCAATCGGCGGAACGGACGGTGTCATGTCTGGCTCCATTTTTGCGGCGGGCACGGTGTCCTCTCCGGCGCAAGCCGGATCGATCGATCTGTCTTCTCCGATCGCGGGCGTCTCTTCCTCCAACCGCCGCGATACGGTCCATTTTTCTATCGTCTCTTCCAATTTCTCGAATTCCACCGGCTTCGATAGGTAATCATCCATGCCGGCGGCGTAGCACTGGTCCGCTTCTTCCTTCAGGATGTTGGCGGTAATCGCCACGATCGGCAGGCGCCGTGGCGCATCGGCTTCCTCCTCGCGAATCGTGCGCGCGAGTTCGTAGCCGTCCATGTGCGGCATATGACAGTCGGTGAGCAGTAGATCGTAGTTTTCTCTCTCGAGAGCCTTGAGAGCCTCGACGCCATCCGGCGCAATGTGTGCCGTATACCCGAGTTTTTCGAGTTGGATTTTTATGACCGCCTGGTTCACCGGGTTGTCTTCCGCGACAAGGATCAACCCGGAATGCGGAGCGGCGGCGGTGCCGGCCGTCTTATCCGATCCGGCGGCGGCGGTCGTTTCGAATGGCTCGTCGGCCTCGTCCAATCCCGCCGCGGTCGCCACCGTCCGCAAGAGGACATTTCGGCGGAGCGGGTGCGCCCGCATCTGCAACGTGTTGGGCAATCCCGCCTGTTCCCGGTTGCGGCGATCCTGGCTCAGAATCACGAATCCGCAGTCGGCGGTGTATTGATCGTCGCGCAGGCCCGCGATGATCTTGTTTTCGGCATCCACCGCATCCGCGCTGGAATGGCCGAATACGATGACGTCGTATAGCAGATCATCTTCGGCCGCCGCCGCGAGCTTTCTCCGGACATCGCCGATGCTATTCACGAATTCGACCTGGGCGCCGCTATGCGCGAGGTACACCTTGATCTTCGACCAGGTGTTGAAATCGCGCATGGCGACGAGGATGCGGACGCCGGTGAGTCCGGCGTAGTCTTCGGGCTCGTGATGTTCGGTGACAAATTCGAAGGGAAGCTCGAAGGTGAACGTCGACCCTTTGCCGACTTCGCTGTTCACTTTGACTTCGCCGTCCATCAACTCGATCAGATTTTTGGCGATCGGCAGACCGAGTCCGGTCCCGCCGAAGCGGCGCGTGGTCGAATCCTCGGCCTGCGTGAAACGGTCAAAGAGACGATCGATCGCCTCTTGCGGAATGCCGATCCCGGTATCGGAAACCGTAAAACGAACGATGCATTCCCGGTCGCTTACCATGACGAGATGGTCCGCGCGGGCCGCGACTTCCGCGGCGTCATTCTCGTCCGACGACGTGAACTTGATCGCGTTGCCGACGAAATTCAGGAGTATCTGGCGCAGTCGGCCGGGATCGCCGAAAACATGGTCGGGTATCTTCGGATCGACGAAGACGCTCAAGGCAACGCCTTTGTCCGAAGCGATCGGCAACAGTGTCTCCGCGACGCTTTCAACCACGTCGCAAACCGACATGTCGACCCTCTCGATCGTCAGGGCCCCCGCTTCGATCTTCGAGAAATCGAGAATGCCGTCGATGACATTGAGAAGCGAGAAGGCCGATTCGTGCACCGTGCGGACCATATGCGCCTGATCCGAATCGAGTTCCGTCCGGCCAAGAAGGTCGATCATCCCAATGACGCCGTTCATGGGCGTGCGGATTTCATGGCTCATCGTCGCGAGGAAGGTCGATTTGGCCTGATTCGCGGCCTCCGCGGCTTCGCGCGCCCGATTCAGTTCCTCCTCGACCCGAACCTGCTCGGTAACGTCGTTATAGACGACGATCACGTCGCCATCGTCGGTCGGTTTTTGGTGAATCTGGATTTTTCCGCCCGGGATGTCGGTGATGACGCGTTTCGTCGTCGGACTGCGAAGGTGGTCGATCCGTTCCTGCACGTGGGCGTCGATGTCGCCCGGTCCGAAATCGCCCCGTCTGGCGCGATACTTCAAGATCGGAATGATCGACGACCCCTTTCGGGTGATTTCCGGCGGCAACTCGAAATGCTCGGCGAAATTCCGCGTAATGAGCCGTAAATCCAGGTTCTTGTTGAGCGTGAAGAGGCCGCCCGGCATGTTGTCGAACGCGATGCTGAGTTGCTTTTCCTTTTCGGCCAGTCGTCTTTCCACCCTCAGTTTTTCCGTCACGTCGATGACCACGGTTCGTGAACTCACGAAGTTCCCGTCCTTATCGGTCTGCGCGGTCGCCGTAATCGTCACGTCGATGAGCAGTCTATCCTTCCGCACCATCTGGTAGGGCGCTTCGCGGATGTAGCCCGATTCGATGAATCTCGGAACAATGACTTTTTCGCATAACAGGCGGGATTCTTCGGTGAGAAACTCGCCGATTTTGCGGCCGATGACTTCTTCGTGCGAATAGCCCAATTTTTCGAGCCATTCCTTGTTCACGTCCAACAATCGGCCATCCGCATCGATGCGATGCATCATCGTCGGCGCGTCGTCGAAGAACTCCTGATGTTGCTTTCCGCGCGCCACCAACGCCCTTTCCGCCGCAATACGCTCGCTGACATCCTGGAAGACAACGACCACGCCGCCGTCGTCGGTCAGCGCCCGCGACACTTCGAGCACTCGATCCTCCACATTTTCCAGTCTCTTCAGGAAAAAAGGATCACGCTCCGCCGCCACGCGCTTCTCGACCACGTCGTCAATGTCGCCCGGTCCGTAGTCGCCGCGCTCCGCCCGAAATCGAATGACCGGAACGATCGAGGCGCCGACATCGGCGAGCGTGCTCGGCAGGGCGAAGAGGTCGGAAAAGCGCGGCGTCACGACCCGGAAGGTCAGATCACCGTCCAGCATGTACAAGCCGCCCGCCATCCCGTCGAGCGCAGCGCGGAGATCCCGGGCCGTTTCCGCCCCTTCGTCATCAACGGTCAAGGTCTCATACATGCCGGCACGCAACCCACGCGCTGCGCGAGCCTTCCCATCCGCCCTTGCGGCCGGATTCCGACAGAGCCAGCACCGATGGATACTCTATTACCGGGAAAAACGATGAATAAATAAAATCTGAAATTTTACGGATAAACGGCACGGCGGCCGCCGCCCCAAATCGCCCGCGACGCCACATGCCATCAAGCCGCGTGCTTAGGCCACCGAAGCCGGCATGCGCAAAGACACCGCTTTCAACCCGAATGGAACGCCACCGGACCAGCGGCGTTGAACTATATTTATCTCTGTTACAACAACGCCTTATGCCTCCGTGGAGAACAAAGATCGTCGCGGGGATACCGGGAGTGGATTGGGGCATAGATCTAAGATCATCGTTTCGTTGTGCAACTTCATAAATACTGCACTTTCACGAGTTATTAGATCATCGATAGCACTTAAAAATGGTAAATAAATTAAATTTATACACCTTAGAACGAGGGTCGTAAGACGCCGCCCTGTTGGCGACCCTTCCCTCCACCGCCCGAGATTCCATCCGCGATTTGCCCGCTTGCACGCCCCGCGCCGAAAACAACTCCGGGCCGAATGCGCCGATACCCTTTACCTTTTTCTTCCTCATGAAAGACTCATTTTTTTCAACCATGCTCAAATTGCGTCCGGATCGGAGAGGGGTACCGTACCGTGCTTATACAACCGATCGGCGGTAGACATCGTAACGACGGTAATCCACCGCAGACCACCGCCGATTCATCAATAATGAACTGAAAAACAACATCTTTATGCGTTCTGCTCATCGCCGTTTATGGTTCGAGTCGACCAATAGCGTGTCTCTGTAATGATAACGCGTCATGAACGAGTTGTATTTTAATCTCTTAAAGGCTGCATGAATATAAGATATTTATACTATTAATTACATAAGTATTCGTAAATGCAATTAATTGGATTTCCCCAATGGCCGTCGCTGCATCTAGAGAGTGTATCTCTGAATGCATCCGCCGACTCCACAGACCAGGGAACCCTACCGATCATTCGGCGTGAACACGGGGGTGCCGCAGCCGGTCGCCGGCCGGGCATGAAACCCGCTGGACCAGTTAGGTTTCGGATGGCGCGGCCATCAGATCGGACAGTGATCGGCGGGCGCTCCCGTCATCGAGGAAATTCGACGGCGATAGCCATGTCTCGAAAATCCCGCGCAGCGCGGGCCATTCCTCGCCGAGGATCGAGTACCACGCCGAGTCCCGGTTCCGGCCCTTGACGATCGCATGATTGTAGAACACCCCCTCGAACCGGAAGCCCAGCCGCTTGGCCGCATTGCGGGACTTCCGGTTCAGCGCGTTGCACTTCCATTCCATACGACGATAGCCGAGATCGTCCATCGCGTGGTGGAGCAGCAAATACATCGCCTCGGTCGCGGCCCGCGTCCGCCGGAGCCGGGGACCGAACCAGATCGACCCGATTTCGATCACGCCGTGCTCCGCCTGTATGTTCAGATAGCTGGCCTCGCCGCAGACGGCCCCGCCATCGACCGGACGGATTGCGTAGGCAACGCGGCCCAAATCCGCCGACTGTTGCCGCAAGGCGGCAGTATAAGCATCGAGGGTCGGTCATGGGCCCACCTTCATATAGTCCCATATATGCAGGGCGTCCTCCGTGCCATGCGACGCATCATACAGATCGGCCGCATGGCGCGACGCGTCGAGCGGAACGAGGTCGACATAGCGCCCGGTGAGGGGCCGGCGCGGCGGCACCAAAGCGGACGGCAGCGGCGAGACGATATCGCCCGATACGGGCCGGGGATAGAGTTCTTCGATCATGGATTCTGTTCTTGGTTAGGGCGTCTATCGGCAGAGCGTCAGGACGCCCGCCCATCCCGGTCTCGGCAAGGCAAGCGCCGGAACGGTTTCTTACAAAAGATTGGCTCCAATCAAAGGACCAATCTTTTTAGTTCCGACAGTCCAATATGCAATGACAGAATCGTCCGCCCCCAACGCAAATTGGACCCGTGTGCCAACCGACAGATGGCCCTTTCGGTCGCGACGTCTTGGGTCGACCTTCCCGGAACGTCGCCACGACGGTGCGCGCACGGCCCAATTCAATACGCAAACCGACAGGAGCCTTTCCATGCTCACCGCCGAAATGAAGAAACTGATCAACGACCATAGCGCGGGATCGGTCGCGACGATCAACGACGACGGAACGCCGTCGGTCTCGCCGAAGGCGACCTTTATCATCCTGGACGATGCCACCATCGCCTTCGGCAACGTCCGGTCGCCCGGCACTATCGCCAACCTGAAGGACAGGCCGGCGGTCGAGGTCAGTTTCCTGGATGTCATCCTGCGGCGCGCGGTCCGCGTCACCGGCACCGGGGCGTTCGTCCGCAAGGCCGACGCCGACGCCGCGATAGCCGACCGGTTTCGGGAAAAGTACGGCGACTTCGTCGACCGCATGCACGGCTTCGTGGTGATTTCGATCAGCGCGGCGGAATACATTCTGTCGCCGGCCTACGACCGCGGGGAAACCGAAGAAACGCTGCGGGAACAGTTCCGCGCCCGTTACAACACGCTGTAACCCGACGCCGCCTGCCGTTCCGAAGACAGTCTCCCTGTCGTCGCCCGCAGCCGGTTGACGCCCGTCGCCGCCGCGCCGCGTTGGGTGCCGGCTTCAACCAGGCGCTGAATTTCCATCTCCTCTGGAACGACGGCACGGCCGGCCGCGCCGTCAATGCATCTCGATGGAACGGCGCAACGCAGGTGCCGATTGCCGATCGACCCCGATCCCGAGCTTGATTTGAATCAACGGAGGGTTCGGTTCCTCGAACTACTCTGCTCCGCATCGATCGCACGGATCGAGACTCCAGCATGGCTCAAGACCTCTCGAACGCGAGGTCCGGGAGGAGGCCGCTGGGCACGCGCATATCAAATTCCGAGGAGAGAACCGATGGCGTATCCGCCGAAGGCAAAAGCCGTCTTGGAACGGCGTCACCAATTCGAACACCTTGAAATGCTGGCCGCCATGTCGGCCGCCGCATTCGCGAACTCCGGGCTGAATGAAACCGAAATCGCGCGGGGCAGCGTGACCCTCGCGCTGGAAATCCAAAAAGCCGTCGCAGAGCAATTCAAGAGCTAGGCACCCGGTCTGCCGATCGGTTTTGCGCTTGGCGGTCGATGGTCCGTTTCCGCGACCACCCCTCGCGCGCCGATCAATGCAAGAGGACGTACACATGTCGAATTATGGTCTTATGAAAGAGATGGGCGCCGAGTTCGTCGGAACCTTCATTCTGGTGTTCTTCGGTGTCGGGTCGGTCTGCGTGTCGGTGTGGACCGGCGCTTACGGCCTGTGGGTCGTCGCGTTGATGTTCGCGTTCGGCGTCGCCTTGGGCGTCTATGCCTCGGGCAAGGTATCCGGCGGGCATCTCAACCCGGCGGTAACGATCACCATGGCGGCGTTCACGGAATTCTCGTGGTCGAAAGTACTGCCGTACATCGTCGCGCAAATTCTGGCCGCGTTCCTGGCCGCCGCCGTTATCTACTACCTATACACCGATATCCTCGCCGCCTTCGAAGCCAGCAAAGGGCTGATCCGGGGCGAGCCGGGAAGCCAGCTCAGCGCCATGGGTTATGCGACCTATGCGCCGAATCCGGCGTTTATCGGAACCGACGCCAATGCGTTCAGCAAAGTCAGCCTCACGCAATGGTTCGTGTCGGAGGCGTTCGCCACGGCGATCCTGCTTTTCGGCATCTTCTACCTGCTTGACGAAGACAACACGCTCGCCCCACAGGCGAACCTCGCGCCGGTGATGATCGGCCTGCTGGTCGCCGCCCTCGTTGCCTTCGAAGCGCCGATTTCCATGACCGCCTTGAACCCGGCCCGCGACCTGGGGCCCCGAGCGTGGATGGCCGTCG
Source organism: Alphaproteobacteria bacterium (assembly GCA_028281325.1). Lineage (GTDB taxonomy): Bacteria > Pseudomonadota > Alphaproteobacteria > UBA8366 > UBA8366 > JAJFJD01. The sequence goes on from JANQKC010000010.1 coordinate 158,823, forward strand.
TCGGATGGGGCGACATCGCGTTTCCCGGCCCGCGCGGCGGATGGTGGGTGCCCATGGTCTCCACCATTGTCGGCGGATTGATCGGCGGCGCGCTTTACCAAGGCGTCTACAAGCGGGTCTTTCAGACACCGCAACCCAGCCCAGAATCCTGAGGAGCACCTGTCATGAAAAAGCTTGTCAACAACGTCGACGACGTCACCGTCGAGCAACTCAAAGGTCTTCAACTCGCTCATCCCGACCTGCTCGACGTCCATTTCGATCCGAACTACGTCACGGCCAAGGGGATGCCCGACGACGACAAGGTCGCGGTCATCTCGGGCGGCGGCAGCGGCCACGAACCGCTGCACGGCGGTTATGTCGGAAAAGGCATGCTGGACGCGGCCTGCCCGGGGCAGGTCTTCACGTCCCCCACGCCCGACCAGATGTACGAAGCCGGCAAGGCGGTCGCGGGCAAGAAGGGAATCCTTCAGATCGTGAAGAACTACACCGGCGACGTGATGAACTTCGAGATGGCGGCCGACATGCTGCGCGCCGACGGCATCGAGGTGCGCAACGTGATCATCGACGACGATGTCGCGGTCAAGGACTCGACCTACACCGCGGGCCGCCGCGGCACCGGCACGACGGTCATCGCCGAGAAGGTCTGCGGCGCGGCCGCCGCGAAGGGCTACGACCTGGATCGACTGGCGGCGCTCTGCAAGACCGTCAACATCAACGGGAAATGCATGGGCATGGCCTTGACGTCCTGCATCACGCCGCAGAATGCCGCCCCGACATTCGACATCGGCGACGATGAGATGGAGATCGGCATCGGCATTCACGGCGAACCCGGTATCGAACGGATGGGCCTCAAAAGCGCCGACGACATCACCGAATTGCTCGCCTCGAGAATTCTCGACGACGGCGCCTATACCCGCCAACTCAGCGAATGGGACCCGGAGAAGGGCGCGCCTGTCGAGGTCGAGGTCGTCGACACGACATTCCAGAAGGGCGACCAAGTCATCGCCCTGGTGAACAGCATGGGAGGCACGCCGATCTCGGAACTCTACACCGTTTATGCAAAGCTGCAGGCGATGGCCGACGCGAAGGGTGTTTCGATCGTTCGCAATCTCGTGGGCCATTACATCACGTCGCTGGAGATGCAGGGCGTTTCCATCACGCTCGTCAAGGTGGACGACGAGATACTCGAACTGTATGACGCTCCGGTGCATACCCCCGCGATGCGGTGGGGGTGTTAGCGTTACCGGGCCGCCACGACCGGTTGCGCGATACCGGTCGTGGCGGCATCCGCATTCTGATTTCGGAGTACTCCATGCTGACAAGCGCTCAGGTTGCCGAATGGATCGAGAAGACCGCAGCCGTCATGGCCGAAAACCGGGAATACCTCACGCAGTTGGACGCCGCGATCGGCGACGCGGATCACGGCAACAACATGGACCGCGGGTACAAGGCGGCGCTGGAACGGCTCTCGGCCGAAGACGACGTCGGCGCGATCCTCAAGTCCGTGGCGATGGCGCTGATTTCGAAGGTCGGGGGCGCGGCCGGACCGCTGTACGGAACCATGTTCCTGCAGGCGGCGAACGCCTTTGCGGGAAAGACAACGCTGTCGGAGGAGGACGTGGAGCTTCTTCTCGAACGCAGCGTCGACGGCATCAAGATGCGCGGCCGCGCCGAACAGGGCGAGAAAACCATCCTGGACAGTCTGATCCCGGCCTACGAATCCTTCCAGGCGGCGCGGCGAAACGGCACGGACCTGGCCGGTTGTCTGGCGGCGGCGACCGATGCCGCCGAAGCGGGCATGGCGGCCACGATCCCGCTGATCGCGAAGAAAGGCCGCGCGAGTTATCTGGGAGAGCGCAGCATCGGCCATCAGGACCCGGGCGCCACATCGGCCTACTTGATCGTGAAAACGCTGCGCGACGTTGTGGCAGACGCGAGGTGACTCGATGATCGGCATCGTCATCGTCTCACACAGCCGCCAGATCTCGGACGGGCTGAAACGGATGGCGGACGCGATGGGACAGGAATCGATCCCCGTCGTTTCCGCCGGCGGGATGGACGAGCCGGATGATCCGCTCGGCACCGACGCGTTGCGCATCCTGCAAGCGATACAGGAGGTGCTGCACGCGGACGGGGTTCTGGTATTCGCCGATATCGGCGCGGCCAAGCTCAACGCGGAAACGGCGATCGACTTGCTGGAGGACGCCCAGAAGCGAAAGGTCCGGCTGTGCGACGCGCCGCTGGTGGAAGGCGTCCTCGCCGCAGCGGTTCAGTCCGCGGCCGGCGGCTCGATCGAGGACGTCATGCGCGAAGCGCAGACAGCCTATACGCCGCCGATGGCAACCGGGAGGGAGACGGAACGCACGCCGTCCGTCACGCCCTCGGCGGACGCGTTGCTCCGGGAATACGAGATCGCGACTCCGCTGGGCCTCCATGCACGCCCGGCGGCCCTGTTCGTCAGCGCCATGAACCGGCACCAATCGGCCATCGACATCCGCAACGTCACGAAGAACAGCGGCTATGTGAACGCAAAAAGCATCAACAAGGTGATGACGCTCGAGGTACAACAACGCGACCGCATCGGCGTGTCGGCGAGCGGTCCCGACGCCGCGCAGGTCCACGATGCGATCCAAGCGTTGATCGATCAAAACTTCGGCGAGGCACCGGCAACCGGCGGGCCGCCAAGCGCGCCACCGCCCAAACCCGCGACAGACACGGCGGACGGGGATGGATCGATCCTGAACGGCACCGCCATTCGCATCGGCTATGCCGTCGCGCCGGCCCGGTTCCTCCGGATCGAGTTGCCCGATGTCGACGCGCGACAGGTTGACGATGTCGACGCCGAAGTCGTCCGGTTCGACGAGGCGTTGGCGACCGCGCGGGCCGAAATCGAGGCGCTGATACAGCGCGGCAAGACGATGCTGGACGACTATGAAGTCCGAATCTTCGAGGCGCATCTCCTGCATCTCGACGATCCGGAAATCGCCGAAGCCGTGCGCAAGCGCATCCGGAAAGATAAATCAAACGCCGAGCATGCGTGGCGCGACACCGTAGCCGCCATGGTCGCGTCATACCGTGGTCTGGCGGATCCGGTGATTCAGGCGCGCGGCGACGACCTGGCCGATGTCGGGCTGCGCGTCTTGCGCATTCTGACGGGCGCGGACGCGATGCCGACGCGGTTCGAAACGCCGGTGATCCTCTGCACGAAGACGCTGCGGCCGTCCGACATCCCAACATTGGATTTCAGCAACGTGCAAGGCCTTTGCACGGAAAAGGGAAGCAAGACGTCGCATGCCGGAATCCTTGCGAGCGGCCTGAACGTCCCGGTTGTCTTCGGGCTCGGCGCGCGCATCGAGGAAATCGAGGAAGGCCGGGACATCCTCCTCGACGGGGCCTCCGGGACCGTCGATATCGATCCCGACGCCAAGGCCATCAAGGCGGCGCAGGAAAAGCGCACGGCTTGGCGGGACCGGATGGACCGGGCGGAACGGATCAAATTCCGCCCGGCGACAACCCGCGACGGGCAGCGGCGGCGCGTCGCGGCCAACATGCAGGGCCTTCAGGAACTCGGCAACATCGTCGCCAGCGGGGCCGAGGAAGTCGGCTTGTTTCGAACGGAATTCCTGTACATGAACCGGACGGACGCGCCCGGCGAAGATGAGCAGTACGGGATCTATCGCGCGGCCGTCGCCGGCCTCGACGGACGCCCGCTCGTGATTCGAACGATGGACATCGGCGGCGACAAGCCGGTTCCCTATCTCCAGCAACCGAACGAGGCCAACCCGAACCTGGGTTGGCGCGGCCTACGCTTCTGCCTGGCCAACACCAAGGTGTTTCACACCCAGCTCCGCGCGATCCTACGCGCCAGCAGCCATGGCCCGGTTCGCGTGATGTTTCCCATGGTCAGCACGGTGGACGAAGTCACCGCCGCGCGCCGCGAGGTCGAGGCCGCCGAAGCGCAACTGACGGGGGCAGGGCTGGACTTCGATCCCACGATCCAGATCGGCATCATGGTGGAAGTCCCGGCGGCGGCCGAAACCGCCGACGCGCTTGCCGCCCATGTCGATTTTTTCAGTATCGGCACCAACGATCTCACGCAATATGTGATGGCGGCGGACCGCGGTAATCCAAAGGTTGCCGACCTGATCGATCCGTTCCATCCGGCCGTCCTGCGCGTGATCCAGCGAACGATTCACGCCGCCAAGAGGGCGAAAATCTGGGTCGGCATGTGCGGGGCGATGGCCGGCGATCCCATGGCGGCCCCGATTCTGCTCGGGCTGGGTCTCGACGAATTCAGCATGAACGCGGCGCAGGTTCCGGAGTTCAAACTGAGTTTTTCGCATTTATCCGCCGATGCCTGCGCGCGCTTCGCCGAGGAAGCCCTTGCGCTGGACACCGCCGCTCAAGTGCGGGAGCGGACGGCCGCCTTCCTGGACGCTCAGACCGAGTGACCCGACGCGCGGCTCAAATCTCCACCGCCGTGCTGCGCCGGTCATAGCCCTCAAACGGTTCATCCCGCCGCCGCCGGTCCGGCCCCACGTAGTCCTGCGAGGTAACGAAGGCGCGCGGCTGTTCGATGATGGCCGCGATATGCCCATAGAGCGATCTGGCCGAAATCGGCTTGCAGACGATTTCGGTCGCGCCGGCATCGCGGGCGGCGGCGATGAAATGCGCTTCCGCGTGCCCGGTACAGATCATCACCGGGATGAATTGGATCAAGGCGTCGCTATGTCGCCGAATACGGCGCGTAAGCTCCAGCCCATTCACAGGACCCATGTTCAGGTCGGAGATGATGAGGTCCGGCGGTTTATGCTGCAGGATTTGCAGCACTTGTTCGCCGCTTTCGGCGTCGATCATGTTGTCCTGCTGAAATCCCACGGCGCGAAGCGTCGACCGGATGATGCGCCGCATGAATTCATTATCGTCCGCGATCACAATTTCCAAACGCTGGAAGTCGTAAGGCATCTTTCCGAAGGGCTTTCTCAGTTTCGGAAATTCGGAAGCCGGTTCGATAGGCCTGACGCCATGCTCGAAATAGCCATCGGCAGCCGATACCGGCCCCTGTCGCTCATCGCCGCCGCGCCACCGTCAGAAGCGCGGTGCCGCCAGGGCGGGTCATAGAGTTAACGCATACTATTGCGATGAATTACAAGAATTTAAACGCCAAAAAGACCCGCGCGAGGTATCCGGAGGAGTTCCGCACGGCATCGGCGTAGACGACTCAGCGTAGGACGACGCCCGGCCCGCTAAACGCGCAGATCCTTAAGGCACCAATTCAGCTCATCGAGTTCGATCGGCTTTTCCAATGTGGTGTTCGCGCCGCATCGCAAGGACTCTTCGACCAAATGCTGATCCATGTATCCGGAGACGAGAATGATGGGAACGTTCGCGTTCCGCGTGGTCTTGTCGTCCCGCACCCAGGACACGAGTTCCAGGCCATCGCGGTAGGCGGACAGCGCCCAGTCACACAGGATCAGATCAAGCTTTCTGTCGTTCGTGATTTGAAGGGCGTCATCCCGATTATCCGCCTCGTAAAACGAGATGCGGCGGCGAAGCCGCTTCAACTTTCGCATCAAAGCTTCCCGGTCAATTTCGTCGTCATCAATAACTAGAATATCAAGACTCATTATCCTACCTCGGCAATTGTACAACATTCCAAAAACTCTCGAGCATGCATATGGCCTCGATGAGGTTGCTGCCGGTCTCTTCCTTCACGATAAAATCGGAATTCTCTTTGACGATGTAGCCAGCAATTTTGTGCTCATAGGCTGCCGCAATGTCTTCCTCGGCAGCGGAGGTCGACAACACGAAAACAATCGTGTTGCCAAGGTCTTCGTCGCTTCGGATCTCTTCCAAGAACTCCAAACCGTTCATTCTCGGCATGTTCAGGTCCAAAAGTACGACATAGGGTTTTTGAAGCGCCTCCTTTCCGTTCTCCCCGCGCAATAACTCCAGCGCCGCGACGCCGTCGACGACGACATGAATCGGGTTTTCGATCCTCGCTTTCGCGAATGCCCGCCTCAGAGCCAGGGCGTCGACTTCATTATCGTCAACGATGAGGATGCTCATGGTGGCTTCGGTGCTGTCCATATCGCTCTACCCGGTTGCCGTTTTCGGCCAGTCGAACTCGAAGGTCGCCCCTCGTTCGCCGGCTTTCGAAGCCAATCGAACTTGACCGCCGCGGCGTTCGACCTGTTTTTGGACGATGGCGAGCCCCATGCCGCTGCCTTCGACCGCATCGCGAGGTTTCAGTGTCTTGAAGACCTGAAAGACCCGTTCGTGATATTTCGGATCGATTCCCGGCCCGTCATCCGAGACCGAGAAGGAGTAAAAATCGCCATGCTCCGTCACCGATATCTCGATGCGCCCGACATCCTTGTCGTGATGCTTGATGGCGTTGTCGATCAGGTTGCGGAAAATCTGATCCAACGGGCCTTTCAAGGTATCGAACTCGGGAAGGTCCCTGACCGCCACGATCTCGATGCCGGCCGGCGGCTGGAGGAGATCGACAATCTCTTCTATCAGCGTGTTTGTGTCGACAAGGGTCACCTGGCACTCTTCCCGTCCAACCCGCGAAAACTGTAGAAGATCGTCCAAGAGATACTGCAGACGTTTCACGCGACCCCGAAGCATTGTCATGCTTTCGCGGGTTTCGCCATGCAACACGTCCCCTAGATCTTCCTCGATCCATTCCGCCAGGTTGTCGATGTTCCGCAGCGGCGCCTTAAGGTCATGCGATGCGATATAGGCGAACTGTTCTAAATCGTAGTTGGATCGCTGAAGATCCGCCGTCGCCTCTTCCAACGCAGCGCGCTGGTCGCGCAGCAGTTTCTTGACCGCAAAATCGCGGCTGAGATTCTGCCGCGCATACAAGGCGCACAGGACGGTGAAAAGGATGCCCGCAAGCAAAACGGCCCAAGACTGCCATGCCGTCGCGGAACCGGCGGGGCTACGCGACGGGGTTAGGTCGATCCGCCACGTGCGGCCGCCGACCGGTATGGTTTGTGAAAAGGCGATGCGACCATCGACGGGCGATAGGGCCGAATCGGCCGCCGCGGACCCGGCCGACGGATACAACTGCCGTATTCGATCGGAGGCCGTCAGATCGACAATGCGGACAGCGAACGGGGAATGCCCGACGCCGGGCGCGTCGAAATCCCGCTCGACCAGATCGTCCACGGCAAAAACGCCAAGGGCGAATCCCATCAAGTTTCGCTGGCGTTCCCGCACCGTGTCGGAGGGGCCGCCGTTTCGGTATATTGGAAGGAACACAAAGAAGCCGTACCGGTCGCCGGTTTCTTGCGCAAGCGTGACGCGGGCGGTGGCGGCCGGCATGCCGGTATCCCGCGCATGTCGCAACGCTTGAAACCGGGCAGGATCGGACCCGAGATCGAACCCGATGGCGGATTCATTCCCTTTGACGGGTTTCAGGAAATAGACCGGGTAGTAGGTATCGCGAGCGGACGCGCGCCTTATGCCGCCCGAATCGTCACGTTCGGTGATCTGAAAACCAGGGAAGCCGTCGCGGCGCGCCCGCTCCTCATACGCCGGGCGTTGACCCGCAGACACACGTGGCACCCATTCCAACGCGCGGACGCCGGGTCCGGGCTGCATCGACCCGACAAATTGATCGAACTGCCGCCGATCGACGTTACGGGTTGCGGCGAACAGACCGCGGGTGGCGTAGAGCGTGTTGATCGTCGTGTCGATCCGGCTTCTGATTTCGGCGACATGCCGTGACGCCGCCGTGTTGAACCGTTCCTGGCGCGCATTGTCCGTCGCCCGGTCGGTGATGAAAAATGCACTCACCGACACACAACAGCCGAAAACCACGACGGCCAGAACCGAAAAGTAGATGCGAGGCGTCGAGCCAACTGGATGTTGGCCGTGCGTGCAAACGCCGTCGCTTCCGATAGGCCTGTCGCTCCAATCAACCGGAACCGCAGTGGAACTCATGAAGTGTCACTCTCATACTGGCGTTGGTGATACGTCATGGCCGACGATCGCGGTCATGCCGGATGCGTTTCGCGAGACCACGATCGGCGCGACCGGGCCCCAGCTACACAAGCTCCGCGGGGTTCCCGTCGTCCGGCGCGCCTCTCGGCCCGCTGTAGTAGGGCCCGGAGGCGGCGTCCGCGCCGTTCTGATAGGCGAAGTAATGCTGGAACTCATTGACGACGCCCGGCATGACGATCTTCAGGCCCAGCGTTTGCGCCATTCGCATGAGAGCCAGCACCACCACCATGTCGTCCGATCCGTCTTCCATCTCGCTGGTCAGGGATTCATCCAACGAGACCTCGCTGACGGGAGACTTTCCGATCGCCTGGATGTTCTGGGACGCGCCGCCGAATTTGCTTAGCCGGATTCTGAAGCCGGCGTCCGCCAGTTCCCGAAGGCAGTCGATCGCTTTTTCATCGAAATCGGCGAACTCCTGATCACAGACCGAAAGCGTGAAATCATCCGCGGACAGGCCGTATTCGCCGGCCGTCTTGAACATGAACTCGGCGAATCCGCACGCTTCGAGTTGATACCCGTGGACGTCGATGACCGTCCGGCCGGACAGGTCGGCCGCGTCCCTCGCGTCACAAAGCCGTCGGCATACCGCATCGAAGTACCATTCGCCGATCGGGGTAAGGACCTTGCTCTTGCACGACAGGTCCAGCAGGTCGCGGCCGGAGAGTTCGCCCAAATCGGCATGGGTCCAACATGCGCGTACATTGCTGGCCGCGGGATTGCCCGTCGAGCAGTCGAATTCCTTCTCCCACACCAAGGAGAAGGAACCGTCTTCGAGACCGTCGCGTATTTCTGCTTCCAGACTGCGCTGACGGGCGAACTCGATATCCAGAGACTTGTCGAAGAAACTGAACCGGCCTCTCCCGTCCTTTCGGGAATGGCGCATCGCGAGATCGGCGCGTTCCAGCAGCATTTCTGCGTCCGTACCGTCATTCGGATAGATCGACACGCCGACGGACGCGGAGAGAAAGACGCTGTGCCCGTCGACGTCGAAGGGTTTCGACAACGCCCGCAGGACCTTGTCCGCCAAGGTCGCGCTGCCCTCTTCGTTCAAGAGATACTGCCCGATGATGGCAAAGGTGTCGCCGTCGAGACGGGCGATGTAATCGGACTGGCGGAGAAGCGTGGTGAGCCGGGAGCCGACCGCCGCCAGAATCTTATCGCCGATCGCATGGCCGATATATTTATTGATCCGCGCGAATTCATTAAGGCCGACCTTTGCGACGGCGAACAACCTGCCCGAGCGATTCCCGCGCATAACGGATTCGTTCAAACACCGCTCGAAGAGTTGGGGGCCGGGCAAACCGGTCAGGGGGTCGTATTCGCCGATCAAGCGAAGGTCGCGAATATACTGGTGGCGCGCCAACGCGGAGGAGATCGTATCGCGAAGCAGCGTCGGGCTCAGTTCGGATTTCGTGATGTACTCGGCGGCGCCACGGCGCATCAATTCCTGCGCCAGGCCCGGATTGTCCTCGCCGGTCAGAAAGATCACGACCGACAGGTCATCCATCGTTTGCCGCAGCTCGTCGAACATGGACGCCCCATCCTGGTCCGGCAGATGATAGTCCAACAGCACGCAATCATAGGCCTCATCCGACATCATCGACCGGGCCTCGGCACAGTCTTCAGCCTCGGCGAGATAGACGTCCATGTCGGATGCTTCCAGGGCACGCCGCACGGCGGTACGGTCGACCATGTCGTCATCAACCAAAAGCATTTTAAGTTCCATAACGCTCTCCAATCGATTTTCGAGGCTCCGTATCGGGCTGTGCGCGGATCGTCCGAATAAGAAAGGTCGACTGTCGGATTCGCACAACCAGTGGGTTGGGAGTTCAGGGTTTTCCGATCTGCCGCCTACGGCAATTCCTTAATAAGATGTCAAATATCGATGTTAGAAATGAATTGCTAAATTAGTATTATAGATTGTGGTTTAAATATAATTATCGACTATAAGAACATATAATACTATATTTAATCGGATTAGTTGTAATAATATCTCGCGTATTTTGTTCACGGTAGCAGTATTACACACTATTCGGCCATCAAGGCTCTTGCGCGGTCCGCGGGGCGGCGCGCTGTCTGGTCGGGGCCGTTGGGCGCCCTGAAAGCCAGGCCGACAATGCATTCGCCGGGAGCGGCTTCCCGATGTGAAATCCCTGCAGGTGCAAGTTCGTCTCGCCGCCGAGAAAGGCGACTGCATCCTTGGTCTCGATACCTTCCGCGACGACCGGGACATGCAGCGCATTCGCGAGGCTGATCGTCGCCAAGACGACGGCCACGTCCTTTCTGCTTCGCTGCATGTTCAGGACGAAGGAGCGATCGATCTTGAGTTTATCGACCGGCAGCATGCGAATGTGGGCAAAGGAGGAGAACCCGGTCCCGAAATCATCAAGCGCAATGCGGATGCCGAGGGCGGACAATGTCTCGATATTGTCCCGAACATACCCGATGTGGTCGAGCAAAGAGCCTTCGGTGATTTCGATTTCGAGGCTCCGCGGGTCGAGCCCGGTCTTTAGAAGCGTGCCCTGGACCAGAGTCGCGAAATCCGGATTCCGCAACTCGATCGGCGAGATATTGATCGCGATCGGGGCGTCGAACCCCATGGTGTCGTTGAGCTGCCGCGCCTGCCGACAGGCTTCTTCGAGCACCCATCCCGTTACCGAGTTATCGGTAAAGGATTTCTCCAGATAGGGAATGAACTCACTGGCCGCCAGGACACCGTATTTCGGATGGCGCCATCGAAGCAACGCTTCCAGCGCGCTGACGGCGCCGTCGGTCGCCGATACCTGGGGCTGATATTCGAGGAACAAGTCGCCGTTCTTTAGAGCCGACGGCAGCCCGGACCGCAACTCCTCCTCCCGCCGGAGTTTCCGGTCCAATTGCTCATCGAAGATTTGGTAGGTGCCGCGGCCACTCCGCTTCACTTCATAAAGCGCCGTGTCGGCGTTCCGGAACAGCGTTTCGAACGTGCTGTCGGCATCGTCCGCAAAGGCGATGCCCAGACTTGCCGATGTCGACATCCGCTGATCGACACTGTCGCGCGATTCGGAGAACGCGTCGATAATTCTGTCGGCGATCGCCACGGCGTCCGCCCGGCCGGCAAGGTTGGTAACGAAGACGCCGAATTCATCACCGCCCAACCGGGCGGCGAGATCGCAGTCCCGCAGCGCGGTCACCAAGCGTCGCGCCGTATCGACAAGCAGGGCGTCGCCGGCCGGATGGCCGAGATTGTCGTTGATTGCCTTGAAACGATCCAGGTCGAGGAGGATGAGCGCAACACCCGTTCCGTTCGCCGCGGCCTTGGAAAGCTCTTCCTCGATAAATCGCGTAAAAAATGCACGGTTCGGAAGGCGCGTCAGATTATCGTGCTCCGCCAGGAAACGATACTTGCTCTCGCTCTCCTCGACCCGGGCGAACGCCTGTTGCAGTCGATGTTGCGTGGCGGCGAGGTCCTCGGCAATAGAGATATACTCCTCCGTCTGCTCTTCGATCCTTGCCTTCGCGGCCCTCAACTCGGCCGCTTCGGTATGAAGCGCCGACTTCCGTTGCTCCATCGCCAAACCGTACCGGATGGACCGTTCCAAAAGCGCGGCCGTTACTTCGGATTTGATAAGGTAGTCGGAGGCGCCCGCGCGGGCGATCGTCCGGTCGACCTGGGGGCTTTCGATGCCGGTCAGAAAAATAACGACCCCGGACCGATGCGGGCTGGCCAACTCGTTCATCAACTCAAGGCCGGTTTGTCCGCCCAGATGATAGTCGATGATGTAGACGTCATGGTCCCCGGTATTGACGTAATCGATAGCCGATTCCACGCCTTGCGCCCAATCCAGCTTCAGGTCGCTGCCGAATACTTCATGCAGAAGTCGACGCGCGTGGCGGAAATCCACCTCGTCGTCTTCAACGACAAGAACACGCGATATGTCCGCCGGCAAAAAAGTCGGTTCATCAAACATCATGGCGCGGGACGACTTTTTAACGTTTAATTTTAATATATTTCTACAACCTAAAAACCTCAAATGAACAAATAATTAATATTTAAAGTTGCTATAATGTATATATTTTCTATTTTTTAGGCTATTGCATTTTGATCTTGTCCGGACGACTCGACACTCGGCGATTTTGGGCCGCTGTCTGCGAAGGCCGCGAGCCGATAGCGCATGTCCGTCGGGCGTTTCCGGCGCAAGCCCTCTCAGCGCCGCTCTTGTTTCTCGGAACCCAACATCCCGGTACCCGGACGGTATTGCCGCACCGCCCACATGAGCGCTTCATTGAACGCGGCCTTGCCTTGGGGGCAGGCTATCCGGCTCACGGCAACAGCGTTTGTTTCACGAGCCCGTCGCTGTGACCGGCTTGAGCGACGCATACCGAGGCGTCGGGTTCCCGACTCTGGGCCGAAGCCCGATTGCCGGGGAGTCGTATCCGTGGCTAAAGACTTTTATAGATTGAATTAACACATGATTATACACATAATGGTAGATTAACGCCATGGGGTGGCTACCGTGAGTTTGTCGACCTTGCGTCCGGGAACCAAAGTCGTGTCCCGGTTGCGGTTCACGTTCCTGTTCATCGTCGCGATGGTCACGATTGCCGTGACGATAGGGTCCCTGCAACTCGGCTCTCTATGGAATTCGCAACAAAGGCTGCTGGCGCAATCGGTCCCGTCGCTGCTGCAGACGGAAGAGTTGGCGCGGGAGCTGACGGCCTTGCTGGCGGTTACCTCTGAACTCAACGAACAGCAAACGCAAGACGGTCTCGTGCGTCTTCAGGCGGCGATAGATACCCGGCATGTGGCAATACGGGACGTAATTGCATCCCTCCCGGCGGCCGGGTCGACCGCGCCAATCCAAGAAGAGTTCGCGGATGTGCAACGTCGTCTCGAGCGGTCGGTTAACACGTTGATATCTCTCCGCGGCGATATCCTGCGCGTCCGGTCGGCGCTGCGGACAAGCGCGAGCGACATAGAAACCGCCGGCTTGGACTTCGCCGGCATCATCGAGCCGCTCTTAACCGATGCGGCGGGTACCCTTGAGCGCAGCCTTGCATCGTCCGACGCCGCGGACACTCAATCCGGTATCGGTCCAACTCGCCAGAAGGACGTTTCCGCTCTCATCGCGCTGACGGAACTTGTCTTTCAGGTCAGCCTCGCGATCAACGCCGCGGAGCAGCTTTCGCTGTCGGTCGAGCCGTCTCAAGCACCGTCGACGGTGACGCGGTTACAGCTCGAATTGCAGACAATTGGCCAGCTCCTTCCAAAGCTGAAGGACAACGCCGATCGCCAAGCGCTTGCACGCAAAGTCGAGGCGTTGCGGGCGCTCATTTTCGGTCCCGGCGGCGTAAATCGGAATCTTCAGGAGTTGGCAAAAGTGAGCGCCCGCTTCCAATCCGAGAAGGCGACGCAACTCGACCTCACGCGAACGATTTCGGATATATCAAACAGGTTCGTCACGCTCGCGAAGCAGGACATCGACGAAACAGCCTTGTCGTTGGACAAGTCGCTTTTAACGACCTTAGCCGTCTTGACGGCAACCTTGATCGTCACCGTCTTGGTGATCGCGGGGGTCAGTTTCTTCGTCGTCGAAAGACAGATCAATCGTCGAATGGCCAGGTTGACCGCCGCCGTTCGCCGGATCGCAAGCGGCAATACCGAGCACGACGTGTCGGTCGCGGGGCCGGATGAACTGGGCGAAATGGCGAAGGCCCTGGAAGTCTTCAAGGAGAACGCGCGCGAACTACGGCGCTCCAACGAAGAACTGCAAAAATTCGCCTATGTCGCGTCCCACGACCTGCGATCCCCGTTGCAGGCGATCAAGAATCTCGCGGAATGGACGCTGGAAGACGCCGGCGACTCGCTGCCGCCGGAAGGTCGCTCCAACCTGCAACTGATGCTGCAGCGCGTGGACAGGTTGTCGAGCTTGTTGTTCGACCTGCTCGAATACGCCCAAGCGGGACAAGCGGAATCGAGCGTTGCCGAAATCGATGTGAAGGAGACGGTCCTCGATCTTGCCGAGCTGGTCGATCCGTCGGGACGGTATCGGCTGGAATTCTCCGGCAACGTCCGAACCATCGAGACCTATACGACGCCGTTGCGGCAGATTCTCCTGAACCTGATCAACAATGCGGCGAAACATCATGACGAGGATCACGGGCAGATCGTGATCGACGTTCGGAAGACCGGACGCCGCATACGGTTCGCCGTCACCGATGATGGGCCGGGCATCAACCCGGCCTATCATGACCGCGTGTTCGGACTGTTCGAAACGCTCAAATCGCGGGATGAGGTGGAGGGAAGCGGCCTCGGCCTCGCCATCATTCGCAAACTCGTCGAACATCACGGCGGCACGATCAGCATTGCGTCGAACCCGCAACGGGCCAGGGGCGCCACCTTTGCTTTTGATTTCCCCGATTTGCGGGAACAGGCGCAGGCGAGGTCCGCGGCCTAACGGTGGCGCGGCATCGTGCCATTGGATAATTGGATAAACGGAAGGCAAACGCGCCGGTACCGGTCATCGAAAGACGGCAACCGTTTGTCGGCAAGGACCAAACAAAGTTGCAATAATAGAAAAATTTCTCCTATAAATTGATATATGAATGATTAATAATATTCACAATAGTGGCCCATGGCACACCACCCCGATCGGGACACATGGCGCCGCCGAGGCAAGGGGGTCAAATGACAACTCAATTCGAAGAGGTGCGATTCCTGATCGTCGATGACGACGAGGTGAGCGTGATGTCCATCAAACGGGCCATCAGACACCAGAGGCTGGTGAACCCGCAAGTCGTTGCACGGGACGGACAGGAGGCGTTGGAGATACTGCGCGGCGACGCGGGCCAGGACAAGATACTGCCGCCCTATATCATCATCCTCGATCTCAACATGCCGCGCATGAATGGTATCGAGTTCCTCGAAGTGGTGCGGGACGACCCAACATTGCATCGCGCCGTCATCTTCGTGTTGACCACTTCCGAAGCGCCGGACGACATTGCCTCGGCCTACGACAAGAACATCGCCGGGTACATCGTGAAGGAATCCCCGACGAAGACCTTTGCGGACGCGCTCAGCATGATTGAGAGCTATTCGAAACTGGTCGTGTTGCCGAGTTAGGCGGCAGCCGAGGGGCGCTCCGTATCGTTCGGTCCCTCTTCGAATTCCCGGGCAATCGCGAAAAATCGAACATTCTCCCGACGAGATCCTTTTCCTTTTGAGAAAACGCCATACCTCTTCGACTGACCGGTATCGACACAGGGAGGCGAAAGGTCATGAGCAAACGAATCTCCGATGCGGGCGCGCCGGGACGAAACCGGCGGAGCCCGATACGGCCTTCCGATAGGCAGCGAAGATTGCGGGCAAACATCCCCGTTTCCTTCTGATTTACAAGTGAGTCCCGCTACAGCGCTATGAACGGCCCGCCGTTGTCAGCGGGCGCCGCGAACAACGCATTGCCTTCCCGAAGAAAATCCGAACCGTTCACCCTATACCCACCACATCGGTCGGCGGATCAACGTAAATGGCCGGCCGATCTCACTTCCCTTGGATGAAAGGAAACAAAAAATGCCCGTCCAGTTGATGGCTCTCCCGTTCGATAAACAAAGCCTTGCCCCGCATATGTCGGAAGAGACCATTTCCTATCACTACGGAAAACATCACAGCGGATATGTCGACAAGCTCAACCCATTGATCGCCGATACGGCGTTGGCGGACGCATCCCTGGAGGACATCATCGTTCAGAGCAAGGACGACCCGGCCGCCGCAGCGGTCTTCAACAACGCCGCCCAGGTCTGGAACCACGATTTCTTTTGGCATTCCCTATCGCCTAACGGCGGCGCCTTGGCCGATGGTCCGCTCAAGGATCGCATCGACGCCGATTTCGGCAGCCTCGCCGGCTTCAAGGATACGTTCATGGCCACGGCGACGGGCCAGTTCGGCAGCGGTTGGGCATGGCTGGTCGTCGACGGCGACACGTTGTCGGTGATCTCTACGCCGAACGCCGTCCCGCCCTTCGTGAACGGTCTCACCCCGTTGATGACCTGCGACGTGTGGGAGCACGCCTACTACCTGGATCATCGCAACGACCGGGCCGCGTTCGTGCAGACATTCTTGGACAATCTGGTGAATTGGGAGTTCGCGGCGCAGCGCCTTGAAGAGGCGGCGGGATAGGACGCCCGCCCGACGACTCACGTGCCGGAAAGCGCGTGTCATCCTCGTTCGCGCCGCCGGGGCCGGCCCGGCGGCGCGATACGGGCCTTACACCGACAGCGTTCGAGCGATACCGCCGCGCCATCCGGAACATCGAAAATACCCAGCAGCGTTTTCCATTCGCAGTGATAGACTCGCCGTTCGTCGAAGACTTCGACCGCGGCTCAGACAGGATGATCGTCGTGACCAAACCGACCACGGTCCGCATCCAGGGCGATACCGCCGAAAGCCCGACCGGCCGCGCCGACGGCGCGTCGGGATTCGGAGCGCGCGGGCTCGACATCGTTGGGCGGCGGCCTCCTTATGGCACGACGCCAGTTCATACAAATCGGTGCGCCGCGACATGAAAAAATCACCCAATCCCCGCGACCTGACCAACGGCGACGCCGACGATATCGAGGAACGCCTGCGTCTTCGGGCGCCGATCGTCTACCATATCATCAAGCGGGAAGGCGAAGAGGAGTTGGCGCGGCCGACATCCTCGTTGTGGTGGTCGGGCATCGCCGCCGGCCTTTGCATCTCCATGTCCGTCGTCGCCGAAGGATTGCTGCACCAACATCTGCCGGACGCGCCTTGGCGGCCGCTGGTGGAGAACCTTGGGTATACCGTGGGCTTCCTGATCGTCGTTCTGGGACGGTTGCAACTGTTTACGGAGAATACGATCACCGCGGTCCTGCCCTTGATGACCGACCGCTCCCGCCACAACCTCTACCTGCTCATCCGCTTATGGACCGTGGTCTTCATCGCCAACATGGTGGGAACGTTCGTGTTCGCCGCCGCCGCGCACTATGGCGGAATCTTTTCGCCGGAACAGGTCGAGTCCTTCCGCGAGATTTCCCGGCACTTCATGATGAAGGACGCCAGTGAAATGGCGCTGCACGGCATTCCCGCCGGATTCTTGATCGCGGCAATGGTGTGGATGATCCCCAGCGCGGGACACGCGAAGTTCTGGGTCGTCGTCGGGATGACCTATTTGATCGCGCTGGGCGACCTCAGTCACATCGTCGCCGGCTCCACGGAGGCGTTTCTGTTGCTGCTGAACGGCGAGATCGGCCTGTGGACCACGATCGGCACCTTCATGATCCCCACGTATTTCGGAAACGTGCTCGGCGGCACGGTGCTTTTCGCCTTGCTGGCCTATGTCCAAGTGAAGGAAGAGTTATAGCTGTTTCGGCGCACCGCCGGGCGACGCCAACAGGCAGGCCCGGCGCGACAACAGACATCTCCGCGTCCGGGCCGAGTGTGTGCGGCCGACTTTCCGTTACCCTTCGATCCTCGAAAAGATAACGTCCACCAAATCCTCCACCGGCTTCGAACCGTCGAGATGGACTTCAGCGTCATCGGGCCGCTCGTAAGGGGCCAATCAACTATACCGGCGGCGATCGTGACCGTCGAGGAGCATAGAACGCAAGGTCGGGTCGAGTCCGCGGTGGCGGATACGCTGGTGGATTTCGGTATTTCCTGCCTGACGGCCCGTGTCGGGGCCGAGCGTGGCGACGGCGGCGATGAAGTCGCCTATGTCCTGGCGTCCATGCGTCATAGCTGAGCTCTGAGTTTGGAGAAGGCGTGTTCGATGGAATTTGGGTCGGGACCGTAAGGCGGCGGAAAACGAACCAAGAGTAGAATTCGCAGCGAATTGTATCGACGCTGAGATTGTCAGGTTGGTACAACGGTGCAGCGTAAGATTTATACAGTTCAGATCTCACGCGCTTGCCAGAACCGAAGCACTTCGGGCTGTTCATGAAGGAAGTGATGCGGTGTACCAACAGGCGTTCTATGCCGGGACGGTAAATCCCGGTCAAATCACAAGAACCAGGGTTGCTGCGGGTGATGACCGAGTATGTGATCCCGCTCCCCCATCGATGAACAGCCAATAACAGCTTGAGGGCGACTTTGTCTTATCCGGAAACGTCAATCGATCGCGTTTCCCTGAAGACCCAAACGCCCCAGAATCGGGAACCGCTCAACGTCGCTGCGCATGAACCCACCCATATCCGAAAAGGAGCTATCAATGGTTGAGCAATCGCACGATCCGTTTCTTTTTGCAGGTGGCGCTGCAATCGGCAACAAATCTCCCATGAAGTTATCTTTTTTAGCGTTTGCAGAACTACCGCCGGCCGAAAATTTTCCCGGCGGCCTAGCGTTTACGTCTGATCAGGGTTTGGTCGTTTCGAATGCAGCAACCTGGAGTGTGGTCGGTTCGGGTTCGGGTGGTTTCTCACCCGGCAGTGGGCTTGTTTACACATCTTTTGTGCTGCGCTTGATCAACAACGGCGGCGCGCTGCAACATCGGATACTGTCATTCGACAGTGATGCTGCTACCCCGGCTCCGTTTGTGTCCACCATAAACGGAGCGAGTGAAACATTCACCAATACGCCAACGGGCCCAGATACCGGCACCCCATTCGCCGCCGGCCTAAAGCGTTCAAGTGCACTTAACGCGCTGCTGATATTTGATACGGCTGATCAGGGTGCACGAGGCAGTAATCCTCTCGTAGCAACCGCTGCAATTTCTCAGAACATCACAGGTACTCCAATAAATTGTCGCGCAGCCTTTGATGCTCGAAACGTAAATGGGGTGACCCAGAGGAGATTGGAACTAGCGCTGACAAACGCTGCTACCGGAACACTCTATGATTTCAACACATCGAATTTCAGTCCCGGCCAGTTTGTGGATGTTAATCTCTCAGGCTTTCTTGTTGGATTTGCTCCCTAATCCCTAAGAAGGTACAGGAATCAATAATTCCGGCCGAGCCCATCCGATCCAGCGTCGGTTGGGCTCGGCCGATGGGATCGAACGCGGTCAGCCGCCACCACCCGTCATGACCTGCACCAGCGACGCTACATCGGACGTGCTCTCGAGCGTGGCGACCGCGGCGATCAGCCGGTCCGCCGTGTCCGCCGGCATCGGCCCGGCGGCATGGGCCGCGCAATCCGCGGCCTTGGCGGCGAATTCCTGTTCCGTCATCACGTTTTTCGGGTGACCCTTCGGATAATCGACACGCGTTTCCGCCGTCTCCCCGTCTTGGAATTCGACGGCCACCTTGGCCGGCGTGATGAAGCGGCTCCAATCCCGGTCGATCTCGGCATCGACATAGGTCGACACCCGTGATGCGAGATCGAGCACGTCCTCACGCCGCAAGCCCTCGTCGGAGAAATGGCGCAGGCTCAAGTCGCCGTCGGTCCAGGCAGCCGCCGCGGCGTAGGGAATGCTGAACTGCGCCTCCACGATCGTGCGCGGCGCCAGGCGAACATGCTCGGGCACGCAGACCATCTGGTAGCCGGGACCCGTGACGCCAACTCGGATCGACTTGATGTCGCGCGCGGCGCGGCCGGTCTCCGCCCGCAGCTGCAAGACCGCATTGGCCGTCGTGTGCACCGCGCGGCAGCAGGGATAGGGCTTGTAGCTCAGGTTCAGGAGTTCGAAACGGTGGCCCAGGTCCGCGCGCACGGCATCGGGGTCGACCTCGTTCCGCAGGTAGACCCGGAAGAACCCGTCGAGCCCCTCGAACACATTCTGCGCGCCCCGGATGCCGCGCTTGGCGAGCTGCACCGCGACCACCGCCGCCTGGGCGGCGAGTCCGGGCTGCAACCGTTTCATGAGCGACGCGTCGCGCGTCACCTGATGGTTGCCCGCCACCGAGCTGTAGACGATGCCGAACGCATTCACCATTTCCTCGGCGCTCAAACCCAGCGCCCGGCCCGCCGCCGCCGTCGCGCCGAAATAGCCGAGCAACGCCGTGTAGATGAAACCGCTGTCGATGATGTCCAGCTTGCACGCCACGCCGAGACGGCAGGTGGTTTCGATGCCGGCGGCGACCGACGCGATCAGGTCCGCGCCCGTCAGGGTGCCGCGCAGCTGCCCAGCCGCGATCGCCGCGGCCACCGCCGGAACGCCCGCGTGCAGCACGGCGGCATCATGGGTGTCGTCATAGTCGCGGGCATGGGACATGCCGCCGTTGACCCAGGCGGCGTGATGCGCCGGGAACTTTCCGCCGAAGACGAACATATCGGCCTGCGGCGCCCCGCCCCAGTCCCGGACGAGGCCCGAGACTTCCGCGATCGCCGGTGCGGACGATCCCGCCAGCGCGCAGGACAGCGTATCGAGGATATTGGTCTTGACCGCCTCGACGACCGCGGGATCGAGACGCGCCGCGTCGATCGTCGCGGAAAATTGCGCCAGATCGACCGCCAAGTCGCGGTATTCCACAGGCACGGTTTGGGCCGTCGCGGCGTCCGGCGTCATGCTGTCCTCCCGAAAGTGTCGGCGCGGATAAACGCCCGCCTTTGATTGACCGGGCCATCGGTCCGCATCGAATGAGCAGTCTAACATGGAAGCCTGCATCGTTACGCGTATTGGCGCGGCGCGCCTGCATTGATCTATTATCCGAGGCTGGGGACACTGAAATTCAATGAGTTTGAGGACGAGCATGGGACGTGAACTGACCGTGGCGCTGGCGCAGACGGGACCGGTGCTGAGCGACGACCCCCGCGACGGCGTGACCGGGGCCTGCGGATTGGTGGAGCAAGCGGCCGACGCCAACGCCGATTTGATCTGTTTCAGCGAATTGTTCCTGGCGCCTTTCTTCCCGAACCGGCTGGAGGAAGACTTCGATCGCTATTTCCTGCATCTGCCCGATTCCCGGATCAGCCCGATCTTCGAGACGGCGAAGGCGCGCGGCCTCGCCATGATTTTCCCGTTCGCGGAGAAGACCCAGAGCAGCTATTACAACGCCGCGCTGGTGCTCGATTCCGACGGCCGGACGGTCGGGACCTACCGCAAGACCCACATCCCCGCTTACTTCCCGACGGAGTTGCAGGGCGGCACCGGCAGCTTCGAGAAGTTCTATTTCAAGCCCGGCGACGATTTGCCGGTGTTCGACCTATGCGGCGCGCGGATCGGCATACAGATCTGCAATGACCGGCTGTACCCGGAGCCGAGCCGCGTGCTGGCCCAACGCGGCGCGGAAATTTTGTTCATGCCGATCTGTTACTCGACCTATGGCGACACCGAACACCGCCAATCGCTTTGGGAATTGCCGCTGCGGACACGCGCCTTCGAAAACGGCGCCTATGTGGTGGCGGTCAACCGGGTCGGCGACGAAGGACCGCGCCACCATATCGGCCGCAGCATGGTGGTCAGCCCGCGCGGCATGATCTTGGCCGAAGCGAGCGACACCGATTCCGAACTGCTGATCCATACTGTCGACATTGACGACGCGGCGGCGGCGCGCAAGAAGTTCCCGTGGTGGCGTGACCGCCGGCCCGATCTCTACGACGACTTGGTGCGTGACGCACAGGGCGCGTGACGGCACCGTCGGTGGCACGGTTTATGGCGCATCGGGTCATGCCATCAACAAGATGAGCGCCCGCGGCTGCATTCCGTCCTTCGTGAACATGACCGTATCCCTGCACGAAACCAATGACGTTAGATGCCGGAATACGGCGAGAATATATTCGGAAAATAATCTGCTTGGAGGATCAACAAACTCTCTAGAATAGGTCGCCGGGAAACGCGGCATGGCGTTCATCGCCAGGGTTACGCCGGTATGCCCACCACGATACCCGCCCAGACAGCAAACGGAACGCGGGTTTGTCGATGAAGGACCAGCCAGACGACCAAGCAAGGAACGCCGCGCCGTCCGATTCCCGGTTTTCACTGCCCGCGGCGTTTCCGGACCACCGGGGAAACGGAACGGCCGGGCAATGGAAAACGACGATCAGCGTCGCCGCGATCGCCGCCCTTACAGGCGCGCTGTGTTATTGGTTGAAGGGACCGGACACGGTCATCGACATCCTTCGACACGAAGCTCTCATTCTGGTCGATATCCTGCTTCGCATCGTCGGCGGCATGGTTCTCGCCGGCAGTCTGATTCTCCTGCTCCCGCTCGATCGCCTAAAGGCGTGGCTTAGCGGCCAGGCGATGGGAGCCCGTTTGGCGTTGGCCACCGGGTTCGGCGCCTTGACCCCCGATATCTCCGTCGTCTTCTACACGTTGGCGGCGACCCTCGCGATCGCCGGAATCGACAAGGCAACGATTGTTGCCTATGTGTCGGCCTGCCTGCTGCTTAGCGTCTTCCGCGTTATGATTTGGGAAGCGCCGCTTCTCGGGTTCGATTTTGCCGGCCTGCGGCTCCTCGTCTGCCTGCCCTTGCCGATCGTCGCCGGTCTGCTGGTGTCATGGTTGTTTCCGGCTGGACGGCGCCAGCCAACGTCGGGTGCCCCATGACGGTCGCGACCATGATCGTCTGGGCGCTCGCCATGCTCTTTTTGGCCGTCGCTTGTATCAGAAGACGCGGCGCGCATCGGGCCGTGCTTGCATTTGCGTGGCGTCAGGCCTTGCCGATCGTCGGCCTGCTTGTCGCCGCGCTTGCGGCGGCGGGCTTCCTGTCGGCCCTGCTGCCCGACCGTCTTATCGCCGCAATCATCGGCCCGGAAAGCGGCCTGACCGGCATCCTCGTCGCAACACTTACAGGGTATTTGATTTCCGCCGGATCGGTCATGACATTTCCGATTCTGGCGGCGCTTCTTCACGCCGGCGCCGGACAGCCGCAACTCGTCGCGATGATCACAAGCTGGTTGATTTTTTCCGTCTATCGCGTCTACGTCTGGGAGGTTCCGATGCTGGGGCATCAGTTTGCCTGGCGCCGCGTCACGGTGTCATTGGCTTTCCCGGTCGGCGCCGCATTGGCGGTCGGCCTCGCGGTTTAGGCCACGCGCCCGCACGATACAGCCCTGTCCGCGGTTCCTCGCGCGCCCGTAGAGACCGGTTGGCAAAAAAATCCGGCCGCCCCTAACATCACCCGGCGCCCGGTCTGCATTTCCACCCAAAACCTGTTCTCTTCCTAGGCCCACCCGCCTGTCGCGATATTCCGCGCCGGAACGTTCTCTTGCAAGCCAGCCGACGTCCGGTCGACATATGTGCGAACCAAGGCCTCCTTCACGACCTCGCCCATGTTGTGGATCTTCGCTTGAAAGGCGCGATGCAACAAACGCGTTGCCGCTTTCGCGTCCTTACGCTCCATGTTTTCCACCAAGTCAAATACTGTTGATGTATTTATGTGTCTAACGCCATAAATACTGTAGTAAATGACTCGAACATAGTGAGTTCGTTCATTGAAGTTTCGAACTATTTTTTCAAATTCACGGTTGTTAGACAATTGAGCGATTTTCGTATTCAAGCGCTCAACAAGCAACGCATGCGAGCATGCGAGCGCTTCCCTGCTTCCCAAGTCCAATTCCTGGCCGGGCGCCGTGTGCGCCGTCGCATGAAGCGGATTGGTGAAGTCCAGCGTCCTCGACGCTTCCGTCGCGTTCTTGATCGAGTAACTCAGTATCAGATAGGCAAGGTTATAGAGATCCTGCAGTTCGCCGATATCAAGATTCTTACAGAAGAACCCGCGATTCGGCACCGATACCACGAGTGATTCGCTGCTCAATCTCAACAACGCTTCTCGGATCGGCGTCACGCTCACCTGCAATTGGTCCGCCAAATCATTTATTTGCAGGTGCTCGCCCGGCCGGAACTGAAAATTCACGATCAATCCCTTCAAGACGTCATATGTTGCTGCGGTCCGCAAGTTTTCAGACACAAATTCCTCCTTTCCAAAATCGAGCTCAGTGCTGTTTTTGCACCTCCTATTGGGATTAGGTCAGCTAATCGTATGAATCCTTATCCATAATTCGGGCAACAAACACTCAACAGTGTTACGGGAAGCCCTGTAACATAATCGTAATATTTCAGATGCTTATGGTATGTCTGTTACCGTAGCGTTGCGATTTTTATATCGCAACTCCTTTCAGGGTTGTATTTTCAGAATATTATTCTGAATATTTTTATGTAATCGGGAATAAAACTTGATACGCAATTCTTGCGCCCAACTTGATCGAATTTGTTCTCGCGCGAACAATGCATCAAGGGGCGCGACCGCGTCCTAAGTCGCGCGACGCGTTAAGGATCGTCACCCCGCGCGCATCCACCGACACCATTGACGGTCGCGACCCATCCCGGTCCCGAAGTCTGGATATACAACGCATTCGCTATTTTTTGCTTTGCAAAATAAAATATAAACATAATTATTTTGCAGATCATGTATTTATAAATATAGATGAAATATAAAATTCATTATTTCTAATATAAATTTGAATATTCACTTTCTGTCATTACTGTTTCTCAGATGAAGCAAGCGCAGGCCGCGCTTTCAAGGTTCCTTCTCTGAGAGGTTCGTACAGAAATGACAAATTCCAACGGATCGACCACAAGCTTTTTCGGCACAAACAAGCCGCACGCCCTGCGGAGCATCATCAACTCGAACGAACTTGCCTTCCTGATGGAAGCGCATGATGCGCTATCGGCGCTCATCGCCGAACGCAGCGGCTTTCCCGGCATCTGGGCATCGGGACTGTCGATTTCGACGGCGCTCGGCGTGCGTGACGCCAACGAGGCGTCCTGGACCGACGTCGTCGACGTTGTCGAACGCATGGCCGACGTCACGCGTATTCCAATTCTGGTCGACGGCGACAGCGGCTTCGGCAACTTCAACAACGCCAGGCGCGTCAGCCGCAAGCTTTGCGAACGGGGCGTCGCGGGGATTTGCCTCGAAGACAAGCATTTCCCGAAAATGAATTCCTTCGTCGGCGATCGCCATCCTCTCGCCGATATCGATGAATTCTGCGGCCGCTTGCAAGCGGTGCGGGACGGCGTGCCCGATCCCGATTTCGTCATCGTCGCCCGTATCGAGGCCCTGATTGCCGGACACGGTCAGAAGGAAGCGCTTCGCCGCGCCGCCGCCTATTCGGACGCCGGCGCCGACGCCATCCTGATCCATTCCCGGCAAAAAACAGCGGATGAAATCCTCGACTTCGCCAAGGCTTGGGACAACAGACGGCCCCTTGTGATCGTACCAACCAAATATTTCAAAACCCCCGTCGAAAAATATCGGGCGGCGGGCGTGTCCACCGTGATTTGGGCGAACCACAACATGCGCGCATCCGTCGCCGCGATGCAGGCGCTTTGCGATCAAGTGAAAAAGGACGAGAGCGTGGCGAACATCGAGGCGGACATCGCGCCGCTCGATACCGTGTTCGATTTGCTTGGCTATTCTGAACTGTCCGCCGCCGAGAAATCGTACCTGCCAACCGCCTCTGTCGGCCAAGACCGTCTTTGACATCGCGCCACCCTCGGCCGCGTCCGGGGATCGTCGCGCTTCACGACAACGCCATGGAAGGGAGCATTCCGAATGCTGGCGCACCGAACCACGCTTTTTGCAACATCCGGAACATCGAAGGCGCGCGCCGCGGCGAAAGCGGCGGAAGCCAAGGGAACGGAAATCGTCGACCTTTCAGCAGGCGAGATTTGGTCGCCATCGCCTCCGGCCGTGCGCGCCGGCGCGATCGCCGCCATCGAAGGAGGCGTGAACCGCTATACCGAAACCGTCGGCCTTAACGCCTTGCGGGACGCCATTGCGGACATCGTAACGCCGCAAAACGGCTTGTCCTGGACAGCCGACGAAATCGCCGTGACGGCCGGCGCCAAACAGGCGCTTTTCAACGCCGCGATGGTGATCCTGGACCCCGGCGACGAGGTCATTATTCCGCAGCCGTATTGGACGACATTCCCGGCGCAGGTAGCCATCGCCGGCGCCGCCCCCGTCTTCGTCGCCGCATCCACGGCCAACCACATTCCGCGCATCGAAGACATCTCAGCGGCCGTCACGCCCGCGACGCGCGCTATAATCATCAACACACCGAACAACCCCACGGGCGCGGTCTACGACGGGGAGTGGCTGCGCGGCGTGGCCGGGCTCGCGGAAGATCATGATTTTTGGCTCGTCTTCGACGAATGCTATCGCGAATTCGTCCATGAGCCGGCATCGCACACGCACCTTCTCGACGCCGCGCCCGAAGCCCGCCGCCGCACGCTGATCGTCAACTCCTTCTCGAAGTCCCTGGCGTTGACCGGCTGGCGCATCGGGTATCTGGCCGCCCCGCCCGCCGTGATCGCAGCCACCAAGGCCCTGCA
The DNA here is from genome assembly GCA_028281325.1 of Alphaproteobacteria bacterium. GTDB lineage: Bacteria > Pseudomonadota > Alphaproteobacteria > UBA8366 > UBA8366 > JAJFJD01. The sequence continues at coordinate 185,054 of JANQKC010000010.1, forward strand.
GAGTCATACCGCATCCAACCCGAACGTCATCGCACAGCATGCGGTGCTCGCTTACCTAACCGCCGGGGACAACGGCTTCATCCAGGAACAGGAGGCTCGGCTGCGCCATAACCGCGCGCTCGGGCAGGCCATTCTGGACGATTTGCGAGACGTACCGCTGCCGGCAGCGCAAGGCGGCTTCTACTTCTACCTCGACCTGCGCGGCATCCTCGAGCGGAAACCGGGCGGTGGGGCAGTCGCGGACGCGGACGACATCGCCGGCCATCTGCTCGCGGATGCCGGCGTCGCGACGGTCAGCGGCAGCGCCTTCGGCGACCCGGCGGGGTTGCGACTGTCCTATGGCGTTCCCGCCGACATGTTGGAGCGCGGCCTTACACGATTGGTCCGAAGCCTCAACCGGCTTGAGTGACCTGACCGCCCTTCATGGCGCGGTGCGCGCGCAACCTTCATTGCCAAACCGACCAACCGGAGAGAATTCGATGCAACGGGACAAGACGGACAAAACGACCGTGAAACACGCGATCATTTTGGCGGCCGGCCTCGGAACCCGCCTCCGCCCCTTGACCAAACGGCAACCGAAGCCGCTGGTCGAGGTGCATGGCGTTCCCATCTTGCACAACGCGCTACGCCGCTTGGCGCGGGCCGGGGTTCGGCAGGCAACCATTGTCGTGGGCTACCGGAAGGAATCGATAGTCCGGTCCTGCGGCACATCCTTCGCCGGCGTGGAGATAGACTATTGCGAATCGTCGGCCTTCGACCGCACGGGCAGCGCCTACTCGCTTTGGCTCGCACGGCACGCCCTGGTGCAGGACACGCTGCTCCTCGAAGGGGACGTATTTTTCGAACAAGACGTGCTGCGGCGCCTCCTGTCGGACGCCAAACCGGATATCGCCGCCGTCGCGCCCTTTGACTCCATGATGACCGGATCGGCCGTCACGTTGTCCCCATCCGGCCATGTGAAAACCATCCACATGAACCAGACCGTCGAAGACGCGGCCCGGCGAGAGCTTTTCAAGACGATAAACATCTTCAAGCTCAGCGCCGCGACGCTTCGCGGCACCCTGGTGCCCGCATTGGAAGCCTCGATCAGCGCGGGCAAGACCTCCGCCTACGTGGAGCAAGTGCTGAAACACATGGTCGATGAGAGGGGTCTTCGGCTGACGGCCGCCAACTGCGCCGATCTCAAATGGTTCGAGATCGATTCGGAGGACGATCTGCGAACCGCGGAGACGATTTTCCGGTCGCAAGCGCCCGCTCAACTCGAAGCCCGAGCAACGCTCTAGAGGGCCGATCCCACAGCGATAGTCCGGGAGGCATGAAATGGTACGCTATCTCTTCGATCCGGCAAACGCGATTACCGCCGGCGGACTGTGCTGCTCCGCCCTCGCTATTCTGCTCGTGATTTCAGGGCACCCGGATATCGGCGTCGCCGCCGCGCTTTGGGCGCTGTTGGCCGATCACCTCGACGGCGTCGTCGCCGGACGGACACGGAACCGTCTCCCCGAAACCGCGCGGATCGGAAAGAATCTCGATTCGCTCGCGGACCTTGTCAGCGGCGCCGTGTTCCCGGCGATCGTGCTGATTCAGGTCAACGGTGCATCCTTGATTTCCCTTCCCATGGCCGCGCTTCTGATGCTCGCGGGCGCGCTGCGCCTGAGCTACTTCAATAGTTTCGGTCTTTCCTCGGACGGCCGATTCACCGGCGTGCCGTTGTCGTACGACGTGCCGTTGCTGGCATTGTTGTTTCTATTCGCGCCCCTCATGCCGGCGGACCTGTTCCCGACGATCCTCAGCACCTCCTTGCTGCTTCTCGCGGTTCTGCACGTGACGCCGCTTCGCGTGCCGCGGACGAGCGGCGCGATGTATCTCGTCATCACGCTCTACAGCATAACGGCCTCGGCGATCCTTGCCGCGCGGGGAGTGTCGTGATGCGCCGCCCGTCAATCCGTTACCGCGTCGACGTTCGCGGCCCTGTCCATATCACGCCAGCGAGGTAACCAAGGCATGTCAACCCACCCACGCGACGCCCTCGGCCGGGAACCCGGTTGGATCTATCGCGACCTAAACGTCGAACCCATCATCAACTGCGCCGGCGTCCGCACCAATCACGGCGGCAGCAACCCATGTCCCGAGGTCCTGACGGCAATCGCCGCGGCGGCCGAGGCGTTTGTAGATCTCGACGAACTTGCGGAAGGCGCGGGACAACGCCTGGCCGCACTCACGGGCGCCGAATGGGGCATGGTTACGGCGGGCACGGCGGCCGCCTTGGCGCTGGCCACCGCGGCCTGCATCGCCGGCAACGATCCGGAACGGATGCTCCGCCTGCCGAGAACGGACGGCATCCCCCACCGCGTCGTCATGCCCGCCGGCCATCGCTTCGACTATGACAACGCGATCCAGATGACGGGCGCGGAAATCGTGACGGCCGACACGGCGGCGGCCTTGCTGGCGGCGCTCGACAATCAGGCGGTGATGGTCGCCATGCTTGGCCGGATGGACGCCGCATCCGATTTGCCGCTCGCCGAGATAGCGCCCCTCGCGCAACAGCGAGGCGTCCCCATCCTCGTCGACGCCGCCGGCCTCTCGCCCGCCAACCCCGACCCTTGGCTCGACCGCGGCGCCGATCTCGTCATCTACTCGGGCGGTAAATATCTTCGCGCGCCGCAATCCACCGGCCTGCTTTTGGGGAAGCGTCGGCTATGCGAAGCGGCTTGGCGGAACGGTCCGCCGCACCAGGCGTTCGGACGCCCCATGAAGGTGGGAAAGGAAGATATCGTCGGCGCGGTCGTGGCGCTCGAGCGCTGGCTGACCGCGGCGTCGGCATCGGCCGAACGGGCCGCCTGGGAACCGCGCCTCCGCCGCATCGCCCGGGCCTTGTCGGACGTTCCCGGCGTTACGACAAAAATACAGCCGGCATCGGCCGCGGTAACGGCGCCACGGCTGCGCGTGTCGTGGGATGAAAGCGTGACGCCGGTGCGCTCCGCGACGCTGCGCAAGCGCCTCCTCGACGGGCGGCCGCGCATCCTGATCCATGATTTTTGGGCAACGAAGACATCGATCTTGCTCGACCCGTTCAACCTGACCGACGCCGAGGTGGACATCGTCGCAAGCGCACTTGCCGCCGCGCTGACGTCATTCGAAGACCCGCCGCCGCCATCCGATGAGACGGATATCGACGTATCGGGCCAGTGGACCGCCACCGTGGATTTCCTGCATGGCAGCGCCGAACATCTGTTGGACCTGCGGCAAGACGGTCCGCGCCTTACCGGGTCGCATCGCGCCGGGCAGTCGCGCGGAGACATCGAAGGCCGGCTCTCAGGCAAGACGGCCACCTTCGTCGCCCGCCACGCGAAACCGCCGATGACGGTGTTCTACAGCTTCACGGGGCGCTTCGACGACGGCTCCCTGACGGGGCGCATCCGGTTGGGCGCGGCCTCCGGCGAGCATCTCGGTCCCGTCTTCATGGAGCAATTCGGCGAGGCCAGGTGGCGCGCCGGCCGCCGCTGACCAAAACGTCCCCGCCCATCGGCGGCACCATACGGAAACGACGATCGCGAAGGGATTTAGAGATGACTGAAACGACGACAACGAACCCTTTCCATCTCGGCGGCAAAGTAGCGCTTGTCGTGGGAGGATACGGCGCGCTCGGCAGTCGGATTTCGTGGGCCTTGGCAGCCGCCGGCGCCCGCGTCACCGTCTCCGGACGAAACGGCGACAAGGCTGAAACGCTTGCGGCGGACCTTTGCAACGCGGGGCACGCCGCGCGCGGTCTCGCATTCGACGCGAACGCCGTTGTCGAAATCGACGCCGCCGTCGACGCCTTGGTGCGCCGCGAGGAGGCGATCGACATTCTCGTGAACTGTCTCGGCATTCAACGCGAACAATCACTGCCGGAGATTACCGAGGACGCCTTCGACGCCCTCTACCGCACCAACCTCAAAGCCGCCCATTTTTTGGCGCAAGCCGCGGCGCGGCGTCAAATCGCCGCGCGTCGGGGCGGCAAGCAGGTCCATCTGCTCTCGATCCGCGCCCAGCTCGGCCTGCTCGGTCGGGGCTATTCCGCGTATTGCGCGACGAAGGGCGCCCAAGCGATGCTCATTAAGCAGCATGCCGCAGAACTGGCGCCGCACGACATCACCGTCAACGGAATCGCGCCGGCGTTGGTCCGGACCCACAAGAACGATTCGGCGCTTTCAAACCCGGAAACATACGACCGTACGGTCGCGCAATTTCCGCTGCGCAGGATCGCCGAACCCGAAGACATCGCCGGGGCCGCGCTTTTCTTCGCATCGCCGGCGTCGGACTTCGTGACCGGCCAGACGCTTTACATCGATGGCGGCGTCAGTTGCTGCCGCTAACCCATGGATCACAAGCACGGCGGACGCGACGCCGTGAAGATTCGACCAGGCAGGCCGGCGGTCGGTTTGCCGAACCGGAAACCCAGGAAGGTAGCAATGCGTGTCACAATTATCGGTGCAGGAATCGTCGGAGCGTCAATTGCCTATCATCTCGCGCAGCACGGCGTTTCGGTCGTACTTCTGGAAAACGACCGCCCAGGCGGCGGAACGTCGGGCGCGACTTTCGCCTGCTTGAATATCTTCGGACACAGATCCGATAGCTTCTTCGATCTTCGGCTCAGGAGCATCCGCTATCTCGACACCCTTGCCGCCGAGATCGATGCCGTTGAGTTCGTCCACAAACCGGGCACCCTTCGCTGGGGCGAGTCCGACGGCGACTGGACCCGCCTTCATAGCGAGACGAAGCGGCTGGAGGACCGCGGGCTGCCATGCGAGTACCATTCCGCGGCGCAGGTCCGAGCCGAGTTGGAGCCCGCGCTCGACCTCTCCCGCCTGGACAACGACGTTATCCGGGTCCCGGAGGAAGGATGGCTCGACGCACCGCCGTTCATCGGAAAGTTACTGGCCGCCGCCCGGGCGGTCGGCGATGTCGAAACACGCGATGCGAAGGCGATCGATCTCGATTTTTCAGGTCCGGCCGTAAAAGTCGTTACGACGTCGGGGACGATCGATTCCGATCGCCTTGTTCTCGCCGCCGGGATCGATTCGATCGCGATGTGCGAACGGGTCGGCCACGCATTCCCGATCGAACGACACCCGGGCGTCATGCGTGTTTCCGCGCCGTCCGCGACGCCGCTGCATCACGTCGTCTACGCAAGCGACATGCATCTTCGGCCGGACGGCGCGGGCCGCATCATGGCCGGCTTGGGCGACGCGCACCGGGCGGGCCCGACGCCGACGCAGAGTCAGGCCTCTCAAGAAGCATTGCGCATCGAAGAACTGGGCGATAGGTGGTTGCCGGGTTTTCGCGCCACGCCGGCGGAAGCGATCCGGGTCGGCATACGCACGATTTGGCCGGACGACTTGCCGGTGGTCGGCTGGCTGCCGAACGCCAGCAACGCATATATCGCGGTCTATCACAGCGGCATCACGCTTGCGCCATTGCTGGGACAGCTCTGCGCCCGCGAGATCGCCGGCGATGCGGCCGGTCAAGGCTTGGACTCGTACCGGCCCGACCGTTTCGACCAAGACGTTCCGTCCGTCGCCTAGGGCGCACCGCCGTCGGCGCCGGGACGCGGTTGCCCGGCTATACCGCCGGCACCGAGGAAACCAGCAGTTGGGTGTACGGTTCCGCGGGATCGTCGAGAACCTGGTCGGTCAGACCGCTTTCGAGGATGCGACCATGCCGCATCACGAGGATACGGTGCGACAGCAGGCGGGCGACCGAAAGATCATGGGTCACGATGACGACGGCGAGACCGAGTTCTTGGACAAGCCGTCGAATGAGATCGAGCAACCGCGCCTGCACGGAAACATCCAGCGCGGAGGTCGGCTCGTCCATGAACACAAGCCTGGGACGCATGACCAGGTTCCGGGCAATCTGTAACCGTTGGCGCATGCCGCCGGAAAAGACCTTCGGCGTTTGGTCGATATACCGCGCGCCGATCTCGACCCGGTCGAGCCATTCCACGGCGGCGGTTCGGATACGGCCGAAATGGCGAACACCCGATACGATCAGTTGTTCGCCGATATTGCCGCCGGCCGATACGTTCATGCGCAACCCTTCCGCCGGGTCTTGGCGCACGAAGCCCCACTCGCCGCCGATCAAGGCGTCGCGTTCCGCATCGTCCATGACGAACACGTCATGGGTTCGACCGTCCTCGGTACGATAGATCGCGCTGCCGGCGCTGGGTCGCATGTCGGACGCCAGGCACCGAAGCAGCGTGGACTTGCCCGACCCCGATTCGCCCACGACGGCGAGAACCTCACCCTCATAGAGATCGAAGGCGATGTCCGCGCAGCCCATCGTCGCGCCGTAATGTTTCGTAAGTCCCCGAACCGACAGGAGCGGCGCATCGATCATCGGGTTTCTCCTCCGCCTTTCCCGTTCATCGTTTTCAGTAGATGCGCCGACCGTTGCACCAGGACGATTGAAGAACCGGTGGCCCGTCGCCGTTGAAAGCGACCTGAATAAGGTCGGCCCGGCGGCCGACTTCGATCACGCCACGATCCGTCATCCCGAAGGCCTCGGCCGGTGCCGTCGAGACCAGCCGCACCGCTTCGGGAAGCGACAATCCGATCGGATCGGCGACAAGGATCGCGACGGCATGCAGAAGGCTGGCGGGAATGTAGTCCGAACACAGCATCCCGAGTCGGCGCCGGACGGCAAGGTCGCGCATCGAAATATTCCCGCTATGCGACTTGCCCGCGACGAGATTGGGCGCGCCGCCGATCACCGGGACCCCGGCCTTTTCCGCAGCGTCCACCGCCTCCATGGTCAAGGGAAACTCCGCCACCGCCATCCCCAGGGCGACGCCCTCGTCGATATGCCACGCCTTGGTGTCGTCATGGTTGCCCCAGGGGATGCCGCGGCGCTGGCATTCGGCGGAAATCCGGCGGCGAATTCTCAGCAAATCCTCGCATGCCGGAACCGCGCCGCTTTCGGCCCCAAGCTTCCGCTTCTCGGCCACCGAAGCGAAATGGGCGGGATCGCGGCGCGGGCTGTCTTCCAAAATCGACACGAACCGAAGGGCGGGATGGTCGAGATACGCTTCGACGTCATCGATCAGGGTCGCCTCCGCCAGATCGCATCGCAGATGCAGGACGTGCTCGGCGCGCAAAAGCGCCTGTTGCTCGGCCGCCTGCAATCCTTCGATCATTCTCGGCAATGCGATCCGCCGATCCGGCTTGCCAATGGCGCCGACGCACAAGGAATCGAAAACCGTCGTAATGCCGGCGGCGACAATGACGGCGTCATGCGCAACGGCCGCCGTCACCGGGTTCCAAAAAACGCCTGGTCTCGGAATTGTGTGTTTCTCGAGATTGTCCGTATGAACGTCGACCAGCCCCGGCAACAGGAACGCGCCCTCCATGTCGACCGCGCCGGGCGCATTCCATCGTCCCTTGGCGATATCCGCGATCACACCATCGACGACGGTGACGCAGCCCAAGAACGATTCGTCGCGGCAAACGATTTGCGCATTGGAGAGGACGATTTCTTCCGACGCGCGACGCGCTACCGGCGGGCATGGAGTCATAGCGGTCATTGTCCTGCACTCTCCTCTATCGCTCTATCCGTGACGGGCTCGTTCGGCCGGCGCTTGGCGCGCCGCCGCTCCTCGCAGTAGGACGTGTCGGAACACGCGAAGACCCGATCGCCATCGTCGGTCACCCGCTCATCGAGAAAGGCGGAGGTCGACCCGCACAGATGACAACGCCCCTCCTGCGGCTCGACCGCGAAGGGATAGTCCTCCAAATCCAGACTGGTGACCGTCGTGAAGGGCGGAATGGCGTAGATCCGGTTCTCCCGTCCCGCGCTGAAGACAAGAAGCGCGCGATTACGGTGGAGTTTGGGATTGTCGAATTTCGGAATCGGCGACGGCGCCGCGACATACCGCCCATTCACCAGGACCGGATGATTGTAGGCCGTCGCGACGTTGCCGAACCGGGCGATGTCTTCATAGAGCTTCAGATAGAGAATGCTGTAATCGCCGGCCGCGTGAAGTTTCCGCGTCTCCGCCTCGGTCCGGACAAGCGTGCGCATCGGTTCCGGCGACGGAACCTGAAAGACGAGAATCTGCTCTTCCGTAAGCGGATGCTCGGGTATTCGATGACGGGTTTGAATGATCGTCGCCTCGCGCGTCGACCGCGTCGTGCGAACCTTCGTCGTCCGCTTGAAGAAGCGCCGGATGCTCACCGCGTTCGTCGTGTCGTCCGCCCCTTGATCGATCACCTTCAGCACATCCGATTGCCCAAGCAAGCTGGCGGTAAGCTGCATGCCGCCCGTGCCCCATCCATGCGGCAGCGGGATTTCGCGGCTTCCAAACGGCACCTGAAATCCCGGGATCGCCACCGCCTTGAGGATGGTGCGTCGGATCATCTGCTTCGTGTCTTCGTCGAGATACGCGAAGTTGTAGACGTCGTCCTCAAGGAATTCGGTGTCGTCGCGCATCATTCCGCCGCTTGCTCCTCTTGCTCGGCCCGGCTTCGCTCGTATTCCGCACGCCGACGCCGCAAGACCTGGATCTGCCCTTTGAAATCGACGTAATGCGGCAGCTTGAGGTGCTGGACCAATCCAGCGGAAGAGACGTTGTCGCAGTTCGCCAATACCAGCTCCTCGTCCTGCGTCGGGAGCAACGGCTCCTCCCCGAGTTCCTCCGCCCGGAGGCCGCGATCCAACAACGCGATGGAGATCGCCTTGCGCTCATTCTGGCCCAACACGAGGGCATATCCACGGGTCAGGCGCGGCGGCGCATCGGGCACGTTGCCGGGCTGATGCACTGTCTGGCACTCGGTTACCGTGATTTCTCCGAGGGTAACGCTCAGGCCGATTTCGGGGATCACGAAGGACACGGCGACTTCGCCAATGCGCAAGTCGGCGATGTAGGGATGGTTTCGACCGTAGCCGCGCAACGACGAGTATGCGAGGCAAAGCAGATAGCCTTCATCGCCGCGCGCGAGCGCCTGCAACCGCGTGTCCCGTTGCGCCGGAAAACTCAAAGGTTCGCGGGTAAGGTCGGCGACCTTTCCAGACGGATCGCCGCCGGGCAGCGGCTCCAACAGGTCTTCCGCGAGCAAGCCGCCGACCGACCGTTCGATGGCCGACGTGTCCGCCGCTTCATATGCCGTCGGATCCAGCGGCGCGTCATCGTCGTCACGGCATTCCTCGATCGGGTCTTGCCCGAGTTCGATAAACCGATGCACGTAATCGTAGGTCGGACCAAGAAACTGTCCGCCCGGCGGATCCTTGTAAATCGGCGCGACGCGTCGGCGAACCGCCATCTTGTCCGTGTCGAACGGCGCGCTGACACCGAAGCGCCGTAAGGTGGCGCGAAAGGCGCGAACGAGAAACGCGGCCTCCGCCAAGTCGCATTGCGACTGTTTGATCGCGAGAGCCGCCAATTCCCGATCGTAGAGCGACCCTTCGCTGATCACGCGGTCGACGCCCAGGCCGAGCTGTTCGCGCACCTGGGCGGCGGACAGCTCCGGTACCGCGACATCTCCCCGTCGTTGTTCCGCAACGAGTTTATGTGACGCTCGAATCGCGGCTTCGCCGCCCTTGATCACCGTCGACACGGACTAACGCCTCCCCACGGTTCGGGGCAAGGCGATAAGATCCCGCCCATCGGTCATGAGGAGATCCAGGCCGCGCGGAAACCCATCACGGTTCGCGTCCCATGCCGGCCAAAACCAATCGGGAAGACCCAATGGCCGAAGGACGACGGACGCTTCGATGCCCGGACCGCGCAGCGTTTCGGGCGGGCCGGCGCGGAGCGACCGCAGTTGCACCAGAAGCGTCGCGCTTCGGTCGGGCCGCAACGACGAGCCTTGGCGGAATTCATCGAACCGCGGCATAGAGACCGGATCACCGATCAGGACATAGTCCGCCCGGCGCGATTCGGATTCGAGCGGCGCGCTCGTGTGAAAGGCCAGGAAACGCCGAACCGACGCGGTGTCCAGATGCCGGTCCAACCAGACCGCCGTCTCCTGGTTCAGCAAAGTGAGCGCGATGGCCGCGGTCCATGGGAAAAGCGACGGGGGCGCATCGCATCCCGCGGGACATCGAACGATACGGCCCGGTCGGCTCATCGCCGTCAGCACGCTTCGGAACACCGCGTGGCTATCGGCGCCAAAATCCGAAAATCCCGTCACGAACTCCGATGCGGCTGACGACACGATGCTATTCCGTCACCGACATCGAAAAACTGACGCGGCTTTCCTGCGTCTTGGCGGCCGACGCCCGTTTTTCCGCCTCGTTTGCGCGCGCCAGCGTCTCGACGATCGTCCGCGCACGGACGCTCGCCGGGCCTGTCGTCTGCAACAGACCATCCAGCAGCGCGGCGATCATCGCATGGCGTTTGCTTCGACCCGGGACGTAAGCGACGCCCAACGGCCCATCGACCAACTGCACCGAGCAGCGGGTTACGGTCATTTCGCCGCAATTGAACGGCGCGCCATTCGACGAAATCCTTCCCTGCAAGAGAATCGCGCCATGTTCCGGTTTCTTCAGCCACCTGAAATCCGGCTTCTGCTCAAGACCGTCCCATTGCTTGGACAACGCCGCCAGCGGCGACGACGCGAGAACCGACAACCACTGCGACCGGGCTTCGTCGCCGTTGGCCGTTTCCTGTCCCGGCGCGCCGACAAACTCATTCATCGTCCGCCTCCCGCAGCGTTACGAAAAGCGGTTGATGATCCGACCCATCGGCGTCGGCAAGAACGGTCGCGTCCGCAAGACGCCGGCCGAGGCGTTCGCTGAGGAAGCAATAATCGATGCGACGTCCGGTCCGGACGCCGAGACTGTCGTATCGCGTCACGCCATCCACCGCGGTATCGTCCGTCGATGCGCCCGCCCTTTGCTGGACGTCACGCCAAGCGTCCACGAACCGACCCCGAGGCGTTACCGGCCCATACCTTGGGTTCGTCTCTCCGACAATCATGCGATGCACCTCACTGTCGGGCTGACTATTGAAATCGCCAAGCAGCATCGCATCATCCGGCATGTCCGCCGGGCTGGCCTCGGCCGACCAAACCGGATCCGACGGGTGATGCCCCGACAGGACCGGGCCTTCGCGGCGGCATTCCTTGTGTATGTCGAGCAGTCTAGTCGCCTGGACGACGCGTTGTGCTTCCGAGAGATGGCATAAATGCGTGCAGTACACCCGCAACGACCCACCGGGCAGATCGATAACGGCCTCAAGGGCGCCACGCTGCATATCCAGCAGGTCCGACGCGCCGTACCGCGGCAGCAAGTGATTGCGGATCGAGGAAATCGGAAAACGGGAAAGGATCATGTTGCCGAACTGCCGGCGACGTTCCGATTCCGGCGCATCATTCCCGCCGGGCGGTTTCCGAAGGTCGACATTCGGTCCCCAAGCAACGAAATGATCGGTCATGTTGGATCGGAAGAACGCGACCTGATCCACGTTGTCGGTACGGTTCCAGTTCCGGTCGACTTCCTGCAACGCAACGATGTCCGCGTCCTCGATAACCGTCAGGATTCTAGATAAGTCGAGACGCCCATCGTACCCAACGCCGTAATGTATGTTGTAGGTCACGATTGTGATCATTCGCTTTAACTGCCTCTGGTCCGCATCTGCGCTTCAACGCCGCGAACCCTGTCACGAGAGTATGAAAGTTAAATGACAGCCCGGTCATCGGGATTGGACAATAAGGCAATTGATCCAATGATTTTTACCTTGCCCCCGAACCGGTTTCGGCTAATCAAGAAGGAAGCCGCGCGCCAAGCGGTCCATCGACAAGGACAGCATGAGCGATGAACGAGCGAGACGAAAAGCACGATCCAGACAGGATGCGGCAGCCACGCTGGCGACAGATTCAACGTGCCCTGGAGGATGACATCCGCCGCGGCACGGTTGCGCCGGGCGAGCGGTTGCCGACGGAATCCGACCTGGCGAAACGGTTCGGCGTGCACCGGAACACGATTCGCCGGGCCATCGACCGGCTGCGGCAGAAAAACCTGATTCGCGTGGAACAAGGCAGCGGCACTTTCGTGCAGGAACGGTCGGTGGTGTATGCCGTCAGCCGCCGAAGTCGTCTGACAACCGTGTTGAAGAACAACAGGAACAGCCCGTCGCGCGAGATCTTGTCCAGCCACGATAGCACCGCGGATGAATCAACCGGCGCGGCCCTCTCGCTTCCGGTCGGATTTCCCGTCCTGCATATCGAAACCCTGCGTCGATTCGGCCAGCAGCCCGTCGCGGTAAGCACCTATATTTACCCGTTGCCGCGCTTCAAAGGCATCGATCAGCGGATTCGAGAGACAGGCTCTATTACCATCGCGATGCGCACCTTCGGAGTGCACGACCTGCTGCGCAAGGACCTTCGCGTTCGGGCATCCACACCTTCGGCGAAAGACGCCAAGTTGCTTGGCGTCGGCCGGTCAAAGCCGCTCACCAACCTCATCAGCGTCAGCGTCGACGGAGACGATGCGCCGGTACAACTGACCCATACCCGGTTCATTTCGGCATGGCTGGACCTGTACTTCCAGTTCGAGGACCGGCCCCGGTAGCTGCGTCCAAGGGATTACCCCCAAGGCGTTCGCACCGCCTTTTCGAGACAGATTCCGAGATAGCTTGGACGAATACTGCAGTCGTCCAAGCCGCTGTCATGCGCCTTTAACAACCATCGGTCTTAATCGGGCGCATTATTCCAGCGAGTGATGCTTTGCCCCGATGGCAAGCCATCCCGAACACAGCACGGCAAACGGAGGGTCATATCCATGCGTGTCACCAGTCTCATCTCAAAATCCGGCTTGTTGGCGGTGGCAGGTATGCTTGCCGTGCCCACGCTCGTGGCCGGGCCTAGCACCGTCGTTCAAGCCGAACCTGTCACGATCGAGTTCGCGTACAGCCGACCGAACAACTACAAGAAAGTGGTCGAGGAAGTGGTGCAGCGGTTCGAGGCCGAAAACCCCGACATCCGCGTCAAGGTTCGCCCGGCGAGCCGCAACTACGAAACGCTGATCCAAGACCTGTTGCGGTCCGCGACCATCGGCCAGGATCTGCCGGACGTGGCCATGCACGGCCTTCACCGGGTCCGCCTTCTAGCCGATCGCGAACTGGTCGTGCCGATCGAACCCTTCATCAAGGCCGAGCCCGACTGGGATTCGCTCGGATTCGTGCCGGCAATGCAGAGACTGGGAAATCATCGAGACCGGAACTACGCCTTGTCTTTCGGCGTCTCGACGATGGTCATTCATTACAATGCCGACCTGGTCAAGAAGGCGGGGGGCAACCCGGAAAACCCGCCCACGACCTGGCCTGGGATCATCGATCTGGCAAAGCGGATCGACGCGCTGGGCGACGACACCCAAGGCATCTATTGGTACTACTACGAATCAAACAATAACTTCACGTTCCACACGCTGCTGCAAAGCTTCGGCGGCAGCATGATGTCCGCCAACGACAAGACGATCGCCTTCGATAGCCCCGCCGGCATGAAGGCGCTGCAACTCGTCGATGGGTTCGCCAAGGCCGGGATGATCGACATGCGGGACTCGCAGGCCATGCAGTCCTTCGCCGCGGGCAAGCTCGGCATCTATCTGGCCTCGTCCTCCCGCATCGCCCGGATCACCCGTGGCGCGAAGGGCAAGTTCCGCTACGTCACCGGCCCGTTGCCGATACCCGTCGAAACCGCGTCCTTCCCCGCCGGCGGCGCCGGTCTGATGATGCACACGACCGACCCGGAAAAGCAGAAAGCGGCATGGACCTTCATGAAATTCGCCGCCGGTTCGATCGGCCAAACGATCATGGCCAAGAACACCGGCTACATGCCCGGCAACGAAATCTCGATCAAGAGCCCGGATCTGCTCGCCACCTTCTATGCCCAAAACCCGAACTACCGAACGCCGCTCGATCAACGGTCGAGAATGACGCGCTTCTATACCTTCCCGGGAGAGAATTCGTTGAAGATTCCGACCGTGATCCGCGATCATCTACAGGCCGTCGTCAGTCAAAAACGTGCGCCCGAACAAGTCATGCCCGACATGGTGCAGGGCGTGCAAGCGCTGCTACCGAAGTAACACCCAGTTGGACACGGAACCCGCCGGGGCGTGCTTGAACGCCCCGGCGGTTCGGTCGAAAGGCCGGGCAGCGGTCCATTCTTCCAACCCCAATCGCTCAATAAATACGGTGCCCCGCATCGCCCCCGGCGGCCCGCTCACGGAATGAACAGGTTCAAATGACTGCGACGCAGCGAAAATTGGAACGCCTTTGTTTCGGCTGGCACGGCCGCGAAGCCGGGTTCGACTTCCGGCCCGGCTTGGCCGGCGCGGCGGGATTGCCGCGCTCCAACGACAACGAGATCGGGGCGCTGGCGCATTTGCACAACCGGTCCGGCAACCGGGGCTATCTGGTAATCGGCGAAGCGACGATGCGCCTTTTCGATTGCGACCGCGACTTGAGCGCATCGCTCGATCTGCGCCGCCTTCTGGAGTGGGAAGACCCCGAACGGCTCGCGGCCGCGATTAGCGCACGCTTCGACGCGCTGGTGCTTCCAATGGCATACGAAATCGCGCCCGGCTTTTCCTACGACCGGCTGGTGGTCTTCCTCGAAACCGTCACGCTGCCCGTCGTTACGCTCGGTCTTGGCATCCATTGCGATCCGGACGACTCCATCGACCTGTTTCACCCGAGCGTCCGATCCTTGCTGCGCGTTCTCGATCGGCGCGCCGCCTTGTTCGGGGTGCGGGCGGAAACGACGCGATGCTGGTTGGAACGGCATGGTTTTCGGCAGGCCGTCGCGCTTGGCTGTCCAAGCCTGCATCTGTACCCGTCCACCGTCCAAGCCCTGGAAAAACAACCGCTCGACATGAACGGATCGATCGCCACGGGAGGGTATCTGTTGCGCAACGATCAACGCGCACGCTGGCAATGCCAGTTGTTCGGCGATCACGACGCGACGTACATCCTTCAGGATGAGCTGTTCACGTCGGACCATTTCCACGAAGACACGCCGATCATCAACGACGCCACGGGAACCGTGGACCGCACACTGATCGTCGACGCCGTGCAACGACGCATCGGCCTCGACCCGCCGTTTTCCCGATACGCCTATTTCCATGGACTGGATGCTTGGCGGCTGTGCTGCGCCTATCATGAACTCTACATCGGCGATCGGTTTCATGGCGCCATCGTCGCGCTGCAAGTCGGCCGGCCCATCGCCCTCTTCACCAAGGACGTCCGCACCCGCGAGCTGTCGGCGTTCTATGGAATCCCCACCGTGGAACTGGAGGACGTCTTTCATCACCCCTTGCGGGACGTCGTGTCCCATTCCCTCGACCAGCCTAGACGCCGCGAGTTTGTCGAAACGTGGCATCAACGCCACCATCGCTTTCTAGACACGCTTCGCAGCGTGGGGCTGACATTCACGGCCGGGTCGGATCGCACGGCCCGGTCTTCCCGGTCGAACCGCGAACCCGCTTTAAGCGCGTGACCGGCGGCGGCGCTTCACCCATTTGCCAGGTTTTACTCAAGAAAGGCCCAAAACAGTGGCTGGTGTTCGTCTAAAAGAAATCGCAAAGAGCTTTGGCGCGACGGACGTGCTCAAAGGGGTTTCACTCGATATTACGGCGGGCGGTTTTACCGCTCTTCTCGGCCCGTCGGGCTGCGGCAAGTCCACTCTCCTGCGCATCATCGCCGGCCTCGAAACGCAAGACGGCGGATCGGTCGTCATCGATGACCGGGCGGTCGACCGTCTTCGCCCGACGGCCCGCGACGTGGCGATGGTCTTCCAAACCTACGCGCTGTATCCGCACATGACGGTCGCGCAGAACATGGCGCTGCCGTTGAAGATGCGGCATATGACCTCCTGGCAACGGCTCCCGCTTCTCGGCGGGGCCGTGTTCGGAAACCGAAACATCCGGAACACCATCGACACTACCGTCCGGGAAGCGGCCGCGGCGCTTGAAATAAATCATCTACTCGACCGCAAACCCTCGGAACTGTCGGGTGGTCAGCGCCAACGGGTCGCGCTTGGCCGGGCCATGGTCCGCCGGCCCAAAGTATTCCTGATGGACGAGCCGCTTTCGAACCTCGACGCCAAGCTGCGCGTGCAAATGCGCGCCGAGATCAAGGAACTGCACCGCCAACTCGGCATCACGTTTATCTATGTTACCCACGACCAGGCCGAAGCCATGACCATGGCCGACCAGGTGGCGGTGATGATGGACGGCGAATTGCTCCAGGTGGCGCCGCCGCGGACAATCTACGCCGCGCCCGCCGACATCAAGGTGGCGACCTTCATCGGGTCGCCCCAGATCAACCTTCTGAGCGGCATATCCCGGCATGACGGCGCCGTCGACGTGCCGACGGCGACACTGGCCCCGGGCGCGACGGCCCCGTCAGGCGCCAAGATCACGGTGGGCATGCGCCCGGAAAACCTTTCCCTCGCCGATGCGGCGGGCCCGGGAAACCTAACCGGCACGGTTCGCACGGTCGAGGATCTGGGCACCGATCTTTTCTTGCATCTCGAAATCCACGGCGCCGCGGACCTCGTCATCGTACGCGCGGACCCGGCCAGACGCGACGGATTGGGCCACGGCGCCACCGTCCACGTATCCCCGCGTCCGGACACGATGCTATTGTTCGACGCGAACGGCAAACGGCTTGCGCCGGCGACGACAAGACCCAACGGCGCAAACGGTGATGACGCCACCGGATCGGCCGGCATGCTGCCCGGCGCGCCGACGGTTCGACCCCTCCCCATCGCAAACGCCGCAAACCGCCCCAGGCGGCAAGATCCGACCGAGCCCATCGCAGAAAGCGTGGAATGACCGTGACCGAAACCATAAGCAGCCCAACGCCGGATCGCCGGCACGCCAATGCCGGGCGGGCGGCCGCGACAGGGGGCAGCCCGGCGCGCGCCGAGGCCGCGGCCGGATACGCGCTTGCGGCGCCCGCTTTCCTCTTGATCGTTCTTCTGGTCCTCGTACCGACGCTCGGAATCTTCGTTATCGCGGTCACCGACTGGCAGTTCGGCGAACGCTCGCTTGATTTCGTTGGCGTGCGGAACTTCGTCGACCTATTCGGCGACGCGACCTTTCGCGCGGCATTCTTCAACACCATGGCGTATGTCGCCGTGACCGTGCCCGGCACGACGATCCTCGGCCTGGCGATTGCCTTGCTGATCGAGAGCGGCCGGTCGCTTCGCGCTTTCTATCGCGCCGCGCATTTTCTGCCGGTGATGGCGACGCTCGCCGCCATGGCGATCGCCTGGGAAGCGCTGCTTCATCCGACGATAGGCCTCGTCAACCAGGTGCTTGGCGATTTAGGGTTGGCGCGGCCGAACTGGCTTCGCGATACCAGCCTGGTGTTGCCGACACTGATGGTGATCGGAATCTGGCAGCAGCTCGGTCTCGCCATGGTGCTCTTCCTGGCCGGCCTGAAGGCCATCCCGCAGGACCTTTACGATGCGGCCGACGTGGACGGCGCCGACGGCTGGCTTGACCGGCTCACGACGGTCACGCTGCCCATGCTCGGTCCGGTCACCATGTTCGTAACCATCATTATGGCCCTCCGCGCCTTCGAGGTATTCGACACCGTGCGAATCCTGACCCATGGCGGGCCGGGCAACGCGTCGGAAACGCTGTTGCACACCCTCTATGTCGAGAGCTTCGAATATCTTCGTACCGGGTACGGCGCGGCCGTCACGCTGGTCTTCCTTCTTATCGTCATCGGCCTCACGCTGGTGCAGGCGCACGTCATGGACAAGAGAGTGCACTACACATGATCGGTCGTCTTGCCCCCGTCATCACGGCGGCTTTCGCCCGCCACGCCGTCCTTCTCGGCACCACCCTATTCATGGTCATGCCGTTCGTGTGGATGGTCAGCCTCTCGTTCAAGTCGCCGGACGAATTCTTCCAAACGCGCTTCGGCCTGTGGCCGGAAACCTTCCATGGGATCGAAAACTACACGCGGGCGCTTACGGAAGTGTCGCTTGCGCGGTTCATGGCGAACGGCGCGTTCGTCGCATTGTCCGTGCTGGTCCTGCAGATCCTTGTCGCGGCGCCATGCGCCTACGCGCTGGCCAAGCTCCGATTTCGGGGATCCGAGGCCCTGTTCGCGCTGGTGCTGATCGGATTGCTCATCCCGCAAGAGGTGCTTGGCCTGCCGCTGTTCATTCTGTTCCACCTGCTTGGCTTGCTCGACACCTATGCCGCGCTGATTCTCCCTTTTGCGGTATCGCCCTTCGCGATCTTTCTTCTGCGTCAGTTCTTCAAGACGGTTCCCGACGATATGATCCACGCCGCCAGGCTGGACGGCCTGTCGGAACTGGCGATCGTCTGGCGCATCATGGTGCCGACGGCGATGCCCGCGCTCGCCGCCTTCGCGATCCTGTCGGTCATCTCGCGCTGGAACAATCTGTTCTGGCCATCGATCGCCATCAGTTCCGAGGAGTTGATGCCCCCGACGCTCGGCATCGTCTTTTTCCACAACGAAGAAGCCGGCAACGACTATGGGCCGCTGATGGCGGCCGCCACGCTCGTGGTCGCGCCGCTGATTGTCGCCTTTCTTGCCGCGCAGCGAAGATTCATCGAAGGCGTCACAATGACCAGTGTAAAGTGATCGAGCGATCCGCGTTGCGGGGCCGGCGGGCGGCGGCTTAGAGGTCGCCCATGAACCCAGCGAACCTTGCCAACCCCTGGTGAAACTCGTCATCGCCACCGCAAAAGGAAATTCGAACCGCACAATCATCGCCGAACGCCGAACCGGGCACGACCGCCACGCCCGTGCGGTCCAGCACGGCCTCCGCGAGCGCCGTCGAGGTCATCGATTCCCTGCCGTTCCGCCGACGACACAATCGCGTTACATCCGCATAGAGGAAAAAACCGCCTTCCGGCCGAACGACATGCAAGCCCGGCACCGTCGCGAGCACGTCGAGGGCCCAATCGCGCCGGGCTTCGAGAGTATCGAGAATCGCATCTTGATAGGCCCGGACCCCGGCCCGCAGACCACCCAACACGGCAAACTGGGCAAGCGAGTTCGGGTTCGAGGTCGTGTGACTTTGGAAGGCGTCCACCGCTTGCATGAGCGCCGGCGGTCCCGCCAGATAGCCCAAACGCCAACCGGGAAGCGCCAGCGATTTTGAAAAGGAATTGACGAGAACCACATGCCGGTCGGCCCCTGCGACCGTGGTAAATGGGTAGCCGCGCGGCCGGCGATCGAACTGGTAGTCCGCGTATACCTCGTCGAAGACAAGCCAGATGCCGTTGTCCACCGCAACTTGCGTCAACGCCGCCACGGACTCCGGGGTCAGAACGGCGCCGGTCGGATTATTCGGCGTGTTTACGAGAATCACCTTGGTGGACGGCGACAGCGCCGCGACGAGAGCCTTTTCACGGAGGCGATACCCGTCGTCGCGGGTGTCCACAAGGACCGGCTCACCGCCGGCGAGAATGACCTGTTCCGGAAACGACGTCCAATACGGCACGGGAATAACGACCTCGTCGCCGGGATCGATCAACGTCGAAATCACGTTGAACAACGCCTGCTTCGCGCCGGCGGTAAGCCCGATCATCGCCTCGCTCCAGTCCGTATCGGTCCGCTCCGACACCATGGCGGCGATGGTCTTGCGCAAGCGCGACAGTCCCAGCGTACCGGTGCTCGAAGCGTATGGCTGCCGGACCGCGTCCATCGCGGCCGCGCGAACGGCGTCGGGTGGCGCGAAACGCAATTCTCCGGTGGTCAGATCGAATATCCGGTCGCCCGACGCCGCGCGCGCCTGCGCGCGCTGCTTCATCGCCAGCGTCTTGGAGGCGGAAACGCGCCGGCTTCGTCGGGCGATCCCAACGCCGGCGTCGACACGAGGAAACGATCTAACCGTCCCGTCCGTCATCGCGATTTTCCGATCCGGTCATTGCGGCGCTCCGTGCGAAAGGACACGATCGAGAATCGACAGACCATCGATCACCGCGGCGCGACGGGTCGGCGCGCCGAGACAGACCCTGACCGCCTCGGGCGGCGCGCAGGGCGGCACCGCGAAGGCGTCGCTCGACCCGACCAAGACGCCCGCTTCGCGGGCGGCGGCAACGAAGCCTTGCCGCGACCACGGTTCCGGCAAGCGAAGCCACAAATGCAGGGAACGCGGGTCCGTCTGGTAGGTCCAATTCCGAAGGGTCTCCGCCGCTGCCGCTTGTCTCGCCTGCGCTTCGTTTCGGACCTCTTCAAGCAGTTTCGCGGCATGCCCGTTACGGATCCAGAGCGAGACCATCTCCGCGGATAGCGGCGCCGCCATCCAATGGGTCATGCGGAGCGTCGGACCGAAGGCGTCGATCGCGGCGGCCTCCGTCGGCGCAACGACCAGCGTGACGCGAAGCTGGACGGCCAACGGTTTGGCCAGGCTGCACAGATACCAGGTAATGTCCGGCGCGAGAGCCGTCAGCGTTGCCGGCGGCCGGTCCGAGAAGAGGCCATAGGCATCATCCTCCAGCACCACGACGCCATGACGCCGCGCGATGTCCGCAATCTCACCCTGCCGCTGCACGGACATGTAGGTGGTCGTCGGGTTATGGATCGTCGGCATGCAGTAGAGCGCCTTCGGCCGGCGATCCCGGCAGGCCTGCTCGAAGGCGTCCGGCAACAAACCGTCTTCATCCATCGGAACCCCGCGCAATTCCATTCCCAGCAACCGGGCCAGCGGTTTAACGGACGGATAGGTCAGTCCTTCGGTGAAAAGCAGCGCGCCCGGCCCAACGAGCCGCGACAACAGCATCAGCAACGCGCTTTGCGTGCCATGCGTCAGCACGACACGCGACGCGTCGGGCGCGCCGCCCAGCCGACGGGCGACCCATTGCGCCGCCGCGTCGCGGTCCGTATCGACGCCGGTGTATCGATGCGACCTGAACCTCGGCATTATTTCCGGCACGCGGCTCAGCGCAACCAAACCCGACCGGATGGTCTCGTCGCGCGCGGCGGGGACCGGCGGGATGTCTTGGTAGAAATCCACATGCGTGCCGCTCAAGGCGTCCAATCGAAGGGTATCGTCCGATCCCGGCGCCTCGTGGGCGGGAACCGAGGGAGCCGTGTCGATTTCCTTATCAAGCATGTCGATCCTCGCTGTTGAAACAGGGCCCGCCGCCGGCCGCTCAAGCGGCTTCCGTCGACGGCGGCTACTTCTGCAGAAGCCGTCGGATCGCCGACAGCCCTTGCCGGAGTTCGTCTTGCGTCGCGGGGCTTCCGGTGCAGACCCGTACGGCGGGCGCGGCCGTCGACGGATCGATTGCGAACAAGGGGGATGGCCGGATCAGCACCCCGTCGTCCTGCGCCGCCTGCGCGAAGTCGCGCGCGTCCCGCCCTTCCGGCAGGTTCAGCCACACGTGCAGGGCGTCGTCGTTGACAATCATATCGGCGCCGTCGAGCGCGCGCCGCGCAATCGCTTGACGGTCCGACGCTTCGGCGCGGATCGCGTCCAGCACTCTCCTCGCGACGCCGTCGCGCACCCACCGGGACACCAAAGCCGCCTGTAACGGCGCGGGAAACCATGTCGACATGGTTCTGAAGCGTTCGAACAAAGGCGCGACCGACTGCTCGCTCGGTCCGACCAGATATCCGATCCGCAGACCGGCGGCGACGCATTTTCCGTAGCCGGTGACAAACCAGGCGACGTCCGGCGCAATCGCCGCAAGCGGCGCCGGCGCGTCCCGCGGCAACAGGCCGTACACGTCGTCCTCGATGATCGAAAGGCCGTTCCGTCGCGCAACCTCGGCGAGCCGCCGCCGCCGGTCGAGCGGCATTGTCGCCGACGTCGGGTTCTGCAACGTCGGCATACAGAAGAGCGTGCGCGCGCCCGTTTCGCCGCAGACCTTATCGAGCGCGTCCGGGTCTATCCCATCCGCATCCATCGGCACGCCGACGCAGTCGATACCGAGCGTATCGGCGATCAAGCGTACGCCGTGATAGGTCAGCGCCTCCGTCAACAACACGCCGCCGGGCGGCACCAATTGCTTCAACAGCAGGAACGCCGCGTTTTGCGCGCCGTTCGTTACAAGAACGCGGCCCATGTCCGGGACGGCGCCTAAGCGCTGTTGCATCCATGTACCGGCCACCGCGCGGTCCTCGACGGTCCCGCCAAATCGGTGATTGCGGATAAGACCCGTAAGGTCCTCGTCGCCGCCGATTTCAATCAGCGTCTTGCCGACCTCGTGTCCAAGAAACGCCGGCGTCGGCGGCGTTGTCCGGGTCAGGTTGATCACGTCATCGGTGGTTGTGCGATCCGGCGTCCGGTCTGACGGGGTGGCTATCGACATGTCCGCTCCCGTCCCGCGCTTTCCGACACGGCATTCGGCACACGGCGCTGGGCCGCCATCAACGGCGGGTTCGCATCCGCCCGGCTAATCACGGCCACTATCGACGGGAGGTCATACGCCGACAGGACCGACGGGCAGGCCGTCGGACCGAGAATCAGCGGCCAATCCGGCGGCCAGCGGCGCATGATGTCCGTCAACCCCGCGCGCCACAGACCGAGAGGCCGAATCCAAAGCGCGTCGGCGCCGGCCTCCATGGCGGCTTCAGCCGCGGCAAAGACTCTGTCCCGATCGCGCCGCGCGGATATCGGCGCGGCCAGCGGATCGACGGAGGCGATTAGGAAAAAGCCTTTTCCCGGCATCGCATCGTGATTAGAGACCGGATAACGATAACCGGACTGGCGGCCCCTAACCGACCCGCAATCGTCGAGGCAAATACCGGCGACGCCCTCTCCGGCGAGCGCCCTGACGCAGGCGCTGGCATCGTCCGGATCGGCCTTCATGCCGGTGGCATCCACCAGGACCGGAATATCGACGACATGGCGTATGCAAAGAACGGCCGAGGCGACGTCCGCCCAGCGCACCCGACGCGCATGCCGACGCGCAAGCTTGTCCGCGATCGACCGGGCCGAGGCCCAGATACCATGGAACCCGGCGCTTTCGGCGATCGCGGCGGAAAGCGGATCGTTCGCCGCCATCATGCGGGATAACTCTTCCGAACCGACCACTCGGCGAGCCTTGGCGGCCGCCGTAGCGATGGGATCCGCGTCCGCTACAGGATTGGTTTTCGTCGGATCCATCGATCGCTCCTCTATTGCACAAGAGGAGTTTTGACTTGAAAAAGAAAGTCGTCAATAAGACTAGGCCATATAATCTAAAATATAAATTTGATGTATTCTGTAATATATTATTTTTACTTTGCTTCCGAATATTCATTCCGCAAAAGTAAACAATTAGACAAATAAATCCGCACTGCTTCGGGCAAGAGGGCCGCAGTGGAACATTGGCACGTTAAGAGGAGAGCCAAGGCCGCCCGGCGCCAAAGCCCATTGCGAAAGCAGTCTTGCGCTCCCCTTTTACGATAGCCTTACGAATGCCAGCATCAAGCGCGTACTCGAAAACGGGGCCAAGTTTATCCAAGAATAACAATCGTGCCGTCCGGCTGATGCGGGCCGATTTCGCAATTCACAGGCCGGTTCAACTTGCTCTGACAGCGTCGCCTCCGGATGCGATGGGTGACCGTTGGGCGTCTTAGTTCCGCGATCCGGTTTGCGAGTATATTCTCGAGGCTATATCGACAGTTCATCACGAGGCGAGAATATGCCAGGTCCGGAGTCAACACGTCTGAGGCTCGCATGGGACCACCTACGCTGGAGGTTGCCGCAATGGCCTACATCTATCTGAGCGTCGCCATCCTATGCGAGGTTGTCGGCACGACAGCGCTAAAGCTATCCAACGGCTTCACGCTGCCGCTGCCCTCTCTGGTCACAGTAGTCAGTTACGTAACCGCCTTCTACCTGCTGAGTCTCTGCCTGAAAACCTTCTCCATCGGCTTTACATACGCGATCTGGGCCGGTGTCGGGATCGCGCTGATCGCGGGCGTTGGCGTTTTATTCCTGGGGGAGAAGGCGGATCTGCCAGGACTGGTCGGAATCGGCCTGATCGTGGCTGGGGTCGTTGTGCTCAACGCATTCTCGCGCATGTCCGGCTAGAGGCCCGCCGTATTGCAGCCTTTCCCGGCCGCGGCAGCACGAGACCGACACGGATTGACCGGCGACCGTCCGAACCGCATAAGCTCGGGTCACCGGCTAAAACGGGGTAACGTGCACGCGGATGAACCGGCTCATACGCGATCTAACGCGTAGGGCCCTCTTTCAATGCCTCAGGGTCTCTCGCATAGGACCATACCGACGCCGGCGGAAAGTTGCGCAACGTGAAGCCGGTTCTCTTGCCCACAAGACCCAGTTTCTTAGCGGGAATGGGCGAACCCAGTCCATGCGTAAGAACAAAGAAGGGACGGTTTCGAGGGAGCAAGGACACGATGGTTTCCACCAGACGCTTTTGCGCCTCAAGCGGCAGCAGCGTGACCGGCAGTTCGCAAACGACGCAGCCAACATTGCCGATTGCCGGCTGCGGCAATAGCTCCTTGATATCGAAGACCGAGCCTTCGAGAACGGTAACGGCCGGATAGGTCTTCCGGAGAAACTCCGCCATCACGCTGTCAATCTCGACGACCATCAACTTGTCGGCCGGCACCCCGGAAGAGAGGATCGCCTGCGTCACCGTTCCGGTGCCGCCGCCTATCTCGATGACATATTCGCCGTCGGCGCGGCGCACATGTGCGGCGATCAGGTCGCTTAGCGCCCGAGATGATGGAAATAGAGACCCTACTCTGGTCGGGTGTGCCAGAAAGCGGCGGAAGAAAAGACCCTTTGCCGTCCCTCCCTCAGATATTTCCATCGCGATTACCCTATTCCTGTACGAGCGAGTTTTAACGAAGCTAAACGAAGAGATACCAGACTACGAACGCCCCACAGCAATAGGCGGAGTGTGGGGAGGGCTGCAAACCAAAAATGATGCTAATGAAGGATTTAGGTCAAAAGCGGGCATCGAATTCGCAAACGGAGTGCTGTCAGTCCAATGCGGCCCAATCTCCAAAATGCCATGCAATGACACTTTCAAGCGGCCAACAGACGCCACTCGGTCGCCTCGCCTTCGTGACCAACGGCCCGCGACAGGTAGTACGTCTCGCTATTGACCCGCACGAACACCTCGCCCAGGCGCCATCGCTTTTCCGGATTCCCCCGAACCATAACGCCACAACCCGACCGTCATTCAGAAAGTGTCGCCTGCCGGAGACGGTGAAAACACCAGTCTCCACGCCTACGAATGGGCGCCTATACCACCGCAATGCCGCAGACAATCGCGGGCAGCGAAATCCATATAACTTATTGATATTAAATAAAATAGTGAAGCCGAGGGGGAGTCGAACCCCTGACCTCTACAATGCCATCGTAGCGCTCTCCCAACTGAGCTACGGTCCCGATCCGTGTCCCAGCGTGGGATGCGGTTCCTGCACGGCCTGAGACGCCGCCTGCTTGCTCTACAAGTTCCTTCCGAAAGGCCTGCGTTCGCACAATTGTCCACGGCGGCGGGAAACGTATAGTGTTTCCGATCACTGCAGCCAACCGTTGAGCAAAAGTCCCGGAAAAGGAGGCCAGCCAAATGTCCGACCAACCGAAATCGTCCATTGCCCCGCCGGAAAAAAGGGCTGCGGCAATGGAAATGGTCCTCCGGCGCAACAGCGCGCTCCCCGACGGATTCGTACAGGAATTCACGGAGCATGCAGACGACGCGTGGGTCACTGCCAACGGCGCGCGGATGGTCGCCCGCGCGTGGAGCGAACCCGCGTTCCGCGAACGCATGCTCGCCGACGGCACAGGCGCCGCACGGGAGATGGGGTTCGACTTTCCCGAGCATCACCGCCACCTCGTTGTGCTGGAGAACAAGCCGGACATCCACAACGTGATCGTCTGCACGCTGTGCTCTTGTACCGCTTACACCATCATCGGCGCCGCGCCGGACTGGTACAAGGACCTGGACTACCGCGCCCGCGTCGTGCGCGAATCCCGCACGGTGCTGCGGGAGATGGGACTCGACTTGCCGGCCAGCACTGAGATCCGCGTCTGGGACACGACGGCGGACACCCGCTACATGGTGCTGCCCGAACAGCCGCCGGCCACGGAAGGCTGGCCCGCGGAGAAACTCGCCGAGATCGTCACGCAGGATTCGATGATCGGCGCCTCGCGGCTCGAAGAGGTGAAAGGATAGCGGCATGGACAGCCTACACGACCTTGGCGGCAAGCAGGGCTTCAGCCGCGTGAAATTTCCCTCGGAACCGCACGACGAGACCTGGGAACCGCTGATCCGCGCGCTGTCGGCGTGGGCGCTGCGCAACCACATCTACAACATGGACGAGTTTCGCCACGCCATCGAGCGCATGGCGCCGCGCTACTATATATCGGCGCCCTATTTCGAGCGTCACCTGACGGCGGTCGCGACGCTGATGGTGGAGAAAGGCCTCACCACGGCGGAGGAACTCGAGGAACTGGCCGGCGGCGATTTCCCGCTGTCCGCGCCGATCGGTCCCGGCCGGATCGCAGCCCCGGCGCAGAGCTTCGCGATCGGGGAGACGGTGCGCGTCAAGAACGAATACGTTCCGGGCCACTTCCGCATGCCCGGCTATATCCGCGGCAAGACCGGCACGGTGGTGAGCATATCGCCGCCCTACCCCTACCCCGACGCGGCCGCGCACAACATGCAGACCACGATGGAGCCGACTTACGACGTCCGCTTCCGCGCCCGCGACCTGTGGCCGGACAGTTGCGACGACGCCATGAACCATGTCGGCGTCTTCCAGAGCTATCTGGAGAAGGTCGAGCCGGCCTAACGCAACGACACTCGGCGGCCGACGGATCGGTCTCGGCGATGCCGGGTAGACCCGATCGCGACTCGCCCGGGACGGCCCGATGCCGCCCCGGGAGCCGGTACCCTACGTGCCACTGTCGGCGGTACGCATCGCTTTCGCCGCGGTCACCATATGCGTCAACGACGCCTCGACCTCGGGCCATCCGCGCGTCTTGAGACCGCAGTCCGGATTGACCCATATGTGTCGTGGCGGAATGACTGCTGCGGCTTTCTTGAGCAAGGCCTGCATCTCCTGCGTCGACGGCACCCGCGGCGAATGGATATCCCAAACGCCCGGACCGATTTCGTTGGGATATTTGAAATCGACGAACGCATCGAGCAGTTCCATGTCGGAACGCGAGGTCTCGATCGAGATCACATCCGCGTCGAGCGCGGCGATCGAGTCGATGATGTCGTTGAATTCCGAATAGCACATATGGGTGTGAATCTGCGTCGTGTCGGAGACGCCCGAGGCGGCAAGCTGGAAACAGTCAACGGCCCAACTGAGATAAGCGTCCCAGTCCGACTGGCGGAGGGGTAGGCCCTCGCGGAAGGCGGGCTCGTCAATCTGGATCATGCGGATGCCCGCCTTTTCAAGATCCTGAACCTCGTCCCGAATTGCGAGCCCGATCTGCTTACAAGTCTCGGAACGCGGTTGATCGTCGCGCACGAAGGACCATTGCAGGATCGTGACCGGTCCGGTCAGCATCCCCTTCACCGGCCGTTCCGTCAGCGACTGCGCAAACCGCGCCCAACGCACCGTCATTGGCGCGGGACGCGATACGTCACCGAAAATCACGGGCGGCTTCACGTAGCGCGACCCATAGGATTGCACCCAGCCGTGTTGCGTGAAGGCGTAGCCCTCCAGCAGCTCACCGAAATACTCGACCATGTCGTTTCGCTCGAACTCGCCATGGACAAGCACATCCAGCCCGAGCGCCTCCTGCCGGCGAATGGTCTTCGTCGTCTCCTGTTCCAAGAACGTTTCATAGGCGTCCGTATCCATGTCGCCGCGCCGAAAGGCCGCGCGCGCCTTGCGGATCTCCGGTGTCTGTGGGAAGGAGCCAATCGTCGTCGTTGGAAACGGCGGCAACTGCATGGCCGTCGGCTGAACCTTGCGCCGCTCCGCGAAGGCGCTGTTGCGCGTGAAATCGTCCTTCGCGAGGCCGGAGAGCCGTTCCGCAACAGCCTTATTGTGGATGCGGGGGGATTTCCGGCGCGCGTCGGCCGCCGCGTCGCTTGCGGCAAAAGCCTCAGCGACTGCGTTCTTCCCCTTTTCGATCGCGGTAACGAGCGTGGCGACCTCCACGAGTTTCTGCTTCGAGAACGCCATCCAGGATCTAAGTTCGTCGTCAAGCCGGGTCTCGCCGTCGAGGTCGACCGGCGTATGAAGCAGAGAGCAGGACGGCGCGACCTGCACCCGGTCGGCGCCGAGTGCCGCGACGGCACGCTCGACGACGGCAAGGCAAGCGCTCAGATCGGCGCGCCAGATGTTGCGCCCGTCGATGACTCCGATCGACAGGGTCTTGTCCGGACCGAGCGCTTGGCAGACGTCGTCGAGCTGATCCGGCGCCCGGACGAGGTCAATGTGCAGCCCAGCCACGGGCAATCCCGCCGCAACGCCGACATTTTCGCGCAGGGCCTCGAAATAGGTCGCGAGCATGATGTCAACGCCGGTATCCGCGAGCGCGTCATAGGCAGCGCCTAGCGCACTGCGCTGGGCGTCCGAAAGGTCGAGCGCGAGGACCGGTTCGTCCATCTGGACCCAATCCGCGCCGGCGTCCTTCAACCGGCCGAGCAGGTCACAGTAGACGGGAAGCACGCGGCCGAGCAACGACAGCGGGTCCAGCCCAGGATCCTTCGCCTTACCGAGCGCGAGATAGGTAACCGGGCCGAGGAGCACCGGACGTGTGTGCATGCCGAGCGCCTTGGCCGCCTTGAACTCGTCCACAGCCTTCGACGTGCCCAACGCGAAGCGCTGGTCCTCATGAAATTCGGGAACGATGTAATGGTAGTTGGTGTCGAACCACTTGGTCATCTCCATCGCCGGCGCGTCCTTGGTGCCGCGCGCCATCGCGAAATAGATATCGAGGCCGACTGAGCCGCCGTCATGGCCAAAGCGCGGCGGAACAGCGCCGAGTGCGGCGGTCATGTCGAGAACCTGGTCGTAAAACGAGAAGTCGTTCGACGGAATGATATCGATGCCCGCCTCTTTCTGGAGCGTCCAGTGCCGTTCACGCAGCTCGGCGGCGGCGGCATCGAGGGCCGTGGCATCGATCTCTCCCTTCCAGTATGCTTCCGTGGCCTTCTTCAATTCACGGCGTGCCCCGATGCGGGGAAAGCCCAGATTGGCGGAGCGGGTCATGGTTTTCCTTTCTCTGTTCAGTCTTCAAATGTGTCGGAGTCATCCGCGGTCTCCGGCGGTTGCCGGTGATGGCGGGCAGTAAAAACAAGGAGGTCGAGAAGCCGACGCTGGCGAATCGACAGTCCGTGGGGTGAAGCGGGCGCGAGGCGGAAGAGCAACGAGCGGGCTGCGACCGGCGGTTCGATCGCGGGCGGGAGCATCGCGAGCCAGGCAAGCAGAATCGTCTCCGGCGCGTCCGCGGTGTCGCGGCACTCCCGGAAGTATCGCTCTACAAGCGAGCCTGGATCGTCACAGCGCGCATGCTGCGGGTCTTGATCCTCGGATGCGTTCTTCAGGCCGACTTTCGAAGGGCCACAATCCGCATCATCGAAGGTCTGATCGCTGCAGCTCGCTCGCGAGACGCGTCGCGGCGGCCACACCTCAGGTGACCCGGTCGATCTTTTCGAAGCTCGTTTGGAAACGGTCGGACGCGGTGGCGCCCAGCAGACGATTGGTCATCGCTCTCCCTCCTCCGACGCA
This sequence comes from Alphaproteobacteria bacterium, assembly GCA_028281325.1. Taxonomy (GTDB): domain Bacteria; phylum Pseudomonadota; class Alphaproteobacteria; order UBA8366; family UBA8366; genus JAJFJD01. Next base: position 214,686 of record JANQKC010000010.1, read on the forward strand.
CCCCGGTCGGCTGACAAGTGGACATGAGCGACGGTAGGTCTCCTGGCTTGCGGGCCTGGGGTCGCTTGCCTTCCCAGGACATCGGCGTAGCCGTCGTCCCAGTGGCTTTTCAGCGCCCTTCACCGCCTACAGTTGCGGGGGCAGCTTCGGACTGGCGTGCCGCATGACACGGCAACGCGCACCGAATTCCCTGTTATGCCCTTGCGGGCACCGTCGTAAATCATTTACCGTTCTCAGCACAGGCCTGTCAAGGCCGCACCGCACGGTCACTGCGGTATGCGTGCCTGGCCTGCCAATGGACGGAGGATCCGGTGGTCTGCGGGCTCAAGACGATCACGCCCGCCAGCGTGGAAACTCGAAGGCAATGCCGGGCAAAGGCGCCGGCAATGCGCTGTGCCGAGGACAAGGCCTCGTCATTCGCCTCCCGGGCCTGGAGCCACAGGAGATGGGCGTCACGCGCCGCAAGCTCACCCGCCTGCCGCACGCCTGGGTCGACCAGCGGCGAGTGCGGGGCTTCATGGCCTGACAGTTAAACCAATCAGACCAACATCGCCGGAAAAGCTATGGACACCGGAACCGGCCGACAGAGACGAAGGGCCGTTTGCGCCCGGAGACCGCCCCCATCCGCGTCTCCGAGCCACAAAATGAAGACTCCGGGCGCGAACGCGTTCTACCCAGACATCCCTTTTCCGCATCTACAAGAGGGCTCGCCCGAAGGTTTGGAACGAACGAATCACAACGTAGCCATGGCATAGCCCAAGTGATTGTCCCAACGGCGTTCGGGGTTTGACTTGGACAGGACCGCAATGCCGCCCGAACGCGCATTGACAAGTCGCAAGACACCGTCCCCCCCGGCGATGAGGAATTCATCGGCCTGCACCGTCGGCGCGACGCCGGACGCATCCGTGGCCTTCGTACATCCATGATACGCGCCCGCCTTTATATCCCATACCGTGACAATATGGCCGCGGGGACTGGTGGCCGCCACGAATCGTCCACCCGCATCGAACGCAACGCTGCCAATGTAGTGACGCATGCGCCGTGCGACTTCCGCCGGCGCCTGCAACAACCGGACCGTGCCGCCCGCCTTGTGTAAGGCGACAAGCGGCACCTGCTTGCGGCGGTCGCCCTCATACTGCATGCCGATGGCGACAAGGCCCGACGCGTTCACGTCGATATGCCGGATCGACAGCTTATGAAAGGAGTCGCCAAGCCGTACCGTTTCGAGCGGACGACCGGTATCGACGTCCAAATAGGTCAGATTGGGCGCCATGCTCGCCACGTTGAGCTTTGCCCGTCCATAGTCGGGATGTGTCCGGATTCCGCCGTTCGCGACGACCAGCGACCTGCCATCCACAGACAGCCGGACTTCATGCGGCCCGATCCCATGACTCTGCCATTCGCCGACACGCCGATAACCGTCCGCGCAATCGTAGAGTCCGATCACGCCATGGCCGCTCTCGTAATCGTTCTCGGTCGCAAACAGCATGCCGCCATCGCGCGAGAACGCACCGTGCCCGCAGAAATGCCGGTCCGGCGGCGACTCGATCCGATGACGCACTGCCCCATCGGAAGTTTGCACGACAACCGCAAAGGTTCCCGGCCGCCGCGCGAAAACAACCAGTTCGCGGCGGCTCGGATGAACGGCGAAGCCGTGCCCGCGCCCCGGCAGCGCTGCCATGAACCGCATTTCCCCACGCCCGTCGACACCGGCGACCGTGTACCGTCGGTCCAAGTCCACGGCGCAGCTTACGAACACCCCCCGGTCTTCGACGCGCTTACCGCCATGGGCAAAAGCGGGCGGGCCAACCACCGCGCAGCCGGCACCCGCCAGAAAAGCCCGGCGCCCCATGCGCATGTCAGTCGCCATCCATGGCGTTGAATCCGGCGACGAGACCCACCTCTGACGCCACGGGCCCCGCAATGAGCAAGTGCAGATCTTTCAGTTGCTCCCGCAAGGTTTCAACCTGCTTGCGGGCGACCGGGTCTGTGACGGCATCGTAGAGTGGCCGGTCGATGGTCTGCGCTAGCGCCACCGCTTCCTTGAAGGATTTGCGCAAGCCATCATCAAGCGGTCCGGCGCCATTTGCTGTGAGAAGGTCGCCAAAACCGCCCGGCGACTCGTACAGGGCCTGCGCGGTTTTCAAATTGGCGCGAATATTGTCGAGCGAGTGACGGCTTCGCCAGCTTTCGGCGCGTTTAGGCCGGGCGCCGTCCAGCGATTTGCCGAGCGGCCGCGACAACTTGACCAGGATGACCGCGTCGAGCCCGCCGACCAAGCTTTTGAGGAATTGCGTTGACGCTTCTTTCGCGTCCGCAAAATTTTCGTTCCCATCCGCGGCGGTCATCACCTTGTCCCGAAAACCGCCGGGTTTGGTCCAGTCGTCGCGTATCTGCGCCGCCAACGTTGCCTGGAACCGCGCGATCGCTAGGGCAAGGGCACAGGCGTATCGATCACGGGCGGCGGGCGACGTCGATGCAATCTTCTCACCGTGGTCGAAGATGATCCGCTCGTAGGCGGTGAGGTTTTGCAGCGCGACGCTTCTCCCGCGAAGGCCGCCCGCCGCGACCAGGGCCGGATCTTGCGCCTTCAACGCGCGCCGGATCTGACGCGCCGCGGTGCCGCGCTTGTCGGGCCAAAACTGTATCCGCGATACGCGGCCGCCCAAAGTCACGGGTCCGATCGCAATCGGTTGCGCGCGTTGCCAGGCCGCCATGGCCGTTCGATAGGCCCCCTTGGCGTCGGCAAGCGTTGCGGATGTCGGCGTGGTGCAGAAAGTCTGTGTCGTCTTGACCAAATCGGTCATGGCGTTCGCCATGCCCATGTAAGCCGGCAGGACGACCCCATCCGTCAGCGATTGATTGAGCAACCGATAGTCCGGTTGCGCCCGAACCGGGCTCGTTGCCACGACTGCGACACAGAAGATGATCGAGACGAAGGCGACCCTCATCGATTTACAACGACCTGAGAAACGCCAGCAATGCATTCCGGTCCGCCTTCGACATCGACTTGAACGCATCTCGCGTGGCTTCCGCCTCGCCACCATGCCATAGGATTGCCTCCGTCAGGTTACGGGCGCGGCCGTCGTGCAGGAAAAACGTGTGGCGGCTGACCCTTTCGGTAAAACCGATTCCCCATAAGGGCGGGGTCCGCCACTCGCGCCCTGTCGCGACGCCCTCGGGGCGATTGTCGGCCAGGCCCTCGCCCATGTCATGTAACAAGAGGTCGGTATACGGCCAGATCAACTGGCCCGCCAATGCGGGCACGGCATAGTCGCGCCGCGTGGCGAATTTCGGCGTATGACAACTGGCGCAACCGGTTTCATAAAACAGTTTCTTGCCGCGCAGCACGGTCGCGTCGCCCGCCTTGCGCCGGGCCGGCACCGCGAGGTTTCGGGTATAGAACAGCAACACATCCATCGCAGCGGCGCCGATTTCGAGGTTGGCGTGTTGCGGGGAGTCGCCGTGGGGGCCGGCGCGGCACTTCTTCTGCGCCGCGGTGCAGTCGCCCCAGGCGTCGGGCGCGAGCGGACTGGAAATGCCGATGTCGCCACTGAACGCGCCGGCGCTTTGTTCCATGAGGGTCGGCTTTCCCGCCTTCCAGCCAAAGCGGCCGAGCATAACTCGTTTGTGTTCGACGCTCCACACGCGGTTGGGACGACCCGATATGCCATCGCCATCCGCATCGTCGGGATCGGCGCCGGCGAGAATGTCTTCTTCCGCAATCGCCTCCAACAGGCCCAGCCCGATCATCTGCGGCGCCACGCGCGGGCTGAGCATGGCCTTCGGATGCATTGGACCATACCCGAGGTCGGCGACGCTATACGTCGGCTTGCGAAGCGATACCGTCGTGCCGTCGCCGAGCTTGACGGGCACTTCCTCGTACTCGATGACCATGCGACCTTCCGCCTTGTGGCCGGGCGCCGCCAAGTCCTGAAGCTGGCCGCCATATGTCGGTTCCGGGATGACACTGTCCCGATAGGTCGCGAGGCGCTTTCGTTCCGCCTCTGTCTGGGGTGGTATCGACAGACGAAGGAACATCGACACCGCGCTGTCCGCCGCATTCGCCGGGGGGTGCCCCCTGCCATCCTTGAGATGGCACCGTTGGCAGGACCGGGCGTTATAGAGCGGGCCTAAACCATCCACCGCCTGGGTCGAGGACGGGGAACTAACCCAAATCCGCTTGAACAGGCCGTTGCCAACGAAGAAATCAGCACGGTCCTCGAACGAGAGGTTTTCCGAGGGCTGCGAAAACGCCTCGCGGCCAAAGCGTTTGCGGTTCGTTGCCGAACCCCCGGGCAAGGTCTCCCATTTTTCGGCTTTGGAGAAGTCGCTGGTTGGCGCCAGGATCGCCGCCCGTTGTGTGGAGCCCGTAGCGGCGATGACGACAACTGGCAGCATGCATGTCGCTAAACCCGCCGCCAACCAGCACTTCAACGTGAACTTCGGTAACAGTGGTTTCTCCTAGTATCTTTCGGCCGAACGGCCATACGTTCCGCCAGCCGGCTTTATTTGAACACGGCGGATGGATTGTCCAAGCTGTCCGATCCTTCGAATTCCAGCGATCCAATATCGAGCGCGGCGATGACCTTCTCGATCGACTTCGTCTGGTCGAGCAAGGCGTCGATCGCGTTCTGAACCATCTTGTTGCCGGACGCATTGCCTTCGCCAATCATTTGATCGTAGGACATTTTTCCATTTTCGGCCGACTGCCGTATGACATCCAGGGTCCCGAGGGCCGCCTCAAGCTTCCCGCGCATTTCAGTATCCAGATCCGGCGTCTTCGCTTTTATGAGATCGCTGAGCGACGTCCCGTCGACGACATCCCCACTAATGCGCTTATAGCGCCCAAGATAAACATTACGGATGCCGACCTGGTTGAAGTAGTGGGAGTTATGCGTGTTGTCCGAGAAGCAGTCATGCTCTTCCTCCGGATCATGCAGCAAAAGACCGAGCTTCATGCGTTCACCGGCAAGCTCGCCATAGGACAGGCTGCCCATACCCTTCAACATGACCGCGAGCCCTTGCGTCGGCTGCCCGTCTTCCAGCGCCTTTCGAGCGGCGCCGCCGGCCTTCCAATTCGCAACCATCTCTTCAAGGTCGGCGATCAAAAGCGATGTCGCTGCTTGGAGGTATTCACCCCGACGCTGGCAATTGCCGCCGGTGCAATCCTTGCCGCGCGCGAAATCCGTCCACGGCCGGGCTCCGGCGCCCGGCTCCGTGCCATTCAGGTCTTGCCCCCAAAGAAGGAACTCGACGGCGTGATAGCCCGTCGCGACATTCGCCTCGACATCGTCGATTTCATGCAACGACCGAATCAGCTTGGCGTCGATCACACTGGCGTCGGTTTTCTTGCCGCTCACCAGCAAGACAGGATTGGCGATCACGTTCGCCGTGTAAAACGAGTTCTCCTCGCTGTCCTTGCCGTAACTGGCGTCGACATAGTCGATCAAGCCCTCATCCAACGGCCAGGCATTCACCTTGCCTTCCCAGTCGTCGACGATGGTATTGCCGAACCGGTAAACCTCGCTCTGCTGATAGGGAACACGCGCGGCCAGCCACGCCTGCTTCGCCGCCTCCTGGGTCTCAGCGCTGGGTTGTTTCAAGAACTTGTTTATCGAGGTTTGCATCTGGCGCGCCGTCGTCAGCGAATCCTCGTAAATGGCCAACGCAATATCGGAATATGTCTTCAGGACAGCATTCTTGTCAGCGGCTTGCGCCGGCGCGGCCAGTGACAACGCAGCCGCAACAACCAACCATCTCATATTTCGTCACTCCAAATTTCTATGATGTTCCGTCGATCCACCGGTCCGTTGAGAGCGAACCTAGCCGTCCTGAACCGCGGGCGCGCCCAGGCGTGCGACATATCTGGCTCCGGAAAGAATACTAGCCCCGGAACGACGAACCGGATGGTATCAAGACAAAAATGCAATTGCAAATCATTATCAAGCATGCTGGCGAAACACGTCTTTCGCGCTTCGATTGTAAACCTCGGCGCAAACAAAGCTTATCTACACAGCGTTGCCCTTGAAAACCGGCATAACCATACCGTTCCGCGGTGCGCCCGCGCTCCGAAGACGGAAAATAAGGAATCCTTGAACCCGGAACACACGTATCCGGGCGCATCGGCCGACGGGCGGCAGTTTGCCGCATGCCGCAGTCACCGCCCAATCTCCGGGTCCATGGTTGCGAATGATTCGCAGTTTTCCTACAGTGGCATCGTACCGGCCCAGCCGGCGATACCGGCGCCGTCCCTCAATTTGCCTTCATCCCCTCTTTTCTCGCCGCCCCTTAGGATACGTACAATTCGGCAATCCTCATGACGCAGCGGACCTTCGAGACCCTGGCCCAGGCCGTCGAGGCGTATTACGAGGAGCTGCGCCGCTTCGTTCGGCGCCGGACGGGGTCCGCGGTTCTCGCCGACGACGTGGTGCAGGAGACCTGGATTCGCGCCAAAGCGACCAAAGCCGAAATGCCCAACAACGCGCGGGCTTATCTTTACCGCATTGCAGGAAATCTCGCCGTCGATCACCTCCGGCGGGTTAGCGCACAGGAGAAAACCGTCGTCGACGCGGGGGCGACCGAGCAAGTCGCATGCCCGTTTCCCGCTCCCGACGTGGCGCTTGCGTCGCGGCAAGAACTGGCCATCTTGACCGAAGCGATCGAAACGCTGCCGCGGAAATGCCGTACCGTGTTTCTTCTTTATCGCGGACACGGCCTCACGATGCGCGAAATCGCCGAGCGGCTCGACATTTCCGAAAAGACGGTCGAGAAACATATTGCGCGCGCCATGGTGCATTGCCGGCGGCGGTTAAGAGAGGCAGGGCGTAATGTCTGAATCGGCATGCGGTTTAACGCTCTGCCCGCCCGGGACGAACCGACAGTGCGACGCGTTGTTGGATAGTGGGAATCCGGCATGACAAACGATCGAACAACGGAACCGCGGGACACGCTCTCCGATGCGATGTTGCTCGACGCCGCAGCCTGGCACGCGCGCCTAAACGACGCCGATGCGAATCCGGCTGAATCCGCGGCACGGCGGACGGAGTTTAATCAATGGCTGCAGACGGACCCGCGTCATCCGAATGCCTTCGCGGAGACGGACAGCCTGTGGCGCGCGCTCGAAGCCCCTGCTGCGGACATTGTTTCCCGCTCCACATCTGGATCCGGGGAGAACCGGCGTGGGAGAAAACAAGGCTCTCCCTTGAGGCGGCGCATGGCTGCGGTCGCGGCCTGCCTGTTTCTCGCCGCCACCGTGGGCGTCATCGGGCAGGACGATCTACTCCTTCAACTTCGCAGCGACCATGTTTCGGATGTTGGCGAACGCGTGCCCCTGGCACTCCAGGACGGTAGCGAAATCACGCTCAACACCGACTCCGCCATCGCGGTGAGTTTCGGTCCGGACCGGCGCGTCGTCCGCCTTCTCAAAGGTCAGGCCTGGTTCGACGTCGTGCAGGACGAAGACCGCCCGTTTCATGTCGAAACTCCGGTCGGCGCCGTTCACGTCACGGGCACGCGTTTCGACGTTCGGCTCGACGGCGACACCGCTCTGGTAAGCCTGACGAAAGGACGGGTCGCTCTATCGACCAAACCCGATGTGCCGGAATCGCCGCCCCTCGTGCTGACGCCGGGACTACAGGCGCGTGTCTCCGCCAACGAGATTTCCAACGCGACGCCGTTCGACAAAACGGCGGTGACCGCATGGCTGCGCGGGCAACTCGTCTTTTACGACACCCCGCTCATACAGGTCGTCACGGAGTTAAACCGCTACCGGAAGGGACGGATCGTCGTGATAAACGAGGAGCTCGAGACTCTTCGAATCAGCGGCGTCTTCCGAACCGACGACAGCGAGTTGGCGCTTTCCGCAATCGCCGGGACGCTTCCGCTGCGGATCATCAGACTTACCGACTACTTGGTTCTTCTTCGTTAAACCCGGACGATTTTTTTGCGTCGGACTGGGGGATTCCTCTTCGGAAATCGGTCATAGAAAATATGCGAATGCTTCGCACTCGCATAATGAACATCACACCGGACCGCAGGGGCAACGATGAAAGAACTCGGAATAGACCGCGAAGCAAACTGGCGCACTTTCCCAAAATGGCAGATTACCGCCGTTTCTATATTGCTCTTGATGCACGTGTTGCCGGCCGCCGCACAGGATGGCGACCGCACGGCGAATGCCGCGAAGGCAAACGCCGATAGCACCATGGCGCAAGCCGAACAACGCTACAGCTTTGACATCGCGCCGAAGCCCTTACCGCAGGCAATCGCTGAATTCTCGGCGGTTACGGGACTGCAGGTTCTGTACACGGAACAATCGACCTTCGGCCGAACCGCCCCGGCCTTAAAAGGTACATTTACCGCCGGCGATGCGCTTCGGCGCCTGCTGGCGGGGAGCGGCCTCGTGGGTCGGTTCACGTCCCCCACCGCGGTCACGCTCGGACGCCCCGGCTCGCAAAGCGCCGATGGTCCATTCGAACTCGGTCCGATAACCGTCGAGGGCGGTCAGGAAAGCGCCTATGGCCCGGTAACCGGCTACAAGGCCGACCGTTCGGCTTCCGCGACCAAGACCGATACGCCCATCATAAACGTACCGCAGTCGATTCAAGTCGTGCCGCGCGAGGTGATCGACGATCAGAGAGCGACGACCCTGGCCGATATCGCCAAGAATATCAGCGGCGTGCAAGCGGCCGGCACGTTCGGAAACCGGGCCGAGGCTTTGCGCATCCGCGGTTTCGAGCAATTCGCCTTTACGACGGACGGGCTGCCGAGCAGCCAGTTTTTCGGCGACGAGAGTTTCCTCGACCTGGCGAATGTCGAGCGCGTAGAGGTCGTCAAAGGTCCTGCGTCGGTGATCTACGGGCAAAGCGACCCCGGCGGCCGCGTGAACTTGATAACCAAGAAGCCATTGGACAAGCCGTACTACGCCGCGGAGGTAACGGCAGGCAGCTTCGGTTTTGTCCGGCCGACCATCGATCTCTCGACGCCCCTGACGGAGAACAAAGCGGTCAAGTTCCGCATCAACGCAGCCTATCAGCGCGATGACAGCTTCCGCGACTTTTTCGTCGCTTCGGAACGGAAGTTCTTTGCGCCCACGGGAACGTTGGAGATTTCCTCCGATACGCGGCTGACAGTGAGCGGTCAGTATTTTGAGCAAGACAACCAATTCGACCGGGGAATTGTGGCCCTCGGCGAGGGTGTGGCCAATTTGCCGAACAGTCGCTATCTCGGCGAGAAATTCTCCACCTTCGAGGCGGACCAGATCCGTGTCCAATATCTCCTGGAGCATGATTTCAACGATGCATGGAGCGTCCGGAACTCAGCCCGCATCGTGACGGGGTCGGCGTCGCGTTTCAGCGCCGATCCTCGGGGCCTTCTTCCCGACAACCGCAGCCTTCGCCGCCGCGCCCTGACCCAGGAGAGCGATAACAACGAATACCGTTTTCAGAACGACATTCTCGGCAAGATCGGCGGCGGCCTTATCCGTCACGACATTCTGATCGGGGTCGAGGCGGCGCGGTCCGAGCGCAAGGTCCAGTTCGCGACCGCCGCCTTGGCGCCGATAGATATCTTCAATCCCGTTTACGGCGCGACACCGGGACCTTTCGGCGCGCCCAGCATTGTCGATAACCGCATCAACCTTGTCGGCGTTTACCTGCAGGACCAAATCTCCATCGGGGATCATTGGCATATTTTGGCCGGCGGCCGGTTCGACTACGCCAAGCTCCGCAGCGAGTCGGGCGGTTCGGTGCTCAAACCGACCGAGCGGGATTTCTCGCCGCGCGCCGGCGTCGTATTCAAGCCGATCGAAACCATTTCGCTATACGGAAGCTATGCGCAATCCTTTACGCCCGAAACCGGATCGACGTTCGACGGCACGCCCTTTAAGCCGGAAACCGGCGAACAGTTCGAGTTGGGGGTCAAGGCGGAGTTCTTCGACGGTCGGCTGTCGGCGACCGCCGCCGTATATCAGCTAACCCGCCAGAACGTCACGACCTCGGATCCCAACAATCCGGGTTTCTCGTTGCAAACCGGCGAGCAAAGAAGCCGTGGTCTCGAACTTGATATCACCGGCGAGATCATGCCGGGCTGGAAAGTCATCGCGTCCGGCGCGCTGATCGAAGCGGAGATTACGGAAGACAATAACTTCGACCCCGGCAACCGGCTCAACAACGTTCCGGAAATCAGCGGCAGCCTGTGGACCACGTATGAGTTCCAGCAAGGAACCCTTAGAGGCCTCGGATTCGGCGCAGGGATTTTCGCAGTCGGCGAACGCGAGGGCGACCTGGCAAACACATTCAAGGCCGACGGCTATATCCGCACCGATGCCATGGTCTCTTACACCTACAAAGAGAAAATCAAAGCGCAGCTCAACATCGAAAATCTCTTTGACGTCGACTACATCGAAGCGCCGCGCAGCCGCAACGAAATATACCCGGGCGCGCCGCTAACCGTGCTCGGTACGATTTCGATCAAACTCTGATATGTCCTGTCGGCGCCATGACCGGGAGCCGTCCGCATGACGAAGACGCGGACGTGGTTTCGCATCCACAGCTTTACGGGCATCATTACCGGCCTGCTGCTTTTCGTCATTTGCTGGAGCGGCACGATCGCGACGATCTCTCATGAAATCGATTGGCTGGTCACGCCCGAAGCCCGGGCGCAACCGGGTTCGGTGAAAAAAAGTTGGGGCGACATGACGGCCGCGGTGCAAACGGCCTATCCGGACGCCGAAATCCTATCGGTCATGGCGCCGTTATACGACCGCTCGTCGGCCATCGTTCTCGTTAACCTGCCGGACCAACGGCTCGTTCGTATCTATGTCGACCCTTATTCTGGGCAGATTAACGGCAGGTACAGCTATTTGAACGTGCAGCGGTTCTTCCGCAGTTTCCATCGTTCGATTTTCTTGCCGACGGGCATCGGGACCATATTCGTATCGCTGTTCTCCGTTACCATGCTGGCCTCGCTCGTCGCCGCCCTCTACTTCTATAAGCGCTGGTGGACACGCTTCTTCCGATTCAAGAACGGAACCGGGCGCTTGTTCTGGAGTGAACTGCATAAATCCGCGGGCCTTTGGAGCATCTGGTTCATCGTCGTGATCGGGGCGACCGGCGTCTGGTACGGCTTCGAACGGCTGCGGTTCGACATCGGAGACGGCATCATCTCCTATGTCGGGCCGGCCGATGTTTCGGTTCGAGAATTCCCCAAGGCCCGCACGCAGCCCGGCGGCTCTGATTTACCGCTCGACCGCCTCTTGGAGAAGGTTCGAACGGCTCGCCCGGATCTCGACATAAAAAGCGTTCGCCTGCGCAAGCATGTGCTCAGCGCTCACGGCCAAGCGGGGCATTTTCTGGTCCGCGACCGCGCCAACCAGATCGCGCTGGACGCCCGTAGCGGCGAGGTTCTGTACAATCATGCCGCTTCGGATCTCCCGCCGTACTGGCGCTGGTCGGACACGGCGGACCCGCTTCATTTCGGCGACTTCGGCGGATTGGCGAGCAAGCTTGTCTGGTTCTTCTTCGGTCTTGTTCTTAGTGGGCTTATCCTGACCGGCACCTGGCTGCACGCACATCGCCTGGCGCGAGACCGCCCCCGCGCCCGATGGCCCGGAACCGCCGCGGCGTGCGTCGTTTCACTCATCGTGATTGCCGCTTCGGCGCCGCTCGGGATTCAAGGCGCACGGGAATCCCTGGGCCCGACGATCGAGGGCGTCAAACATCTGCCAACGCTTGCACCGGGTGTGAAATACGTGATCTTCGGATGGATTGCATTGACACTCGCGATCATAGCTTCTTGGATGTTTCTTCTTTGGCGACCGCAAACGGTGTTAAGAAAACCGGAATCCGATCAAGCGCCAGTTCGGATGGGTCGGGCGGCCGCAAACCGAAAAGGACGATGACGATCCGATGCAAGCCAAAAAATACGCGGCAGCACTCCTTCTGTCGCTCTTGGCGTTAGCCCCCGCGGCACACGCCGATGCGCCCAAGATCCGTGTCGAGTTAAACAAGCTTGAGCCGCGCGAGAAGGACTGCCGCGCCTATCTGGTTATCGAAAACCGCACGCCGCACGTCTTCACCAGTTTGAAATTCGATCTGGTGATGTTCGGCGCCGACGGCGTGGTGGCCAAGCGGCTTGCCGTCGAGACCGCGCCCCTGCCCACCGGCAAAACGAGTCTCAAAGTCTTCACCATCGTTGACGTGAAATGCGACAGCCTCGGCCGGATGCTCCTTAACGACGTAATGGCATGCGGAACCGCTTCCGGGCCGGTTGAAGACTGCCAAACCCTCGTCACGCCATCTGCCCGCGGAAACGTCTCCTTCATCAAGTAAGATTGCAGCTTCCCCGCTCCGACCAAGCCGCCCGTCATGCATCGGGGCGCCAACGGGTTAGCAGGCTGCTGAAAAAGTCTTGGTCTATGGGTCCTCATGGTTCGAAACGGCGCTATCGCGCCTCCTCGCCATAAGGCCTTTATTTGTTTTCCTTATCCTGCGGAAGGCCGGTAGGCCCGTCTCGAAAGACAAAAACAACCTTTCCCGTAGCCTGTTAGACCGCTCGCGACAGTTCAATGCATCAGCCATCGGGAATCCAATTGCGAGTCATTCGCATTTAGGCTAGGAAATTGTCAGCGAGACTATGGTGCTGATCCTAAGAATACTGGATTCCCGGTGCGGCAAAGCGATGTTCAACGCTTCTATTCATTGCATGGTCGAGAGCTTAAACGCTTTCTGACCCAGCGGCTCAACTGTGCCGATACCGCCGCCGATCTCACGCAAGAAGCCTTCCTAAGGCTGTTGCGCCGCGGCGCAACGGCAACCATAGAAAACCCACGGGCGTATCTGTATCGGATTGCGGCAAATCTGGCCCAAGATCATTTTCGTCATGCATCCCGACAACCGCCGACTATCGACAACGATCAAGAAGCGGTAGCGGACGGGATGCCAAGCCCGGAGAGAACCCTGCTGGCGAAGGATGAGGTCCGCCGGCTGGAACAAGCGATCCGTGACTTGCCGGCACGCCAACGCGAGGTTCTGCTGTTGCACAAGATCCGCGGGTTCAGTTATGCGGAGATTGCTGAAGAACTGGGGATTTCCAAGAATACCGTCATGGTGCATATGGGGCGCGCGCTGGCGAATTGCCGCGACCGGCTCGCACAGGACTGACACTTCAATTATCGTTGCTTGTAATGGCGCCGCCCTGCGCCGCCGTCTTAATCTTCGACGATCCGACATACCGCACGACACAGCAACGAAGCACGAACCGGCTCTCTCCCGATGAATGACACGACGGACTCAACCGCCAAGGACGCCGCGACGGAATGGTTTGTCCGAATGCGCGACGCGCCGGTTTCGGATGCCAGTTACGCCGCTTTCCAGGCGTGGCTTAACGAAGACCCCGCCCATGCGGAAGCCTATGCCGACCTCGAAAAGATATGGGTCGGCTTGGACCAGATCGATCCGGCGGAAGCCGCGGCCGTGGACCTGCCAACGACCGAACCCCGCGTATTGCCCGGCAGACGGCAAAGCCTTCGCTGGATGTCGCTGGCCGCGTCCATTGCGCTGATCGGCGGCATCGCCGGGGTCGCCACGGATTGGTCCGCCGTCCTGGCGGAATATCGGACGACGCCGGGCGAACAGCGCCGTGTCCTTCTAAGCGACGGCACGACGCTTCACTTGAATACCGCAACGGCCATATCTACCGAATTCACGGCAACCCGTCGCGGCGCAACCGTGCATAGCGGCGAAGCGTATTTCGAGGTAGCGCGCGATCCGAACCGACCGTTTTCCGTCACGGCCGGGTTGGCGGAGATTACGGTTTTGGGCACTGCGTTCTCGGTCAAACACGTGGGCGATTCCGTCGACGTCGTCGTAACGAAAAACAGGGTCGAGGTGTCCGACCCCGAGCGGACAAGAAAGGTCGTCCGCGCGGGCCAGACGGTCCGGGTCGCCAATGGCGCGGTCGGCGCGGTCGCAACCTCAAACGACTTTTCGTCGCTGGCGTGGCGGCAGGGGCGTCTCGTCTTCGAGGGGGTTCCGCTGGGCCAGGTTCTGGTGGAGTTGGAGCGCTACCGGCACGGCCGTATTGTGATCACCGACGCCTCGATTCAATCCCTTCCCGTGACCGGCTCGTTCGCCATCAGCCGGGGCGATGCGATCCTCGACGCCTTGGAAAAAACTTTGCCCGTGCGACTGACGCGTTTGACCGATCTTCTCGTTCTCGTGTCTCGAGAGCCCGCCCGATGACAATGCCGCGGCCAGCGCTGCGGCAAAATTTTTTCCTGCGTTTGTAATGGTGCCGCTTTCCTGCGTCGTCTGATTCACTGTGTATGCGATTGAGACGCATTCGCGAAACAATCCAATAACAAACGAAACCAGGGGCCAGCGGTGAAAACTCTATCAAATATCAAGGCATTCGGTATCTTGTTCAGCCTGTGCACCATCGGCATCTTCGGATCGCTGCCGGGGTATGCGCAAGACGCCAACGTTCAGCGGTTTGCGATCACGTCGCAGCCGCTTTCATCGGCCTTACTCAAGTTTGCGGACCAGTCGGGCTTGGATGTCGTATATGACACCCGCCTTGCACAGGACAAAACAACCGGCGGCGTCGAGGGGGACTACACCTCGGAACAAGCCTTGCGAAAGCTTCTCGCGGACACCAGGCTGCGACACCGCTACACGAACACGACCACGGTGACCCTTGAGCAGATGGCGGCGAACGCGCAAACCGCGCCCGACACACCGGTCTCGCTGGACCCGATCACCGTGTATGGCGCGCGCACCACGCAAACGCTCGACGACGTCACGTCGAGTGTCGGCATCGTAACCGACGATGACATCGACAAACGGGAACTTCGGAGTTTCCGTGATTCCTTCCGCGTGCTTGGCAATGTGCGGGACACGGACTTCAACGACGCGGGGTTCATCATCCGCGGCATCAGTTCGGAAGGACTGACGCCGGGCGGCGCGCCGCTCGCCAGCTTCTACATCGACGGGGTGCAGCAGACGGTGCAGGGCACGCGGCGGGGCGCGCGAGGCCTTTGGGACGTGGAGCAGGTCGAAGTGTATCGCGGTCCGCAATCGACGCTTGCCGGCCGGGCCGCGCTCGCCGGCGCGATCTATCTCAAAACCAAGGATCCAACTTACGACTACGAAGTGTCCGGCCGCGGCACCTTCGGCTCCGAAGACACCGTCGAAGGCGCCGCGATGGCGAACATCCCGCTTGTCGAGAACCAGCTGGCGCTGCGGGTCGTCGGCGAGTATCAGCGCAGCGAAAGCGATCTCAACTATCCCACATACACACGCTTCGACCGGTTCGACGACTTCACCGAGAACGAGTTCTTCTCCCTCCGCGGCAAGGTCCTGATCGAACCGGACAGCTTGCCCGACACACGGGGGTTACTGACCTATTCCTACTCCGAGGATGCGCCCGATTCGCGCGATATCGGCGGGCCGGCGCTCGGCTTCGACTTCGATGAAAAACGGGGCGACTTCAACACGCCGAACTTTGCCGAGGTGCGGCGAACCACGGTTCACAATCTCGGCGCCGAACTGACGCACGACATACGCAGCGGCCTTACGGTTACGTCACAGACCGGCTATTCCCGTTCCGACACCGACCGGCCCTCGATCAACGCCGGAACCGCCGGCGAGACCGATATCGTCACCGGCGATTTCATTCAGGACTTGGTGACCCAGGAAATCCGGCTGAACTATTCCGGCGGCCGCATCGACGCCACGTTCGGTCTGTACGGGGCTTATGAAAAAGAAGACGCTGGATTCTTGCGTCCGGATTTCTTCGGCTTCGCCTCGGATGTCAGCGAAACGGAACAAGAAACCTGGAACGGCGCCGTATTCGGCGAAACGACCTTCGAATTCTATCCCAGTTGGAAGATCGTCGGCGGCGGACGGTGGGACTACACCAAACAGGAGGGCTCCAGCTTCTTCTCGCGAAACGGCGTCGCGACGACCGATTTCTCCTTCTCCCGCACGGAAAACGCCTTTCTGCCCAAGTTCGGCCTAATAAAGGAGTTCGGGCCGAGTCAAACGGTCGGTTTCACGGTCCAACGCGGCTTCCGGGCAGGCGGTTCGGGCGTTCAGCGCTCGACGGGACGCGTATTCGATTTCGACCCCGAATTCGCGTGGAATTACGAGCTTTCCTACAAGGGCAACCTGCTGGACAACCGGCTTAGGCTTTCCGCAAACGCCTTCTATCTCGATCTGACCGACCAGCAAATCGAAAGGCTGGAGGACCCCCTCGACCCGGCCTCGACCGTTACGGCGAACGCCGCCGAATCCCGTGCCTTCGGCTTCGAAGTGGAAGCGCAGGCGTCAGTAACGAAAGAACTGTCCAGCTTCATCTCGATCGGCTTCGTCGACACGAAGTTCGAGGATTTTGCGATCGCGGGTGGAAGCGACCTGTCCGGCGAATCATTCCCGCAGGCGCCGAAGTGGAACGTCGCCGCCGGCGCTTTCTACCAACACGCGTCCGGCGTGTTCGTCGGCGCGGACGTCGAATATACCGATGACTTCAACGCGCGCATCGGACAGCCGCCGCAGGACCGGGTCAACAGCTTCTTCCTTGCCAACGCCCAGGTCGGCTTCCGCTACGAGGAGTACAAGGCAACGCTTTTCGCGAAAAACCTGTTCGACAACGAGTATTTTCTGTTCGCCGATAACGACATCGCATCGACCCTCGGTCGGGGCCGCTTCGTTGGGTTCTCGCTCGAAGCAGCCTTCTGACCGCCGCAACCATGTTCAGGGGGACTATGCTCACCGTGGCGTCGATCATCATCGGCGCCACGGTGCTTACCGGCGCGGGTAAGGCCGATGAGATCCGCGTGCTTCATACGGAACTATTGGCGATCGCAAAACAGAACGGCATCCGAGGCGGCGCCTATGCGATCATCGAGGACGGCAAGATCATCGCGACGCGGGCGTTCGGATACGCCGACGCGGCGGAAAGCCGCCCGGTCACGCCGGAAACCCTGTTTCAAGCGGGCTCGATTTCCAAGACCGTAACCTCTTTAGTCGCCTTGTCATCGGTCGAGCGGGGCCGCATCGCGTTGGACACAAAGGTCTCCACGCTTCTCCCGGACGCCGGCATTGAAAATCGATGGCGCGATGATACGCCGCTTCACCTCGTTCATCTGCTCGAACACACGGGCGGCTTGCCAGGTTCGAGTTACTTCGAGACGGCCCAACAGGGGCCGAATCTCTCGCCATCGGACTTTATGGCGCGAAGCCGCGGACGCCTGACGCTGCGATGGCCACCGGGCCGATACTATTCCTACGCCAATGCGGGCCATACCATTGCGGCGCGCATGCTTGAGGTGGCAAGCGGGCGAGACTTCGACACGCTTGCGAAAGACCAGGTGTTTGCCCCGCTCGGCATGACAACCGCCTCTTTCCGCACGCACGGACCCGACACCGCCGGCCGGTCGGACAGTTTCACTGCGGACGGCAGCCGCGCGCCGAAATGGCCGATGGCGGTGCGGCCGTCCGGGGCACTGGTTGCAAGCATTGCGGATATGGCGCGGTTGGCGCTTTTTCTGGCAACCGAAGGATCCTCTGTCGCCAACGCGCCGGTATCAGTCGCCGGCCTACGACGCATGCGTCAAGGAGAAGCATCCCTTCCGGCCCGCCATGGATATCGATATTCCTATGGCCTTGGCATGTTCGCCTTTATTGCCGCCAACCGGGTTTTCTGGGGCCATTGGGGAAAGACGGAAGGGTTTCTCGCAACCCTGGGCGTGCTGCCCGACCGGCGCAGCGGCTTCGTTCTGCTTTCCAACACCTCGAACCGCCGAGGCATGACCGCGATGCGGGAGCGGCTCGGCGAGTTTACCGGACGAGACCATGCCGCACCTGCGGCCCTGGCGTCGGCCGCGGCGTCAACCCGGCGGAACCTAACGGGCCTCTATGTGCCGTTTACACACGACATGGCCATCCGACGTTGGCTTTTTGCGGTGCTGCAAGCCGTCGTCGTGAACGACGGGACCGACGGGTTGCGACTCCGATCCGTTCTGCCGTTCGGCGGCACATCAAATCTGACGCCGGTGTCCGACCGGTTCTATCGCAGCGAAGGATTTCCGATCGCGACGCATCTGTTCCTCGAAAAGAACGGGGAAACCGTCTTATTCGGCGACGGCCAGGAGACCTACCGCCAACTCCGCAAAGCCGAAGCGCTCCTTTTCCGCGCAGGATTGATATTGGCGCCGACCGCCATAGTCTTAAGCATCCTTTTCGCCGCCGTCGTGGCAGCGCGGAGGTTCTTTTTCGGCACGCAAAACAACGCCGATACCGTCTTCCTGTGCTTCGCCGCCGCCGGCGCGGGGCTTCTCGTTCTCCTAACGCTTTTCGCGTTCTTCGGCGTCGCGGGGCCGCTGCACGATCTCATACGTCTCGGCGAACCAAGTTTTCAATCGTTGACGCTGCTCGCGCTCAGCATCGTCTGGCCCGGGGCTCTACTCCTTGGGATCGCACTTCTTGTCCGGCGGTGGCGCGGCATGTCGTTTTACCGGCGGTCCTTCGGACTGATGCTTGCCGTCATCTACCTTTCCATCGCGGGCACGCTGGCGTGGGTGGATTGGTTACCGCTGGTCACGTGGCGCGCGTAACGCCTCGATGATGCGTTTGCCAACGATCGTGGCCGGCGCGCGTTTGTCCGCGAGGTTCGACAGGTTGCACAAGACGACGACGGACAGGTCGAGACGGGGTATCCAGGCGAGAAAGCTCGAAAAGCCGGGGACGTCGCCGGCGTGGCCGATCGCGTCACCATACCGGGCGACGTGAAATCCATAGTCGAAGCCCGGCGCGACTGTTTCAAAATCATGGAGTGCGGCGCGGCTCTTCTTACTCAGTGTCGTGCCAGCCGCCAGCGGCTTCGTCAGCACCAGAAGATCGCCCAACAGGGCATTCATATTGCCAGCCGCGCCCGCCCAGGACGCGCTGAAATCCGTCGCATCGAAGAAAACCTCGCCATACTCGATCGCGCCCGCCCGCGCACCGAAGCGGTAGCCGCGCAGGTCGGCATCCGGGAATTCCGCATTCACGGGTATAACCGGAGTCGAAACCCCGAAGCGACGGCGGATGCGGCTATCGATGGCGTCCGACACCGGACCGCCGGTCACCGATTCGACCGCCTGCGCCAACAGAATCGTATTGGCATTCGAATAGGAAAACGTCGCATTGGGAACGACGGACGCCGCATGGCGCCGCAAGATTGCCATGATATCGGCGACCGTGCGCTCAACGCCCGGGTTCGCGTTAAGGCGCATCCGGAACGCCGGGTCGGCCAACGGATTGAACAGACCGCTCCGATGCCGCCCAAGCATCCGAAGCGTAATGGCGTCGCCATGCGGCACGCCGGCGACATATTTCGACACCGGATCGTCGAGACGAAGCCGGCCTTCATCGACAAGCTGCAACACCACCGTCGCCACAACCAGCTTCGCGACGCTTCCGATCCGCATCGTGTGATCGCGTTTCAACGGGGCCCCGGTTTTCAGGTTCGAGGCGCCGAACGCACGCCGCCTTGATTCACCGGAGCCCACCGCCATACCGACGAGCATGCCCGGCAATCCTTGCCCTTTCAGCGCCTCGAATTCTCGCCCGGCCGCAGCTTCGGCGCGATCGAACAACACGCCGGAATCCATACCCTGCGCCATCGCCGAAGGGGTGAACATTGCAAGAAAGACGACAAAACAGCGCAACCGCATGCTGACACTTCCTCCAATAAGTCTGCCGTCCCACATCTCGCGGCCCCGTCTACGAAAGACACTAGGGATAAGCCATCGGAGAGGCCAAATCCCAGCGGATAATTGTTGAAAATGCTTCGCAATCGCGATAATAGCACCTTAGCAAAAATAACGCTGCGACGCTCGGCATCGCGCGATCAGGAGCCTCCCGAATGAATGAGACGCCGCCCTCCCTCGACGATAACGCCCTGGCCCAAGATGCATCCCAGGGAATCGCGACACAAATTATAGAGTTCCTGCAGGTTGGCGGGCCCGTCGTGATAATCCTCATCGGCATGTCGGTCATCGCAATGACGGTGGTGTTTGTTAAGCTCTGGGCGTTCGCGCAGATCAAAATCAACGACCGACGGACCGGTCGGCAGGCGTTGCATCTTTTCCGCGCCGGGCGGGTTGCCGAGGCATTGGCCTTGACCGCATCGGCGCGGAACCCGGTCGCGCAGGTGCTGGCCCGCACCATCCGCGGCCAGCAGCGCGGCATCCCCGAACCCCGCATCCGCGAGGAAGTCCAACGCTACGGCGGAGACGTTCTGGAGTCCTTGCGCAGCGGTTTTCGGACACTCGAAGTGGTGGCGTCCTTGGCTCCGCTTCTCGGCCTCTTCGGCACCGTCCTCGGCATGATCCAGGCGTTCCAGCAAATGGAAGCGGCCGGCAGCCAAGTCAACCCCGCCATCCTTTCCGGCGGCATCTGGCAAGCGCTGCTGACCACGGCCGTCGGACTTGCCGTCGCCATTCCCGTCGTCGCGATCCTCAACTGGCTCGAACGGACCGTGGACGGCCTCGCCCACGAGATGGACAGCGTGGTCACGCAGGCCTTTACCGAAGACTTGTCAGCAGACCAACAAGCACGGGAGACCGAAGGCGGTGGAAACGCCAGCTTACGCACCACGCCCGCCCGCGCTTAAGCGCGGGCGACGGCGCGCACTGATCAGCCTCACGCCGTTGATCGACGTGGTTTTTATCCTGCTCATCTTCTTCATGCTCGCGTCGAGCTATCTCGACTGGCGCGCGATCGATTTGAATTCACCGGCAAAGGCGGCGACCGGCGCTTCGGCCGAGGGCGCGTTGTTGGTGGAAATCCAAAGCGACGGGCTCCGCCTCGCGGCTGAGGAACTGTCGCTCGACGCGCTGGCCCTACGCGTGGCCGCCCGCCTTAGGGAAAAACCGAACCAACGCGTTCTGATCAAGCCGGCCGACGGCGTGTCGGTGCAAAGCACGGTGGACGTGCTTGACCGTCTCAAGGCGGCGGGAGCCGCGAATATGTCGCTCATGCGCGGCGGGCAGTAGAGCGGCGATGCACTTTCAGCAACCCCGACCGAAGAACGACGACGAACGCATTCTGCCGCTCATTAATGTGGTTTTTCTGCTGCTGATATTCTTCATGCTGGCGGGAAAGCTGTCGTCATCCGATCCGTTCACGATCGCGCCGCCGCGATCGGCCAGCGAAGCATTCGTCGACGCGCACGACTTGGTGATTGCACTGGGAGCCCAAGGGCAGCTCGCCTTCGACGGCGCGCTACTCGATGAAGCGTCACTGAAGCAGGCGGTCGCCGACCGAATAAAAGACGAGACGTCACTGCGAATCTGGCTGAAGGCGGACAGCCAGAGCGACGCCACGCAACTTATCACCGTTATGGAACTCCTGGAGGCGGCGGGCGTCGACCGGCTCAAACTCCTCACAGTGCCCGCGCCCATGGAGGGGACGGCAGGATGACCGTGCGCCGCCGGCAATGGACCGTTTCGCTGCTGCTCGCCGTTGGCGTCCACTTTCTGGGCGCGGCGGCGGTCTTCTGGCAAGAGCCAGTCGACGGGGCCAAGAGCGCCGGGATCGGCGGAATCGAGATCGCTCTCGGTCCGTCGGGCGGCGCGCCGGGCAGCGTCGCAGCGGCGGTGCCGGAACCGGCAGCGGAAGAAGCGCCCCCGGAAGACGCGCCGGACGAGACGCCACCGCTGGAGACCGCAGCGGAACCAGTCGAGCCCGAGGAACGGACCGAAACGCCGATGGAAACAGTGCCGATTGCCGAACCCGTTCCGACCCCAACCGAGGAAGCAGTGCCAATCGAACAGGAGGTTGCCACGGCCGTCGCCACGCCGCCCCCGCCGCCAAAACGAAAGCCAGCGCCGAAAAAACCGGTACGCAAGGACGTGAAACCCAAACCGGTCGTGAAATCCGCGCCGCCGGTGGAACGCCCCATCGAGCAGACCGAAGCGGAAAAGACCGCCGTCGCCCCGTCGATCGCCGGCGCCGCCGGCAAAGCGGGCGCTTTTGACAGTCCGAACGCCGGAAGTTCCGCCGATGACGCCAGCGCGGGGGGCATGGCGGGCGCGGCGGCGGACTACATGTCACTGCTGCAAGCATGGCTCGAGAAGCACAAGGAGTATCCGCGACGCGCGCGGTCGCGCCGGCAGGAAGGCACCGCGCTGCTCTACTTCGTCATGAACCGGGAAGGCGACGTGATCGAGTACAAGCTCAACAAGAGCTCGGGATACTCCCTCCTCGACCGCGAAGTCCTGGCGATGATCAAACGCGCCCAGCCGCTGCCGAGATTTCCCGACGACATGAGCAAGGAGAAGATGGAACTGGTCGTCCCCGTCCAGTTCTTCATACGGTGACGGGCGTATCTCCCGCATTCCGCCGAGTTGGACGGACGGCTGCCACCCCAATGCAAGCGCGACGAACAATACCTCTGTCGGCACGAGACTTGTCGCCGTTCCGTCCGGCCTCCGTGCCGATGGAGTTCAGCGTTGACGGACGACAGCGAGACTCATCGCGACAGCGGGAATCGCGACCGTCGCAAGGCCGGCCCACACAACAACCCCGACTGACACGCCCCATGCGGCGCAGCAATACCAAACGGACAGCCCGAGCACACCCCACCCGAACAGACCGAAGGCCCGACACCTACAGGGCGTCGATCCAAGATGAAAGTGGTCCGTGACGTGTTTCGTCATCGACATCGACAGCGCGGCGAATCCAGCATAGCAAAGCGAGAAGGCGAGCAAGCCAACCATCAAAGAACGGCCGATACGCTAGATGCGCCGATGATCAGGCCACACGGTATTGCCAACAGCAAGAGGCCGGTCCACGCGCGAAGCGCCGAACGAGCGTGAAACACCCCCATGATGACCACGGCGTATATCAGGAAACTGGCGATCGTCGACGCCAAGACCGATTCGGCTTGACCAACGCCGACCCACGGCAGCGCCAAGGACAAGGCAAGCGTCACCAGCGCGGTCAGGGCGTATCCGCCAATGACGGCGGCCAGAATCCGCGATCCCAAGGGTAGAAGCTGACGCAGGAGTAGAAGATATCTCATCACCGGCGTGATACCGCTTTGTTCCGCGAAGCGGTCGATGCGTCCGTCACCCGCCTCACATCCGGGGGCTTACGCCCGCGTCGAATTACGCAAACAACAAGACCGAAGAACAGAGCCGCCGCAAGGGTCGACAAATCAAAGCCAACGAATATCCAGTCCTTATCTAAGATTGATCCGATCAGTCCACGATCCGTGGTCAATGCGCTTAGGACGGGAAGCAATCCGTAAGCAGCGGCGGCGAAACCGCAGAGTTCGATCCATGCGCGGTCGCGCGGTCGCCAGATGGCGTAGATGTATGTCAGACCCCAGGTCAGAAACATGACATGGACCTCCCAGGCGGCGCGATTCCCCATGCCGATCGGCAGCAAGCGGTTCGCCCAGAAATAGGCTGCGACGCCCACCGGCAAGCCGATAATCGTCCCGAGATTCAACACATCGACGGCGGCCCTGCCAAACCGCGCCGGTTCGTTTTCCGCAAGCTTGGCATTGCGTTTCTTCGACCAGAGCAGAAGCCCCGTCGCGATCATCGCCGTACCGGAAAGGCCCGCCAGTACATAGAGGAAGCGCAAGAACGGTCCCGCAAACAAACCCTCGTGAAGCCCGAGCATGACCTGCTCGAATCGACCGGCGGCCGTTCCCGCAGTCGGCCCCGCGCTCAAGAAATCACCGGTAACGCCGTCGAACGACAGCGTCGTGGCGACCCGCCGAATACCGCTTTGTCGGGCATAAAAGTGGATTTGAGAATTGGCGCGGCCTGGGCTCTCGATTCGAACCAAGGCGATTTCGCCGCCGCCCCATCTCTCCTCGAACGAGGTCAGCACTATCTCCAGCGAAACCATCTCGGCTGTCGGCGCCTTGACGCCCGGCGAGATTTTCACCTGTCCCGATGTCTCCGCGTAGAACCGGTCCCTGGTCTCGCCTTTCGGAAAAAGGGCGTCGACCGCGAAGGGGTTATAGGTGAACATGAAAAAGATCAGCCCGGACCAGGTGATCATGAGATGGAACGGCAGCGCCGAAACGCCCAATAAATTGTGTCCGTCGAGCCAGCTGCGATGGCCCTTGCCCGGGCGAAACGTGAAGAAGTCTCTGAATAGTCTCCTGTGAACGATCACGCCGCTGATGATCGCAACCAGCATGAACATAGTGCATATGCCAACGATTCGGATCGCCCAGTCATACGGCATGTAATGCAGCCTGTAATGCATCGCATATAGCGTATGGCCGCCACCCGTTTCACGGATGGTGCCGCTAAAAGCCTCGCCGGTCGAGGGGTCGAGCGATTGCCGGGTGAACTTGCCGAGGCGTCGATCGCCCGTCGGCCAAACCCGCCACCCAACGGAAAACTCTCCGCTTCGCGAAGCCGTTGGTAAGAAGATGTACCAGTTCTGAACGGCGCCTGCCTCGCGCGCGAGCCGGTCCAGCGCCTTCGGCAGGAGCGTCGAGGCCGTCGGCGTCGACGACGCCATCGGTTGCTCCGGCTTCATCCATCGGTCGATCTCATGGTGCACGTAACCGATGGTGCCGGTCAGAAAAATGAAGTACAGCAGCCATCCGACAAGCAGGCCGCCCCACGTATGCACCAACGCCATCGACTGTCGAAAGGAAGCTCTCATCCGCAGTCCAGACGATCGGGTCCGTCGCGACCCTGTTTCACTAGAACGTTGCGCGAAGCGTGAGAGAAATGGCCCGCGGCTCGCCGGGGAATGTGCTCCGGAAGGTGTCTCCGCTCGTGCTCGCGTTCACGTAGTAGCGTTTGTCCGCGATATTCTTGACATTGAGCTGCGCGTGCATTGTGTCGGTGATGCGGTAGCCGAGAAATGCGTCAAATGTCGTATAACTCGGCAGGGACAACGAGTTGGAATCGTTCAAGACACGTTTGCCCGTGTAGAAGACGCCGCCCCCAAGGGTCCAACTGTCAAGATCGCCGGGCAACTGATAGGTCGCCCACAAGCTTGCCGTATGCTGCACGGATCCGGAAAGTTGATTGCCAACGATGGTTTCGTCCGTGTCTTCCGTGACCTCCGAATCGAGCACCGTAACTTGAGCCAGGATATTCAGTCCCGGATAGAGTTCTCCCGTCGCTTCCAACTCGACGCCTTGGACCTCGACCTCGCCGGTTAGAACATCGAAGCCTGGGTTCGCCGGATCATCCACCACGATATTGCTCTTGGTAAGGGAGAACAGCGCCGCGGTGGTGGTGAGCCGGCCGTCGAACCATCCCTGCTTATAGCCGATCTCGAATTGCTCGCCCTTGGATGGATCCGCAACGCCACCGCCCAATATGTCGACGTCCCAATTCGGCTCGAAGGAGGTTGAATAACTGAAATAGAGCAATGAACTCTGGGTCGGCGCATAGGTTAGGGCGCCGTTCGGCGAGGTCCGGCGGATTTCTTCGGACGTCTCATCGTTTTTCAGAATATCGTGGCGGACCCCGACTTGAAGGCCGAAACCGGCGCCCAAATCGATGCTATCCTGAACGAAAAACCCATAAGCGCTGCTTTCCTCGGTCGAAGCTCCGTTCGGATTGGCCGGTATCGTCGTTGCCGTAAGCTGTGGGCTGAAAACCGAGACGTTTGGCAGGTTCACGTTCAGAAACGGCGTGTCCGTCGACGCGAACCGATAGAAATCCGCGCCGACAACAAGATCATGCTCGATACCGAAAGTATCAACAGCGCCGCTGATGTCCGCTCGCGCGGTGATCGAGTCGCGCTCGGAATCAAGGCGCTGGAAAAGGCGGCGGGTAGTCTCGCTCCCGTCGGGGGTCAAACCACGGAGCGAAATAAAATTGTTGTCGCGGATGAGCTTATCTTGCCCGAACCGAGCTCGGAATTGCCAATCGGCCCAGAGTTTCTGCAATAACTCAATTGAGTATCGGTACTCTTCCAGGTCATATTCCAAATTCGCGTCGCCGTAGAATGCACTGTCGGGCAACGCATCCGCGGACTCCAAGCGAGTGGGATCCGGCACCGGCCATCCCGGATTCGCCAATCGTTCGGTCTTCTGATAATCGCCCGCCACATTCAATATCGTGCTTGAGGTGATGTCCCAGCTTATCGCGCCGGAAACGCCCCGGCGCAGCGGATCGACCTCGTCGGTAAACGCGCCGCCGCTTTCGAAGCCCGCCGTCAACCGATAACGGAGCGTCTTGCCCTCATCGAGCGGCCCGGTCAGATCGATGGCCCCCTTGTAGAGGTCGAAACTGCCGGCGGTGAGTTCCATGCCGTATCGCGCTTCGTCGAGCGGCTTTTTCGTCACGTAATTGATGAAACCGCCGGGCGTCGACTGCCCGAAATCAATGGCATTTGGTCCCTTGATCACTTCGACGCGCTCGATGTTGTACAAGGCGGGGTCCGACTGATGGGGGAACCGATAGCCGTCCCGCAGATAGGTCCGTGAATTGTCGGCGTCGATGCCGCGCAACTGGAACCGTTGGTAGGTTCCCTGGAAATCGTTCACACGACTGACGCCGCTCACGTTACGCAGCACGTCCACTTCGTTGGCGGGCTGCTGGTCTTCCAGGATGGATCGCGTGATCACGCTGACCGAACGCGGTGTCTCAAGGCGGGTTTGCCCCAACCGATTGCCTTGTATGACGGACGTGCTCGCATCATAGCTACGGTCGGATGTTTCGCCCTCGACCCGAATGGGGTCAAGTTGAATGGCGCCGTCGTCGGCCGCCAAATCCACCAGCGCAACCATCGAGCCGTTGAGGCGGTAGGAGTTGCCGGTTCCGGCGAGAAGCGTCCCAATCGCCCGCCGCCAGGTCATCTCACCCGCAACCGGAGCGCTGCGTTTCCCGGCCACAAGGGCGGCATCGGCCGTCGTTTGAAAACCGGCCTGACGCCCGAATTCGACGAGCGCACTCGCGAGGGGTTGTGCCGGAATGTTGAAACGCCGCGTCTCGACCCGCGTCTCCGTCGTTTGCTCCGCTTGAGCTTGCGCCGGCATGACCGGTGCAGTTGCGGCCATCGCCGCGCATACGACCACGGCGAGGCGGCAGCGTTTGATCATCATGGATTCACGGCTTCGCGTATTCGTATCGGACATTGCTGAGGACCCACCATTTCCATATTCCAGTCGATGGGATCGTCAGCCGCCCAAATGCCGCGCAATACCGATCCCTATACCCTGGACGGATGGAGCGGTGAAGTTTCCAATAGCAGCAGAGAATTTTTTGCCTGGTGTACCGGCCGATAAGGTTGATCTGTTAACAGCCGGGCTTTTATTCAGCGGTGATAATGGTCAACCATGGGGAAACCTGCCACAACACCGCGTTGTGGGATGCGGCAAGGTCGCGCAGCGTCTTTTCCGGATCTGCGAGATCGTAGAGGCCACTGACTCGTTTCTCGGCAAAGGCATGGTTCCAGACGATAATTGCACCGTCATAATAGGGACGAAGGTCATCGACGATCTCGCCGATGGGACGGTCGTAGGCAATCAATTCACCCCGCACCCAATCCCCGATCTGATCCAGTGAGGCGTCACCGCGCCGAGCACCCGTTGCACTTACTTCAATCCAATCGCCGGACACGAGTTCTTCGTTCGTCGGTGTCGGTGTCGTCGTATCCTCGACGCGAACGCGACCGCTCGTCACCGCAACGGTTGTCCCCTTTTTCCCGTAATCCACCTCGAACGCCGTCCCGAGTACGGTAACCACCACTTCCCCGGCGCGAACCTCAAAGGGCCGTGACGACTCGGGGACCACATCGAAGTAGGCTTGACCTTCGATCAGACGAATGCGGCGCGATCCGCCGGTCAGCGAAACGTCGATCGCGCTAAGCGGCGCCAAATGCACGCGGCTGCCATCGTCAAGCGCAACGATACGCCGTTCCGCGGTGGCCGTCGCGTAGTCCGCCTGCATCCTGACAACCGTGTCGGGCAGTCGAAATGCGACGATTCCGACGATCAAAACCACGGCGGCGGCGATCCCCGACAGGCGGGCGAGAGACTTACGCGTCGGCCGCTCTCTCGTTGGCGGCGCCGGCTTTTGCAAACGTGGCTCGTCTTCTCCAGGGCGAACCCCGGCGTCGCGGCCGGTTTGCGCGCGTCGCCGCGCGTCCGCCGCCATACCGACAAGCCCATAGGCGCGGTTGGTCCGCACCCAAATCTCTTCGTGCAAGGGACTCGCCGACCGCCACAGGTCTAATTGGGCGCGAAGTCCCGCGTCGTCCGGCGCTTCTGATAGGCGGACAAGCCATTGGGCCGCCTCCTCTTCCACGCGGTCGCGCGCCTCCGCCGACAAGTCATCCGGCAAATTTGTCATTAGGCTCTCTTCGGTAGCTCCGCTTCGGTGTAAGCGATGCTTACACCGAAGCGCAACACCACAGCCAAATTCAACGAAACATCAACCCATAGACGAATGGAGGCACGCCTTTTCCAACAGAAACCTCTGTGGTGCCGGGCATCCACAGCAAACATATAGAACAGACTACAGCGCGCGCTGGCAATGGCGCACGCCCTCGACCACCAGGACTTGGGCCATGGAAACCGAGATGCCGAGATGCGCGGCGATTTCTCTCAATGTGCACCCTTGAATGCGATGCATCTCCAGGGCGGTGCGGGTGCGTTCCGGCAGTTGCGCCATGGCGGCGGCGACCCGATCGAGTTCCTGGCGCGCGATGATTTCGTCTTCCGGCGACGGTTTGCTTTCGGCGACGGTCTCGACGAGATCCGCGGTGGCTGTTTTGATAAGACGGTTCTCAAAGCTCCGACGGCGGTGTCCGTCAACCGCGAGGTTGCGGACGATGCGATAGAGATAACGCACCGGCTCCTCCAGAAGTCGCTCCGCCGCCGCCTTGCGAAACCGGAAGAAAGCCTCCTGAACCACATCTTCCGCGCGCTCGACATCTCCAAGGATGCTGTTTGCGTAGTGGATGAGCTTGCCCCGATGGGCGACATAGACAGCCAAGAGTTCGTCGTTCGGCACGCTTTTCCGGGTCGCCTCTTGATGTTGTCGCGAGAAACCTTCTGGTGCGTGGACAGCCCAGACCGCATCGTTGCGAATGATTCGCATTATTATTGCATGCTGTTGACTTGGCAATCGGAAAGGCATCGCCGCAGATAGTCGCGATGTTTTATGTTGAAATTGCGACTTAGTTTCATCATAAGTTTAGCGTCAGTTCAAGTTGGGGTCGGCGAAAACTCTTGCCGTTCATATGTGACCCTTAGCGCGAGCCTCGCCGAGAGGAGAAGCCATGTTTATCGTGATGAACCATTTCCGGATGTGCACGGGACATGCTCAAGCGTTCGAGATTGATTGGCGGACCGTCAGGCACACAGGGATACCGGATAGAACAATGGGTTCCATTTCGACCCTCCGCCGTTCGAAGGCTTCGATATCGTGTTGAGCGCGGGAGAAGCCGCAACATAACCGGCCGCGAGACGGAACTTGGTGGGGAGGCCCGCTCGGGGCGTGGGCAAGAATGCGAGACTCGGTGCTACTGGAAACTTATCGAGAGTACGAGTGGGAGCTGCTGCGGTTTCTCGCCGGCCGGCTCGGGTGCGCCAGCCTCGCTTCCGACATCGCACACGACCTCTACGTCAAGCTGCTCCAGGCCAAGGAGCACCCGCCGATCCGCGACCGCCGCAACTATCTGTTCAGCATGGCAGCCAACCTGGCGACCGACCATCTGCGCGTCGAGTCACGCCGCAGGGAAATCCTCGCCGACGCCGACGGACTGGTGTGGCGGCGAGACGACGAGTTGACGCCGGAACGCCACGCCATGGCGCGAGCCGAATTCGACTATCTGAAAGCGGCGATCGCCAAGCTTCCGCCACGTTGCCGGCAGGTGTTCTACCTCAGCCGCTTCAAGGGGCAGACGCAGGCGGAGATTGCCGAAAAGCTTGGGATCGGACTGACCACGGTTTACAAGGACCTGAAGACAGCGATTGCCGCGATGATCGAAGCGCGCCGGCGGTTCCGCGCCGCCGTTTCACCGGACGAGGAGCAAGAAAAGACATGAGCTCACTCGTCTACAGTGTGGAAACGGCGCGCCGGGCCCGCTTCCGGTTCGCAAACCCTGTCTCGGCCAAACTTTACTACGATCTCGCCGTATTCGAATGATGACGGAGCCGATAGATCAACGCGCACGGGCCGCCGCCGTCGAGGAGGACGCGCAGGACTGGTTCCTTCGTTTCGTCTCGGGCGACGCGTCGGAACAGGACCTCGACTCGTTCCTCGCGTGGCGCGACGCCGATCCAAGTCATCGCGCCGCCTATGAAGAAATTCGCGACCTCTGGAACGACATCGACGGGTTCGAGGCCGCCTTCGCGCCGACCAACCGGGCGGCCGCCGTACACAACGCGCCCGTCCGCGCGGCCTTATCGACGGCGCGGGTGCGGCGGCAAAGCCGTCAACGAACCGGTTTTAGGCGCGGCGGGATTGCGGCCGGTCTCGCCGCGGCCTGTTTGGCGCTGCTGGTCGTCTTTGCCGGCGACGTGCCGACGCGCGTCATGGCGGATCATCGCACGGGCGTCGGCGAGCAGGCCGAGGTCCGCCTGCCCGATGGGTCGACCGCCTATCTCAACACCGACACGGCCCTCTCAATCGAATACGTCGATAACGGCAGACACATCTCGCTTCTTCGCGGCGAAGCCTGGTTCGACGTGGCGAAAGACCCAAGGCGTCCTTTCTTCGTGCTAGCCCTCGGGGGCCGCACAACGGCGACCGGCACGGCCTTCGCGGTGCGGGACCGGGGCGAAATCGCGACGGTCACGGTAACCGACGGATCGGTCGCGGTTTCGTCGCCGGCATCGGACGCCGAATCACGCCTTTTGATCGCCGCCGGCGAGCGCGTCAGTTACGCAAAAGGCGGCGCGCCAGGACCGGTGGGCGAGGCCGATATCGTGTCCACGACCGCATGGCGCAAGGGAATGATCGTTATCGACGGCCTGCCGCTCGACCGGGCAATCCAGGAAATCGACCGATATCTGCCGGGCAGAGTACTTTTAGTCGCCGATACGTCGGCGTTCGAACCGGTGACGGCGCGCCTCTCGCTCCGGACGCTCAATAGCGGCCTCGAAGCGCTGGCCGCAACGCACGGGCTCGCCGTCATACAAGTCGCGGGCTACCTGACGATCGTCCACTGAGGCTCCAGCGGCAAGAAACACTGAAAAACCGAACCGACGCGGCAACGGTTTTTGCGGCGCCACTCGTCTACTTAAAAGGAACATTATCGCGAATGCGTCGCATTCGCGTAATTTTCTATTGATAATCAATGTGGTGACGGGAGCAGGAAGAATGGCGTCGAAAACAAGCATCCGCGGGCGTGGCTCGATCAACGGTGGACACCGCCAGGGCGGCCGAAATCTGGAGAGGATCGCACAAGCGGGCCGTCGCATGGCCGGGAGCGCCATCGCCGGTCTCGCGATCGGCGTGGTCGTCAGTATCCTGGCGCCGGTCGCCGCGGCGGATCCAGGGTCGGCTCTTTCCGTTGCTCAGAACACCGAGACACAACGGTTTTCCATCGAGGCGCAGCCGCTCGCGGCGGCGTTGGACCGCTTCTCGGAACAATCGCGGATTTCCTTCGCCTATAAAACGAGCGACCTGTCCGGACTTCGGTCTCCCGGCGTATCGGGGTCGTTCACATCGGCAGATGCGCTCCAACGCCTTCTTGCCGGCACCGGCGTCACCTTCAGTTTCACCGATCCGAAGACGGTAACGCTCCAGCGCAGCGCGGCGCAAAAGCAAGAAGGCATAATGGAGCTTGGCCCGATCACCGTCGAAGGGCAATCCGAGAGCGCGGTCGGCCCGGTCGACGGATACGTGGCCCGGCGCAGCCTAACCGGTACAAAGACGAACACGCCGCTGATCGAGATTCCGCAGTCGATTTCCGTGATCACGCGGGACCAGATCGATGCCCTGTCGGCCGACACGTTGAACGAAGCATTGCGTTACACGCCTGGTGTCACGGGCGAGGTGTTCGGCAATGACAGCCGCGTCGACTTTCTGCAGCATCGCGGCTTCGACGAGAATGGCACCGGCGTGTACCGGGACGGCCTGCAGCTCCGCTCGACGGCGTTTGCGGAATTCCGCCCGGAACTCTACGGCGCGCAACGCGCCGAAGTCCTGCGCGGCCCGGCGTCGGCGGTCTACGGGCAGGCAACGCCCGGCGGCGTGATCAACGTCGTCACCAAACGTCCGCCGACGGATTTCTTCTCCGAGGTTAAAGTGGAAGTCGGCAACTTCGACTACAAGGCCGGCATGTTCGATATCGGCGGGCCGATAGCCGGCAGCGAAAAAGTGTCGGTCCGTTTGACCGGTCTCGCCCGCGACGGTGAAACCCAGATCGATTTCATCGACGACGACGGCCAGTATATCGCCCCGGCGGTGACCTTGCGGCCGACCAAGGATACGACGTTTACCGTCCTGTCCCACTATCAGCGGGACCGCACCGGCGCCACCAACCAATTCTTGCCGGCGTCAGGCACGCTGGACTTCAACCCGAACGGGGTCATTCCCACGAGCCGTTTTACCGGCGAGACCGATTTCGACACGTTCGACAGGGACGCTTTCGCAATCGGGTATCTGCTCGAGCACCAGTTCAACAAGACCTTCACCGTCCGGCAAAACGCGCGCTACGACTATCTCGACACCAAGTTCGTTACCGCCTTCGGCGGCGGCTTGCAGGCGGACCAGCGAACGTTGAACCGCTTCGCCTTTGAGGCCATCGGCAAGACCGATCTCTATACCGTCGACAGTCAACTCCAGGCGTCATTCGTCACCGGCCCCGCGGCGCACACGCTGCTCTTCGGGATCGATTATCAACGCTTCGACGTGGACGACATCCAGAAGTTCGGCTCGGCGCCGTCGCTGGACGTGTTCGATCCGGTCTATGGCGCGGCCGTTTCGGCGCCACCCACGACCACCGACCTGAACATCACGCAAGACCAGATCGGCGTTTATCTGCAAGAGCAAGTCAAACTCTACGACAAGCTCGTGCTCGCGCTAGGCGGCCGGCAGGACATCGTCATGTCCGACCGGAAGAACAACCTGAACAATACCGAGACCGAGCAGGACGACAACGAGTTCAGCTATCGGGTCGGACTGGTCTATCTGACAGATTTCGGCGTGGCCCCCTATGCCACCTATGCACGGTCGTTTCTGCCGATCATCGGCGCCGACGTCAACGGCAACGCATTCGAACCGGAAACTGGCGCGTTGTGGGAGATGGGCCTCAAGTACCAGCCAAAGGGTTCGAACACGTCGGTGACGCTGTCCGTCTTCGATCTGACGCGTCAGAACGTTCTAACGCCCGATCCGAGCAATCCTGTGAACCAGGTTCAGACGGGCGAGGTTCGCGCGCGCGGCGTCGAATTGGAAGCCGTCGCCAGCTTCGACTTCGGCTTGGATATGATCGCCAGCTATTCCTATCAAGACGTGGAAGTCACCAAGAGCAACCGCGGCGACGAAGGCAACCGACCGGCCACGGTGCCGGCGCATCTGCTCGGGATTTGGGGCGACTACACTGTTCCCGACGGCATGTTCGGCGGCTTGGGCTTCGGCGCAGGCGTCCGCTACAAGGGATCGACCTTCGGTGACGCGGCGAACACTTTCAAGGTGGATGACTATGTCCTGGTCGATGCGGCCGTCCACTACGACTGGCGGGGCCTCACCGTCGCCATAAACGCGGAGAATATCTTCGACAACCGGCACGTCGCGTCGTGCAGCAGCGCGAACGCGTGCTTCTACGGAACCGACCGCACGGTAATCGGTAGCGTGCGCTATCGCTGGTGATGATCGTGCGAACGCGTCATGCATCCGCTGACGAACTTAGACCGGAATCGATCGGGAACACGTGAATGGAACAGGGAAAGAGGAAACGCAGAGCGATTGTCATACGCTGGATCCTGGCCGGGCCGGTCACCCTGGCGGTCGCCGTCGCCGTGATGGCAACGATGCCGCTGTGGTTTCCACAAGGGGCCGCCGGAATCGACCATCTGATCCTGCCGCTGATCCTGTTCCCGGCGCTCTGGGCCGTGGCCTTTTTTTATGCGTGCCTGGCTGAAAATCTCACCCGCGCGGGCGTCATCCTTATAGGTCTGCTGATCGTCAACGCCGCCACGGCCGGCTGGGCCGTTTGGGGCGCAGCATGACCGGAACGCCTCACGCGGCGACGAGGGAAGGCAACCGATAATGGCGTTGTCGCAAGTCCGAACGAAACGCTTGGTGGCGATCCACGGCTGGTCCGGCGTGATCTTGGGTCTGCTGCTCTACGTCGTCATCTTGACCGGCGCCGTGGCCGTCTTTTCCTTCGAGATCGGCAGCTGGTCGGCAAGTGGCACGAAGTCGGCCGAACCCTTTGCGCGGCCGTTCGACGAAACGCTTCGTCGACTCGCGGAAAGCGTGCCGGCCACATACCACGATGACATCAGCGTCTTCCCCAACTCGGCCGGGCACATCGTGGCCTTCCTCCACACCCATACGACAAATGCCGAGGGCGACCCCGACGAGAAGGGCGTCCTGTTCGAGGTGCATCCGAAGACCCACGCGATCTTGGCGCAGCGCGAAGGCTTCGCCTCGGAAATCTTCGGCGTCGACCCTTGGAGCGCCCTGGACGAGTTTCTGGTCGAACTGCACGTCAACCTGCACCTGCCCGACCCCTGGGGTCTCTACGCGACCGGCATTCTCGGCTTGTTGATGCTGGCTTCGGCGATTTCCGGGATCCTGATCCATCGCCATCTGATCCAGGACCTGTTCGTCGCGCCGCGCCTGTCCAGCCGGCTGCTGAACGCACGCGATCGGCACAATCTCGCGGGGACGTGGTCGCTGCCCTTCGCTTTCGTCTTGGCCTTCACCGGAGCCTACCTTAGCTTTGCGCTTTCGCTCGGGCTGCCGACAATCGGCGCGGTGGCCTTCGGCGGCGACCAAGTCGCCTTGATCGAACGGCTTATCGGCGTACGCGAGGCCGAAGACCCGACGACGGCGCCCTTGGCCAACATCGACGGCATGTTGGCGGCCTCTGCCGAGGCGGGCGGCACCGCGCCGCGCGGATTTATCGTGCGGCACTGGGGCCGGGCCGATGCCACCGTGACGGTCTCTCATTTGCCGGCCGAGGGCGATCTGACCGCCGCGCAGCAGCTATTCGACGGTCCGAGCGGCCGCCATCTTGGGCCGAAGCCGGGTATCGGCACCAAGCCGTCGGCGGGGAGCACGATTTTGGGGCTCATCTTCCCGCTGCACTTCGGCAACTTCGCCGGAGTCCTTTCGCGCACGGTCTGGTTCGCGCTCGGTCTGGTCTCCTGCTACGTCACGCTGACCGGTCTGCGGCTTTGGATGGCGCGTCGGGACGAGCACCCTGTCTGGCGCCGCCTGGCCCGCGCGGTGGCGGTCGTGGGCTATGGCTTGCCGATCGCAATCGCCGGCAGCGGGATTGGCTTCTTCCTGAGCCTTCCCGCCGAGCAAACCCTGTTTTGGACCCCGGCCGCCTTCTCGATCGCATCCGCAGTGGCGATCGGCGTCGGCTTGGTTGTCCACAAGGACAGAACGCTCGCTCGGATTTATCGGCTGATGCTCGGCATCGCCTTCATCGCCCTGCCGCTCCTGCGGATGGGGCTGGGCGGTTTCGGCTGGGGACACCTCATGGAGAGCGGCAACGGCAAGGTCGTTGCTTTCGACCTGGTCCTGCTGATCGCCGGCGCGGGCTTTTTGGTTGCCGCGGCCGGCCTAGCTTCTAGGGCCGCCAAAGAGCCGCGCGCCGCCGACGGGATCGCTGCGAAATGACGACGATCCTGACCCTGGCGGCGGTCGCCGTCTCGCTCGCGGGGCTTATCTATCTCGCGGCGACGGACCCGAAGCGCCGCCGGGCCTTCAACCTGCCGCCGTGCAGTCGTCGTCTCGCACTGTTCGCCTGGATCGTCGTCTTCGCGCCGGGCGCGACGCTCCTGGCCACCGAGCAGACAGCGGCCTTTGTGATATGGCTCGGCGCGGGCACCATCGCGGGATGGCTCGTCGCGGCAAAAGCGCCGACACCTGGCGCGAGCGCCAAATCGCAATAGACCGGTCGCGTGGCGCTGGCGCGTGTTTGAACAGCGCTGCTCCGCTCAAGCCAAATTGTTCCGACACCACCATCGAATGGAAACCGTCGGCTATGGCCGGCGCAGCGGAAGACCGGGCGTCTTGGACACCCCTAAAATATTGATACAAATACCAAAAGAGTGGTGGAGCCGTGGGGAATCGAACCCCAGACCTCTACAATGCCATTGTAGCGCTCTCCCAACTGAGCTACGGCCCCATCTTGTGGCGCGGCGTTGAGTCGGCGGGGATTGGGTCTTCCCGCCGCCGCATGCGGCTGCCGCAGCGAAGAACCGCCCCGGCGCCAGTGCTTGACTTAGCGGAAGGGTGACGGGAGGCGCAAGGGAAAAATCCCGCGGCGAATACCGGTCACTCCGTGCTTTTCTCCTTGTCGACGCCGCCCGCGATTTCGTTCAGATCGCCGTCGTCCGACAAATCGCTGGCATCTTCCAGCACGCTGTCGTCCTCGTCGTCCGCCACGTCCTCGATGTCCACGTCATCGCCGAGATCCACGTCCTCGTCGTCGCCGTCCTCGGCCTCTTCGGCCGCCGCCGTCTTGGCGGCCGCCGCCTTAGCCGCGGCCGCAGCCTTGGCCTTCGCATCCGCCGTCTGCGAACTGCGCGACCGCTTCAACCGGGTCACCGCCTCCGGATCGAAGACCGTTTCGCATTTCGGACAGATGATCGGATCTTTTTTAAGGTCGTAGAAACGGGCACCACAGTTCGCGCATACGCGTTTGGTGCCCCATTCAGGCTTCGCCACGTCCGTCTCCTTGGTTACGCACGACTGGAATGCGGGTGCCAATTGCCACGATCATTGCGCGGGGGCAAGCCATATTTTTCATCTCGGTCGGATAGGGCACAGCCATCTAGGCCAGCGGCCCCGCTTTGTGGTACAGACAGCCGCCAGCAACCGACCGGCGGACCGCCCGTGCAACCACTGACAGCCTATCCGAAACACCCGCTTACCGGCACCTGCCGCGTGCCCGGCGACAAATCGATCTCGCATCGGGCCGTGCTTCTCGGCGCCTTGGCGGTCGGCACCACCCGGGTGACCGGCCTGCTGGAGGGCGAGGACGTGTTGCGGACGATCGCGGCGATCCGCGCGCTCGGCGCGCAGGCGGAAAAACAAACCGACGGCAGTTGGCGGATCGACGGCGTGGGGATCGGCGGCCTCAGCGAACCCGACGACGTGCTCGACATGGGCAATTCGGGCACCGCGGCCCGGTTGCTGCTGGGCGTGCTGGCGGGGCATCCGATCCGTTCTTTCATGACCGGCGATCATTCGCTGCGGTCGCGCCCGATGGACCGGGTCGCCATTCCACTGCGCCAAACCGGCGCGGCCATCGACACCCGCGAGGGCGGCCGCATGCCGCTGACGGTCGTCGGCGCGGCGGACCCGCTGCCGATCGCCTACACGCCGCCGGTCGCCTCGGCGCAGGTCAAGTCGGCGGTGCTACTGGCCGGGCTGAATGCCCCCGGCGAAACGACCGTGATCGAGAAACGCCCGACGCGCGACCATACCGAGCGCATGATGGGGCATTTCGGCGCCGACCTGCGGATCGAGGAAACGGCCGACGGCACCGCGATCACGCTGACCGGCCAGCCGGAACTGACCGCCGCCGACATCGACGTCCCGGCGGACATCAGCTCGGCGGCCTTCCCCCTCGTCGCCGCCTTGCTGACCGAGGGATCGGCGGTGACCCTGCCCGGCGTCGGCCTGAACCCGGGACGCGCCGGCATCGTCCAGACGCTGCGCGAGATGGGGGCCCATATAGAAGAGAGCAATCCGCGGACCGCCGGCGGCGAGCCGGTCTGCGACCTGGTGGTGCGCCCGAGCGCCTTGCGCGGTATCGAGGTTCCGGCCGAGCGCGCGCCGTCGATGATCGACGAATACCCCGTGCTCGCCGTCGCGGCCGCCGCCGCCGACGGCCGTACCGTCATGCACGGCCTCGCGGAACTCCGGGTCAAGGAAAGCGACCGGCTTGCCGCCATGGCTGCGGGGCTCGCCGCCTGCGGCGTGGCGGTCGAGGAAGGCGAGGACAGCCTGACCGTCACCGGCGTCAACGACACCCCGGCCGGCGGCAACAACGCGCCGATCGAAACCCATTTCGATCACCGGATCGCCATGAGCTTCATGGTGCTCGGCACCGTGGCGGCGGCACCCGTCACGATCGACGACGGCACCGCGATCGCCACCAGCTTTCCCGACTTCGTCGCGCTGATGAACGGTATCGGGGCGGATATCCGCCCCGGCGCCGCCGACACAGAGATGGCATCGTGATCATCGCGCTCGATGGGCCCGCGGCGTCGGGCAAGGGCACGCTCGCCAAGCGGCTGGCGCAGCATTTCGGCTACGCCCATCTCGATACGGGCAAGCTGTATCGCGCGGTCGGGTTGGCGGTCCTGCAGTCCGGCGGGGACCCGGAGAACGCGGCGGCGGCCGAAAGCGCCGCCAATGCCCTTGTCCCGTCCGACCTGGATAATCCGGCGCTGTCCGGCGACGACGCGGCGGTCGCCGCCTCCAAGGTCGCGGCGATTCCAGCGGTCCGGGCCGCACTGCTCGCCTTTCAGCGTCGCTTCGCCGAAAGCCCGCCGGACGGCGCGCCGGGCGCGGTGATCGACGGCCGCGACATCGGCACCGTCGTCTGCCCCGACGCCCCGGCGAAACTGTTCGTGACGGCGGACGTGGAAATCCGCGCGGAACGGCGTCATAAAGAGTTGCTTGGACGCGGCGAGACCAGTATATATGCGCGCGTCCTGCAGGACCTTACGGAACGTGACGAACGGGATTCAAACCGCGCCGTTTCGCCGTTACAAACGGCAAGCGATGCGGTCGTGTTGGATACCAGCGCGATGGACCCCGACGCGGCTTTCGCCGCTGCCTTGGCGCATGTGGAGAAACGCCTGAAAGACGCCTCCGACCGCTAACCCCCTGCCGGACATGTAAGACTGCAAGACGAAGCCCT
Source organism: Alphaproteobacteria bacterium (assembly GCA_028281325.1). Classification (GTDB taxonomy): domain Bacteria; phylum Pseudomonadota; class Alphaproteobacteria; order UBA8366; family UBA8366; genus JAJFJD01. The sequence goes on from JANQKC010000010.1 coordinate 253,736, forward strand.
TGGCTTGCCAAAGCGGAAACGCGCAGGACGGCCGGGCGCTGGTGCTAACTTTGGATGAAGACCGCCGGACACAACCGGCTGGCATGCAAAACGATAGATTAGGTTCGCCGGAAAGGAACGATAGATAGCATGGTTGCTGACGCTGCTCAGAAAGAGAGTTTTGAAGACCTTCTGAATGAATCGCTCGGAGCGAATAACGGGCTGGAAGGCACCGTTTTAAAAGGAATGGTCATCGCGGTGGAGAATGACTTCGCGCTGGTCGATGTGGGCCTTAAATCGGAAGGCCGCGTCCCGCTGAAGGAATTCGCCGCCCCCGGACAGAAATCCGAGTTGAAGAAAGGCGACACCGTCGAGGTCTTCCTCGAGCGGATGGAAGACAAGAACGGCGAGGCCGTCCTGTCGCGCGAAAAGGCGCGCCGCGAGGAAGCCTGGATCGAACTGGAAAAAGCCTTCAACGACACCCAACGGGTCACCGGCACCATCTTCGGCCGGGTCAAGGGCGGCTTCACGGTCGACCTGCAGGGCGCCGTCGCCTTCCTGCCGGGCAGTCAGGTGGACATCCGCCCGGTGCGCGACGTCACGCCGCTGATGGGCACGCCGCAACCGTTCCAAATCCTCAAGATGGACCGCAGCCGGGGCAATATCGTCGTCTCGCGCCGCGCCGTGCTGGAAGAGAGCCGCGCCGAACAGCGCAGCGAACTCATCGAAAGCCTGCGCGAGGGCCAGGTGCTCAAGGGCGTGGTCAAGAACATCACCGACTACGGCGCCTTCATCGATCTCGGCGGCGTCGACGGCCTGCTGCATGTCACGGACATCGCGTGGCGGCGGATCAACCATCCGTCGGAAGCCCTGCAGATCGGCGAAACCATCGAGGTGCAGGTCATCCGCTTCAATCCGGAAACCCAGCGCATCAGCCTCGGCATGAAGCAGCTTGAAGCGGATCCGTGGGAAGGCGTCGAGGCGAAATATCCGATCGGCACCAAGTTCACCGGACGCGTCACCAACATCACCGACTACGGCGCTTTCGTGGAACTGGAATCCGGCATCGAAGGCTTGGTCCATGTTTCCGAAATGAGCTGGACCAAGAAGAACGTGCATCCGGGCAAGATCGTATCGACGAGCCAGGAAGTCGAAGTCATGGTCCTGGACGTGGACGCGCAGAAGCGCCGGATCAGCCTGGGCCTCAAGCAATGCTCGGGCAATCCGTGGGAATCCTTCGCGGCCCAGTTCCCGGTCGAAACCGAGGTCGAAGGCGAGGTCAAGAACATCACCGAATTCGGTCTGTTCGTCGGCCTGCCGGGCGAAATCGACGGCATGGTCCATCTGTCCGATATCGACTGGAACCGGCCGGGCGAGCAGGCCATCGCCGACTTCAAGAAGGGCGACATGGTCAAGGCCAAGGTCCTCGACGTGGACGTGGTCAAGGAACGCATCAGCCTCGGCATCAAGCAGCTCGGCGACGATCCGTTCGCCTCGGGCATCGAAGGGGTCCGCAAGGGCCAAACCGTGACCTGTACGGTGACCGCCGTCGTCGACAACGGCATCGAAGTGTCGGTCAACGACAGCGTGCACGGCTTCATCCGCAAGTCCGATCTGTCCTCCGACCGTTCGGAACAGCGGCCGGACCGGTTCGCGACGGGCGAGAAGGTCGACGCCAAGGTCATCGCGATCGACAAGTCGAACCGCAAGCTCAACCTCTCGATCAGGGCGCGCGAAGTACAGGAAGAGAAGGAGGCGATGGCCGAATACGGCAGCTCCGACTCCGGCGCCTCGCTGGGCGATATCCTGGGCGCCGCGTTGCGGTCGAAGGAGCAGGAATCGTCGCAGGACACGGACAACGACGACGCGGCGGCCGCATCGGATGACGCAAAGGTCGAAGAAACCGGGGCCGACGACACCAAGAAATAGTACTGCGGCAACCCAACGCTTCGTCAGTACCATGACACAAGGGGGCGGCCGGCAACCGAACCGTCCGGCCGCCCTCATGGCCGCGCCCTACGGAGAATCCGAATTCCGGTTATTTTAGAGCTTGTTGCTTGTTGCTTGACGACCTGCATCGCCTCTGGCACGCTCTAAAAGGGGGTGGCACTAATCCGTTTGAGGGCTGACGTTCAACAATTCTGAGGCGCACGGCCAACGGGCGGGAATCGCATTTTTAGGGGATATATGGGTCCGATGACCAAATCACAGCTCATACAAAGAATCGCGGAACTTAATCCGCATTTATATCAAAGGGATGTGGAACGTATTGTTTCAACCATTTTCGACGAGATTTCAGCCGCGCTCGCGGAAGGGGATCGTGTCGAGCTCCGCGGCTTCGGCGCATTTTCTGTCAAAGTCCGGGACGCCCGGTTGGGACGCAATCCACGCACCGGGGAGACGGTCAGCGTCGACCGCAAGGCTGTTCCGTTCTTCAAAACGGGCAAACAGCTGCGGGACATGCTAAACACGCCCCAAACCAGCTCCTGATCCCATCCGTCGGTTACCGACCTGCCGACGAAATTACGCGTGGGCAGGGTGGCGGTGCATGCGGAACGGATAGTCGAGTGCCATGAGGGTTTTTTTCTGGATCGTCGTCGTCTTCTTTGTCGTCCTTACGATCGATTTCGTCATGACGAACGGGCAACCGGTCCAATTCGGGTCCTGGTTCCTACCTTGGAAATTCGGCATTCCCTCGGGTCTGGCGGTGCTTCTGGCCATGGCGCTGGGCGTGTTAATCGGCGGCCTGTTGGCCTGGACCGCGGGCGGCCGGGCGCGACGCCGGGCGCGGCAAGCCGAACGCAAGGTCGGCGCGTTGGAACGCGAGATGAACGCCTTGCTGCAACGGGTGGAAGGCGTGGAACGCGACGCCATCGCCGTCGCCCTGCCCGGTCCAGATAAACCCGGCCCCGACAAACCCGCAGGCGGAACCCCGTCGACGACATCTCCACCGTCCGAGAACGCGTCGGCAACCGGCCGGGCATAGACGGTGTCGGCACCCGCGGCCCGGTTTTCGGATTGGCTGCATGGACGCACCATCCCGTATTGGCTGCGCCATGGCGTCGATCACGACCGCGGGGGCTTCCATGAAAAGCTCGACGCGGACCGCCGCCCGGCCTCCGATGACGGCAAACGCGTCATGGTGCAGGCCCGCCAACTCTACGTCGCCGCCGACCATGCAATTCTGACCGGATCGGCGGACGCCCACGCCGCGGCGACCGGCGCGCTGACTTTCATGCGCGACCATTGCCGGCATCCCGACGGCGGCTGGCGCTTTCGCGTTGGGCCCGACGGCCGGCCGCAAGACGACGTCCGCGACCTGTACGCCCACGCCTTCGTTTTGTTCGGCCTGGCCTGGCATCACCGGCTCGATCCGGAGGGTGGCGCGGCAGAAGACGCCGCGGCGACGCTACGCTTTCTCGACCGCCACATGGCGTATCCCGATGGCGGCTACGCCGAAGCCCTGGACGCGGCGGGCCGCCCCGCGGACGGCACGCGGCGGCAGAACCCGCACATGCATCTGTTCGAAGCCTTCCTCGAATGGACCGCGCTCACCGACGACCCGGTTTGGCGCGCCCGCGCCGACGCCATGGCAAAACTCTTCGAGACGCGCTTCTGCGTCGACGGGACGCTTCGGGAATTCTTCGGACCCAGACTGGAGGCGCTGGACAACGACGACGGACGGCGCGTCGAACCCGGCCATCACTACGAATGGTCCTGGCTGTTGCGCCGATATGGATCGCTGACCGGCGACTCCCGTCTCGCGGAAGCGGCCGATCAACTCTACCGCTTCGCCGAACGCTATGGGATCGACCCGGCAACCGGCGGGATCATCGACGCCGTCGATTGCGCCGGCGCGGTCATCCGGGACGGCCGGCGCCTATGGCCGCAAACCGAAGCGATCAAGGCCCATGCCGCGCGGCGGGCGGAGGCGCGGCTGGCGGCACAGGTCGACTCCCTTTTCGCGCACCACATCGACGGGATGCCGGACGGCGCGTGGCGTGAACATCTGGATGCCGGCGGCGCGGCGTTGGTCGCCGACCTGCCGGCGTCGAGCCTCTATCACCTCGCCATGGCCGCCGCCGAATTGCGGCGCGGCGGCACAGACGCCTCCTAGGCGACAACGCCCCTTTTCCCGGCTTCCGTCGCGGTGTAAACGAAGGCACCGAAACCCGCCGGAGCCGCCATACCATGCCGAAACGCATCCTCGTTGCCCTGGACACGACCGATACCGCGCAAGCCGTCGACCTCTGTACGTCGCTGGAGGGATTGGTCGGCGGCGTGAAACTGGGGTTGGAGTTCGTGTCGGCAAACGGGCCGGATGGCGTGCGCGCGGTGACCGATACCGGGCAACCGCTTTTCCTCGACCTGAAATTTCACGATATTCCGAATACCGTAGCCGCCGCCGTCCGCTCCGTCGTCCCGCTTCAGCCCACGATCCTCAACGTGCACGCATCGGGCGGCACCGCGATGATGGAAGCCGCCCGCGACGCCGCGCGGGAAACGGCCCGCGAACACGGCGTGCCGGCGCCGATGACCATCGCCGTGACCGTGCTGACCAGCCTGGACGACGCCGACCTGGCCGCCGTGGGGCAACGCAATCCGGCCGAGTCGCAGGCGGTGCGCCTCGCCGAGCTGGCGAAGGACGCCGGGCTCGACGGCGTTGTCTGCTCGCCGAAGGAGATTCTCGCGATCCGCGCGGCCTGCGGTCCGGACTTCAAGCTGATCGTACCGGGCATACGGCCGTTGTGGAGCGTCACCGGCGACCAGAAACGGTTTTCGAGCCCCGCCGCCGCGATCAAGGACGGCGCCGACTATCTCGTCATCGGGCGGCCGATAACCGCGGCCGAGAACCCCGCCGACGCCGCCCGGCGGATCGGCGACGAACTAGAGGAATTATGACCGTCCGCGCGAAAATCTGCGGCATCAACGATCCGGTCGCGATGGAAACCGCGCTCGACGGCGGCGCAAGCCATGTCGGGCTGGTTTTCTATCCGCCGAGCCCGCGCGCCGTGACCCCGGACGCTGCCGCACCGCTCGCGGCAATCGCGAACGGCCGGGCGGTGCGGACCGGCCTTTTCGTCGATCCGGACGACGCGGCAATCGATGCGGCGTTGGACTCGGTGGCGCTCGACCTGCTGCAATTGCATGGCGCCGAAACGCCCGCCCGCGTGACGGACCTGCGGCGGCGTACCGGCCTTAAGGTGATGAAGGTCATCCGCGTCGGCACGGCCGACGATATCGACCGGGCGGCGGATTACCTGGACGTCGCCGATTGGCTGATGTTCGACGCCCTGCCGCCGAAGGACATGACCAACGCGTTGCCCGGCGGCAATGCCCTGTCCTTCGACTGGACGCTGTTGGCGGACCGCGAATGGCCGCTGCCCTGGATGCTCGCCGGCGGCCTGACGGCCGGGAACGTTGCCGAGGCGGTCCGCCTGTCGGGCGCGCAGACGGTCGATACGTCCTCCAGCGTCGAAGATGCCCCTGGCCGCAAGAATCCCGACAAGATTCGGGCGTTCCTGAAGGCGGTCGCTGCCCTCTAGCTGGCTGCTGAAAAAGTCATTTGTATCCTTCGAGACGGGCCTACCGGCCCTCCTCAGGATGAGGAAAACAAACAAAAGCCTCATGGTGAGGAGGCGCGATAGCGCCGTCTCGAACCATGGAGACCTAAGATCACGACTTTTCAGCAGCCTGCTGGAGGGCTTGTTCCGTCTTTGGGCTGCGCATTTTCGCTTATGGACTTGCCGCAGACAGTGCATTATTACCCGAGTGCCGTCGATCCCTTCGGGTCGGCCCGTGACCGGAGACGCAATGTCACAGCCCAATTCCTATCGCACCGGCCCCGACGAAGGAGGCCATTTCGGCATGTTCGGCGGGCGGTTCGTTGCCGAAACGCTCATGCCGCTCATCCTCGAGGTTGAGAACGCCTACGCCGCGGCGCAGGCCGACCCGTCGTTTCAGGCCGAACTCGACGAATTGCTGGCGTCCTATGCCGGACGGCCGAGCCCGCTCTACTTCGCCAAGCGGCTGACCGAGCATTTCGGCGGCGCCAAAGTCTATTTCAAACGCGACGAGCTGAACCACACCGGCTCGCACAAGATCAACAACTGCCTCGGCCAGATCCTGTTGGCCAAGCGCATGGGCAAGAGACGGATCATCGCAGAGACCGGCGCGGGGCAACACGGCGTCGCGGTCGCCACCGTCTGCGCGCTGTTCGACCTGCCTTGCGTCGTCTACATGGGCGCGACCGATGTCGAACGCCAGCAGCCGAACGTCTTCCGCATGAACCTGCTGGGCGCCGAAGTACGGCCGGTGACGAGCGGGCGATCCACGCTCAAGGACGCGATGAACGATGCGCTGCGCGATTGGGTCGCCAATGTCGAAGACACCTTCTACATTATCGGGACGGTCGCCGGACCGCATCCGTATCCGGCGATGGTCCGCGATTTCCAAAGCGTGATCGGCAACGAAGTCCGCGAACAGATGCTGGCGGCAGAAGGACGCTTGCCGGACACGCTGGTCGCGTGTATCGGCGGCGGGTCCAACGCCATGGGATTGTTCCACCCCTTCCTGGACGATGAAGATGTCCGCATGATCGGCGTCGAAGCCGCCGGCAAGGGCATCCAGACCGGCGCGCACGCGGCGTCGATCACCGGCGGCCGCCCCGGCGTCTTGCACGGCAACCGGACCTACCTGCTACAGGATGATGACGGGCAGATCCTGGAGGCCGAATCGATTTCCGCCGGGCTCGACTATCCCGGCATCGGGCCCGAGCATGCCTGGCTCAACGACCTGAACCGCGTCGAATATGTCTCGGCCACGGATGCCGAAGCGCTGGAAGCCTTCCAGTTGTGCAGCCGCAGCGAAGGCATCATCCCGGCGCTCGAACCGTCGCACGCCCTGGCCCATGTCGGCACGATCGCCGGCGAACTCGATCCGGAACACATCATCTGCATGAACATGTGCGGCCGCGGCGACAAGGACATTTTCACCGTGGCCGACGCCCTGGGGATGGAGATATGACCGGGCGCATCGAAGCGCGGTTCGCGGCGCTCAAGGCGGAAGGACGCGGCGGCCTGGTCACCTTCATCACCGCCGGCGATCCGGACCCGGAGACGTCGAAAGCGCTGGTGCGGCGGCTGCCGAAGGCGGGCGCCGACCTGATCGAACTCGGCATGCCGTTCACCGACCCGATGGCGGACGGCCCGGCCATTCAAGCATCGTCGCAACGCGCCTTGCGCGCGGGCATGACCCTGAAACTGACTCTCGAAGCGGTCGCGGATTTCCGGGAGAGCGATGACGAGACGCCGATCATCCTGATGGGATACTTCAATCCGATCTACAGCTACGGCGCCGGCAAATTCCTGAAGGACGCGAAAGACGCCGGCGTCGACGGCCTGATCGTCGTCGACCTACCGCCCGAGGAAGATTCCGAACTCTGCGAACCGGCGATCGCGGCGGGGCTCAACTGGATCCGTCTCGCCACGCCGACGACCGACGCGAAACGGCTGCCCGCCGTCCTCAAAAACACCAGCGGTTTCCTCTACTACGTGTCGATCATGGGCATCACCGGGACCAAGCAGGTGCAGGAGGATGACGTCCGTGCGGCGGTGGAGCGGCTGCGAGAGCATACCGACATGCCGATCGCCGTCGGCTTCGGCATCAAGACGCGCTCCGACGTTCAGTCGGTCACCCAAGCGGCGGACGCCGCGGTCGTCGGGTCGGCGATCGTCAACAAGATCGCCTCGGAACTTTACGAGGACGGCTCGGCGCGCCCCAGCCTGGTGACCGAAGTGCTCGGCTTCGTGCGCGAGATCGCGATCGGGGTGCGCAGCGAATGAACTGGCTGACCAACTTCGTGCGGCCGAAACTGCGGGCGCTGGTCAACCGCAAGGACGTACCGGACAACCTTTGGCACAAATGCCCGAACTGCGACCAGATGATCTTCCATCGCGACCTGGAGACGAACCTCTTCGTCTGCCAGCATTGCGGCCATCACATGCGGCTCGGTGCGACGAAACGCCTGAAAATGCTGTTCGACGACGGTGCGTACCAGCGAATCGAACTGCCGAAGCCAACCGCCGACCCGCTCAAGTTCCGCGACCAGAAACGCTACACCGACCGGCTTCGCGACGCCCGCAACCGCACCGAGGAGGACGACGCCATCGCCGTCGCGCACGGCAAGATGGACGACATGCCGGTCGTCGTCGCGGCGTTCGATTTCGGGTTCATGGGCGGGTCGATGGGCATGGCGGTCGGCGACGGGATCATCGCCGCCGCGCGGCTGGCAGTGGCGCAGCAAGCGCCGCTGATCGTCGTCCCGGCCTCTGGCGGCGCGCGCATGCAGGAAGGGGCCCTGTCCCTGATGCAGATGCCGCGCACCGTGATCGCGGTCCAGGAAGTCAAAGAGGCGGGCCTGCCCTATATCGTCGTGTTGTCGGACCCCACCACGGGCGGCGTCACCGCCAGCTTCGCCATGCTGGGCGACCTGCATATCGCGGAGGCCGGCGCGATGATCGGATTCGCCGGCGCCCGGGTGATCGAACAAACGGTCCGCGAAACCCTGCCCGAGGGATTCCAGCGCGCCGAATACCTGCTTGATCACGGTATGGTCGATATAGTTGTTGCACGCAGCGAATTGCGCGATACGTTAATAGGCGTTCTTTCGTTACTCCTGCGGCGCGAGCCGCCGGCCGATCTTTTAGAGTTGACCCCCGATCCGGGGACCGTCAGCGACATTCCAACCACGCAGGATTCGAGCGATGCTGCGATTCGCCAGGAACCGGCGGACGACCGAAGACTCGATTGACGCCATCCTGGCGCGCCTACACCGGCTTCATCCCAAGACGATCGATCTGTCGTTGGGGCGAATCCTGTCGCTGCTCGACCGACTCGACCGCCCGCAGGACCGCCTGCCCCCCGTCATTCATGTAGCCGGCACCAATGGCAAAGGGTCGGTCATCGCTTTCCTGGGCGCGATCCTGAACGCGGCCGGCTATCGCGTTCACACCTACACCTCGCCGCATCTCGTGCGTTTCAACGAGCGCATCCGCCTGAACGGGGAAATGATCGGCGACGGCGAACTGGGCGCGATCCTCGACGAATGCGAAAAGGCCAACGCCGGCGACTCGATCAGTTTTTTCGAGATCACCACCGCAGCGGCGATGGTCGCCTTCTCGCGCCACCCGGCGGATGTGCTGTTGCTGGAATGCGGGCTCGGCGGACGGTTCGACGCGACGAATATCGTCAAAAAACCAGCGGCCACGGTGATCACGCCGGTCTCGATGGATCACATGCATTTCCTCGGCGATACGATCCGGCAAATCGCCGGCGAGAAGGCGGCGATCCAGAAAAAAGACGTCATTTCCGTCGTCGCCCCGCAGCATGATCAGGCGGCCGAGGTCATCAACGACTACGCGGCATCGGTCGGCACCCAGCCTTTCCAGTTCGCCCGCGATTGGACCGTCACGCCGACCAAGCGCGGCTGTCGCTACCGGTCGACGCGGCTGTCGCTGGACCTGCCGATGCCGAACCTACTGGGCAAGCATCAAATCTTCAACGCGGGCACCGCGATCGCCTGCCTCGAACGGATCGACACGCTGGAGATTTCCGACAAAGCCATCGCCAAGGGGATCACGTCGGCGCTCTGGCCCGGCCGGCTTCAGCGCCTGATCAACAATCCGCTGACCGAACACCTGCCCCAGGGCTGGGAACTCTGGCTCGACGGCGGGCACAATCCCGCGGCCGGGTCGGCATTGGCCGAAGTCCTGGAAAAATGGACCGACAAGCCGACCTACCTGATCTTCGGCATGATGGATCAGAAGCCGCCGCAGAACTTCCTACGCCCGATGGCGCCGCTGATCCGCGGCTTGCGCGCCGTGGCGATCCCCGGTCTCGACGGCAGCATGTCGGCCGAAGAGGCCGCCGAAGCGGCCGGCGAGGTCGACATCCCAAGCCAGCCCTCGGCCGATATTCCCACCGCGATCCAGGATACCGTGCGCGCCGCCAGCCGCCCGGCGCGGGTTCTGATCTGCGGGTCGTTGTATCTCGCGGGATCGGTGCTGGCGCTCAGCGAAGGGACCACGCCGGTCCGGACCGCCGGCTGACCGTCACTGTCCACTGCAGAACGGCCGTCACGGAAAAGCCCCGCCGCAATCGACGGGGCCTAAAACTCGTTCGAAACCGCGACCGGTCTACAGGACCGACTCGACCCATTCGACGAGCTGGCTCTTCGGCAGCGCGCCGACCTTGGTCGCGGCGACCTGGCCGTCCTTGAAGATCATCAGCGTGGGAATGCCACGCACGCCGTATTTCGCGGGCGTCTGCGGGTTGTCGTCGATATTGACCTTGGCCACGGTCACCTGACCGTCCATGTCGCCGGCGATCTCTTCCAGCGCGGGGGCGATCATCTTGCAGGGACCGCACCATTCCGCCCAGAAATCGACAAGGACCGGGCCTTCGGCTTTCAAGACGTTACTCTCGAAATCGTCGTCACCGACGGGGACAGGGGTGCTCATATAGCAATGCTCCTTATTTGCCAGTGCCCCGCCGCCATGAGGAGCGTGGCTATGTTTCCACCGGGTAGGAATCTAGGTAGCCACCCGGACCCGGTCAAGCAGGCTGTCGCTCAATGTCATCAGGCGCGGCACCGCCGTCCACAGTAATCCGCAGCGAATCGGGCGATTCGGCCAGATTTCGGCCAAAACGGCGCGATATGCCGCCATTTGGCGCAAATAGGCCGGCGCGACGTTTTCCGGCAATTCGGGCGGCGGGCGCGACGTTTTGTAGTCCAAAACAACGATTTCGTCCGATCGCACCAACAATCGGTCGACCTGGCCGGCGATGACCTCGGGTCCGTCCGGACCCGACACCGTGCCGATCAAGGGTACCTCGGCGCGGCTGTCTGGCCCGAACAAGTCGGCAAAGTCGGGCGTTTCGAGGATCGCCGTCACCTCGTCGACAAGGTCTTTTTGCGCGTCCGACGGCAGCGCGTGACCTGGCCGGGCGAGGAAGGCGGCGCAGGCATCCCGGCGATCACCTTCGGGCAGGTCCGGCAGCAACTGCAACAGCCGATGCACGATCAGGCCGCGCTTGAACCGGTTCTCGGCTGGCGCACCGATGGGCGACAGCGTCGGCGGGTCCGCCACGGCGGGGCGCGACGGCGCCAACGGCCGGGGCGGCGCGGGTTCGTCCGGCGGCGGCCGCCGCATCCAATCCTCGACGACCGGCACCACGACCTGGCCGACCGTCCGCTCATCCTTGGCGTCGCCGGGCACCGTCTGATCGCTGACGATTCGTAATCCATCGCCGACCCATCCCGCATCGCCGATGTCGGCGGCAAAATCCATCACGACCGATTCCGCCAGCCCGGCGAGCCCGGCCTCGATCAGGGAATACCAGCACCCGTCACTCGGCTTTTGCCGGCCGTGCCAGCCGCAGACAAACAACCGGTCTTCCGCGCGGGTCATCGCCACATAGAGCAGGCGGCGGTATTCCTCCTCGGCGCGGGCGCGGGCAACGTCGCGCAATGCCTGACACTCCTCTGTCTGGTATGCACGGCCCGGCGGCCACAGCGGGATGCCATCGGCCCACAGCACTTCCTCGCCCATGCGCGGCATCGCCATGGTGTCCGGCATGATCACGATCGGGGCCTGCAATCCCTTCGCGCCATGCACCGTCATCACGCGCACCTCGTCGCGGTCGCTCTGTTCCAGGTCGCGCTTGATCTCTGTGGCCCCGGCATCGAGCCAATGCAGGAAGCCCTGGAGCGACGGCGGATGCGTCCGCTCATAGGCCAGCGCCTGCGCCATGAATTCGTCGACCGGGTCTTCCGCCTCCGGGCCGAGCCGTTCCAGCAGGCATTGCCACCCGGACCGGTCCGGCACCGCCGCCGGTCCCGTCAACACGCCGGCCAGCAGTTCGAAGGGCGGCATGAAATCCGCCTTTCCCAACAACGCGGCCAGCCAGGCCCGCGCCTGCCCATAGCGCGCATTGTTCTCGGCCATCTCCGACAACTGCCGCCACAATGTCGCATCGCCCCGGTCATGGCACAGCCGGAACAGGTCGTCGTCGTCCAGCCCGATGAACGGTCCTTTGAGCACGACCGCCAATGTCAGATCGTCTTCCGGCAGCAAAAGGAAACGGGCCAGCGCCATCAAATCCATCACCGCCAGTTGCTCGGTCAGCGCCATCCGGTCGACGCCGGCGACCGGAACGCCAACCGTCTTGAGCGCGCGAACCAGCGCCTCCATGAACCCGCTGCGGCGGCGCAGCAGCACCATGATATCGCCCGCCCGGACGGTTCGGTCATGCGACGGCAAAAATTCGGAGCCGATCCAAGCCTGCAATTTGGCGGCGATCAGTTGCGCGAGCCGCTCGTCCGGCGCCAACAGCTCGCGGCGGCGCACCGGCGGCTGCCAGTCGGTCTCTTCCGTTTCGACCGGACCGACCGGCGGCCACAGTTCCACCAGTCCCGCCTGCCCGGCGCGGAACGCGCGATGGCGCAGCGTCGCGCCGAGATCGATCACGCCGGCCGCCGCCGCCGGTTGCGCGAACACGGCGTCGACCGCCCGCAGCACCGGTTCCGCCGACCGGAAGGAGATGTCGAGATCGACCGACCGCCATTGCTTGGCCACGTCCTCGGCGCGGGTGCCGAAACGATCGCGATAGTCGCGAAACGCCTTGGGCTCGGCGCGCTGGAAACTGAAGATCGATTGCTTGACGTCACCGACGGCGAAGATCGTGCGGTCCTCCTCCCGCGCGCCCAGGCCGGCGAAGAACTCGTCCGCAAGCGCGGCCACCACCTGCCACTGCTCGGGGTTGGTGTCCTGCGCCTCGTCGATCAGGATGTGGTCGAGCCCGCCGTCCAGCTTGAACAGCACCCAGCCCGCGAACCCGGAACTGTCGGTGCGCAACAGATCCCGCGCCTTGTAGATCAGATCGTCGTAGTCGAGTTCGACCCGCAATTCCTTGGCCTGCTCGAAGGCGTGCAGGATCGCGCCCCCAAGTGTCAGCAATGCCGCCGTCGCCGCTGCCGTCACCACCGAGCGGCGATGCTGACAGACCGCCGCCAGCCGGGCCGCCTCGGCGGACAAGGCGTCGGCGACGCCGGGGTTCTTTTCGGTCACGGCTTTCGTCGCCAGCGTTTTGCGCGGCGCCTCTTGCTGGGTGAGGAATTGCATCGTGTATGCGCCGAAAAACGCCGCGCGGTCTACCGCCGCCGCCTCGACCCAACGCCGGATTGCATCACCGCGCGGTTGGTCGGTCTTTGTCGTTCCGCCGCGCAGCGCCTCGGCCGCCCGCCCGAGCGCCACCCCATCGAAGGCGTCGTCCCGGCACGCATCAATGATCACGTCTTCCACGCGGGTGCCCGGCGCCACGCCCAGCCGATCATAGACCGCGGCGACGGCGGCATCGACCGTCGTGCCGTCGCCGATAACATCGCGCAGCCGGCCCCGATGCATCAGCAGGACGCGCAACAGATCGGCGAAACGGTCCTCATGCAGATGCCCGGTCAGGGTTTGCAGCGCGTCCTTGCTCGACGGGTCGCGCACGGCGGACGCCAGTACCCGGTCGCGCGCCGCCAGCATCAACTCGGCGGCGCTGCGTTCGTCCATTACCTGGAAATGCGGCGGGATGCCGGCCTCGATCGGGAAGCGGCCGAGCAGCGATTCGCAGAAACTGTGGATCGTCTGGATCTTCAAGCCACCGGGAACGTCGAGCACGCGCGCGAACAGCCGCCGGGCGGTCTCCAGTTCCGAATCGTCCGGCGTATCGCCGGTCAGCGCCGCGATCCGTTGCTGCAAGTCTTCGTCCGACGCGGTGGCCCACAGGCTCAAGCCGCGGTTGACGCGGTTGGCCATCTCCGCCGCCGCCGCCTTGGTGAAGGTCAGGCAGAGCAGCCGCTGCGGCGGCGTGCCCGACAGCAGCAACCGCAGCACCCGGTCGGTCAGCACCTTGGTCTTGCCGCTGCCCGCCGACGCGCCGACCCAGACGCTGGCCGCCGGGTCCGACGCCCGACGCTGCAGGCGATCCGGGTCGATCGCGACGACGGGTCCGGGCGTGCCGCTCATGATCCATTCCCCCGCCCGCCGGACCATTCGCGCAGCCGCGCCAGGTGATCGTATTCGGGAAACGGCAACGGCCATTCCGGCTCGGGCGTCGAGAGATAGGGCGTGTCCGGCCGGTCGAAAGCGTCGATCAGCCGGACCAGATTGTCGTAGACTCGCGCCGTCAGGTCCGGCACGTCGTCGGAAAATTCCTTGATCTGGCCCGCCGGCTCACCGCCCGACAAACGCCAATACGCCAATCGGTCGACCGCGCCCGCCGCAACGCCCTCGAAGCCGCCCTGTTCGGCGATCGCCGCTTCGAGCGGGAGCTGCGGCGCGTAGCCGAATTGCAGTTGCCGTTCGCTCGGCGGCAGGCCGGTCTTGTAGTCGATGATCGCCAGGTGCCCGCCCGCCGACCGGTCGATCCGGTCCGCCTTGGCGGTGAGGGTGAACGGCCCGACCGCGCCGTCGATGGCGATCGACCCAGTGAGTTCGGTCCGGCTTTCCGCCAGACCGGCGCGGCGTTTCCGTTCGACATCGATGAACCAGTCGGCGATACGCACGAAGCGCGGCCACCAGAAGGCGCGCACCGCCGGGCGCGCCAGCGTCGCCCCAAAGGCCCGTTCGCCCAGTGCGAGAAGCTGCGGCAGCGCATCGTCTGGCGGCCCGTCGGGATAGGCGCGGACGAAGGCGTCCAGCGCGTCATGGATGATGGTGCCCCGGTCGGCCGCGCCGGGGCTCGCCTCCAATGGATCGAGCGGGCGCAGACCCAGGATATGGCGGGCATAGATGCTGTAGGGGTCGCGCATCCAGGTTTCGACCCGCGTGACCGACAACCGCCGCGGCCGCGCCTCGACCGGCGGGCGGGGTTCCGGGGCGTCGACCGGGCTGTGCCGATCGACCGCGACCAGCCCTTTTTCCAAACCGGGCCAATGGGTGTCGGGCACGAAGGCGTCGGTCAACCCGCAGCCTTCAAGTACGGTTTCGAGCCGCAGCAGCCAGCGCGACGGCACCGTTGGCGTGCCGTCGGATTTCTGGGCCCGGCTCAACACGACTTCCGGCGCGCAGAAGAGTTGCGCGAAGTCATGCGCCGCGAGGCCGATGCGGCGTTCCGGCAAGGGTAGGCCGAAGGCGTCGCGCATCGGACGGCTCATCCACGGGTCCGGCCCCGGGTCGGCCGGCCAGTTGCCCTCGTTCAACCCGCCGAGGATGATCAGGTCCGCATGCTGCAGCCGCGCTTCCAACGGCCCCCAGATGTTCAGCCGCGGATGCCGCCCATAGCGCGGCCGCACCACGTTGCCCAGCATCAACGCCTCGACCATTTCCGGATAGTGGTCCGGCGGCACCATCGGCAGCGCATCCGCCGCGTCGTGCAATCCGTTGACGAAGTCCGCCAGCGCTTCGCCCGCCTCCCCCTTCCAGAGCCGCGCCGGACCCTGCGTCGCGTCATCCGCCGCTAGCGCCTCCGCGGCGCGGATATGCGCTTCCACGAGCCGTTGCAGGCTGCCTTCGGCCCCGTCGCGAAACGCCAGCAACGGCGTCAAACATTCTTCGAGGCGGTCGAGCAGGCCCTCGATATCATCGGCGATTTCCGGCAACGGCCGGTCGGCGGCGTGCCGCGTTTTCGCTTCTTCCAAGGCGTCGCGGAGTCCACCAAGTCCCCGGTCCGGCGTCGGCCCCCGCAGCACCCAACGTTCCAACGCGCGAACGCACCGCCGCATTTCCGCCGGAGGCATGCCCGCCGCCGCCAGCGGATGCTTACAGGCGGCCAGCGTGGCGACCGGGGCGAAATCCTGAAACACCATATCGGCGACCAGCCGCAGGAAGATACCCGGCGGCGTCTCGCTCAACGCCTGCCCCGCCGAATCGTCGATCACGACGCCCCATCGGCGCAAGGACGCCGCGACCCGGCGCGCCAAGCGGCGGTCGGCGGTGACCAGGGCGGCGGTGCGCGCCGGCATCTCCAGGCTATGCCGCAGCATCAGGGCGATGACCTCGGCTTCCTCCTTGTCGCCGGGGGCCACGATCCGCCGCACCGCCGGGAAGGAAGAGTCGTCCACGGGCCGTAAAGCCTCGGCGGCGGCGTCCCGTAGCGACGATAGATCGCGCCAGGCATCCGTCGTCTCGGCCGGTCGCAACGCCTCCGCGGCGAGCATCGCCCGAGCCGGCGCCACCGCATGCCGGAACCCATCACTCGGCCAATCCCGCACGGCGGCGCGGTCGAGTCCGAGCCGGTCGAGCAGTTTTGCCAATCCGAACTGCGGATGGGTCTGATCGGTTCCGATCGCCGCCCAGGTCGCATCGTCCGCTTCGTGGTCGAGGCCCGGCAGCACCACGCGCCCTTGCGGTAACGCCGCGACGACCGCGAACAGATCGGCGGTCGCCGGGACGCTGCCGGTCGAGCCGGCGGCGATGACCGGGCCGGTCGGGGGTTGATCCGCCCAGCGTGCCGCCAATCCTTCCAGCAGTCGGTTCCGCCGGTCCGCCGGGTCGAGCGCGCTTTCTTCCGCCAGGATATCCGGCCAATGCGCGGTCACCGGTTTGAGGAATTCCAGCGTCCGTTCCCAATGCTGCGCGTATTCGCGCGGGGCAAGATCCGCCAATCCGTCGAAGGAAAGCCGTTCCGTCTGAACCTGATCGATCAGCCGCGCCAGTTCCTGCGCCAGCCGCACCGCGTGATCCGGCGTCATCCGGTCCGCCGTGGTGTCGTCGACTTCGTTCCAGCGCAGGATCAGCCGGGCAAGCAGCAACAGGCGGCGCTGCTCGGAGAGTGCTGGCGGCAGGTCTAGCGTCTCCAGCCCCGCCGCATCGGCCGGCGCGATGTCGTCCACATCCACATCGCCGATCGGGCGCATCGCCGGCAGCACCAGCGATTGCCCGCCCGAGACCCGCAGGAAGGCTTCGCGCAGCGCGCGACAGGCCCGCCGGGTCGGCAGCAGGATCAGGTAATCGGCCAGCGCCAATGGCTCGCCGGCGCATTCATCCAAAATGCCCGCGGCAAGCGCATCGACAAAGGCCGCGCCAGGCGGAATGGTGTAGAGGCCGGAAGGGGCGCTCATTCCCCCGAGTCCGCGAGAGCCGCGAACGCGGCCTCGGTCGCCGCCAGATCCTCGGGCGTGCCCACATGGAACCAGTCGGAGTCGTGCTCCAGGCCGTGCAGGCGACCCGCCGCCTCCGCGCGGTCGTACAGTAGGTTCAGCGAGAAGGGGCCGTCCGGGATGTCGTGAAAAATTCTCGGATGGAGAATCTGAACGCCGGCGAAGAGATGCGCCGCCGTCTCTTCCGGACCGCGCCGGCGCAAGATGCCGCCCGCCGCCACGTGATAGTCGCCCGCCCCGTGATAGCCCATCGCCCGCTCGACCGGCTGTACCAGCAGCAACACGTCCATCCGCGCCGCGTCCCACGCCGCCGCGAGCCGGTCCAGCGCCGGCACCGCGCCGTCGCGCCACACCGCATCGCTGTTGACTACGTAGAACGGGTCGCCGCCGAAATGCGGTAACGCCCGTGCGACGCCGCCACCGGTCTCGAGGCGTTCAACCTCCGGCGACAGGACGATATCGGTCTGGCCGCGCAAATGGTTTTCGATCATATCCGCCAGGTAATGCGTGTTCACCACCGTGCGGGTGACCCCGGCATCCCGCAAACGATCGAGCGCGCGGTCGAGCAACGTTCGGCGACGCAGCACGACGAGCGGCTTGGGCCGTTCCAAGGTCAACGGTCGCATCCGCATGCCGAGCCCGGCGGCCAGTACCATGGCGGTGGAAACAGGAGCCGGCGCCATCAGCCGTCCCCCCGTGGCGCGGGGGTGCGGCGCACCGGCGGCGGCAACGCGTCGTCGAACCACGCCTTCAGCGCCGTCAGCGCGGGATGGCCCAAATCGCCTTCGAGCCAACGCCAGACCCGCGGGATGTGTTCCAGATAGACCGGCTTGCCGTCGCGCCGGTCGAGCCGGGTGAAGATGCCGAGGATCTTGGCGCTACGCTGCGCCGCGAGCACCGCATAGGACGCCTCGACCGCCGCCCGATCGAGCGACGGAAAGGCCGCGCAATACCGATCCATCAACCGCGACGCGAGATCCGCCGGAACGTCGCGCCGGGCATCCTCGAACAGCGAGGCGAGATCGTAAGTCACCGGGCCGATCACCGCGTCCTGGAAGTCCAACAGGCCGCAGGCACGCACGTCCGGCCGGTCGTCCAGCAGCATCAGATTGTCCACATGAAAATCGCGCAGCACGAGGCTCGACGGCACCGCGCGCGCGACGGCAAACGCCAGCCGCCAAAGATCGAGATACGCGTCCCGCGCCGTCGCCGGGACCGTCGACCCGGTCACCGCCGGCAAATACCAATCCGTCAGCAGCGCGGCTTCGTCGAGCAGGCGGGCATCGTCATAATTGGGAAGATCGGCGGCAACGGGATCGAATCGTCGATGCAATTCGATCAGGACGTCGACGGCGAGCGTGTAGAGCGCTTCTTCGTCGCCGCCGTCCGCCAGGACGCGCGTGTAGGTCCTGTCGCCGAGATCCTCGAGCAGCAGCAATCCGCTCTCCACGTCGCGCGCGCGGATTTCCGGCGCGCTGAAGCCAAGGCCCTGCAGTATTTCGGCAACCGCAACGAAAGGCCGCACGTCTTCCTGGGGCGGCGGCGCATCCATCAGCACCGCGCGCTCCTCCCCGCGGGTCAGCCGTTCATACCGGCGGAAGGATGCGTCGTCCGCCAGCGGTCCACGGGCGCCGTCGTCCCAGCCATTGGACGCGAGGAATCGCTCGATCAGCGCCGCGCGGTCAGTCATCGCGCGCCGCCTCGAACGCTTGGCCGAGGGCGTCGAGCCGGTCGCGCCAGAACGGCCCTCCCCGCAGACGCAGGCATCGTATCTCCGGGTCGCCGTCCTCCACCGTGAACTCCACATCGAGCCGGTTCGCCGGCAAAAGCGCGCCGAGCCGGTCGGGCCATTCGATCAGGGAAATGCCCTCGGCGAAGGCGTCTTCGATGCCCAGCTCCCAGGCCTCCTCCGTCTCCTCGATACGATAGAGATCGAAATGATGGATCGGCGCGGGGGCCGCGGGATAGATCTGCACCAGGGTGAAGGTCGGGCTCGGCACCTCCTCGTCAGTGTCGGCGAGCGCCCGGACGAAGCCGCGCGCGAACACTGTCTTGCCGCTGCCGAGCGCGCCCGACAACGCGATCACGTCGCCCGCCGCGCAGACGCGCGCCAGAGCGGCGGCAATCGCGGTCGTGCCCGTTTCGCCACGGGCCGTCAGGTCGATCGATACTGCTGTGTCGGCACCATCCGGCATGCCGCCATATGTACCACTGCGGCAGCCGGAAACGGAAGCGGCCAGCGCGGTCGGTCCCCGCCGCGCCGCCGTTTCCAAATCCGCGTCAGTAGCGGTAATGCTCGGGCTTGAACGGCCCGGCCGCGTTCAGGCCGAGATAGCTTGCTTGCTCTTCGGTCATCTGCGTCAGTTTCACGCCGAGCTTTTCCAGATGCAGCATGGCGACTTTTTCGTCCAGCTTCTTGGGCAGGACATAGACTTTCTTGTCGTAATTGTCGGCGTTTTTCCACAACTCGATCTGCGCCAGAACCTGGTTGGTGAAGGACGCCGACATCACGAAACTGGGATGCCCGGTCGCACAGCCGAGATTGACCAGGCGGCCTTCCGCCAAAACGATCAGGCGCTTGCCGTCCGGGAATTCGACCTCGTCGACCTGCTCCTTGACGTTGTCCCATTTGTAGTTGCGCAGGGCTTCGATCTGAATCTCCGAATCGAAATGCCCGATGTTGCAGACAATCGCCCGGTCCTTCATCTCGCGCATATGGTCGAGCGTGATCACGTCGATATTGCCGGTCGTGGTCACGAAGATGTCGCCCGTGGAGGCGGCGTCTTCCATGGTCGTGACTTCGTAACCTTCCATCGACGCCTGCAGCGCGCAGATCGGATCGATCTCGGTGACCAGCACCCGCGCCCCCTGGTTACGCAGACTGGCGGCCGAGCCCTTGCCGACATCGCCGTACCCGCAGATCACGGCGGTCTTGCCGGCGACCATAACGTCGGTCGCCCGCTTGATGCCGTCGACCAGGCTTTCGCGGCAGCCGTAGAGGTTATCGAACTTGGACTTCGTGACCGAGTCGTTCACGTTGATGGCGGGAACGGCGAGGGAGCCCTTCTTCTCCATCTCATACAGCCGGTGCACGCCGGTGGTCGTCTCTTCCGACAGGCCGCGCACGTCTTTCAACAGCTCAGGATACTTGTCGTGCATCAGCACGGTCAGGTCGCCGCCATCGTCGAGGATCAGGTTCGGACGCCAACCGTCCGGGCCTTCGATGGTCTGTTCGATGCACCACCAGAATTCGTCCTCGGACATGCCCTTCCAGGCGAAGACCGGCACCCCGGTCGCGGCAATCGCCGCGGCGGCGTGATCCTGGGTCGAGAAGATATTGCAGGAGGACCAGCGCACTTCCGCGCCGAGCGCCGTCAGGGTCTCGATCAGGACCGCGGTCTGGATGGTCATGTGCAGGCAACCGGCGATCCGCGCGCCCTCGAGCGGCTTGGACTTGCCGTACTCGTCGCGCAGCGCCATCAGGCCCGGCATTTCCGTTTCGGCGATGGCGATTTCCTTGCGGCCCCAATCGGCGCCGCTCATGTCGGCAACTTTGTAATCTTCTGCGGCAGTCATTTTCTCTTCCTATTATGTGTCGCGCCGGCGGCGGATGGTCCGGAAGACTCCGCGCCGCGGCGACCGCCCTCGGGTGGGCGGCGGTATAGCAGCGCCCGTGGGAAGCGGCAAGGCGGGATCGGTCCCTCCGAAAGGTAAGCTCGGCCCGGGGTTAAAAAAGGTTCTTCTTAGCGCTCAATGGTTACAACGGGGTAAAAGGCGACGTGATCCGCAATTTTCGCCGCCGCGGATTTCGGCGCGCGGTAGATCCAGGCCGCGTTTTCAGCAACTTCCCCTTCTACTTCAAGGGTGTAGTAGTTGGCCGTGCCCTTCCAGGGACAAACGGTCGTGTGCTCGGTCGGCCGATAGAAATCGGATTTCAGGCTATCGGGCGGAAAATAGACCGTACCCTCCACTTCTTCGACGGAATCGCTTTCCGCGATGACCGTGCCGTTAAAGACTGCTTTAGGCATGATTCGTCCCGTGGTTGCCGCACCCTGGACAATATGGCGCGCCGACCCGCTAAAACCAGGGCCTGCCGCCAAAGCTAATCGGTCTCGTTAAAACCGCTTCGAACCAGGCCGGACAGCGCGTCGAGCACGCGGTCCGCATCCGGCCCGTCGGCCTGCACCGAGATGACGCAACCGGTCGAGGCGGCCAGCATCATCAGGCCCATGATCGACGTGCCGGAAACGCTTTGACCATCCTTCGAGACGGTGACGGCGGCCTCGAACTGGCCCACCAGGTCAACGAACTTGGCGGCCGCGCGCGCATGCAGGCCCCGCCGATTGACGATCTCAAGATCGCATTGCGCCATAATTTCCGCCTAGCCGCCGGTCTGTTCCGCCAGCAGGTTCGACGCGACATTGATGTATTTGCGGCCGGCTTCCTGCGCGCTGGCCACCGCGTCCGCCAAGGAATGCGTCTTACGGATCGACACAAGCCGAATCAGCATCGGAAGATTGACGCCGGCCACCACTTCCACATTCGCCTGCCCCAGCACCGACAGCGCCAGATTCGACGGGGTGCCACCGAACATGTCGGTCAGCACCGCGACGCCATCGCCATCGTCCATTTTCGAAACACAGGCCAGGATATCCTGGCGGCGCGCCTCCATATCATCGTCCGGCCCGATACACACACAGCACACGTTCTGTTGCGGTCCGACGATATGCTCCAAGGCGCCGACGAATTCTTCGGCCAGCCGGCCGTGGCTTACCACAACGATACCGATCATTTTCGCGTATCCACCAAACGGTTCACTCTATTGCCCTCATCCGTTCCCGCGCCTGTCATCGCCTACTCTTCATCACTTTTCACTGATTGGCGTTTCGCGGTGATGCAGACGAACCTGCCAATCGCGCGACCGCAGCCAATCGGTCAGACGCCGCGCCACATATACCGACCGGTGGCGGCCGCCGGTGCAGCCGACCGAAATGGTCAGGTAGCTTTTTCCTTCCTGCGCATAGCGCGGCAGCAAAATTTCGAGCATTCCGGTCAAACTGTCAAAGAAACCGTGAAAATCCGGATCGCTGGTGATCATCGCCTGAACCGGTTCGTCTTCGCCGGTCAGCGGACGCAACACCTTGTCGTAATGCGGATTTTTCAAGAACCGCACATCGAAGACAAGATCCGATTCGCGCGGCACCCCGTGCCGGAACGCGAAGGAGGTCACGAAAAGGCTCAAACCCTTGTCGCCATGCAGCCCGAAGGATTCGCCGAGCATGTCCTTGAGATCCCAGGGCGACTTGTCGGTCGTGTCGATCACCACGTCGGCGCGGCCGCGCAGCCGGGCCAGCACGCGGCGTTCGAGCTGGATCATGTCGGGCACCGGCTTCTCGGAGTCCAGCGGATGCCGCCGTCGGGTCTCGGCATAACGGCGGAGCAAGACGTCGTCGTCGCAATCGAGGAAAACAATATCCACCTGGTAGTCCGGATCGGCGACAAGACGATCGAGTTCGTCCAACACCGTATCGACCCCGAAACCGCGCGTCCGGATATCGACGCCGATCGCGAGCGCCTGATGTTTGTCCGATGCAACGGCCCCGAGCGCGGGCCGCACGAGACTGCCGACCAGCGACAACGGAAGATTATCGACGGCTTCGTAGCCGATGTCTTCGAGGCTTTTCAGCGCCGTCGTTCGCCCCGCGCCGGACATGCCGGTGACCAGCAACACGCGCCGACGGTCATCATCCTGCTTATCCACCGTCACCGCTCGATCTCCTCCGGGGTCAGCCGCAGCGCCAGCCTGATCTTGGCGGATGTCGACGCCTCGAAGGCGGCGAGACGCAAAACCGGCAGCGCGACTCCCAATAGCATTGTCTCGGCGGCCTTGGGAAGGCGCAGGACATCGGCGGCGGGAACGATATCGACGATCAATCGCATCGGTACATCGGCAACCGCCGGCAGGCGGACGATCCCGAGGCCGCGCACCTCCATCCGGCCGGCGATCGGCGACGGCGCGTTCGCCAGGATTTCGTCGCCGTTACGGGATAGGACCGTTCGGTCGTCGGCAACGAGCGCGGCGCCGCCGTCGATCAGGCGCAGAGCCAGGTCCGACTTGCCGCTGCCGGACGGTCCGCGCAGCAAGACGCCGAGGCCATCCACCGCGACCGAGGTTCCATGAACCGTCTCCATCCGACAAGCCTGCGGCGGCAGGCGCGCGGTGTCAACGCGACGAAAGGGAGCTTACTTGACGGGCAGACGAAGGATGAAACACGCGCCGCAAACGGTTTTCGACCCGTCTTTCTCGTAGCGATTCTGGGCACGGATCGTACCGCGATGCGCTTCGACGATCTGTTTCGAGATCGACAGGCCGAGGCCGGAATGGGTGCCGAACTTCTCGCCCTTCGGACGCTCGGTATAGAAGCGGTCGAAAATCGCGTCGATCTTCGCTTCTGGAATGCCCGGACCGTCGTCTTCGACCTGGACCTCGACGAAGCCGTTGACGCGGGCCGCCGTGATCCGGATCACGCCGCCCAGCGGACTGAAACTTTCCGCGTTAGCGATCAGGTTGCGCATGACCTGCACCAGCCGATCCTCCACGCCGGAGACCTGCAAATCGGCACTTTCGTCGATATCCACTTCCAGGCTGGGTCCGCCGGGGCGGCGCGTGGTCTCATACATGTCGGCCAACGCCTGCATCATCGATCCGAGGTCCACGATCTCCGTGCCGGCGCGACTCAATTCCGCATCCAGACGCGAGGCATTGGAGATATCGGTGATCAGACGGTCCAGCCGCTGCACGTCTTCCAGGATCACCGCCATCAGCCGACGTTGTTGCCCCGGGTCGGACACGCGGGCCGCGGTTTCGACGGCGCTGCGCAGCGAGGTCAGGGGATTCTTGATCTCGTGGCTGACATCGGCGGCGAACCGTTCGATGGCGTCCATGCGCTGATGCAGCGCGTCCGTCATCTCGCGCAGCGCGCCCGACAGTTCGCCGATTTCGTCGCCCCGGTTGGTGAAGTCGGGAATCTGCTGCGTTTCGGGCCCGTAGCCGCGCCGCACCCGCTCGGCGGCGGCGGCCAACCGCAGCACGGGCTGCGCGATCGTGCGCGCCAGATAGAGCGACAAGAGAATCGTCACCACGATCGCGCCCGCAAAGACGGCCAGCACCGTCATTCGGATCGCCCGGACCGAGGCTTCGATTTCGATGCCGTCGCGCGACAGCAGCAGCACGCCGATCACCTGACGGTACCGTTGTACCGGAATGGCGACCGTCAACATGTAGCCGCTGGAACCGCCCGACCGGACCACGCCGATGATCTCGCCGGAAAAGGCGCGCTGGACTTCGGGGTAATCCTCGGCCCGCTGATCCGCCCGCTCCTGATACGGTTCGAGCTTCTCGCCGTAGGTCAACCACCCGACGGCGACGTCGATGCCATCGATCAGCCCGTCGAGCAGCCAATTGGATTCCTTCGGCGGCGGCAACTCCTGGACCTGCACGACCCAGCGGCCGCCCAACAACCGGCTGCTGTCGGCGACCATCTCGCCGGCATTCAGGAACAGCCGCGAGCGCACCCGCGACGCGGCGCTCAATCGCCGGACGATATGCCGCGCCGGCTCCAGGTCGATGAACTGACCGCCCGCGGGCGTGATCTCGATCGCGCTTTCGCCGATCGCGCCGGCGATCATTTCGCCCTGGCTGCGCAGGGATTCGAGTTCGGCGTCGATCAGGCTGTCCCGGTAAGGCCCGACATAGAGCAGGCCGCCGACCGGGATCAGCAAGGCCACCACGTTGACCGCGAGGATACGGCGGGTGAGCGGCGAGACCACGCGGCGTCCCTTGGCCGCGGCTTCTTCCTTCGCCGCGGCGGCGTCGGTGATCTTTTCGGTGAAACCGCGAATCGCCAGGCGGGCCGCCACCGAATACCGGTACAGCCCCCTGCGGATTGCCTTCAACGCGGTCTCACGCTCCATCGCGGCTACAACTCGCTATAGCGGTAACCCACGCCGTAGAGTGTTTCGATCTGCGAGAAGCTCGAGTCGATCTGGCGGAATTTCTTGCGCAGCCGTTTGATATGGCTGTCGACCGTCCGGTCGTCCACGTAGATGCTTTCGCCATAGGCGGCATCCATCAGCTGATCCCGGCTCTTGACGTGACCCGGCCGAGTCGCCAGCGCCTTCAGCAGCAGGAATTCGGTGACCGTCAACTGCACGTCGCGGCCGTCCCAGGTGCAGGAATGGCGGTCGGTGTCCATCACCAGCGGTCCGCGCACCAGAACGGAATCGGCCTTTTTCGCGACCGGTTCCTCGCCCAGCTCGGACCGGCGCAGCAGGGTGCGGATGCGTTCGATCAACAGCCGTTGCGAGAACGGTTTCTTGATATAGTCGTCCGCCCCCATCCGAAGCCCGAGCACCTCGTCCACCTCGTCGTCCTTGGAAGTCAGGAAGATGACGGGCAAATTGCTGCTGTCCCGCAGTTTCTGCAGCAATTCCATGCCGTCCATGCGCGGCATCTTGATATCGAGGATGGCCAGGTCGACGGGCTGCTGACTGAGCCCGCGAAACGCTTCTTCACCATCGTTATAGGTCTTGACCCGGTACCCTTCCGCCTCCAAAGCCATGGAGACCGAGGTCAGGATATTCTTGTCGTCGTCGACAAGTGCAATCGTCTGCTGCATTGGCGAACTCCCGCCTGAAATTTTCCGCTATTGGCGCAACTGCACCTTCATCCCCGCTTATGGCAGCATTGGGGCGCGGTGACGACATTCTTGCGGCGGCGAGCGGCAATTAAGGGTGAGCCGACGATCACGCAACTGTTTGACGCTGCGTCGATATGTCAACTCGCCACCGGCCGGACCAGCAGTATAACAAATTGGTTAATCCGTGGTTGAAATAGATTTTTCGTCGCCCGGCCACGCCAACGCCGACGAGCCGGGCAGAAAGCGCCGCCCCATAAAGCCATTAAGCCGCTAGGGTCATGAAGCAGTCTGCGTCGGTTCAGATCATCGTCATTATGCTGGTCGCGCTTACGACGATTGCGGCGGCGGCATGGGTTGCTTGGCAATTGATCGACGGGAACCGGTCGACAGCGACCGCGACCCAACCGATGGCGGTCCAATCGCCGGTATCGATCGGCGGTCCCTTTACGCTGACCAACCACAAGGGCGAAACGGTCACCGACGCGAGTTTCCGCGGCCGCTATATGCTGGTCTTCTTCGGCTACGGCTATTGTCCGGATATCTGCCCGACGGAGCTGGCCAATATGGCCGCGGCGATGGATTATCTCGGCCCGGCGGCCGACACGGTGCAGCCGGTGTTCATTTCGGTCGACCCCGCGCGCGACACGCCGGAATACCTCGCGCAGTATGTCGCGCATTTCCATCCCAAGCTCGTCGGCCTGACCGGCACGGCAAGCGAAATCCAGAAGATCGCAAAGGCGTACCGCGTGTTTTACGCCAAGATGCCGTCGGAAGATCCGGACGGCTATCTGATAAACCATTCCTCCTTCGTCTATCTGATGGATCCGGACGGCACGCATCTCGCCTTGTTCCGGCACCAGACCGACCCTAAGGAGATGGCCGATGCGATCGCGGAACTGGTCGCCGGCCGCCGAAAAGTCAGCTTGAAACCCCGGTAAACGGGCGGATACCCTTTCTTTCGGCCCCGTTCATGAACCGATCCAAAGCGCAAATCCAGCGCCGCCCAAGGCGGAGGAGACGTCACCGATGACCGATCACGATGCAGACCTGTCCGTCGACGCGACCTGCCGGACGCTGGTCCGCAGCGCGCAGACCGCCGCGTTGGCCACGGCCGAGCGCGCGAAGGACGCCTGGCCCTACGCGTCCTTGGTCGAGACCGCCTGCGATCATGCCGGCCGGCCGATCCTGCTGCTGTCCGACCTTGCGGACCATACGAAGAATTTCACCGTCGATCCGCGGGTTTCGCTGCTGTTCGACGGCACCGCGGGTCTGGCCGCCCCGCTGACCGGCGCGCGGGCGACCCTGCAAGGACGCATCGAACGGCTCGGCGAAGACGACGCAGCCTCGCGGCGGCGCTACCTGGCGCGGCATCCGGGGGCCGCCGAGTATGCCGATTTCGGCGATTTCAACTTCTACCGCGTGACGCCGGACCGGTTCCATCTGGTCGCCGGCTTCGGCCGCATCCATTGGGTCGACGCGGCGGACGTGCTGTTCGATACGACGGGAACGGCGGCGCTGGCCGACCACGAGCACGATATCGTGGACCATATGAACGACGATCATGCGGACGCCGTCGACCTGTACGCCGCCATGCTGACGCCCGACGCGGGCGCGGGCTGGCGGATGACCGGGATCGACCCGGAAGGCGTGGACCTGCGGCGCGAGGGGCGGCTTTTGCGGCTCGCGTTCGACGGGACCGTGCATGACGCCGAATCCGCCCGCGCGATGCTGGTACGATGGGTTTCAGCGGCGCGAAACGGCAAATTTCCGCCCGATACGGCAACTTAGAACGTATCTAAAGGTGGTAGTTGATTCCCGCCCGGATGACGGATATCACTTTGACGATAGCAAGGTGCCGGCCATATTGACGGTCGCGCCGCGGCAAACCGGATCATTCGACGCTAAGGATCGAAAGGCCGATCGAAAAGATCGGCGGCATCCCACGGGAGGACCATCGTAGTGGATCGTAAAAGCAAATTCGGACTGGGCAACCATGGCATCGTGAATGTCCGCGCCGAGCACTGGAACCTGTCGGCGGCGCCGCTTTACGAAGCGACCCTTTCCAAGGGGCTTGGCCGCCTGTCGGCCGGCGGTGCGCTCGTCGTCGAAACCGGTAAACACACCGGCCGGTCGCCGAACGACAAGTTCCTGGTCGAGGAACCGTCGAGCAAGGACAACATTTGGTGGGGCCCCAACAAGGGAACCGATCCCGCCACCTTCGACAACTTGCGTCGGCAGATCCTGTCCTATTACCAAGGCCGCGACGTCTACGTTCAGGATCTGTATGCTGGCGCGGACGCCGATTACCGGCTGCCCGTCCGGGTCGTTTCGGAGAGTCCGTGGCACAGCCTGTTCGCGCGCAACATGTTCATCGAACCGACGGACGCCGAGCTGGAGAATTTCGAGCCCGAGCTGACGATCCTGAACGCGCCGTACTTCCATGCGGTGCCCGAGCGTGACGGCACCAATTCCGAATGCGCGATCATGATGAATTTCGCCGAGAAGCTGGTGCTGGTCGCCGGGACCGTTTATGCCGGCGAAATCAAGAAGTCGGTCTTCTCGTATCTGAACTATGTCCTGCCCGAGCGCGACGTGTTGCCGATGCATTGCTCGGCCAATATCGGCGACAACGGCGAGGTCAGCATCTTCTTCGGCCTGTCGGGCACCGGCAAGACGACCTTGTCGGCGGACGGCAGCCGCGCCCTGATCGGCGACGACGAGCATGGCTGGTCGGCCAACGGCATCTTCAACTTCGAGGGCGGCTGCTACGCCAAGGTCATCAACCTGTCCCCCGAAGCCGAGCCGGAAATCTACGAAACGACGCGCCGCTTCGGCACGATCCTGGAAAACGTCGTGATGGACCCGCGCACCCGCCAGCTCGACCTGGACGACGGATCGCTGACGGAGAATACCCGCGCGTCCTATCCAATCGACTTTATCCCGAACATCTGCGAGTCGGGCCGCGGCGGCCAGCCGACCAACGTGGTCATGCTCACCGCCGACGCCTTCGGCGTGCTGCCGCCGATCAGCCAATTGACGGCGGACCAGGCGATGTATCACTTCCTGTCCGGCTACACCGCGCGGGTCGCGGGCACGGAGAAGGGCGTCACGGAACCGCAGGCGACCTTCTCGACCTGTTTCGGCGCGCCGTTCATGCCGCGCCATCCTTCGATCTACGCCAAGATGCTGGGCGAGCGGATCCAGCAGACCGGCGCGAAATGCTGGCTGGTCAACACCGGCTGGTCGGGCGGCGCCTACGGTACGGGCGAGCGCATGAAGATCGCGCATACCCGCTCCATGGTGCGGGCGGCGCTGGACGGCCGGCTTGCCGAAGCGGGCGCGGCGCCGGACCCGAATTTCGGGATGCTGGTGCCGGAAGCCTGCCCGGACGTGCCGGCGGATGTCTTGCAGCCCCGCACGACGTGGGCCGACAAATCGGCCTACGACACGACCGCAAGGGATCTGCGCGGGCGTTTCGAAAGCAACTTCAAACAGTTCGAATCCTACGTGGACGAAGGCGTGAAGCAGGCCGGCATCTATTCGGCCGCCTGACAGCTCGGTACAGAGCACGCGAGGCATCGGCCGGTCCCTCGGGGCCGGCCGTTTCCGTTCGGGGCGAAATAGCTATTCGAACAAGCTGGCCGATACCGCGCCGACCACCACGTAGCGAGCACCCTTGCCGATCGCGACCAGGACAAGGAATATCGGGAAGCGGACGCCAAGGACCCCGGCGGCAAAGGTCAGCGGGTCGCCGACGACCGGCATCCAGGACAGCAACAGCGCCCAGACGCCATAGCGTTCGACCCAACGGGAGGCCCGGTCCAGCGCGTCGGGACCGACGGGAAACCAGCGCCGGTCGCGCCACCGCAGGCAAAAACGCCCCAGCAGCCAGTTCACGACCGCGCCGAGCGTGTTGCCGGCCGTCGCGATACCGATCAGCAAGGCGAGATCGAATCCCTTAGCGGAGATCAGCGCCGCCAGGACCGCCTCGGACGACAGCGGCACCAATGTCGCCGCCAGAAAAGCGGTCAGGAACAGACCCGTATACCCCGCGCCGATGATCATGCCGCAGGCGACTCCAAGCTCAGCGCGGCCGGGCCGTCAGGATCAAGCGGGGCGAGGGTTTCCGATGGCCTTCGATAGTCCAGACATAGACCGGCGCCACGGCTTGCATGACCTCGGTCGCGTTATGCTTGACCACTTGACCTTCGGTCTGGATACGAAGGGTCCCGCGCATCACCAGTCCGCGTTCCGCCAGGTCGTCGGCTATTTCGGTATTCGGCTTGTCGCCGACGATCCGGATCGTACCGTCGGGATGCTGCGATATGGTCAGCAACCGCGCGTTCTGCCGCACGAAATTGAATGTCCGCTGTTGCAGAATATTGCCGACTTTCTTGTACCGCACCCGAAAGGCCGCATTGTCGAGATAAGCGACCTCGGTGAAGTTCCGGTCACGCCGCAAATCTCTTTCGACGGCCGCGACATTCTTGTTCAAATCGTCGCGCGAAAGCTCGTTCTTGGCAATCTTCTCCAACAACGGCACATGGACCAGCATGCCCTGATACTGGAAGTTATAGTTGCCGTCGGGCGTGATCCGGAGATCGGCCTTGAAATCCATCGGCATATAGCACCCGGACACCACGCCGACGACCAGCGCGACAAGGAAGATTCGGCGAAACAGTTTCATCGAACCGTCAGCCCGCCGGCCGCTAAACGCCGCCGGGATTGTCGGGCAGGCTGACGCCGATCAGGCAATCGCGGGTAACGAGTTTCGCCAAATCGGCCTCGTCCATCCCATCGGTTCCCCTCGGACGCATCGGCAGGACGAGATAGCGCAGGTCCGCCGTGCTGTCGTGCACGCGCACCTCGACATCGTCGGGCAATGTCGTGCCGAATTCTGACAGGATCGCCCGCGGTTCCCGCACGGTGCGACTGCGGTAAGCGCGCGATTTGTACCAATCCGGAGGCGGGCCGAGCAGGCCGCGCGGATAGCAGGAACACAGAGTGCAGACGATCATGTGATGCGTCTCGGGCGTGTTCTCGACCGCCCGGATCGGAATGTCCCCGGAATCGATCCCGATCGATGCCGTCGCCTCGTTGACGTTTTCCATCAGCTTCGCCTTGAAATCCGGGTCGGTCCAGGCGCGCGCGATGACCTCGGCGCCCAAAGCCGGCGTCCGCGAGTCCAAATGCTCGATCTGGCGGCGCAGGTCGTCCGCGGTGAAGACGCCTTTCTCGATCAGCAACTCGCCGAGCGCTTCCGCCATCACCTGGTGGTGGGTAAAGGGCGAATCCTCGATATCGGGCTGAAACGTCTGGTCGTGGTCATGGCCGTGCGAATGGTCGTGATCGTGCGTCATGTCATCCTTCCTCAGGCCGGGTCCAGCCAATTCTCGTAAAAATCGACGACAGTCGTGTCCTTCGGCCCGCCCTGGTAATCGGCCCACAGGTCGGACTGCCGGAAGATCACGCGATACAGCGGCAGCCGGTCGGCGTCGGTGATCCCGTAGGCGAGTTGCTCGGGGTTCCGATAACTGCCGGCGATCGCCTGGACCTCGCCGACCTTGCCGCGGGTGAAATAGGGCGCCCGCACATGCCCCGGCGGATAGGCCCGCCGGACGCGCACGCGGTCGCCGACCGAGAAACGCTCGCTCATGATTTGCGCGCCTCCGTCCAGCGTTTTTCGACCTCGGCCATCTTACGGCCGAGTTCGTCGACGCTGATCACCTTCTTCTGCAGCAGAACGTTCGAGATCGCCGCGCACCAGCGTTCGTAGTAGTTGAGTTCGTTATAGACCCCGGGGCCGAGGTCTTCGATGTTGCGGCGCATCTCGTCGGTCCGCAGCAACTCGCGCTGGCCGCACAGCATGCGGATCGCATCCATCCGCTTCTCCCACGGCTCGCTCTCATGTCCGTCGGTCGGGATCGAGCCGGCGTCCTGCCCGCCCATGTCATGCACGCGTCTTGGTCCGGTCATATTGGAAATCTCCACCTCGTCCGCTACAGTATGGAGCGGCCGGCTGGTCCAGGCAACCCGCCTAAACCAGCGGATTCATGCAGTGTTCGCGATACGCCGGGCGGTCCTGCAACCGCGCGTACCAGGCCTCCAGATTCGGCATCGCCGGACGGTCGTCGACCAGCGTGAACCAGCGGAAGGCATGGACGCCGACCGGCATGTCGCCGAGGGTGAACTCGTTACCGGCAACGTAGTCGGTCTTGGCGAGCTGCTTGTCGAGAATACCCCACACCTTATGGCCCAACTTGATCGCCGCCTCGATGGCGGCCATGTCGCGCTCCGCCTCGGGCGTCCGCACCAGACCCCAGAAGATCGGCGTAATCTGCGGTACGGCGACCGACAATTTCCAGTCCATCCATTTATCCGCGGCCGCCCGCGCCTGCAGGTCGTCGGGCCAGATCGTTCCGCCGGGGGCGTGTTTCGCCGCGAGATACCGAATGATCGCGTTCGATTCCCACAGGATCAGACCGTCATCCTCAATGGTCGGCACCAATCCGTTCGGGTTTTTCTCGAGATAGTCCGGCTGGTCGTTCCCGCCGAACGGTCCGCCGATATCCTCGCGGTCGTATTCGATGCCCAGTTCGCCGCACAGCCACAGCACTTCCATCACATTGGACGACGTCTTGCGTCCTAGAATTTTCAACATGCGTCACTCCCTTCATTACGGTGCAAGTCGGTATCGATGATTTCGTTAGGTCGCAATGCCGGCCACGTCGCCGCGCGACAGGCCGACCGATTCGGCCGCCGCCAGAATTTCTTCCCAGGTCGCGTCGTCGACCGGCACGCCCTTGGCTTCGCGCTCGGCGCGTGTCGCCCGTTCCGGATCGCCCGGGACCAGTACCGGCTCGTCCGGGTTCTGTGGCGGCGACGCCTTTACATGCGCGATCGTGGCGTCGACCTCGGACTTATAGAAGTCGTCGTCGACCATCCGGCGCGGGTCGAAGATGATCGCCAGCATGCTGTTCAGGATGGTGTCGTCCTGGCGTTGCGTCTCCGTGCGCATCGTCTGACCGCCGCTCAGCACGCCGGCCAGCATTTCCGCCATCAGCGCCATACCGTAGCCCTTATGCCCGCCGAACGGCAGCACCGCGCCATAAGGCTGCGTGTACATCACGTTGGGATCGGTGGTCGGCTTACCGTCCGCGTCGATCAGCGCCCCTTCCTGTACCTGTTCGCCCTTGTTCTTGGCGACCCGGACCTTGCCCATCGCGATCACGCTGGTGGCCATATCGAGCAGCGTCGTGGGGTTGTTGTCGGTACCCGGCATGATGCAGGTGTACGGATTGGTGGCGTATCGCGCATCGCCGCCCCGGAAAGGCGCAACCAGCGGCTTGTGTCCGATCACGTTGACATAATGCATTGAGATCATGCCGGCCTCGGCGGCTTGTTCGGCCCAGGCGCCGATGCGGCAGAGATGGAAGCTGTTGCGCAGCGACAGGATGCAGACGCCGTGCTCCCGCGCCCGGTCGATCCCCAGCGCCATCGCCTCGCGGCCAATCACCTGTCCGTAGCCGGTCTGCCCATCGAGCACGAGGATCGTCCCCTCGTCCTTCACCACCTTGACATGCTGGTTCATCGCCAACTCGCCGGTCTTCGCGCAGGCGATGTAGCGCGGCAGCATGCCGACGCCGTGGCTGTCGTGACCGGTCAGGTTGGCGTCGACCAGATTGTCCGCCACCAGCGCCGGTTCGTCGCCCGTGCTGCCCGCGGCCGTGCAGATCGCGCGCACGACGGCGCGCAGTTTGTCGTGCTGAATCAGCATGATGTTTCCTTCCTTAGAGGGCGTCCCGCTTGCCGCGGGGTTCTTGGTTTTGGCGGTACCCGGAAATGCGTCAGTGAGCCTGATCCCAGTTATCGCCGATCCCGGCGTCCACGACCAGGGGTACGTCGAGCGCGACCGCCGGTTCCGCCGCGCCGGCCATCACGTCCTTCACCGCGGCGACGGTGTCGTCGATCTGGTCCGCGGGCACCTCGAAAATCAATTCGTCATGGACCTGCAGCAGCATGTCGGCGTCGAGTTTCCGCGCGGCCAAGCCTGCCGGCACCCGGATCATCGCGCGTTTGATGATGTCCGCCGCCGTCCCCTGGATCGGCGCGTTGATCGCCTGCCGTTCGGCGTAGTTCCGGCGCATCGGGTTCTTGTCGACGATGCCCGGCAGATGGATGCGGCGGCCGAATAGGGTGGTCACCATGCCAGTCGCGCGGCACTCATCGCGGGCGCGTTCCATATAGTCGTTGATGCCGGGATAGCGCTCGAAATAGGTCTCGATATAGTCGCGCGCTTCCTTCTGCGCGATGCCGAGCTGCCGCGCCAGCCCGAAGGCGCTGATGCCGTAGATGATGCCGAAATTGATCGCCTTGGCCTGGCGGCGCACCAGCGGGTCCATATCGTCCATCGGCACGTCGAAGACCTGCGACGCGGTCAGCGCATGGATGTCGGCGCCGTCATGGAAGGCGTCGATCAGCGATTGAATGCCCGCCATATGCGCCAACACGCGCAGTTCGATCTGGCTGTAGTCGAAGGACACCAGCTTGCAGCCCTCGCGCGCGATGAAGGCCTGGCGGATCTTGCGACCTTCCTCGGTCCGCACGGGAATATTCTGCAAATTCGGATCGGTCGAGGCGAGCCGCCCGGTCTGCGCCCCCGCCATCGCATAGGACGTGTGGATGCGTTGGGTGGTCGGATTGATCTCCTCGACCAGCTTGTCGGTATAGGTGCTTTTCAGCTTGGAAATCTGCCGCCAGTCGAGCACCCGTTTCGGCAGATCGTGCCCGGCGGCGGCGAGGCCTTCCAAGACGTCCTGATCGGTCTTGTAGGCGCCCGTCTTGGTCTTTTTCGCGCCCGGCAGGCCCATCTTGTCGAACAGGATTTCGCCGAGCTGTTTCGGCGAACCGATGTTGAAGTCTTCGCCCGCCAGGGTACGGATCTCGTCTTCAAGTCCGCCCATGCGTTGGGCGAAATCGCGGCTCAGTCCGCGCAAGATCTCGGGGTCGACCAGCACGCCCTTGCGTTCGAGATTGGCCAACACCGAGATTAGCGGCCGTTCGATGGTCTCGTAAACGGTGGCCATACGCTCGGTGACCAAACGCGGCTTCAGCGTCTTGTGCAGCCGCAGCGTGATGTCGGCATCTTCCGCCGCGTAGCCGCACGCCTTGTCGAGCGGCACGTAGTCGAAGGTCACCTGCGATTTGCCGCTACCGACCACGTCCTTGTACTTCACCGTGGTCATGCCGAGATGGCGGTCGGCCAATTCGTCCATGCCGTGTTTGTTGGACCCGCCGTCCAGCACGAAGGACAGCAGCATCGTGTCATCGACGGGCGCCACCTCGACCCCGTGCCGGGCGAGGATCAGCGCGTCGTATTTGATGTTCTGCCCGATCTTCAGGACCGACGGGTCCTCGAGCAGCGGCTTCAGCATGTCGAGCGCGCGTTTGAGGCGAATCTGCTCGGGCGCGCCGTCCGCCGATTCCGGGTCGCCGCCGCCGGCGAGATCCAGCGCGCCCTGTCCGTTCGGATTGCGGTGGGCGACCGGGATGTAGCACGCCCTGCCCGGCGTCACCGACAGCGAGAGGCCCACCAACTCGGCCACGGTCGCGTTCAGCGAGGTCGTCTCGGTGTCGACCGCGACGAAGCCGGCGTCGGTCGCCGCCTCGATCCAGGCCGCCAGTGCCTTCTCGTCCTGCACCAATTCATACTCGACCTCGTCGGGCGGCGTGTCCGCTTCGTCGGCCGACTCGATGCCGAGGCTGCTTTCGACCCGCGACACGATCGACTTGAAGCCCTGCTCCTGCAGGAAGGCGATCAGCGCCTCGGGGTCGGGGTCGCGCCGGCCGAAGCTGTCCAGGCCCGCCTCGACCGGAACGTCGTCGCGCAACTGCACGAGCTGGCGGGAAATCCGCGCCAGTTCCGCGTTCTCGATCAGGTTCTGCCGCCGTTTCGGCTGCTTGATCTCCTCGGCCCGGTCGAGCAGCGAGTCCAGGTCGCCGTACTCGGTCAGGAGCTGCGCCGCGGTCTTGACACCGATCCCCGGCACGCCCGGCACGTTGTCGCTCGAATCGCCGGCCAGCGCCTGCACCTCGACCACCTTGTCCGGCCCGAGGCCGAACTTCTCGACCACCTCGTCATGGCCGATCACCTTGTTCTTCATGGCGTCGAACATGGACACCTTGTCGGTGACCAGCTGCATCAGGTCTTTGTCCGACGACACGATGGTGACCTCGGCGCCCGCATCGGTCGCCTGTTTGGCGTAGGTGGCGATGATGTCGTCCGCCTCGTAGCCCGGCATCTCGATCGCGGGGACGTTGAACGCCTCGACCGTCGCCTTCACCAGGTCGAACTGCGGCACCAGTTCCTCCGGCGGCGGCGGGCGATGCGCCTTGTAATCGGCATAGATGTCGTTGCGGAAGGTCTTGCGCGCCGCGTCGAAAATGACCGCGAGACAGTCCGCGTCGGTATCGGTCAGGATCTTCATCAGCATCTGCGTGAACCCATAGACCGCGTTGACGGGCGTTCCGTCCGGGCGAGTCAGCGGGCGCACGGCATGGAAGGCGCGGAAGATGAAGCCCGATCCGTCGATCAGGTAGACATGCTTGGGCGCGGAGGTCTCGGTTGACTTTGGCATGCGGACTCACACAAGAAAGGATGATAAGAATCAGGATGCCGGATCGCACCCCGGCCGGCAAGACGTCGCGTCGCACGGCTGCCGATTTCCCGAACACTTTACCTTAGGAACGGAGCCCCCATGACCATTACCGAAATGATACCGCTGCTCAACGTGGAGGACGCCGACCGCAGCATCGCCTTCTATCGCGACGCGCTGGGCTTCGAGGCGGCGCAGACATTCGAGGCGGACGGCGCGACGGTTTGGGCGATGCTCGCCAGCGGCGACACCAAGCTGATGATCAACCAGTCGGATCACGCCGACAGCACGGCGCGGCAGGACGCGGCCAGCTACGGCGACGTGGTGCTGTATTGCTATGTCGAGTCGGCCCGCGACCGGCATGCGGACCTGACGGCGCGCGGCGTGACGGTCGGCGAGGTCACGACCGAGGCCTACGGTATGGAGGAGTTCCTGTTGCGCGACCCCGACGGCTACGAGATCGCCATCGGCAGCCGGTTGACGCAGATCGCCTGAACCGCCTAATGCGCGGCGGCCGCCTTCGCGCCCTTCTTCAGGACGAAGCGCCGGCCGCAATAGGGGCAGTCGATCTCATTCTTCTCCCCCATGTTGAGAAAGACGCGGGGATGGCCCAGCGCCCCGCCGCCACCGTCGCAGACGACCTGCGGGCTATCGACCTCGACCGTTTCTACGGGTTCCATGGCAGCGCGACCCTCCTTTGCGCAAATGTGAACGGCAATGCCGCCGCCGGGCGTTGATTGACCCGCCGGCCCGGCGGATGATACCGAAAGCACCGTTTCGTTCAACCATTCACATTCCGACGGGATCGATCCGCCGACATGGCCCAGCCCGCCACCGAACAGCCACCCGCCGACCTACAAGTCCCCGACAACGCCATCGAAGTGCGCGGGCTGACGAAGGTCTATGGCGGCCGCAAGGCGCGCGGATCGAAACCGGCGTTGGACAATGTCGACCTCGACGTGCCGCAAGGCGCGCTGTTCGCCCTGCTGGGTCCCAACGGCGCGGGGAAGTCGACGCTGATCAACATCCTGGCCGGGCTCGTGGTCAAGACGGCGGGCAGCGCGCGCGTCTGGAACATCGACATCGACGCTGACCCACGCGGCGCGCGCGCCGCCATCGGCGTGGTGCCGCAGGAACTGAACATCGATTCCTATTTCACGCCGCGCGAATACATGGAGATGCAGGCCGGGTTGTACGGCGTGCCGGTGCGCGAGCGCCGGACCATGGAAATCCTCGACATGGTCGGCCTGACCGAGAAGGCGGATTCCTACGGCCGCACGCTGTCCGGCGGCATGCGGCGGCGGCTGTTGATCGCCAAGGCGATGGTCCACGACCCGCCGATCCTTGTGCTGGACGAGCCGACCGCCGGCGTCGACATCGCGCTGCGCGAGCAGCTTTGGGAGAATGTGCGGGCCTTGAACCGGCGCGGCGTGACGATCCTGCTGACCACGCATTACCTGGAGGAAGCCGAGGAACTGTGCGACCGCATCGCGATCATCAACCATGGCCGGGTCGTCGCCTGCGACAGCCGCGACGCGATGCTGCATCGGCTCGACAGCAAGACCATGGACGTGACCGTATCCGGCGCGATCGGCGATATTCCCGACCCGTTGCGCCGCTACAAGACCGACTGCCCCGCGCCGAACCGACTGCGCATCCATTACCAAAGCGGCCGCACGCGGGCCGGCGAAATCCTCGACGCGATCGCGCGGAGCGGGCTGGACATCGTCGACCTGCGGACGGAGGAGGCCGACTTGGCCGCGATTTTCCGGCAATTGACGCGGGGCGACGGCGGCACCGCGCGACAGCCGCACGAGGACGAGTACCGATGACGCGCCGGATGATCGCGCTGACGGCGGCGCTCGGCGCCCTCCTGCTGGCGGTCGGGGGCTGTGCGCCCCGCGTCCAGCCACCCGGCGAAACGATCGCCCCGGCGGCGATCGACGGGGGCCATCTGCGCATGCCCGACGGGTCGCACCTGCCGCTGCGGGTCTGGAAGACCGAGGGCAAGCCGCGCGTGGTCGTGCTCGCCCTGCACGGGTTCAACGATTATTCCAACGCCTTCGACGCACCCGCGCGGACGCTGGCCCGGAACGGCGTCCTGACCTACGCCTACGACCAGCGCGGTTTCGGCGGGGCCCCGCACCGCGGCATCTGGCCGGGCGTGCAGGGCCTGACGGCCGACCTGCGGGCCGCCAGCCGCCTGATCAAGGAGCGCCACCCCGACACGCCCCTGGTGTTGCTCGGCGAAAGCATGGGCGGCAGCGTCATCATGGCGGCGATGGCGGAAGACGACCCGCCGGCAGCCGACCGTGTCGTGCTGTCCGCGCCCGCCGTCTGGGCGCGCCCGGTCATGCCGGCCTGGCAGCGGGGCCTTTTGTCTTTCTTCGCGCACACGATCCGGGCCGCGCAGTTCACCGGCCAGGGTTTCGGCAAGGTGCCGTCCGATAACATCGACATGCTGCGCCAACTGGGGCGCGACCCGAAGGTCATCAAATGGACCCGGGTGGACGCCGTCTACGGTCTCGTCAACCTGATGGACGCCGCCCTGGACGCGGCCCCGGCGCTGCGCGGCGACGTGCTGATTCTGCTGGGCCGAAACGAGGACATCATCCCGGACTTCGCCATGACCGCCTTCCGCGACCGCCTGCCGACGAACGAGTGCGGCATCCGCGTCGCGCAATATGACAGCGGCTTCCATATGTTGCTGCGAGACCTGAACGCCGACCGGGTGCTGGGCGACATCGCCGCGTGGCTGGACGATCCCGAGGGCGATTTACCGTCCGGGTCCGAACGCCCCCTCATGGTCGCCGGGGCCGGGTCGGCGACGGAAAAAGGAATGAAAGAAGGGGATGGCGCCGCGGCACAGCTTGCCGTACATTGCGCCGGTTCGAAACAGGCAAGGCGCCCGTAGCTCAGCTGGATAGAGCGACGCCCTCCGGAGGCGTAGGTCAGGGGTTCGAATCCTCTCGGGCGCGCCATTTTTTCGCAAATGGCCAGCCTTTTGTTCATGAACGCATTCGTCCGAATGCGCCGACCTTCTCACAATGCGCACCCTAGCCGCCGTCAACGTGTCGAGCATGGGTAGGGAGACGGCATAGAATGTCGAGGTACCTGTCGAGCGCTCCATGCGACGGGTTTTCAAAAAGGATCGTCGGGTTCGATAGACGATCCGGCGCCGAGAAGTCAACGAAACCTCAACGCTTTGATTTACATAGACAATATAAGCGAATCATAATTGTAACAATTCGTCCGTACAAATTTATGTTGTCCGATTTTTTTCGGCTGTATACAATGCGGTCGATGAAATTCAACAAAAGAAAACTCTACAAGGCTAGGGAGCGAAAATGCCTGATGTGTACCAAGACGTTTGAGAGCGAGTGGGCGGGCAACCGTATCTGCAAGAAATGCCGCACCTCATCGTCTTGGAAAGAAGGCAACATGACCTCCGTCGATCCCGTTTGTACCGAAAGCGCCGCACTCTCCTAGTCTTAACTTAGAGCAGAAAATTTGGTGGTTGGACGCGGTTCCCGCCGTAAACGGTTAGGGATCAAGGGGGAATTGCGCCCGACCGAGTTGGCAGCCCGCG
Source organism: Alphaproteobacteria bacterium (assembly GCA_028281325.1). GTDB lineage: Bacteria > Pseudomonadota > Alphaproteobacteria > UBA8366 > UBA8366 > JAJFJD01. The sequence continues at coordinate 293,807 of JANQKC010000010.1, forward strand.
TTGCCCGGCTCCGCCCGTTCGTCCTGCAATTGGCCGCGGACGGTCGGTTCGCCCCTCGGTTTCCGTCGAAACCGGCCTGGGCGACACGGGAGGAGTCTGTCCGCCGTCGCACCCGCTCGGCCCGTATCATCGGCGCGTCGGGGCGGTGCCGTATTTCCGATATGGCCCGAACCTGTGCCGCATGACGGGTCTGGCTCTCGGCCCCCTGGCCGCCGCACCCGCCGTTGCCCTCGCCGCCGCACTGGACGTCGAGGTCGAGTGGTGCGGCCAGGCCGCGGACATGGATTCATCCGCGAGTACTACAAGCCGGACCTGGCCCTGCCGCCGATCGGCGGCCGTTTCACGATGGACTCGGTCCACGCGGCCTGCGTGACGCGCGAATTCTGATTTTAGCTTTTTTCCGGTTAAGAATACGGCGGGTCAAGCCCCGATGGCCCGCCGTATTTTATTGATCCATAAAGCAAAACAACATTGGGTCGGATTTTCGCCCGATTTCGGCGTTTTTCCGATTCAGTCGAATTAAACTAAAAACAAGTTAATAACAACGGGTCCGAACACCCCATTGAATTCGACCATCGGGGAGGGTCCGGTAGACCCGGTCCTTTTCGCAGACCGGCGCACGCGACGGTCCGGCATACACCGGCGCGCGGCGATGGTGATAGCGCGGCACGCTGAGCAGCGTGCCCAGCAAAACGGCCCCGCCGATGATGCCGGCGGCGATCAGCGCGCCGTTCTTGTGGCCGCGATACCCACGGTGCTTGCGGTGCTTGTAATGGCGGTGATGGCGATAGTGACGGTGGTGGCGGTAATGCCCGTGATACCCGTGATACCCGTGATACCCGTAAAATCCGTGGCGCTTGTAATAGCCGGCATCCGCCGTGGCGGCGGAGAGCATAAGGACGGCGCCGAGGATAGCGGCGGCGAGGAGTGTCTTCATCGTCTGGGACTCCTGAACTTGGTTCCGGTGTCTTCCCGAGGACCCAAATTGCGTTCCAGATCTCCGATCCGAATACGGATCGACCCCTACATCCGGCGGCAACAGCGTCCCGGCCATTTCGGCTGTTATCGACGATGGGCGCTGCGACTGCCCCGCAGAATACGCGAGATCGCGGCGGGCTTCAACGCCGAGCGATCACAATGCCCCAAGAGCGGAGTTAGGAATCTTGTCTTCGGGCGGGCGGCGACGGCCGGTCGTTATGATCCCGCAACGAACTGAAATCCACGGAAAACCCGCGCGCACCCGCGCCGTCCGGATCCTTCCCCATCGCCCTCTTGGCGCCGCCGAACAGGCGGCGCAAAGCCCGCCAGAGCTTGGGCAGGAGCCAGAGCACCAGCAGGACGAAGGCACCGAGGAAGGTCAGGAACAACGCTGGCTTGAACAACGCGAGGAACAGCCCGCCCAGCACCAAAGCATCTTCCAGGAGCGACACGAACCAGTTGCTGAACGGTTCGGGCGAGGCGTTGACCGCGACGCGGCCGCTCGCCTTGGTCGCGTGGCTTGCCGCCGCCAGCGTGCCGCCCGCCAACAGGGCCGCGGCCAACTCGTAGCCGGCGCCCCAGTCCTGCAGCACGCCCGCCGCCAGCAGGGCGCCCGCGGGGACCCGGATAAAGGTGTGCAGCGCATCCCAGGCGGAGTCGACGCCCGGCACCTTATCGGCGACGAATTCAACGACATAGAGACCACCCGCGGCGACCAGCACGGCCGGGTGTTCGAGCACGGTCAGGTCGCCGGGCAGATCGACGACGCCGAAGGCGCCGAGTCCGCCCAGGATCAGCACCGCGAGATACAGGTTGATGCCGCTGGCCCAGGCCGCGCCGAGACCCAAGGCAACCAGGTTCAGCGCTTCCACGGGCTATCCTCCGGCCGCCAACCGCCGCCGTCGAAGGGGAGGAACGTCATTCGGGCACGCGTCAGGATCCGCCGCCGGACGTGGCCTCTTCGATTTTCTTGTCCGTGTTGTATTGGCTGAGGGCGTAAACCGCCCAGATCGCGGCCGGCACCCAGCCGATCACGGTGAGCTGTAGGATGAGGCAAATGATCCCGGCGATCGGCTTGCCGATCGTGAAAAACAGGAGAAAGGGAAGAAATATCGCAATAACCAATCGCATCGTTTCAAAACTCCGTTGCTACCCTTGTAGTTAACCATACAGCCGGCCGGCGTGGCCCGCCACTCCGGCGAATCATTCCGGCACATCGGGCCAGCAACCGCCACCTGCACGGGCCGCTAGGCGATCTCAGGGAAATCTTCCGGCCACAGGCTCAGCCGGCCGTCTTGCGCCAGCCCCTCGACCACCACCTTGCGCGCGCGGTCCAGGATCAGCGCCAGATGCCGGTCGAACGCCGCGTCGATATCCGCGGCCGTGGCGTATCCCGGCACCTTGCCGTCCATCGCATCCAGCACGCTCGACCGCAGGGTACAATCGTATTCCCGGTCGTTATGCATAATCTGAAAGTTTATCAGGCGGTTGATGGCGTCAGCGCGGCGCGCGACCAGCCGCGCCGCCGTCTTGCGAAGCCGCACGCCGGGACCTCGCCGGTCGTCTTCTGGCAGGAACTCTATACCCGCCAATTCCAGGACCGACCGAACCGATTCGAGCGTCGCCGCCGTGCTGCGCCCCGGTCCTTTCAACCCTTCCATGCGTTTGATGGTCGGGCGCGACACACTGGCTTCCTGCGCCAACCGTTCCTGCCCCCAGGCAAGCATGGCGCGCGCCGCGCGAATCTGTGATCCCGTTAAAATTGCCATGACACTTTTTGAAGTATAACACCTAACATTATCGACAATCGCCTTCATGAAACTTTACTTTTTGAATCACAAATAATCCAAAAAGTAAAGTCATCGCCTGCCGCGTGACTGCCGACAGATGGCTTTTAGCGCCTGCCGCGACGCGACTCCAGGTCTATATAGGGCGTCCGGACGGGAAGGGCCACGGCTGCCGTCTCCCGGCCGCGGTCACGCCGGTTTTCGCCCTTCCCCGGCGGGCGGGGCCGGCATCGTTTTCCGAAGGGTGGAGCGGTAATCCTGCGGCGGCATTTCCCGGTCGCCGCGCCGTCGTCGCCGGCCATCGCGAAACCTGGAATATTCCGATTCCGGAATAATCTCAACGCCGGCTTTTGTACCCTTTTTGTTCGTGCTACAGTCCCAATCCGCTCCTTTTCCCGCAAAGGCCCCGCGTTCCCGCCATGCCATCGTCGACGCCCACCCCCACCGTTCCCGCCGCGCCCCCCGCCGACCCGGCGCACGCATTGGCCCGCGGGATCGCCCGGATGTTCGGCGAGGCCGGGCAGTCCTGCCTGTTCGAGTTCACGCTGCGCAACGGTCGGCGCGCCGATGTCATGGCGATGACGCCGTCCGGGCAATTCACCATCGTCGAGATCAAGTCGAGCGTGGCGGACTACCAATCGGACCGGAAATGGTCGGACTATCTGCCGTTCTGCGATTTCTTCTATTTCGGCGTTTCCGAGACCTTTCCGCAAGACCTGATCCCCGAGACCTGCGGCCTGATCGTGGCCGACGCCTATGGCGGGGCCATCCTTCGCGACCCGGCGGAAACGCCCCTGAACGCCGCGCGCCGGCGGGCGTTGACGCTACGGTACGCCCAAGGCGCGAGCCGGCGGCTGATGCAGCATATCGATCCCGGCGGGCATTTCTAGCCCCATCCGGGCGACCCCGCGCCGCGTTCAAGGGTTACGGCGGTCGATCCGTTCCAGCTCGTCCCAGAACTCTTTGAACATCTCGACACGAAGACGCTTTTCCCGGTCGTCGCCGGAAACCTGATCGGGATGATACAGCCGGGCGAAGGCGTTCTTCGCTTGCCGGAACTTGACGTCCTGGACCGACCTGCCGTTCACGCCGGGCGCGCCGTGGTGCGGCGCGGCGACCGGGTCGGTCTCGTCATCGACCGCCTCGCCGAGCCGGGATTTCAGCCGGCGAATCTCGCTCTTGTAGTAGTAGACCGTATTGTCGAGCGATTGTTCCGCGTCGTCCAAGGCGATCTGGCATTTGCGCAGCTTGTAGTTCAACTCGGATTCCCGGCTTCGCCGCGCCTGACGCACGATGTAGACGCCCAGCATCAGGATCAACAGCGGCACGATAAAGGCGAAAAGATCGATTCCCGTCACCGCCGTCCTCTTTGCGCCGTTCGTGCCGGTCCCCGCATGCCTACGGCGCCATCCGGCGGATCGTGTCGGTCGTGCTATGCCCGGTCAGGATTTCGGCAAGCATGACCTTTCCGCCCCAGGACGTCACCTCTTCCGCGCCGACCACCTGGTCGACCGTGTAATCCGCGCCCTTCACCAGCAGGTCCGGCCGCAACGCGTCCAACAGCACCATCGGCGTTTCCTCGGGAAAGATAACGACCATATCGACCGACGACAGCGAGGCGAGCACCGCGGCCCGGCTGCTTTCGGCCTGGATCGGCCGGTCGTCGCCCTTCAGCCCCTTGACCGAGGAATCGCTGTTCAGCCCGACCACGAGCCGGTCGCAGGCGGCCTTCGCCTGGTTCAGCAACGAGATATGCCCCGGATGCAGCAGGTCGAAACACCCGTTGGTGAAGCCGATCCGCCAGCCCTGCCGGCGCCAGGTCTCCGCCCGGTCCTGCATGGTTTCGCGCGTGGCGATCTTCGCTTCGGCATCCATGAAGTCGGAGGCGTGCAACGCGGTCAGGATTTCAGCCGGATGCGCCACCGCAGTCCCGACCTTGCCGACGACGACGCCCGCCCCGACATTCGCGAGCCGCGCCGCCAACGGCAACGGCGCACCGGCCGCAAGCGCCGCGGCGACGATCGACACCACCGTGTCGCCGGCGCCGGAAACATCGAAGACTTCCCGCGCCCGCGCCGGAAGGTGATGGATGCCGTGGCGGTCGACCAACGACATGCCGCGCTCACTGCGCGTGGCGAGGATTGCCGACACATCGATATCGGTGATCAACATGCGGCAGGCGAGCACCACTTCCTCATCGGTCTCCGTGGGCAGGCCGGTGGCCAGCGACAGCTCATGGCGGTTCGGCGTCAGCAGCGTGGCGCCGCCGTACCGGCTGTAATCCCGCCCCTTCGGGTCAACGACCACGGCCCGGTTTTCCGACCGCGCCGCGGCGATCAACGCCGCCAGAATGTCGTCACCCACCACGCCCTTGCCGTAATCCGACAGCACCAACGGCGCGCCCGGCGCCGCCGCCATGGCGGCCAAGGCGTCGTCCAACAGCGACCGATGGTCGTCATCGACGATCCTGTCGACGGATTCGCGGTCCGCGCGCAGCAATTGCTGATTGCCGGCCATGAAGCGCGTCTTGATGCCGGTCTGCCGCCCCGCGATCGAGACGAGACGGGGCGTCACGCCGGGCTCGGCCGCGACCAGCTTGGCCAGCTCCCGGCCCGCGCGGTCGACGCCGATGGCGGCCACCAGTTCCGTGCCGACCCCGAGCGCGGACAAATTGCGCAGCACGTTGCCGACCCCGCCCAGCATCGCGCTTTCCCGGGTCACTTCGAGGACCGGAATCGGCGCTTCCGGCGAAACCCGGTCGACCCGGCCCTCGACATACCGGTCGAGCATCAAGTCGCCGACGCAGACGACCGTCGCGTCCGGCAGACGCGGCAGCAGCGCGAACAGGTCGGCCGCGCCGGTCATCGGCTCCGCATCGGCGACGGGCGGCGGCTGGTCGGCAGACGTCATGGCGATCCTCTTCAACCCCTCATCGCGTCGTCGCTAATCAATTCCGGCCGATCATGCAAGTCAAACATACTGTCGGACGGCGGAATCCGGCTCAACCATGCAGGAAAGACCACCGATCCCCATGCATCACCAGCGCCGTAAGACAGCCGCTCCAGACCGCGCCCGTGTCGATGTTGATCCGGTTGAAACGGACCTCCGGCGCGTCGACCGGCGAGTGGCCATGCACCACGACATACCCGTGATCGTAGGGAGACGTCAGAAACGGATCGCGAATCCACATCAGGTCATCCTCGGCCTGCTGCGACAGCTCGATACCGGGACGAATGCCGGCATGCACGAACAGGTACCCGCCGGCGCGATAGGTCATCGGCAACGCCTGCAGGAACCGAAGATGCGCGTCCGGCAATCGCGCCCGCAATTCGGCCGAAAGCGCCGCGGCCGACGCGGCCGCGCCGGCGTCGTCCACTTCCAGACCGTAACTCCGCAACGTCGCCCGGCCGCCATTCGCCAGCCACAACGCACAGACGCCCGGATCATCGAGGAATTTCAGCAGGAGATCCTCGTGATTGCCTTTCAGGCAAATCTGTTCGATCCCGTCGAGCGGCCGTTCCGTCAAGGCCGTCAGGACGCCGGCGCTGTCCGCGCCACGGTCCACATAGTCGCCGAGGTAGACAACGATCTTGCGGGATTCCGGCGCCGACGCGGCATCCCGGCGGATTTCTTCCCGCAACCGGTCGAGCAGGTCCGTACAGCCATGCACGTCGCCGACCGCATAGAGGCGGGTATCCTCCGGCGCGCGGGCGCGCGGGGTATCGGCGTCAGGCCATAGCGTCATCGATCACCCGTGTTCCTCTGCGGCAAAATCCGCTGTTTCCGCGCGATTCCCGCGTTTTTATCGTTAACCAACCGTAAATTCATTCGCCTTATTATCCCGCAGATCGCAGAAACTCGACAGGATGTCTTTCCGGCCCGTCCGGAAGGCGGGGCAGAAGACCACAATGAACGTCAACGCCGCACAGTTGGGACAGCCCAATGTCAGCCAGGAATACCTCCTGCTGAATTATGTGCAACGACTGGACCGGCACCGCGCCGGCCGCAAGGCGGTCCATGTCCATCTTTCGAACCTGCGGGACCACAACCGCCGCGGTCACCATCTGCGCATCGCCGGCAACACCTTCGAAGGGCTGGTCAACCAGTTCGAAGGGCAGATGTTCGAGTTGAACAACGGCGATCTGGTCTTCATCTGCAAGGGTGCCTCGGTCGAGGAGATGGACGACGCGATCAACCGGCTGCGCTTCCTGTTCAGCGACGACCCGCTGGCCATGGCCGACGTCGCCGATGATTTCTCCACCTGGTACAACCTGGAAGCCCAATATCAGGTCTTCCTGGAGTTGGCGGAAACGCTCAACCGCAAGGAACAGGCGCGCCAGGAACGGCTGCGCATCCGCGCGGCGCAATGGGGCGAAGACGAGGAAAACAACAGTCGGCCCGCGATCACGCCGACTCAGCTCGGCAAGCTCGAAAACTTCCTCATGAGCGCCGACCTTTCGGGATTCGTGCGCCGCCAGCAGGTCTGCGCCGTATCGGTGGAGGAACATCCGAAACCGATTTTCAAGGAACTGTTCATTTCAATCGACGAATTAGCCGGCACCGTCCTGCCGGAAGCGAACCTCGCCGGCAACAAATGGTTGTTTCAACATCTCACGGTTGCGCTCGACAACCGTGTCCTGAAACTGCTCGCACGGGCCGACGATACGGATCTGCACTCCTCGTTCAGCATCAACCTGAATGTCAGCACGGTGCTATCGCAACACTTCCTGGATTTCGATTCGCAACTCCGCACGGGCAGCCGCGGCACGATCGTCATCGAGTTCCAGTTGATCGATGTCTTCGGCGACCTGGCGGAATACAATTTCGCGCGCGACTTCCTGCACGAAAAAGGCTACCGGCTGTGCCTCGACGGCATCTCTCACAACAGCCTGCCGGTATTCGATCGTAAAACGCTCGGCCTCGACCTGGTCAAACTGATGTGGGACAAGGCGTTGATCGATGAAGACCGGAACGGCGAGAAATTCGAAGCCCTGCGCAAGTCGGTCGAGCAATGCGGCCGGTCGCGCATCGTCATGACGCGATGCGACACGCCCACCGCGGTCGAAATCGGGCACCTCCTCGGCATTACCATGTTCCAGGGCCGATACATCGACGCATTGCTCCACGAAAACGCCCGCTTCGGCAGCCACGCCGCCTAACCGGACGCTCGGGTCGGCGCCCCGTCCCGCAGGGCGAAGACCGTTACCCGCGCGGGGCGTGTTTGTTGAGAATGCGCTGCAGCGTCCGCCGATGCATCTTCAACCGGCGCGCCGTTTCCGAAACGTTCCGGTCGCACTGCTCGAACACCCGTTGGATATGCTCCCAGCGCACCCGGTCCGCCGACATCGGGTCTTCGGGCGGCGGCGGCAACGGCCGCTCGGTCTCCAGCAGGGCGGCGGCGACCGCATCCGCATCCGCCGGCTTCGGCAGATAATCGACGGCGCCGGCCTTCACCGCGCGCACCGCGGTGGCGATGTTGCCGTACCCGGTCAAGATGACGATGCGAATATCCGGCCGGGCCGACCGCAAGGCCTGCACGACTTCCAAGCCGTTGCCGTCCTCGAGCCGCAAGTCCACCACCGCGTATCCCGGCGGATTCTCCAGCCCGATATCGATGCCTTCGGCAACGCTCTCGGCAACCGCCGTCGCGAATCCGCGTTGCTCCATCGCCCGCGCCAACCGGTTCCTCAGCGGCGCGTCGTCATCAACAATCAACAAGCGGCGCTCACCGGCGCCCGTTGAAGGAAGGTCGTGCATGGGAATATGCCTCACATTATGCGCCATCGGCGTCCGTCCCCCGATCAAGGATAAACCTGGGCCAGCGAATGACAACCTCTGCGCCGTTCCGATTGCGAAAGGTTAATTTGGCGCCGACGCGCTCCAACAGGGTATGGGCGATGAAGATGCCGAGCCCCATATGCTCGCCATCGTTCGACCGGGTGGAGATAAACGGTTCGCCGATCGCGGACAAGACCGACGGCGGAAACCCGTGCCCGTCGTCGCGCACCGAAATCAGGACCGTGTCGCCATCCCAATAGGACGTCACGGTGACCTTTCGAACGGCGAATTGGACGGCGTTCTGGATCAACGACCCCAAACCGCCGAGGATCTCAGGACTGCGCGCGACAACCGGTTCGTCGCCTTCGACCGAGGGATGGGTGCAGAATTCCATGTCGATGCCGCCGAACTGATAGGGTTCGGCGGCGGATTCAAGCAATTGCCGCAACGGTAGCCGATCGAAGGGTTCGGGACCGCTCGCTTCGGGGGTCCGGGCCAGTCCGGCGAGGATTTCCCGGCACCGTTCCGACTGACTGAGCAGAAGCTCGACATCTTCGGCGATCGGGCTGTTGCGCGGCACGTCCCGCGACAACTCCTTGGCGACCACGGCAATGGTCGCCAACGGCGACCCCAGTTCATGCGCCGCCGCCGCAACCAATCCCCCCAGCGCCGACATCCGCTGTTGGCGCAACAACGAGGAATGCGTGGCGGCGAGCGCTTCGGACATCCGCCGCGCTTCCTCGGAAACGGACCAGACATAGGAGGATATGAAGACCGAGGCGACGGCGAGCGCGGTCCAGATTCCCAGGACATAGACCGTCGGCAGTTCGAGCACGCCGGGCGACCAGGGCAGGGGCGTCCGGAAGATCGCCAACAGCGAAATGCTGACCAGCGCAAGCACGGTCAACGCGATCGTCGCCGTGCGCGACAGGATGGTCGCCGACACCATGACCGGCGCGATGATCAGGATGGCGAAAGGGTTCTGCAGACCGCCCGTGACATAGAGCAGGGCGGCAAGCTGCAGGACGTCGAACCCCAGGATCACCCCGCCAGCCCGGTCGTTGAGACGCGCCCGGCCGACGCCGCGCTGGGTCAGGACCAGGTTGGACAGAACCAGCGTGGCGATGACCGCCAGGCAGATCGACAACGGCAACGGATAATCGAGCCCGAACTCGACCGCCATCACGGTCACGGTCTGACCTGCGGCGGCGACCCAGCGAATCATGATCAGCGTCCGCAGCCGCAGCCGGCCGCCCCGTACCACGCCAGGCTGCGACATGCGACCGGCCCGTTGCGCCAACGATTCGGGTTCTTTCGCCATGCGCCTATGGAGCAGGTCGAAGCCCCGTTTGCAACCCCTTGATGGCGGGCCGCGTGCGGCCTAACGTCCTTGCGTCGCCTACGTTGTTGACCCATATAGCTTCGATTTCGCGGATACCGGTATCGGGCATGTCCCCTGTCATCGACATTCGAAACCTGACCAAGCGATTCGGTGACGTCGCGGCCGTCGACGGCATCGACTTCACCGTCGAATCCGGCAGCGTTACCGCCCTGCTCGGCGCGAACGGCGCGGGCAAGACCACGACCATCGCGATCCTGCTCGGCCTGTTGCTGCCGACATCCGGCACCGTGCGGGTGTTGGGCGAGGACATGCTGCGGCACCGCTATCGCGTGCTCGGGCGGATGAACTTCTCCTCGCCGTATTTCGACCTGCCGCAGCGTCTGACCGTCCGGCAGAACCTGTCCGTCTACGCGCGGCTCTACGGCGTCGGCGATATCGACGGCCGCCTTTCGGATCTGGCGCGCGACCTCGATCTGGTCGATCTGATGGAACGTCCCTTCCGCGGGCTGTCGGCGGGCCAGAAGACCCGCGTGATGATCGCCAAAGCGATGGTCAACGAACCGGAATTGCTGCTGCTGGACGAACCGACGGCGAGCCTGGATCCCGATTCGGCGGACTGGATCCGGGGCTATCTGGAGCGCTACCGCGCGGAGACCGGCGCATCGATCCTGCTGGCCAGCCACAACATGGCCGAGGTCGAGCGGCTCTGCGACGCCGTGCTGATGATGCGCGCGGGCAAGATCACCGATCGCGGTTCACCGCAAGAGCTGATCGAGCGGTACGGGCGCGATACGTTGGAAGAGGTCTTTCTCGACATTGCGCGCGGCAAAGGGCAAGGGGCGCACGGCAAAGGACAGGGTGCCGCGGCATGACCGAGACACACTCTTCCGGCGCGGGACCCGCCGCCGCCGCGCAACGCGTCTTCGCCCTGGTGCTGCGGTATGTCTATCTTCTCAAGGGATCGTGGCCGCGCATTCTCGAACTTGCCTATTGGCCGAGTATCCAGATCGTCCTGTGGGGATTCATCTCCAAGCATTTCACCGGCGAGGTTTCCGGCGCGATCGAAGCCGCCGGCGCCCTGCTGGCGGCGGTGTTGCTCTGGGACATCCTGTTCCGCGGGCAGCTTGGCTACGCGATTTCCTTCCTCGAAGAGATGTGGTCGCGCAACCTCGGCCAGCTCTTCGTCAGCCCGCTGCGGCCGCACGAGATGGTCCTCGCGCTGACCGTAATCAGCCTGATCCGCACGTTGATCGGCGTGCTGCCGGCGGCCCTGCTGGCGATCCCGCTCTACGCCTTTTCGATCTTCGAGCTTGGCCTGCCGTTGCTCGCCTTCTTCGTCAACCTGATGGTCACCAGTTGGGCGCTCGGCCTGATGGTCACCGCGACGCTGCTGCGGGTCGGGTTGGGCGCGGAAAGCGTGGTCTGGATGGTGATGTTCCTGATCGCGCCGGTCAGCGCGATCTACTATCCGGTCAGCGTCCTGCCGGACTGGCTTCAGCCGGTCGCCTGGGCGCTGCCGACCGCGCATGTGTTCGAGGGCATGCGAGCGGTGCTGTTCGACGGCGTGTTCCGCTTCGACCTGCTGGCCGGCGCGATGCTATTGAACCTGTTCTATTTCGCGCTCGGCGCGGCAATCTTCATGTGGAGTTTCCGCGCGGCGCGGCAGCGTGGGCTGCTGCATCAAACGGGCGAATAACGGCTATTGGCGGGTCTGGCTTGCGACCGCCCCCCGCAGAACCGGCAAAGCAATCAGCCCGCCGCAGCCGGGCGGCGGCGCGAGGCCGAAATCCGCGACCGGCGCCTTGCCGATCCGTTCCAACACCCCCGCGTGCGAACCGGCCGGGTCGAGCGGCCCGATCAGACAATGGTCCAACGCGCCCTCATCCAGCCGATGCAGCACCGCACCCGCCGCCGCCGCCGCGATCCCGTCCAATATCACCGGCACCCGGGCGATGCGCGCGGCGATAATCGCGCCCGCGATCCCCGCCAACGCGTGCCCGCCCTGCCGCCGCAACACGTCCAAGGGATCGCCGCCTTCGGCGAACACCGCATCCGCCAACGCCGCCCCCGCCGCGTCGACGCCGGGGCCGACGCCGGCGACGCAAAGCAGGTCGAGACCGTCTTCCACCGCCATCATGCCGTAGGCCATGGCGGTGGCGCAGGCCGCATCGTCGAGATCGGCGGCCGTGCCCAGCGCCATTTCGTAAAGACGCAAGTCGACGTCGAATTCCTTGCACAACCGCAGCGTCGGCGCATCGCCGTCCTGAATGTCCGCGGCGATGTCGCGGGCGGCACCGGCCGCCGCGTCGCCATCCGCGTAACAGCCGAGATAGATCGCCGCGCGCGGCCGCGCCAATGACGGGACGGCGCGCGCCTGCCAACCGGACAGCCAGGCATGCAGCGTCTGCAACAGGTCGGGATCGTCCGGCAGCGTCGCGGGTAGTGGCGCCGCGTTGGGCATGCCGTCGAGCAGCGCCCTGATTTCCGCCAGTGACGCGCCCGGCGCGGATTCGGTCATTCGGTCGTTACCTCTTGCGGCCCCGTTTCGCGCGGCATACTGCCGGCTGCGGGCATCGCGTTCAACAAACTATCATCCGTCGCCCTGTTGGCGCGGCTGGCCGCGGGGACTATAAAAAAGATCGGACCAACCCGGAAGACAACTCACCATGAGCACGACAGAGACCCGATGGTGGTGGATTCGCCACGCGCCGGTTGTCGGCGACGAGGGCCGGATTTATGGCCAGACCGATTTGCACGCGGATTGTTCGGACGATGCCCTGTTCGCCGCGGTCGCCGACTACCTGCCCGACGACGGTGTGCATATCTCAAGCGACCTAAACCGCACCAAACAAACCGCGGCGGCCATCCTGAAGGCGGGGTCGCCGTTGCCGGAGCCGATTCTCGACCCGGCGATGCGCGAGCAGCATTTCGGCGATTGGCAAGGCGAACCGCGAGACGAATTCGCCGCCCGGCGCAACCGCACCTTCCGACAGATGTGGCTGTCCGCCGCGCAGGAACGCATGCCCGGCGGCGAGAGCTTCGCGGACGTTTATGCGCGGGTGACGCCGGCCGTGGAACGCTGGAACGCCGACCATTTGGGGAAGGATATCGTCTGCGTCGCCCATGGCGGCGTGATCCGGACCGCGCTGGCCCTGGCCCTCGCGCTGGACCACACCAAACCGGACCTGGAAAAAGTCTTCCCGTTCAGGATCGACAACTGTTCGGTGACGCGCATCGACCATGTCTGCGATCCGGCGGACGGCGGCGCGGAACAGGGCATATGGCGCGTCGGGGTCGTAAATTGGCTGCCGTCCTAACGCTGGCGATCCGCCCGACCCGCTGCTAGGGTTGCGCCGAACCAGGATCGGAACTCATGGACGGGCAACTCATCACCCTTCTTGTCGGCGGCATTCTGCTGGCGGCGTTTTTCTTTCTCTACAAGAGCAATACCAAGACCGCGGACCGCATTGCTGGCCCGAAGCGGCGGGTGTCCTACGAATGCGTCGTGACACCGGCGTCGCAGGCGGACGCCGACCTGTCGCAGCATTTCCCGGAATTGCGCGACCAGGCTTCGCTGAACGACATCGAATTGATTCGCCTTGGCGTGTTCAATTGGGGCGAATTGGAACTCGACGCCGACCACATCATGGAGCCGATCACGGTTCGCTTCGCGGACGGCACCGAAATCCTCTCGGTTACCCCGGGCGAAACGTTCAAGACCGAGTTGAATTTACCGGAACCGCCGCGAAGCGTCGGCAACGTGCTGACCTTCCCCGCCTTCGCCATCGCACCGCGCGGTACCGTCATCTTCAATGTCATGGTGCGCGGCGCCGGCAAGCCCGACAGCGTGACCGGCCTTATCGAGGGATGCGGCGAGATCCGGCGCCTCGGGTAATCGCCGCCGGTCCCCTCGATGCCGTTCCCGCTAGAACAGACAGAGCACCGCGTAACACACGCCGAAAACCCGGTCCGCCAACAAGTAAAGAATCAAATCCATCAGGAAGCCGAGTGCCAGGATCGGCAGCGCCACATATAATCCAAGATAAATCCAGGCCCACCGCGTGAGGCGGGGGCCGGGCAGATCGACGCCTCGAACGGCGGCGTCCCTTTTGCGGCGGAGGTGCAACATCCTTTGACCATCCTATCAGCCCCCGGCCCGGATCGTCACCCGTCCGCCCCCTCCGCCGAGATTGCGTGGGACAGCTGCAGAAAGGACGACTGGAACGACCTGATCGACGCCGCCGGCGACGCGGCGTTCGAGCAATCCTGGATGTATGGCGAGGGCTATGCCGCATCGACGCCCGCCGCCGTGGTCCGCCGCGCCGTCGTCACGGAGAATGGCGCGCCGACCATCCTGGCGCAGGTTTTCACCCGCCGGATCGGCCCGATTCTCACCGTCGCTCAACTGTTGCGGGGGCCGGTTCTGCTGCGCCGCGATGCGGCCGTGCACGACCTGACCACGACGATCACGCTGCTTCGCGCGACATTCCGGCAGGAGGGCCGCTCGCTGTTCTTCTGGACGCCGGACGCCGTCGAAAGCGCGGCGGTAACCGCGACCACGCAAGCCTTGCGCATGCGCCCGATGGTGACCGGCCACAGTTCGGCGATGGTCGATCTGACACAATCCACCGACGACCTGCGGCGGGCGCTGCACGTGAAATGGCGCAACGCGCTGACCCAGGCGGAGGCCGGACCCCTGCGGATCGAAGCCAAAGGCGGCCGACGCGCCGCGACATGGCTGCTCGACCGGTACGGATCGCTGCGCCGGTCCCGCCGCTTCGGCGGTCCGAGCGCGGACATGCTGGGGGCCGTGATCGACGGGATGCCCAAGCACGAAACGGTCCTGCTGCGCGCGATTGCGGACGGCGAGGCGGTCGGCGGCGCGCTGTTCCTCCAGCATGGCCGCAACGCGTCCTATGTGATCGGATGGACCGACCCGGCGGCGAGGGCGCTGAACGCCGGCACGCTTTTGCTGTGGAAAGGGATCGCCGCGCTGAAGGAACGCGGTATCGCGGCGCTCGATCTTGGCGGCATCGACACGCGAAACGCCGCCGGAATCGCGCGATTCAAGCTCGGCGTCGGCGGCAAACCCTACACGCTGCCGGGGACCTTCCTGTAAACCCGAAGGGTTGTCGTGACGCATGCTCCCTTGAACGGCGGGATAACGACCGATATGTAGTGCATGATATGACGCGTTAACCAGTTTTCACGATGTTCATCAGAACGGGAGCCGTCCTCCATGATCCGCCCCATGATTCGATTGACCGCCAGCCTCTGCGCCCTGGTCGTTTTTGTCGCGGTCACCGCGACCAACCCGGCAACGGCCGCACCCGACCAGGAAGCGATTGTCGAGAAGGCGCGACACTCGCTCCAGAGCGTCGCACGCCATACCGACGTCGGCCCGACCATGCGCAGCCTGATGAAAAGGGCCAAGGCCGTGGTGATCTTTCCGTCGATCCTGAAAGGCGCCTTTTTCGTGGGCGCCGAAGGCGGCAGCGGCGTCTTGCTGGCCAAGGGCAGTAACGGTCAGTGGAGCTATCCCGCCTTCTACACGATGGGCGGCGCCAGCTTCGGCCTGCAAATCGGGGGGCAGTCCTCCGAAGTCGTGCTGCTGATCATGACCAGCAAGGGCATCAATTCCATCATCGACAACAAGGTCAAACTGGGCGGGGACGTCAGTGTCGCCGTCGGGCCGATCGGACTCGGCGCCGAGGCGGCGACGACGACCAACCTGCGGGCGGACATCTACAGCTTCTCGCAGAATGCCGGCGCCTATATCGGGGCCAGCGTCGCAGGGTCGGTCATCCAGGGCCGGCAGAGTTGGAATACCGACTACTACAAGAGCGAGAACGCCACGCCCAAGGCGGTCGTGCTCGAAGGCAAATACATCAACGTCCACGCGGACCCGCTGCGCAAGGCGCTGGCCGAGTTCAACTGACGCCCGCGACCGCGGATAGGCGGGCGGGCGGGCGACGATGGCGCTTTTCGACGCCTATGTCATGGTCGATTGGAGCGGGGCGTCGACGCCGCGCCGCGGCAAGGACAGCATCTGGTATTCGGTCCTGTTGCGCGACGGCGGTGAAACCCGGCAGACGGCCCTCGAAAACCCGTCGACCCGGCACCAGGCGACCGAAGAACTGTGCGGCCGGCTGGCCGCCCTGGTCGCCGACGGCCGGCGCGTGCTTGCCGGTTTCGACTTTCCTTTCGGCTACCCGTGCGGCACGGCGGACCGGCTCGGCATCAAAGGGCTGCGGTGGCGGCATATGTGGCAGCTGCTCGACGACGGGCTGACCGATGCGCCCGACAATGCCAACAATCGATTCGATCTGGCGGAATCGCTGAACCGGCGGATCAGCGGCGACGCCTTCCCGTTTTGGGGCAATGTCCGGGAAGAAGCGCGCCCCTATCTGGTCCGGCGCAACCGGCGGCCGCATGCGACGGCCGATCCGGCGGAACGGCGGCTCTGCGACAGGCGGCTGCCGTCGACCCAGCCGGTCTGGAAACTCGCCGGCGCCGGGTCCGTCGGCAGCCAGGCGCTGACCGGCATTCCCCGCGTCTGGCAAATCCGCCGCGACCCCCGTCTCGCGGCGGCGACACATGTATGGCCGTTCGAAACCGGGCTGGGGTACGACCCGCGGCCACGGCTGCAACTGGCGGAGATTTATCCCTCGCAGATTGCGGCGCCAGCGCTCGCGGGTCTGCCGAAGGACGCCGCGCAAGTCACCGCGATCACCGCGCATTTGGCGCGACTCGATGCGGAAGACCGCATGGAAACCGCCCTCGCCGGCGACCCCGGCCTGACACAAGCGCAACGCGATTGCGTTGAAACAGAAGAGGCCTGGATTCTCGGTGCGTTAGGCCCTTGACAGGCTGCTGCATTCGACGGAATACACCGCGATGAAAGACTTCCGTGAGCTAGACGTCCTCCACGCGGCGCATGATCTTGTCGTGGAGATTCACGACATCAGCCAATCCTTTTCCGACGACGACAGTTTCGCCGTCGGCCGATCGATCGCACGCACCGCGCTGGCGATTCCCCGCAGCATCGTGCATGGCTGCGGCCGGGGCAGCGACGCCGAGTTGGCGCAGGGCATCGAAACCGCCGCCGGGTATGCCTGCGAACTGGAATACCTCGTCCTGCTGGCCGGCGAAATCGGGCTGATCGACGAAGAAACGCTGGAAGAACTGGCAGGATCGCTCGGCGATTTCAAAAAACGACTAACCGACGAGTTGGCGGAACTCTGACGCGGGCGACGGCCGGTCAATCCCGCGCGCCGGCGCGCCGCAACATCGTCTCGATCCGCCGGTCGCCGATGTCCCGCGCCCATCCCAACGCGCTGCGCCCGGTATAGTCCAACACATCGAGGTCGGGCCGATGGCGCAACAGCAACTGCACGACCGAGATGTACCGCCCTTTCACCGCCAGCATCAGCGGCGTGAGTCCTTCGCGGGTCTGGATGTCGATATCGGCCTTTTTCTCGAGCAGCCGGTCGACGACCGCGAAATGCCCGCCTTCCGCGCCACGGGACAAGGCGGAGCGGCCGAACTCATCCTGCCGGTCGACGCGCGCGCCTTTCGCCAACGCCAACTCGACGACGGCGACGTGGCCGCCCGCGGCCCCGACGATCAGGACCGATTCGCCGCCGTTCGTGGTGGCGTCGATGTTGTAGCCCCGATTGAGCAGATATTCGATTCCGCCGACGTCGCCGGCGCGCGCCAAGTCGAAGATCGGGTTCGGCCCGCCGAACTGCGCCACGGCGTTGCCCGCAAAGGCGAGCAGAATCGTTGCCGCCGCGATCGCCGCCCGCCATCCGCCACGGGCTCTTCCGAGGGTCGCCGCCATCCTTGTCCGCATCCTTCGCCACCATCTGTCGATCGAACCGGGCCCGGGCGGAATCAGGGCAGGTCCGGCGCGCGGCTGTCAAGCTTTGGCCTCGGCCGTCCCTGCGGTAAACTGCCGCCATGCCCGATTGGTTGACGCTTCATGTCGCCGCACTCGTTCTGGTCGCCGCCTTGTTCGGCGGCATGCTGATGTTTGCGGCGCTCTTCACGCCATTGATCCACAGAAAACTGCCGGCCGACACGGCGGCCGGGTTCACCCGCGAGGTCTTTCCCGTCTATTACCGGGTGATGGGCATCCTTGCCCTGGTCGCCGCCTTGCCGTTGGTGCCGGCGCAGGCCTATTGGACCGAGATATCGATGCTGGTCTCCGCCGCCGTCGGCTTCGTCTTCGCCAACCTGGTGCTGCGGCCCAAGGCCAACGCCGCGCGCGACGCGGGACGGGACGGCTCGTTCCGCCGATTGCATCGGGTGAGCGTTTTGTTGAACTTGGCGCAGTTCGTTCTGGTAACCTTCGTCCTGATCCAGTTGGCGCAACAGTGACGGCGGTCGAGAGGCAAGCAACACCGTGACGGAAAAGCCCTTTTGGCAACGCAAGACCCTCGACGCCATGACCCAGGGGGAGTGGGAGTCGCTCTGCGACGGCTGCGGCCAATGCTGCCTGCATAAGATCGAGGACGAGGATACCGGCGAGATCGCGCGGACCGACGTCGCCTGCCGATACCTGGATTTGGAGGCCTGCCGCTGCACCGACTATTCCAACCGGCAACGAAACGTACCCGATTGCGTGAAGCTGCAGCCGGACACCGTGCTGCGTCTGCGCTGGTTGCCGGAAACATGCGCGTATCGCCTCGTTGCGCTGGGGCAGGATTTGGCGTGGTGGCATCCACTCGTATCGGGCGATCCGGATACCGTCCACGCGGCGGGCATATCCGTGCGGGGCCAGGCGATTTCCGAGGACCGGGTCGACGACCTGGAGGATCACATCCAAGATTGGCTGGAGGCCGGCGCCGACCCCTTCGCCGACAGGCCCATGCGAAAAGGCTGACCGAAAGATGAAGGGGACGACGGACCTGACCCTCACGCTCGGCGGCCGCGACCTGACCTTGCCGGTCAAACGGGATCGCCGCGCCCGCCGGATCACCATTCACGTGGACGCCGCGATCGGCGGCGCGCGCGTGGTCATGCCGGTTTATGTCGCCATGGCCGACGCCGAGGCCGCGGTCCGCGAGCACGAACGCTGGGTGCTCGACCGGCTCGATGCGCTGCCGCCGCGCGTGCCCTTCGCCGATGGGGCGATCATTCCGTTCCGCGGGCAGGACCACCGGATTCGGTACGTGATCGGGCGGCGCGGCGTCGTCACGGCCACCGCGGGAAGCATCCTGGCGCCGGGCGCGGCCGAACATATTCCCCGCCGCATCGCCGATTGGCTGAAACGCGAAGCGCGGCGGACGATTTCGCCCCTGGCGCATGAAAAAGCGGCGCGGGTCGATCGCCGCGTACGGCAGATCAGCATCCGGGACCAGCGCAGCCGCTGGGGCAGTTGTGCGTCGAACGGCCGGCTGGCCTTCAGTTGGCGGCTTATCCTCGCGCCCGAAGACGTGCTGGATTACGTGGTGGCGCATGAAGTGGCCCATCTGGTCGAGATGAACCATTCACCGGATTTCTGGCGGGTGGTCGACCGGCTGACGCCGCACGCGCGGGCGAGCAAGCGCTGGCTCAACGCAAACGGACAGGCCCTGCACCGTTACGGCTGACGCCTCAGGGCTGGCGGCGGGAGATATCGCTGGCGATGCCGGGCAGGGGCTGCGGCGGGTGTCCTTTCAGCGCCTTGAGCATGAAGCCGCGCCAGATCGACGCGGCCATAGAGCCGCCATACACCTTGTTCATCGGCGTGAAGTCGTCGTTGCCGAGCCAGACCCCGGCGGCCAGCTCCGGCGTATAGCCGACGAACCAAGCATCGCGGTTGCCTTGGCTTGTGCCGGTCTTCCCGGCGGCCGGCCGCTCGAGCCGCGCCCGCTTGCCGGTGCCCCAGGCGACCACGGCGGTCAACAGGTCGTTCAGACCCTGGACGTAGCGCGGCTGCACGATACGCCCGGGGCCGCCGCCGGCGCGGCTGTACAGAATCTCGCCGTCGCCGCCCTGAATCGATTCGATCCCGAAGGGCCAGACGCCAAAGCCGCCATTCGCGATCACCGCATAGGCGCCGGTCAGTTCCAGCAGGGTAACCTCATGCGCGCCGAGCGCCAGCGACGGGTCGGCCCGCAACGGCGCGGTGATGCCGAGCCGCCGGGCGGTCTGGATCACGTTCTTGCGGCCGGCGCGTTCCGTCAACGCCACCGCCACCGTATTGGAGGAGCGCGCCGCCCCTTCGCGGAAAGTGACGTCGCCGCGATGCGTGCGGCCCGCATTGCGCGGGGTCCATCCCTGTACGGTGATCGGCCGGTCGGACACGGTATCACCCGGCCGCATACCCGATTCCAGCGCGGACAGATAGACGAACAGTTTGAAGGCCGAGCCGGGCTGCCGCAGCGCCCGTGTGGCGCGATTATACTGGCTGTCGCCATAGTCCCGGCCGCCGATCATCGCGCGCACGGCCCCATCCGGCGACAGGGCCACGAAGGCGGCCTGGCCCACCTTGCGCGACGGATTCGCCGCCAGCACGCGCCGCACCTCCGCCTGCGCGGCGCCTTGCAGCCGTGCGTCCAACGTCGTCCGGATAATCAGGTCGCCGCCGTAGTAACCGATGTAATCGTCGACCCGGTCGAGGACCCAATCGGTGAAGTACCGGGCGCCGGTGTAGAATTCCTGGCGCGGCCGCAGTTGCACCGTATCGCGGCGGCTGCGCAGCAGGGTCGTATCAGTGATCCACCCCATCCGCGCCATGCTGGCGAGCACGAGATTCGCGCGCGCCGCGGCCCGTTTCGGAGCCACGACCGGGTTGTCGCGCGACGGCGCCTTGACCAGCCCGGCCAGCACCGCGGCTTCGAACAGTGTCACCTTCTCGATCGAGCGACCGAAATACCGATGCGCCGCCGCGTCGATGCCGTAGGCGCCCGCGCCGAAATAGACCCGGTTGAGATAGATCGAAAGGATCTGATCCTTCGTGAAATGGTGTTCCAACCAAATCGCCAGCAGGGTTTCCTGAATTTTACGGCGATACGTCCGTTCCCGCTTGAGGAACAGGTTCTTCGCAAGCTGCTGGGTAATCGTGCTGCCGCCTTGGCGAATGCCCCCGGCGGCGAGGTTTCGCATCGCGGCGCGCATGATGCCGAGAAGGTCGACGCCCGGATGCCGGTAGAACCGCCGGTCCTCGATCGCCAGGAACGCGCGCGGCACGAAAGCCGGCAAGTCCGCGACCTGCACCGGACGGCCATGCACCTGACCGTAGCGCGCGAGGATCGAGCCGTCGGACGACTGCACCGTAACCACCGGCTTGCGCTGCGTCGCCTTCTCCAGGTCGGCAATGTCCGGCAGATCCCGCGCATACCAGGCGACCACCGCGGCGACGCCGATCATCAGCCAGACCGATGCGGTCAGCGAAAACCAGATGAAGCGGGAAAGGAGGGACCGTTTCGGCGCCGGCTGCCGCTCGCGACCGCGCGGCGCGGACCGTTTCGCGCGTTTGGCGGGCGGGCGTCGAGTGGGTTTACGGCCGCGCTTGTTGCTCATCGCCCCTATATAGTCCGAGTTGACCCAAATTATCCATCCTTGATGTATGTCGCCAAAGGTCGCCGTGGGATCAACGCGCGTCGGTCGTTAGGGCACAGATTTTAATTGTTAAAAACTACGCCTTATTTTATTGTCCGGAACACTTTATTTTTAAGAATTATGGACTAGATTAACGGTCATGACCTCGATTCGTCCGTATACCGGCGTTCTGGAACGCCTGAAATCCGCAGGGCTTCGGCCCACGCGGCAACGGCTGGCCTTGGCCAAGCTGTTGTTCGAAGGGGGGGATCGGCATGTCAGCGCGGAACAACTGCACAGCGAAGCGGTTGCCGATAACATCCGCGTATCGCTGGCCACCGTCTACAACACCTTGCATCAGTTTACCGAGGCGGAGTTGCTGCGCGAGGTCGTGGTCGAATCCGGTCGGTCGTATTTCGACACCAACACGGGCGACCATCACCATTTCTTCAATGAAGACGGCGGCGCATTGACCGACATTCCCGCCGACGCGCTCGACGTCGCGAAACTCCCGGATGCGCCGGACGGCACCGAAGTGAAATGCGTCGATGTCATCATCCGCCTTAAAAATACGTCTTCTTAAAAAAACGCGCCATCAGGGCGATAATTATTAGTTTAGATTCATTCTAAACTATTGACAGGCGGTATGCTCCGGTCCATATAGGTGGTGTGCGCATTTGCGATTGTTGTCGGATGGCTTGCCGACGACTCTCATGGCGCTGGCGCGCGCACTGTTCAGTATTCTTCGTCAGGGAATGGGTATTAGGAGGAAGTAATGTCTCTAAAGGGAAGCAAGACCGAAACGAACTTGAAAGACGCTTTTGCGGGCGAGAGCCAGGCAAATCGTCGCTATCTCTATTTCGCGCAGAAGGCGGACATCGAAGGCTACAACGATGTCGCCGCCGTGTTCCGGTCGACCGCCGAAGGCGAGACCGGCCATGCGCACGGCCATCTTGAGTTTCTAGAGGAAGTCGGCGATCCCGCGACGGGCGAGCCGATCGGCGAAACGTCATTGAATCTCAAAGCCGCGGTCGCCGGCGAGACGCACGAGTACACCGACATGTACCCGGGCATGGCCCGCACCGCCCGCGAGGAAGGTTTCGACGAAATCGCGGATTGGTTCGAAACGCTGGCGAAGGCGGAAAAGAGTCACGCCGGCCGTTTCCAAAAGGCTTTGGACGAAATTTCCTAAGCCGATTCCGGGCGGGGGCTAAGGCCCCCGACCCGTTGATTTTTGCTATGCCACTGGCATTTCCATAGGAACGGAACGATGAGTGAAGGCAGCCTAGAGGCGCCGATACGGCACCCCATTGCCTGGCAGGATGCCGATTTCTACGACGAGGCCAAGCTCGACGAAGAGCTTCGCCGCGTTTTCGACATCTGTCACGGGTGCCGCCGATGCTTCAATCTTTGCGACAGTTTTCCGCGCTTGTTCGACCTGATCGACGAGTCGGAAAGCGGCGAACTGGACACGGTCGACAGCAAAGACTTCAAGCCGGTCGTCGACGCCTGCACGCTCTGCGACATGTGCTTCATGACCAAGTGTCCGTACGTGCCACCCCATGAATTCAACCTGGATTTCCCGCACCTCATGCTGCGCTACCGCGCGATCGAACAGAAGAAAGGCATGCGGACCGCGGCGGAAACCCAGTTGACCGAAACCGACCGCAACGGCCGCCTGGCCGGCGGCATGGCGGGCCTGGCCAACTGGGCCAGCAAGGAAGGCAACAGCCTGACACGGCCGGTCATGCAGGCCATCGCCGGCGTCCACAAGGACGCCGCCTTGCCGAAGTTCAACGGCCGCACCTTCTCCGCCCGCGCCAAGTCGGACCCGCCCGCCGTGAACGCGGACGCGCCCGCTTACGGCCGCAAGGCGGTGCTCTACGCGACCTGCTACGCGAACTACAACAACCCGGAAATCGGCGTCGCCACGCAAGCGGTGCTGGCGCGGAACGGCGTCGAGACCGAGGTGGTGTATCCGGAATGCTGCGGCATGCCCCAGCTCGAACACGGCGACATCGCCAAGGTCGCGGACAAGGCGAAGGCCGTCGCTGGCGCATTGGCGCCTTGGATCGAGAAGGGCTACGACGTGATCGCCTTGGTGCCGAGCTGCGCCCTGATGCTGAAATTCGAATGGCCGCTGATCGTCCCGGACAACGACGCGGTGAAAACCCTGTCGCAGGCCACCCGCGATATCTCTGAGTATGTCGTCGACATCGCCAAGACCGAAGGCTTGGCCGACGGCCTGCAGTCGCTGGACGGCGGCGTGTCGATGCATTTGGCCTGCCATGCGCGGGCGCAGAACATGGGGGCGAAAGCGGCTGAGATGCTGCGCCTGCTGCCCGAGGCCGATGTCGCGGTGATCGAGCGCTGCTCCGGCCATGGCGGATCGTGGGGCGTGATGAAGGATAACTTCGAGGTCGGGCTGAAGGTCGGGAAACCGGTGGCCCGGACGACGGTCAAGAACGCCAAGCATTATCTCGCCTCGGAATGCCCGCTCGCCGGCATGCATATCGCCCAAGGCGTGGAGCGGCTGGACGGCGACAAACCGGCGATCGAAACCGTTGCGCACCCGATTATACTGTTTGCGCAAGCCTACGGACTTACCGCCTGACCGGATGGGACGATAGGAAAGAGATTAGGACGATGGACATGGCTACGAGAACCGAGATCACGCGCAGCGATATCATGCCGATCGAGGAGTTTTCCGCGATTCGCAAGGATAAACGCGGCGAGATTTCCGCGATCAAGAAAAACCGGCGCGTCGAGATCGGACCGGTCGCAACGGCGTATTTCGAGAATTACGACACGATGTGGTGGCAGATTCACGAGATGCTGTTCATCGAAAAGGGCGGCGAGGAACAGATCCCCGATGAACTGGCGGCCTATAACCCGCTGATCCCGAAAGGCCGGGAACTGGTCTGCACGGTCATGTTCGAGATCGACGACCCGATCCGGCGCGCCAATTTCCTGGCGCGGCTCGGCGGCGTCGAGGAAACGATGTTCCTGGAGTTCGACGGCGAGACCATCGTCGGCCAGCCGGAGGAAGACGTCGACCGCACCACCGCCGACGGCAAGGCGTCTTCCGTGCAGTTCATCCATCTGCCCTTTACCGATCAGCAGGCGGAGAAATTCAGCGCCCCCGGCACCCAGGTCATCATTGGGTTCCGCCATCCGCAATACGGCCACATGACCGTGATGCCGGAGGCATCGCGCGCCGCCCTGGCCAGCGACTTCAGCTAACGATCGGCAAAGCGGTTAGGGTAGCTTTTCGCCGGGATAGAGTCCCCAGACATCGTCCCGGCGAATCCAGCCTTCGTACCCGCGGGCGTCCACTTCGCACCATTCACGGCGGCATTGGGCGATCGTGACCACAAGCCCGGGCGCCAACCGCGCCACCGCCGCCGAATCCGGGCTGGCGTCCTGCCGCATGGTCTGGCCCTGTCCGGTCATGATCAGGCTGCGCTTGGACGACAGCATGGCGCGGTGCACCCAGCCTTCCGCGCCTTCCCAGTCGCGAATCTTCCGCCAGGTATCGAATTCGGCGATGATCTGCACGGGCATGTTGCGCTGAACGAACTTCCATTTCACCGGATAACGAACGCCGGGGCCCGCGCGCACGTTGACATCATCCGCGCGCAACGACACGAAGCGCACGATCTTGCCGTCGGACGTCCGCGCCACCTGGCGGTTCTGCGCATGCGTGGCGGATGTCGCCATCACAAGCGCCGCGGCGAAAAAAGCCAAGAGAATACACGGCCAAACCCGAGAGGAACCCATCACCCCCGCTCCTCGAACACTGCCTCAACCGGATGAGGTTATGGATTACAATAAAGTTCCCGATCCGTACAAGATCAAACGTCATCGACACCGGCGCTGGACAAGCGGTACCGGGACTGTGTAAATCGCTGAACACACGAGTTATCGGAACAAGCGCCCGTGGCCAAAAAGAAACCGACCGTCATCGTCACCCGCAAGCTTCCCGACGCCGTGGAAACGCGGATGACCGAGCTGTTCGACACCCAGTTGAACGCCGACGACGCGACAATGAGCCAGGCTGCGCTGATCGAGGCGGTCAAGACCGCCGAGATCCTGGTGCCGACGGTGACCGACAGGATCGACCGTGCGGTGATCGATGCGGCCGGCCCGCAGCTCAAGCTCATTGCGTCCTTCAGCACCGGCGTCGACCATATCGACCTGGATGCCGCCCATGAACGCGGCATCACGGTCACCAACACGCCCGGCGTCCTGACCGAAGACACCGCCGACATGACCATGGCGCTGATCCTTGCCGTGCCGCGCCGCGTGATCGAGGGCGAGCGCGTGCTACGCGACGGCAAGTGGGCCGGCTGGAGCCCGACCTGGATGCTCGGCCGCCGGATCGGGGGCAAGCGGTTGGGCATCATCGGCATGGGCCGGATCGGCCGGGCGGTCGCCAAACGGGCGCACGGCTTCGGCCTGTCCGTGCATTATCACAACCGCCGCCAGGTCCACCCGGACGTCGAGGCCGAACTGGAAGCGACATACTGGCAGAGCCTAGACCAGATGCTGGCGCATATGGACATCATTTCCGTGAATTGCCCGTATACGCCGGCCACCTATCACCTGCTGTCGGCGCGGCGGCTCAAACTGCTGAAGCCGCACGCCTATGTGGTGAACACCAGCCGCGGCGAGATCATCGACGAAACGGTCTTGGCCCAGATGCTGGACAACGGCGAGATTGCCGGCGCCGGCCTCGACGTGTTCGAGCAGGAACCGGCGGTGAACCCGAAACTGCTGAAACTCGACAACGTCGTCCTGATTCCGCATATGGGCTCGGCGACGGAAGAAGGCCGCCAGGCGATGGGCGAAAAGGTGATCATCAACATCCGCACCTTCGCCGACGGCCACAAACCGCCCGACCGGGTCCTCGTCACCCAGTTCTGATGAAAACCGTCAACCTCCCGCGCGACGTTTACGTCGTTGGTTTCGTTTGGCTTTCGATACAACTTTGGGCGGCAATTCCTCATTTCATATTCTTAGGCCCGGACGGGGTAATGCCGTCCTTCACCGATCGCAGAGTCGTGGGGTTGGCCTGCGCACTGTATTTGGCTTTCCGCCTATGGCCTTGCCGATGTACCAACCGCACGCTCGATGTCGCGATGGGGCTCGCTGCTGTCGTTTGCGCGGCGGCCGTTCTCATCGCGGCGAGAGCCGCCGTAACCCCTGCATTACTTGAGGAGGCTGCTCCCGAAATCATCGCGTGGATCGGATTAATCGCATTGCTGGAAGCAACCCGCCGAGTGCTCGGCCTCCCGATATTGCTGCTATTGATTTCTCTGTTTCTTGTCGGCATCTATGACTTACTGAAACGGCATGGGGCCGCGTTACCGGGCGCGCAGTTTCCGTCCCCTCAGGATCACAGCTTATCCACTGTCATTCAGGACGCATTCTCGGTCGCGGGCGCAGCGATCGAAACGATGCGTCAAACCGTTCCCCCGAATTGGTTCAGCGGCAACGGCGTGTTTGGTCTCCTCTTGGGAATGTCCGAGTCTCCGATTTTCGCCTTCGTGCTCTTGGGTGCAATTGCACAGCAGGCGCGAACCGGCGATGCATTGGGTCGACGGTATCGTCAGGCGCTCTTGCGAATTAAAGGCGGAATGGCCGCTAATCGATTGCCAGCCTGGATACGGAACCGGGGTCTCACGGTCCAAATGGGAATGGTCGCTCTGCTGTTAATGCCCGAAGGCAGCATTCTTACGGAAACATGGAAGGGCGATTGGCTCGGAATTCCTGCCGTCTATTCCCAAACCCTCGCGTTTTGCTTCGTCGCGCAGGCAATCACTTTACCTTATATGGGATTACGGACGAACCAACATGAAGGTCGGTTTGCCCGTGCCGGTGATAGCCTTTGGCGTTGCATGTTCGGATTAGTGATCGTTACCAACGTAGCGGCGACGGATCCTCCAGCAGTTGCATTGACGGCGACCGTTTTATTGTTCGGCATCCCGATTTTTTTCGCCTGGGGTTACCGTGAGACAAAGGCGTTTGGCCCGGCGATCGATCAGACGGGATCATCCCTGATCGTCATTGCCGCACACCTCCTCGCGGCGTCGATACTAATGGCGGCAAATTATTTTCTGGCGACTTTGTTGTGGAAGGAACTCGCCGTGGGGCAATCGCCGTCACTCATCCTTGGCGTTATCGGTTTCGCAATTTTCTGCGCGATCTATCTGACATCGAAATTGGCCATGCCTCGTCAACGGCGTGATTGGATCCGATGGCTGGTTTGGCTCATCCCCCTCCATGTTGCTTTTGCCTCGTATTTTGCCATGGGTGCCACCCCTGGCCGTAGCGTCACAATTGCCGTTGCAACGGCACTATCCGCCTTAGCGCTGCAACGGCTCGTTGATCATCCTCATCGGTTTGTGCCGATGTTCCGTCGCGATCTATTTCTAATTGGTACGCGATGCGTCTCCGTGATGATCGTTGTAACGATCGCTGCTGCGGTGATTGGAGCCGCAACAGCGACGCTGGTCGAACCGTAGCCGCATACAAAAAACCGACGGCCAAAAACCGCCCGACCGGGTTCTCGTCACCCAGTTCTGAGAAATGCCGTTAAGCGGCCACGACAGGTTAAGCGCTGGCGCCCTCGGCCGGGTCGGGCGGCATCGCGTCGTTGTCGATGCCGATCACCCCATCGGCCTCGCGCCGATGATCCTCGACCTCTTCGCGCCGGCGGCGGCGGTCCGGGCCGATATAACCATCCGACCGTTCGAACCCGCGCGGGTATTCGATGATGTTGCGGATCCGGGCGTAAAGCTTCTCCGCGGTGATCGGCTTCGCCAGCACCTCGTGGACGCCCGCGTCTCGCGCCGCTTCGACGCGCGCCGGTTCGGTATAGCCGGTGCAGAGAATGATCGGGGTGAAACTGACCTGTTCGTTCGCATCCCGACGGATGCTGCGGGTCAACTCCAGACCGTCCATCGGCTCCATCAAGTAATCCGTGATGATCATATCCGGCTTGCCGGCGTGTATCGCTTTCCAGGCGTCCTCGCCACTCGAACATTCGATGATGTTGTCCCGTTTCACGCCGAGGGCATGCAGGAACTCGCGAAAGACCGTGCACATATACTTGCTGTCGTCCACGACCATGAATTTGAGGGCTGAAAGGTCATACGCCATGGGTCAATTGCGGCCTGTCATGTCGATGATTCTCTCCCGTGGACCGGGAATAGGCGGGGTCTCGCTGTCCTACAGGTAGCGGCGTTTGTTTAAGGAAGCTTAAAACACGCCAACGATTTAAGAGAGCAACCGTGACGATCACGCATCCGCCCCCAATCCGGTGATCGTCGGATGGTCGCCGCAGAGAGCACAGGCGGCATCGCGCTTCACGGTCAGGCTCTTGAAGCCGCCGCCGAGCCCGTCATACAGCAGCAACCGCCCGGACAACCCGTCGCCGAGGCCGAGCAGTTCCTTCAACACCTCGGTCGCCTGCAAGGTGCCCAGCACGCCGGCGACGGCGCCGAAGATGCCCGCCTGTTCGCAGCGCGGCACCAGACCCGGTTGCGGCGGATTGGGAAACAGGCAACGGTAGCACGGTCGATTTTCGCCCTCTTCCCATGCCCGGAAGGTCGACAACTGCCCCTCGAACCGCAACAGTGCGCCGGACACCAACGGCCGTTTCGCGAAGTAACAGACATCGTTCACCAGATAGCGCGTCGTGAAATTGTCGCTGCCGTCGACCACCAGGTCGTAGTCGGATACGAGCGCCATGGCGTTTTCCGGGGTGAAGCGGGCGCGGTGCGTCACCACCTCCACCTCGGGGTTGATGTCTTCAAGACGTTCGGCGGCGCTGGCAACCTTGGCGTCGCCGACATTGTCGGTGCTGTGGATGATCTGCCGCTGCAGGTTGCTGGTGTCCACGGTGTCGAAATCGACGACGCCGAGCGTGCCGACGCCGGCGGCCGCAAGATACATAAGCGCCGGGGAGCCGAGCCCGCCCGCGCCGATCACCAGCACTTTCGACCGCAGGAGTTTTTCCTGCCCTTCTTCCCCGACTTCGTCGAGGACCACATGCCGGGCATAGCGTTCGAGCTGCACGTCGCTGATCGTCATGGCGCGTCCCTTAAAGCCGGTCGAACAAGGCGGTGGATAGATACCGTTCGGCGAAGGACGGCAGGATCACGACGAGGCGCTTGCCGGCCATATCCGGCCGCGCGCCCACCTCGAGCGCCGCCGAAATCGCCGCGCCGGAGGAGATGCCGCTCGGCAGCCCTTCCAACTGCGCGGCCCTGCGGGACATCGCGAAAGCGGACTCGT
This sequence comes from Alphaproteobacteria bacterium, assembly GCA_028281325.1. Classification (GTDB taxonomy): domain Bacteria; phylum Pseudomonadota; class Alphaproteobacteria; order UBA8366; family UBA8366; genus JAJFJD01. The sequence continues at coordinate 323,522 of JANQKC010000010.1, forward strand.
TGGCCACGGTCAGCACCTCATCGATCAATTCGGTCTTCAGGATCGACGGTACGAAACCGGGACCGATCCCTTCAATCATATGGGCGCCCGCCGCCCCGCCGGAAAGGACCGGGCTGTCCTCGGGTTCGACCGCAATCACCCGGAACGCCGGATTACGTTGCTTCAGCACCTCCGCGCAACCGGTCAAGGTGCCGCCGGTGCCGACGCTCGCCACCATGGCATCCACGGCGCCGCCGCTGTCGCGCCAAATCTCCTCCGCGGTCGTGCGGGCGTGGATTTCGGGATTTGCCGGGTTATGGAACTGCTGCGGCATGACCGCGTCCGGCAGGTCGGCGACCAGCGCTTCGGCCCGCTGGATGGCGCCCCGCATACCGTCCTGCGACGGCGTCAACTCCAACTCCGCGCCCAGGAAGGTCATCATCTTGCGCCGTTCGACCGATTGCGATTCGGGCATCGTCAGAATCAGCCGGTACCCTTTCGCGGCGCAGGCGAAGGCGAGCGCGATCCCGGTATTGCCCGAGGTCGGCTCGACGATCACGGTTTCCGGCCCGACCTTGCCGTCGCGTTCAAGCGCCTCGATCATCGAGACGCCGATGCGGTCCTTGACCGACCCGAGCGGATTGAAGAATTCGAGCTTGGCGAGAATGTCGGCGTCGACGCCTTCTTCGGCGACCAACCTGTTCAGGCGCACCAACGGCGTCGACCCGATGGTGTCGACGATACTGTCATAGATGCGGCCCCGAAATTCCGCGCCGTTGGCGGTCATCGCTCACGGTCCAGGATGTTGATCGATTGTTCCTACGCGCGAGGACTGTAGTTCGCCACCGGACGCACCTCAAGAGTGCTTAGGCGTCGGCGGCCGTCTCCGGCGCCGGGGTTTCCGCGATCGCCTCCTGATCGGAGTCCGGCCCATCGGATCCCAATTCCTCGATCCGGCGTTCTTCCTTGACCGGCACGTTTTTCCGCCGGCGATCCGGGCCGAAAAAATCGTCCAGTTTCACGAATTGGCGGGGCACTTCGATGATCGTGCGAATACGGCTGTAGAGTGTGTTGGCGGTGATCGGCTTGGCGAGGACTTCGTTCACCCCAGCATCGCGGGCCGCGATGACCTGTCCCAGTTCGGTGTAGCCGGTGCACAGGATGATCGGTACGTAGGGGTTGGGACCGTCTTCGTCATGGCGAATGCGCCGCGCCAATTCGAAACCGTCCATCGGTTCCATGATGTAATCCGAGATGATCAGATCGGGCCCGAACGCGCCGACAACGGCAATCGCCTGCTCGCCGTCAGGACATTCGCGAATGTTATCCGGCTTCAAGCCGAGCGCACGCAGAAACTCCCGGAAAACCGACCGCATATAATGGTTGTCGTCCACGACCAGAACTTTGAGCCGGGAGAAATCATAGGCCATTGTCGAGCCCAGCATGTTGCTGTGTAACGTCGACAATCATTAGTAGTGGAATTTAGTTAAAATTCTATAGCCATGACAGCCGGCTTCAGCGCCGCCCGCCGGCCTTAGATGGTGAAATCCGGCTGCGGCCGGGTTCCGGCCTCGACGCCGGCGGAGCGCGCCTTACGGCACAAATCCTCGATGGTGATCGAGTCGAGCCGCTGGATCGCCTCGTCCTCCAGTTCGCGCCAGATCGGCGTGAGAACCCGGTTCCCGAGGTCGGACCCCACGTCCGATTCGGCTTCGGCGGTCTCGAGTTCGGCGACAATCCGCACGATCTCGCCGAGCGAAATGCGCCGCCGTTCCCGCGCCAGACGATATCCGCCGCGCGGACCCCGAACGCCCCGCAAGATTTCCGCGCGCACGAGGTGCTGCAGCACCTGTTCGAGATAGCGGCGTGGCACGCCCTGGCGTTCGGCGATCTCGCGGCTTTGCACCGGCGTGTCCGACGCGTGATAGGCGATGTCGAGCACCGCTTCGACTGCCAACGCCAGTTTTCGGGTGAACCGCATCATGGACCGGACGCTCCGGTATCGGTCGACATGCCGGTCGACCCGAAACCGCCGGCCCCACGCGCGCTGTCGGAAAGGTCATCGACCTCGTTCCAGGCAAGCTGCGTCACCGGGGCGACGACCATCTGGGCTATGCGCATGCCGCGCGACACCGTGAACGGCTCCACGCCGAGATTGGCGAGGATAACCCCGACCTCGCCCCGGTAGTCGGCATCGACGGTGCCGGGGCTGTTCAGCACGGTCACCCCGTTCTTCAGCGCCAGCCCGGACCGGGGCCGCACCTGCGCCTCGTAGCCCGGCGGCAAGGCGATGGCGATGCCCGTCGGCACCAGCGACCGTTCGCCCGGCGCAAGGATCACATCGGCATCGACCGCCGCCATCAAGTCGAGTCCCGCGCTCTGCTCGGTGGCGTAGGCCGGCAGCGGAAGGTCGTTGCCGTGCGGCAAGCGCTTTACATCGACGCGAACGGTCTTCATGAGGCGGCGTCGGCCTCGCGCATCGGATGATCCTTGAAGTGGTCCGCGATGCAGCCGGCAAGCTTGTCCGCCGCGGCGGCCTTGCTCATCCGCGGCCAATCCTCGACGCCGCCGTCGCGCACCAGATGCAGCGTATTGGCGTCGCCGCCGAAGGTGCCGCTGGCGGGGGACACATCATTGGCCAACAGCCAGTCGCAGCCCTTGCGGGCGCGCTTTTCCGTCGCGTTCTTGACGATGTCGTCGGTCTCGGCCGCGAAGCCGACGACCAGCGCGGGCCGCCGGTTGCCGGTCGCGACGGTCTTGAGGATATCCGGATTTTCCGTGAGTTCGAGCGCGGCCGGCGCGCCCTTGCCCTTCTTGATCTTACCGTCGGCCACGTCCTTGACCCGCCAGTCCGCGACGGCGGCGGCGAAGACCGCAACGTCGGCCGGCAGCGCCCGTTCGCAGGCGTCCAGCATCTCGCGGGCGCTTTCGATATGCACGACCGACAGGCCCGGCGGATCGGGCAGGTTGACCGGCCCGGTCACCAGCACGGTTTCCGCGCCGAGATGCGACAAGGCCGACGCGATCGCGTGACCCTGCTTGCCGGAAGAATGATTGGCGATGAAGCGGACCGGGTCGATCGGCTCGCGCGTCGGGCCGCTGGTCACCAGCGCGCGCCGGCCGGCCAGCGGCTTCGCGCCCGCGCCGGCAAAAAAACCTTCGATCGCCGCGACGATATCCGGCACGTCGGCCATCCGGCCATCGCCGTATTCGCCGCAGGCCATGTCGCCCGCCACCGGGCCGACGCGCAGGACGCCGCGGCTTTCCAGCGTCGCGATGTTGGCTTGGGTCGCGGCGTGTTCCCACATGCGGACATTCATCGCCGGCACGATCATCACCGGCTTGTCGGTCGCCAGCAGCGCGGTGGTGGCCAGGTCGCCGGCCAGACCGCCGGCCATCTTGGCCATGATGTCCGCGCTGGCGGGGCAGACCACGAGCAGGTCCGCGTCGCGCGACAATTGGATATGCCCCATCTCCGATTCGTCGGTCAGCGAAAAGATATCGCCATAGACCTTGTCCTCGGACAGCGCCGCCAGCGACAGCGGCGTGACGAACTGCGCCCCGCCCTCGGTCAGCACGCAGCGCACCGCCGCCCCGCGCTCCCGCAGACGGCGGATCAGGTCCAGGCTCTTGAAAGCGGCGATCCCACCGGAAACGATCAGCAGGATGCGCTTGTCCGTTAATGTCGCCACGGTTTCATCCTCTAGCGCCGCGAATTCACATCGACCGGCTGTGAATAATATCTAGTGCCTGACGCCGCCCAGGGCAAGATAACGGGTCGACAGGGCAAACGCCCGGCGCCGGCCTCGGCAGCGTCCCGTTCGGGCGTCATTAAGCGTGAAAGCGGTAAACCCGGCGTTAAGCGCTTATAGAAGTAGGCCGATCAGCAGGCCCAAGACCAATGCGCCGATCAGCTTCATGCGGCCGCTCGGTCGCCACCCGGCCTCGTGTTCGCCCCGCAGCGCCGCGACGCTGTCCGGATGCAGCTTCAATCCGTCTTCGGTTACCGTTTCCGACAAACGCGACGCCATCCGCGCCAGGGCGGGAAGACCGGCGGCGATATCCGAGATATCGGTCGCCGCCTGTCGCAAGCGCGCCTCGGGGCCGCGATTCTCGATCATCCACGACTCGATCAGCGGCTGCGCGACAACCCACATATTCGTACCCGGATCGAGCTTGCGGCCCACGCCTTCCGCCACCAGCATCGTTTTTTGCAGCAACAGGAGCTGTGGCTGGGTTTCCATGTTGAAGCGGTCGGTTACCTCGAAGAGTTGCGCCAGCAACCGCGCGACGGAGATTTCATGCAGCGGCAGGCGCGCGATCGGCTCGCCGATGGACCGGCACGCCTGCATGAAGGAATCCCGCGACTCGCCGTGCGGCACATAGCCCGCGTCGAAATGCACGTCGGCGACCCGGCCGTAATCCCCTTGCAGGAACCCGAACAGCATATCGGCCAGATAATGGCGGGTCGGCCGGTCGAGCCGCCCCATGATGCCGAAATCGACCGGCAGCAACGTTCCGTCCGCGCCGACGAACATATTGCCGGGGTGCATGTCCGCATGAAAGAAGCCGTGCTCGAACACCTGCCGGAAAAACGCGCGGGCCGAGTTGGCGAGGATTTCCTGCCGATCCAGTCCCGCCGCGTCGAGCTGTTCGATATCGCCGATGGGCATGCCGTCGACCCGCTCGAGCGTTAGGACCCGCCGGGTCGTGCGCTGCCAATCGACGCCGGGGACCCGAAACCCGGGGTCATCCCCCATGTTGTCGGCAAATTCGGACGCGGCCGCGGCTTCGATCCGCATATCGAGTTCGTTCTCGACCGAGTCGGCGAACGTCCGCACCACATCGACGGGGCGCAACCGCCGCACTTCCGGCAAAGCCCATTCCGCGGTGCCGGCGAGCCATTCGAACAACTCCAAATCCTGCGCGAACTGCGCCTCGATCTCCGGACGCAGCACTTTCACCGCGACTTCCTCGCCATCGGTGGTGACGGCGAAATGGACCTGCGCGATCGACGCGGCGGCGACGGGCGTTTCGTCGAAACTCTCGAAGACCGAGGCGAGATCCGTTTCAAGTTCGCGCTCGATCGTCGCAATCGCCTCCGCCGCCGGGAAGGGCGGCATGTCCGCGTGGAGCGCCGACAGGTCCTCCGCGATGTCGTCGCCGATCAGGTCGGATCGCACCGCGAGCGACTGGCCGAACTTGATGAAGCTGGGACCGAGATCGATCAGCGCCGCCGCCAGCCGCTGCCCCGGCCGCCCTTTGCCCTGTTTCCGCGCAAGGCGTCGCAGCAACCACAACGCCCAGGGCGGGGCATCGGCCTGTTCCAAGGGGAAGAGCGCGTCATGGCGGGCCAGTGTCCGGGCGATGCGGACCAAACGAAGGAGGCTGTTTAGCGATTGAAACATGACTGTTGCGGTACCGCGGCCCGCCCGTCAGATCCGCCAGGCGGCGTGGATCGCGGCGATGCCGCCGCTCAGGTTGCGGTATTTTACCAGATCGAACCCGGCCGCGCGCATCCGCCCGCAGAGGTCGTCCTGGTCGGGAAAGCGACGGATGCTTTCCACGAGATAGCGATAGGCGTCGCGGTCCCCGGCAACCATGCCGCCCAACACCGGCAGCACCGAAAAGGAATAGCGGTCGTAGATTTCGCGGACCCCCGGAATCGCGACATGGCTGAATTCCAGGCAGAAGAACCGGCCGCCCGGACGCAGGACGCGACGCGCCTCGGCAAGCGCCGCATCGATCCGGGTGACGTTGCGCAGCCCGAAGGCAATCGTGTAGGCGTCGACAGCGGAATCCGGAATGGGCAGCGCTTCGGCATCCCCGACGGTCCAATGAATGTTTCCAACATGCCCGCGGTCGATCGCCCGGTCTCGCCCGGTCACCACCATGTTCCGGTTGATGTCGCAGACGGTGACCCGGCCGCCGCCGGCATCGAGAAACCGCGCGGCGATGTCGCCGGTCCCGCCGGCCACATCGAGCAGATGCATCGACGGTCGCGGCCGCAGCCAGTCGATCAGCGCGGCCTTCCAAAGGCGGTGAACCCCCGCGGACATGAGATCGTTCATCAGGTCGTAGCGGGTGGCGACGCTGTCGAAGACATCGCGCACGAGCCCGGCTTTCGCCGCCGCATCCACCTCGCGATAGCCGAAAGACGCGGTCGCCGCGCCGTCGGTGTTGCCGGTATGGGTGTTGTCGTCCGCCATGTCGGCGACGATAGCGCAGGCGGCATTAGTTTGCTAGAAGATGCGCCCATGCCTGAGCTTCCAGAGGTTGAGACCGTTTGTCGCGGATTGCGGCCGAAGCTGGAAGGCCGCGTGCTGACCGATGTCATTCAGCGGCGGCCGGATCTTCGCTTCCCGATTCCCGACGGCTTCGTCGACCGCCTGCGCGGCCGCCGCGTGATCCGCGTGCATCGGCGCGCCAAGTACATCCTGGCTACCCTCGACGACCGTACCGTGCTGATCGCCCATCTCGGGATGTCGGGCCGCATGACGCTGCACGACGACGCGCCGCCGCCCGCGGGTCCGCACGACCATGTGGAATTCGCCACCGACGCCGGCTGCACCATCCGCTTCTGCGATCCGCGCCGCTTCGGCATGATGGATCTCACGACCGAAGCGACGCTGGCCGGACACCGCATGCTCAAGGACCTGGGTCCGGAGCCGCTGTCAGACGCCTTCTCCGCCGATCATCTGAACGCCGTGCTGGCGGGACGGCGCACCCCGATCAAGGCCGCCCTCCTGGATCAGAAAAACGTTGCCGGTCTGGGTAACATCTATGTGTGCGAGGCGCTGTTCCGCGCCGCCGTGTCGCCGCGCCGCAGTGCTCATACCATACCGGGCCGCCGCAGCGACCGGCTGGTCCGCGAGATCAAGGCCGTGCTGGAAGAGGCGATCGCGTCGGGCGGGTCGAGCCTGCGCGATTTTGTACAAGCGGACGGCGAGTTGGGGTATTTTCAGCATCAATGGCAGGTCTACGGACGCGAAGGCGAGGCTTGCGGCTACGGTGCCGGGCCGGGCGGGCCGAACCGGACCTGCGACGGTGTCATCCGGCGCATCACACAAAACGGCCGGTCCACGTTCTACTGCGGAAAGCATCAACGATGAGCCAACGCGCCCAACCGATCTTCCGAATCGTCTGCCTTGCGGCCGTCTTGCTGACCGCCACCACGGTGGGCCGCGCGGGCGAGTTCCTGGCCGGCTTCGACGACCTGCCGGTGATGCCCGGCCTGGCGCCGGTCAAGGAAGCGGGCATCGTGTTCGACACGCCGGCCGGCCGGATCGTCGAGGGGTACGCCGCCGGCGCGGTGGATCGGACCGCCGTGCGGCAGTTCTACGCCAAGACGCTGCCGCAGCTCGGCTGGAGGAAAAAAAGCCAAAAAGAATTCCGCCGCGAGGGCGAGAAACTGACCATCGATTTCAAAGGCAAGGACGGCGCGCTCACCGTGCGCTTTACCTTGTCGCCGAAGGATGCCGCCGGGCAAACCCGGTAGCGACGAGGAAACGCAGGCCAGGAACACATACCGGCACGGCAGGCGAAGACGCACCGCGCCGGATCGAGACGAAGCGACAATAACAAGGACCCTGATCTGATGACGTATGAACATATCTTGGTGGAGCGCCGGGACGCTGTCGGCCTGATCACGCTCAACCGCCCGCAAGCCCTGAACGCCCTGTGCACGCCGCTGATCGAAGAGCTGGGCAAGGCGCTGGACGACCTCGAGGCCGACGACGCAATCGGCGCGATCGTGCTGACCGGCTCGGAAAAAGACTTCGCCGCCGGCGCGGACATCAAGGAGATGCAGCCGAAGTCCTACATGGATTGCTATCTCGACGATTTCATCACCGACGGTTGGGAGCGGGTCGCCGCGACGCGCAAGCCGACGATCGCGGCCGTGGCGGGCTATGCGCTCGGCGGCGGCTGCGAGATGGCGATGATGTGCGATTTCATCATCGCGGCCGACACCGCGAAATTCGGCCAGCCGGAAATCACCCTCGGGGTCATTCCCGGCGCGGGCGGGACGCAGCGGCTGACCCGGTTCGTCGGCAAGTCGAAGGCGATGGAAATGTGCCTCACCGGCCGGATGATGGATGCGGACGAGGCGGAACGCTGCGGGCTCGTGAGCCGAGTCGTTGCGGCGGACGAGTTGCTCGACGATGCGATCAAGACGGCGGGCAAGATCGCTTCCATGTCCCGGCCGGCGGTCTATATGGCAAAGGAATCCGTCAATCGGTCCTACGAAACCACGCTGGCCGAAGGCGTCCGGTTCGAGCGCCGGCTGTTCCATTCCTGTTTCGCGACCGAGGATCAGACCGAAGGCATGGCCGCCTTCGCCGAAAAGCGGAAGCCGGACTTCAAGAACCGCTAGCCGGCCGGCGGCGGCGAAGGCAACCCGGGCGGAGCGAATCGACATCCGAGTCGGGTAGGCCGGACCCGATCCGAAACCCCCGGTTTCCCGGTAAATTCCCGGCATTTGCAGTCTTGACGCGGTGGCGCTGGCCTACTATAAGCGCCACCGCCCGTGACGATGCCGTTTCGCGCGCAAGCACGGCGGAAGTCACGGCGAAACCAAGGAATACGAGAGACATGGCAAATACCAAAAGCGTCCGGAAACGCGTCCGGCAGACCGAGCGCCGCACCATTCGAAACCGCGCCCGGCGCAGCCGCGTCCGCACCTATCTCCGCAAGGTCGAAGAAGCGATCGAGGCGAAGGACAAGGCGGCGGCCGAAGCGGCCTTCAAGGCCGTGATGCCGGAAATGCACCGCAGCGTCGGCAAGGGCATCATGCACCGGAACACGGTCGACCGGAAATTGTCGCGTTTGTCCAGCCGGATTAAGGCCCTATAGGCCGATCGCAACGGCGGCGTCTCGCCCCTGTTGCAAAAGTGAAACAATAACGGCCGCGCCCTTTTGGCGCGGCTTTTCGTTTTTTCAGGTTTAGCGGGCACTTCGGCACGGCCCTTCGCGATCGCGTTTCCTGTCAACAATTTTATTTTGGGAATTCGCACCGGAACTGCCGTGAAAGCCGTTGAAGACTCCCGGGGCCATCGGTAGATTGAAATCCTCAGCAGTCAGGGAGAACTGTGCCAACAACGGTCAAGCGAGACAGTCCGGTCGCAAGACAGAGGCAATGAGGGTTAAGGAACAAAAAAACAATATGTTCCAGCCCTTTACGCACCGACGGAGTTTTCGGCTCGTGTTTGTGGATTAGCGTCAGAGGTCGTCTGGTCGCGAGGGGAGTTGTTTGTTTCAATTGGTGAACGGCCCGGCGTAAAACCCGGTTCGAAGGCTCCGCACCACATGGCCGCGCTTGTGGATCGTCCATGACCACGCCGCGCATTTGGCATCGTCCTTTCCGACAGAGAGTGTCGTCCGATCGACCGTGAGTTGCAGGGTCGCCGGATGAAGACAGGGTAACGGGGTTGTTACGGTTTGCCGCTGAGGGAACTGTGGCAGGCGGTCGGGTGACACCGGCGGCCGCGAGACGAGGGGGTTTACGTGGCGATGAATGAGTCGCTGTCGGCGCAGTGGGCAAGAATTCGTGGGCGTTTGCGGGCGGAATATGGTGAAGCGGCATACCGAAGCTGGTTGAAGCCGTTGACGTTAATGGGATACGCGGACGGACAAATCCGCATTTCCGCTCCGACGCGGTTCATGTGCGACTGGGTTCAGTCGCAATACGGCGAGCGTATCGCCCGCCTGTGGAAGGCGGAAAACGAAGAGATCTCCGGCGTCGACATCATCCTGGACAGCGGCGGACAGTCGGCTGCGATCCCGCCGGCCGATAGCGCGGCCGCGGTGAGCGCGGTCAGCCCGGCGACATCCCCGGCCGCCGCGCCGGCCATGGCGGATGCCGATATCGGCGCGCCGCTCGACCCGCGTTTCACCTTCAACAATTTCATCGTCGGCAAGCCGAACGAACTCGCCTTCGCCGCCGCGCGCCGCGTGGCCGAAGCCAACGCCGTTCCGTTCAACCCGCTGTTCCTGTATGGCGGCGTCGGCTTGGGCAAGACTCATTTGATGCACGCGATCGCCTGGCAGATTCGCGAGACGCGGCCGGACCGCCGGGTCATCTACCTGTCCGCCGAAAAGTTCATGTATCAGTTCATCCGGGCGCTGCGGTACAAAGACACGGTCGCGTTCAAGGAGCAGTTCCGCTCGGTCGACGTGCTGATGATCGACGACGTGCAATTCATCGCCGGCAAGGACAGCACGCAGGAAGAGTTTTTCCACACCTTCAATGCGCTGGTGGACCAGAACCACCAGGTGATCATCTCGGCGGACAAGTCGCCGAACGATCTGGACATGGAAGACCGCATGAAGTCCCGGCTGGGCTGGGGACTGGTCGCGGATATCCACCCCACGACCTATGAGTTGCGGCTCGGCATCCTGCAGTCGAAGGCGGAGCAACTCGACACCGCGATCCCGCAGAAGGTGCTTGAATTCCTGGCGCACAAGATCACGTCGAACGTGCGCGAACTGGAAGGCGCGCTGAACCGGATCGGCGCCTATGCCAAACTCGTCGGCCGACCGGTCACGCTGGAGAACACGCAGGACGTGCTGCACGACATCCTGCGCGCCAACGACCGCAAGGTGACGATCGAGGAAATTCAGAAGCGGGTCGCCGAGCATTACAACATCCGCCTGTCGGAAATGTATTCGGCGCGGCGCGCGCGCGCCGTCGCCCGCCCACGTCAGGTCGCGATGTATCTGTCGAAGCAACTGACGGCGCGCTCGCTGCCGGAGATCGGCCGCAAATTCGGCGGCCGCGACCATACGACCGTCATGCACGCGGTGCGCAAGGTGGACGAACTGCGGTCGCTCGACAGCAATTTCGCGGAGGATATCGAGCTGTTGCGCCGCATGCTGGAGACCTGATCCTGCCTTCCGGGGCACGGACCGAACCGCGCCCTGGACTCATCTTCTTTCTCGCTTTTAAAACAAGCGCTTAAAATAACCTTTCGTTGGCTGCGCCGCGTCCAAAAAACGTGCGGTGGCGGCGGCGCTGTGTTATATTTTTCAACCGTTCATCGACCGAGTCACCCAACACGTCAATCGTCGTCGAGCGGGCCGGGCGCATCCGGTATCCGAACGGGAACGAGTCCTTCTTTCTGACTGAAACGAGACGCTGAACAACATGAAACTCACCATCGAACGCGCCGCGCTCCTTCGGTCCCTCAATCATGTACAGAGCGTGGTGGAGCGGCGTAACACGATTCCCATTCTGTCGAATGTCCAGTTACAGGTGGCGGACGGCAAACTGGGCCTGACCGCCACCGACATGGACCTAGCGATCGTCGAAACGGTCGACGCCGCGATCGAAACCGACGGATCGACGACGGCGCCGGCGCATACCTTGTACGACATCGTCCGCAAACTCCCGGACGGCGCCCAGGTCGAACTCGACGCGGGCGGCGACGCCGGCCAGGTCCTGCTGCGCGCCGGCCGCTCGCGCTTCACGCTGCAATCGCTGCCGACCAGCGATTTTCCACAGATGACGAGCGGCGACCTGCCACACCGCTTCAAGCTGAAGGCGGCGGATTTGCGGGCGCTGATCGACCGCACGCGCTTCGCCATCTCGACCGAGGAGACCCGCTACTATCTCAACGGCATCTACCTGCACATGGTGGCCGAGAGCGACCATGGCGGCGAGATGCTGCGCGCCGTCGCGACGGACGGACATCGGCTGGCCCGGGTCGAAGTGCCGTTGCCGGACGGCGCGGCCGGCATTCCCGGCGTCATCGTGCCCCGCAAGACGGTCAACGAATTGCGCAAGCTGATCGACGAGACCGAGGAAGACGTCGAAGTCGGCCTGTCCGACGCGAAGATCCACTTCGCCTTCGACGATGTCGAACTGACCTCGAAGCTGATCGACGGCACCTTCCCCGATTACGACCGGGTCATCCCGACGGGCAACGACAAGTCGCTGGACGTGGACTGCCAGTATTTCGCCGCGGCGGTCGACCGGGTCGCGACGATTTCCACCGAGAAATCCCGCGCCGTCAAACTGGCCGTCGAGAACGGCATCGTCACGCTCAGCGCGTCGAGCCCGGACAGCGGCACCGCGACCGAGGAGATCGAGGTCGACTATCAGCAGGACGCGATCGAGATCGGGTTCAACGCACGCTATCTGCTCGACATCACGCAGCAGATCGAAGGCGAGACGGCGCAGTTCAGCATGGCGGACGCGGCGTCGCCGACCGTGATACGCGACGGCGACGACAAGAGCGCGCTTTACGTGTTGATGCCGATGCGCGTGTAGCGCCGGGGCGGAGGCAGGACAATTCTCGCGCCCATGCACCCCTCCACCGCGACAATGCCGGTGACGCCGTCCGTGACGACACCGGTGGCGTTGTCGATTGCGCGCCTGCGGCTGACGGATTTCCGCTGCTATACGGCGGCGCGGCTCGATCTCGACGAACGGCCGGTGATCCTGACCGGACCGAACGGCGCCGGCAAGACCAACATGCTGGAAGCGGTGTCCCTGCTGGCTCCGGGGCGCGGCTTGCGCGGCGCGCGGCTCGACGATCTCGCGCGCAGCGGCGGCAACCGCGGCGGCGGCGAAAACGACAACGACCAAGGCGGCTGGGCGGTCGCGGCCTCGATCGTCACGCCGGACGGCGTGCGGGAGATCGGCACCGGTCGCAGTCCGGAGGGCGGAACGCGGCGGATCGTCCGCATCGACGGCGCGCCGGCGAAAAGCCAAGCCGCGCTCGGCGAGCATGTCGGCGCGGTCTGGTTGACGCCGCAGATGGACCGGCTGTTCACCGACGGGTCGACCGGCCGGCGACGGTTCCTCGACCGGCTGGTCTTCGGGTTCGACGCCGCCCATGCCGGACGGGTCAGCGGATACGATCACGCGATGCGGGAACGCTCGCGTCTGCTGCGCGACGGCGCGGGCGACGATACCTGGCTCGGCTCGCTGGAACGCAAGATGGCCGAGCGCGGCGTCGCGATCGCCGCCGCCCGACGCGAGATGACCGCCCGGCTGGCGCGGCTGTGCGGCGCACCCTCCGGCCCGTTCCCCGGCGCGGAGGTGACGGTGACCGGATCGGTCGAAGAATGGCTCGACGAAGCGCCGGCCTTGACCGTGGAAGACCGGTTGCAGACGGCGCTGCGCGAGAGCCGGCCGCATGACGCAAACGCGGGCGGGGCCGCGGTCGGACCGCACCGCAGCGACCTGAAGGTCCGCCACCTGGCGAAAGACATGCCGGCGGAATTGTGTTCCACCGGCGAGCAAAAGGCCCTGTTGATCGCCGTCGTGCTGGCGAACGCGCGGCTCCAGACGGCGGAACGCGGCCGCGTGCCGCTGCTGCTGCTGGACGAGGTCGCGGCCCATTTGGACGAGGACCGCCGCGAGGCCTTGTTCGAGGAAATATCATCCACCGGCGCTCAGGCATGGCTGACCGGGACGGATCCCGCGTTGTTCGCATCGCTTGGCGACCGGGCGCAGAAGGTCGCGGTCGAGGATGCGACGCTGACGCAGATATCCGGCGTTTAGCCGAAACCGATAACAAGAGAATGAATTGATGAGCGATACCGCTGCAAACGTCGATCAGGATTACGGCGCCGATTCAATCAAGGTGCTGCGCGGACTCGATGCCGTGCGCAAGCGGCCGGGCATGTATATCGGCGACACCGACGACGGCACGGGCCTGCACCATATGGTGTTCGAGGTGGTGGACAACGCCATCGACGAGGCCATGGCCGGCCATTGCGACCGCATCGACGTCACGCTGAACGGCGACGGATCGGTCACGGTGGCGGATAACGGCCGCGGCATTCCCGTCGACCTGCACGACGAAGAGGGCGTGTCGGCGGCGGAGGTCATCATGACGCAGCTGCACGCGGGCGGTAAGTTCGACCAGAATTCCTACAAGGTCTCCGGCGGGCTGCACGGGGTCGGCGTGTCGGTCGTGAACGCGCTGTCGGCCACCCTCGACCTGACGATCCGGCGCGACGGCAAGAAACATTTCATGCGGTTCCTGCACGGCGACGCCGAAGCGCCGCTCGACGTGATCGGCGAAGGCGAGACCGAAAGCGGCACCGAGGTGACCTTCACCCCGTCGGCCGAGACCTTCACCAGCACGGAATTCGATTTCGCAAAGCTGGAGCACCGGTTGCGCGAGCTGGCCTTTCTGAATTCCGGCGCCCGCATCATCCTGACCGACGCCCGCATCCCGGAACCGAAGGTCGTCGAGCTGCATTACGAGGGCGGCATCGAGGCCTTCGTGCAGTATCTCGACCGCTCCAAGACCGCGCTGATCGGCAAACCCATCGGCATTGTGGAGGACCGCGACGGCATTCAGGTCGAAGTGTCGATGCAGTGGAACGACAGCTATCACGAGACGATGCTGTGCTTCACCAACAACATCCCGCAGCGCGACGGTGGCACGCATCTGGCCGGCTTCCGCGGGGCGCTGACCCGGCAGGTCAATGCCTACGCCGCGAATGCCGGAATCTCCCGCAAGGACAAGGTCAACATCACCGGCGACGACGCCCGCGAGGGCCTGACCTGCGTCCTGTCGGTCAAGGTGCCGGACCCCAAATTCTCCAGCCAGACCAAGGACAAACTGGTATCGTCGGAGGTCCGCCCGATCGTCGAATCGGTGGTGAACGAGCGGCTCAGCCAATGGTTCGAGGAGAACCCCGGCGAGGCCAAACGCATCGTGCAGAAGGTGTACGAAGCGGCGTCGGCGCGCGAAGCGGCCCGCAAGGCGCGCGAACTGACCCGGCGCAAGGGCGCGTTGGACGTCGCCAACCTGCCGGGCAAGCTGGCCGACTGCCAGTCGCGCGATCCGAGCGAGTGCGAATTGTTCATCGTGGAGGGCGACTCGGCCGGCGGGTCCGCGAAACAGGCGCGCGAGCGCCGGTTCCAGGCCATTCTGCCGCTGCGCGGCAAGATCCTGAACGTGGAACGCGCCCGTTTCGACAAGATGATCGGATCGACGGATATCGGCACCCTCATCGCCGCCCTGGGCACGGGCATCGGCAAGGAAGACTTCGATCCCGACAAGGTGCGCTACCACAAGATCATCATCATGACGGACGCCGACGTGGACGGCAGCCATATCCGCACCCTGTTGCTGACGCTGTTCTACCGGCAAATGCCGGAATTGATCGAACGCGGCTATCTCTATATCGCGGAGCCGCCGTTGTACCGCGTCAAGAAGGGCAATTCGGAAGTCTATCTCAAGGACGAACGCTCCTTGGAAGACTACCTGCTGCGCAACGGCTTGGGCGACCTGGCGCTCACCCTGGGCGACGGCAGCCAGTTGGCCGGCGAAGACCTGTGGCAGGTCATCGATTCCGCCCGCGACGCCAAGCATCTGCTGGAATCAATGGCGCAGAAAGTCGGCAACCGCGACATCGTCGAGCAATCGGCCATCGCCGGCGCGCTCAACGCAGACATCCTCTCCGATCCGGAAAGCGCCGAGCGAGCCGCCGACTATATCGCAAAACGCCTGGACAGCCTGGCCGACCCGCTGGAACGCGGATGGACCGGCGCGCCGAGCGATACCGGCGGACTGGTGTTTTCGCGGACCCGGCGCGGCGTGACCCAGCGCTTCGAGATCGACGGCGACCTCGTCCGCAGCGCCGACGCCCGCCGGCTGGACGCGAAAGCCGCCGAATTCCAGGAGTACTACGGCCGGCCCGCAACGCTGACCATCAAGGACCAGGAGGTCGAGATCTTCGGCCCCGTGGCCCTGGTCGACCAGATCGGCAATGTCAGCCGGAAAGGCCTTGGCGTACAACGGTACAAGGGCCTGGGTGAAATGAACCCGGAACAGCTTTGGGAAACCACGATGGACGTGGAAGCCCGGGTGCTGCACCAGGTGAAGATCAGCCATGCGGACGATGCCGAAGAAGTGTTTTCCACTCTGATGGGCGACCTGGTCGAGCCGCGCCGCGATTTCATCCAGTCGAACGCCCTGAAAGTCTCGAATTTGGACGTTTGACCGGAAAAGGCCCCGTTGCGGCCGCCCGGAGCGGGGCGCACACATGCGGGAGCGTTGTGTTATAGTGCGTCCTGCGATATTGGTATCGCCGGAAGTGGAGACCCAGGTCCTGGA
Source organism: Alphaproteobacteria bacterium (assembly GCA_028281325.1). GTDB lineage: Bacteria > Pseudomonadota > Alphaproteobacteria > UBA8366 > UBA8366 > JAJFJD01. The sequence goes on from JANQKC010000010.1 coordinate 339,580, forward strand.
CGAGGCTCGTTTGTCGACAAGAAAAAGCAGTTACACGTACGAAGATTTAATCGAGTGCGGTCATGGCCGTTTGTTCGGCCCGGGAAATGCGCAGTTGCCGCTGCCGCCGATGTTGATGTTCGACCGGATAACGCATATCTCGGAAGAAGGCGGCGAGCACGGCAAAGGCGAAATCATCGCCGAGTTCGACGTCAAGCCGGACCTATGGTTCTTCAAATGTCATTTCGAGAACGACCCGGTCATGCCGGGCTGCCTTGGTCTCGACGCCATGTGGCAACTAGTCGGATTTTTCCTGGGCTGGGTCAACGGCATCGGCAGGGGCCGGGCGCTGGGGGTCGGAGAAGTGAAATTCAGCGGTCAAGTTCTCGAGACCGCAAAGAAACTGACCTATCAAATCAATGTGAAGCGCGTCATCATGCGCAAGCTGGTCTTGGGCATCGCCGACGGCATCCTGAAATCCGACGGTGAGGTCATCTATAACGTGAAGGATATGCGCGTCGGCCTGTTCACATCCCAGGAAGGCACGTAAAACCTAAGCTCACGCGTTTCTCGCGAGGTTGAATATGCGGCGTGTTGCAGTCACCGGGCTGGGCATCGTGTCCAGCATTGGCAATGACAAGAATGAGGTGCTCGATTCCCTTAAAGAAGGGCGGTCGGGCATCGTCCATTGCGAAGAGTATGCGGAACGCGGCTTTCGCAGTCATGTCCACGGCGCGGTCGATATCGACATCGACGCGCATATCGACCGCAAGCTCAGACGCTTCATGGGCGACGGGGCGGCGTATAACTACATCGCGATGCAGCAGGCGATCGACGACGCCGGCCTGACCGAAAGCGACGTCTCGAACGAGAACACCGGGCTGGTCATGGGCTCCGGCGGTCCGTCGACCCAGAACCTGCTTCTCGCCTGGAACCTGGCGCAGGAGAAAAGCGCCAAGCGCGTCGGGCCGTATATGGTGCCCCGCACCATGTCGAGCACGAATTCCGCGACGCTGGCCACGCCGTTCAAGATCAAGGGCGTGAACTACACGATCAGTTCGGCCTGCTCCACCAGCGCCCATTGCATCGGCAACGGCACCGAACTCATCCAGTGGGGCAAGCAGGATATCGTTTTCGCCGGCGGCGGCGAGGAACTGCACTGGACGATGACAGTGCTGTTCGACGCGATGCCGGCCCTGTCGTCCAACTTCAACGACACGCCGGAGCGCGCCAGCCGCGCCTATGACAAGAACCGCGACGGCTTCGTGATCGCCGGCGGCGGCGGGGTGGTCGTGCTGGAGGAACTGGAACACGCCAAGGCGCGGGGCGCGAAGATTTACGGCGAGATCGTCGGCTACGGCGCCACCTCGGACGGCTACGACATGGTGCAGCCGTCGGGCGAAGGCGCGGTGCGTTGCATGAAACGGGCGATCGACGGGCTGAACCTGCCGGTCGGCTATATCAACGTCCATGGCACGTCGACGCCGGTCGGCGACATCACAGAGTTGGAGGCGATCCGCGAGGTATTCGGCGACCATGTCCCGGCGATCAGTTCGACCAAATCGCTGACCGGCCATTCGCTGGGCGCGACCGGCGTGCACGAGGCGATCTACTCGCTGCTGATGATGGAAAACCAATTCATCACGGCAAGCGCGAATGTCGAGGAGATCGACCGCGGCGCAGCGGATTTCCCGATCGTGACCGAGCGCCAGGATAATGTGCCGCTCGAATGCGTCATGTCCAACAGCTTCGGCTTCGGCGGCACCAACGCCACGCTCGTCTTCAAACGATATGACGGCTGAACGGCCCCCTCGCGGGGGCGCAACACCAATCGGCCGGCCCGCACCGGCAGGCCGGCAGAGGCGGCGCAGTAACGGCAACAACGGGCAGACTGTATGACCGCAAGACCGATAATGGCCGGCCGCCGCGGCCTGGTGATGGGCGTCGCCAACGACCATTCGATCGCGTGGGGCATGGCCAAGATGGCGCATGAGCACGGCGCGCAGCTCGCCTTCACCTATCAGGGCGACAGTTTCGAACGCCGCGTCCGCCCGCTGGCCGACTCGGTGGGGTCCGATATCGTCCTGCCCTGCGATGTCACCGACACCGCCAGCCTGGACGCCGTGTTCGACACGATCAAGACCCGCTGGGACGGGCTGGATTTCGTGCTGCACGCGGTCGCTTTCTCCGACAAGGAAGAGTTGAAGGGCCGCTACATCGACACCACGAAGAAGAACTTCCTGCAATCGCTGGAAATTTCCTGCTATTCCTTCACCGCGGTCGCGCAACGCGCGGCCCCGTTGATGCCGCCCGGCGGCAGCTTGGTGACGCTGACCTATTCCGGCGCGGAACGGGTGATGCCGAACTACAACGTCATGGGCGTGGCCAAGGCCGCGCTGGAAGCGAGCGTTCGGTATCTGGCGACGGACCTGGGCGGCGACGGCATCCGGGTCAACGCGATCTCCGCCGGGCCGATGCGGACGCTTGCCGGCTCGGCGATCGCCAGCGCCCGCACGGTCTTCAAATGGCAGGGACAGCATGCGCCGCTCCGCCGCAACGTCACGCTCGAGGATATCGGGGGCGCCGGCGTCTATCTGATGTCCGATCTCTCGGCCGGGGTCACCGGCGAGGTGATGTATGTGGATTCCGGGTATAACGTCATCGGCATGGTCAACTTGTCCGAAGAGTAGACGGCCCGGTCTTCCCGCAAGACAAAAAAAACGGCCGCCGGAGTATTCCAGCGGCCGTCTTCGTGTCGTTCGGCGCGTTCCTAGTCGGAGGCGCGGCGCTGGTTGCGGCGCGGCGGACGCCGGCGGTCGCCACCGTCGCGGTCCCGACGGGGTTCACGCGGCTGGATCTCGATCTCCTCGCCGGTTTCCTGATTGACGGCCCGCATGGACAGCTTGACCTTGCCGCGGTCGTCGATGCCCAGCACCTTGACCTTGACCATGTCGTCCTGGCTGACCACGTCCTCGACCGACGGCACCCGCTCTTCCTTCAGTTCGGAGATGTGCACGAGGCCGTCCCGGCTGCCGAGGAAGTTCACGAAGGCGCCGAAATCGACGACCTTCACGACCTTACCCTCGTAGATCTTACCGACCTCGGGCTCGGCGATGATCGAGTTGATCCACTCGACCGCACGGTCGCCCGCGTCGCTGTCGACCGCGGCGACCTTGACGGTGCCGTCGTCGTCGATGTCGATCTTGGCGCCGGTCACTTCGCAAATCTCGCGGATGACCTTGCCGCCGGTGCCGATCACTTCGCGAATCTTGTCGCGCGGAATGCTCAGCGTGGTGATGCGCGGCGCATGCTCGGAGACCTCCTCGCGGGCGCCGGTGATGGCTTTGTCCATCTCGCCCAGAATGTGCAAACGGCCGTCCTTGGCCTGATCCAGCGCGATCTTCATGATCTCCTCGGTGATCGAGGTGATCTTGATATCCATCTGCAACGCGGTGATGCCCTCGTCGGTGCCGGCGACCTTGAAGTCCATGTCGCCGAGATGGTCCTCGTCGCCCAAGATATCCGAGAGGACGGCGAAGTCGTCGCCTTCCTTGATCAGCCCCATGGCGATGCCCGCGCACGGCCGCTTCAGCGGCACGCCCGCGTCCATCAGCGACATCGACGATCCGCAGACCGTCGCCATCGACGACGAGCCGTTGGATTCGGTGATCTCCGACACGATGCGGATGGTGTAGGGGAAGTCCTCCTTGGACGGGATGAGCGGACGGATCGACCGCCAGCCGAGCTTGCCGTGGCCGATCTCGCGACGGCCCGGCGACCGCAGGAAGGACGCCTCGCCCACCGAATAGGGCGGGAAGTTGTAATGCAGCATGAAGTTTTCGCGATATTCGCCTTCGAGCGCATCGATGATCTGCTCGTCCTGGCCGGTGCCGAGCGTGGTCACCACCAGGGCCTGCGTCTCGCCGCGGGTGAACAGGGCCGAGCCATGGCTGCGGTTCAGGATGCCGACCTCGGAGACGATCGGGCGCACCGTCTTGGTGTCGCGCCCGTCGATCCGCTGACCGGTCTTGAGGATGCTGCCCCGCACCACGTCCTTCTCCAGCCCTTTGAAGGCGGAGGCGGCGAGTTGCAGGTCGGCGGCCTCGTCCTCTTCGGCGAGGGCGGCGAGCGTGTCTTCCTTGACCTTGCCGACCGCTTCGACGCGTTCCTGCTTGACGGTCAACGAATAGGCTTCGCGCAACGGCGCCTCGGCGAGGGCCTTGACGCGATCCTGCACCGTCTGCGTTTCTTCCGGCGGTTCCGGCAGAGCCCACGGCTCCTTGGCGCAAGCTTCGGCCAGCTCGACGATCAGGTCCAGCACCGCGCGGCTTTCCTTATGCGCGAACATGACGGCGCCGAGCATGGTCGCCTCGTCCAGCTCATGCGCCTCGGACTCGACCATCAGCACGCCTTCATGCGTCCCGGCGGCAACCAGATCCAGGTCGGAACTGCTCATCTCGTCCATCTGCGGGTTCAGCACGTATTCGCCGTCGATAAATCCGACGCGGGCGGCCGCGACCGGCCCCAGGAACGGAATGCCCGAGATCGTCAACGCCGCGGACCCGCCGATCAGCGATACGACATCGGGATCGTTCTCGAAATCATGGGTCAGAACGGTGCAGATCACCTGCGTTTCGTTGCGAAAGCCGCTGGGGAACAGCGGGCGGATCGGGCGGTCGATCAGGCGCGACGTCAGCGTTTCCTTCTCGCTCGGCCGTCCTTCGCGCTTGAAAAAGCCGCCGGGAATCTTGCCGGCGGCGAATGTCTTTTCCTGATAGTTAACAGTGAGCGGGAAAAAGTCGATCCCCGGCTTCGGCGATTTCTGCGCCACGGCGGTGCACAGGACCTGCGTGCCGCCATACGTCGCGAGCACGGCTCCATCGGCCTGGCGCGCGATCTTCCCTGTCTCCAGGATCAGGGGCCGTCCGCCCCATTCGATTTCTTTTCGTGTGATATTGAACATCTATCTTCCCTTTACATTCCAAAAACCGCCAGCCGTTTCACACCATATCCAGTCGGCTGCGGCGATACGCCGGCCCACGGACTCCTTCCGTGGCCGGTCGCTCCGGCGTCGGCACCATAGCCGATTTTGCCGGAATTCCGGTCGTCGTCTTGCGGGCCGACTCAAACGGCCCGGTCTGTGACGGATGCCCGGTTGTTCTTAACGGCGCAAACCAAGGCTCTTGATCAATGCCTCGTATTGCGCCTGGTCTTTGTCCTTAACGTAGTCGAGCAATCGACGCCGTTGTCCGACCATGACCAACAGGCCGCGGCGCGAATGAAAATCCTTTTTATGGGACTGCATATGCTCGGTCAGGTTCTTAATGCGTTCGGTCAGCACCGCGATCTGCACCGGGGCCGACCCGGTATCGCCCGGACCGATGGCGAACTCTTCGATGAGTTCCTTCTTTCGTTCACTCGTGATCGACATCGGGTTCTCCTTAACTGCTTATAGGTTCAGCACCCGGAGGGGATGGACCTCGCCCGCCGCATACCGCGTGAGCGCGATGGGCTTTCCCCTGCCCACCGCGAGCACCGTATCCCCGTCGTTGAAATCGGCGATACGGTCGAGATCCATTTTCCGAAGCAGAGACACGGTTTGCCCATTGCGCAAACGGCTCGCCTCGCTATCGGTCAGGGCCAGGGCCGGGATGTCGTCCAGCGCGGTCTCGACCGGCAGCAAGTGCTCCAAAACGGCCGCACTGTGCCCAAAAGAGCGCAGTTCGTCCAGCGAAATCGCGTCTTCCTCGGCGAAGGGGCCGACGCGGGTCCGGCGCAGGTCGGCGATATGCCCGGCGGCGCCCACGGCCCGCGCAATATCGCGCGCCAAGGACCGCATATAGGTGCCGGCGCCGCAGGAAACCTCGAAAACGGCATGGTTCGAATCCGGCATATCGACCAGATCCAAACGCTCGATCCAGACCAACCGGGGCTCCAGTTCGAACTCCTCGCCGTCGCGGGCCCGGTCGTAGGCGCGCTGACCGTCGACCTTGATGGCGGAATAGCGCGGCGGCACCTGTTCGACCTCACCGGTGAAATCCGGCAGGACGGCGCGGACCGCCGCCTCGTCCGGCCGGGCGTCGTTGGTGCGCGTCACGGTCCCGTCGGCGTCGTCCGTGTCGGTTTCCGCGCCCCAGCGCAGGGTGAAACGGTAGGTCTTCAGCCCGTCCACGATATATTGCATCGTCTTGGTGGCCTCGCCGAAGGCGACCGGCAGGATGCCCGTGGCCAGCGGGTCCAACGTCCCGCCATGACCGGCCTTCGCCGCATCGGCCAGGCGTTTGACGGTGTTCACCACCGCGGTCGAGGTCATGCCCGACGGCTTATCGACGATGAGCCATCCGTGGACCGGCTGGCCTCTGCGCTTTCGCCGCGCCATGGTCAGCGCTCGGCCGGATCGGACGGGTTCCGAGGATCGTCCGGCGTTTCGGGGTCGAGATCCCGCGCCACGTCCGAGGACCGCAGGATCGTGTCGATCCGGGTCGCCTCGTCATAGGTCTCGTCGCGCCGGAAAGACAGGTTCGGGACATTCCGCAACTGAACCTCCCGCGCGATCTGGCGTTTGAGGAAGGCCGCCGCCCGGTCCAGGGCCTTGATGACCTCGCCGGGCCGCTCGCCGCCCAACGGCATGACGAACGCCGTCGCATTCCGCAGATCGGGGCTCACCCGTACTTCGGATACGGTGACGCTGACGCCGCGCAGATCGGGGTCGCGCAAGTCGCCCCGGTTCAGCACGGCCGCCAGGCAATGGCGGATTTCCTCGCCAACGCGCAATTGCCGCACGCTCGGCGCGCGGCTTCTCTCCCTTGCTTTCATCGCTGTCCGTCCAATACGAAGGCCGAAGCGGGGATGCCAGCCCGAAGGCCACGGCGCCCGGCTACAGGCTGCGCGCCACCTCTTCCACCTGGAAGCACTCGATGACGTCGCCTTCCTTGATATCGTCGTAATTCTCGAACGCCATGCCGCACTCGTAGCTTTGCTGCACGGTCCGGACGTCTTCCTTGAAGCGGCGCAGCGTCTTGAGGCTGCCCTCGTGGATGACGACGTCGTCCCGCAGCAGCCGCACCTTGGCCCCGCGGCGCACCTCGCCTTCGGTGACCATGCAGCCGGCGACCTTGCCGGCCTTGCTGACGTTGAAGACCTGCCGGATTTCGGCGTAGCCGAGCTGCGTCTCGCGGACCTCCGGCGCCAACATGCCGCTCATGAGTTGCTTCATGTCATCGATCACGTCGTAGATGATCGAGTAGTAGCGGATATCGACATTGTCGCGCCGCGCCAGCTCCCGCGCCTGCGGGTTGGCCCGGACATTGAAGCCGATGATCAATCCATTCGAGGCGTTGGCGAGGACGACATCCGATTCGGTGATGCCGCCGACCGCCGTGTGCAGCAACCGGACCTTGACCTCGTCGGTCCCCAGCTTCTGCAGCGACCCGATGATCGCCTCGACCGAGCCCTGCACGTCGCCTTTGACCACGAGGTCCAGTTCGGAAGCTTCGCCGGCCTGGATCTGATCGAACATCTGTTCGAGCGTGCCGCGCGCCCCGGCGGCGTGGGACTGCCGTTGGAGCTGCCGGCTGCGGTATTCGGAGATTTCCCGCGCCCGCGCTTCGTCCTCGACCACGTTAAAATCATCGCCCGCCGACGGCGTGCCCTGCAGGCCGAGCACTTCGACGGGCTGGGACGGGCCCGCCTCCTCAATCTGGTTGCCGCGATCGTCGATCAACGCGCGCACGCGGCCCCATTCGGCCCCCGCGACGAAGACATCGCCCTTGCGCAGCACGCCGTTCTGGACCAGCACGGTCGCCACGGACCCGCGGCCCTGTTCCATCTTGGCTTCGACGATGGCGCCCTGGGCCGGCACCGAGACGCTCGCCTGCAATTCGAGCAGTTCGGCCTGCAGTAGGATCGCCTCTTCGAGCTTGTCCAGGTTGGTCTTCGCGATCGCCGAGACCTCGACGTCGAGAACATCGCCGCCCAGCCCTTCCACGACGATCTCGTGGTTGAGCAACTCGTTGCGCACGCGCGTGGCGTCCGCGCCCTCCTTGTCCATCTTATTGATGGCGACGATCATCGGCACCTCGGCGGCCTTGGCGTGGGCGATCGCCTCTGCAGTCTGGGGTTGTACCCCATCATCGGCGGCGACAACCAATATGACGATATCCGTCACTTTAGCGCCGCGCGACCGCATCGCGGTGAACGCTTCATGGCCCGGCGTGTCGAGAAAGGTGATCGGTTGACCGTCGGAAACCTCGACCTGATAGGCGCCGATATGCTGGGTGATGCCGCCCGCCTCGCCGGCCGCCACGTCGCTGGAGCGCAACGCGTCGAGCAGCGACGTCTTACCATGGTCGACATGGCCCATCACGGTCACCACCGGCGGCCGCGGTTTCAGGTCGCCGGTCAGGTTCAACTCGGTCCCGACGCCGATTTCCACGTCCGCTTCGGACACGCGCTTGACCTTATGGCCGAATTCCTCGGCCACCAATTGCGCGGTATCGGCGTCGATCGTCTGGTTGGTCGTCGCCATGATGCCGGATTTCATCAGCGATTTAACGACATCGGCGCCCCGCGTCGCCATGCGGTTGGCGAGATCGGCCACCGTGATCGAATCCGGGATGACGACCTCGCGCACCACCCTTTGCGGGTCGTTGCGGCGCTGTTCGGCCAACTGGCGTTGCCGTTCACGCTCGCGCGCCCGGCGCATCGACGCCAGGCTGCGGGCGCGTTCGGTCGAGCCCTCGTCGTCCGCCTCCTCCAGCGCCTGACTGATCGTCAGCTTGCCGGAATCCCGGCGGCGCGGTTCGTCGCGCCCCCGCGACGGCGCCGGCTTCTTGACCTCGGGACGCGCCTTGGTCCTCGGGCGGCGGGTCTCTTCGGCGGCTTCCTTCGCCTCCGGCGCGGCGGGCTGAGCCGCGGGCTCCGGCTGGCGTCGGCGGGCGCTTTCCTCGGACTTCCGGCGCGTGTCCTCTTCCGTCTTGCGGCGCGATTCCTCTTCCGCGCGGCGCTTGGCTTCGGCTTCGTCGCGCAAACGCTGGGCTTCCGCCTCGGCCAGTTCCTGGCGCTCGCGTTCGAGATCGTCGATACGGCGGCGTTCCTCGTCGGCGGCGGCGTCGTGCAACGCCCGCACCCGCGCGGCGCGCTCCTGTTCGGTAAGGTTATCCGAGTCGTCGGCGAAGCCGGGCGCTTCCCCCTGCAGGGCATCGGCGTCCTGCACGGCCCGCATGCGCCCGCTGGCGCCGCGTTCGAAGGTGCGCTTCTTGCGCACTTCGACCGTCACCGACTTGGTCCGGCCATGACTGAAGCTCTGCCGAACCTGACCGGTTTCGACCGTCTTCTTGAGCTCCAGCCGTCCCGGCCGGCTCAGTGTCAGTTTGCCGTCTTGCTCGTTATTCTGCGTCATTCCGTTCCTCTTTCGGCAACCTGCTGCCGGAATCCGGACAACCGCCGGGCGTCGACCAACAGGCTATCCGCTATCTTTCCCGAAGCAACGACCGCATGCACCACATGATCACGCCCGAATGCTCGCCCCAATTCCAACCGGTCCAGCTGCTCAACAAGCGGAATACCGGCCGCCGCCCGTTGCATCTTCCGGCGGCCGCCGGGCGCCGCATCCGACGCCGCGAAAACCACCCCCGCCCTGTTCTTGGCGAGAAACGCCGTAACCTTGTCGAAGCCGGCCACGGCCCCGCCGGCGCGGCGCGCCAAGCCGATCAGATCGAGGCACCGGTCGCGCAGCAACGTCTCGACCTGCGCGGGCAACCTCTCGTCCGCCACCACATTGCGCCGGGCGGCCCGCGCAAACAAGCGATTTGCGACCGCAGCGGCCACACTTGCGCGGTCCGCCGATACCCAGATCCCGCGCCCCGGCAGCGACGCGGCGATATCCGGCACGATCCGATCGTCCGGATCGACGGCAAAACGGACCAGCGCCGCCGTCGCGCGGCTTTCGCCCGACACGATGCATCGGCGACACGGCACACCGGACGAGCCGTCGCCGGCCCGGGCGTCCTCGTAACTCTCCGTCTGCATCATGGCCAACATGATCGCTCCTGGTCCGTATGGCAGGGGCGCCGCCTAGGCGCCCTGTTGCGGCGTTTCCGCGGTTTCGGCCTCTTCCGTCTCGGCTTCGGCCGCCGCCGCTGCGGCTTCCGCTTCCGCCTTGGCCGCCGCCAATTCCTCCGCGGTAAACCATCCGGCGGCGACGCGCGCGGTCATGATGATGTCGTTCGCGCCGTCCTCGCCCAGGTCGTATTCCCGCAGGATTCCTTCCTGCCGGTCGGTCAACTCGTCGGATGCGAGGTCCGCGAAGTCTTCCAGGGTCTTGACCCCGCGCTCGCCCAGCGTCACCAGCATCTGCGGCGCCAATCCCTCGACGCCGATCAAATCGTCCTGGACGCCGAGCTCCCTCGCGGCCTGCGTCAGCCGCTCGCCTTCGGATTCCAGGAAGGCGCGCGCGCGGCGCTGCAGTTCCGCGGCAATCTCTTCGTCGAACCCTTCGATCGTGGCCAGTTCGTCGACGGGCACGAAGGCCACTTCTTCGACATTGGTGAACCCTTCGGTCACCAAGAGATGGGCGATGACATCTTCGACATCAAGCGCCGCGATGAAGGTATCGCTGCGCGACCGGAATTCCGCTTGCCGGCGGTCGGATTCTTCCTGTTCGGTCAGGATATCGATTTCCCAGCCGGTGAGCATCGACGCGAGACGCACATTCTGGCCGCGCCGTCCGATCGCGAGGCTGAGTTGCTCGTCGGGCACCACGACCTCGATCTTGTGCGCGTCCTCGTCGAGCACGACCTTGGCGACCTCGGCGGGCGCCAAGGCGTTCACCACGAAGGTCGCCGGATCGCCGGACCAGGGAATGATATCGATCTTCTCGCCCTGCAACTCGGCAACCACCGCCTGCACGCGGCTGCCGCGCATGCCGACGCAGGCGCCGACCGGGTCGATGCCCGAGTCGTTCGAGATGACGGCGATTTTCGCCCGGCTACCCGGGTCCCGCGCCACGGCGCGGATCTCGATGATGCCATCGTAGATTTCCGGCACTTCCTGGCTGAACAGCTTCGCCATGAATTGCGGATGGGTCCGCGACAGGAAGATCTGCGGCCCGCGCTGCTCGCGGCGAACGTCGTAGATATAGGACCGGATGCGGTCGTTCCGGCGGAAGCTCTCGCGCGGCAGCAATTCCTCGCGCCGGACCACGGCCTCGCCGCGTCCCAGGTCGACCGTGACATTGCCGAATTCGACCCGTTTGACGATGCCGTTGACGATCTCGCCGACGCGGTCCTTGTATTCCTCGTATTGCCGTTCGCGTTCCGCTTCGCGCACTTTCTGCACGATCACCTGCTTGGCGGTCTGCGCCGCGATCCGGCCGAAATCGATCGGCGGCAGCGGATCGACGATGAACTCGCCGAGCTGCGCATCGGATTTTTTCTGCTGCGCCGCCGCCAGCGTCATCTGCGTCGCCTCGTTCTCCACGTCGTCCGTTACCTCCATGTAACGGGCGAGGCGGATCTCGCCGCTGTTCCGGTCGATCTCGGCGCGGATGTCGTTCTCGTGGCCGTATTTCGACCGGCCGGCTTTCTGGATCGCCTGCTCCATGGCTTCGAGCACCTGATCGCGGTCGATGCCCTTTTCGCGGGCGACCGTGTCAGCGACCGACAACAGCTCCGTCCGGGGATAGGCGCCTGCCTCAACGGTTTCCATGCTGTCCATGATCCTAATCCATACTCCTCGTTACGCACCGGGCCGTTTCCACGCCGCCCGGCGCCGATAATGTTCTAGTGGCTGTGCCGGCCACTCTGCGCCGCCGCCAACAGATCGTCGGTCATCAGCAGCTTCGCGCTTTCAATTCCATCAAAGGGCAGTTCCGCAACGCCCTGATCCAACTCCAGCTTCACGCAGTCGTCCGCGACCCCAAGGACCTGCCCCCGAAACCGCCGCCGCCCGTCGATCGGTTCGCGCATCTCGACCTTGGCGCGGAAGCCCGCGAAACGTTCGAAGTCGCGCAATCGCGTCAACGGACGATCGATGCCCGGCGAACTGACTTCCAGTTCATACGAGCCGGCGATCGGGTCTTCGACATCGAGCAACGCCGACACCGTGCGGCTGATATCGGCGCAGTCGTCCACGGTCATGCCCGCCTCGTCGGTCCGTTCCACCATCACCTGGAGGTTACGGCGGCCCCGGTCGCCCAGCAATCGGACGCGGACGATCTCATAGCCCATGTCGCCCAGGGCGGGGGCAATGATGCGTTCGACTCGTGTCGCCGGATCCATGCTTTCCCTCGGTCCGCTTTGCCGTGGCCTAAAAATAAACCCGTGATCCAGAACTAAAAAGGGCGGGCCGCAGGCCCACCCAATACTTTTAGTCGACGTATCGACCATATGGGTAACTTCTCGTGATTTTTAAGCGTTTTCGGCCCCTACGACAAGGTCTTTCTGTGCGTTTGGCTTCGTTTCCGGCCCGTTCAACCCGCCGGGACGGCGGCGGAACCGCAGATAGACGCACGGCGTTTCTTTCTGAAGCGCCTTCTCCTCGTACCGTGTCGGCGGCCAGTCGGCCGGCCGTTCCCGCCAGTCCGCCGGGCCGCGGGCAAGCCATTCGAAAGCATCATGACGCAAACAGTAAAACAGCATCCACCGCAGATAATCCATATGATCGGTGGCCAGCCGCAGTTCCGCACCCGGCGACAAGACGCGGGCCAAGGCGTCGAGCTGCGGCGGGGCGATAAAGCGTCGCCGGTTGTGCCGCGCCTTGGGCCATGGGTCGGGAAACAGGATGAAAGCGCGATCCAGGGACCGGTCGGGCAACCGGTCCAACACCGCGCGGGCGTCGTCGGGATAAACGCGGATATTGTCGAGCGGGGCGTCGTCAGGCGCGGCGTCGACCGCCGTCAAGAGCTTCGCCACGCCGTTCAGGAACGGCTCGCAGCCGATGAACCCAATATCCGGATGCGCCGCGGCCTGCCGGACGAGATGCTCCCCGCCGCCAAAGCCTACCTCGAGCCAGACGGCGCGAACCGGCCGCGGAAAACAGCCCGCCGGATTCCGCTGCAAGGCGTCAAGATCGAGGGTAAGCGCCGGCATCATCCGGTCAAACAACCGCGCGCGTTCCGGCCGGATCCGCCGGCCCCGCCGGCGGCCGTAGAGAATTCGACGGTCCTGCTTCGCCATAACCCCCGCCTCGCACCGTAACGACGCGCTATCCGGATTGGGTCAGCTCAGCGCGTCCTTCAACGCGTCGACCAGATCGGTCCGCTCCCAGGAGAACCCGCCGTCGTCGTCCGGCGTACGCCCGAAATGGCCGTAAGCCGCGGTGCGCGCATAGATCGGCTGGCTGAGATCGAGATGCTCGCGAATACCCCGCGGGCTCAGATCCATGACCCGCTGGATTGCGGTGGTGAGCTTCTCGTCGTCGACCGTTCCGGTGCCGTAGGTATCCAGGTAAACCGACAGCGGCTTCGAGACGCCGATCGCATAGGCGACCTGGATCGTACAACGGTCGGCCAACCCGGCCGCGACCACGTTCTTCGCGACGTAGCGCGCGCCGTAAGCCGCCGATCGGTCGACCTTCGACGGATCCTTGCCCGAAAAGGCCCCGCCGCCATGCGGCGCCGCGCCGCCATACGTGTCGACAATGATCTTGCGGCCGGTGAGGCCGGCGTCGCTGTCCGGCCCGCCGATAACGAAACGGCCGGTCGGATTGACATAAAACTCGTCCTCGTCGCACATCCAGCCGTCCGGCAGCACATCGAGAACGAAAGGCCGGACGAGGTCTCGGACCTCGTCCTGGTCGAGCGATTCCTCGTGCTGCGTCGAAACCACCACCGAGGTGGCCCGGACCGGCTTGCCGCTTTCATAAGCGAGCGTGACCTGGCTCTTCGAGTCGGGACCGATCCCCGGCAGCTTGCCGGCATGCCGGGCAGCAGCCATCCTTTTCAGGATATCGTGGCTGTACTGGATCGCCGCCGGCATCAGTTCCGGGGTCTCCCGGCAGGCGTAGCCGAACATCAGACCCTGGTCGCCGGCCCCTTCGTCCTTGTTGCCGGCCGCGTCGACGCCTTGTGCGATATCCGGCGATTGGCTGTGCACGTAACACTGCACGTCCATGTTTTTCCAATGGAAATTATCCTGCTCGTAGCCGATTTCCTTGACGGCCTTGCGGGCGAGCGCCTCCATCGCATCGGCGTCGATGTCCTGCGGGCCGCGAACTTCGCCGGCGAGGATGACAAGGTTCGTGGTGACAAGCGTTTCGACGCCGGTGCGCACATCTGGGCCGGACGCCAAGAATAGGTCCACGACCTCGTCCGAAATGCGGTCGCAGATCTTGTCCGGATGTCCTTCGGACACCGATTCGCTGGTAAAAAGGTAATCTCCCGACGCCACGCGCTCATCCTCCATCAAATCAACAAAATATCGCCCGCAATCGGATGCCCAACCGCGGTTACAAACCCTGGAACGCCCGCTGAACCCATCAACGGGTCGCTCTTTTGACAATGTTTCCTTATATCGTCAAGGCGCGTGAGGCACGCCCCGGCGGTCGGAGTACCCCGAACGGACTGGACGCTCAGTCGGGTTCGTTGACGTTGGCAAGAGCTTTCGCCAGGTCGAAGACGCGTTTCCGCACGTTGGGATCCTTGATGCGATAGTAGGCGCGCACAAGTTCCAGCGTCTCTCGCTTGGCCATCGGATCGACGTCGAATCCGGACGGCGGCAGGTCGGGAAGGCCCACTTCCTGGGCCGGCGACCGCTGCGAAACATCGGATGACATGTCATCGAAGAAAAACGAGATTGGCACGTCCAGGACACGAGACAGGTCAAACAGCCGGCTCGCGCCGATCCGGTTCGCCCCCCGCTCATACTTTTGCACCTGTTGAAAGGTCAAGCCAAGCGCGTCGCCGAGCTTCTCCTGACTCAATCCCAAGAGGGTGCGGCGCAACCTGACGCGGCTCCCCACATGGATGTCTACTGGGTTAGGTTTACCTGTTCGACCCGCAGATTGACGCACAGGCGCTGTATTCGACATGGTCGTACGACCCCCATTTTTTCCAAAATTTTCAATAACCTTCGGGTAGACCCTTGTTATGTCAAAGATTCGACAGGGTCAAGGCCATCCGAGTTTAGTAAGTGCGAAAAAATTTCAACCCCTTTCGCGCCGCCGCGCAATCAACACAACACATGCGAGCAACCAGAGGGCCAGGAAAAGCATATCATGGTACCGCGCGTAAAGCGTTTTCTGACCAAGAGCGGTCGGCAGACGCACATCCATAAACCCTTTCTCTCTTAATCCCAGCCGAGCCTGTACCCGGCCGTAAGAATCAACCACGGCCGAGATTCCCGTATTGGCCGACCGGATCAACGGCATGCCTTCTTCGACGGCACGAACCCGGGCAATCGCGAGATGCTGATACGGTCCCGCCGTGTGACCATACCATGCATCGTTGGTGAGGTTGAGCAGCCAATCTGGCCGATCTGACCGATCGGTGACGGCGCCAGGGAAAATTACCTCATAACAGATCAGCGGGCTCATCGCGGGAAGTCCGGGCAAGCGCAACGTCCGCGGACCCGGACCGGGCGAGTAATCGACGGCCCCTTGTACTATCTTCGCAATCGGCAGCAGATTGCGCAACGGTACATATTCGCCGAATGGCACAAGGTGGGCCTTGTCGTACTTTCCGACCACCGCGCCCGACCCGTCCACGGCGAACATCGAATTCCAAAGGCGCAGCGGATTGGTCGCGCGGCGCGGCGCGCCCGTAATCACCAACCCGCCCGGCGGAACGACGCCGGCAACCGCGGCGCGTTCCAGCGGTTGATCCTCGACGAAGAAGGTCGCCGCGTTTTCCGGCCAGACGATATGCGTGATCCAGTCCGGGCGATTATCCCGGCTGAGCTGGAGGTGCAGTTCGAGATTGCGCCGCCGCAGGTCGCGCCGCCATTTCTCCTGTTGCGGTATGCCGGCTTGGACCAAGCGCAGCCCGACCCCCGGCACCACCGCCTCGCCCGACGGCGGGGCGGCGGCCAAGCGCGCCATGCCCCCGGCCCACGGCACGGCCAGCAGCACCGCCGCCACGATACCGCAAACCCAACGCCCCCGCCCGGCGTCGGCCAGCGCCGCCGGCAAGCACGCAGAGACCAGGGCGATCAGGCTGACCCCGTAGATGCCGACGACCGCGGCGGCCTGCAGCAGCGCTTCGGAGCCGATCCAACCATGCCCCACCAGATTCCAAGGGAAGCCCGTGAGGACATGACCGCGCAGCCATTCGGCGCCGACCCAGGCCACCGCCAAGGCAAGCGCCCGGTCGATATGGCTGCGCCCGAACGAGGCCGCCAAGGCCGCCCCTCCGGTGAACACCGCCAGGAAGGCCGGCAAGCCGAGCGAGGCGAACGGCACCATCCAGGCATGCTTGGCGGCATAGACCAGCAGCGCATTGCCGATCCAGTACAGGCTCATCGCGAAAAAACCGAACCCGAACCACCAGCCGAGACCGAAGGCCGCGCGCCGGCTGCGGGCGCCCGCCAGCATCCAGACGAGGACGGGAAAAGCCAGATAGAGCGCCGGCAGGACGTGAGCGGGCGGCAGCGCCAGCGTTGCGACCGCGCCGCCGAGAAAGGCGACGCCGTGCCGCCGCCAACCGGTCAGCGCCGCCAGCCAGGCCGCGACCGCGGACATCGAGGGTTTGCGCGCGGCATTCGCCGCGGCGTCACTCATCGGATGATAAGGGCGTGGGCAGATTCCCGAGGCGCAGCCGGCGAATGCGGCGCGGGTCGGCCTCGATCACCTCGAACTCCACGCCGGATGCTTCATGACAAACGACCTCGCCGCGCATCGGCACGCGCCCGGCGATGCTGAACACGAGTCCGCCGAGCGTATCGATGTCTTCTTCCCGTTCTTCCTCGGATCGGAAGACGCAGACCTCGGATTCGAAATCGTCGATCGGATACCGCGCATCCGCGATCACCGTGCCGTCGTTGCGCCGCTGCAGGCTGGGTCCGACCGCATCGTCGTGCTCGTCTTCGATTTCGCCGACGATCTGTTCGACCGCGTCCTCGATCGTAACGAGCCCATCGATCCCCCCGTATTCGTCGACCACGAGCGCCATATGCGTGCGCGACAAACGCATCTGCAACAGCAAGTCCAGCACCCGCATGCTGGGCGACACGAACAGAACCTCGCGCACCAGCTTGGGCAACTCGGCGGTCTTGTTCCGGCCGACGATCGCCAGCACGTCCTTGATATGGACCATGCCGACCACTTCATCGAGGGTCTCGCGAAAAACCGGCAACCGCGAATGCGCCTCCTTGGCCATCATGTCGACGACCTCGTTCAACGATGTCGAACACTCGACGGCAATGATATCCGCGCGCGGCACCATGACGTCATTCACCGTGAGCGCGCCGACCGTCAGGATCGAGTCGATGAGCTGCCGCTCCCGCGAATCGATCGGGTCCTCGCGCTCCTCGTGCTGTTCGATCAGTTCTTCGAGGGTTTCGCGGACATTCGATCCGCCGTTGCGCCCGTTGCGCAATCCCTTGAACCAACGCCGCCAGCCGGTCGGCTTTCGCAGGTCGACTGCGGCGTCGGGACTAGATGGAGGTTCCGTTTGTGCAGCGTCGTCGTTCATGATCATGGTCGCATACGGGCGGTCATTCCGCCACGTCACCGTATTCATATGGGTCGCCGACCCCCAGGTCTGCAAGTATCCGCGTTTCCAGCCGCTCCATTCGCTCGGCGTCCGCGTCGTCCTCATGGTCGTGTCCCGCCAGGTGGAGCACGCCGTGCACCACGAGATGGCGCAGATGATCCGCCACCGACTTGCCCTGCGCGGCCGCCTCGGCCGTCACGGTCTCGCAGGCCAGGACCACGTCGCCCAGCATCACCGGAGCGTCCGGCCCGACCCCAGATCCGCCCGCGCCGCCGATCGGGAAGGAGAGCACGTTGGTCGGCTTGTCCTTGCCGCGATGGTCGCGATTGAGCGTCCGGACCGTGGCGTCATCCGCCAGCATTACGCTGACCTCCACGGCGGCCGCCGCGCCGCCGCTGGCCCGCCATGCCGCCGTCACGGCGCTGCGCACCAACTCCTCGGCATCCGGCAGAATGTCCATCCATTGGCGCATCGGGGTCGCGATATCGATGTCGATCGGCGCGCTCATTCGCGGCGCTCCGGTTTCTTGCCGCCGCCGGACGCCTCGCGGGCGTCATAGGCGCGGACGATGCGCGACACCAGCGGATGCCGCACGACGTCGCGTTCGGTGAAATAGATGAAGGCGACGGAGTCGACCCCGTCGAGGGTCTCGACCGCGTCGCGCAGGCCGGACTTCACGCCGCCCGGCAGGTCGATCTGGCTGAGGTCGCCGGTGACCGCCATATGGCTGTTCTCGCCCAACCGCGTGAGGAACATCTTCATCTGCACCGGCGTGGTGTTCTGCGCTTCGTCCAAGATGACGAAGGCGTTGGTCAGCGTCCGCCCCCGCATGAAGGCAAGCGGCGCGATCTCGATCTCGCCGGTTTCCAGCTTCTTGGTGACCTGGTCGGCCGGCATCGTGTCGTAGAGCGCATCGTAGAGCGGCCGGAGATACGGATCGACCTTGTCCCGCATATCGCCCGGCAGGAAGCCCAGCCGTTCCCCCGCCTCGACCGCCGGCCGCGACAGCACCAGCCGGTCGACCTGTCCGGCCAGCAGCATCTCGACCGCATAGCACACCGCCAGATAGGTCTTGCCGGTGCCGGCGGGTCCGATGCCGAAGACAAGCTCGTCGCGCCGCATCGCGTCGATGTAACGGGCCTGCGCCGGCGAGCGCGGCGACACGCGTTTGCGCCGCGTCTTGATGATCGGCTCGTCGCCGTCCGGCTGCGTATTGGCCGTGTCGGACATGCGCAACGCGGCGTCGACCTCGCCGGGGTCGACGGGCAGCCCGCTCTTCACCCGGCGGTACAGACGTTCGAGCGCCCGCTGCGCCAGGGACGCGGACTCCGCCGCGCCGGCGATGACGATCTGGTTGCCGCGGCTGGTCAGCGAGACGCCAAGGCGCTGTTCGATCTGCGCCAAATGCTTGTCATGCGAGCCGTAGAGCAGCGGCAGCAGCCGGTTGTCTTCGAAATCAAGCAGCAGCGTTGCGGCGGCATCGGATGTGGAAGGCTGTGTCACGCGACCGCCAACTCCTCGCGCGCCGGCGCATCGACGACTTCGCCTTTCAGGCTGTTCGGCATGATCTCGACGATCCGCACCGGCCGGATGCCGCCGATCAGCGTTTCCGGCGCCAAGACATGAACCGGCTGGAGATAGGGCGAGCGGCCGACCACCTGTCCGGCATGACGGCCGCGGCTCTGGAACAGGACCGGCAGGTCGCGGCCGAGCTGGCGCTGGTTGAAGGCGTCCTGCTGCGCCCGCAGCAATTGCTGCAGGCCGGCGAGACGCTCGTCCTTGACGTCTTCCGGCACCTGATCGCCGATGTCGGCGGCCGGCGTTCCGGGCCGCGGGCTGTACTTGAAGGAAAAGGCCTGGGTGAACCCGACCTCGGTGACCAGCGCCAGGGTCGCCGCGAAATCCGCGTCGCGTTCGCCCGGGAACCCGACGATGAAGTCGGACGACAGGGCGAGGTCCGGGTTGGCCGTGCGCAAGCCGTCCACGATCCGGCGGTAGTCGTCGGCCCGGTGCCGACGGTTCATCGCCGCCAGGATGCGGTCCGATCCCGACTGAACCGGCAGGTGCAGGAAGGGCATCAACGCCGACACCTCGCCATGGGCGGCGATAAGATCGTCGTCCATGTCGCGCGGGTGGCTGGTGGTGTAGCGGATACGGTCGAGCCGGTCGATCTCGGCCAACCGGCGGACCAGGCGGCCGAGCCGCCATTCGCGGCCGTCCGGCCCGGCGCCGTGATAGGCATTCACGTTCTGGCCCAACAGGGTGATCTCGCGCGCGCCGCCGGCGACCAGCCGCTCGGCCTCGCGCACCACGGCGTCGACCGGGCGCGACTGCTCGGCCCCCCGGGTATAGGGCACGACGCAGAAGGTGCAGAAACGGTCGCATCCTTCCTGAATCGTCAGAAAGGCCGACACGCCGGGCGCGGCCGTTTCCTCCGGCAGGAAATCGAACTTGTCCTCCGCCGGGAACTCCGTATCGAGCACCCGCGCGCCGCCCCCTTCCACCTCGGCGATCATCTCCGGCAGCCGGTGATAGGTCTGCGGCCCGAGGACGATATCCACGCCCGCCGCGCGGTCCAGGATCTCTTCGCCCTGCGCTTGGGCCACGCAGCCGGCGACGGCGACGATCATACGACCGCCTTCGGCGCGGCGCTGCTCCTGGAGGGCGCGCAGCCGGCCCAACTCCGAATAGACTTTCTCGGCCGCTTTTTCACGAATATGGCAGGTATTGAGGATCACCAGGTCGGCGCCGTCAGGCGAGGGCGACGGCGCATAACCCAGCGGCGTCAGGACATCCGCCATCCGGTCGGAGTCGTAGACGTTCATCTGGCAGCCATAGGTTTTGATGTAGAGCTTCTTGCCCACCGTCAGCAGCCTGCCTGCCGCCCCGGGGCATGTCGCGATTGGCTCTTGCCTGCGAAACGTTTGGTCAATGCGGTAAAGTCCGGACTTTTGGTCCTGTTCACCCTAGTTATAGCCCGTCTCGGACCAGTGAAAGATTAACTTTTCACATATCCCGCGCCGATTCAAGCACCGGTAAAGGCCGGCCATTCGGGCAGTTGCGCCCATCCGGCGTCCCGGTCGCGCGAATCCCGCCGATCGTCGCTGAGGTCATCGCCGTAAAGGTCGTCCAACCGGCCGGAAAGCGCGTTCGACAGCCCTTCGGCGATGACCGTTTCGCAGTGGCGGGCCAGGTCCTTGCGCGACCCGAAATCGCCAAGCTGCACCGCCTCATGGAACACCACGTCGATGCCGGGCCGCTTGAAGCCGAGGCAGGTCCAAAGGTGATCGACCAAGGTCATGTCGCCATACCAGGCGAAATAGGGCCGCAGGGCGCGGCCCAACGCCCAGCCATCCAACCGGCTGTAGGCGACGGTGACCGGCTGAACCGTGACCGGGCGCCCCTGTACGGTTAGATCCGCGGCGCTGAACAACCCGGTCTTGAACGGCAACACACGATTTCCGTCGCCGCTGGTGCCTTCGGGGAACAGGATCAGGCTGCGACCGGCCCTTAGATGGCGCTGCAGCGCGCACCGCTGCGCATGCGTGTAATGCGGCCGACGGTCGACAAAAACCGTATCCTGCAGGCGCGATAGCGCGCCGATCACCGGCCAGGACGCGACCTCCGCCTTGGCGACGAAACTGGCCCGCACGCTGGCCCCCATCACCGGCACGTCAAGATAGGATGCGTGATTGCAAATATAGAGGACCGGCCCGGTCTCCGCCGGCTGGCCATACCGCCGGACGTCCAAGCCGATCAGCAGGCAACACATCCTGTGCCAGGCCATTGGGATGCGGGCCGCGGCCGTGGGCGCGGTCACGCGCGCGACGGCCCGGACGAAAACCGCCAACACGGTGCCGAGAACAAGTCCGGCCGCCCTGAAGAAGGCACGGGACGGCGCGATCGGCGCCCCGTGTTTTAAACGCCGGTTTTCACGCGGCATTCAGGGACGGGACCTCGCAGCCATAATGCCGCGCGTATTTCGCCGTCATCAGGTCGGTCTTCACGACGACGCACACATCGGTGCAATTGAAATCGGAATCGACCACGGCGCCGTCGCCGACGAACCCGCCGAGACGCAGATATCCTTTGATCAACGGGGGAATCTCCGCCAGCGCCTGGGCGGTATCGATCTCTTCCTTGGCCATCCGATTCATATCGACGAACCGTTCGGGCAGGGCGCGTGGCCGGATATGCCGCGGCGCCAAGTGATAGTGGTAGAGATAGGCCAGCGGCAGCCGCAACCGCTCGGGATCGACGCCCGGCAAACTGCCGCAGCCGAACATCAACTGGATATCATGCTCCTTGAGATAGGCCGCGATCCCGCGCCACAGCAGGTTGATCACCCGCCGGCTGCGGTATGCGGTGTCGACACAGGACCGGCCAAGTTCCAGCACTTCGCCGGGCCAGGCGTCGATCCGGGCGATATCGAACTCGCCGCCGGTGTAGAAGCCGCCGCAATCGCGCGACGCCGCCCGCCGGATCAGCCGGTAGGTTCCGACCACGGCACGATCGGCTTGCGTCTCCCGCGTATCGATGACCAGGAGATGGTCCGCCGCCGCGTCGAAGCGGTCGACGTCGCGGCCGGCCTGGTCCGCGTCGGACGACGGAACCGCCTTCATCTCTTCGTAGAAAATCCGATAGCGCAGTGTTTGCGCCGCGATGATTTCGTCCTCGGACGCCGCGAGGCGCACTTCGAGGTCCCCGGAACGGGCCAGGCAAGCGGGCCGTTCTGCTGCAAGCATCTGGCCGACGCCGGCCGACTGCGTGTGTATCGACATTGCGCGTCTATACCACCTTTACCTAAACGTGCCGAAGCCATGGCACCCGATAGGGTGGTATTATCCGCAGTCTATGTGACGGTTTTGATGCTGATTTTTGAATAAACAGCGACGTCTATTCTTATTTTTTTGCCTTTTTCTTATTTTTTACTGGAGTTCCATAGAGTTCAAGGCGGTGATCGACGAGATCGAATCCCAATTTCTTTGCCACTTCACGTTGCAAGGCTTCGATTTCTTCGTTTTGGAATTCGATTACCTCGCCAGTCTCTACATTGATTAGATGGTCGTGATGGTTGTCGGTCGCTTCTTCATAGCGCGACCGGCCGTCGCGAAAATCGTGCCGTTCCAGGATATCGGCCTCTTCGAACAGCCGCACGGTCCGGTAGACCGTGGCGATGCTGATGCGTGGATCGATGTCCAAGGCACGGCGATGCAAGGCCTCGACGTCGGGATGGTCGGTCGCTTCCGACAACACCCGTGCAATCACGCGCCGTTGCGCGGTCATTTTCAGACCCTTATCGGCGCACAGTTTTTCTATTCTATCCAACACGACAACCCCGCTTCGTCCTTGCGAGATTAACTATAGTACGTTTGGCAAAAAGCGCCAGCATCCGCGTGGCGCGGATCAACGCGCCGCCGGTCCATGACATATCCTCGCGGCAACCGTCGACCCGGCTAAACCGGGCGGCTGCGGCGCGACCGGGTCCCCAAACCGATTTGCTTGGCCAGACGGCTACGCTGCTTGGCGTAATTCGGCGCAACCATCGGGTAGTCCGGCGACAAGCCCCAGCGTTCCCGATATTCCTCGGGCGTCATGTTGTAGGCGGTCTTGAGATGCCGCTTGAGCATCTTCAGTTTCTTGCCGTCCTCGAGACAGACAATGAAATCCGGCGTAATCGATTTCTTGATCGGAACGGCTGGCGTCGGCCTATCGGCACTGCCGCCTTCGGTCCCACCGACCGCTGCGAGCGTGCGATAAACCTGTTCAATCAAACCCGGCAAATCGGAAAGCGCTACTGTATTATTGGAAACGTGAGCGGCAACAATCTCGGAAGTATGCCCAAGAATTTCTTCCCGTTTCACCTCTCCTGTGGATGACTCTGTCATCTTTTCGTGCCCCTTTATTGATACGGTCACCTGCATGACCCTTTTTCCGCAGTTTTAGCGGAAAATTCTCCCACCTGATTATTCTTTCTTTTGGCTTCATCGACTAACCGATTCTGAATGTCGTTTATAGTCGAAGAAACGTCATCAACTATAGTGTAGCAAGCATTAGCCGTACACATCAAGAGAAGCAGATTCTTCTACTATTCCAATGAATAGTCGGATTTTTTAACGGGATAGCGCATGATCAACGCGGAAACACGCCGGCCGTTCTTTCGCAAATAGTATCCACGGCGGCGGCCGACCTGGCGGAAACCGAGCCCGCGATAGAGGGCGACCGCGCCGGGATTGTCCTCGCCCACCTCCAGGAACACGTCGTCGGCGCCGCTCAGCGCCAGCCGGTAGAGCGCATCGGTCAGCAACGCCCGGCCGACACCGCGCCGACGCGCCGGAACCGGCACACCGAGGCTGAGAATCTCGCCTTCGCCGGCCACCATCCGAGCGATGATGAAGCCGACGCCCTGCCGTCCCGCCGGGCCGTCGCGCCAGGCGATCGCGGCCCAGGCGCCGGGCGAGTCGATCAGCGACTCCAGCGCCGGCCGAGCATAGGGTTCGTCGAAACTGCGGGCATAGAGATCGACCAGAAGATCGAGATCGGCGCCCGTAACCGGCTGAACGGCGAACGCCGTCATTATCCGGGCTTCCGGGGTGCGGGCCGCACCCGTGGCGGTGTCGCGTCGGGCGGCCGCAGGTAAAGCGGGCCGGGCGGCGCGTCGCCGAGGCGCGGCGTCACCGCCATCCAGCGTTGGGCCGCCAGCCGCCCCAGGACGGCGATATCGGGCAACCCGGCCCCATCGGCCGGCCGGACGCCATAGCCCGCCGCCGTCAGCGCCGGCGCAACCGCAAGCGCGCCATCACCGGCAATGACGATATCGCCGGCGGCGCAGCCGCCCGACGCAAGATAAGCCGGCACCGCATCGGGCAATAGCGCCGCCGGTCCGGCGAGCGGCCGGCCATGGGGATCGAAAAGCTGGACATAGGCGTCGGCGCGCTTGGAATCGAGCGCCGCCAACACCGGCAGCCCGGGCGCCGCCTCCACCGCCACCACCTCAAGCGTGGTGAGCCCGAGCACCGGGCACCCTGCCGCCAGCCCCATCGCCCGCGCCGCCGCCAAGCCGATCCGCACGCCGGTGAAGGCGCCGGGACCGACGGTCACCGCGATGCCGTCCAGCCCGGTGACGCCCGCCGGGCCGGTCAGGCCGGCCTCGGCCAGGACGTCGGACACCATCGGCATCAGCGCCTCGGCATGGCCGCGCCGCATGTCCTCGCTGCGCGACGCCGCGACCGCACCGTCGGCGATGACCGCGGCGGAGCAGCGGTTCGTCGCGGTATCGATCGCCAGCAGCATCATGGTTCCGCCCGGCGTCGGTTACAGGACGCGGCAGACGGTGTCGAAATCGAGCCGGGGCGCGCGCGGTTCGAGCGCCGAGCCGTCGCCATGACCGATATTGCACAGGAAATTGGACCGGTAAGGCGTCCCGTCGAAAAAGGCCGCATCCACCTTGGCGTTGTCGAAGCCGGACATCGGCCCGCAATCCAGCCCCAGCGCGCGGCAGGCGATCATCAGATACGCGCCCTGCAGCGTGCCGTTGCGGAAGGCGGTTTCCTCGATCAACGCATCGTTGCCGGTGAACCACGCCCGCGCATCGGCGAAGGGGTAAAGGTCCGGCAGGCGCTCGTGAAAATCCATGTCATGGGCGATGATCGCCGTCACCGGCGCGGCCATGGTCTTGTCCACGTTGCCCGGGATCAAGCAAGGGCGCAGTTTCTCCTTGGCCTCCGGCGATTTCACGAAGACGAAGCGGCCGGGGGAGCAGTTCGCGCTGGTCGGCGCCATCTTCAGCACGTCGTAGACGGCGCGCAACTGATCGTCGCCGACCGGCGTCTCTTTCCAGTCGCGGTGCGACCGGGCGGTGTTGAACAAGATGTCGAGGGCGGCCTGATCCAGCATGCGATTTTCCCTTTGTTAGCGCGTCGGCGAGGCGCGGGCGGGCGGCGCGCCGCGTGTTATCCGCTTGTCGCGATTCGCGAAGCGGCCTATACCTGTTCCCCTGTCGGAACCGATTGCTTGCCCGATTCCATCATGAAATACAACATCCCCGGCCGACGGCAATGGCTGACGATCGGCGCGCTGGCCGCGCTGGCGGTGTCGCTGGCCGCTCCGGAAAGCAGGGCCGAAACCGGCGCCGGTTCCGCCGCCGAGACGCCGGCGTCCGCCGTGGCGATCATGTATCATCGCTTTGGCGAGGACGCCCATCCCAGCACCAACACCACGCTCGAACAGTTCGAGGCCCACCTCGCGGCGCTGACCAGCGGCAAATACAACGTCCTGCCGCTTGCCGATATCGCCACAGCACTGCGCACCGGCAAGCCGCTGCCGGACCGCGCCGTCGCCATCACCATCGACGATGCCTACCGGTCCGTCTACACCGAAGCCTGGCCGCGGCTGCGCGAGACCGGGCTGCCGTTCACCCTGTTCGTCGCGACCGCGCCGGTCGAGCAAGGGCTGCCGGGCTTCATGACCTGGGACGAGGTTCGCGAACTGCGCGACGCGGGCGTCGCCATCGGCGCCCACGCCCACACGCACGCGCATCTGGCAAAGGGGACGGTGGCCAACGCAAAGGCCGAGATCGACACCTCGGCCGCCATCCTGAAGCGGGAACTCGGCGCGGTGCCGCCGCTGTTCGCCTATCCCTTCGGCGAAACCTCGGCCGCGGTGGCGGCGCTGGTCCGCGCCAAAGGCTTCAGCGCCGCCTTCGGCCAGCACTCCGGCGTCATGGCGCCGGGCCAGTCGCCCTACTATCTGCCGCGCTTCGCCCTGAACGAGACTTATGGCGGGATGGACCGGCTGACGATGATCCTGAACGCGCTGCCGGTGCCGGTGGCGGGGATCGTCCCGGCCGACCCGTTGATCACGCCGGACGCCAACCCGCCGGCCTTCGGCTTCACCGTCGACAGATCGGTGGGGAGTCTGTCGCGGCTCGCCTGCTATCACTCGCGTTCCGGCGCGGCGACGATCGAACGGCTCGGCGCGCTTCGCATCGAGGTTCGCTTCGCCGACGCTTTCCCGGCGGGCCGGTCGCGCATCAACTGCACCATGCCGGGGCCGGACGGCCGCTGGCGCTGGCTCGGCATGCAGTATTACGTCAGACCGTGACGCGTCGCGAGGGGATGGGCCGGGACTAAGGCAAGAGAGCTATACGTCCGACCCGATACGCGGGTTTCGGTCGCTGAGCCGCGCGCCGTCGAGCGGCGCAAGCCTGTTGGTGCGGATGACGCTGCGCAACAGGTCGATATACGCGCCCTTTTTCTCGGAATAGGAAATCATCGCCGGCAGGAGATTGCCGCCCGCCAGGCGTTTCCCTTCCGCCCGCATGCTGGTGCGCAGGTCGCGCAAGCCGGCATAGGCGCGGTGGGTGTTCAGGTTATGGATATAGGACCGGACGGAATCGCCCAAATGGTCGAAGCTGCGAATTTTATGCGTCATCCCCGGAACGCGGTCTTTCGGGACGATGCCCTTGTGTTTCGCCGTGGTCCACTGCCCGAAGGCGGCGTTGCCTTCGCGGACGAAGCGCGACGTACCCCACCCGCTCTCGATCGCGGCCTGGGCAAGCGCCAGCGACGGCGGCACCGCGTCGACACGGCGCAGCAGAAGATCGAGCCGATCCGGGTCGGTTTTGTATTCCGCCGCAATCGCGTCCAGCCGACGCTGCTGATCGGAATTTAGATCACGGCCGGCGGCCAGCTTGGCATCGAACACCAGCAGCTGCGCCCGTTGCCGCAATACACGCTCGTTTGCCTTCAGAACCAGCGGCAGCATGAGGCGCAGGAAAACCGCCTTGCGCTCGCGCGTCTGGGTCACCGCGTCGAGGCCGTCCGGCACTTTCGAGAGGAACACGCGCGGCACCGGCATGTTGTCCTCACGGACCGCATCCAGGTCATAGCCCATGGCGGCGAAATGGCGCTTGAGCTTCGCCGGCGAGGCGAATGCCACGACCGTCGCCGGCTTGCGCATGCCGACCATGCCCGCCTGGTCGAGAACGGTGGCGACATGCTGCTGTACGGGCGGCACGAAAGCGGCCGCCGCCCCAGCCATCAGAATCCCGGCAACACCGACGCTCCACACGCGGGACCGCCGCATTGCATTTTTTTTGGTCTTCGTTTCAGCCGGGATATTCTTCATTCGCCAATATTGTCATCGGGACGCGGGCGGCTAGACGCCGACGGCGCGCACTTCGACAATCTCCGGAATATAGTGTTTGAGCATATTCTCGATGCCCATCTTCAACGTCGCCGTCGAACTGGGGCACCCGGCGCACGCGCCTTGCATCGTCAGGAACACCACGCCTTCCTCGAAACCGTGATAGACGATGTCGCCGCCGTCCATCGCCACCGCCGGACGGACACGGGTGTCGAGCAATTCCTTGATCTGGGTGACGATCTCGTCGTCGTCCTCGGACGCCGCGTTGCCGTCCGTGCCCTCCGCCGCGTCGGTCATGACCGACCGGCCGGCGGTGAAATGTTCCATGATCGCGCCAAGCAGGGCGGGCTTCATGATGTGCCATTCATGCTCGGCGGTCTTGGTGATGGTGATGAAGTCATGGCCGAAGAACACCGCGCCGACCCCATCGACGTCGAACAAACGGGCCGCCAACGGCGACCGCGCCGCCGCATCGTCGGCGTTCGTGAAGTCGGCGGTGCCGGTTTCGAGGACCGTCTGCCCGGGCAGGAACTTCAACGTGGCCGGGTTCGGCGTCTGTTCGGTCTGAATGAACATCTCTCGATCTCTCCTGCCGGGTCAGCGCCCGGCGATCCGTTGTTGATAGAATGCCTGCTCACTCGGGTTACACAATCATACTTTTGAAGTAGCCCTTTAGCCCGAAAGCAGGGGTTTCGTTAATTCAACTAGAAAAACTCTACGCTATTTCAAGTATTTCCTCGTCGGACAGATTGCCCGGCACGATCGTGATCGGAATCCGGTTTTCCCGCGCCTTCTTGCTCAAAAGATAGCTGATGAGCGGCCCGGGCCCGCTGACCCCGGCGCTGGCCGCCAGCACCAGGATCGAGATCGACGGCTCCTCTTCGAGCAACCCCATCAGCTCCTCGCGGGTATCCCCTTCACGGATATAGAGAATCGGATAACGGCCCGACCATTCGAGGACCTCCGCCGACAAGCGCTGCAGAAGCTGTTCGCCCTCTTCGCGGGCCTCCTGCCGCATGAGATCGCCGACCGACGCCCAATGCTGGAAATCCGCGCCCTTGATGACGTTCAGCAAGGCCACGCGGCCGCCCGTGTTGCGGGCCCGCCGACAAGCGAAATGCAAAGCGACGGGCATTTCCTCGCTGTCGTCCACGACGACAAGCAGGATTCGCTCGTCCTCCGTCTTTTCCGCACCGGCCGGCGCAGCCGAATTTCCGGTTTCCGCGCTCATATTCCTTGATCCTCACCCAGCGGTAGTCTGCCATCATGCCGCGGGACGGCGCAATACGCGCGGCCCCGCCGATGATAGGCGCCTGATATGACAGTCTTTACGGTTGGACGAACCCGACGATTTCCTGGATTTCGCGCATGATCGGCCCCGAAATGACGCGCGCCTTGGTCCCGCCCTGCCGCAAGATACCGTCGATATAGTCCGAATCGTCGACCAACCGTTGCATTTCCTCGCCGATCGGCCCCAGCACCGACACCGCCAGTTCCGTCAAATCGCGCTTGAACTCCGAGAATTGCCGGCCGCCGACTTCAGCCAGTGTTTCTTCTGGGCTCTTACTAATAAATGACGAATAAATGCTGACCAAATTGGCCGCCTCAGGGCGGCCTTCCAGCCCGGCCACTTCGGACGGCAGAGCGTCCGGATCAGTCTTCGCCTTGCGAATCTTAAGTGCGATGTCCTCTCGCCCGTCCGTCAAGTTGATGCGGCTGTATTCCGACGGGTCGGACTTCGACATCTTGTTACGACCGTCGCGCAGGGACATGACCCGGGTCGCCGGTCCCAGGATCATCGGTTCGACCAGCGGGAAACAGTCGACGTCGAAATCCGAATTGAATTTCTGCGCGATGTCCCGGCACAGCTCCAGATGCTGTTTCTGATCGTCGCCGACCGGCACATGCGTTCCCTTGTAGGCGAGGATGTCCGCCGCCATCAGGTTGGGATAGGCGTAGAGCCCGACCGAGGCGTTTTCCCGGTGCTTGCCCGCCTTTTCCTTGAACTGGGTCATCCGGTTGAGCCAGCCGAGCCGCGCCACGCAGTTGAAGATCCACGCGAGGCTGGCGTGATCCGGGTTCTGGCTTTGATTGAACAGGATGTTCTTCTCGGGATCGATACCGGCGGCGATCAGCCCGGCGGTCACCTCGCGGGTGCTGGCCAGCAGCTCCGCCGGATCCTGCCACACGGTGATCGCGTGCAGGTCGACGATGCAATAGAGGCATTCGTAGTCGCCCTGCAGGTCGACCCAGTTGCGGATCGCGCCGAGATAGTTGCCGAGATGGAGGTTGCCGGTGGGCTGAATGCCCGAAAAGATGCGGTTCATGGTCTGGTCCCTCGCTTTGGACACGCGGATGATCGGGGGTCCCCGATTTGGACGCGGGGACGGCGAACGCGCGGAGTTATCCCGGCTGCCGGAGCCGCCGTCAAGCATCGTCCAAGCGGGAAGAGGGTCAGCCTTGGCGGTGGCGCTGCGAGCGCGGCACGAACTGGCCGGTGGCGACCTGACGCACGCGCTCGTCCGCGTGCGTGGCCAGCACCGGCTGAAGCGCCAGATAGAAGCGCCCGACCGCGGTTTCGCCCCAGAACCAGTCGGCCAGTTCGCGCGGGCGGGCCGCGCCCGGCTGGGCCGTCGCCGCTTCGAGATACCAGCTCCGCACGTCCTCGCTGGCCAGCCGGACGGCTTCGCCCAGCGTCACGTCCGGCAGCGGATTGTCCGGCGTGCCGTCCATGAATCCGTCCAGGAAGCGCACCACGTCCTCGATGTCGCGTTTGCACAGCCCGAAGGTCGTCCGACCGCGCTCTTCCAGGGCGAAGGCGTACCAGGGCGCCAGGCGCTCGATCTCGGCGAAGACCTCTTCCAACAGCGCCGACCCGGCCTCGGCCTTGGGCGTCGGCAACGAGACGGGGCAGACCCATCCGGACATGTCGCCGGACGGGCCGCCGGGCGCGTCTTCGGGAAAATCGTCCAGCAGGACCGGGCCGTCGTCGCGTTCCAGCAGGGCGAGCGCGGTCCGCGCCACCTTGGCCTGGAATTCCGGTTCGTTGGGCGCGCCGAAGGGACGGCCCAGATCGAACGGCACCCACAGGAAGCGCGGCGGCCGCATCTGCTCGGTATTCGGCCGGACCAGACTGATCCCCGTCGTCGCGATGCCGTTCGCTTCCAGGTAATGCGCGGCCGCACCGACCGCGCGCGTGCAATTGGGTCAGACGGGGCTGAGCAAGACCGCGTTGACCTTGTCCTCCTTCAGCATGCCGGCGAGTTCGACCGCCGTCGGCTCGATCTCGTGCGGCAGCCAGCCGGCCCCCATCAGCGAATAGTGGAAGCGCGCCAGCGAGCCGATCTCGCCCGCCGCCGCCATCTCGCGCAGCCGGTCGATCGGGAAGACCACGTTGGTGTCCTGCTGAAACCCGGTCCGGTCGTAGTTGACCGAGCTGTGCGACATCACCAGGTCCTCGGCCGCCACGTCGCCGGGGATCACCCGGTAGCCGGTGTCGCGGATGTCGAAGCTGCGGTCGCCTCGGCGGTGGAGGCCCGCGGTGGTGACGATCGCGATCCGGCGCTCGGCGACCGGCGGCCCGGTCACCCAGGGCGATGTCTCGAAGGCGTCGCATTCCTTGCCAAGCAGATGCGCGACGTCCACCTCGGGCAGATCGCTGAGCCGCACCATCGCCTAAGTGTCCCGAACCAGATGCTCGTGCGTCCGCGGCACCAGCGCCTTGTGACCGAGCAGTTGCATCATGCCGCCGTCGAGGGTCCGGCAGGTCGCGGCCAGTTGGCGCACCAGCGCGCCCGCCGCCGTATCCCGCCAGTACCAGTCGTTCAGCACGCCGCCGCCGCTGGGACCCGGTTGCGCGGTCGCGGCCTCGAAATACCAGGCCTTGATGTCGTCGGACGCGAATTTGAGCAGTTGCGGCAAGGCGATGTCCTCGCGCGGGCTGGCGACCGAGGGGTCGTCGATGAAATCGGCCAGAAGCTTGGCCGCCACGTCGATATCGAGCCCGCTCAAGCCCACGGTGGTCCGGCCGCGCTTCTCCAGCGCCACCTGGTACCAGGGGCGGAGCTGGTCGATCTCGGCGAGCACGGCGGCCAGCGCGCTGTCGGGCGCGGCATCCTCCGCCGGCGGCGTCAGGTTGACCGGACAGACCCAGCCGGACATGTCGCCGGACGACCCGCCGGGCGCATCCTCGGGAAAATCGGCGATCACCGGCCCTTCCGGCGCAGCGAACAATGCCAGGGCCGCTTCGACCACGCGCCGCTGAAACGCCGGTTCGTCGGGCGCGCCGATCGGCCGGCCCAGTTCGAACGGCACCCAGAGGGCGCGCGGCGGGTTCAGTTTTTCGGTGTGCTCGCGCACGAGGCTGATCTGCGTGGTGACCAGCCCTTCTTCTTCGAGATATCGGGAAAGCCCGCCGACGGCGCGCGTGCAGTTCGGTCAGACCGGCGTCAGCAGCACCGCGTTGACCTGGTCCTCCTTCAACAGGCCGGCCAACTCGCGGGCGCGCGGCTCCAGTTTCTCCGGCTCGGTCGCGCCCATGAAGGAGTAGTGGAAGGACGCCACCGATCCGATCGTCCCGTCCGCCGCCAGCTCGTTGAGGCGGTCGATCGGGAACACCACGTTGATATCCTGCTGAAAACCGCTGCGGTCGTAGTTGGTCGAGACATGGCTCATGATCAACTCCGACGACTCCAGGTCCGCCGGAATCACCCGGTAGTCCGCCGCGCCGGGGCGGAAGGTCTCGTCGCTTTTCCGCGAGAGGCCCGCCGAGGTGATGATCGCCACCCGCATCCCGCTCAACGGCGGCGCATCGGTCCAGGGGCTGTCCTCGTAGACGGGGCAGGGCAGATCGAGCAGATGCTCGGCCTCCATTTCGGGAAGATCGGCGAGTCGAACCATGGATGTTCCTTTTCCACCGCCCAGGACGAGCGGCGTCAGCGTGAAGCGGCGCTAACAAGAGGCCAAAAGCATAGACCGCCGCAACGGGGTGTCAAATCAACTCCGCCGTAAGGCCCGCCGAAGATCGGCGATTCGCGCCGCGCCCACGAGCGGCGCGACCGCCGCGAATGTCGCGAGGCCGCAGGCCACCAACGCCACAAGCGCGGCAATGCGCTCACCGAATCCGCCACGCAGTTGGTCGGCCAAGCCCAAATTGGCGGCCCACAACGCGCCGGCCATGCAGAGCGCCGCGAAGACGATCCGCGGCACCCGGCGGCGCAACCGCTTGTCGAAGACCAGATGCCCGCGCCGGTGCAGGATCGTCGCCAGGATCGCCGCGTTGATCCAGGCCGAGCACGCGGTGGCGAGCGCGATGCCCACATGGGCCAGCACCTGCATCAACACGACCGCGATGCCGATATTGGCGGTCATCGCGACGACCGCGACCTTGACCGGCGTCGCCGTGTCCTGCCGCGCGAAGAAACCCGGGGTCAGCGCCTTGATCAGCACATAGGCGGGCAGCCCCAGCGCGAACGCGCCGAGCGCCCCGGCCGTGGCCGCCGCATCGGCCGCGCTGAAGGCGCCGCGCTCGAACAACACCCGGACGATGGGATCGGGGATCGTGACCAGCGCCGCCGCCGCGGGCACCGTCAGCAGCAGCGCGAATTCGATGGCGCGGTTCTGGATATCGGCTGCCGCCTCGTCCTCGCCGGCACTGAGATGGCGCGACAGCATCGGCAGCAGCGCGACGCCGACCGCCAC
Organism: Alphaproteobacteria bacterium; assembly: GCA_028281325.1. Lineage (GTDB taxonomy): Bacteria > Pseudomonadota > Alphaproteobacteria > UBA8366 > UBA8366 > JAJFJD01. The sequence goes on from JANQKC010000010.1 coordinate 373,052, forward strand.
GCCGATCACGCCGAGCGGCAACTGGTTTATCCGGTCGGCGAAATAGAGATAGGACACCGACCCTTCCGGCAGCAGCGAGGCCAGCACGATATCGATCACCAGATTGACCTGCACCACGCCCGCGCCGATCGCCCCCGGAACCATCAGGACCAGCAGGCGTTTCACACCGGGCGTCAGGCGCGGACGCGGCAGCCGGAACAGGATTCCCGCCCGCCGGCAGGCCAGCACCATCCAAAGGAACTGCCCCGCGCCGGCGACCGCGACACCGGTCGCGAGCGCATAACCCGGCATCGTGAAGACGCCTTCGCGGATCGCCAGCAAGACGCCGATCAGGACGATGTTCAGCAGAACCGGGGCCGCCGCCGTCGCGGCGAAGCGATGCATCGCGTTGAGCATCCCGGCGAGCAGCGCCGTCAGCGCCATGAACATCAGATACGGGAAGGTAAGCTGGGTCAGGTCGACCGCGAGCGCGAATTTTTCCGGCTGGTCCACAAATCCGGGCGCCAGCGCGTGCATCAGCCACGGCATCGCCAACTGCGCCGCCAGCGTGAAGCACAGCATGACGCTGAGCAGCACCGCCGCGACCGACGCGGCGAAGGCGCGCGCGGGAACCGGTCCGTCCTTGGTCAGCCGGTCGGTATAGAGCGGCACGAAGGCCGCGTTGAAAGCGCCTTCGGCAAACAGACGCCTGAAGAAATTGGGAAACTTGAAGGCGACGAAAAAGGCGTCCGCCACCATGCCCGCGCCGATGATCCCCGCGAAGAGAACGTCCCGGCAGAACCCGAGGACGCGGCTGACCATCGTCCAACTGCCCAGGGTCGCAATCGCGCGGAACAGGGTCATGGCGGTTGTCTACCCGATCCGCCGCACAAGAAGAAATGCCGCGTGGCGACGGTGTCGGACGCCCGGCGGCACCCGTTTGCGGCGCGGTCGGATTTCCGGTGGCACGGAACTACGGCGCCGGGGGAAGATCCATCTCCAGGATGGCCATCTGGAAGGCATAGGAAATTTCGCCGTCATCCTCGTCCACGTCGCGGTAGATGATCGCGATGAATTCCTCGCCGAGGCTGACCTCGACCGACCCATCCATCTTGGGCTTGCCCAGCCGGATCCGCTGCGATCCAAACAGCTCACGGAGATACGCCTGCAATCGCACGACTTCTGACTGTTCCATAATGCCTCCTAGCGTTGACGCCGCACGGATTCTGCCGCAGGCGGCCCCATCAATACGGTCAAATACGGGAAAATTCCATCTTTACGGCGAACTCTATTCCGCCGCCCCCGCGGCGACTTTCGCGGCGCGCGCCCGGGTGGCGCGTTTCTTACGCGGTTTGGCGGCGGGTTGGCAATCGGGATCGGCCAACGCTTCCAACAAATGCGTGCGAATCTGCTCCAACTTGGCGGGATGCTCGACCTTCAGGCCGAACACGTCCTTCACATAGAAGACGTCGACGACCTGTTCGCCATAGGTCGAGATCTTCGCCGCGAAAATCTGCAGGCTGAGGTCGGCGACCGCACGCGTCACGTCATACAACAGGCCCGGCCGGTCACGACCGTTCACCTCGATCAACGTATGCCGGTTCGACGCCTTGTTGTCGATCAGGACACGCGGCGCCACCTTGAAGACGTCGGTCCGGGTCGGGTAACCCTGGCGCTTGCGCAGTTCGGTCATCGGCCGCAGACGGCCCGACAAGGTCTGTTCGATCAGCACCGACAGCTTGGCCAGCTTGTCCGGCCGCGCGAACGCCGCTTCATCCGCGTCCTGGACCAGGAAACTGTCGAGCGCCATGCCGTTGTTCAGCGTGTTGATCTTGGCGTCGACGATATTCGCGCCGGACACCGCCAGCGCCCCGGCGATGCGGCTGAACAGGCCCGGATGGTCGGCCGTGTAGATGGTGATTTCCGTGACGGCCCGTTCCGAATGCACCTGCCGGTCGATGCTGAGCGGTTGTCCCGCCGCCTCGGCTTCGCGGATGAACCGGGCATGATTCTCCAGCGCCTCGGCGTCGTAGGACAGCCAATAGGCCGGATGGCCACGTTCGATATGGGCGTCGATATCCGCCGCCGGCCAATCCGCGAGGTCGTCGCGCAAGGCGGCGACGGCCGCATCCACCTGCGCGTCGCGGCCTTTGGTCGAATGCCCGCCCGACATCACCGCTTCGGCCCGATAGTACAGGTCGCGCAGCAGCGTGGCCTTCCAATTGTTCCACCGCCCCGGCCCGACCGCGCGGATATCGGCGACCGTCAAGCAAACCAAGAGGCGCAGACGCTCCGGCGACTTCACCACATCGACGAAATCCCGGATCGTCTTCGGATCGGACAGGTCGCGCTTGAAGGCGACATTGCTCATCAGCAAGTGGTAGCGCACCAGCCAACTCACGGTTTCGGTCTGTTCCGGCGTGAGGCCCAGGCGCGGGCACAGCGTATCGGCGATCTCCGCGCCCAGCACCGAATGATCGCCGCCGCGGCCCTTGGCGATGTCGTGCAGCAGCACCGCGACATACAACACCTCGCGCGACAACACCTTGTGGATCACCTCGGTCGACAGCGGGTGATCGTCGGCCAGCTCGCCGCGCTCGATCCGGTTGAGGATGCCGATCGCGCGGATGGTATGCTCGTCCGTCGTGTAGACGTGATACATGTCGTATTGCATCTGGGCCACGACACGTCCGAAATCGGTAATGAACTTGCCGAACACGCCGGCTTCGTTCAGGCGGCGTAAGGCCACCTCGGGGTTCTTCTCCGCCGCCAGGATGTTGAGAAAGATGCGGTTCGCTTCAGGATCGTCACGCAGTTTCTTATTGATGCGGCGCAAGCTCCGGGTGATCAGGCGCAACGCCTCCGGATGAATGTCGAGCGACCGGCGGTGCGCCACCTCGAACAGGCGCAGCATGTCGACCGGGTTCTCGGCGAAATGCTTATCGTTCGGCACGGTCAGCCGGCCGCCTTCGACGAGAAACCCTTCGATTTCGCGCTGGAAAAATCCGGTCGGCAAACGCAGCAGGCTTCGCCGTTGATGCCGCGCCTCAAGCGCCGCACAGAAGATCCGCGTCAGGTCGCCGATATCCTTCGCGACCAGGAAGTAGTGCTTCATGAAGCGCTCGACATCCGACGAGCCGGCGTGATCGCGATAGCCCATGCGGGTCGCCAGTTCCGGCTGCAGGTCGAAGGTCAGGCGCTCCTCCGGCCGGTCGGTGAGATAGTGCAGGTGGCAGCGCACCGTCCACAGGAAGTTCTGCGCCTTGTCGAACAGCGCCACTTCCTCCTTGGTGAACAACCCTTCGTCGATCAGCAGCGCGACGTCATCGACGCCGTAGAGATACTTGGCGAGCCAGAACATCGTGTGCAGATCGCGCAGCCCGCCCTTGCCGTCCTTGACGTTCGGTTCCAGCACATAGCGCGAATCGCCCATGCGAAGATGCCGCTCGTCGCGTTCGCGCAGTTTGGCCTCGACGAAATCCGGCCCGGTGCCGGCCGCGACCTCGGCGCGGAACCGCGCCCGCAACTCGCGGAACAAGGCTTGTTCGCCCCAGACGAAGCGCGATTCGAGCAGGCCTGTGCGGATCGTCATGTCCGCCTTGGCCTGGCGGATACAATCGTCGATCGACCGGGTCGCATGCCCGACCTTCAGACCCAGGTCCCACAGGGTGTAAAGGATATGTTCGATGATCTGTTCGCTGCGCGGCGTCTGCTTGTAGGGCAGCAGGAACAGCAGGTCGACATCCGACTTCGGCGCCAGCTCGCCCCGCCCATACCCGCCGTAGGCGACGATCGACAACTGCTCGCCCGCCGTCGGGTTGGCGGCGGGATAGATGTAATCGGCCGCGATATCGTAGATCACGCGGATCAACTGATCCATCAGGAAACAATGGCCCTGAACCGCGAGCGTGCCGTTTTGATCCGCGTCGAAGCGGCGGCGGATTTCCGCGCCGCCGTCCGCCAGCGCCGTGCGGTAGAATTCCAGCATGGCTTGCGGTCGGTCGCTCTCGGAGAGGCCCCCGTCCAGCACCGCCAGCGCCGCTTCCTGCAGCGCGGCGCGATCGATAATCGCGCGTTTTTTCCGCAGCCGTTCCATCGCTAAGTCATGCGTCAGCTTCACCCGAAATGCAAGGAAAACGAATGCTTTCCGGCGGGCCGGGTCAGTCGTCGAGGAGCGCCCGCAGACGGTAGATCAGGTCGAGCGCCTCGCGCGGCGTCAACTCGTCCGCGTCGACCGCGGCGAGGGTTTCCTCGACCGCCGACGGTTGCGCGGACGCGGCGGCCGGCGCGTCGGCGAGCGCCGCGAAGAGCGGCAGGTCCTCGGCCAATCGCGTCATCGCCGACGACTGCTCGCCGCTCTCCAGCGTCTTCAGCACCGCCTCGGCCCGGTCGATCACCGCGGGCGGCAGGCCGGCCAGTTTCGCCACATGGATGCCGTAGGACCGGTCCGCCGCCCCCGCCGCCACCTCGTGCAGGAAGACGACCTCGCCCTCCCATTCCTTGATGCGCATGGTGTAGGGCTTGAGCGCCGACAGCCGCGAGGTGAGCGCGACCAGTTCGTGGAAATGCGTCGCGAACAGCGCGCGGCAGCGGTTGGCCTCGTGCAGATGCTCGACCGCGGCCCAAGCGATCGACAAACCGTCGAAGGTCGCGGTGCCGCGGCCGATCTCGTCCAGGATGACCAGCGAGCGGTCGGTCGCCTGGTTGAGGATCGCCGCGGTCTCGACCATCTCGACCATGAAGGTGGAGCGGCCGCGCGCCAGATCGTCGGCGGCGCCGACCCGGCTGAACAACCGGTCGACCACGCCGAGCCGCGCGGCCTCGGCGGGCACGAAGGACCCCATCTGCGCCAGCACGGCGATCAACGCGTTCTGGCGCAGGAAGGTGCTCTTGCCCGCCATGTTGGGGCCGGTCACCAGCCACAGCCGGCCGGTCTCGCCGAGGTCGCAATCGTTGGCGACGAAACCGCCTTCCTGCCCGTCCCGCAGCGCGGCCTCGACCACCGGATGCCGACCGCCGGTCACCGCGAATTCGGTCGTGTCGACCACCGCCGGGCGGCAATAGCGCCGCTCGACCGCGAGGTCGGCCAGCGCCGAGGCCACGTCCAGCGACGCCAACGCCGCCGCGGCCAGGGCGATCGCGTCGGCGCGCGCCGACACCTCGCCGATCAGGTCGTCGAACAACTGCAGCTCGATCGCCACCGCCTTGTCGCGGGAATCGGCGATCCGGCGCGCCAGGTCCGCCAACTCCGTGGTGCTGTAGCGCACCGCGTTGGTCATCGTCTGGCGATGGATGAAATCGTCGCCGAGCCGGTCGGCGAAACGCTGCGTCACCTCGACGAAGTAACCCAGCACGTTGTTGTGCCGGATCTTGAGCGTATCCGCGCCGGTCTGCTCGCGGTAGCGGCGCTCCAGATTCGCGATCAGGCGGCGGCTCTCGTCGCGCAGCTCGCGCACCTCGTCCAGTTCCAGCGCATAGCCCCGCGCGATGAACCCGCCGTCCCGCGCGATCAGCGGCAGTTCCTCGGCCAGCGCCCGGGTCAGCCGGTCCACCAGCACCGCATGCTCGCCGAGATCGGTCAGCGCCTCGGCGATGCCGGCGGGCGGCGGCACCGCGGCGCCCCCGATGACGCCGCGCAAGGCGTCGGCCTCGATCAACCCGTCGCGCACCGCCGCGATATCGCGCGGCCCGCCGCGGCCGACCGTGATCCGCGACAGCGCGCGCTCCAGGTCCGGGCAGCGCCGCAGGCGATCGCGCAACTCGTCCCGCGTGGCCGGGTCGTCGACGAACCAGCTCACCATGTCGAGGCGGCCGTTGACCGCAACCGGGTCTGTCAGGGGCGCGGCCAACCGCGCCGCCAGCGCCCGTGCGCCGCCGCCGCTGACCGTGCGGTCGATCACCGACAGCAGGCTGCCCTGCCGCTCGCCCGACAGGGTCCGCACCAGTTCCAAATTTCGCCGGGTCGCCGCGTCGATCTCCATCAGCGCGCCCGCCGAGACCCGGCGCGGCGGCGCGAGATGCGGCAGCTTGCCGACCTGCGTTAGCTCCACGTAATCGACCAAGGCCCCGGCGGCCGCCAGTTCGGCGCGGGCGAAATCGCCGAAGGCGTCGAGCGACCCGACGCCGTACAGCGCGGTCAGCCGGCGTTGAGCATTCTGGGAATCGAACCGGCTGTCGGGCTGGATCGAAACGCTTTCGCCACGCTCCCGCAACATGCCGGCCAAGTCTTCCTGCGCCGCGAGTTTTTCCGGCACCACCAACTCGCCCGGATCGATCCGCGCCAGCATCGCGCCGAGGCCGACGGCATCGCCGCCCTGCAGCGGCTGCGTGTAGAACGCGCCGGTCGACATATCGAGCCAGGCGGCGGCAAGGTCGCGACCGACCCGCGCCAGCGCCGCCAGATAGTTATGAGACCGCGCATCCAGCAACCCGTCCTCGGTCAGCGTGCCGGGGGTGACCAGGCGAACCACATCGCGTTTCACGACCGATTTGTTGCCGCGTTTCTTGGCTTCGGCGGGGTCTTCCATCTGCTCGCAGATCGCGACCCGGAAACCCTTGCGGATCAGCCGCGCCAGATAGCCGTCGGCGGCATGCACCGGCACGCCGCACATCGGCACCTCGCGGCCGTCATGCTCGCCGCGCTTGGTCAGGGTGATGTCGAGCGCCGCCGACGCACCGACCGCATCCTCGAAGAACATCTCGTAGAAGTCGCCCATGCGGTAGAACAGCAGGCAATCGGGATAGGCCTCCTTGAGCCGCAGATACTGCGCCATCATCGGCGTCGGGCCGCTTTGACGGCGGCTCGTTGGCTTTTTCGGGTTGCGGGAGATCGGGCGGGTCATGGCGGGGGGAAAGTAACATGGCGACGGCGGCCCTTCCATGCAGGGAACACGCGATTCCGCGCGAATTTGCGACCGTAAAACGGGCAACGGGAGTGCTGGCCATGCCGGACGGCTTCATGCCAGTATGATCCCGGCGGCGGAACGGCGACTTTCCTCAGCACATCTCGGCGGCACCGGCTGTGGCGGGAACGGCCCCCGACCCGTGCTGATAACGCGGTGTCCGCCGGGCGAATTGTGACGGCGACTGGAAATCTCGGACGTCCGCGCCACTTGCATGTCTTGACCAACTGAACAGGAACGGCCGAAACGCTCATGGCAAAGAAGAAAACCGAAACACCGGAAGAACTGCTGAAACAAGACGCGCTGCGCATGCACGCAAGAGGCCGTCCGGGCAAGCTGGAAATCCGCGCCACCAAGCCGCTGACAACACAGCGCGACCTGGCGCTCGCCTATTCGCCGGGCGTCGCCTATCCCTGCCTCGCGATCGAGGAAGACCCCGCCTGCGCCTACGACTACACCGCCAAGGGCAACGTGGTCGCGGTGATTTCGAACGGCACCGCCGTGCTCGGCCTCGGCAACATCGGCGCGCTCGCGTCGAAGCCGGTGATGGAAGGCAAGTCGGTGCTGTTCAAGCGTTTCGCCGATGTCGACGGGGTCGATATCGAGGTCGACACCGAGGACGTGGACACCTTCGTGAACTGCGTGAAGGCGATCGGCAAGACCTTCGGCGGAATCAACCTGGAAGACATCAAGGCCCCGGAATGCTTCCTGATCGAACAGCAGCTTCGGGAGTTGCTGGACGTGCCGGTCTTCCATGACGACCAACACGGCACCGCGATCATCACCGCGGCCGGCCTGGTCAACGCGCTCAACCTGACCGATCGCGACATCAAACACGCCAAGATGGTGGTCAACGGCGCGGGCGCGGCGTCAATCGCCTGCGTCGAGCTGATCAAGTCGATGGGCGCGCCGCACGACAACATCGTGCTGTGCGATTCCAAGGGCGTCATCTATCAGGGCCGCGAAGAGGGCATGAACCAGTGGAAGTCGGCGCATGCCGCGGCGACCGACGCGCGCAGCCTGGCCGACGCGATGAAGGGCGCCGACGTGTTCATCGGCCTGTCGATCAAGGACGCGGTCAGCAAGGCCATGGTCAAATCGATGGCCAAGGATCCGATCATCTTCGCGATGGCCAACCCCGACCCGGAAATCACGCCGGAAGACATCGAAAGCGTGCGCAAGGACGCCATCGTGGCGACCGGCCGGTCGGATTACCCGAACCAGATCAACAACGTGCTGGGCTTCCCCTACATCTTCCGCGGCGCGCTCGACGTGCACGCCTCGACGATCAACGACGCCATGAAGATCGCCGCCGCCGAGGCGCTGGCCAAGCTGGCGCGCGAAGACGTGCCCGACGAAGTCGACGCCGCCTATGGCGGAAAGCGGCTGAAATACGGCCCCGGCTACATCATTCCGGTGCCGTTCGACCCACGGCTGATTTCCGAAGTCCCGGCCGCGGTCGCGCAGGCCGCGATGGACAGCGGCGTGGCGCGCGCGCCGATCAAGGATATGGACGACTATCGCAAACGGCTTTCGGCGAAGCTCGACCCGGCGTTGTCCAGCCTGCAGTTCATCCACACGCGGGTGAGCGCCAACCCGCGCCGCGTGGTGTTCGCCGAGGGCGAGGAGGACCGGGTCATCCGCGCCGCCGTCGCCTTCCGCAACGCCGGATTCGGCAACCCGGTCCTGATCGGGCGCGAAGACCGCGTGCGCGAAACGATGCAGCGGCTCGGCATCGAAGCGAATGGGGGCCTGGAAATCCACAACGCGCGGCTCAGCGAGAACAACCAGAAATATACCGATTTCCTGTATGACCGGCTGCAGCGCAACGGGCATCTCTACCGCGATTGCCAACGGCTGGTGAACCAGGACCGCAACGTCTTCGGCGCTTGCATGATCACGATGGGCGACGCCGACGCCATGGTGACCGGCACGACGCGCACCTTCGCCACCGCTTTCGAAGACGTTCGTTACGTCATCGACCCCAAGCCGGGCGAACGCCCGATGGCCGTTACGGTGGTGGTGATGCAAGGGCACACCGTTTTCATCGCGGACACCAACGTGCACGAGGAACCGACGCCCGAGGAACTCGCCGACATCGCGGTTCAGACGGCCGCCTACGCCCGCCAGTTCGGGCAGGTGCCGCGGGTCGCGTTGGCGTCCTTCTCGAATTTCGGCCAGCCGTTGCTGCCGCATATGGAACGGATACGGGAAGCCGTGCGGATCCTCGACAGCCGCACGCTGGATTTCGAGTATGACGGCGAAATGCAGGCGGACACGGCGCTGAACTACGACCTGATGAAACAGCTCTACCCGTTCTGCCGCCTGTCGGACGCGGCGAATTGCCTGATCATGCCGGCGCTGCACAGCGCCAGCATCAGCGCGAAGCTGCTGCGCACGATCGGCGGCGGCACGGTGATCGGCCCGGTCTTGATCGGACTCTCGAAGCCCGTGCAGATCATGCCGATGGGATCGACGGTGAACGACATCGTCAATGCCGCCGCGTTGGCCGCCCATGACGCGATCCTTTAACATCGGCGCAGTATAAAGGCGGGTTAGAGAGAGCCCCGGGCCCTGCGCAGACACCGCCGGCGCCCGGCCCGCCGATGAAGGGTAACCCATGCCGCACCGCCGGCCCGATCGCCTGCTTCTCGCCGTTCTGACGGTCGCCGCGCCCGGCATCCTCGTGATCGCCGGCCTGTTGATTCTCGGCATCTTGTCGCCCGTTGCCGCCGTGGCCGCCGCCGCCGTGCTGCTCGCGCTGGCAACCGTGATCGCGTGGCGGCACGTCACGGATCTGACCCGGCTGCAGCTGCGGGTCGAACAGTTGGCGGCGGGCGAAGACGATCCCGGATACGAGGCGACGACGGTCAGCGACCTGTCCCTCGCCATCGCCCGGCTGAGCCGGCAATGGCAGGACGAGCGGGAGATGCTGGCGGCCGAGCGCGCGACCGCCGACTACATCCTCGACGCCTTGCCCGACCCCCTGATCGTGGTGGACAAGTCCAACATGGTGGTGCGCGCCAACAACGCCGCCGAAGAGGTGTTCGAAACCGAACTGACCGGCCGCGACCTGTCCGCCGGGCTGCGCCATCCGACCTTGTTGCGCGCCGTCGATTCCGCGCTGCGCGAGAGCACCAGCCTGGCGGAAGAGATCGCCATGCCGCCGCCGATGAACCGGAACTACAGCGCGCTCGTCGAGCCGCTGGGAGAGTCCGGCGACAGCGGCGCGCTGATCCTACTGCACGACCTGACCCCGGTTCGTTTGGGCGAACGCATGCGGGCGGATTTCGTCGCGAATGTGAGCCACGAACTGCGCACGCCGTTGTCGAGCCTGCTGGGTTTCATCGAAACGCTGCGCGGCCCGGCGCGCGAGGATTCGGAGGCGCGGGACAACTTCCTCGCCATCATGCACGAACAGGCCGAGCGCATGTCCCGCCTGATCGAGGACCTCTTGTCGCTGTCGCGCATCGAGATGGACCAGCACAGCCGGCCCGACACGCCGGTCGACATGCGCCTTGTGCTGGCCAAGGTGGACGACATGCTGTCGATGAAGGCGCGCAACCGCAACATGTCGATCCAGATCACCGCGCCCGACGCGCCGGCCCCGGTCCCCGGCGACGAAGACCAGCTGACGCAGGTCTTCCAGAACCTCATCGACAATGCGATCAAATACGGCGGCGAAGACACGCCGGTCGAGATCGTCGTCGACCAGCCCGACACCCGGCAGCTTGCGATCACGGTGATCGACCACGGCCCTGGAATCCCGCGCGAACATCTGCCGCGGTTGACCGAGCGGTTCTACCGGGTCGACGCGGCCCGCAGCCGGCAGCTCGGGGGAACCGGCCTCGGCCTTGCCATCGCCAAACATATCATCGCGCGGCATCGCGGCCGGCTCGATATCAGCAGCGCCGAGGGCGAAGGCAGCAGCTTCACGGTCACCTTGCCCACCTTCGCGGAAGAAACCGACGAATCGCCCGACGAGGCATTGGGCTAGGACGTTTCGGCGCACCTCGTGCGCCCTATAAAGCGCTGTAAAATATAAATTTAATTTATCTTTTCCGAGTCGCTAATTAACGGCCCGGCTGTCATTTTTCTGTAACATAACTGTCGTATTTGAGTCCCGTCGAAACACTAGGATCGATCCGCCGTAGGGACGATGCCGGGCGGTTGAAACGTACAAGGCCGGCGCCTGTGCCAAGGGCATTAGAACATTTAACTCAATCCGAGACATCCATGAAGAACGGAGCGTGACCGTGATCAAGAAAACCCTCCTCCTCAGCGCAGTGGCCTCGATGGCCATGGCAGGCTCTGCCCTTGCGCGCGATCAGATCAATATCGTCGGGTCGTCCACCGTCTTTCCTTTCTCGACCGTCGTCGCCGAAAGGTTCGGTAAAACGACCAACTTCAAAACACCGAAGATCGAATCGACCGGTTCGGGCGGCGGCCTCAAGCTGTTCTGCGGCGGCGTCGGCGTCCAACACCCGGACATCACCAACGCCTCGCGCCGAATCAAGGCGTCCGAAGTCGAGCTTTGCGCCAAAAACGGCGTCAAAGGCATCACCGAGGTGAAGATCGGATTCGACGGCATCGTCATCGCCAATTCGAAAAAGGCGCCGCGGATGGAACTGACCCTGCAGCAGCTTTTCCTGGCGCTGGCGAAACAAGTGCCGGAAGGCGGCAAGGATGGCGGCAAGCTGGTCGACAACCCGTTCAAGAAGTGGAGCGAGATCGACCCGTCGCTGCCGGACACCGCGATCGAAGTGCTCGGCCCACCGCCGACCTCGGGTACGCGCGATGCGTTCAACGAACTCGCCATCGAAGGCGGCTGTGAAACCTTCAGCTCGCTCAAGGCGATGAAGAAGACCGACGGCAAGAAGTACAAAGCCGTGTGCCGCGGCATCCGTGAGGACGGCGCTTATGTCGAAGCCGGCGAGAACGACAACCTGATCGTTCAGAAGCTGGAAGCCAACCCGAACGCCTTCGGCGTCTTCGGCTACAGCTTCCTCGACCAGAACGCCGACAAGGTTCAGGGCAGCCTGATCGACAAGGTCGAGCCGACCTTCGAGAACATCTCGGCCCAGACCTATCCGGTGTCGCGTACGCTGTTCTTCTACGTCAAGAAGGCGCATGTGGGACAGATCGCCGGCATCAAGGAGTTCGTCACGGAGTTCACCAAAGAGTCGACCTGGGGCCCGGAAGGGTATCTGGCCGACCGCGGCCTGATCCCGTTGTCGGACGCCGAACGTAAGAGAGTCCGTGAAGCCTCGATAAGCATGGCCGATCTCGCCATGTAGAACCGCATCGGCGGCCGGGACAATACCCCGGCCGCCGGTTTCCTTCGACCCCAGCACACATACGTCCGGCCGCTATGGCCCAACCAAAAATGATCCGCACAAACCGGGCGGCGTATCCCGGTCCTCAGGGAAGTAAAAATAGATGCAGTTCTTAGTTCTTTTGGTCGTGCTGCTCGGGCTGACCTATATCGGTTTCGCCATGGGCCGACGCCGCGCGGTCGTCGTAGGCGGCAATACAGCGATCGGCCTGCATTCCCTTCCGACATACCACGGCCTGTTCGTCATCCTGTGGTGCGGTCTTCCGGCGCTCGCCGTCTTGGGGTTCTGGCTGGTGTTCGAGACGACCATCGTGACCTCGCTGGTCGTCGCATCCCTGCCGCAAGACCTGCAGACGCTGCCGAAGAACGAACTGAACCTTCTGATCAACGATGTCCGCAACCTGGCCGCCGGCGACGCGACCAGCAGGGCGGCGAACGCCGACCTGACGGCCGCCGCCGCGCATTATACGAGCCTGCGGCAGATCGGCTTCGCCGCGATGGCCGTGGTCTGCATCGTGCTGGCCATCGTCGGCATCGGCATCGGCCGGCGCTTTATCTCGCCGACCCTGCGCGCCCGAAATCTGGTCGAACGCACGATCATGATCTTCCTGGTCGCCGCATCGACGATCGCCATCCTCACCACCATCGGAATCGTCCTGTCCCTACTGTTCGAGGCGTGGCGATTCTTCCAATTGGTGTCGCCGGTCGAGTTCCTGTTCGGTCTACAATGGAGCCCGCAGATCGCGCTGCGCGAGGATCAGGTGGGATCTTCGGGATCCTTCGGCGCGGTCCCCATCTTCGCCGGCACCGCGCTGATCAGCATCATCGCGCTCTGCGTCGCCGTGCCGATCGGCCTGTTGTCGGCGATCTACATGGCGGAATACGCCGCGCCGAATTTTCGCTCCGTCGCCAAGCCGGTGCTTGAGATCCTGGCCGGCATCCCGACGGTGGTCTACGGCTTCTTCGCCGCGCTTACGGTGGCGCCCTTTCTGCGCGACACCGGCATCGATCTCGGCCTGACGATTTCATCGGAAAGCGCGCTGGCCGCCGGACTGGTCATGGGCATCATGATCATTCCCTTCGTATCGTCGCTGTCCGACGACGTGATCACGGCGGTGCCGCGGGCGATGCGCGAAGGGTCCTACGGGCTCGGCGCGACCAAATCCGAAACCATCCGCAACGTCATCCTGCCGGCGGCGCTGCCGGGCATCGTCGGCAGCGTGCTGTTGGCCGCGTCCCGCGCGATCGGCGAAACCATGATCGTGGTCATGGCCGCCGGCCTGACCGCCCGATTGACCGCCAACCCCTTCGAAGCGGTCACCACGGTGACCGTTCAGATCGTCACGCTGCTGGTCGGCGATCAGGAATTCGACAGCCCAAAGACCCTGGCGGCCTTCGCGCTCGGCTTGGTCTTGTTCGTCATTACGCTCTGCCTCAACGTCATCGCGTTGCGCGTGGTGCAGAAATACCGAGAGAAATATGACTGACGCCACCGCCCCCAATCCGCCCCGCATCCGCAACACCGCCGAACGGGTCGACGCCAGCCTGAAGCGGCGTTACGCGGCGGAGAAACGGTTCCGGCTGTATGGGTTGATTTCGATCATCATGGCGATTTCCTTCCTCGGCCTGCTGCTCGTCAGCATCGTGTCGAAGGGATACACCGCGTTTCAGCAGACCTTCGTCCAGCTTGAAATCGACTTCTCCCAGGAAGACATCGATCCGCAAGGAACCGGCGACCCCACCGTCCTGGCCGGCGCCAACTACGACGGTCTGATCAAGAAAACGCTGCGCGGCATGTTCCCGGACGTGAACAGCCGCAGCGACAGGCGCAGGCTCTACGGACTGGTGAGCGGCAATGCGGCCTTCGACTTGCAGAAGCTGGTCGTCGAGAACCCGTCGATCGTCGGCACCACGCACACGATCTGGGTGCCGGCGTCCGACGACATCGACATGTTCGTCAAAGGCCATGTGCGCGGCGATGTTCCGGAAGACGAGCGTCGCATCAAGGACATTGAAATCGGCTGGGTCACGGCGCTGCGGGAAAACGGCGCGCTCGAGAAGAAATTCAACACCACCTTCTTCACCTCCGGCGACAGCCGCGATCCCGAAGTCGCCGGCATCTGGGGCGCCGTCGCCGGGTCCTTCTTCACCTTGATCATCACGCTGCTGTTGGCCTTCCCGCTCGGCGTGATGGCGGCGGTCTACCTCGAAGAATTCGCGCCGAAGAATCGTTGGACCGACCTGGTCGAGGTGAATATCAACAATCTCGCCGCGGTGCCGTCCATCGTCTTCGGCCTGCTGGGCCTTGCGGTCTTTCTCAACTTCTTCAACCTGCCGCGGTCGGCCCCGCTGGTCGGCGGCATGGTGCTGGCCCTGATGACGCTGCCGACGATCATCATCGCGTCGCGCGCCGCACTGAAAGCCGTGCCGCCCTCGATCCGCGAGGCGGCGCTGGGCGTGGGCGCCAGCAAGATGCAAACCGTGACCGACCACGTGTTGCCGCTGGCGATGCCCGGCATGCTGACCGGCACGATCATCGGCATGGCGCAGGCGCTCGGCGAAACGGCGCCGCTGCTGATGATCGGCATGGTGGCCTTTATCGTCGATATCCCCTCCGGCCCGCTGGACCCGGCGACGGTGTTGCCGGTGCAGATCTACCTGTGGGCCGACAGCGCGGAACGCGCCTTCGTGGAGCGAACGTCGGCCGCGATCATGGTTCTCCTGGCATTTCTCGTTTGCATGAACCTTATTGCAATCATCCTGCGAAAACGGTTTGAAAGGCAGTGGTAAGATGACTCGGCATTTGGAGCTTAAGACGATGGCGGTGGAAAAGACCCAAAACGCAACGGCGGACGACGCGCCTGACGCCATGCCGGCCGTCAAGATGTCATCGCGCAATGTCGACGTTTTCTATGGCGACAAGCAGGCGCTGATGGGCATCGATCTCGACGTCCGCGAACGCGAGGTGACGTCGCTGATCGGGCCGTCCGGCTGCGGCAAATCCACCTTCATACGCTGCCTGAACCGGATGAACGACGTGATCGATACCTGCCGCGTCGACGGCGAGATCACCTTGGACGGCAAGAACGTGTACCAGCGCGGCGTCGACGTGGTGCAGCTTCGCGCCCTGGTCGGCATGGTCTTCCAGAAACCGAACCCGTTTCCCAAGTCGATATACGAGAATGTCGCCTACGGACCCAAGCTGCACGGCCTTGCCGACAACCGCGAGGATCTCGACGAGATCGTGATGACCAGCCTGGAACGCGCCGGGTTGCTGGACGAGGTCAAGGACCGGCTCGACGAGCCCGGCACCGGCCTGTCCGGCGGGCAGCAGCAGCGCCTCTGCATCGCGCGCGCCATCGCGGTGTCGCCCGAGGTCATCCTGATGGACGAGCCATGCTCCGCCCTCGACCCGATCGCCACCGCGCGCATCGAGGAGTTGATCGACGAGTTGCGCGCCAACTTCACGATCGTGATCGTGACGCATTCCATGCAGCAGGCGGCCCGGGTATCGCAACGCACCGCCTTCTTCCATCTCGGCTATCTCGTCGAGGTCGGCGATACCGAGCAGGTCTTCACCACCCCGCAAGACAAGCGAACACAGGATTACATCACCGGCCGCTTCGGCTGATTGGAGAGACAATCGTGGCAAAATCGAGCGACCATATCGTCAAGTCCTATGACGACGAGCTGAAACAACTCAATACGTTGATCAGCCGCATGGGCGGCTTGGCCGAAACGCAGTTCGACGGCGCCGTTCAAGCCGTGCTGCGGCGCGACAAGGAATTGGCGGAGCATATTCGGACAGGCGACACGGAAATCGACGAACTGGAGCATGAGATCGACGCCTTCGCGGTGCGGTTGCTGGCCCTGCGTCAGCCGATGGCGGTCGACCTGCGCTACATCGTCTCGGCGCTCAAGATCGCGGCCGACCTGGAACGGTTCGGCGATCACGCCAAAAGCGTGGCCAAGCGCGCCATCGCCATCAGCCAGGTGCCGCGGATTCCGGCGCCGGGGCTCGACCGCATGGCGCGCATGGTGCAAAGCATGATCAAGGAAGTGCTCGACGCCTATCTTGAGAATGACACCAATAAGGCGATCCGGGTCTGGCGTCAGGACGCGGAAGTGGACGAACTGTACAACAGCCTGTTCCGCGAGCTGCTGACCTACATGATGGAAGACCCGCGCAACATCACCGGCTGCACGCATCTGCTGTTCATCGCAAAGGCCATCGAGCGGATGGGCGATCACGCCACCAATATCGCCGAGACCGTGCATTATCAGGTCAAGGGCACGCAATTGCCCGACGACCGCCCCCGCGGCGACGATCCGAGTTTCACGATCGTCGACAATGATCCACAATCCGAAGAAAAACGAACGCCATTACTATGAGGCCCCGCATATTGATCGTGGAGGACGAGGCGGCTCTCGTCACGTTGCTCCGTTACAATCTCGAACGCGAAGGATTCGACGTGTTCGAAGCCGGCGACGGCGACGAGGCGCTGGTCGTTGCCGACGAGACTCCCCCGGACCTGATCCTGCTCGACTGGATGCTGCCGTTGACCAGCGGCATCGAGGTGTGCCGCCAACTGCGGCGCAAATCGGAGACCCGGACGACGCCGATCATCATGCTTACCGCGCGCGGCGAGGAAGCCGACAAGGTGCGCGGGCTGGACAGCGGCGTGGACGACTACGTCACCAAGCCTTTCTCGCCGGCCGAGCTGCTCGCGCGCATCCGGGCGCTGCTGCGCCGCGCCCATCCCGCACCGACCGATGAGACGCTGCATTGCGGCGATATTCGCATGGACTTGGCGGCGCATAAGGTGCATCGCGGCGACCGCAACGTGCATCTCGGGCCGACCGAATTCCGCCTGCTGCGCTATTTGATGGAGCATCAGGGCCGCGTCTTCAGCCGCGAGCAGTTGCTGGATGCGGTGTGGGGCCGGGACGTCTTCGTCGAGGCGCGTACGGTCGACGTTCACATTCGGCGGCTGCGCAAGGCCTTGAACGACATCGGCGACAACGACATGATTCGCACGGTGCGGGCCGCGGGCTACGCGCTCGAATGCCCGACGTCAGCGTAACGGCAGCACCGCCTCTGACAGCGACGGCTCCCCCGCCATCGGCTTCACGGTGAAGCCGAGATCCTTGCACATCGCAATCATGCGGTGATTCTCGCTCAGGATTTCGCCAAACAGTTCCCCCAGCCCACGCGCCTTCGCATGGTCGATCAGGTATTGCATCAGGCCGTATCCGAGCCCCTTTCCCTTCCAATCGCTGCGCACCATCACGGCGAATTCCGCGCGCTCGTTATTCGCGTCGGCCGCCAGCCGTGACACCCCGATGGCCGCGTTCCCGTCATCCTCCGCAAAGGCCACGAAGGCCATCTCGCGGGCATAGTCGATCTGGGTCAACCGCGCCGCCAGCTTGTCCGGCAATTCCTTCATCGCATGCATGAACCGCATGCGGATATCGCCGGCGTTGGTGTGGCGGATCATCTCCTGAAGCCGCGGCGCATCCGTCGGCCGGATCGGCCGCACCGCAACCGTGCCGCCGTCCCGCAACGCGACCGTTCCCCGTAGTTCGGCCGGATAGGGTTTGATCGCGAGCCGTTCGCCCGGCACGGCATCCGCCGGCACCGGCGCAACGCGAATCCGCGCGTCCACGACGATCACCCCGTCGCCGTCGGCCAGCAGCGGGTTTACGTCGAGTTCGGAAACCGCATCCAGTTCCGCGGCGATCCGCGCGACCCGCAGAACCGTATCGACCACCGCGTCGACATCGGCCCCGGCGCGGCCTCGATAGCCCGGCAGCAAACGGCCGATCCGCGTTTCATCGATCAAGGCTCTCGTCAGGGCCGGATCGAGCGGCGGCAGCGCCATCGCCGTATCGCCGATCGCCTCGACCCCGGTGCCGCCTTCGCCGAACAACAGGACCGGTCCGAACTGGGGATCCTCGCTCATGCCGACGATCAACTCGAACGCGTCCGGACGCCGCACCATCGGCTGCACCGTGACCCCGCTGTAACGGGCGTCGGGACGAATGCGGCGGACCCGCTCCTCCATCGCCCGCGCGGCGGTCGCCACCGCCTCGGGCGTCGCGAGATCGAGCGTCACGCCGCCGACATCGGACTTGTGCGTGATATCCGGCGAATGAACCTTGATCACATAGGGTCCGTCGAAACTCGCCGCCTGCCGCGCGGCCATCTCCGGCGTTTCCGCGACCAGGGTCTGAACGACGGGCACCCCGTAGGCGCGCAGCACGGCTTTGGCCTCCGGTTCGGTCAGCCAGTCGCGACCGTCGTCGACCGCCGCCTGGATCACCGCCAAGGCCGCCGCCCGGTCGACCGACAGATCCTCGGCATCCAGGACCGGCACGCGGGCCAGTTCCGCCTGACCCGCGCGGTACCGCATCAGATGCGCGAAAGCCCGCACCGCGTCTTCGGGCGTGTCGTAGGTCGGCACGCCATGCGCGGAAAACATCTTGCGCGGCGCGTCGGTCGACGTTCCGCCAAGCCAGCTCGTCAGGACGGGAAAGCGTTCCGCCGTCCGGCAATCGACCACCGCCTGCGCGGCTTCGGTGCTGTCCGCGACCGCGGTCGGGCAATTCAACACCAGCACCGCGTCCACGTCCTTGTCCGACAGCGTCGCCTGAAGCGCGTCGCGATAGCGTTGCCCCGTCGCGTCGCCGATGATGTCGATCGGATTGCCGCCGCTCCACGACGCGGGCAGCACCGCGTCCAGCGCGGCGATCGTGTCCGGCGACAGGGTGGCGAGCGGACAGCCCGCGTCGACCGCGCTGTCGGTGGCGAGCACGCCGAACCCGCCGCCGTTGGACAGAATGGCAAGCCGGTCGCCGAGGAAACGGGGCGCATGCGCCAGCGTCTCGACCGCGTCGAACAACTCGTTGGTCTCCATCACGCGCAACAGACCGGCGCGGCGGAACACCGCGTCGTACACCGCGTCCGACCCGGCCAGCGCGCCGGTATGCGAACTCGCCGCCTTGGCGCCTTCGGGCACGCGGCCGGCCTTGATCACGATGACAGGTTTGGTGCGCGCGGCGATGCGCGCCGCCGACAGGAATTTCCGCGCGTTGGTCACCGCCTCGACATACAGCAGGATCGCCCGGACATCCGGCTGCAGCGCGAGATAGTCGAGCATGTCGCCGAAGTCCACGTCGGCCATGTCGCCAAGCGACACCATATGCGAAAACCCGATCCCACGGGACGCGGCCCAATCCAGCACCGACGTGACCACGGCGCCCGACTGCGACACGAAGGCGAGGTCGCCGGGCGCCGCATCGATATGCGCGAAGCTGGCGTTCAGCCCCGCGCCCGGCACCAACACGCCGAGCACATTCGGTCCGATGATGCGCATGCGTTGGGCCGCGTCGAGCATCGCCGTGCGCCGGGCCGCGCCGTCGCTGTCGCCCCCCTCGCCGAAGCCCGCGGTGATCACCACCGCCGCCTGCGCGCCCTTCTCGCGCAGTTCGCCGACCACGCCGGGCACCGCGTCGGCCGGGGTGCAGACGACGCCCAGGTCCGGCACGACCGGCAGATCGGCCACCGACGGCCATGCCAGGACGCCGCCGATGGCGCGGTGCTTCGGGTTGACCGGCATGATCGGCCCCTGAAACCCCGCGCGCATCAAATTGCGCGCGAGCACGGCCCCGACCGACTTCGGCCGGTTGCTGGCGCCGATCAGGGCGATCGACGACGGCCGGAAGATATAGTCGAGATCGCGGATGCTCATGAGGACAGACGCTCCAGTTCGGCATGGTACAGCGCGGCGGGCTCCGCGCCGAAGCAGCAGAAGACCACGCACTCGATGGTGGAATCGGTAAGGTGTTGCGCGACCGTCCGCACGGCGATGCCGGTCGCGCGGTCGAGCGGGAAACGATACACGCCGGTCGAAATCGCGGGAAAGGCGATGGACGTGACCCCATTGTCGCCGGCCACTTCCATCGACCGGCGGTAACAGCTTTCCAGCAAGGCCGGCTCGCCCGCGCCGCCGCCGGCCCAGACCGGACCGACCGTATGGATCACGTGCCGCGCCTTCAGGTCGTAGCCTTGGGTGATCTTGGCGTCGCCGGTGGCGCAGCCGCCCAGCGTCCGGCACTCGTCCAGCAGCCCCGGCCCCGCGGCCCGGTGAATCGCCCCGTCGACGCCGCCCCCGCCCAACAGGCTTTCGTTCGCCGCGTTGACGATCGCGTCGACCGCCAGTCGGGTGATATCGCCCTCGACCACTTCCATCGCATCCGCCATCAAACAGCTCCTTCGCGCCGGGCGACGCTAGCAAACAGGTGTTACGTTTTTACTGATCTGGCGCAATGCCGGGGCCGGTCAATCAGCCTGGGGAACCGCCGTCGCGGGCGGTCTTTCCTCGGGCGGGTAGCGCCGCATCATCCAGATCAGCAGAGCCAGGCCCGGCAGCGCCGCCAGCGTGGTCAGCAGGAAGAACATCAGCCAACCGGTCTGGTCCGCCAGCCAGCCGCCACCCGCCGACAGCGCGGTCCGGCTCGCCGCCGCCAGCGACGACAGCAGCGCATATTGCGTCGCCGTGTAGGCGACGTTGCAAAGACTCGAAAGATAGGCGACGAAGGCGGTCGTCCCCATGCCGCCGGTCAGGTTCTCGATCCCGATGGTCACCGCCAGCATCGGCAGCGAATAGCCGACATAGGCCTGCAACGCGAAGATCAGGTTCGACGCCGCCTGCAGCACGCCGCAGATCAGCAGGCTTTTCATCACGCCGTAGCGCGCGACCAGCCAGCCGCCGAGCCCCGCGCCGATCAACGTGGCGGCGAGCCCCCAGCCCTTGCTGAGCACGCCGATCTCCGCCAGCGAAAATCCGGTGCGCAGGTAGAAGGGCGTCGCCATGAAGCCGAGCAAGGCGTCGCCGTATTTATAGAAGACGATGAACAACAGCACGGCGATCCAGCCGGGGCGGGTCATGAACTCGGCGAAGGGGCAGATCACCGCGCCATGCACCCACAGGGCGGCGGCGCGAAGACCCTTCGGCGCGCCCGCCAGCCGCGCCGCGCCGGCTTCCTCCAGCCGCTCGCTCTCGGCCGTCTTGCGCCGCTTGGGTTCGGGATTGACCAGCACCGTGATCATGCCGACCAGCATGCAGGCCGCCATCACCACATAGGCCGCGGTCCAGCCATAGAAATTCGCGATGATCAGCGCGCCACCGCCGGAGACCAGCATGGCGATGCGATAGCCGAAGACGAGATTGGCCGCGCCCGCGCCGAGTTGAGAGTCCTCCAGGATTTCCGTGCGGTAGGCGTCGATCACGATGTCCTGGGTCGCCGACGCGAAAGCTACGACCGCGGCCCAGAAGACCAGCCGCCATAACCCGGCAGGCTCGGATGGGTCGAGCGGGGCCATCATCGCGACGGCGACCAGCAGCATGACCTGGGAGAACAGCATCCAGCCGCGGCGGCGGCCGAACCGCGCGGTGAGGAGGGGCAGCGGCAGCCGGTCGACCAGCGGCGACCAGAAGAACTTCAGCGTATAGGCGATCCCGACCAAGCCGATCAGCCCGATCTCGGTCAGCGAGATTCCCGCCTGTTCGAGCCGGGCGGCCAGCGTGGAGCCGGTCAGCGCGAGCGGCAGCCCGCTGGAGAAGCCGAGGAAGAGCAGCGACGCCACGCGCCGGTCGAGATAGACCGCGAGCGCCGCCGCCCAGCCGCGCATCATGCTACCCGCGTCCGGCACGCCGCCCGGTCTGCCCCCATGGGCATCAGCCGAGCGCCGCCACCGCGTCGCGCAGGTCGGCCTCGGGCCGCGCGCCGTAATGCTGGATCACCTCGGCCGCGGTGAGCGCGCCGATCTTGCCGCAGGTCTGCAGGTCCTTCCCCCGGGTGTAACCGTAGAGGAAGCCGGCGGCGTATTGATCGCCGGCCCCGGTGGTGTCCAGCACCTTAGAAACCGGGGCGGCATCGATCACATGCACCTCGTCGCCGCTGACGAGGACCGCGCCCTTCTCGCTGCGGGTCAGGCAGGCGACCTTGCAATGACCGCGCACCTGCTGCAGCGCGTCATCGAACCCGTCGACCTGATACAGCGAACAGATTTCCACCTCGTTGGCGAACAGCACATCCACGTGATGCTCGACCAGGTCGCGGAAGGCGTGGCGGTGGCGGTCGACGCAGAAGCCGTCGGACAGGGTGATCGACACCTCGCGCCCCGCCGCATGCGCGGTTTCGGCGGCTTCGATGAAGGCCGCCTGCGCCGGCGGCTGATCGAACAGATAGCCTTCCATATAGGTGACGCGGCCGTTGCGGATGACGTCCTTGTCCAGGTCGTCGGGCGTCAACAGGCAGGCCGCGCCCAGGAAGGTGCACATGGTGCGCTGCGCGTCGGGCGTCACCAGGACGAGGCAACGCCCCGTCGCCGGCCCGTCCGCCGCCGCCGCGGTATCGAAGGCGCAGCCGAGGGCGCGCATGTCATGCCGGAACACGGCGCCGAACTGGTCGTCGCGCACCTTGCCGATATAGGCTCCGGTACCGCCGAGCGCGGCGAAGCCCGCCATCGTGTTCGCGCAGGATCCGCCCGACGACTCGATGCCCGGCGGCATGCGGTCGTAGAGCGCGCTCGACTGGTCGGCGTCGACCAGCATCATGCCGCCTTTCGCCAATTCGTTGCCGTCCAGAAAGGCGTCGTCGGCCTGCGCCACCACATCGACCAACGCGTTGCCGATGCCGACCAGATCGTATTCCGGCTGTTCCGCCATGAAGAAGTCTCTCCCAAGGATTCACGCGACGCCCGCCGCCGCGCGCGCAGTATAGACGCGCGGCCGGGCCGGGCAAGCGGCGGGTTACTTCCGGGCCAGCGCGATATGGGTGCCTTGCGGGATCGCCATGCCGTCGGCATCGCGGTAAGGGGCCAGGGTCTCGGCGATATCGGCGACCAGGGCGGTCCGTGTCGCGTCGTCCAAGGCGGCGACCGCCGGGCCGACCGGCGTGCTGGCGATGTGGCCGGGGATCGACTCCGCAGGCGGCAGCATGCGCCGGGTCAGGACGGCTTCGGTGATCTCGATATCGGTGAAGCCCGCATCGGCGATCAACGACCGCAGGACGTCCGGATCGCCCAGCGCGAAGGGCGCTTGGATTCGCGTCGCCTCCTCGATGTTGACATGCCGGGCGAGCGCCGTGGCGGTGGCCCGATTGCAGGGGCTGTGCTCGATCGTGCGCCAAACGCAGAGCGCCAATTGGCCGCCGGGCGTCAAGACGCGGTGCATTTCGCGCAGCGCCGCCGGTTTTTCCGGGAAGAATTGCAGTCCCTGTTGGCACAGGACGATGTCGAAGGCATCGTCGGGACAGGGCAGGTCGGCGACATCGCCTTCGCGCCAGTCGAAGGACGGCCCGTCCTCGGGCGCCTTTGCCGCCGCGACCTTGAGCATGCCGGGGTTGAGGTCGACCCCGACCACGGACCCGCCGTCGCCCAGCATCGGGGCCGCCATCCGCGCGACGATCCCGGTACCGCAGGCGACGTCGAGCAACCGTTGCCCTGCCCGCACCGGGGCGTGATCGAGGAAGATGCGCGCCAGCGGTTCAAAAATGCTGGGCACCTGAAACCGTTCGTAATTCTCCGGCCCGCTGCCGGAAAGATGCCATCGTTCCTGCTGCGTCATGCCGCGTCCTTTCCGCGTTGTCGGCGCGCATAGGAGGCGGAACTCTATACCCGGCTCGGCCGGTTTTGCAGCGAATTCGCGGCGCGGTCGCAGATTTGTGAAATCGTGCCTTTTTCGCTCCGCAATTGAACGGGTTATTGAATCCGCCGCCCGGCTCAACACATATAAGCGCGACGCAACAGCGGATAGCCCAAACGGCGGGGCCGCTTGCGGCACGGCGGCGAGGCTTGTAAAGAAACGCGATGATCTCCCATTTCACCAAAGCGGTCGGTCAGCTCGGCGATCCCAAGCTGCGCCGCGTGCTGTGGCTCAGCATCGGCCTGTCGCTGCTGTTGTTCATCGTCTTGTGGTTCACGCTATGGTGGGTCGCCACCACCGTGCCGGCCGACGCCATTCCCGGCGTGCCGTGGCTTCAGGAAACGCTCGGCGGGGTCTTCGACTGGCTCGCCGGGTTCCTGTTCGTCGGCACGTTGCTGGTGCTGACGCTGATGCTTTTTCCCGCCGTGGTGACGGTGATCGTCGGTTTCTTCCTGGACGCGGTCGCCGACGCCGTCGAGGCGCGGCACTATCCCGCCCTGCCGGCGGCGCGCGATCAATCCTTGTCGGAAGTTTTTGTTTCCACAGTGAAATTCGCGCTGCTGGTGGTCGCGCTGAACCTGTTGGCGCTGCCCTTCTACATCCTGCTGTTCTTCCTGCCGCCGCTGAACCTGGTGCTGTTCTACATGGTGAACGGCTATCTGGTGAGCCGCGAGTATTTCGACATGGTCGCGCAACGGCGGATCGATCCCGGCGAGGTGAAACGGCTGCGGCGAAGCCATCGCGGCCAACTGCAACTCGCTGGCATGGCGCTGGTCCTGCTGATGACGATCCCCGTGGTGAACCTGTTGACGCCGGTTCTGGGCACCGCCTTCATGGTCCATGTCTATCAGCGGATGTCGATGAAGCGGCTCGATCACAATTAGCGCCGCCCCGCCGTGAACACGCTATTGTCACGATTCAGTTCGTGTCAGTCTCATCGAAACATCGTATAGTCGTACCAATATCGAATTGCGCAGAGTGACGGCGCGTCACGATAGATTTTGCGCCGCACTTCCTGCCGATCAAGAACCCATTTTTGATTTGGGACGCATAGGGACACCACATGGCCGAAGATCGCAAACCCCCGCAATTTCCTTCGGAACTGGCGCGGCGGGTCGTGGGATTGCCCAGTGGCGGGCACCAGGACGGGCTGCATAACGAAGGCAACAAGAAACTCGTCGTCGGACGCGACATCTCGCTCTCCGGCGAAATCACCGATTGCGACGTGCTTGTCATAGAAGGCAAGGTCAAGGCGTCGCTGCGCGACAGCCGCCGTTTCGAAATCGGCGAAACCGGCGTCTTCGAGGGCAGCGTCGAAATCGACGTGGCCGAGATCAAGGGCCGGTTCGAGGGCGACCTGCTGGTGCGCGGACGCCTTATCGTCCGCCGGACGGGCTGCGTCACCGGACGCATCCGCTACGCCGAGTTGGAGATCGAGCGCGGCGGACAGATTTCCGGCGACATACAGGTCATGGCCGAGACCGAGGCCGCCCAACTTCCGGGTCCGGACAGCATCGCCGGCTATACCCAGCCGACGGTCGTCGAGGATGCTGTCGCTTTGGATCGCGAATCCGACCTCCGTGCCTAAGACAGTCGCTTTTCTGAAGGTCGCGGCGGTGACGGCGGCTCTTGCGCTCGCCGCCGGCTGCGCCGCGCCCGGGCAGAATAAGGGCGACGGGGTGGCGGGCGCCGGCGAGGCCAGCGACCCGCAAGGCCAACAGGCCGCCCGCGTGGCGACCTATGACCCGGAGGAATTCATCGGCTACGGGCCGCAGCGGCTTCTGCCGATCATGGGCGCGCCCGATTTCGTGCGCCGGGACGGCCCGGCCCAGATCTGGCAATACCGCGCGGAGAACTGCGTCCTCGACCTGTTCCTTTATGGCCAGAACGACGACAGCCAGGTGCGGCACGTGGAACTGCGCGAGCGGGTGCCCGGCGTCGAACCGGTCGAGCAATGCTTCAGCCGCCTGCGCGCCGAGCGCGAGAGCAAACCGGCGAGCTGACCGACGCAAATCACCGTCCTACGACAGCATGCTTCGACAAGCTCAGCATGAGGGTGTCTTTATGCCGACCAACGCCTCATTCCCGCGCACGCGGGAATCCAGGCGTCGGCGCGGTAAGATTCCCGTTTTCACGGGGATGACCACCCGTTGATTGACCAGCCTCATGCTGAGCTTGTCGAAGCATGCTACCGCGGGAACCTCATTCCGGGTTACCAACGCGCCCATCCCCGAAACCAGGATAAGCGCACGCCGGTTCGAGCCCTCGGCAGATGCTTGAAAACGCCGCGTTAGACCGTCTTCGCCTTATAGGCGCAGAGGTCCTGCACCACGCAGACGGCGCAGTCCGGCTTGCGCGCCTTGCAAACGTATCGCCCGTGCAGAATGAGCCAGTGATGCGCGTGCAGCCGATAGGGTTCCGGCACGACCTTTTCCAGCTTCTTCTCGACCTGCACCACATTCTTGCCCTTCGCCAGGCCGGTCCGGTTACCGACCCGGAAGATATGCGTGTCGACCGCGATGGTCGGCTCGCCGAAGGCGATGTTGAGCACGACATTCGCCGTCTTACGGCCGACGCCCGGCAGTTTTTCGAGCGCCTCGCGGTCGCGCGGCACCGCGCTGTCATGCTCGGCGATCAGTTTCTCGCTGAGGCCGATGACATTCTTGGCCTTATTGTTGAAAAGTCCGATCGTCTTGATGTAATCGCGCACCTTCGGCAGGCCGAGGGCGAGCATCTTTTCCGGCGTGTCGGCGACCTCGAAAAGCGGGCCGGTGGCCTTGTTGACCCCGACATCCGTCGCCTGCGCCGACAGCACGACGGCGACCAACAGGGTATAGGGATTGACGTAATGCAGCTCGCCCTGCGGCTCGGGGTCTTTCTCCTCCAGGCGGCGAAAGAACTCTTCGATATCGGCTTTTTTCATGCGGCGAGAGTAAACAACCCGGTGCGCCGGGCCAAGCCCGAGACCATCCGCCGCAGACCCCTGGACGCGCCCCCGCCCATGGCCGATAGTGGGGTTATGACATCGACATCAACCCCCGGCGGCCCCATAGCCGAGACATCGGCGGCGGACGCCCCGGCAACCGCCGAGGAGCGCATCTTTTTCGATGCGACCCTACACCCCAACCGGAGCCTCAGCCCGGCGGGGTTCCGGATTCTCATGCTTGTGGCGGGGTCGTCCGCGCTGATCGTCGGTACGCTTTTCATGGTCGCGGGGGCATGGCCGGTTCTCGGCTTCTGCGGCGCGGAATTCCTGCTGCTGTATCTCGCCTTCCGCATGAACTACCGGGCGGGCCGGGCGTACGAGCGGATCCGCCTGACCGACAACCAACTCGAAATCCGCCGGTTCAGCGCGCGCGGCGAGGTCGGACGCTGGCGGTTCGAACCCACATGGCTGCAAGTCTCGATGGCGAACCCGCCGGAGCATGACAGCCAGATCACCCTGTCCAGCCACGGTCAAAGCCTGACGATCGGGGCCTTCCTCTCCCCGGCCGAACGGCTGGAGGTCGCCGACGCGCTGAAAGACGCGATCCGCCGGTGGAAGAACCGCTGGAACCCGGCGGCCGCGGTCTGACGCCAGACGTTCGAAGGATGAGCCACTAAAACCCGTTAAGCCCGCGACAGCGGCAGGAGGTCGGGGTGGTTCCGTGTCGTTGCCATGCTTCGACACGCTCATCCTTCGACATGCTCACCATGAGGGTCGAGCGTGTAGGGCGCCAAAACACCGTCCTCATCCTGAGCCTGTCGAAGGATGCTTTCCTGGGCATGACGGCCGGATTCCTACTCGAATCCGAGGACGTTCTTCATGCTGTAGAGCCCTGGCGCGCGGCCCTGGGTCCAGAGGGCGGCGCGGACCGCGCCGGCGGAGAAGACTTGGCGGCTGCCCGCGCGGTGGGTCAGTTCGATCCGCTCGCCCTCGCCTGCGAAGATCACGGTGTGATCGCCGACCACGTCGCCGCCGCGCAGCGTGGCGAACCCGATCTGCCCATCGGGACGCGGCCCGGTATGGCCGTCGCGCACCGCCTGGCGGACCTCGGCCAGGTCGACGTTGCGGCCGGCGGCGGCGGCTTCGCCCAGCCCGACCGCGGTGCCGGACGGCGCATCGACCTTGTGCCGGTGGTGCATTTCGACGATCTCGATATCGTAGGCTTCGGGCCCAAGGATGCCGGCGACCTGTTCGGTCAGCGCCAGCAACAAAGTGACGCCGATGCTCATGTTCGGCGCGCGCACCACGGGGACATGCCGCGCGGCCAAGGTGACCGAAGCCTCTTGGTCCGCGTCCAGCCCGGTGGTGCCGGCGATCAGCGCGGTTTCGGCCTGGGCGGCGAGGCGGGCGTGTTCCGCCGTGGCGGCCGGGGCGGTGAAATCGATCACCGCGTCGACGCCGGCGATCATTTCCGCCGGATCGTCGAGGATGGCGACGCCCAGGTCGCCGACACCGGCAAGCGCGCCCGCGTCCTGGCCGACCGCCGGGCTGCCGGGCATTTCGGTCGCGCCGGCGACGACGCAGCCGTCGGTGGCGTGCACCTGCTGGACCAGCATCTGGCCCATGCGGCCCGCACCGCCGACGATGCCGATTTTCAGATCATTGCTCATCATCCGCCTCCCCGCCATTGCAGGGCTTCGGTTGTATCGCATGGACGGGTATTGAGAAAGCGGCAAAGCGCCTCGAAATCGAGAGCGGCGCAATGCGGCTTGGAATTGAGAATGGCGCAACGCGGCTTGGAATTGAGAATGGCGCAACGCGCCAGGCGGCACCGCGCTACTCGGTCAGGTCTTCCCAGAATTCCTTGACGCGCGAGAAAAAACCCTCGGATTGCGGGTTCTGATCCTTGCCGCCGCCGGCCTCGCGGAACTTCTTCAGCAATTCCTTCTGGTCCTTGGTCAGGTTGACCGGCACCTCGACCGCGGTCTCGATATACATGTCGCCGCGGCCCTTGCTGTTGAGCACGGTCATGCCCTTGCTGCGCAAGCGGAACTGCTGACCCGACTGGGTGCCTTCGGGAATCGACACCTTGGCCCTGGACCCGTCGATGGTCGGCACCTCGACGCTGCCGCCCAGCGCCGCCGTGGTCATTGGGATCGGCACGGCGCAGAAGATGTCGCTGCCTTCGCGTTCGAAGATCGGATGCTTTTCCACGTCGAGAAAGATGTAGAGGTCGCCCGGCGGCGCACCGCGCATCCCCGCCTCGCCTTCGTCCGCTAGGCGGATGCGCGTGCCGTCGTCGACCCCGGCGGGGATATTCACGGCCAGCGTCTTTTCCCGGTGCACACGGCCGGAGCCGCCGCAGGAACGGCAGGGGTTTTCGATCACCTGACCGAGGCCGCCGCAGGTCGGACAGGTCCGTTCGATCGTGAAGAAGCCCTGCTGGCTGCGCACCTTGCCAATGCCGCCGCAGGTCGGACAGGTCGTCGGCTGCGCGCCGCCCTCGGCCCCCGTGCCGGAGCACGCGTCGCAAATCACCGACGTGGGCACGCGTATATCGATCTTTCGACCGTGGAAGGCGTCCTCCAGCGAGATATCCAGATTGTAGCGTAGGTCCGCCCCGCGCGCGGCCGTGGCGCCGCCACGGCGGCCGCCCATGAAGTCGCCGAACACTTCGTCGAAGATGTCGGAAAAACCGCTCGCGAAGTCGAAGCCCTGCGCGCCCGCGCCGGGGCCGCCCGCGCCATTCTCGAAGGCGGCATGGCCGAACCGGTCATAGGCCGCGCGTTTCTGGTCGTCCTTGAGGATTTCGTAGGCTTCGGTCGCTTCCTTGAAGCGCGCTTCCGCGTCGGAATCCCCCGGGTTCCGATCCGGATGGTATTTCATCGCGAGTTTCCGGTAGGCGGACTTGATCGCATCCGCCTCCGCCTCGCGGCCCACTCCCAGGACCTCGTAATAATCCTGCTTAGCCATCGGCCACCCTTGATGGTAAAGCGGGCCTCCGGTGGCGGATACCGCCCCGAAGGCCCCATTGATTGCTGTCTATGTCATGCGTGACAAGACATCCCCGCGGTTACGCCGACTTCTTGTCCTTACCGGCTTGATCGTCGTCGACTTCCTCGAAGTCGGCATCGACCACGTCTTCCGCTTTGGTTTCACCATCCGGTCCCGAAGCGTCCGGGCCATCGCCGCCCTCCGCCGCCGCGGCCTCTTCCTGGCTCGCCTTGTACATCGCCTCGCCAAGCTTCATGGAAGCCTGCGACAAGGATTCGGTCTTGGCCTTGATGGCCTCGACGTCTTCCGCCTCCATCGCTTCCTTGAGCGCGGTCAGCTCGGTCTCGATCGCTTCCTTGTCGGAAACCTCGACCTTGTCGCCATAGTCCGCGAGGCTCTTCTCCGTCGTGTAGACGAGGCTGTCCGCCGCGTTGCGGACTTCCACCAACTCCTTGCGTTCCTTGTCTTCCGCCGCATGCTCTTCCGCGTCCTGGACCATCTGATCGATATCCGCATCGGAAAGACCGCCCGATGCCTGGATGCGGATCTGCTGTTCCTTGCCGGTCGCCTTGTCTTTGGCGGACACGTTGACGATGCCATTCGCGTCGATGTCGAAGGTGACCTCGACCTGCGGCATGCCGCGCGGCGCCGGCGGGATGCCGACCAGATCGAACTGACCCAGAAGCTTGTTGTCGGCGGCCATCTCGCGCTCGCCCTGGAACACCCGGATCGTCACCGCGGTCTGGTTGTCCTCGGCGGTCGAGAAGGTCTGCGACTTCTTGGTCGGGATCGTCGTGTTGCGGTCGATCAGCCGGGTGAACACGCCGCCCAGCGTCTCGATGCCCAGCGACAGCGGCGTCACGTCCAACAGCAACACGTCCTTGACGTCGCCCTGCAGCACGCCGGCCTGGATCGCAGCGCCTGTGGCGACGACTTCGTCCGGGTTCACGCCGCGGTTCGGCTCCTTGCCGAAGAAGCTCTTCACCGTGTCGAAGACTTTGGGCATGCGGGTCATGCCGCCGACCAGGATCACGTCGTCGATCTCGCTCGCCTTCAGCCCGGCATCCTTGAGCGCCTTCTTGCACGGCTCAATGGTGCGCTCGATCAGGTCGCCGACCAGCGCTTCCAGCTTGGCGCGGCTGAGCTTCATGTTGAGATGCTTCGGCCCCGACTGATCGGCGGTGATGAAGGGCAGGTTGACGTCCGTCTCCATCGCGCTCGACAGCTCCATCTTGGCCTTCTCGGCCGATTCCTTCAGCCGCTGCAGCGCAAGCTTGTCTTCGCGCAGGTCGATGCCGTTCTCCTTCTTGAACTCGTCGGCCAGGTAGTCGACCACGCGCTGGTCGAAATCCTCGCCGCCGAGGAAGGTGTCGCCGTTCGTGGACTTCACCTCGAAGACGCCGTCGCCGATCTCCAACACCGAAACGTCGAAGGTGCCGCCGCCCAGGTCATAGACCGCGACGACGCCGCTGCCCTTTTTCTCCAGCCCGTAGGCGAGGGCGGCCGCGGTCGGCTCGTTGATGATGCGCAGGACTTCGAGACCGGCGATCTTACCGGCATCCTTGGTCGCCTGGCGCTGTGAATCGTTGAAATAGGCAGGGACGGTGATGACCGCCTGCTTGACGTCCTCACCGAGATAGCTTTCGGCGGTTTCCTTCATTTTCTGCAGGATGAAGGCGCTGATCTGGCTGGGGGCGTATTTCTCGCCATCCGCCTCGACCCAGGCATCGCCGTTCTCGCCCGAAATGATCTTATAGGGAACGAGATCCTTGTCCTTCTCCACCGCGGGATCGTCGACGCGCCGTCCGATCAACCGCTTGATGGCGAAAAACGTCTTGTCCGGATTCGTCACGCCCTGACGCTTCGCGGCATGGCCCACCAGCCGCTCGCCGGATTCGGTGAACGCCACCATCGACGGCGTTGTCCGAAAACCTTCCGCATTTTCAATAACTTTTGCCTGCGTGCCTTCCATAACGGCAACGCATGAATTTGTCGTCCCCAAATCGATCCCGATGACTTTACTCATGTGACCCTCTTTCCTTTCCGGCAAATCCTTACCGACGAATTCTCGCCAAATTCCCGTCCCGACGGCCCAAACTGCGGCACCGCCACAAGGATTCCCAATTTCACGGTTTTGATTAGTAACTGTCGGCTATATAGGGAGAGTTAGGCCGTCGTACAAGAATTCGAAAGGGGAGTTTGCGGTCTTAACAGGATAAATTTGAGCGGATTTCCAATTAATCCGCCGCGAAACTCCGGCCCGACGCGCTTGATCCCGCCCCGACGATGCGCAAAGGTCGGCGTGAAAGGGCCCGCATGATCGTTTCAGCCAGCTACAAGACTGATATTCCGGCATTTTACGCCGCGTGGTTCCTGCGCCGGCTGGCCGCCGGCTTTTGCCGGACGGTGAACCCCTGGGGCGGTCAGACCTATGAGATTCCCCTGACCGCCGATACGGTCGACGGCTTCGTCCTGTGGACCCGGAACATCCGCCCGCTGGCGCCCGATCTCGACCGGGTGGCGGCGGTCGCCCCCTACGTGGTGCAATTCACCGTGACGGGCTATCCCCGCGCCCTCGAAGCCAGCACGATCCCGGCGAAACAGGCGATCGACGACCTGCGCGGCCTGTGCCGGCGCGCCGGCCCCCGGGTCGCGGTCTGGCGCTACGACCCGATCCTGTTCACCGACGCCACGCCGGCCGACTGGCATCGCGGTAACTTCGCGGCGATTGCCCGGTCGCTGGCCGGCACGGTCGACGAGGTGGTGGTGTCCTTCGCGCATATCTATCGGAAGACCCGCCGCAACCTGGAGGTTGCCGCCGCGCACTCGAAGCTGACCTGGCGCGATCCGCCGGACGACGAGAAAACGGCGCTGGCCGCCGATCTGGCCGGGATCGCCGCCGACCACGGCATGGCGTTTCGCGTCTGCGCCCAAGCCCATTTGGTGCCGCCCGGCGGCGCGCCGGCCCGCTGCATCGACGCGGACCGTCTGTCGGCGGTCGCCGGCCGCACCATCGGCGCCCCGGTGAAAGGCAACCGCGACGATTGCCTCTGCCATCGATCGCGCGACATCGGCGCGTATGACACCTGTCCGCATGGCTGCGTCTATTGCTACGCGGTCACCTCGCCGGCCACGGCGAAACGCCGCTACGCGGCGCATGATCCGAAAGGCGAATTCCTGTTCGCGCCGGCGTCTCAGCGGTCGTCGGCGAGACGAATGCCGGAGAACATCCACCGTTGATGCGGGTAGAAGAAGTTGCGGTAGGTCGCCCGCGCATGCCCGCCCGGCGTCACGCAGCACCCGCCGCGCAAGACCATCTGGCCGGTCATGAACTTGCCGTTATACTCGCCGATCGCGCCCCGCGCCGGGCGATACCCCGGGTATGAGTTATAGGCGCTTTGCGTCCATTCCCAGACATCGCCGATCATCTGCCGCGGCCGGTTTTTCTTCTTCGGTGCGGGCGCGGGGTGAAGCCGCCCCGACTCCAGGAGGTTCGCCTCCGACTCCGCCGCCGGTTCCGACGCCGCGGCGGCGGTTTCCCATTCGGCTTCGGTGGCCAGGCGCTTGCCCGCCCAGGCGGCATAGGCGGCGGCCTCGTAATAACTGAGGTGGCTGACCGGCTTATCCGGGTCCAGCGGCTGCAGCCCGGCGAGCGTGAACTCGAACCGCTCGCCGTCCTTCTCGCGCCAGTACAGGGGGCCGCGCCAATCATTCGCGCGCACCGTCTCGATGCCGTCCATGAACCAGTGTTCCGACCGTTCGTATCCGCGATCCTCGACAAATTCGAGATACTCGCCGTTGGTCACCAGGCGGGACGCGATGCGGAAGTCCCGCAGCAGCACGTCGTGCCGCGGCGACTCATTGTCATAAGCGAAGCCGTCGCCGGCATGGCCGATGCCCCGTACGCCGCCCTCGACCTCGTGCCAGTCCAGCGTGTCCCCGCCCGCACCGCCGTTCTTCGGCGCATCCGAAGCCGTCGTGGGCTCGTAGGCGGGCGCCAGCGGACTGCAGGAAAAGACATGCTTGATGTCCATCAGCAGCAATTCCTGGTGTTGCTGTTCGTGGTTCACGCCCAGCGTCACCAACTCGGCGATGCGGTTGGCGGAATTCCGCGGCGGCGCCGACAACAGCCGCTCCATCGCGCGGTCCACATGCCGCCGGTACGCGATCACCTCGTCCGCCGACGGCCGGGTCAGCAGGCCGCGCGCCGGACGCGCATGCCGCGGCCCGGCCGCTTCGTAGTAGGAATTGAAAAGATAGGCAAATTTCGGGTGATACACCGCGTAATCCGCCATGAATTCGCGCAGGATGAAGGTCTCGAAAAACCAGGTGACATGCGCCAGATGCCATTTCGTCGGGCTGACGTCGGGCATCGACTGCACTTGCTGGTCTTCCGGCGACAAGGGCGCCGCGAGCGACTCGCTGGTCGCGCGGACGGTCCGGTAGCGCGCCAACAGCGCG
Organism: Alphaproteobacteria bacterium; assembly: GCA_028281325.1. GTDB lineage: Bacteria > Pseudomonadota > Alphaproteobacteria > UBA8366 > UBA8366 > JAJFJD01. The sequence goes on from JANQKC010000010.1 coordinate 407,360, forward strand.
TCCATCTCCGGCCGATCCTCGATGAGATTTGTTCCGACGGTGTCGATGACGCCCCCCTTGACGTCTCGTCCTGCGGGGTGGCCGGCGTGGGCCGCCGACCGGAAGACCCGAACCCTATCGGGTTAACCGAAATAATTCAACGCGGGTTGCGTGATCGTCCTGCCACACCGTGTCAGGGGTCCGCGACCGTGTGCCCCGCGACCGTCCTATGCGACCGTATCGACGCGCCCGGTATCGTCCGGCGGCGAGTCCGGTTGCCCCTTCGACACGGCGACCATGGCGGGCCGCAGAAGCCGGTCGTGCATGACATAGCCCGGCTGCAGCAACTGTACGATCGTGCCCGCCGGTTCCGGAGAATCCGGCACCTCGAACATCGCCTGATGGTAGGTGTGGTCGAATTTCTCGCCGAGCGGCTCGATCTTCGTGATGCCTTGCCGCTCGAAGGCCGCGAGCAGATCCTTCTCCACCATCTCGACGCCGACGATCAGCGACTTGAAGTTCTCGTCGCGCTCCCGCAACTCCTCGGGCACGCTTTCGAGCGCCCGGCCGAGATTGTCCGATACGTTCAGGAGATCCTTGGCGAAGCCGCTGGACGCGTATTTCCGGGCGTCGGCGAGTTCGCGCTCCGACCGACGGCGCGTATTCTCGGCATCCGCCAGGGCGCGCAGGCTACGGTCGCGGAGATCGGAGAGTTCCGTTTCAAGCTGCTGAATGCGCGCTTCCGCGGCAGCCAACGGATCATCCGGCATGTCTTCGTCGAACGCGCCGGAGTCATCGGGCGTGGCGGCGGCCTCGTCACTCTCGGCCTCGGGGTCGGCGGCTTCAGCCGGCTTCTTGTCGTCAATCATTCAAAATTTTCCGTTCTCGATAGAGGGGTTACTTGCCGATCAAATCGCCCACGATCTTGGCCGTGTAATCGACCATCGGGATGATCCGGGCATAATTCATTCGGGTCGGACCGATCACGCCGATGGCCCCGACGATCCGCTCGTCGGTCTGCGCGAAGGGCGCGATTATCATCGAACAGCCGGCATTGGAGAAGAGTTCATTTTCCGAGCCGATGAAAATCTGAACGCCGTCGGCGACATCCGTCGCATCGATCAGTTGAAGCAGGGTTTCCTTCGTTTCCAGCGCCTCGAACAGGCCACGGATACGGTCTAGGTCGGTAACCGCGGTCACATCTTCAAGGAGGTGCGACTGACCGCGCACGATGAGAACCCCGCTATCCGACTCGCCGCTGTTCGCCCAGGTCGCCAACCCCGCCTCGACCACCTTGGTCGTCAGGCCGTCCAGCTCGGTGCGGTGCGCGGCGATCTCTCGCGCGACCTCGTCGCGGCACTCCAGCAGCGAGCGCCCGACCATGCGGGTGGTCAGGAAGTTGCTCGCCTCGACCAGGCTAGAGGCCGGCATGCCGAGCGGGATATCGACGACCCGATTCTCGACCGTGCCGCCCTCGCCGACCATCACGACCAACGCCCGGCCCGGGCCGAGATTGACGAATTCGATGTGCCGCAGCTTTTCCTGCGACTTCGGCGCCATCACCAGGGCCGCGCATTGCGACAGGCCGCTCAACAGGCCGGACGCCTCCTGCAGCACCTGCTGCGAACTGATGCCCGCCGCCTTGCATTGCGATTCGATGCTGGCGCGCTCCTCCTGGGTCAGATTGCCCAGTTCGAGGATGCCGTCGACGAAAAGCCGCAAGCCGGCATCGGTTGGCAACCGGCCGGCCGAGGTATGGGGCGCGTAGAGCAGGCCGAACTCTTCGAGATCGGCCATGACGTTGCGGATCGTTGCCGGCGACAATTGAAGATCGGACCGCCGCGACAGCGTTCGCGAGCCGACCGGTTCACCCGTCTCCATGTAAGCTTCGACAACGTGCCGCAGAATGTCCCGCGACCGTTCGTTGAGCTCTTTTGTCATGCTCTTCGGAATGTAGTAAGCGCCCCCCAGAGCGTCAATGGACGCCGACGCGCCGCGGGGCCGGCGAATGCCCGCAAGGCCGCTGGACGCGGTCGTTCCGACCGGGTAGCTTGCGCCCGTCCATCCAACAGAAGCGAGACCATCATGCGCCCTTCCGGCCGAGCGAACGATCAACTGCGCGCCGTCACCCTGGAAACCGACGTGTCCAAATACGCCGAGGGGTCCTGCCTCGCGAAATTCGGCGACACGCATGTGCTCTGCACCGCCAGCGTGGAGGATTCGGTGCCGCCCTTCCTGCGCAACAGCGGCGAGGGGTGGGTGACCGCCGAATACGGCATGCTGCCGCGCGCGACCGATACGCGGAACGACCGCGGCCGCACCATGCGCTCGGGCCGGACCCAGGAAATCCAGCGGCTGATCGGACGCAGCCTGCGCGCGGTGACCGATATGAAGGGCTTCGGCGAGCGGCAGATCCGCATCGACTGCGACGTGATGCAGGCTGACGGCGGCACCCGGACGGCGGCGATCACCGGCGGGTTCGTGGCGTTGCATCTGGCGTTCCAGCATCTGCACAAGATCGGCGCGGTGAAATCGATCCCGATTTCGGGGCAGGTCGCCGCGATCTCCTGCGGCCTGTGGAACGGCGCGGCGGTGCTCGACCTGGACTATGCCGAGGATTCGACCGCGCAGGCGGACGCCAATTTCGTGCTGACCGAGACCGGGGCCATCGTCGAGGTGCAGGGCACCGCCGAAGGCGAGCCGTTCTCGCGCGACGCCTTCGGCGAGCTGCTCGACCTCGCCGCCAAGGGGATCGACGAACTCTGCGCCGCGCAGCGCACGGCCGTGGGGCTCTAGGCCATGCCCCGGACGCTCGCCGGCGAAAAACTGGTCATCGCCAGCCACAATCCGGGCAAGGTGACGGAGATCGGCGCCCTGGTGGCACCCTACGGCATCGACGTGGTGTCGGCGGGCGACCTGGGCCTGCCGGAACCCGAGGAGACCGGCACGACATTCGAGGCCAACGCCCTGCTGAAGGCGCATGCTTCGGCATCGGCGGCGGACCTGCCGGCGCTGGCCGACGATTCCGGCCTTTGCGTGCACGCGCTCGGCGGCGATCCGGGCATCTACTCGGCGCGCTGGGCCGGCCCGACCAAAGACTTCGCGGTGGCGATGGAGAAAGTGCAGGCGGCCCTCGACGGCAAGGACGACCGGCGGGCGCATTTCCATTGCGCGTTGGCGATCGCCTGGCCCGACGGTCACGCCGACTGCTTCGAGGGCACGGTGGACGGCACGCTGGTCTGGCCGCCGCGCGGCGGCCGGGGCTTCGGCTACGATCCGATGTTCCAGCCGGACGGGCACGACGTCACCTTCGGGGAAATGGACCCCGACGCCAAACACGCCATCAGTCATCGGGCCGAAGCGTTCAAACGCTTCGTCGCGGGATGTCTGGCCGCGTAGCCGCCCAGGGCGCTTCGCTCGCCCTGTATGTGCATTGGCCGTTCTGCTTGTCCAAATGCCCGTACTGCGATTTCAACAGCCACGTCCGCGACCGGATCGACCAGGACCGTTGGCGGCGCGCCCTGCTGCGCGACCTGGACGCGACGGCGGACGAAACGCCGGACCGGACGGTCACCAGCATCTTCTTCGGCGGCGGCACACCGTCCTTGATGGAGCCGGCCACCGTCGCCGCGCTGATCGGCCGCGCCGGCGACCGCTGGACCCTCGACCCGGACGTGGAGATCACGCTGGAGGCCAACCCGACCTCGGTCGAGGCCGGCCGCCTGGCCGATTACCGCGCCGCCGGGGTGAACCGGGTCTCGCTCGGCGTGCAGGCGCTCGACGATGCGTCGCTGCGTTTTCTCGGCCGCGAGCACAGCGCCGCCGACGCGCTGGCCGCGGTCGACCTGGCGCACCGGCTGTTCGACCGGTTTTCCTTCGACCTGATCTACGGCCGGCCCGGACAGACGGCCCCGGCGTGGCGCGCCGAATTGGAACGGGCGCTGGCGCGCGCGGGCGATCATCTGTCGCTCTATCAACTGACCATCGAGCCGGGCACCGCCTTCTACCGGCGCGCCGGTCTCGGCGAGACCCTGACATCGGACGACGATGACGCCGCGGCGCTTTACGAACTGACACAGGACCGGCTATCGGCCGCCGGTCTCCCCGCCTACGAGATTTCCAACCATGCCAGACCCGGATCGGAATGCCGGCACAACCTGACCTACTGGCGCTATCAGGACTATGCCGGCGTCGGACCCGGGGCGCATGGGAGGCTGACCCTGGACGGCCGGAAATGGACGACGCAACGGCTGCGCTCTCCGGAGGCATGGCTCGACGGAATCGAAAGCGGTGGCGGCGAGGAAGCGCGAACCCCGCTTGACGCCGCGGACCGGCTGGCCGAAATGGTGATGATGGGCCTGCGCGTGGCCGACGGCATCCCCGTCAAACAACTGGAAGAGGAGACCGGGAAACCGCTCGACGCGTGGATCGACCCAGCGCGGCGGCGACCGTTGATCGAGGGCGGTTTCCTGGACGCGGACCCGAACCATCTGCGCGTGACCGCCGAAGGGCGGCAGCGTCTGGACGCCGTCATCGGGCATTTGTTGGCTTAGGGACGCAGCCCGCCGTCAATTCGTGAACTGCTGGAAGGATTCCTGCGGCGCGGCGATCATCGCCACCCCGTCGCGGCGGACTTCCAGGATCGCGAGCGAGCGCTCCGCCACGCCGGTCGGGTTGAGACGGAACAACCCATCGACCCCCAGGAAGCCGTTGGGATTCGTCAGGGCCTCGAACGAGAAGTCGGGGCCGCTTTCGCCCTGCGCCAGCACCGCGGCGAGCGCCGTCGCGTCATACGCCAGCGACGCGAGCCGGGCCGGCGCCCGTCCATAGGCGGTCTTGAAGCGCTGGGCGAAACCCGCCCATTCGGCGGGCGGGGGGGCGGCATACCAGGCGCCGATCAACGACGGTTCGGATTCGGGATTCGGGATTTCGTCCCAGTTGCGCAGGCCGAGCATCCGCACCGCCGGCGGGTCGACATCGTAATAGGACAGCAGCGACGCCAGCGCGCGCAGGCGCTGGCCGGTTTCCGGAATCAGCACCGCGTCGAATTCCACGTCGCCGATCGTATCGCGTTTTTCCAGCCGTTTGAGCGCGCGGCGCGAGACCTCGCCCGGCTGGCGTTTCAACAGCGCGCGCTGCTGCATCAGCGCCTTGCGCCGCTGATCGTAATCGGCGAGCAGTTTGACGTCCTGGCTGAAGTCGGCGGCGGCCGGATCGTAGGGCTGCGTTCGCACCAGCGCGCCGCCGCGTTGCCGCGCCGCAGTCTGCGTCGCCTGCACCACGGTCTGGCCGAACTCGTCCTGCGGGGCGAGCACCGCGAAACGCGTAAGGCCGCGGCTGCCCGCGAAATCGACGATCGCGGCGACTTGCTGTTCGGGCACGAAGCCCATGATGAAGACGCCCGCGCCCGCGACGCGCTGGGAATTGGAAAAGGCCACGACATTGACCGACCCCAACCGCGCGACCGGCGCGACGGCTTCGACGGAACTGGCCAGCAACGGACCCAAGATCAACCGCGCACCCTCGGTCACCGCCTTCTCCGCCGCAGCGGTGGCGCCGGACGGCGTTCCCTGCGTGTCATAGGGCATGAGCGTGAATTGTTCGCCGGCGATTTCGAACATCGCCAGTTCGGCGGCGTTCTGCATCGCCTTGCCAAGAGCGGCGCGCGGACCCGACAACGGCAGCAGGATCGCCACCCGGATCGTGCCGTCATCCGGATAGACCGGCAGCACCCCTTCCTGAGTGGGAAGCTGTCCATCCTGAAGCGTCGGCAGCGGCGGCACCGGCGGCAAATTGGGGTCGCGCGCGCTCTGGCCGTAAGTGTCGCCACCGTCTACAGTTGGCGCAGCGCACGACGCCAGAAACAGCAGCCCCAGCGCCGCGCACAGCAATCGCAGAGCAGCTCGAGATGGCCAAAAGCCGCAATTCCGCTCGATCCAGCGCATCGGGTCACCCCCGTGATCAGACCCCCGCAAAACCCGCGAGGGCTGCCGAGCCTAGCGGCGGGACGGTCGGAAGTAAACCGGCCCCGGGGCTTTATGTGGTGCCGACGCCAATCGGCAACATGCGGGATATCACCTTGCGCGCGTTGGATATTTTGCAGCACGTCGACCTCATCGCCTGCGAGGACACGCGGGTCACCGGCCGGCTGCTCGATTTCCACGGCATCACGACACCGGTCACCGCCTATCACGACCATAACGCGCCCCGCGCCCGCCCGGAATTGCTGCGCCGCGCCGAGGCCGGCGCGAGCATCGCCCTGGTCAGCGACGCCGGCACGCCGCTGATCTCGGACCCCGGCTACCGGCTGGTCCAGGAAGCGGTCGAGAGGTCGATCGCGGTGACCGCCCTGCCCGGCGCCTCTGCCGTGATGACCGCGTTGACCGCATCCGGCCTGCCGACCGACCGATTCCTGTTCCTCGGCTTTCCGCCGAGCCGCGCGAGCGCCCGCAAGAAAATGTTCGAGGAAGTCGCCGGCCTGCGAAGCTCGCTCGTGTTCTTCGAATCCGCCCGGCGGCTGGCGGCCTGCCTGGGCGCGATGGCCGTGGTCTTCGGGCCCCGGGACGCGGTGGTCGCCCGGGAGATGACCAAACGCTACGAGGAGTTGCGCCGCGACACGCTGCCGGCGCTCGCGAAACACTACACCAGCGCCGGCCCGCCGAAAGGCGAAGTGGTGATCGTCGTCGGACCGCCCGGCGACGCGCCGCCCCCGACGCCGGCGGAGATCGACCGTCTGCTGCGCGAGGCATTGAAGACGCAAAGCATGCGCGATGCCGTGTCCGCCGTCAGCGAGCGAACCGGCGTGGCGCGGCGCGACGTCTACGACCGCGCGCTGGCGCTGACGGGACGGGGCCGCCGGTGAGCAAGCGACGGCGCGGGACGGGCAATCGCCGCCGCGCTTGGCGGCGCGGCCATTGGGCCGAACAGGCCTGCGCCTTTTCGCTTGCCCTACGCGGCTATCGCGTGTTGGCGCGGCGGCTGCGCTATCCGGTCGGCGAAATCGATCTGTTGGCCCGGCGCGGCGGGACGCTGGCGGTGATCGAGGTCAAGGCGCGGCGCGACGCGGTCAGCGCCTTGGAGGCCGTCACGCCCCGCCAGCGGCAACGGATCGCCCGCGCCGCCGAATGGCTGTTGGCGGAACGCCCCGCCCTCGCCGGCCTTCAGGTGCGGTTCGACGTGATGCTGGTGACGCCGTGGCGATGGCCCCGCCACCTGACCGACGCATGGCGGATTTAAGGGCGGATTAAGCGGCGGTTTCAGAGAACGGGAGTCCATCCGGTTGCGGTTCCCGCCAATCCTGCTATACAGCTAGGGTCATGAAACCCGCGACAAAATTGCCTTCCGTCCGCAGCAAAGACACCCGCCCCCGGACATCGCGCCAGCCGGCAGGGTTCGTCCTGTGCGCGGCGCTTTCGCTCACCCTCGGGCTTTCCGGATGCGGCCCGAGCGTGGTGATCGGCGCGGGGGCGGCGGCCGGCAACGCGGCCTTGCAGGAACGCGGCTTCGTCAAGACCGTCGGCGATAACACGACCGAAGCCAAAATCAGCGCGAACCTGGCCAACCACAGCGCCAGGCTGTTCATCGACGTTTCGGTCGAAGTGTACGAGGGCCGCGCACTGATGACCGGCGCGGTCGACAAGACCGAGGACCGCATCGAAGCCGTCCGCATCGCCTGGAACGTGGGCGGGGTGCGCGAAGTCATCAACGAGATCCAGGTGCGCGACGAAAGCGACCTTTTGGACGCGGCGCGGGACAAGCTGATCACCGCAAACCTGGGCACGACGATCACCCTCGACAAACGGATCAAGGGCGTCAACTACTCGATCGATACCGTCAACGGCACGGTCTATCTGATGGGCATCGCGCAGGACCGGAACGAATTGGATCGCGTGCGCAACCACGCCCGGCAGATTCGCTACGTCCGCCGCATCGTCAGCCATGTTCGGATCAAGGACGCGGAAGGTGGCGCCGGGTAACGACATTCCTTCCGCCACCGACCCCGCGGATATCCTGCGGCGGGTCGGCGACAACCCGGCGGCCGCATTCGACCTTGCGGACGCCGCCCTGGCCTTGGCCGCATTGGACCGGCCCCGCGTCGACCTCGACCATTACCGGCACCATCTCGCCGCACTCGCCAACGACGTCCGGACCGCCACGTCCGGCGACGCCTTGGCGGATTGCGTCGATGCCCTGAACGCGACGATCCTGGGCCAGCACGGCTACGAAGGGGACCAGCTCACCTACGACGACCTGCAGAACGCGAACCTGATGCGGGTCATCGACCGCCGCAAAGGCTTGCCGGTGGCGCTCGGGATCCTGTACCTGCATGCGGCGCGCGCCCAGGGTTGGTCGGCGGCGGGCCTGAATTTTCCCGGCCATTTCCTGATCCGCGTCGACCATGGCGGCGAACGGGCGATCGTCGATCCCTTCAACGGCGGCAAGGTCTGCGGCGCCGGCGACTTGCGCGATTTGCTGAAGGCGATGCACGGCGCCGAAGCGGAGTTGACGCCGGACCAATACGGCGATGTCAGCGACCGCGACATTCTTCTGCGGCTGCAGAACAACATCAAGTTGCGGCATATCCAGATGAAGGAAGCCGGCAAGGCGGCGCTCATCGCCGAATCGATGCTGCTGCTCGCCCCCGACTTCAACGGGTTACGGCGGGAGGCCGGGCTTCTGCATGCGCATGCCGGCAACCTTCAGGCGGCGATCGCCGCCTTGGAAGACTTCCTGGAACACGAAACCCGCGACACGCCGCGGCATGAAATCGCGACCCTGTTGCAGCAGCTCCGCCAACGTTTGAATTGAAGCGCTGGGCCGCCGCCGCCGGGACGGTTATAGTCGCGGCGGGCACCGTGCGCCGCCCCGCGCAAGCAGGAGAATTCAGATGAGCCTTGCCGTCGCCATTCAGATGGACCCGATTTCCGGCGTAGACATCAACGCCGACAGCACCTTCGTCTTGGCGCTGGAAGCGCAGCGCCGCGGGCATGGCCTGTATCACTACCTGCCGCAGGACCTGTCCTTCCGGCACAATCGACTGTTCGCGCGGGTCCAACCGCTGGAAGTGCGCCGCGAACACGGCGACCACTTTACCCTCGGGACCGAGCAGATGGTCGACCTGGCGACGATGGACGTGGTGCTGATGCGCCAGGATCCGCCCTTCGACATGGCCTATATCACCGCGACCCACCTGCTGGAGCATATCCATCCGACGACGCTGGTGGTGAACGACCCGGTGTCGGTGCGCAACGCGCCGGAAAAACTTTTCGTCACGCATTTCAGCGAGCTGATGCCGCCGAGCTTGATCACCAGCGACCGGGACGAGATCGTCGCCTTTCGCGGCGAACATAAGGACATCATCCTGAAACCGCTGTTCGGCAATGGCGGCGCCGGCGTCTTTCATCTCGCGCCCGGTGACGAGAACATGAATTCCCTGCTCGAAATGTTCACCGAGATGTATCGCGAACCGATCATCGCGCAACGCTACCTGCCCGAGGTGCGGGGCGGCGACAAGCGCATCATCCTGGTGGACGGTAAACCGATGGGCGGCGTGTCCCGCGTCCCCGAAGCGGGCGAAGCGCGCGCCAATTTTCATTCCGGCGGACGCGCCGAGAAGACCGAGTTGACGAAACGCGAGCATCAGATTTGCGAAGCGATTGGCCCGACCCTGAAGGAGCGCGGGCTGATCTTCGTCGGCATCGACGTGATCGGCGACTACATGACGGAGATAAACGTGACCTCGCCGACCGGGATTCAGGAGATCAACCATCTCGACGGCATCTCGATCGAAAGCGCGATCTGGGACGCGATCGAGGAACGCCGCCAGACCCGGTGACCGGGCGCCGCGGTAACCGCGCGTCAGGCGTCGGAAATGGTCAGAAGCTCTCGTCGAACTGCCGCTGGATCGAGAGCGACAACAGGTTGCCGCCGCCGTCGAAGGACAGCGCGCTTTCCAGCAGGTTGTTGAACAGCAGCGTCCGCTTCTGTTCGTCCAGCGCCTTTTGCGTCTGTTCCAACAAGGCCTGCTGCTGAACGTTGGTCGCCAGATCGTTATGTTCCTGGACCAGCTTGGCGTTGAAGTCGCGATGCGCCGTCACCTTGGTGAGCTGCGTTTCGATGATCGTGATATCGAACCGTAGCTTGGCCGAGGCGGCATCCAGGTCCGCAAGCGCCTCGTCCAGCTTGACCGGATCGGTGAAGTTGCCGTAGAGGAAGGAATTCAACACGCCGAGCCCCTTCCGCTGCAACGTGCCGCTGAGATAGGGCGACGTCTCGCCGTCGCGGGTCAACGAAATCGAGCCGGTATCCGGATCGAAAACGATCGTGTCGGTATCCGACACGATTTGGCCTTCGTCGCCGAAATCGGTCGGGAATTTCGTAAGGGTCGCGCCGAAAACGCCGGGATAGTAGTTGTCGCCGTTGCCGTCGGTGATGAAAAAGTCGCTGCCGGAGAAGACGCCGGTAACGGTTTGATCGATCGGACTGTCGGGTTTCGTTTTATACGTCAGCGTGCTTGGCGTGAACACGTCGCGGATCGAACTGCCGATGATATTGCCTTCGATGCCGCCGGAATTGCGTACTTTGATGTTCAACTGGCCCAGCAGTTGGTCGAAGGTGTCGGCATGCACGGCGCGTTGGGTGTCGTCGATGGTGCCGCTCTGCGCGAGGACGATCTGCTTGCGCATGTCGCTCAACAGTTTCTTGACGTCGAGCAGCGTGTCGCGCGCATCGCTCACCGCCGCGGTCGTCCGCTCCAGCTTCGACGTCAAGCGGCCGAAATTCTTGGCGCGTTGCTCGGCGAGCCGCGCCTTGCCTTCGATATTCGTGAAATCCACGCGCTCGGTCGCGCGGTCGCGGGCGGCCGACGAACTCGCGCGCGCGGCCGCAAGCAAACTGTTCGACGTCGACGCGTTCGGCAGCGACGCGAACAGGTTCAGGCTGAGTGCGTTCAAACGCGAAATATCGACCATGCGTACCCTCTCGAACCATGGTCGGCAATATTTGCCCGGTGATGGGCAAGAATTGCCTACTAACCTGTTGTAATATAACAGATATTTTCAGAAATAGCAACACGGTGATTGCGTGACGAAAACCGCGCCGGTTTTCTCGCGGCAAGGCCCGCCCGCAATCCGCTTCAGCGCCGCGCGGCCGCCCGGCATCGCGCGTACCGCGCCTCGGCGTCGGCCCGGTCCGCCGCCAACTGGTCCAGGATCGCCTGCTCGGCCTTCTGCAGGGTGTAGTCCGCCGCATCCAGCGCGGCCCGGTCGGCGTCGAACATCGCCCGGATCGTCCTGCGTTCCTGATCGAGCCGCGCCAATGCCCGGTCGCGGTCGGCGCGGCATTCCGCCGCCGTCATGCCCGGCGAAACCGGCGGCGCGGTTCCGGCCGACACGGCGGGACCCACCGCGACGGCCGACCATAATCCGATGAGTATAAGGAAGGCTCGCGTCATGGCGACGGCAGCCTAGCATGATGATGTCCGGCGCAAGGTCCCGGTTGCGCATCGGCCGGCGGCCGCGCGGTTACCCTTGCATGATTTCCTGGCCCTTGCTGTCGAAGAAAACGGTCAGGGCCAGAATCATGTCGACCGTTTCGCCATCGGAAGCAAGCGGGAAGCGGACGCGCTCCATCTCATAATAATCCTTTTCCGGACGCATCTTGGACGGGCCCCGCGCCCAGGTCGGCTGGCGGGACTCGGCCACGTGGATAAACACGCTGTGATCGTAGTTCGGCCACCGCTCGTCGAACCAGCGCCCGGTATTGTCCTCACCCGCATAATTGACCACCTGCGTGCCGATGAGCCGAAACTTGAATCGGTACGGGTTCCGGTCGACGTCGATCAGCCAGATGTTGGGCAACAGATCAGGAATATCGACAGGGTCGATATGTTGCCGTCCCGGAAGCCCGGTTTCCGGGTGTTTGGATAGCCAATACTCATGCGCCGCCTTTACCTTGGCATGGCAATCTTCCGGGATTGGAAGGCTGATCGGCGATGGTATTCGTTCCGCCATCTGTTCCATCAGACAGTGGGCCTTTTATGCAGCATTTGTGTAGAGTGCCCCGCAGTTATTAATATTTCGGTAACGAAATTACATGATTCGATCTTGGTAAATCTAGTATTACGAGAAACATATATAGTAATTGCCACCTATAAGAATAACGCCCTTGACGCGGTTTCCCACCAGCGTATCGACGCGCGGCGGGCCGGCGGCGCCAATGCTTAGTTTCCGTGCGATTCCTCTTCCGCGCCGTATCGCCGCACAACCTAGATACGGTTCCACCCCGGCGCGGCTTCATCTTTCAGTTCGCCACCCCAACCGCTAGACTGCCGCGTCCATTCAGGGGAGCCCGCCGCCATCGTTGCGCATGTGAACACCGTGGCCTTTCAGGGCATCGACACGCTGCCGATCGACGTGCAGGTGACGATGGCGAACGGCCTGCCCGCCTTCACCATCGTCGGCCTGCCGGATAAGGCGGTGGCGGAAAGCCGCGAACGGGTGCGCGCCGCATTGGCCGCGCTCGGCCTCGGCCTGCCGCCAAAACGGATCACGGTGAACCTGTCCCCCGCCGACGTGCTGAAGGAAGGCAGCCATTTCGATCTGCCGATCGCACTCGGCCTGCTGGCCGCGATGGACGTGCTGCCGGACGACGCGCTGACCGGCTACGCGGCGCTCGGCGAGCTGGGGCTGGACGGCGCGATCGCCCGGGTGTCCGGCGTGCTGCCGGCGGCGATCGGCGCGCATGCGGCGGGCCTCGGGCTGATCTGCCCGGAATCTTGCGGCGGCGAAGCGGCCTGGGCCGGGGAAGTCCCGATCCTCGCCCCAGCGACGCTGCTGTCCCTGATCAACCACATGAAAGGCACGCAGACCTTAACGCCGCCCGCGCCGGAACTGCGGGACGACGACGCGCCGCTGCCGGACCTGGCCGACATCAAGGGGCAGGAAACCGCCAAGCGCGCGCTCGAACTGGCCGCCGCCGGGGCGCATAACCTGCTGATGATGGGACCGCCCGGCGCCGGCAAATCGATGCTGGCGCAGCGCCTGCCGGGCCTGCTGCCGCCGCTGCAGCCGAAGGAAGCGTTGGAAGTTAGCATGGTGCAGAGCGTGGCGGGGCTCCTCTCCGACGGCGCGATCACCCGGCGCCGACCGTTCCGCGACCCGCATCATTCGGCGTCGCTGCCCGCGATGGTCGGCGGCGGCGCGCGCGCCAAGCCGGGCGAGATCACGCTGGCGCATCACGGCGTGCTGTTCCTGGACGAGTTGCCGGAATTCTCCCGCCAGACGCTGGAATCGCTGCGCCAGCCGATGGAGACCGGGCGCGCCGCCGTCGCCCGGGCCAACGCGCATGTCACCTATCCGGCGCGGTTCCAACTGGTCGCGGCGATGAACCCCTGCCGCTGCGGCCATCTCGACGACCCGGCGCTCACCTGCGCCCGCGCGCCGCGCTGCGCGCAGGACTATCAATCGAAAATCTCCGGCCCGCTGTTCGACCGCATCGACCTGCACGTGGACGTGCCGGCAGTTAGCGCCGCCGACCTGTCGCTGCCGCCACCGGCCGAGACCAGCGCCGATGTGGCCGCCCGCGTGGCAAAGGCCCGCGCGATCCAGACCGCGCGTTACGAAAAAGTCGGCCAGCCGGTCGCCACCAACGCCGAAGCCGACGGCGCGCTGCTGGAAGACGTCGCCGCCCCCGACCCGGACGGCCGCAAACTGCTCACCGACGCGGCCGAACGCCTAAAGCTGAGCGCGCGCGGCTATCACCGGGTCTTGCGGGTGGCGCGGACCTTGGCGGACCTGGAAGGCGAGCCGGACGTGCGCCGCGTGCATGTGGCGGAAGCGCTGAGCTACCGGCGGGTGATGGCGCGGGGGTAACGGGCTACCAAATAAAGAGGCGACGGGTACCCGCAAGGTGTGCGGATGCGACGCAAACCCCGCCTCCTAAGACTTGGATGCCCAAAATTTATACACAGAAAGTACTATATGAATGAGCTCATATTGGTTGCATGCTCCTCTAAACAATTAAAACGTGGGTCGCGCCGCCGCTGTTCACTCAGCGTCACAAGCAATAACTCAGCGAAATGCGGCCGCCCCGGGAGCATCGAGGATGGTCAAGGCCAGCACGGTCACGGCGGCGTTTTCCCTTATCCTATTGGTCTTTATGGCGAGTCTGGTCAGCGCGGACGACCGTGGCGCACCGGAGCCTAAACTGCGGGCGACCGTCAGCCTTTCTCACATAAACACTTCCGAGCCCGAAGCGGCGCAGGCTGCTCACACCAATGCCATCGATACCGCCGACAGGAGCGACGTCGCGGCCGACGCGCGCGACGATGCCGCGCCGACCCTGGCCGAAAAGCCGGACGACGGCGCCGCGCCCACCCCGTCCGACCCGGCCGACGCCGAGACCGTCGCCGGCTTGAGCGGCGGCGACTCGACCGTCACGGCGAAGGGCAACAACGACGCGGCGGCGAGCGCCGCGCCGGTCTTGCTGGGATCCGCCGACGATACCTGCATGGGGTCCTCGGGCGGCGGCGGGCAGGGCGCCGGTTTCGGATTCGGCCTCGGGTCGACCTGGACCGACGAGAACTGCAAGATGTTGAAGAACGCCAGGGAGTTAAAGAGCCATGGGCATCATGCGGCGGCGAAGGCGCGGCTCTGCATGGACAACGATAATGCCCTGGCCTTCGAACTGGCCGGCGAACCGTGCCCGCGCGCCCTGCCGTCGGCGCAAGCGGCGATCAAGACGATCCGGGACCGGAATCCGGGCTATCGGGCCGCCGCGCCGCGGGGCTTTCAAGTCGCCGCCCGCACCGACGGGACGGGACGCAACGGCCGGCCGGCGGCGGAAAACCAAGAATCGCGCACGGTCGACGGCTTGGCCTCAACCGGCGGCGAGACCGTCGCGATGCCGAAGATCGACACGGTCATCGCCATGGTAGTTTCCGCCGTCAGCGAGTTCGCGTCCGGCATTGCCGCCAATTTCGACATCGGCCCCGACGGCGGTTCCGCGATGGACGGCGTCGAGTAAGGCGCGCATTCCGACAGTGTTTGCGGCGGACAAGCGCGGACGCGCGGACCACCCCCTTACAATTTCCGTTTCGTTAACCATATTACAGCTAACAGCCTCCAGAAGCTGAGACTCCCCCTCAACTCACTCCTGGTGCCGCGCGTTTCCCCACCACTCTCCCCCACGCGTGGCACCTTTTCTTTGCCGCGACGGCCGCCCTTCCTATTCTTCCCGTCCTGACACGACCTCTTCCCTTAACCCTTTGACTTCTAACAGATTCCTCACCGTTGCCGGCTTAGGATAACCAGGGGCGCATCCCGAAGCGACCTCCACAACCATTCCGCGCGGGACGGGACATTTTTCTGGCGAATTTCGTCGATCATGCCGTTAACCGTTTGATAAACCTCACCGAGTATCGTCGCGTCAGCGGACAGAAAGTTCGGCACGACACGCGGACGAAACCCGATGCTTACCCCCTGGCGTTCCTATCGCATGGACCTGCAACGCGCGCCGCAGCGCTTCTGGACGGATCTCGGCCGGATCGAGGCCTATGCCGAGACGCTGTGCGGTTTTCCGGTCGCGCCCGGCGCGCTGGACCGGCTGAGCGCCGAGACCCGCGCGGCGGCGGCGCGGGCGACGGCGGCGGCAGAATTCGGGGCGGAGGTCATGGCGGCGCCCGGCGGCGGCGATCTGGCCGAGGCGGTCGGCGCGCTGTTCGACGCGGTCGACCGGCGGCCCGACGCGCCGATCACGGCGCAGACGATCAGCCATGACAACGAGGCGGTGGGCGACATCGCGCAGGCGGTGGCGCTGACGCAATCGGCCATGGCGGCGGACAGGGCAGAGGCGGGGCGCGCCGATGCCGCCGCGGCGAGGGCGGCGTCGCTGGCCGACCAGTTCGCCGCGCCGCGCAGTTGGGGCAAGCTGAGCCAGTTCTGCGACTGGCTGAACGGCCACGAGTTCCTGCCGGCCCGGGACGAAACCTTTCAGACCGCGATGCTACGGGCGATCGCGGCGCATCAGTTCCTGCTGATCCTGCGTCCGTTCACCCACGGCATCGAGATCACCGCGCGGCTCGCCGCCTACCGCGTGCTGCGCGCGGCCGGGCTGCCGCCGCGGACGGCGCATCTGCCGTCGATCCACTACAGCGACACCGCCGGGCAATACGCGGAACTGGCCGACGAGACGGTCGAGGCCGGGGGCGCGACCATCGCCTTCGCGGTCTATGCGGCGGGCGGCATGGCCGCGGGGCTGCGCGGACAGATCGGCGCGTTGCGCGAGGCGCAGGCCACAAGCGCCTGGCGCGACGTGGTGCTGCAGGCCTTCGAGGGCCGTGACCGGGCCGGCGACCGGCGGCGACGGGTGCTGCTCGAGGATCTGGGCCGAGAGGACGCGCCGGTGCGCATCGGGGCGCTGCGCGGCCTCAGCCCCCGGCTCGCCGACGCCTATGCCGGCAAGAGCCAGAAGACCCTGTCCCGCGACGTGAAGTGGTTGGAAACCCAAGGGCTGATCGAACGCAGCCTGCGCGGCGTGCAGCCGCGCCGCGACGCGGTCCACGCCCTGGCGCAGGCCGCCTGACGCCCGCGCCGGACATCGCCCAAGCGGCATTGACCCGCCGTGCCATCCATCGCAAAGTTTTGTGAGCGCACTTGAAATTCAGGCGCTTAACCCAAGGTTAAGGCCGCGTTGCCCATAACTGTCGGGGCCGAGACTTCGGGCAAGATCGAGATCACGCGAGTTTGCGGGATGATGAGATAGTTGGCCATATTATCTACACCCGCATCGGGGGCGGGCAGGGCGTCCTAACTCTCCGGCATCCTGTCCGTCCTCCCTTCCGGACCAGGCAGACGAAGACCCGACGCCATCACCCCTTGTCGACGGCGGCCGCGCGGTTTTTCTCGGCCTCGCGGCGCGGGATTTCCTCCAACGTCGCTTTCAGGTGCCCCAGGATGGGTTCGAGGGCGGCGCACAGCGCGATGACGAAGCCGTAGCCGCCTTCCTTATACGCCTTGCGCCGGACGTAGCATTTGTAGAAGCGCGAGAAGATCTTGCGCACCATGTTGCCGAAGCTGCCCACGTCGCCGCGGTCGACCATGTCCTTGGCGCGCGCCGTGGTCTTGCGGTCGAGGCGGTCGAGCATGTCCGAGATGTCGCGGTCGATGTGATGCACGACCGGGTTGGTCAGCATCGGCCCCTTGTCGCCGTCATACGTCGCGCCGGGGTGCAGGCGCTTGTTCTCCCATGTCTTCACGCGCTTGCGGAACAGCCCGCCGACCCAGCTTTCCTTGCCGAAGCCGCCGCTGGCCATGCCGTAGCGGATGTACCGGCCGCCGACATAGTTCTTCACCGGCAGGTCGAAATAGTCGCCGGTGTCGGACGCGATCACGGTGCGGATTTCCGCGGCCAGCTCGGGCGTGATCCATTCGTCGGCGTCGACTTCGAGCACCCAGTCGCTCCGGCAGAAAGCAATGCCCTCGTTGCGGCGGTCGCCCTGCAGCTCCCACGCGCCTTCGAGGATGCGGTCGGTGAAGCGGGCGGCGATCTCCTTCGACCGGTCGGTGCATCGGTCGAGCACGACGACGGTCTCGTCGGCAAAGCGCAACCGGTCGAGGCAGTCGGCAAGCACCTCTTCCTCGTTATGGGCGACGACGAGCGCCGACAGGGTTGGTCCGGCCATGGCAGTCCTTCACTCGTATGCGCCGCCCGCTTTTCCGCGGTATTCGGCGCGTTTTAACCGATCCTTAAGGGGCCGCGCCTACCCTCGCCGGGGAGATGGGAAAAGGTACGGAATGGCCCGCTACACCGTTACTTATTACGCCGCCGCGATGGTCTATGTCACCGTCGACGTGGAGGCCGATGACGCCGGCGCCGCCGAGGCCACGCCCTTACCCGACACCGTCAGCGCGGCCGTCGATCAAATCTCCGTGGCCCTGCCCGACGGAACCCCGGCGCATAAGGGGCAGGGCGTCGAAATCCGCCGCACCGACGACTGGGAAATCCTCTCGGTGCGCGACGAGTCCTCGGACTGACGACATCGGCCCAACGCGCTCAGTCCGCGCGCATGACCATCGGCCCGATCGGCCGGCCCCCCAGCAGATGCACGTGAAAATGCGGCACCTCCTGATGCCCGTGCGCCCCCGCGTTGGCGATCAGCCGGTAGCCGGACGCGAGCACGTCGGTCTTCTCGGCGACCGCGTGGACCGCCCGCATGAAACCGGCCAGTTCCGCGTCGCTCGCATCGGCGGAAAACGCGCTGCTCGACACATACGGTCCCTTCGGAATGATCAGCACATGCACCGGCGCCTTCGGTTCGATGTCGTTGAAGGCGAGGGCGTGGTCGTTCTCATACACTTTGTCGCAGGGAATCTCGCCGCGCAGGATCTTGGCGAAGATATTCTCGGAATCGTAGGACATGGGGTTCCCTCGCGCCTGGATCGGACTCTCTAGTGGGACGGTTTGCCGCGCCGCTTTTCGAGCGCCGCCCAGACCGCCTCGGGTTTCACTTTCTGGTCGGCCCACAATACCAGCAGATGATACAGCAGGTCGGCGCTTTCCTCGGCCAGCAGGGCCTTGTCGCCGCGCAGGCCTTCGATCAACGCCTCGACGGCTTCCTCGCCCACCTTCTGCGCGATCTTGGCGGTGCCGCGGTCGAACAGCCGGGCCGTGCCGGAGGTCTTGGGGTCCGCGCCCTTGCGGCTTTCGACGACCAAATAAAGCTCGTCGAGAATATGGGCGTTCGCCGCCTTTTTCTTATCGGCTGCCACCGTGATGTCTCCTGAAAATCGGTCTCGCCGATTGCCTAACAGAATTCCCCCGGCTTGTCAGGGCCGGACGCAATGCGCCGTGGTTTCGTCAGAGTCGCACCGGGACGCCCGCCGCCGCCATATGCGCCTTGGTCTCGCCGATGGTGAATTCGCCGAAATGGAAGATCGACGCGGCCAGCACCGCCGAGGCGTGGCCCTCGCGCACGCCGTCGACCATGTGGTCCAGCGTGCCGACGCCGCCGCTCGCCACCAGCGGCACGGCGATGCGGTCCGCGACGGTGCGGTTCAGCGCGTTGTCGAACCCGACCTTGGTGCCGTCGCGGTCCATCGAGGTCAGCAGGATTTCGCCCGCGCCCAGGTCGACCATGCGCACGGCCCATTCGACCGCGTCGATGCCGGTCGGCTCGCGCCCGCCATGGGTGAAGATTTCCCATTTGTCCGGCCCGGTCGATTTGGCGTCGATGGCGACGACGATGCATTGCGTGCCGAAGCGCTCCGCCGCCTCGGCGACGAATTCGGGCCGGTGCACCGCGGCGGTGTTGATCGACACCTTGTCCGCGCCCGCCAGCAGCAGCTTGCGGATATCCTCGACCTGGCGCACGCCGCCGCCGACGGTCAGCGGCATGAAACAGTGTTCGGCCGTGCCGCGCACCACGTCGTAGATCGTCTCGCGGTTCTCGTGCGACGCGGTGATGTCGAGGAAGGTCAGTTCGTCCGCGCCGGCCGCGTCGTAGACCTGCGCCTGTTCCACTGGATCGCCGGCATCGACCAGATCGACGAAATTCACGCCCTTGACCACGCGGCCCGCATGCACGTCGAGGCAGGGGATGACGCGAATCTTCAACATGCCGGAGCCTCCGCGGGTGCGGGCAGGGCGGCGAGCGCTTCTCGAAGGTCGACCCGCCCGTCATACCCGGCGGGAACAGTCCAATCCATCAACATGCCGTAGCTCCCGCCGGTGAGGGTAGGGCGGCAAGCGCCTCTCGGAGGTCGACCCGCCCGTCATACCCGGCGGGAACAGTCCAATCCATCAACATGCCGCAGCTCCCGCCGGTGAGGGTAGGGCGGCAAGCGCCTCTCGGAGGTCGACCCGCCCGTCATACAATGCCCGTCCTATGATCGCGCCGGCGATCACCTTTTCGCCGGCCAGCGCGATCAGGTCGTCGAGCGACGATACGCCGCCGCTGGCGATCACCGGGGTCGACAGCGCACGCGCCAATCCGGCCGTCGCCTCGACATTCGGTCCCTGCAGCACGCCGTCGCGGTCGATATCGGTGTAGACGATGGCGTCCGCGCCGGCGTCCTCGAAGCGCAGCGCCAGGTCCCGCGCCGCCAGTTCGGAGACCTCGGCCCAGCCTTCGACCGCGACCTTGCCGCCGCGCGCGTCGATGCCGAGCGCCACATGCCCCGGCCACGTGCGGCAGGCCTCGCGCACCAAGTCCGGGTCTTTGACCGCGACGGTGCCGAGCACGACGCGGCGCACGCCCTTGGTCAACCACGTCTCGATCGTCGCCAGCGTGCGGATGCCGCCGCCGAGCTGCACCGGCAGATCGGTTGCGGCGAGGATCGCGTCGACCGCGTCGCCGTTCACCGGTTCGCCCGCAAACGCGCCGTTCAGGTCGACCACATGCAGCCAGGCCGACCCCGCCGCCGCGAAGGCCGCCGCCTGCGCGCCGGGGTCGTCGTTGAACACTGTCGCCCGGTCCATGTCGCCCTGGCGCAAGCGCACGCACTGCCCGTCCTTCAGGTCGATCGCGGGATACAGAATCATGCGGCGTCTCCGTCATCGCTCAACAGCTTGCTGTAGAAATAGCCCGCGACCCAGGCGTCGCCGACCCGGGCGTAATGAGGATTCGTGGCCCAGTGGGTATAGCTGAGCGCCTCGTAGAGCGCGATGGCCGCGGTCTGGGTTTCCCGCAAATCGAGGTTCAGCACGGCGAAGCCGTCGCCCCGCGCCGTGGACTCCACCGCCTCGATCAGCGCCCGCGCAACGCCGTGGCCCCGCGCCCAGGGGGCGACGAAAGCGGCGGTCAGCGTGGCCGCGTGCGCCTGCGCCTCGTTGTTGCGGGTCGGCCGGACGAGCTGCGCCGAGCCGGCGACCACGCCGTCCAGGCGGGCGAGGAACAGGCTGCGTTCGGGCACCACCAGCACACCACGCCAGTAGGTTTCCAGCACCTCGCGCGGCGGCGGGGACAGCCAGCCGAAACCGCCGCCCTCGAGGATCGAGGCCTCGGCGGCGTCGCACAGGTCGTGCTGGTCCGCCCCCTTGAGCCGGGTGGCGATCTCGACCGTGATCGTCGTTGTCGCGGGGTCCGTCATCGCGATCCCTCAGGGCGCCCAGTTCAGAAAGTTCGCGATCAGGCGCAGGCCCACCGCCTGGCTCTTCTCGGGATGGAACTGCGTGCCGATCATGGTGCCGTGACCGACCATCGCGGTGATCGTGCCGCCGTGGTCCGTCGTCGCGAGCACGTTGTCCGGGTCCGCCGCGGCAAGATGATAGCTGTGGACGAAGTAAACGTGGTCGCCGTCCTCGATCCCCGCCGTCACCGGATGGTCCCGGGGCAGGGTGAGCGTGTTCCAGCCCATATGCGGCACCTTGAGCGCCGGATCGGCCGGCGCGATCGCCGCCACCTCCCCGCCGATCCAACCGAACCCGTCATGCCGCCCGTGTTCGAGGCCCACATCGGCGGTCAGCTGCATGCCGACGCAGATGCCGAAGAACGGCCGGCCGCGGCCGATCACCGCGTCCTGCAAGGCCTCCATCATACCGTCCACCGCCAGCAGGCCGCGCTTGCAGTCGCCGAAGGCGCCGACGCCCGGCAACACGATGCGGTCCGCCCGCGCGACCGCGTCCGGGTCGCCGGTGACCAACACGGGGCCGTCGCTCTCGCGTTCGAACGCCTTCGCCGCCGAGCGCAGGTTGCCCGATCCGTAGTCGATGATCGCTACCGTCATGTTTCGCCAAACCCGCCGCGGCGCTCCCGCCGGCGTCGGTCTTCTTCTGTTACAGCGAGCCGCCGAGCACGCCCTTGGTGGACGGGACGGCGTTCGCCTGCCGTGGATCGATATCGACCGCCATCTTCAGCGACCGCGCGAGGCCTTTGTAGCAGGACTCGACGATATGATGGCTGTTCGCGCCGTAGAGGTTCTCCACATGCAGCGTGAGCCCGGCGCTCTGCGCGAAGGCCTGGAACCATTCCTTGAACAGTTCGGTGTCCATGTCGCCGAGCTTGGGCGTCGGGAAATCCACCTTCCACACCAGATAGGGCCGGTTCGAGCAGTCCAGCGCGACCCGGGTCAGCGTCTCGTCCATCGGGATGAGCGCGCTGCCGTAGCGCACGATGCCCTTGCGGTCGCCGAGCGCCTGCGAAAAGGCTTCGCCCACCGCATAGCCGGAATCCTCGGTGGTGTGATGGAAATCGATATGCAGGTCGCCCTTGGCCCGCACGGTCAAATCCATCAGGCTATGCCGCGAGAGCTGTTCGAGCATATGGTCGAGGAACCCGATGCCCGTGCTCACGTCATAGGTGCCCGTGCCGTCCAGGCCAATCTCCACCTGGATTTCCGTCTCTTTCGTGTTGCGCTCCACTTTCGCCTTGCGCATGACAGCCTCCGGTCGCTGAACCGGGCGTCTTGTATCACCCCGACCGGCAAAGGGCCAGCAGGGAAACGGGCTAGCGCCGCGTTAGCGCCGCCAGGGCGAGACAAAGACGCCCGCGGACGACACCCCTTGATCGAACGGCGGAAAATCGCCACATCCTGTAGGCCATTTCGCAGAATCCCGACTTTCCAGTAAAAGGACAGACATGAGCGAACCCGCCACATGGCATGGCACGACGATCCTTTCGGTCCGCAAGGGCGATACGGTGGTGATTGCCGGCGACGGCCAGGTCAGCCTGGGCCAGACCGTGATCAAGGCGAATGCGCGCAAGGTGCGCCGGCTCGGCGACGGTTCGGTGATCGGGGGCTTCGCGGGCGCGACCGCCGACGCCTTCACCCTGTTCGAACGGCTGGAAGCCAAGCTGGAACAGCATCCCGGGCAGTTGACCCGGGCCTGCGTCGAGCTGGCCAAGGATTGGCGGACCGACCGCTATTTGCGCCGGCTCGAAGCAATGATGGCGGTGGCGGATTCCAACGTCTCGCTGACCCTCACCGGCAACGGCGACGTGCTGGAGCCCGAGGACGGGTTGATCGGCATCGGCTCGGGCGGGGCCTATGCGCTGTCCGCCGCCCGCGCGCTGGTCGGCGCGACCGAGATGGACGCCGAGGAAATCGCCGCCCGCGCCATGAAGATCGCCGCCGACATCTGCGTCTACACCAATGAAAGCGTTGTGATCGAAAAGCTATGAGCTCCTTCAGCCCCCGAGAGATCGTTTCCGAACTCGACCGTTTCATCGTCGGCCAGAACGACGCCAAGCGCGCCGTCGCCGTGGCGCTGCGCAACCGCTGGCGGCGTCAGCAACTGACCGACGAGATGCGCGAGGAAGTGCTGCCGAAGAATATCCTGATGATCGGCCCGACCGGCGTCGGCAAGACCGAGATCGCCCGCCGCCTGGCCAAGCTGGCCAACGCGCCCTTCATCAAGGTCGAGGCGACCAAGTTCACCGAGGTCGGCTATGTCGGCCGCGACGTGGAGCAGATCGTCCGTGACCTGGTCGAAGCGGCGATCCACATCGTGCGCGACGACCAGCGCAAGGAAGTCGTGCCGAAGGCCGAGATCATGGCCGAGGAACGGGTGATCAACGCGCTGGTCGGCGACAACGCCAGCGAGAGCACGCGCCAGGCCTTCCGCAAGAAGCTGCGCGAGGGCGAACTGGACGACCGCGAGGTGGAGATCGATGTCGCCGACACCGGCGGCCTTGGACTGCCGACGTTGGACGTGCCCGGCATGCCCGGCGCGCAGATGGGCATGATCAATCTGAACGACATGCTGGGCAAGGCGCTGGGCGGGCAACGCACCAAGCGCAAGCGCATGACCGTCGGCGAATCCTACGACGTGCTGGTCGCGGAGGAGAGCGACAAGCTGCTCGACGAGGAACAGGTGGTGCGCGCCGCCATCGAATCGGTGGAGCAGAACGGCATCGTCTTTTTGGACGAGATCGACAAGGTCGCGGCCCGGTCCGACCGGCAGGGCGCGGATGTCAGCCGCGAGGGCGTGCAGCGCGACCTGCTGCCGCTGATCGAGGGCACCACCGTCGCGACCAAGCACGGCCCGGTCCTGACCGACCATATCCTGTTCATCGCGTCGGGCGCGTTCCATTTGGCGAAGCCGTCCGACCTGCTGCCCGAGTTGCAGGGCCGGCTGCCGATCCGCGTCGAGTTGAAGGCGCTGACCCAGGACGATTTCGAACGCATCCTGCGCGAGCCGGAGAACAGCCTGATCCTGCAATACACCGCGCTGATGAAAACGGAAGACGTGGCGCTCAGCTTCACCGACGATGCGATCGTCGAACTGGCGCGGCTGGCCGCGACGATCAACCTGAATGTCGAGAATATCGGCGCGCGCCGCCTGCACACGGTGATGGAAAAGCTGCTGGAGGAAATCAGCTTCACCGCCACCGACCGCTCGGGCGAAGCGATCGCCATCGACGCCGAGTATGTGCGCGAGCGCGTCTCCAGCCTCGCCGAGGACGCGGACCTGTCGAAATTTATTTTGTAGGCACACCCTTCGACAGGCTCAGGGTGAGGCGGATATCATTTAGCAATCCTCATGCTGAGCTTGTCGAAGCATGAGCCCGTCGAAGCATGACCGTGAAATGCATGGACCCTTCGACAAGCTCAGGGTGAGGCAGGTATTGTTACAACACCCTCATGCTGAGCGTGTCGAAGCATGAGCCTGTCGAAGGATGAAGATGTCAGCACCACCCACGAGGGAGACCGACGCATGACCGAGCGCATCTGGGACCAGTTCCTGACCGACAAGGACAAAAGAGTCTTCGACCAGTCCGGCTACGGCCGGCGCGTCGGGTTCGGCGAACGGCCGGCGCTGTTCATCATCGACGTCCAGTATAATTTCACCGGCGACGACCCCGACCAGGACGAGGAAGCGGCGCTGGCGCAATACCGCACCTATTGCGGCAAGGCGGGCTGGCGGGCCGTGCCGCATATCGAGCGGCTGATGCGCCTCGCGCGGGAGAAGAACATCCCAATCTTCTACACACAGTCGGAACGGCGGGCCGACATGCGCGACAACGGCGTGCAGACCGGCAAGAGCCATCGCGGCGCGGAGAAGACCACGACCGAGGGCACGCACGCGACCCAAACCGTCGCCCCCATCGCGCCGCGCCCGCAGGACATGCTGATCGGCAAGCGCATGCCCTCGGCCTTCTTCGGCACGCCCTTCATGAGCTATCTCAACCACCTCGACGTGGACAGCTTGATCCTGACCGGCTGCTCCACCTCGGGCTGCCTGCGCGCCACCACGGTCGACGCCTTCAGCTACAATTTCAAGGTGACGATCCCCGAGGAGACGACTTTCGACCGGTTCGACGCCAGCCACGCGGTCAACCTGTTCGACCTGAACTGCAAATACGCCGACGTCATCGCCACCGACGAAGTCGCCGCCTACCTGGAAGGCCTGCCCGCCCGCGAGGCCTTGGCGGCTGAGTAGGGCGGCCACTCTGGCCTCCCGCTTTCGCGGGAGTGACGAGACTCGAATTCCCACACATCTGTTCTGTCATTCCCGCGAAAGCGGGAATCCACCGGCGCCGATCGTATGGGGCGGCGATCCATCCTTCGACAGGCTCAGCAACTGTGTTTATGTCTCGTTTAGTTTGTATGGTTGCTGATCTCTGATGATGGCGTTGAGCTGGACGATCATCTTTCGGAG